>JAXMHH010000001.1:0-688155 GCA_046346845.1 bacterium
TGGGTCAAAGTGAGAGTTTGAGGGAATTCTTGCGGCAGGTCTTGCGCCACCTCAAGCAGCCCAAGGTCTTGGACGCCGACGCCTTGAACAACCTCGCTGCCCTGAAGGGCCGTGGCGCGCTGTTGCGCGGCGCCGTCTTGACCCCGCATCTGTTGGAGATGTCCCGGCTCTGCGGGCGCCCCGTTTCCGAAATTCAGGCGCGGCCGGTCGAAAGCGCCCGCCGCTTCGCCCGCCGTCACCGCTGTTGGTTGGTGTTGAAGGGCTATCGCTCCGTGATCGCCGGGCCAAAGGGCCAGGTCTGGATCAATTCGAGCGGTGGTCCCAACCTGGCCACCGCCGGGAGCGGTGACGTCCTGACCGGGACGATCGCCGGTCTCTTGGCACAGGGCCTCAAATCGGAGATCGCCGTGCCGACCGCGGTATTTTTGCACGGCCGGGCCGGGGACCTGCTCGCCGAGCGGCAGGGCGACCGAGGGACCCTGGCTTCGGAGATCGCCCGTCGCCTCTCGGAGGCCGTGCCATGAAATCCCGGTGGCATTCTCGTTCAGTCGAAGAGACCGTGGACTTGGCGGCCCGTTTTGCCGCGGACCTGGAGGGAGGCGCCGCAGTCGCGCTTCGCGGGGAATTGGGCACAGGTAAGACCTCCTTCGCCAAAGGGGTCATCTCTCATTGGAGCGGGGTCGCTCCGGAAGAAATCCCTTCCCCGACTTTCACCCTGGTGGAGGAATATTCGGGAGGTGGTCTTCGCATCTACCACGTCGATCTCTATCGCATGAAAGACCCCGCCGAAGCCGAAGAATTGGCCTGGGACGAGATGTTGGCTCCCGGGGCCCTGACCTTGATCGAATGGCCGGAGCGCCTCGAGAAAATAATCCCTTATTGCCAATTCCAATTATTCTTCAGTAAGGAGGGGGAACATGAGCGTAGCATCGAGCTTGTCGAAAAGGAAATCCCGCATGTCCAGCCATCCTAGTCCCTTGCCGACCGTCTATCCCCAGCACCCGCTGGAGCCCGTCGATCCCCTCAAGCGCTATGTGCGGGAGGTAAGCCGTTATCCCTTCCTGACCCCCCAAGAAGAGCGGGACTTGGCGCAGGCCTATCGCGAGACCGGCGACCGGGAGGCGGCGCGCAAGCTAGTCACCTCGCACCTGCGCCTGGTGGTGAAGATCGCCTCGGAGTATCGTACCGCCTATGGGAACCTGCTCGACCTGATCCAGGAAGGAAACCTGGGGCTGATGCGGGCGGTGAAGAGCTTTGATCCCGACAAGGGCGCGCGACTCAGCCATTACGCCGGCTGGTGGATCCGTTCTTACATTCTCAAGCACATCCTCGATAATTTTCGCCTCATTAAGATCGGGACGACCCAGGCCCAGCGCCGCATCTTTTTCAACTTGATGAAAGAGAAAGAACGCCTGGAGAAGCTGGGGTTTCGTCCCGGGACCAAGGAGCTGGCCGCCGCTATGCAGGTGAAGCCCGAAGAGGTCGAGGAGATGCAACAGCGCCTGGGGCAGAGCGACCTGAGCTTGGATGCGCCGATTCGGGAGGACGACGACAAACGGCACATCGACCTGCTCGAGGCCGAGGCCCCGCCCATCGAGGAGGCCCTCGATCAGGCCGCCTTCAAAGATGTGCTGGAGGAGAAGCTCAAAGACTTCGCCAGGACCCTGAACGAACGCGAGGCCAAGATCTTCCAGGAGCGGCTCCTTTCCGAAATGCCCCGGACCCTGCAGGCGATCGCCGATGAATACGGGATCAGCCGGGAACGGGCCCGACAGATCGAAGAGCGGATCAAGGCCAAGCTGAAGGGCTTTTTTGAAAAGGCCGGCATTCGCGTAGAAGACCATATTTGAGTAAAAAGGTTATTTTTTTATTATTTAGACAGTTATTATTTTTTTAAAAATTTATATTATTTTTAATTAGTTATTTTGTATTTTTTTATTTTTTAACAATTAATACACTTTTAGCATTCAGGCCTGAATCCCGCCTTGCTTCTATCTACCTGAATTTATTTAATAAAAATTAAACCTCCCCCTTGGGCCCTTTGGCATGAGTTCTGCTTTTCTCTAGGGTCAGCCGACCAGCGATGCCGGCCATGAAGGGGGACGGAATGAGCACTCCAAATCCATCCAATCTCTATCTAAACCGCTACGGGATCTCGCCGGTGCCGGCGGCCTCGGGATATCCGGAGCCAGCCGCCGTGGATTTCGACGCCGAGTACGGAGCGGAATACGGGACTTACGACTTTTTTACGGGCGAGGAGCCCTCGGGCGCCGGCCTGGCCTCGCTCCAAAACGGGGCCTCGCCGACGAGGGGCGGTGGCATCCCTCAGGACCAATACCTCCAGCAGTTGGAAGAGGCCATGGGGATGGAGGCGGGCGGGGAGCTCCCCGATCCCGCCGCCGCGGCCGAGACCAAGGCGCAAGGGGAGGCCAAGGAAAAGGCCGAGGCCTACCTGAAGCAGGTCGAGGCCGATGTCGCCAAGGATGAGCAGCTGAGCGACGCCCAGCGCGACAAGGCCAAGCGCAAGCTCGCCGAACTCCGCAGCGGCCTGGAACAAGACCCCGAGCTGCCGGTGGAGGAGGAACTCGCCTCCCTCGTGGAATTGCTCGACGCCCACCGCAAGCGCTCCGAGGCCATCACCGCCGAGGCGGACCGCGCCTCTGGCAAGGCCGCGGCCATCGGCGACGCGGTGAATCGCGAGCTCTCCACGGATCGCTCCTATTGGGGCGGGGACGAGGCCGGCGCCCTAGCGGCGATCGGCGATCCTTTGGGCGAGGAGGGCAGCCCGGAAAGCGGCCTGATCCATGCGGACGCCGAGGCGAAGAACCTCGACTTGGTCCTGCAGGGGAAGAGCGGCCTGGAGAATTCCCAGGTGCCCGGCAAGGTCGCGGAGATCCTCTACGACACCGCGCTGGATTCCGACCAACAGATCAACGCCCTGAAGGACGCCCTCTCGGAATTGCCCCGGGCTTCGCAGACCTATTTCCTCGCCCGGGTGGTGAAGGAGATTCAGGGCCAGGATTCCGAGAAGCTTCAGTTCCTTTCGAAGCAGGTCCCCGAGGTGCTGACTTGGCTGAAGGGAGAGATCAAATACGGAAAGGACGCCATCGAACAGGGCTCCCTGGCCCAGGAGGGCACGCGCTTCACGGGCCTGGCCTACGTCCGTTACGACACCGACACCCATTGGTACACCAACGATTGGGACGATGTCACCATCCCCTTCGGGGAATTGACCCAAGGGATGGGGAACGTTCTCCATGACCTCGAGGCCGCGGAGCAGCGCGCCGCCAAGCCCGAGGAGCCCAGCGAGTTTTAGGAATTTGTACCCGGAGTCGCCGTCCGCCCCTTGTCCTTAGGATGGCGTCTCCGGGGATTTTTTTAGGGTGTGGGGAAAATTTGTGAGAGCTTTTGGCAACCCGGGGAGACCGCCGAGCCCCTTGTCCTATTTCGGTTGGTTTCTCCGGGTTCGCCTTTTTTTGCGGCTAACGGTGGATGGTGAGGAGCAGGGGGATATTGCCGTTTGCGTCCTGCTCGGGGAAGGGCGGTCCGTTAAAGATGGAGCTGCTGTAAATCTGGTCGTCGACTTTCATTTGGGCCGAGGCCTGGGCCCCGGCATGGCCGCAGCGGCCGGAGGAATCCATGCCGATTCGGTAGAACAAGGCGCTTTCCGGAGACTGCCAAGAGCCGTCGGCTTTGCACTCGGCGTCAAAGCTTTGGGTCTGCGGGGCCCCTCCCAGCAAGAGGGAGAAGGTGATCCGCGGCGCCGGGCCCAGCGGTTGAGGATCGTCCACGGCCTCGGTCGGCAGGTCGCCAACCTCGCCCATCATCCTCAGGGACTTCATCGAGGCATTGACCGTCGGGGCGACCACATCCGCCATATTCTCCTTAGGGCCCCTCCTGCCGTCGCAGAGCCGGACATAGCCGTTTTCAATCACCCGCACGTTGACCCGAAACGACAGGCGACAGCCGCCGCCGATGCTGCCTTCGCTAGTCTGGGTGCTGGGGACACCCTCGCCTTGCCCCAGGTCCCCGCCGGAGCCAAGGCCTCCGCCGCTAGCACCGCTTCCACCCCCCATGGAGTTTCCGGCGTCGAGGGCCCCGCCAGGGCCGCCGTCCCCGGCGACGCCGGGGGCTCTGCCGCTCCCGCTCATCCCGCTGCAAGCGAGGAGGGAGCAGAACAGTCCGGTCTTGATCAAAAGCGCTATCGGTAATTTTGCATTCAGGCGCATGGTTTCTATCCTCTATCTATCATCGGATATGCATCCTCGCGGGGGTGACAACCGTCCCGGCTTTGCCCATGCCGAGATCGAGGGTGACCTCCATGAGAAATCCGCCCAGGGCCTCGCTGAATCCCGGCAGGGGTGGGACGGTGCTTTCATCGCTGAGGACGGGCGTTTCGCCGACCTCCCATTCCGCATGGGTTTTGGCGCGGAAGATCCCGCATTTCAGCTTTTCCGCGGGGACATAAAAAAACGCTAGGTCGTTCCGTCCGGTGATCCACCGGCCATCGTCCCCGCAATGGGTATAGACGGTGAGGTTCCTGGGTTCGGAGGGGGATCCCGGTACTTCGAAGAAAAATTGGACTTGCGGTCCGGGGCCTGGATCCTCGGGAAGGGCGTTGGTGCCGGTGGTCCCGGTATTCGCCTCGGCTTCGAACATCCTTGCCTGGGTGAGGAACTCGCCGTTGGAGTTGCAGAACTGTTCCCTGCCATTGCGGAACACTCGGACCTTGACGAAGAAGCGGCTTGCACAGGCGCCGCCGACGATGTTGTCGCTCAGTTGGGTGCTGGGGACGGATTGGCCCTGGGCGACATCGCCGCCGAGGCCGCCGGAGCCGCCGTTATCGGGCGCGGCCTGATTCCCGGCGTCGAGGCTGTTTTGCCCCGCCGCGATGGGCGCAGGGACACCGGCGGGAGCGGCTGAGCCTCCGCCGCCGGGCGAGACGCCCGCGCAGCCCAAGAGGGCCCCTGCCAGAGCCAATGGGAGGAAGAAAGAAGCGAAACGATTTTGGAAACCCATGCGACCCCCAAACCCTTGTCCTTTAGGGCTTATGTTACGCCCTTTACCCCAGGGGTTCCACGCAAAGTAGGCGGGTTTATTATCGGCGCGGGGGCGCCATCAATTGCGTCAAATTATGATTTTTCCATTCCTTTTTCGGTGAAACGGTCCAGCTTATGGTAGAGGGTCTGGCGCTGAATCCCCAGCTTCCTGGCAGCTAAGGCCTTGTTTCCCTTACATTCTTTCAAGACGCGGGCGACCTCCTCGGGGGTCACCCGCCGCTTGACCGGCTCAATCTCGAGATTGCGGATCTTCTGGTGGAGGGTGAAGCGGGAGATGCCCAGGAGCTTGGCTGCCTTCACCTTGTTGCCCTGGGCCTCTTGCAGGGCCTTGTCGATGATCCGCTTTTCGAAGGCGGAGACCTGCCGGTCGAGGTTGAGGTCGCGCATCATCTCTTCCTCGAACTCGTACTTCTCGCGGACATTTTCCGAGAGCAGGTCTTTGGTGATCTCCCCCTTGCCCATGACCAGGGCGCGGTTGATCTCGTTCTCCAGCTCCCGGATGTTGCCCGGCCAGTCGTAGGTCATCAGGGCCTTCACCGCGGCGGGCTCGATCGAGAGAAAATTGGCGGGGATGCCCATCTTGTTCTTCTTCATAAAGTGGTCGACGAGCAGCGGGATGTCGGGCTTGCGCTCGCGCAGCGGCGGCAGGTTGAGGCGCACCACGTTGAGCCGGTAGAAGAGGTCCTTGCGGAATTTTCCTTCCTTCACCAGCTCGCCCAGATCCTTGTTGGTCGCCGAGATGATGCGTACGTTGACCTTGACGGTCTTGTTGGAGCCGAGCGGGCGGATCTCGCCTTCCTGGAGGACGCGGAGCAGCTTGGCCTGCATGCCGGGGCTCATGTCGGCGACCTCGTCGAGGAAAACGGTCCCGCCGTCGGCGTATTCGAAAATGCCCTTCTTGTCCTTCTCGGCGCCGGTGAAGGCCCCGCGGACGTGGCCGAAGAGCTCCGATTCGAGCAGGGTCTCGGAATACGAGGCGCAGTTGGTCGAGACGAAGATCCTGCCCTTGCGGGGGCCGTTGAAGTGCAGGGCGCGGGCGATCAGCTCCTTGCCGGTACCCGATTCGCCGTGGATGTAGACGACCACGTCGGAATCCACGATCCGGTCGAGGGTCTTGAACAGCTCCTTCATGGCGTGGGATTCGCCGATCAGCTCGTGGTACTTGTCGGCGCGCGGCCCCTCGGGTTCCTGCGATTCCAGTTGCAGCTTCACCCGCTCCAGTTCCTGTTCCTGGTCGGCGACCCTCTCTTCGAGGGCCTTGTTGAGCCGCAGGATGACCTTTTGGTTGTTCTCGAGCTCCTTTTGGCGCTGCCGATTTTCTTCCAGCAGGCGGGCGTGGCTGATCGCCAGGGAGGCCTGGTCGGCGAAGACCGAGACCACCTTGGCGTGGTTTTCCTGGAAGACGCCCGAGGCGAAGCGGTTGTCGAGGTAGATGACGCCTTGGATGGACTCGCCGCTCTTCAGGGGCACGGCCAGAACCGAGCGCAGTTTCATGCGGTGAACGCTTTCGGAGCCCTTGAGCTTGGCCTCTTCGCCGGCGTCAAGGGTGAGCACGGCGTTCCGGCTCTGGGTGACTTCCCGGATGATGGAGGTCGAGACCTTCTCGCGGGCCTTTTTCAGGCTCTCTTTGTCCATGTTGCGCGCCGATTGCACCTCAATGCCTTCGTCCTTGAAGAGGACCACGAAGCCGCGTTCCGCCCCGGACAGTTGGATGGCCTCGTCTAGGATCAGGTCCAGGAGGCGATCGAGGTTCATTTGGGCGAGGATGCGCTTCGAGATCTCGAAGATCTTCTCATAGGTGCCCACGTCGAGCTGAGAGTCGGTGAGTGGCATGGTTTCCTCCGTTATAAGTCGTTGAACTCCTCGTTGATCCGTTCCAATTTTCGATCCCGCAAATAGCTCTGCCGGAGGCCTTCCGGGAGCTGCGGAAGCAGGGCCTCCAGCTCCCGTTTGGCATCGAGAAAATGGGCCCCGGCCGCGGCGCGGTCGCCCCGGCGCTTGGCCAACAGCCCTAAATCAAACTCCGCCTCCCACAGCAGGTGCTGAACCTTTTGTTTCCTCATCTTGTCCCGGGCGCCCGACAAGAGGCGTTCGGCCCCGGCGAAATCCGGTTTGCGCCGGTCGCGCAGGATTTTTCCGAGCAGCAATTCGCACCAAGCGGTCAGGAAGGGGACGCCCAATCGAGTGGCCGAGGCCAAGGCCGCCTCGGCGTCCAATTGCGCCGCCGTGTATCTCTGCTCGTTCCAATGCAGGTGGGCGCGGTTGAAATGAAGCTGAGGAAGCCACACGGTCGTCGCCCCTTGGCCCAGGGTGGCGAGGGCCTGATCCAGGTATCGGCCTTGCCGCTCGTGGTCGCCGCGCTGTCCGGCGAAGAGGGCGAGGAAGTTCAGCGCCTTGGCCTGCTCTTCCGGATAATTCTGCCGCAAGGCGAGCCGCAGCATTTCGTAGCAGGCCGCCTCGGCCTCGGAGACGCGCCCCGCCGTGTAGAGCCAATTGATGCGGTTGAGGTTGGATTTGATTTGCAGCAAGGGGTGGTCCGAGACCGTCCCGCTCTCCAAGGCCCGGTCGTAGAATTTCCCCGCGAGCTCGAGTTGGCCTTGGTCTTGGTGCAGACACCCCATGTTCAGCTCGGCTTGACCTTGGGCGTAGCGGTCTCCCGCCGCGATCGCGAAATCCAAGGACCTTTCGTAGGTGGGCAAGGCCTCCGCTAGGCGCCCTTCCTTTTGCAGGAGCCATCCCTTCATGTTCCAGAGGCGGGCGAGCCCCGAGGAGTCGCCGGCGGCGCGGTAATTTTCCAGGCCCTGGTCCAAGGCGCCGCCAGCCTCGGCGATCTTGCCCGAGGCGCCGAGCGAACGAGTCCGGATCTCCCAATGGAGGCCGGCCCATGCCGGGTCCGCGGGGGCTTCCTTCGGCAGGAGCGCCAGCGCGTCCTCGTTTCTTCCCATGGCGGCGTAGTGGCGCGCGCCCAGGATGCGGATGGGGAGGGGGATCGCCTCGAGCGGGGTCTCGCCCTTCCGCAGCAGGTCGCATAATCCGGCCCCGGCGGAGAATTCGTCCCTTCGGTAACGCTGGGCCAATTCTTCTTGGAGCTCCTCCCAATTCAAGTTCAGCGCCCGGTCTGCCTCGTCCCGGGGCTGGACCACAGTCCACAGGGAGTCGCCGTGGTCGCTGCGGCGGGAGAGCAGGCCGGCGCCGCGCCAGGCCTCGAGCTTCGTTTCGAGGACGGCGGGCGCCACCCGGAGGATGCCGGCCATGGCCTCCGTTCCCATGCCGAGGGGCGCGAGGCGAAGCAGCTCCAATACCTGCTGTCGGCGGTCTTTCCAGCGAGCCTCCTGCCGGGCGGCGAGGCCCTCCAAGGCGGAGGTTTCGGAGCCGCTCCAGCGCCACCCCGAAGGACCCCAGAGCAGCAATCCCTCTTCCCGCATCGCTTGGAGCAGGTTTTCCAGGTGGTCCAGCCGGCCCCTGCATTGCGCGAGGATGGATTCCGCACCCGCTTCGCGGGGAAAATCCTCGATCTCCGCCGTCAGGAAGGCGGTGATCTCCTCCCGGGAGAGCGGCGCCAAGGCCTCGGTTTGAAAGCCCTCCGGAACGGGGACCGATTCGGGCAAGGCCAAGACGCAGGATCCCTGAGCTGGCTCGCTCACCCATGCCGACTCGGGTGTCAGCGAGGCGCCCGCCTCGTTCCAGTCCCAGAGCAGGGGCTGGAGTCGCGCGAAAGCGATTTCTTCCGGGCTGGGGGGCCGATTCAGGAGCAAGGGATGTCCGCCTTGCAGCTGCAGCGTTTCCTTGAGCTGCGTCAGCAGGCGCGTCTTGCCGAGGCCGATGCCGCCGCGGATGGCGATGCGAAGGGGCTCGGGACGGCTTAAGGCCAGGCGAAGCCGCTCGAAGAGTTCCGGCCGGAACCGATAGTCGGATTCCTCCAAGATCTGGGCGGGGGCCTTGGAATCGCGGAGGCCGAAGTTTTCCTCCAGTGAGAGGTTGATGGCCTGCAAGAGCTCGGCGGCATTCGCGAAGCGGCGCGCGGGATCGCGGGCGACGCAGCGTTGCAACAGGTCCGCGAAGGAGTCGGGCAGGGCCTCATGCAGCTGCTGGGCCCGCCGGGCCTCGCCGTACATCTGTAATTGCATGATCTGCAGCGGGTCCTGGCTCGGGAAGGGAAATTCCTTGGCGAAGAGCCGGTGCAGGATCATGCCGAGGGCATAGAGGTCGGTCGCCGGACCGACCGCTTGTCCCAGGATCTGCTCGGGGGCCGCATAGGGAGGCGTTCCGGAAAATTCTCCGCCGGTGGATTGCAGGCCCTTGCGCTTCCATTGCGCGAGCCCGAAGTCGATCAGGCGCACGCTGAGTTCCCCGCTGCGCCCCGGATCGGACACCAAGATATTGGCCGGCTTGAGATCGAGATGGAGGACTCCGCGCTTGTGCAGGTAGTCCAGGGCACGCAAGGTCTCGACGACGAGGCGAAATACGGTGTTGAGATCCGCCGCGCGGGCGGCCTCGTCGAGGGCGACGCCGTCGATCCATTCCGAGCTGAGATGCAGGGAGGTCTCGTTGCGACCGAAATCCAAGACCCGCGCCAGGTTGCGGTGACGGAGGGAGGTGAGGGCGCGGAATTCATTTTCCAGGGCGAGGGCCAGGTTGGGGTCCTCGTTTTCCTTCAGATCGAGGACCTTCAGGGCGACTCGGACGCCGCCCAGGCGCAGGTCCTCGGCGAGAAACACGATGCCGCCCCCGCCGCGGCCCAGTTCCCGCTCGATCCGGTAGCGGTCGGCAAACAGGGCGGGCAGGCTTGGCTTAGAGGCTTTTTTTCGGGCCATTGCGATTTGCGATCCGGGATTTGTTTAAAAAATCAACTTCGATGCCGTTAGAAGTATTAAGTATTTCCCATTGTTTTCAAAGGGAAATTTTGATCGATGAAGAAAATTAACACTATTTGGACAATCCAGGATACGAGCCCGATCGGGTTTGAAATAATCGATAATAATTTCAGCGGCTTGCGCGGCGGCCTTGAGAGGGGGTTGGCCCACGCTTTGCAATTTTAGGAGTGGGGTTCCGCTTTGGACCCCCGAAGGAGCCAAGATGCCGGACAAGATTTTTCGGGTGGCGCATGCCGCCCCCGCCTGCAGCCAAAAACTTTGCCTTGCCGATTACGATGCGGCCTTGGCTGAACATCAATCGATGCAATTTCAACTCAGCTCCCCGGGTGCCGGACAGGGGCGAGCGAAGCCGGGCGCGCTGGCGGAGTTTCGCAGCCGGCTATGGGGGGAGGCGAGTTTTGCGGACCGCGTTCAGGTCAAGGTCCACCTGCCGCGGCAGCGCGAGATGACGCTTCGCCTCTCCGATATCGCGGTGGGAGGAGAGGTGCTTTACGCCGATGTGCAGACCCTGATGGAGATGGGCGCGGTGGAATTTTTAGTGCCCGACCACGTCTGCCGTCCCGGCCAAGGAATTACCAGCTATTTCGTCTATTCCATCCAGAACCGCCGCCAGTTTCGCGCCTTCATCAAGGAATTGGACGCGGCGGGGCCGATGCAGCGCGAGGCCATGGGGAATATCTTTTGGATGCTGTGTCTAGACGAATCCTCCGGATCGGACCCGGTCCCCGGCGCGGACCCGTCCCTGCCGGAGCCTTCGGCCATTTCCCAGGCCTTGGAGAGCCTGCGCGTCTCGGCCCTGGAGAGCGAAGTCAGTGGCTGTCCCGACGATGACGTGGATTACTTCGACGAAGATACCGGTCAGGCCGTCTGCTATCCCGCTGAAGAAGAAGAGCCCACCGAGCTGGGCCGTGCCTTCCAGTCGGCCGCCTCGGCATTGGGTGCCAGTCTGGGCGCGGGGGCGGCCTCGGCGGTGAGCCGTGGCTTGAAATTTTCCCTCTTCAACTCGGGAACAGAGGCGCTGCAGAATTCCATCCTCGAGGACCTGCAATCGGGCGGAGATCCGATGGCGGCGGGCACCATTCCCTCCGAATAGCAAAACCTTGCCAAAAGCGAGAGATTCCTTGCGCGATTTGCTTTTTTTTCGTCCCACTCTTAAGACGAAAAAAAGGTGGGGTCGCTTTCGCGACCGCCACCCTTGCTCCTACCTAAACACTTCGGTAGGGGAGTGCCCCCGAATCGGAAAATATTTTTACCGTTTATTGAGCTCGATGTGGTCTTGGAGCAGGCGTTTCATCAGCGACCTTTCTTTCAACAAAATTTCGGCGCCGAAATTTTTTAAGAACTGCTCGCGCTGCTCCGGTGTCATATTTTTCTTGAATTGCTTTCCGAAGGAGCTGGATTTGAGTAATTTCTCGATCCTCTCGCTGGATTGCTTCGGGTCGTAAACCTTGTTTTCCTGCAACAAGATGTAGGTCCGGGTTTTGGGCGGCGGCATCAGTTTGCGCAGGGCCTTCGCGTCGGCATGGTGAGCCTGCCTCGTTTTTTCGGCCGGTTTGGGCTTCGGCGGATTTTTCTCCGCCAGCTCCTTAGCCTCCCGAAGTTCGCGGGCGGCCACGGCGCAATTTTCCTCGGTGCTTGGTGAAATCGGACGGCCTTGAATAGCCGCGTCGACCACGCCCAGGACGCATTTCTCAAAAGTTTGCTTGAAGTAATCTCCCATGACTTTCTCCTTAGGCTTACAGCTCCTGGAGCTGGCGTTTGGTTTGGTCGTTGATCTCCTGGTAGAGCCGTTCCATTTGCTCGGGGGTCAGGAGACGGCGGATGCGGAAGGTCTCGACCGCTTCGAGGCGCTGCTTATGGCCTTCGATGGTTTCGATCAGACGCTGGTGGAAGCCGGGAACTTGGCGGAGGGCCCGAGGCATCTTCACCGCGGCGCCGAGATGGATCAGGGAGCCAGCGAGCAGCGAGGTCGCCAGACCTTCGCCCAAGGCTTTCATGGCGTCTAATGCATCCTGTTTCGAGATCGCCTTGTCCATCAGGTAGGTCGCGATGCCGCCGAAACCGATGAGAAAGGGGGATTCCAGGACTGCGTTTTTCAAAGCTTCGAGAATTTCGTCGCCCTCTTGGCTGCAGGCGGAGGGCATGTAGCGCATCGTCAGGGTGGTTAGGGGAGCAAAGGGGGTCAGGCTGCCGAGCAGCAGTGCGGAGGTATCCGTCGCGAAGCAGGCCGCGTCTTGGGCGACGTCGGGAGCGCGATCGATGACGGCTTCGGCCTGCTCCACGACTTTTTCCACCGCCTCGCTGCAACCGTCGACGGCCAGCGGTAATCCCAAGGCCCCGACGCCCAGGGCGGAAAGCCCGACTCCCGCCATGCATTTCACTTCCGCTTCATCAAAAAAACCCATGGTCTTGCCCCCTTTATATTCTGCCCTTTCCTCACCCTGGTGGGGCCGCGACCCTCTGATGTCGCGGCCCCTGAGGATGAGGAAATAGGGCTGGTACAGAGATTTGTTCTGTGCCTTCAGGCACGCTAGCTAGTCATTACAAGCGGCGTGCCAGGATGGAGTGCGCTTCGGGGATGCTTTTTAAGTGCTTGAAATTATTTTAAATAATTTTGCATTTTCCCGGGGTGGGGAAGTTTTTTGGGCTAACCGTCCCATGTAAGAACTGAGAGATATTTAATTAATATTAAAATATCTTTTAAAAACATATGGTTATAATCAGAAATAAAAATGGATGATATTTGATATAATGTGACAATTAAGTCAGATATCTTTGAAGCAAAGATCTAGACTAAGGGTGGGTATATTTAATTACATAATAAAATCAAATAGTTAAAATAAATTCTGCGACTTGGTATGTTCTTTGAATATTCCAGCGCAGGAGGATCCTCTAGGAGGAAGGATGCTCCATGCCCGGCAACCCGAAAGTCAGTCGCAACGGTATTTCCGAAGCAGTCAAGGCCCTCGAGTCCCGCGATACGGAAGGGCTGGCGGCTGGTTTCCAACTCCGTCCCAGGCTCCGCCTTGATGAAACGCGGAGTCCCGATTCCCTCCCAATGGAGGCGCGATTCGGCAATGGGGCGGGCGCTCTGGAGGCCTTTCAGTCCCTCGCCGCGAAGCCCTCGAGGAGGGGCGGGGAACGCGCTTCCAGTATTGTTCCGGGAAGGGATGCGGCGGCTTTACCCCATCCGCCAAGCGGCTCTTGGTGGACCCGCGCCCGCAATTTTTTCAAAAACCTCTACGGGCAATGGGCCGGAGGACCCCATGGCTTTTTGTTGATGGG
The DNA here is from genome assembly GCA_046346845.1 of bacterium. GTDB lineage: Bacteria > UBA10199 > UBA10199 > DSSB01 > DSSB01 > DSSB01. The sequence continues at coordinate 13,220 of JAXMHH010000001.1, forward strand.
CGCGTCCTTCCTGCTGGGCCGGGATCCCGGTTTCGAAGCCGAGCACCCCTTGGACCTGCTGCATCCTCTGGAGCCCGGTTGGCCGCCCACGAACCATCCCGAGTTGGAGGAGGTCACCGGTCCGCTCTCCCGCATCCTCGGCACCAATCACCACGCCGCGTTCCTGGTGCTGAAGGATCCCGCTATCAAGCTTTGGCTCCTGGAAGGGGGCGAGTGGAAGACGATGCTGCTCGGCGATCGGCTGCAATTGGCGCCGGGCGCGGTCTTCGCGGTGGGCGAGAAACCCCGCTGGGCGAATCGCAGCGGATACCGTCCCGAGAAAACCCGCGTCTATCGATTCGAAGCGGGACAGGACGCCGCCGGTCGTTGGAAGATTATGGAATTGGCGCACGCGGAAGACCAATTGGAAGACTTCCTAGTTCGTCAGCTGGGGCGCCGTTTCTCCTTTGTTTCCAACTCGACCTTGTCGGTGGCGGTCCGCGCCATGGTGCGGGAGGCCGAGGCCCTCGGCGGCGAGCCCCAGGCTCGCGTCGAATTTCTGAAAGAAAATATCTTGGAATCGATCACGGCGATCACGCTGGGCGCGATGCGGTATAATCCCGTTTCCTTGATTGATTTTCTCCGCGAAGTATTTGCGGAATTTAAGGAGGGGACGCCCGACCCTGCCTCCGTCTTCTATTTGACGGAACGCCTACTGATCAATTTTTTCTTCCTGCTCAATCCGCCGCAACAACCCCAGAAAATCCTGAACGTCCTCAAAAACATGCGCCAGCAAGGCTATTCGGCCGGCGAACTTTCGCGCTGGATCGACAACTTCGACCTGGTTCCGCTCAATTTTTTGGAGAACGTCGAGCAAATACCCACGCTGATCCGTAAATTCCGCTCTTGGGGGCTTTCGGCCGATCGCGCCGAGGCCTTGATCTTTCGCATTTTGGAAGGCTTCGAGGAGCGCGACGAGGTTGCCTCTCCGGAGGCGATGAGCTCCATCGCCAGGTTCATGCTCGAGGCCGATTGGGAGGCGGAGCCCGCGGTTGAAGTCGCCTTTCGCACCCGCCGGATCTTGCAAGGGGCCTCGGACCTTAGGGGACAGGGGCCTGAGGCACCGCCGCGCTGGGACGATCGGATCTATTGGTCCTACGTTCTGAACCACGCCGCTCGCTTCGCCACCTACCTCAAGGGCTTTGGTATCCCGGCGGAACGGTCTCGGCAGGTCGTGGAGTCTTTAATCGGCGCCTACCGCGAGGACGTCGTCCCCACCTTCCTTGAATTGATGAAGCCGGAGCACGAAGTATTCTTCCGGGATTGGAAAGTATCTTTGGATGGGCTTTTGGAAGAAATGAAACAGTATCATCCTGGAAAGAATTAGGAGCGAGCATGGCGCCTGGACCCCTGCGGGGAGAAATTGGAAAGGTTTTCGAAGTGTCGCGAGAGACCACGCGCGAGGAGTATGAGCGTCCCGGACACGGCTTGCTCGAGAGGGAGAGCCCTCGTCTCGAGCTTGAAGCGAAGTTTACCCCTTCGTCCTTCGAGCCGGGACTTAGTTCTTTTCAGGCCCTTGCGACTCGTCCCGCCACTGTGAGGGTGGCTCCGGTTCGAGGACTTGCCGCGATAGCGGAATACCTCCGGGGCCTTTACCGTACCTGGAGCGAAGGCCCGCACGGCCTGCTGTTCATGGGCCTGGGCTTTTTATTGGGCCCAGGGGCGACGCGTCGCTATTACTCAGTGGAGGAGGCTTACGCCATCCCGATGACATCCCGAGACCAGCCTTTCGTCTTGGGCGGCGATCCGCGCGGAAGCCACGAGTCGGCCGATCTGATCTTGAAGGGCGGCGCCGAACTTACGCCGCGAGCTTTGGAGCTGTTTCGCCGTGGCCAGCAACTCTACGCCCGCTCGCTCACCGCCGAGCCTGCGAATTGGGTCTGGCACGAATACCAATGGCAGGCCTTGCCTGCCGAGGGACCGCCCTTTCAACTCCGCGAGGGGGATTACCTTGCCTTGGGACTAAGCTTTCCTCCGGAGCAAGGCCGCGGCCTCGAGGCCGCACGACAACCCGCCGTCCTGCGCATCGAAGCCGGTGACGATGCCGGCAGCTTCCGGTTGAAGCCGGTGTTGGGCGGGCTGGCGAATTTTTCTCCCGGTTATCCCTTTTTCACCAGTCGCCTCCCGCTCTTTCAGCAGCGTAAACCTCCGGGAGCCTACCCGATCGATCTGACTCGGAGGGAACGGTTGAAAATTTTCTTCACCCGCGGCTTGGAGCGGGCCGAGCTCCTTTTGGACATGGCGAAGGGGGAGAGCGGTCGCCTTAATCACCGTCGTGGACGCCTCTTGCTGGAGCGGGCGGTGGAGGCCGCCGAGGCGGAATGGGCCAAGCTCGGTCCGCGCAATCCGGACAATCGGGCCTTCGCCGGGGAAGTTTGGCGGGTTTTGGGTTGCGCCTACCTGGAGGCAGGGGAGTTTTGGTCCCGGCAGAAAAATTTCGAGGTGGCGGAAATGTTTCTCACCCGCGCGTTACAGCATTTCGAAAAGACGGCGGCCGGAGACGCCAAGGCGGCGGAGCTGCTGCAAGAAGCCGGTTTGCGCATGTTCCAAATGTATCGTTCCGCCGTCTGGACCCACAAGCGTTGGGAAGACCACGCGGCGACTGCAGAAGCCTATGAAAAATGGGCGGAGTATTTCCCCTTTGAATCGCCGCGTGAGCGCCGTTGGCATGAAACCTATGCCCCGAAAGAGCCGAGATCGACCCTGGCCTGTCTGCAGCGGGCGGCAGAATATTTTGTCCGGGCCTATGGGGAATCCTCCGAATCCGTGCGACGGGTCCGGGAAAAAATCATCGCCTACCAGGCTCAACAAAGCCCAGACGGAATTTTTCGCTGAGAAATAGCGTAAAAAACTTCAATAAAATTAATAATTAAACAGCATAATATATTGATTATATTATATTGTTTTTATTAAATAATTTTTTATTTTTTTAGTTATTGCACAAAACATACATATTTAAAAATTTGACCCTTTCGGGATTAGAAATTTTAATTAATAAATTCAATTGGTTATAAAGAAGTTTCAAATCGATACTTGGCACTGATCTTGTAATTATTCTCGGCAGGAGGATGAGCATGCGAGGCAACCTGTCGATGAAACCTGAATTCGCCAAACCGGGCATGAACCCCTTCTTTACCGCCCTGGCCCAGTCCCGCCAGGCCCAGACCGAGGCGACCCCCGTGCAGAAGCTGGGCATTGAGCTCCGCGCCCTGGAGAAGCTGGCCGAGGCCGGCGACCTCCGCAGCTGGCAGGTGAAGCTCCCCGAAGTGGTGGCCCTCTCTGAATCAGTGCACGCCGACCCGATCAAGCGCCTCGAAGTACAAGTTCAAATCAAGAAGTACGAGCTCACCCTTTACCTGAAGGCCAGCAAACAGGCCCTGCAGCAGGCGCAGAGCGCCGAGCAGCAGGCCCGTGCGGCCGAGCTGACCGACGACACGGCGGCCTCGCGCGAGCTCTGGGCCAAGGCCCAGAAGCTGAAGCGCCTGGGTGAGCACTTCCAGCAGCGCCTGATGAGCCACGTGGGCGGGTTGTTTTAATCTCAAATCGGGAGTGACGATGGGCGGCGGCAACCGCATCCCTCCGCGAGGGGGCAATGAATTGGAACCCGGCAAGCTCCGCGAGGCCGAGACTTCGCGCGAGCGGGGCGAGGGTGTAAAGATCCCCGAAACCCGAACGCGCGACACCGAGCTGGGCAAGGCGGCCGACCGCGACGAGGCGCGCTTCGGCGGTGAAGAGGTAACCGCGACGCTGCAGCGGGAGTACATCAACTTCCAGCGCATCGCCGGGGCGGACGGGGTGGCGCCACGGCCCGCCAAGCACGCCTGGATGGAATTCCCGAGATACCTCCGCGACCTCAGTCTCTTTGGCGCCCGCGTTCATCGGATCGCCTTCTCCCGTCCCGGGACCCAGTTCACGATCGGCAGCAAGCCCTCGAAGGATGTCAATTACCGAAATCTGTCGGGAAACGCCGGGCTGAAGGAGCAAGAGCTCTACGGGGTCCGTGACGGGATGCTGCATCTGAGGAGCCGCGTCGAGGATCTGGGCACGCGCGGTCCTCAGTTCCTCAACTTGTTCAAGAACACGCGGCTCCGCCCGGAGCAGGCCGTCCTCGAAGAACGCCAGGGCGACCTGATCCTCCGCAATCGGAGCCGGGATCCAGTGGTCTGGATCTTGAAGCGGCGGAGCGACGGGGTGGGAAAGGAGTGGGTCTTCGTCCCTCCCGGCCAGGAGCTCGCCCTCGAGGACGGGGCCATGATCCTGTTCGGGGAGGATCCGGCGGCAAAGCCCGGCTCTCCCTTCGAACCCAGCGAGCAGACCGTTCTGCGCGTGGAGCGGCACCGCGATTCTCCAAAAGATCCCTATCGTTGGAATCTTATTGAATTCGTCCGGCTCGATCCCGCCCAGCTCGAAAAAATCCCGGATCCCGGCGAATATCTTGCGGCCCTGCTGGGTCAGTCTCCGGAATGGACGCGGTGGCGTTTCAAAGACGTGCTCCAGACGCTTCAGGAAATCGGTTGGACGCAGGAGCAGAGCCGCGCCCTGATGCGGAGCGTAGTCGCCATGGACCCGCAGCAGGCGGAGATTCGCCTGGCGCAATTTCCCAAACTGCTGCTCATGGCCAATTGCATCGGCTGGTCCCCGAATCGGCTGCTCGAAATCCTGTTCCAAGGGCCGGTGGCGAAGCGTTTCGGCCTTGGCGTTTTGGAGCACCTGCCGAAATTCCTCGAGGAGCTTTCGCGGCTCGGCTTCCATCCGGAGCAAAGCGCGGCCCTTGTGGAGCATTTGGCCCGCCTTGAGCCGGCCTTCCCCAATGGCTTGGAACAGGCGTTGGAATTCCTGCGGCAATGGCGGGAGGATTCGGCAGGGGAGGCGCGCTTCGGGGAATTGCTGGCCTTCTTCGACCGAACCCGGCTTTCCATGGCCGCATTGCGCGGTTTCCTTTCCGGCATCCCGGGAGGATTGGGGATTTTCTTCCGGGGCCTGATCAGGATCCTGCCCGAGCTGCGGGAACGCTGGGCCCTCGAAGGAAATCTGGCCGCGCGCATCGGCCTGGAAATTTTTCTCGGCCCGACGGGGCACAATCCAGCGGAATTTGCCGCCCCGGAGACCTGGCTGCCCCAGGCTATCGACGCGATTCCCATGGCGCTGGAAATCATGTTTAGGCTCAATTTCGGTCTGCTGGACGCGCGCGCCATCCTGCGGGCCGCCCACCGGGAGCAGGGTGCCGGCTTCGCCCGCTGGTGGCAGAACATATACGAGGCCTCCCGCATCCCGAACGACCGGCTACGGAAAAACCTGGAACGGTATTTATTGGCATCCGAGGCCGACAACCTATGACGCCACGCGGTCCACGAGGTCTTTCGCCGCTCGCTGACCGTCCCCAAGAATTGGGCGAGGGCCTTTCGGAAGAGCGAACTTTCTCTAGCGAGAGTAGCCTGATTCTGGTGGATAAGGATCCGATCGAATGGGACTCGCTCCGCCGCTTCACTCGGGATACCGATTTGTCGCCCCGAGCGGCGCGCGAATTGCGACTATTTCAGCAATTGCCGGTAGTTCAGGCTGAAACCCATGGCATTGAGCCGCGCCTTCCGCTCGTTCCATTTATCCAAAGAATCCTTGCGGCCTGGCGCGATGGCGCCCACGGACTTCCCTTGTTCATGGGGCTGGGATTTCTGTTGGGCTCGGGGACCGGAGAAAGAATCCGGACCGCAGGCGATCTCGCCATCTTGAAATTTTCGAAGAACCACAGCGTCGGACAAAGGCCCGAGGGGTCGAGCGGTAATAATTTCTACGGCTCGATATTGTTGGGCTGCGACGGATCGCCGGGAGATCCGGCCGTGGCGCCGCAATTGGAATACCCTGGACATGAGTCGGTCAGTAGCCGACACGCCGAGTTGTTCCGAACGGGGCAGAATCTCTATATTCGCGATCTGGATTCCAGGCACGGGACTTGGCTTTGGCGCAATGGGCGATGGATGCGAGTGGATCCGCAACGCCCCGCCTTGCTGATGCGAGGCTCTGTGGTGGCAATCGGAGGCCATCCTGGCTTTCTGGAATTGTCCGAACTTTTCGTTCGAAATGAGGGGTTCCCTTACGTCGTCCTCCATATCGAGCCGGCCCCGGAGCCCGACGCCGTTCGGCTTCGGCAAGTACGGCCGACTTCTCTGGGCTATTTCTTGTCGGGCTTCGCCGCCCATGGCTCCCTGTTTGAGGAACGGCAGGCCTCCTCGCCCCCGCGGAAGACCTGGGACGAAGTCCTGGGACTGGCCGCGCTCAGCATCTACGGAAATCGACAATCGCGGGCCTTTTATCACCTGCATATCGCCCAGCGTTTGGCGGGGCAGGGCCATGCCGAGGCTGCCCTGGCGGAATTCGCGATCGCGGAGGACGGACTCGAGGCGGAGCTCCAAGCGTTTCTCATGGGGGCGGGTCCCGTCCCTCGTCGCCTCCATCCGAAAGAGGTCGCCCTGCGCCAGGGATTGGGGGAACTCTTGGCCGACCGGGGCCATCTGTTGCAAAGCATCCAGGCCCCCGAGCGGGCCGCCGTCGCCTTCGGCGCCGCCGCGGAGCAATGGCGGGAGCTGATCGGAAATGAGCTCGCCGGCAAGAGCCTGCCCAATTTCCAATTCGAGCTGAATGCGAGCCTCGCCTACCGGCTTTATTTTCAGCAAGCGGAACGCGCAGGTCGCGAGGGCCACCTCATCCGTGCGGCCAAGGCCTATGAAAGGGCGGCGCGCTATTCCGAGGGGGCGAGGCGCTATGCGGAGCTCCCGGCGGTTCAGCAACACTACCCGCCGCTGCGGATCGAGAGCGGGAGCCGCTTACTTGCGAAGGCGGCGGCGGCCTACCTTCAGGCGGGACCCGCTTGGGCCCAGGATTACCAGCGGCTGCTTCGGGAGCTGGAGGCCATGCGGGGAGGGGGCGAAGGGCCGTTTCGCTAGGTGATATGTCAATAAATATTAAAAAATACCAGGGCAGTATCTATTTCATAACATATTATAAATACTATATTTTAATCGATAATCTGTAAAAATTAGACAAATCATACGTATTGACGAGCGAAGGGGCCTTTGGGTAACTATAAAAACAATAAATAATTCAAATGGTTAATAGTATTCGGTCGAGGCGGCCTGCTGGCACGACTCTTGGAATAGTGATTCCTGGAGGATGAGCGCTATGAACCCGGAATCGAATATCCAAAAGCCCGAATTTCTGAAGCCCGGCCTGAACCCCTTCCTGGTCGCGATGACCCGCTCGAAGGAAGCGACTGTGGGTATGACCCCGGTCCAGCAGGTCGCCGCCGAGCTCCGCAAGCTCGAAAAGGCCGCCGAAGCCGGCGACCCCAAGGCCTGGGCCGAGCAGCTCCCCAAGGTCGAGGCCGCCCTCCAGGCCATGTCGGCCGACCCGATGCGCCGGCTCGAGATCCAAGTTGAGATCAAGCAACACGAGCTCACCCTATTCCTGAAGGCCAGCAAGCGCGCCCTGGTCCAGGCCCAGGCGGAAGAGAAGTCCGCCCGCGAGGCCGAGCTGACCGAGACCGGCGCCGCCCGCGAGCACTGGAGCAAGGCCCAGAAGTGGAAGCGCCTCGGCGAACACTTTCAAGAGCAGCTGAACGCCCAGCTGAAGGCCGCCTAAGGAGTCTCGATGACGCCGAATTCCCTTCACCGAGCGAGCCGTTCCGTTCAGGCTTCGCAGGGTTCCGAGACCCACACCCGTTATTCTGGCAAAAAGGCCAAGCCGGAGAGGCATGTGGTTGCGCCGCAGGTCCGCGTTGCCGAGGCGGCGGTCTCGCTGCTGAGCCGCACCGCCGCCCCGTTGCGGCTGTTCGGGTTTTCTTCACTATGGAAAGACGGCACCCAGCTCGACCGGGACCATCTGGAAGCAATGTTGGATCCGGAGCACGCCAAGCTTGAATTGTTGGAAGCGCGCTTCGAGGCAGGGCACCGTGAGCCTGCCTTGTTGGAGGCCTTGGCTCGTCGCTGCGCCGAGGCCGGCCGATTCCAAAAGGCGGTGGAGTTGGGCCTGCAGCGGCGCCTGCTGGGCTTCGCGACGCCCGAGGCGAAGATCGCCTTCGACTTAGAGGTGGGTGCTTGGGCGGAACAGAACGACGACCTGCTGCTGGCGAAGTGGATCTATCTCCGCGAGCACGATCCCGAGATGATTTATTACCAGCAGTCCTGTTTCGTGAAGATGCCCTACTTGGATGCCTATATCCGCCTGCACGAGGACCCGCGCCGTTGGGTCGCGGCTGCGCGCCGCAAGCTCGCGGCGGGGGATTTTCTGGCGGCGGAATCCCTCCTCAAGAGCGCGGAGCGCATGAACGACTACACCGTGTATCGCCGCAGAGAGGTGAAGCCGCATTGGAATCCCATCGTCGTTTCCTATCCCGCAAGTTTGGGCTCATTGAAGAACGAAAGGGCCGCCGACGGTTCCTGGAACCTGGAGCCCACCAAGCTCACCGCCGATAAGGATCCCAAAATTGCCGCCGAGATCGAGACGCTGCGCGCCGAGCTGCATTCCTTCGAGACGGGTTTAGCGGAGCGCGTTCAGGCCGAGGGCGAGACCCTGCAGGCTCAAATCGAAAAGGGGGGCGCCGCGCAACAAGCCAAAGCGGAGGCGCGCCAGGGGGAATGGACGGCCTTGCAGACTTCCTTGTCGGAGCTGGATCATCTCGCCTCCGGCCAGGAATGGGACGTCGCCGCCGACCGCTTGAAGAACATCGCCGATTTCCTGGAAGTGGGACAATGGGATGCCGTCGATTCGCTTTTCATGGACTTGGCCGGGCCCGTGCAAAAAATCCTTCCCTGGGAACCGGAGGACGCCGACAAGCGTAAGGTCTTTCAAGGTCAGGCGACGGCCTTCCTGTCCGTCCTTGCAGAGGCCTTGCCGGCGGTCGAGTCCCGCGACGCCGCATCGCTGAAACTGAAGGTCGCGGCGTTGCGCGCGGCCTTGGCTACCTGGCGAGAGACGGCGGAGGGAGGCATTCAGCACCTGCAAGTCTCCACCTTGTTGCGTAAGGCCCGCCTTCATCTGGCCGCCGGATATTTCTACGGACGGGCGGATCTGGCAATGGAGGGAAGACGGGAACTGGCGGCCTTGCAGCGTTACGCTCAAATCGAGCTGCGCAAAAACGCGGCCTTTCAAGACTTGGCCAGGTTGTATCCCGAGGGGACCGGATTGATTTTTCGCTCCGAACTCGGCGAAGAGGATAAGAAAACCGGCGTCTACGACATGCGGCCGTCCCCGAAGGTCGTCGAAAATTCCCGAATCCTCAAGACCTTGCAGCGCCTCGAAACCGACGATCCCGCCCTGACCGCCCTGATGAAGGAGGTGCTTGAGGATTGTAAGGCCGGCGCCCACCTGCGCGACCAGCGAGAAGTAGAGCCCGAAACGGGCTTCACCTATGAATTGGGCTACGAAGTAACGGGCTATTCGGAAAAGGACGAGCTAGGCCGGGATGCCGCTGCCCTCGAGGTCCGGACAAGAGAATTGGAACGGCTCTACGGAAATGACGACGCCGAGATCGTCCGCTTCATCAAGGCCATCCAGAAGGATGAGCACGACGAGCTCTATGAAAAAAACATGGGCTATCGTTACCAACGGGATTTGGAAGTGAACCTCGCGCGGCTCAAGGATTTCGCCATCAACGAAGCGGCGTTTCAGGCCGCCCGTGAGAACGAATACCAAGGCATCGACGCCGAGATGGCCAAGGCCTTGGTCGCCTTTTTGCAAAACAGTGGCAAGCTTTACGAGAAGTATTTGGAAGAGCAGGTGGCCAAGGCCCGGGAACAGGAGACATTGCATTCCGTCGACGGCTGGCACGCCGGGGCCTCGCTGCTCGCGTACGGCTATGGAATGGTGAAATACGAATTTGCCCGGAAAGCCGGGGCTCCGGAAACATATCTGGAGGAAGTCCGGTTGGCGATGCTGAGCGAGACGGAAAAGGCCCAGCGCCGGTTGGATGAATTTCGCGACCAATTCAAAAAGGTTCAGGGAGATCTCGCCTCCATCGACTTCAACGATCTGCCCGGGACCTTCGCGACGCTGGAGCGGATTTCCGCCGAAGAGCAGGCCTGGGAAGAGGCGCACACCCTGGGCATCCTCAAGTGGGAAATGGCTGAAGTCGAAAAGATCTCCTCTTCGGCGACCTCGCGGATGAAACCCTTGGCGGAGAAGCTGGAAACCACCGATCCTTGGTCGGGAAAGGGGCAATTATCCTCCGAGGAACGCCGCCAAAGCTACCTCAGACTGCAACAGCGCGTCGAGTTCGAGGTGCTGCGCGCCGAGCTCTGCGCCCGGATCAGCGCCTACGATTCAATGGGCGACGAGGCCGATCTCTATGACGATATCTGGAACGGCTTGGGACACGCGGTGGAATGGGTCGCCTCACCGGTCACGGACTTGGATTGGGAAGAATTCAAAAGCACCGGAAATTTCGACATGGTGAAACGGAAATACCGCGAGCTGCGCGATATCCTGGACCGCGACGATCTTGCGGCGGTCGAGTCGGTGCGGCCCCGGTACCAGCGGCTCAACGCGATGGCGATCCACGACGAACTGCAGGACGAATACGAAGACCTGGCGCTCAGCAATCGCCTCTCCCTCGGCTTGGCGGCGACGCCGTTCGCCGCAGTCGGCGGCGCCCTATTCGCCGAAGGGGCCGCAGTGCTCGGCGCGGGCCGAATCGGAATGGGATTCGCCAACGCGCTCGGCTTTACCTTGACCGCGCGGGTGTTGCACGGGGCGGCCTATCATGGCTTCCCCGGCGTCGGGAAGGCCTTCACGGATATCGGCTCCGATCCCTTCGGCTTCTCCGAAGAGGTCCTGTTCAATTGGGCGATGTTCGGCGTCCTGGGCAAGGTCAACCAGGCCTTTTCCAAGTTTTTCGAAGGGCGGGTGGAAGGCGTGATTGCCTCCCGCCTGGTGGCCCGTGGCAGGCTGGCCTCGGGTACGGTTATCACCGAGGAGCTGCTGGCCAAGGATGCGGCTCTCAAGGCCGCCTATCTCGAGGAGAGTGCGGCGGTGAACGGCTTCCGCACCGAAATCCTCCGCCGTGGCGGGGCCTTTGCCGTCGAGGCCGGGACCTTCCAGGGCTGGGACTTCCTGATGGGGAACTACCAGCTGGCCAAGATCGGCCGTTTCGACCCGAAATTAGCGGCAAAAAAGGCCTTTTCGCTGGAAGCTTGGGTCCACGGGCTTGCCTTCCTGGGAGCCCTAAAAATGGGAAATACCATGGCCTTGGGGGTACCCGGCTTTGCTAGACTCCAACTGTGGTTGGGTGCGAGAATGCAGGCTAGGCTGGAGTCCCAAGCCGATGCGAAAAATGACGCAATTCCGAGGTTTTCGACCGGTTCCTCCCTGGTGACGGCACCGGCCTTCTCAGGCGGGGGACAACCCTGATGGGAATTCGACAAAAGGACTTGTCTATGGCCAACGGCATTGATTCCCAACTCGGGCTCTACGGCACCTTTCAAAAATGGTTGGTCGAGGCGCAGATCCCCGACAAGGAAATCGACCGCAACGCTGACGGCAAAATCGACCGCAAGGAGATCATCGGCTACGTCCTCGAGCATTTCGACAAGTTTTCCACCCAAGTCCAAAAACACCTGCAAAATTTACAGCAGAGTTTCCGTGCCCTCGGATTCTCGGACGAGGAGGCGAGAAGCCTTCTCACTGGCGAGACGGCCGCCGGAGCCAAGCGCCTGGTGGAGAAGGGGAAGGAATTTGAAGAACGCGCCAAGCAGGCCAAGGCCGCGGGCAAGCACAAAGAAGCGACGGCTTTAACCAACAACGCCGAAAAATCCTACCGATTGGCCCTGGTCCTGGAATCCAAGGACAGCCACGCCCATCGCGCCTTGGCCGACTTGCTCTACCGCAAGGGCGAGTGCAAGGACGGCCGAGAGCACGCGGTCCAGGCGATCCAAAACGCCGACACCAAAGAAGTTTCCGGTTTGCTGAAGTGGGCGGAGGGTTTGAAGGACGAGGCGATTCGGAAGGCCAAGCCATTGAATTTCGTCGCCGTCCAATTGGCGGAGGTGAAGCGTTACGACGAGGCCAAGAAGCTCTACACCGACGCCGCCAAGGAGGCCGAGGCGCGGGGCGATACAAAGGCCGCCGAGGCCTTCCGCCTCAAGGAACTTTGGATCATCGACGGCCAATACTATCCTGACTTTGGAAATTCCCAGGCCCACAAGCTCTACATGGCACTGAAAAAGGAAGGCATTCCCTCCGCGCTGATTTCCAAGGATTTCAAGATCGCGGAGACGACGGTCTTCAGCTACGTCGACTCCCACCTCGAAGACCCCCGCGTCCAGGCCGCCCTGAAAGACGTCGGGTTGGGAAAGCTTCCCTGGGCCCCGCAAAAAGGCAAGGTGCCGCCAGAGTACGCCACGCCCGAGTTCGAAAAGCTGAGTTTTTCGCAAAAGTGGTCGTTTTACCACCTGCAGCAGGCCAAGGCCGCCAAGGGCCTGGAAGCCCGCCAGCACGAGCTGATCACCGCGATTGAATTCGACCCGAAGAGCGCGGCGCGCGTCACCGCCTTGGCGGACTTTTTGCTTTTGGAAAAGAAAGAGCCGGGCGTCGCGAGCTTTTATTACAAGCGAGCCCTGGAGCTGGATCCCAATTCAGTGGACGCCAAATTGGGGATGGCACGGGTGGCCGTGTCCGAGGGGGATTTGGACAAGGCCCTGAGTTTCTTCCGTCAACCGGGCGTCAAGGCCAAGGCCCCGGAAGAGGCGCTGCCGGTATTCCGAAATAACTACGAGCGGGCCTGGGCCAATTACCAAATCAAGGTGCAATCGGGCGAGATCGCGAATGATCCCGCCGCGATGCTGGAGCTGTGGAAGGCCGCCGAGGATTTTCGCGGCGTTTCCGCCGCCGATCCCGCCGAGCGCTTCGCCGACCTCAAGCTCATGAAACAGGCGCTCGACGCCCATGAATACGTTTCCCAATATCATGGTTATTCCTCCTACAGCAAAAAAGGGGACATCGGTGTAGGCGAAGATCACCTCGGTGGGCTGCGGGGCGAGTACAGCAAGGGCTTTGAGGATCTCTTTGCCCTACTCAAAAACCCCCCGGCCGACACTGCCTGGGACAAAAAACTTTCCTACGCCAAAATGGCCTATCAAATTGACCGGGATTCCAAGGATCCCGATGTGCTGCAGAAGGATCTGAAAGCGTGGAGCGACCTGGTGCAATCGGCGCCTTCCAGCGTCATCGATGACGCGACCAAGGCCGACCAATACGCACAGATTTTCAACGGCTGGCTGGAAGTCCGCAAGATGGTCCCCAAGCCGGAATGGGATTACCTGTCTTCGCGGAAGGAACCGGAGGATCCCGTCCGCGACGCGATGTACGAGGTCGCTTCCAGGATTCAGGCCGTGCAAGGAGCCCGGGGCAAGGACAACAATCTCTACACCCTGTTCAACGACATCATCAAGGAAGAAAATCCCGCCCTTTTGCAATTCATCTCGGGAAAGGGCCTGGACGACTATTACGAAACCCGCGAGCTCGCCTACAAGACCCTCTACCAAGGCTACGGGGAGAAAGACCCGAAGAAATCGCAGGCGCTGATCTTTCAGGCCCTGGCCCTCTACGCCTCCGTGCATGACACCGGCAAGGCCTATGAGCTGGCCGAAAACCTTTATAAGTCGCTGCCTCAGGACGCGACCGATGCGGACCGGATGAAACTCTGCCTCAAGCTGGACCAGGCATTGGCCGCTCTGCATCCAGCGCAGTCGGGCATCGACATCAAAAAGGTCGTGGCGCGGCGCGAGGCCGAGTTGGCCACCAAGATTTACCTGCAGGCCATTACCCAGCCCGACCACGGGAAACGCGTTCAGGACCTGTTGCTCGTCAAGGCTTACCTGCAGACTGCCCAGGAAAAGCCGGCAGACCTCGAGTTGATGGTCAACGGCGCTCTCCAAAGCGAAGTCGATACGATGACCGCGGCTCTTATGCCAACCCCTCTGACGCCCGAGACGACGCCGCTTACCGGGCAGCAGCGGGTGGAATACGCCGGCTACATCGTCCTGGTCGACCAAGCGTTGGTCTCCGAGTACCCCAAGGGTGACGACGCCAAAAAAAGTTTCGGAGAGTTGAAGCTCGCGCACTTGAAACTGCTGCAGGCCGAGCTCGATTCCCACCCCGAGCTGCCCCTCGCCGTGCGATTGGAAGCGGGCAAGCGCCTGGCGCAAACCACCTTGTCCTACGATGCCTACCGCACCGGCGACAAAAGGCTGTTTACTTACGACGAACTTTCGGACCTGAGGAAATCCATCGAAACCAGCATGGGCCCCATCCTCGACGCGGCGATGAAGTCGCCGGAGATCGAGGTATGGTTCCAGGGCTTTCCCAAGGATTACGCGGACAAGCTCCGCGAGCGTTGCGCCACCGATGTGAAGTACCTGTTCCACGACGCCATGGTCCAAGGGAACCCCGGCGTGGTCGCCCAATTCAACGTGGCGAATATTTCCCAATTCGTCGAGGGCGCCCAATCGGCCCATGCCCTGCTTCTGGAAGCCGGGGACAGCAAGAACCCCAACGCGATGAAACTGCGACTAGAGGCTGGGCAGTTGTTTGCCCAGATGGGATTGAAGGACCGGGTTCGGGAGGCGTGGGGTGACCTGGTTTTTGACGCCCAAATGATCCCAGACCTCAAGCAACGCCAGACCGTGTTGCTGCAGTGGGCGGCCGCTTACCAGCAGGCCGGGATGAAGTATGACGCCAACTACGTCTTCGACCGGGTGGCCGAGATGGACGTGGCTGGCAATCCCAAGGAGATCCGGGACACCGCCAAAGTCGCCGCGGCGATGAAGCTTTTGAACAACGACGACCGCGCGGGGGCGGAGGCGATCCTCAAGGACTTGCCAGACAATAAGATGGCCCAAGACCTGCGGCTGGGATTCAATTTGGAGCGAAAGCACAAGCGCGAATCGACGGTGCTGGGGATTCTGCGCGCCGAGGTCGAGGCCAAGTTCAAGGGCGAGCAGAAGACCGCCGCGCTGGCACGCTTGGATGACATTCAGCGCATGCTGATGACGGGAGAGGCCAAGGACCTCAAGGACGCTTTCAACAAGACCGGATCCTACGTGGGATACGGCGCTACTACCGGTATCAGCGGCGTCTTCAACGTCTTTTGGGATTCCGGCAGTTACAATTCCTATTGGGATTATTTTATCACCAACGCCTCCAACCCCAATCTCAGCGACAAGGAGTTCTCCGGATTTCTCCTCGGCGTGGCCAACCGCTGTATCGATACGACCGCCGCCGAAAACAAGGATTACACTTCGGCGACGATCGTCTCGCAGTTCCTGTTCGACGACCCCTATTACGGATCCGAGGCGAAGAAGTTGCACGACAGCGTCCCTGACAAGGCCCGGTCCAATGCGCGCTGGGCGATGCTCCGCAACGCCTCTATTATCTTTGCGGATTCCGAAGAGGAAGCCATCAAATCGGCGGCCTTGTGGCTGATTCCCTTCGGTGCCGGAGCCGTCGTCGGGCGGGTCGCGCGGGCCGGCTGGGTGCTCTGGGCCACGGAAGGCGCGGGCGCCGGTCTCGAATTGTCCAGCCTCGCGGTACGGGGCATCGGTTTCGGCATCCAGGTTACTTCCGAAACCGGCACCATCGTGCTCGCCAACATGACCTTGGAGAGCGTCTTCACGCAGAGCCTCGACAACTGGAGCTGGAAACACCTGGGCAAGGAAGGTCTGTCGATGCTGCTCGTCATGGTGCTCAGCCACGGCGTGGGCGCTGGGATGGGGCAGCTCGGAAAAAAAATGGAGGGTGTGTCCTGGCTGGGTGTTGCCGAAAAGGAGGCCGTGCAGTTGCGCCAGGCCGGCAAGCTAGCGCTTAATCCGGCGGCTAGGGCGGGTTTCCAGGTGTTGAGCTACAGTTCCCGCGTCGGGAGCTTCGCGGGAATCGGTTATCTCGGGGAGGTGGTTGGCCTGCATGAAAAATCCGGACGCGGGGCCATGGAGCACCTGCTTGATTCCGCGATCATGGACGCGCAGATGATCCTTGCCAAAAAGGTAGTCGGCGGCGCCCTGGCCAAGGAGCAGGTCGTCGAAAATCCCGATGGAACCGTGACGGTCAAGAAGGTGGACGGCCTGGATGCGATGGATCATCTCAATGCCAAGCGCGTTGAGGGTTACCGGCTGAGGCTGGCCTCCAAGGAACTCCTGCCGGTGGTCGAGGGAATGGGCCTGGACGTGCAAAGCCAGGAAGGGCGCATCGTTTACAACGCCCTCATGGCCGAAGTCGCCGGCGGTCAAGGCGCCGACAAGGTGGCCGCGCGTTGGAAGGCGAAAGACGTTCAAGGCTATCGCGAGGTGGTCCGCGAGCAATTGCGAATCAATCCCGAAAGCCGAGAAGGTAAGCAGATGCTGGCTTTGCTGATAGCCTACGCCCACGGACCGGGCCGCACGAAACCGGGAGATCCCCCGATGTCGGCCAAGGAATTGGGCAGGGCCGCCGAGGAGATGCGCACGCAGATCAAACTGCTGGTCAAGGAAGCCGGCGGCGGGGACGGGCCTCAGGCGAAGGCTTTGGTCAACACCTTGCTGGGCATGGCCCTTTCGCGCGGCATCGGCCCTGATGCCCTCGCGAAATACGCCGAGGCTGCCCCCAAGTATCGCCAGGCGCTCCAGCCCATGATGGAAGGGCTGTTGGGGAAGGACGGAGCCCATTCCAAGACCGGCGAGCGTTTGATCAATGAATTGCTGGGCCGCGCCGTACTGCAGGGCATGCTGCGCGGCGACAGCCCGGATCAAGTCGCGAAGGACCTGGGGCAATGGCAAAAATCCATCTCGCAATCCGGCGATTCCTTGCGCAAGACCGTGGACGGGCTCTTCGGAGAGGGTTTTTCCAAGACGGCTCAGGGCAAAGATTGGCTCGGCCAATTGTTGGTGTTTGGGCTGGCGAATGCCGACTCCCCGGCACAATTTAACGCCTTTTTGGGCCAGCTTCAGACGCAGGCCCCCGAATTGCGCAAAGCCCTGGCCGACGCGGTCGACACGGCCTTCTGGGTCGGGGCCAGCAAGGCCGAGGGAAGCACGGAGCGCTCGGCGGCCATGTTGTTTGCCGTCATGAACGGTTCCACCAAGCCGGAAGAATGGGGACCTCAGCTTCAAAAATTCTCCGAAGGCTTCCGGGACCTCTCTATTCTTATCAATTTAAAACAGGGCAAACCGCACGACGCCCTGCTGCAATGGATGCTGCGGAGCGGTTACGACCTCAATCAAATGAACGGCCTGATCGACGCGGTCAAGAACCGTCAGGTGGTCCTGAAAGTAGGAGCCGATGGTGAAGTCAAGATCGTTCCCTACGAAGAGCCTAAAATCCCTGAACAACCCGCCGCGACGTCCAAGCCGAAGCCGCAACCTGCGCCCGATGCCACCGCCGCGAAATCCGCAGACAGCCAGGGCGATACGACGAAAGTATCCAAACCGAAGCCGCAACCCGCCCCTGATACCGCCGCCGCGCCCCCCATCCCGGGTCAAGAACCGCAAATGGATTCCCAAGGCGGCACCAAGGTGGGCGGCAGGGGGCGCAAGGGCAAGATACCCGCTCCTGCGGCCGATTCGACACCGACGGATGTCCTCCCAATGGCCGCGAAGGGCGAGGGAGGAGAAGGAGTGCCGGGGCGAGTCACCGGTTCCGGCGGTACCCGCGCCGAGGAGCCGACGCGGGTGGGAACTGGCGAGGCCTCCGATACCGGCCCCACCGAACGCGATGCGCCCAAGGCCGGATTCTTTTTGACGAGCGACGGCCTCGACAGCTTCAGCGTGGCTCAAGGGCAGGAAAAGTCGGTCCTCTGGAGCAGCAAGGATGCCGGCATCCCGGGTAAGGCCTGGAAGGTCGAGATCAAGCCGCTCGGCGACGGTGAGTTCGTCATCATTCCACTGGAAGGGGATATCGCCATCCAATCGGGTACGCGTTGGGATCCGGCCACTCAAAAAAATATCCCGCTTTTTGGACCCGTTTCGCGCGGCGGGACGACGCTTGCGGATAACATGATGCTCCGGTTCGGCGATGTTGAAATCACGTATCGCAAGCCGAGCGCCGATGCAGCCCGAGACCTCGCTACCGGCAGCCGTCAGGCCGAGGAAAATATCGCCGGAAACTTGTTGGAGTATTACGCCGGCCCCCACGAAAGGGCCACCCTGGACATCTTCGCAAAACGACAAGATGCCTGGGGTGAGCAGGCCAGGCTCTTCCAAGAGGGCATGAAGGAATTGGAGTCGAAACTGGCGGAATACCGCAAGCTGGAAGCGGACTACCGCAAAGACCCCAGCTTGGATAAGCGCAAGACGCTCAACGACAAGTGGGCCGAGGTCGAATCGGCCAGCTCGGCCCTGCACGCCTCCCGTTACCACCTGATGGAACGCAATCATACTTGGTCCATCCAAGCCCGTCAGGTGGAACTGCAGCCTTTGGAGGTCTTCTTCGGACTGCAAGAGGTTCAGGCCTACGATAAGGCGGAGGGACGTTCGAGCGTCGTCTTCCATCTGGATTACAAATCCCCCGAGATGTTGCCCGGGAAAGAAGGCAATTTCAATCAGGTGGCGACGAAGGACTTCGTCACCGGAAAAGTGGAGGTTTCGGATTGGAAAACCGCAGATAAACTCATGGAGGCGATGAAATCCCATGAAGGTCTGCAGATCACCGAGCCCCTGAAGATCGATGCCGATGGGAAAACGGCCAAGGCGGTGGTGACGGTCGATGGCAAGACGCCGATCACGCTGGAATTCAGCCTGACCGAAAAGGTCGAGGTGGCTCAGGACCGCGAGGCCCGGATCCGCGCCGATATTCGCGTCGATTACGAGACACTCGCCATGTTGAACGGCGACATCCAGGAGATGAAGCGGAACCTGGAGGCCTCCAAGACGGAGAAGGATCCGGGCAAGATCGAGGCGATGAAAAAGAGCGGCGAATACGTGGAGCCCGCCAAGGTCGCCGAGCAGGAGGCGAAGATCGCCGAGTACGAAAAGATTTTGGCGGAGGCCAAGGGAACTTTCGAGGCCACGCTCAAGGCGCAACGGAGGACCGCCGGTGGAATTCCTTACGCCGAGGCGACCACCGCTCAGATCGGCAGCCGCAACATGCCGGAAGGCGCAGGCGTGGCGGCCTTCAAGCCGATCACCGAGATCCAAGGAAAGACCCAGAAAATCGCCGATGCCAAGCCTTCGCCGGAACGGATCGAGCGCTACGTCAAGTATCTCGTCGAAAAGAAGAAGATGAGCCGCGCCGACGCCGAAGTGTTGGCCCAGGTTTGGGCCGAGCAGGTGATCGCCGACGCGCGGGCCTACCAGGCGGGGCGCACTCATATTTATGACACCAGCCTGCCCGCCAAGCCTGAAACCGCCCACATGGACGCGGCTACCGTGGACCATCACGGCCGGTTTGCGAATCCAAAAAACTCCACCGAACAGCTAATCGGCAAAATGGAGGCCTCGCTCGAGGTCGTGAAGGGCGACCGGGAAGCCCTGGACGCCGCCGCGAAGGATGCCGGCGCGATGGACGCGGCCCGCCGCGGCCTGCGCGAGGCGGGCGTGAAAAAACCCACCGAGCAGCAGGTGACTGAAATTGCGGCCGCCATCCGCGAGCTCAACCTCAAGGAAGTGACCACCGATAACCTGGCCGACGGCGCTTGGTCGGTGTGGATCGCGAAGAACCAGGCCAGGATCCTGGCGGATCCCGCGCTGCGCAAACGCGTCGAGGCCGCGACTCACTTCGAGGATTTCACCGCCTTCGGCACGGAATACAACCCTAAGGATCCCGGAGTCCGCCTGCAGGCCGCCTTATTCCAAGAATACGGCAAGATCCTCAAGGACAACGGGATTATCGGCAGCGACCGTTTCCCGCCCGACAAGGCGCAAAAGGTGATGGGGGAGGCGCTTACCGCGATCGATCAGATGGTGTTCAACGACCGGGCGGCCGAGGCTGCCGCAGCGGAATTTTTTGGACAGGTCGAGGCGGCTCGCCAGGCGGTGCTGGAAAAAGGATTGATGAAGGACGTGTCGGTCACCCAAGGGGATACCCAACTGATCTTCGTCGACCTCACCAAGCTCGGCAATTTTACCGTCTTCCAACAATGGCTGGCCATCCCTCAGGCCGAAGCGGTTTCCGGCAAACCGCACAGCATGCAGGTCAGCGTGGTGCCCTTGGGCAAGGCCAAGGCGAAGGACGGCACCGCGACCGAGCTGCCGATCACCTTGCAGATCGTGGCGATACCGAACGGGCGCAGCCTGCCTTCGGGAAAATCGATGCTGGACGTCTTACCCAAAATCAACGCGGCCGAGCTGGCTAAGGCGGAGGCTTTGGGTCTGGTCCCGAAAGAGGGGGAAGCCCCCAAGCCCGGACAGTATTCCCGCGAGGAATATTCCAAAATTTGGTTCGGGAAAGAGAACGTCATTTTACCCAAGGCGGATCCCAAAATGCCTCCCGCCGGCACCTTGCTCACCCCCAAGGAGGTCAGCGAAATCCTCACCGACAGTGGGGCGGAGACCACCAAACTGGGTCTGTTTGAGAAGGCTAAAATCTCTCCCGAAATCAGCAAATTACCGCCAAAGACTCAACAACTTATTGACCTTTTCTCCGCGCCCTATGAAGTGAGCGGACATTGGATCGAGGCCGACATCAAACCCATCGTGGACCTCGTCAATAAGGTAGGGCCGAAGAAGATCGAGGCAATCCTGGAACGCGGCGAGGTTTCTTCGGAGAACCTTTCCCGCCTCCTCGACATGGCGACCAACGAGAACTTCCCCGACAAGGCGGCGGCCGTCCGGCATTTCCTGGAGCGGGCCTCGGCGGAGGAGATCGCCTTCCTCACCGACAGCAAGCCACAGATGATCGACCGGATCGTCAATTTCAAGTTCCACGTCGACGGCAAGACGGTCACCGGCCTCGACCTCCTGGTCATGGACAATCCCTATCCCGCCCTGGAGGTCATCACCGGCAAGTCCGCCTATCCCGAGATGGAGGCGAGGCTCTTGGGCGCCATGGCCCTGCGGGAATTTCACCAATCAACGCACTCGGAGGCGGGCCTGGAGTTTCTGGCCATGTTCGGTGTCGACCCCAGGACCCACGACCACTTCCCGTGGAACGAGGCGGACACCATCGACCGCGCCAAGCTCTACATCGAGGTTTCGCAATACCGGCGGCGCATCGTCGCCGATTATCAGGCCGCTTTTCCCAACCTGCCCAAGGAGACGATCGACGCCTTCGTCAATGACTTGTGGAAGACCCTGCGCACCCAGGATGTCCAGGACACCCATCTTCCGTATACGCCGCACGGTTGGAAACACTCCCTCACCGTCATGGAGGACTCCGCAAAAATTTTCGACCAGGCAGGGCCCGTCCGCGAAACCATTATCGCCCAGCTGCGACCCAAATACGGAGACCGAGCCGAGGTCGTCGCGCGGGAATTGGTGAAATTCATCGGTATCTTTCACGACACCGGCTACGGCTGCCTACACCCGCACGAACACAAGGGCGTGCACGCTCAACGCAGCGGCGAGCTGTTCAAAAGGCAGTTCACCGAGCACATGGACAAGGTCTTCGGCATCAAGGCCGACGATCCGCTGTTCAACGAGATCTTCCTCGCCATCGAGCGACACGGCGCCGACAAGCCGGGCAAGGCCGAGTACATGCGGGCCAGCGACAAGGAAAATCCCTTCCTGTTCGTGATCCGCTTGGCCGACAACCTCGACCTTACCAATCGCCGGATGCGGCAGATCCAGCTCAACCAGCCGGTGATGGCGGCCGCGAAAGAGATGTACCGGCTGGGCGAGTCCGCCGAATTCAAGGCTCTGAGCGGGCCGGAGCAAAAGCGGGAGGTGCAGAAAATCCGCGACAAGTACGTCCAGCATTTCCAAAACGAGGTGAAGGCGGGCCGGATGAAGGCCGGGGAGGCGAAACGCAACATCAAGTTGCTCGAGCACCTCAACGAATCCACCTATCCGCATTTCGCCGGGATGGAAAAGGTGATCGGATACCAATTGATCGAGGATCCCAATACCCACCAGCTCACGGTGGAGATCCAGATGAGCGGTTGGGCGGCGGGCCAGACGGTTTCCGACGCCGGCTATTTGGTCGACCATCCCCTCTACCAGCTCCTGCGTACCTATATCGCGGGCCAGTCGATGAGCTACGGCACAGGGCCGGATGGAAGGGGACTGCCCTTGGAGTTTCGCTACCGCGAGACCTTCCGGGCCACGACCCCTGACGGGCATGACCTGCCCTTGATCCCTGACAACGTCGTCGAATTCAAGCCGACGAAAAAGGGAGAAGCCTCCAAGCCCGCCAAGGTCAAACAGGAAGGGGTCGGCATTCTCGAAGCCAACGATCTACCCGCGGCGGCGGATCTCAGGGTTCCAGAACCACCCCTGCGTCTCGGGAAGGACGCACCCAAGTCGAGCTCAGATACCTCGGTTCAGGGCGTCTTCGATACGGGTGATCGCTCCTTGCCGGGCGCGGTCCTGGTTCCGCACCAAGAGGGCGTCACCGCTTATCCCTTTACCGGCTATAAAAAGCTCGGCGTTTTGGAGGTCGACACGGCCCATGGGGTGATCAAGCTCCAGCAGGAAGGGAATCCCGAGACGCTTCGCTTTCAATACGACGTCAATAATCCTCCGGAATTCGTCAAAGGCCTGAAGCCCGGCGACTCCGTGGACGTGCTCCATGGCGGTGGTGGAAGCGCCTTCCCGCCGAAAGGGAAACCTGCCCAGGCGGTGGGGGACGATCCCCGCGTCTTGCGCGCGTCGGATCCCAAAGACCTCGGATTGGGCGACATCGAGATCCATGCGCCTGTCGGAAAGAATGTCTTCACCTTCGGGCGCAACGGCGCAGTGGTGGACGTGGCGATGAACGATGGGGCGGTATCGAAGGTACACGCCACGTTTTACCGCACCGAGGACGGCCAATGGTGGGTGATGGACGGTGCCATGGGGGCGGGGAACCATCAGGTACAAAGCCGAAACGGACTGACCAAGGTTGGGGCCGATGGCCACGAGACGCCGGTAACCCGCGAAGGCTGGGAGCCCATCACGCCCGGCCAGCGCTTGAAGATCGGGAATCACTACTTCGTCTTTCAACCCGGCGAAGCGGCTGGGACGAAACCGGCCCCCATGACGACCGAGGACGCAACGGCCCCGAATGCGCCCTCCCAGCAGGGAACTGCGGCGAACCCGGACGCTCCCCAAACTGTCCTAACTTCCCACGGTTCCGGCGAAACGCCCTTGACCGATTGGACTTCGGTGGCTGGAAGCTTGGAACAAAACTTAATCCCGCTTTCGCAATTGGCCCCGAATGTCGAGGAGCTGAATCTGTTTGTCGGCGACCCCGCCAAGCTCGATGCCCGCGCCGATCTGGGCGTGGTGGTCGACGACGGCGCCAATCGTGGCTCGGCGACCTTTTGGGGCAAGCTGCGCCGCGAAGGCGACCATTGGCTTTATTATCCGGCCGAACACGCCGAGGCCCAGCCGGTGCGCGACGCCTTATTCGGAAATAAGGTCCCGCGCCCAGATGGTTGGATCGAGATCGGGGAGGGCGATCGGATCTCGGTCGGCTTCGCCGACTTCCAGATCCGCAACGGAGAGATTGTCCATACCGACGACCTGGGCGCCTTGTCGGTGAAGACGTCCCTGCATTATCCCGCGGAACTCCCAGCCGTAGCCCGCGTCGGCGACGTGACGGCCACCGTCGTCCAACCGGTGATGACGCATCAGTTCGCTCTGGCGGACGCGACCCTGTTGGCCGGCAACGTGGACTTCCGCGATCCGATCCCGGTGACAGTCTTGCCCGCCGAGTCGGACCGCGGCTCGATCGCGATGGCCACGACCCAGGGCAAGGGCTATTCCAAGGCCAATGAAGATTCGCTACTCACCGTCCGCGGCCCTCGCGGCGAGACGATCATCCTGGATGTCGACGGCATGGGCGGTCACGGCAACGGTGATGCCGCGGCGCTGTTGGTCAGCGAGGCCTTCGCCTCCGAGATCCCGCGCAGTGGAGACACCGAAACGGCATGGCAGCTTGCCAATGCCGCCGTACGCCGCTTCAACGGCGCCTTGGAGGAGGGTTATAACCGCGATCAGGCCTTGGATGCGGCCCGGCAGTTGATCGCCGATCCCGCCTCCCATATCGACAAGGGCATGGCGGCAGGGGCCGGTGCCGTCGCCGTGCAACTGAAGATCGAACCCCCCGCGCGGCCGGGGGACCCGCACGTCGCCCATTTTGAATGGATCGGAGATGCCCGCGGCGTGATCCTGCGCAAGGATGGCCAAGGTCGTTGGCAATTGGGATACCGAACGGTGGATGAGGGTGTGCCCACTTATCCGGGCATGCTGGTTCCCGGACAGGATTACGAGGTGGGAGGAGGGCGTCGCACCCTGGCAATGGCGGTCCACCCGATGGCCAATCGGGTGACCAATTCTCTCGGAACCGAGGCCAGGGCCGACCCTCAACTCACTCAGCATGGCGAGATCCCCAATCCCAGCGATCCGACCGGCGCCAGTCCGGCCGGGGATAGGTTCTCGCAGGGCATCGCCTTGCGCGAAGGCGATTTGGTGATCCTGGGTTCCGACGGACTGTGGGAAAATTTCGCCTCGACCAAGGCCCTGCTGGAATTGATCAAAGACGCCAAAAGCTCCGAAGACGTGACCCGGATCCTGACGGACGAGGCTCATTGGCGCATGGATACACTCTCTCGGGCTAAGAAGGGCATGCTTCCCGAGGAAATTCCCGGTCTCTACCGCATCGACCGACCGGAGGGCATCGTCTACACGGACCTCCAGGGCAACGTGAAGCGGGCCAAGACGCTTTATATTGACGAGGCCGGCAATGTCTACGATTCGCCGAACGCGGATCGGCCCGTCGATCATTATAAGAACGATAATTTCAGCATGGCGACCTACTGGCACCAAACTGCCGCCGAAACTCCGCGCGTCCTGAACGCCCCGGATCCCAAGGACATCGGCCTGCCGGGCAAGGATACCCGGACGCCGCAAGCTCCTGCGTTGGATCCCAAGGCCGTGGCGGACGCGAAGGGATTCGACGCCAAGCTGGGCGAGCGCCGGCAACGCTTGTCCGAAAAGGCCAAGGGGCTCGGCGAGGTCCAAGGCACGGCGAAGAAGTATGCCCCGGACGAGATCGAGGAACTCCTGCACCAGACCTTGGAGCGGGGTCAGCCCTTGGAGCTGGTGACCACTGGCAAGGGCCTGCGCGACGCGGTCGACGAGTACATGGTCGCCTACGTCAATGAGTTCCAGAACGCCTATCCCAAAGAGATCGAGGCCGCGAAGAACCGCAATCCTTACACCGGCGAGTCCTTCGTCAGCCGCAACCAGCAGGGCAAGGAGGTCCAGCGTTACGATGCCCTGTACCGTTTCGCCCGGATGCGGATGAATGAAAAACTGGGTCAGCCGATCTTCGGAGAGCCCAGCTTCCGGCAGAAGGTCTTGGTGGAAAACTTCGTCGCCCGAGCCCTGAAAAAGGACGGCTCCAGTTACGAGAAGGCGAAAGAAAGTCTGCGCGACGAGGCGTTAAACCTCAGCGAGGATTTTCAAAAGGCCTTTCTCGCCGCGCCGCCGCACCTGCGCGTCTACCTGGTCTCGGCCCTGGTGGAAGACGGCTGGTCCATTCCCGTTTCCAACCCGGATGCGGCGATGCGCTTGGTGCAGTTCATCGGCAAGGCGGGCCTGGATCGCGAAATGGGCGTGGCGGTCGATTTTTCCGGCGAGCCGCCGAAGTACAGCCTGGTGGTCGGCAACTGGGACCAGATCAGCCATCCCGACAACAAGAACGTCTACCTGCCCATCCACAGCCACACCAAGTTTTACCTCAATCAGCGAGGTAAGGTGATGGGCGTCCAAGACACGATGGTTACGGCCGTCGGAAAGGAGATCAAGCGTTCCGCTACCGTCCTGCCGTCCGATGCGGACCTTGGCTACATGGGCGAGTTCGCCAACGACCTGGCGAAACGCGGCAAGGACGTGCCGCCGATCTACGACGCCGCCAGCAAGACGCTGAAGGGTTGGGTCCAGCATCCCTACGGCATCGCGGAGATTCGGATGCAGGTAGACGGAATGGGCAACGTCATCCACGTCCAGGTCGATTACGGTTTCTACGATCCCAAGCACGTCGACACCACCCACGGGGACCGCGCGAAGGCCCTGCAGACCTGGCTCGGCAAGAAATTTCCCAAGGCCAAGGCCAAGGCCGAGTTCAAAAATGTCGAGATCGGCGGTCTGGAGCAGGGGATGCCTGGCCGGAAGGCCGCCGCGACGAAAGAAAGCGAGCCTGCTGCCGTCCCGAGCAGGGTCGGCATTACCGGAGCACCCAGTAAAAATCAAAATAGCCCGCCTCCCGCCATGGACCCGCACACGGCGGTGGACCTGCCGGATTTCGCCAATCGTACCGCCCAGCAGGCCTTCGGCGCCTTCCCCAAGTCGCTGCGGCGGAACCACCTGTCCGTCATTTTGGCGAAATCCGAGGCCTCGGGGCTGGAGTTCGCTAGCCTGGCGATCGAGGTCGACGGCAAGATGGTGACGACGGGTGAGAATTACCTGACCTCCCATGCCAAGACCCACGTCGACGGACAGGACCATTACCGGCTTTTTCAGCAGGCCGCCTCCGACCTGCCTACGGAAGGGGGTATTTCACCTTCCGGCACCCTGAGAATTTACGATTTTCACACCCACCCGACCCGGATCGGACCTTCCTTGCTGATCCGCTCGGTCAATTCCGTTCACGAAGACGGGCGGCCCTATACGATGACCAACGACAACGATTGGAAGTCCTTTCAAGACCAGTTCCGGCTTTACGTCCAAGAGCTGCGCAAGTCCGGTTGGACGGGACCCATCGAGATGGTCGCCGGGGCCTTGCCGGCCCAAAATGCCGATTCGGGCGCCTCGCTCGATCCGACCTTGGCCAAGGAACCCTATGTGACCGTGACCACGCTGCGGGTCGAGGCTGGCCAATATTATTAAGGAGCCGTTGCGGTGTCGTAGCTCAACGGATCGATTTATCCTGATTGGCCTGACCAAAGTAACCGAAGTCCGCGATGTTGCGCAGAAAGGTGGGCAGGGTTAGGCCCAGGCGTGTGGAGAGTTCGAAGAAATCGGCATCGCTGAAGCGGACCCGCCAACGGAAATCCTCGAGATAGGCCATGATCTCGGACACGAAGCGTTCCTGCCGGCTGACTCCGGCGAGGCGCACTGGTTGCGAGGTAGACTCGGCGCCGAAATAGACGCCGTTGGCATGCCGCCAATGCTCGGCCTCGTGGACCAGCGAGCGGACGCGGTGAGTCAGCTCGTGAAAGGCGCGATCGGCCCCATCGGAGGTACTCAGGTCGAAGCGGGGTAATTCGGGGATGAGGATGAGGTCTTGCCGGTCGACGCCCGTCAATTCCGGGAACAGCTCGAGGTTTTTCGACGAAACTTCATGTCGAGCCACGGCGAGGGCATAGGTCTCGCCATGGGTCTTGCCCCAATGGTCGACGAGTTTCTGAAAACGTTCGCGCGGGAGGATGCGGATATCCACCCGGGTTCCCGGACCGCCTCCCGCCCAGGCGGCGACGAAGGCCTCGATGGCGGGACCGGGGTGCAGGCGCATGATGTCGACCAGGTCCTGGGCTCGCAGCATGCGGCCGGAGCGGGCGAACTCCCAAAAGGCCCGGACCACCTGGCGCCTCCCCGCCTCGCGGAGGCTGGGGTCTTTCAGATAAGCGCCGGCTTCTTGAAAGACCGAGACGACCTTGCGCGCGAGGCGCAGGTCGTTGAGGTAGCCGGTATGCTCGGTGCCGTTGAGCTGGTAGGCGATTTTTTCCGGGCTCACGCCGTGCTTGCGCAACGACTCGATGCGTTCCACGGTATCCGGCGAGCCGGGATCTCCGGCGATCTCGCTCAGCTTGGCGGCGACGTCCCGCGTCGCCAGGATGTCGTGCAGCCTTTGCAGGACCAAATTCCCCAGGGGATGGGCGCGGGCGTAGTCCAGGGTGGCGTCGATATCCACGGCCAAATAACGCCCTTGGCGGCGGCCCTCGCCGAAGGTGCGGATCATCCGGGAGGCTAGCTCGGTGTTACCCAAGGATTGATGGTGGACGAAATTGAGGAGGAGGTCGGCGTCCTGGGGGCGGTAGTTGGCCCAATGGTGGACGACTTCTTCGCGGTGCTGTTGCCAAAAATGGGCGTTATATTGAGGCTCGGAGGGAGGTGCCCAGGTTTCGTCATAGGGAAGATTCAATATCAGGTCCTGCAGGGCCCGGCGATGGAGGCCGCCTTCCAGCGCGAGGAAGATCTTTTGAAAGCTCTGCAGCCGCGTCGCGCGATGCTCCTCGGCCGCTGTCTGGCCGATCAGCAGCTGCAAGATGGAGTAATCGAAGCTGCCGGTGGAGCTGCGCATGGCGTCGGCGGTGAAGACGTGCTCGATGGCCAAGACGGTATAGAGCTGCTCCTTGCTGCCCCGGTTGGGCGAGTAGAAGAGGGCGTCGACCAGCCGCTCGTGAAAGCCGGGGAGGCTGCAGGCGATGCGGCAGGCGCTCTGGAGGATCGCCGAGGAGTAATAGCCTTGGGCGTCGGGAGGGAAGAGGGGGAGATAGCGTTCCGCCAAATTCCGGCTGCGGCCGGGAGGGGGCGTGGTCTCCTTGCCCACCATGAGGGACCTGCCCAGGTCGGCGAAGCGGGGAGGCGCGAAGGCGCGAAGGGGGAGCACGATCGAGGCCCCCGCCTGGGCGGGGGCCGGGCCGAATCCCGACCCCTGCGAAGGGGCGAGGGTTTCGGCCCGCATATCCAGGGTCTGCTCGAGACGGGCCCATTCCTCGCCCAGCAAGAAGCGACTGAAGGACCCTGCCGCCTGCAGCTGGAACAGGGTGGCGAGGTCCTCCGCCCAGGCATCACCGCCCGAGCGGTCCGGCCGCAGGCCCGCGGCGATCTCGAGGCGATGCCCAACGCCGATGCCGGCGAAGAGGCTCGCCGTCGGCAGGGCGGAGCGGAGCGCGCGGGTTATGGCGCCGCTCGCGGGTAGGTCCTGCGCCAAAACACTCCCGCCGGCGCCGGCCAGCTTCACGCTGCCAAGAAACAGCGTGGCGGCGGCCAACTCTCCGGCTAGGGAGGGGCGATCCAGCCCCGAACTCCTGCCCAAGACCTGGTTTACGGCGCGGGCGCTGAGCGTGAAGACGGGGACCTCCGCGCCAAGGCCCACCGCGCCTGCCCAAAGGCGGGAGGCCAGTCCCGGCCCCAGTCGGCTGAGGGCCCCCAGTCGGGCCAGGCGGTAGGCACAGCCTCCCAAGGCCATCGCCACCAAGGTGGAAGGATCGACGACCTGCCCGGCGAAATTTTTCATCTGGAACTCGAGGCGGGCACCGAAGCCGCCTTGGCCCCTCAGGATGGCCAGCTCCCGGCGGGCGCGGGAGGCGAGCGGCGGCGGGGCGGTTCCCGCCAAGCTTTGGTAGAGCAGGACGGCCAATTCGGGATGGCTGGAGGCCTCAAGCTCGCGAGCGAAGGTCAGCGCGGCGGCGGCGAATAGCTCCGGGTCGGTTTCCATTGCCAAGGCCCGCCACTGCGACAGGGCCGCGGCGAGTCCGGCTTGCCGAAGGCCCGCCTCCAGCTCGAGGGAGGAGGTCTCTTTCGACGGCGAAACGCCGCGCCCCCGAAAGTCGAAGCGGGTCTGGACGCCTGGAGCCCAATTCAGGCGAAACATGGGATGTGCCCTCTGCCGGCCGAGGAGCGGGGCCGGTCGAATCAGGGGAAAACTGCGATTTGGAAAACTGCCTGATTTTCGTGACACCTGGAAAATAGTTGTGTAAAAATCGCGACCTTCATGCTTTCCGCCCTGAAAAAGATGTGCTTGGCCTTTTTGCTGGGGGCCTTAACCTTCACCCCCTGGGAGATCCTCATGACCCGGGTGGAAATTGTGGAATACGCCAAACCTTATTTTTTGGGGATCGCCTGGTGGACGCCCCTGGCCTTCGGTTTGGCGACGGGCCTGGCCATCCTCCTGTTGGTGTCCCTCGATCGGCTGCTGCATTTTCAGTTGGAATACCAGGGCGGGAAATTGGTCTTCGAATACCTGATGCTGGCGCTGATCTACACCTTGATCCTCTTGTTCCGGGGCTCGCCTTACTTGCTGTCGCTGGGCCTCTTGCTCTTGCTGGTCTTGCGCCTGATTTTTTTCCACCAGCCCTGGGACGTCCTGACCTTTTTAATCGGGGCCTGCCTGGGACCGACGGTGGAATTGGCCCTCACCAATTTGAATCTTTATTTCTTTACCGAACCGGATTTTTTGGGCATGCCCTATTGGCTGCCTCTGTTGTGGGGCGGGGTGGCCGTCGCCGTCAGGCGGCTGGCCTGGATCCTGGCGCCGCCGCCCCCGCCGCCGAATTTGTATTCCGTGAAACTTTGACAAAGGAGAATATGGCATGAAGCTTCGAACCCTGAAACTGACCGCGATCTGCCTGGGCATGAGCGCCGCCGCGAGCCTGGCCTTCGTACCCGCCCGCGCCGCCGACAAGGCCCCCGAGAGCGCCCCCTCGGCCAAGGCCGCTCCCAAAGCGCCGGTCTATCAGACCACGGCCTCCGGGCTGAAATACCGGGACAAAGAGGTGGGGAAGGGGGTCAAGCCCGCCCAGGGGCAGAAGGTGAAGGTCCATTATACGGGCAGGCTCACCGATGGTACGGTTTTTGACAGCTCGATTTCCCGCGGCCAGCCCATCGAATTTATCTTGGGCGTGGGCCAAGTGATCAAAGGCTGGGACGAGGGCCTATCCACCATGAAAGTAGGGGGCAAGCGGGAATTGGTCATACCCTCCGACCTGGCCTATGGTCCTTCCGGACGTCCCCCGGTGATTCCGCCCAATGCCACCCTGATTTTCGATGTGGAACTGGTAGGCGTGGAATAAGAATTTTCACTATTCATCCAAAGCGGCGATTCGTTAAAATGTCACCGTTGAGGAGGAGTCTCGATGATCGAAGAATACGGCACACTTTCGGAAGAAGAGCTAATCCAAGAGATTATCTCTGAGCTCGAAGAGAGCGACGAGATCGATCCCAGCGATCTGGACTTCAAGTTTGAAGACGACAAGCTCAAGATCACCGGGACCCTGCAGAACGAAGACGAATTAGAGGCCCTGATCAGCGTGCTGGAAGATTACGTCGATCCTAAAGACTACCAATGCGACGTCGAACTCATGGAGGAAGGCGTCGACAGCACCCTCAATAAAGATCGCCGCATCGCCCGCGAGCCCGATGAAGACTATGAGGAGGAAGATGAGGAGGAGGATGAGGACTTCGACGATGATGGGCTCGAGGAGGTCGAGGAGGACGAGTTGGACTTCGAAGACCTCGAGGAGGATGAGGGAGATGACGACGAGGATAAATGGTGATCTTTCCCACTGAAGTATTATTTAACATAATGCATCTTATCTCTCTTTTATAGGTCGGCCCCGCCGGCTTCCATCTTGTTTTTAAGACCCAAAAGCTGTATCTCCCTCGGCCATGTCGACCCTCCCGAAACCCAGGGTTCCGGCGGAAATCCAGGTTTCCGAAACGGACCTATCCCAGCAAATTCAAGGCGCCATCCATCGCGCCCAACGGCTCCTGCTCAACCATCAATTCCCCGAAGGCTTTTGGTGGTACACCCTCGAGGCCAACGAGACCATCGGCGCCGAATACCTCTTTTTACGGCAGTTCCTGGGCATTCCCGACGCCAATATCAGCCGCGCCCTGTGCCGGCGCATGCTCAGCCAGCAGCGTGAGGACGGTTCCTGGGCCATCTATTTCCAGGGCCCCGGCGACCTGAGCACCACGGTGGAATGCTACTGGGCCCTCAAGCTGGCCGGCCTTTCCACCGAGCACCCAGCCATGGTTCGGGCCCGGGGCTTTATCCGTTCCCATGGCGGACCGACCAAGGTCCGGGTCTTTACCAAGATCCACCTGGCGATGTTTGGCCTGGCGCCTTGGAGCGCCGCCCCGGCCATGCCCTACATATTTATGATGCTGCCCAAATGGGCCCCGGTGAACATCTACGAATTCAGCTCTTGGGCCCGGGCCTGTATTGTTCCCTTGCTCATCATCCTCAATGAAAAACCTGTACATAAGCTAAATTTCGACCTGGAAGAGCTTTTCCCCGAGGCCCCCGGCGATCGCGACTGGTCGATCTCCTCCTCGGAGGGCGACTGGTTTTCGATCGGTAAAATCTTCCTAAACGTCGACAAGTTATTGAAGAACATCGAAAAGTTTAAATTGCCCAAGTTCCGGCGCGGTCTAGCGGTTAACCGGTGCGTGAAGTATATTCGAGAACATATTGAAAAAACTGAAGATATTTATCCGGCAATGGCCTATAGCGCCCTTGCGCTCAAGACCCTCGGGCATCCCAACCACGATCCCACCCTCCAGAAATGCCTCCGCGGATTGAATAACTTTCATCAGCTCTGCGACGGCGATCTGCTGCACATCCCGCGCGAGGGCATCGAATTGGACGGCGAGCAGCGCTACCTGCACCAGCAATGCTGTATCTCGCCGGTCTGGGACACGCCTTGGGCCTCGGTCAGCCTGGTGGAGAGCGGCCTGAACCCCGATCACCCTGCCCTGCGCCGCGCCGCAGACTGGCTGGTCTCCAAGCAGATCACCACCGTGAAGGGAGACTGGGCGGTCAAGAACAAGCACGCCAAGCCAGGGGGCTGGTCCTTCGAATTTCAGAACGATTACTTCCCGGACGTGGACGACACCCTCGAGGTCCTAAGCCTCTTCCACAAGATCGGCTATCCCAGCGCAGAGATCAAAAGGTCCTTCGACCTGGGCCTCGACTGGCTGCTCAGCATGCAATGCAAGAACGGCGGCTGGGCCGCCTTCGACGTCGACAACGACCTGCACCTGGTCAACAAGATCCCCTTTTCCGACCACGGCGCCTGCCTCGACCCGCCGACGCCGGACATCACCGGGCGCATGCTGGAGTTCCTCGCCTTGATCGGCTGGGACCGCGAATCGCCCGTGGTGCAGCGCGCGCTGCGCTTCGTCTACCGCGAACAGCTGGAGTGCGGGGCCTGGGAGGGCCGCTGGGGCGTGAACTACCTCTACGGCACCTGGTGCGTCCTGACTGGTTTAGCCGCCATCGGTGAAGACCTGAAGGATCCGCGAATCCAGAAGGCGGTGGCCTTTTTAAAAAGGGCACAGTTGCACGATGGGGGCTGGGGCGAATCTTGCGCCGGCTACGCCGAGGACCGCTTCGTCCCCCTCACTCACTCCGTCCCTTCCCAGACCGCCTGGGCCTTGATGGGGTTGATCGCCGCCGGCGAGGCCGCATCGCCCCTGGCCGAGCGTGGCCTGGAATTCCTCCTGCGCCGCCAGAACGACCACGGCTGCTGGGACGAGCGGGAATACACCGGTACCGGTTTTCCCGGGCATTTCTACATCCGCTATCACGGGTACCGGCACTATTTTCCGCTGTTGGCACTGGGGAGATATCGCGCCGCCCGGCGCGGCCAGGGCTGAGCGACCTTACTTCATCGAATGCAGGCCGATCATATTCCCCTCCGTATCCGTCACGAGGGAGATGAAACCGTATTGACCGATGGACATCTTTTGGCGGTCGACTCGGCCACCTTGCTCCTTCGCCAGCCGTTCCTGCACCGCGCAATCTTCACAACTGAAATACACCAGGGTGCTGTTGCCGCCGGAACGGACGCCTTCCATCTTTACCAAGGCGCCCGGGGCCCCGTAGACGCTGGGATTTCCCTCGAATTGCCACATCTCCATCCCGGGGACAACCATGGGGATCTCCTTTAGCTTTACATGGAAAAGCGACTCGTAGAAGCGCTTGGCGCGAGGCATGTCTTGGACGTAAATTTCGAACCAGCCGACGGGATTCGTATTCATGAGAAGACCTCCCTGAACGGATGAAGTGTGTTAGGAGATTAGAATTCGTCCTCCGGGGTAAAGTCCCCGTCGAGGATCTCCCCATCGTTGCCCTCTTTCCGGAAATGCACCTCGCCCTGATATAGTTCGGCCACGCGTTGCTGCACGTCGTCGATCTGTGACTTGGGCGTCGAGGTGCCGGCGCCGATGCCCAAATGGCGGATACCCTGGAGCCAATCGGCCTGGAGCAGGTCGGGGGAATCGATGTGGTAGGTCTTGTCGGGCAGGTATTTCTTCGCCAGGTTGGCCAGATTGGTGGTGTTGCTCGAGTTGAAGCCGCCGACGATCAGGATGGCGTCGACCCATTGGGCTAAGTCCTCGACGGCCTCCTGCTGGTTTTTGACCGGCTTGCATCGGGTGTCCACCGCCCGCATGTTGGGATACTTGGTGTCCCGGATGTATTGGACGATTTTTTCAAATTTCTCTTTGGTGATCGTCGTCTGGCAGATCGCGATCGTCTTCTCCAGGCCTGCGGGGAGGCGGTCGACCTCTTCCTTCGAATACACCACGTGGATATTGCCGCCGTAGCTGCGGCTGGCGATGATCTCCGCGTGGTTGGGGTTGCCGATCAGGATAATGTGAAAGCCTTGGTCCTCGAAGGTGCGAATCTTCCGGTAGACCCACTTGAGTAGGACCGGACAGGTTGCGTCGTGGAACTGGATGCCCTTTTCCACCAAGGCCTCTTTCAGCTCCTTGGGATAGCCGTGGGCGGTGATGACCACCTCTTGGGTGCCGTTTTTCACCAGGTTGTCCAGCTCTTGGTAGCGCTCGAGGATGGGGATGCCCTTTTGGGCCAGGTCGTTGACGATTTGGGGATTGTGCACGATGGGGCCCAGGATGGGCTTGCGGTGCTTTTCGGCCAGTTCGATGGCGGCCTCGACGCCGAAGCAGGTGCCGGCGCTCCGGGCTACGATGACTTCAAGGGGCGGAAAGGCGGTAGAGGCGTTTTCTTGCATAGTTGGGCCGACTTTTGCGGCTTTTGGGGGGAATGTCAAGGCGTCGCGTTCCTGTGTTTAAGAGCTGCTGAAATAGCTTGGGTGATTCTGCCTCGTCCGCCCCGATCTGGGAGATACCCTGCTTAGCACCGCTCGGCCCCCTCAAGCCGGGGGCCTCCCTACGGTAAATTTGCCCTCAGGAATATCACAAGGCTTTTAGGTGAGGGCAAATTTAAGGTTGCTCAGCAGGGTATCTCCCAGATCGGGGCTCGTGCAGGAAGAAAGTATGGGGCTAGGCGAAACTGCCAAAATACTACATCGGATCGAAAAGCCCGGTCGAAAGATAGCGCTCTCCCGTGCTGGGCAGTATGGTCACGACCCGCTTCCCCTTTCCGAGTTTTTCGGCGATCGGGATCGAGGCGTGGATCGCGGCCCCGGAGGAGATGCCGACAAAGATGCCCTCCTTTTCCGCCAGGGTGCGGCTGACCTTTTTGGCCTCCTCGTAAGACACTTGGATTACCTCGTCGATCACATCCCGGTTGAGGATGTCCGGGACAAAGCCCGCCCCGATGCCCTGGATCTTGTGCGGGCCCGGTTTGCCGCCGGAGAGCACCGGCGACTCCGCCGGCTCGATGGCAATGACGCGGACGGAGGGGTTGGCCTTCTTGAGCACCTCCCCTACCCCCGTGATGGTTCCGCCCGTGCCCACGCCGGCGATGAAGACGTCCGGGGTCCCCCCCAAGGCCTCGAGGATCTCGGGACCGGTGGTGCGGCGATGCACCTCGGGATTGGCGGGGTTCTTGAATTGCTGGGGCATGAAGACGTTGCTCTCCTTCTCGGCCAACTCGGTCGCCCTCTCGATGGCGCCGCGCATGCCCTTGGGGCCCGGGGTGAGCACCAGCTCGGCGCCGAAGGCGCGAAGCATCAGTTTACGCTCCTGGCTCATCGTCTCGGGCATGGTCAGGATGAGGCGGTACCCGCGGGCGGCGCAGGTCATGGCCAGGCCGATCCCCGTGTTGCCGCTGGTGGGCTCGATGATGACCGTGTCGGGCTTGATCAGGCCGCGTTGCTCCCCGTCGAGGATCATGTTGAGGCCGATCCGGTCTTTCACGCTGCCGGCGGGGTTTTCGCTTTCCATCTTTCCCCAGAGCTCGGCGGCGTTGTCCGACAGCAGGCGCCGGATGCGCACCATGGGGGTGTTAAAGATTAGATCCGTGATGGTTTGACCGGTGCGGGGCATACGGCCTCCTTCTTAGTGAATCTCGGGCTGTTCCGGCAGGCGGTTGAGTTCTTCCGAAAGCTTGACCTCGGGCAGGACGTTCTTTTCGCGGGCCAAGGAATCGCGCAGCTCGTCGATCTCCTTTTCCAGCTCCCGGATCGTCTTGTTCTTCATCTTCACCTCGCGGGACCGGGTAAAGGCGTTCACCGCCCCGATCAGGGCCGCGAAAATCATGCCCAGGGTGAAGGCGATAATCAGGAGGTAGCCCACCGGGAAATCGATCGACTCGAGGTACAGGAAAGGCGGCATGTTGAACTTGAAGCTGATCAGGGTGGCCAGGCTCTGCGCCTGGGTCGTCGAGTTGGTGATGAAGAAATTGGCGACGATGAAGATGATGAGCGCGGCTAGGATCACTTTGACGAAACGCCAGATGGCCATGGGGGCCTCCTATCGGTTTGTGTTCTTCCGTACGACCTTTTGCAGGACGGGGCCCAAACGGTCGTAGGTTTCCCATAGATACTCGATCATCGGTTTGGTTTCACCTAAAACCGGCAGCCAGTTGGTGTCTCCGACCCAACGGGGCACGACGTGCATATGCAGGTGGTCCCGGATGCCGGCCCCGCCCGCCGCCCCGAAGTTGATCCCGAGGTTGTGTCCCTGGGGAAACATGCACTTTTCCAGGGCCTTGATGGTCAGGCCCGCCAATTCGAGCAGTTCCGCCTGTTCGGCCGGCTTGAGCCGCGCCAAGTCCTTGGTGTGGCGGTAGGGCACCACCATCAAATGGCCGTTGTTGTAAGGATAGCGGTTGAGAATGATGAAATTATGCCTGCCGCGGTACAGGATGAGGTTGTTGCGGTCGCTTTTCTGGCGCGGCAGCTTGCAAAAAATGCAGCCTTTTTCCCTGGGCCCCAGGATGAAATCCTTCCGCCAGGGGGTCCAGAACTGCTTCATTCACCGCTAGCCTTCTGCTTGGCCTCGGCCTCGCCTCCGGTCCCGCCGTTGATGCGCTCTTTCAGCTCCTTGCCGACCTTGAAGAAGGGCACCCGGCGCGTGGTGACGAAGACCTTCTCGCCGCTCTTGGGATTGCGCCCCTGGCGGGCCTGGCGGGTTCGGACCTCGAAGCTACCGAAACCGCGGATCTCGATGCGGTCCCCCTTGCCCAGGGATTCGGTCATCTTGTCGAAAACGGTGTCGACGATGAGGTCGACCTCCTTGCGGGAGAGCGTCTTCAATTGCTCGGTGAGAATGTCGACCAGATCGCTTTTGTTCATAGCATGATCCCCTTTGTCCAATATAAGGCGCGACCCTCGCGCAGGAAATAAATCCATTTGAGCAGCCGTGACTCGGCCTGCCCGTCGGCCAGGAGCTCCAGCAGGCCGGGTTTTTTCTTTTTCGGATAGAACAATTCCGGCTCTTCCGTCCAGCCCATCATTTCTTTGGCCAGGTCGACGGCCTTCTGTTGCCCGCCCAGCTCGTCGATCAGCTTCAGCTTGAGGGCCTGCTCGCCGGTGAAGACCCTTCCGTCGGCCAGCTTGTCGATCTCCTCGATCGGCAGGTTTCGGCCCTTGGCCACGGCCTCTTTGAACTGCCGGTGCATATCGTCGAGGATGCCCTGCAGGTAGGCCCTATCCTCGGGGGT
Organism: bacterium; assembly: GCA_046346845.1. Taxonomy (GTDB): domain Bacteria; phylum UBA10199; class UBA10199; order DSSB01; family DSSB01; genus DSSB01. The sequence goes on from JAXMHH010000001.1 coordinate 50,957, forward strand.
CAGCTCGCGCAAGGGACTGCCGACGTCCTTCATCTTGCCGGCCTTGAGGATTTCGGCGTGGACCTTCAGGAAGCTCAGCAGCTGCTCGACGTTGGTGTAGTCCATCAGGACGCCGATGCTGCCGGTGATCGTGCCCGGCAGGGCGACGATTTTGTCCGCGGCCGCGGCGATGTAATAGCCTCCGGACGCCGCCACCGTCCCCATCGATACGATGACCTTCTTTTTCTCCTTCACCCGCAGGACGGCCTGGTAGATCTCTTGCGAGGGACTCACCGCCCCGCCGGGCGAATCGATGCGGAGCAACAGGACCTTGAAGTCGTCGTTTTCATAGACCCGGTTGAGCTCGTCCAGGGTCTCCTTCGGCTCGAAGATCCCGCCCTTGATTTCCACCACCGCGACCGCCTCTTTCGAGAACAACGCGGTTCCCCCCTCCTCGGAGACCATCAGGAAGGCGAAAAACAGCATCAGCCCGGAGAATCCGAGGATAAAGAGGCTAATCAGGAGTATCCAGAAGCTCTTACCCTTCATGGCGGAAACATCGCTGCAGGGGCCGGCCTGCGGCCCCTGCAGAAGATGGAAATATTCGGATTAATTTTTCGACAGGACGTCGGACAAGGTGGCGCCGGCGTCGCCCTGCTTGGCCCGGAAATCCTCCAAGGCCTGCTTTTCGGTCGACTTGTGGTAGACCCGGATGCTGAGCACCACGCGGTGTTCTTTGTCGTCGATATTGGTCACCTGGGCCTCGATCTCGTCGCCGACCGCGGGAGACTCGCCGTCCAGCTCTTTGTTGGGAATGAAACCCATCACCTCTTCGCCCATGTCGAGGCTGACGCCGTTGTTCTCGACGGCGGTGACCTTGCCCTTTACGTGGCTGCCGGGCGCGAAGCTCTTCATGATCTTTTGGTACGGGTCTTCCTCGAGCTGTTTCACGCCCAGGGAGAAGCGCTCGTTCTCTTGGTCGATGTTGAGGACCACCGCCTCGACCTCTTGGCCTTTCTGGTAGATCTCGGAGGGGTGTTTGGATTTGTGGGCCCAGGAGAAGTCGGAAACGTGGACCAAGCCGTCGATCCCCTCTTCGATGCCGATGAAGACGCCGAAGTCGGTGACGTTCTTGACCTGCCCCTTGACGCGGGAGCCGAGCGGGTATTTCTTCTGCAGTTGGCTCCAAGGATTGGGCTCGATCTGCTTCATGCCCAGGGAGATGCGGCGGCTGTTGGAGTCGAAGTCGAGCACCACCGCCTCGATCAAGTCGCCGACGTTGACGATCTTGGAGGGATGCTTCACCTTCTTGAGCCAGCTCATCTCGCTGACGTGCACGAGGCCTTCCACGCCTTCCTCGAGCTCGACGAAGGCGCCGTAATCGGTCACATTCACGACCTTGCCCTTGATGCGGGTCCCGACGGTGTATTTCTCGGGCACGCTGTCCCAAGGATCGGGGAGGAGCTGCTTCAGGCCCAGGCTGACCTTGTGGCTGTCTTGGTCGAATTTGAGGACGACGACCTTGAGGGTCTGCCCCAGGGCGACCACCTCGGAGGGATGCTGGATGCGTCCCCAGGTCATATCGGTGATATGCAGGAGACCGTCGATGCCGCCCAAGTCGATGAACGCACCGTAATCGGTGATGTTCTTGACCTGACCCTCGACCACCTGCCCTTCGGCGATGTTCTTGAGCAGCTCGGCCTTCTGCGCCTCGCGCTCGAGCTCGAGAATGGCGCGGCGGGACAGGACGACGTTCCCCTTGGCCTTGTTGAGCTTGAGGATCTTGAACCGGAATTTCTTGCCGATCAGCTTGTCGAGGCTCTTGACCGGCTTGAGGTCGATTTGAGAACCGGGGAGGAAGGCCCTTACCCCGCCCACGTTGACGACCATGCCGCCTTTAATTTTATTAATGATGACGCCTTCGATGATGCCATTTTCTTTTTCGACTTCGGCCAGCTTGTCCCAGGCCTGAAGGGCATCCGCCTTCTCCTTGCTAAGGACCACCATGCCGGATTCGTCTTCCGCCGCCTCAAAGACCACATCCACCTTTTCACCGGGTTGAACCGTGACTTCGCCGTCGAGATTGCGAAATTCATCGATGTTGATCTGCCCCTCCGACTTAAAGCCGATATCGACCATGACATAGTCGCGAGTGACCTTGACCACGGTGCCTTTAACGAGTTCTCCCTCGTTAAGGGGATGTTTTTTAAGGGATTCTTCAAAAAGAGCCCCAAAGTCTTCGATTGGATTCATCATATTCTAGTTTTTAAAAACCTCCTGGGATTCTGAATTTTACCTTGAAAAAGGTCGGCGGACTATAGTGGACCTGTCCGGGCGTGTCAAAAAGAAAATGCCTAGTTTTTGAATAGTTAGGGCTGGGTCGGGTCAGGGGATAAAATGGCCCTATTATAGGATTTCGACCCTGGCGCCCAGGCCCGCCAGCTGCTCGAAGAAATTCGGGTAGGAAGTCTGGACGCATTCCACATCTTTAATGAGGGAGGGTTGCGGGCAGAGGGTAGCGGCCATCGCCATGCTCATCGCCACCCGGTGGTCTCCGCCGCTCTCGAATTCTCCGGCTTGGAAGCTGGCCGGCCCCGAGACGTCGAGGCCGTCGGCCAAACCGGACGCCCTCACCCCCAGCTTGGCCAATTCCCGCTCCATGGCCGCGATGCGGTCGGTCTCTTTTACCCGCAATTCGGCGGCGTCTCGGACCTCGGTGGTACCCTGGGCGGCCGCGGCGGCGATGCAGAGGATGGGGATCTCGTCGATGAGGCGTGGGATCAATTCGCCGGCGATGCGCGTCGCCCGCAGTGGCTGGGAGCGGACCAAGAGGTCCGCCGTCGCCTCGCCGCCTATTTCTCGCGGATTCAGGATCTCGACCTTGGCCCCCATGGCCCGAAGCACCTCGAGGATGCCCGTCCGGGTGGGATTCACGCCGACTTTTTTGAGTAAAACCTGCGAATCCTTTCCGATCGCCCCGCCCACCAAAAAGAAGGCCGCCGAGCTGATGTCGCCGGGAATCTCCAAATCCTCGGCCTTCAGGCTCTGTCCGGAGCGAATCCGAATCACGTCCCCCCTTGTCTCGAGGGCGACGCCCTTGTGCCTGAGCATGAGCTCGCTGTGGTCCCGCGAGGCCGTGCCCTCCTCCACCGTGGTTTCGCCCGAGGCATAAAGCCCGGCAAGCAGCACCGCGCTCTTGATTTGGGCGCTGGCGACGGGGAGCCTGTAATGGATGCCGCGCAGCGGGCGGCCGGTGACCTTCACGACCCGCTCGGTCTCGGAGGCGCGGAATTCCTCGATTTGGGCCCCCATCTCGCGCAAGGGCTTGGCGACCCGCACCATGGGGCGGCGGTTGAGGCTGGCGTCGCCGGTGAGGCGCGACTCGAAGGGCTGCCCGGCGAGGATGCCCATCATCAGGCGCATGGTGGTCCCGGAGTTGCCGCAATCGAGCACCTGTTGCGGGGGTTTTAAGCCCCTCAGGCCCACCCCGTGGACGACGACGCGGTCCGCCTGGATCTCGATCTTCACGCCCAGCTCGCGGAAACAGCCGATAGTGGAAAGGACGTCTTCCCCCATCAACAGGCCGCGCAAGGTGGAACTGCCCTCGGAGAGGGCCGAGAGCATCACCGCGCGGTGCGAGATGGATTTGTCGCCCGGGACCTGGATTTCGCCCCGCAGGCTTGGCGCCGGATGGACGCGGACGCTCTTCACAGCTTCCTCCGCACTTGCGCCGCCGAATCGAAAAATTTTTCCAGTCCCCGGGCGTCGCGCCGCGCCAGGAGGCCCTTGAGATTTTTGAGGATCTTGTCGTGCCGGTCGAGCATGCGGAGGATCTCGCGGCGGTTATCGAGGCCGATGTCCGTCCACATCCGGGCCGAGCTCGCCGCGATGCGGGTGACGTCGCGGAAACTGCTGCCGGATAGCTGCAGGGCCTTGCCTTTTTGCAGGCCCATGGCGGCGTGGACCAAGGCGTAGGCCAGCATGTGGGGCAAGTGGCTGATGGCGGCGAGGATTTGGTCGTGCTCCGCCGGGGACATGGCCAGGGGCTTGGCCCCCAAGGCCTTCGCCAGACGCATCAGCCGCGGCGTGGCGCGTCTCGCGGCCGGGGTGTCGGGGGTGAAGACCCACCAGCGTCCCGCAAAGAGACCCGTCAGGGCCGATTGCATGCCGGTCTGCTCGGTGCCCGCGATCGGATGGCCCCCGACAAAGGTCACCCCCTTCGGGATAATCGGCTTGGCCAACCGGACGATGTTTTCCTTGGTGCTGCCGACATCCGTGACCAGGGCGCCTCGCTTGAGATGCGGGGCGATCGCCTGGAGCAAGACCGGTATGCTGCGCACGGGCGTCGCGAGGATGACCAGGTCGGCGTCGGCGACGGCCGCGGCCGGATCCGCGAAGACGGCGTCGCAGGCCTTGCGCCGCAGGGCGATCTTTCGCGAGGCCGCGGATCGATTGAAGCCCTGCACCGTGCCCGCCAGCTTTTTTCGCTTGAGATCGAGGGCGATGGAGCCGCCGATGAGGCCCAGACCGAGGATCGCCACCTTGGGGAAGAGTTTGCCCATCATGCCGTCCCTATTTGCTGACTTCCCGGGGATAGGAGCCCAGGATCTGGAAGAAGCTGCATTCCTTCTCCATGGCGCCCAGGACCTCGCGGATCTCGGGATTGTCCTGATGGCCGTCGAGGTCGATGAAGAAGACGTATTCCCAGGCGCGCTTCTTCAGCGGGCGCGACTCGATCTTGGTCAGGTTGATCTTGTGGTCGGCCAAGGGCCGCAGCAGGCGGAACAGCACTCCCGGCTCGTCCCGGGTGGAGAACATGATCGAGGTCTTGTCCTGGCCCGTCGGCGCGGTGGCGCGCTTGCCGATGACCAAGAAGCGCGTGAAGTTGTTGGCGTAGTCCTCGATGTGCTTGCGGAGGATGTTCAGCCCGTAGAGCTTGGCCGCGTAATCGCTGGCGATGGCGGCCGCGTGTCGGTCCTTCGCGGCGATCACGGCGCCCTTGGAGTTGGAATCGGTCGGATGCAGGCGCGCCTTGGGGAGATACTCCTCCAGCCAGTTGCGGCACTGGGCGAGGCCTTGGGGATGGGCGTAGACCCGCTTGATCTGGGACAGGTCCTTCGCCTTGGAGAGCAGGTTGTGGTTGATCTCCATCTGGATCTCCCCGCAGATCGTCAGGGTGAATTCCATGAAGAGATCCAAGGTGTGCGAGACCACGCCTTCGGTGGAGTTTTCGATCGGCACGATGCCGTAGTCGACGCGCGAATTGACCACCTCTTCGAACACCTGGCGCGGCGTCGTTTGCGGACAAAGTTGGGTGGCGATGCCGAATTTTCGGATGGCGGCGAGGTGCGTATAGGTCCCTTCCGGGCCGAGATAGGCCACCTTGAGCGGGGCCTCCAGGGCCAGGGAGGCCGAGAGGATCTCGCGGAAGATCCCTTCCACCGCGCGATTGTCGAAGGGACCGCGATTGAGGGAGCGCAGCCGCTGGAGCACCAAGGCCTCGCGTTCCGGGATATGGAAGGCGCTGCCTTGCCGTTGCTTGATCCGCCCGATGGCCTGGACCTCTTTGCCGCGCTTGGAGAGCAGCTCGAGGATCTTGGCGTCGAGGGCGTCGATGCGGTCGCGGTGTTTTTTCAGGTCTTCGGGGCCAGCCATGGAGCCTCGGATCTACTGGGGATGGCGAAATTAGTCAACGATTTGCGGGATTTCGCTAGGCCGCGCGGGCGCCTTGGAAGCAGGCCCGCATCTGCCGGAGGTAGGCCCCGAAGCACTCGGATTCGAAGTCGAGCAGCTTGCGGGTTTGGAGGGCGTCGAGGCCCGGTACCAGGGACATCTTGCCCTCGAGGTAGCTCAGGTGCTCGCTCTCGTCCTTGATGATCTTTTGGATGATGTATTTGGAGGGGGCCTCCGCCAAGCGGTTGTAATAATGGGGATAGACCTGCATGGCCCGTTTTTCGACGATGTAGCTGGTCAGCAGGTAGCACAGGTGCGAATTTTCCCCGCCGCAGGCCCCCTGCACCCAGGCATCGATGGCCCCGTCGATTTTTTGGAAGTATTCCTCCGCGATCTTTTGGAATTCCTCGGTGAAGGAGTCGCCGTGGCCGCGACCGTAGCTCTTCTCCGCCAACTCGCGGAGCATATAACTATGCTGAATCTCGTCGGTCAGGTGGTGGTAGACGCCCTTGTTGACCTTGTCGTAGTCCAGGGCCTTCACCATCTTGCGATAACCGATGTACTCTAAATAGGAGAGCGAGCGTAACCACAAGTAATGCTTGGATTCGGAGCCGGTGACCTCCTCGAGAAAAGAAGGCCATAAATCGAGGTTTTGGGCGTTCATACGCTTACCCTTTGCAGACAACACCCGCCGGAAATTTCCCTAATTTCGAGGCTTTGCCTCATTGCGTCAAAGAAGTCAATAGCCCAAAAATGGTTGTCTCCTGCGGGTAAAGCGGATAGGAGCACCGGCATGATCCAGCGACTTCGCAGCGGTATTTGGTGGGCGACACTCCTCGTGGTCCTGTTCGCGATCGGGGCCTCGGCCTATCTGGTCCGCGAACACTTCCTGCACCTGAGCTCGGCCTTCACCTCGCGTTCCCTCTGCAATATCAGCTCGTATTTGAACTGCGACCTGGTGCTCACCAGCCGCTATGCGTCCTTGGGCACACTGCCCTTGGCCGGGCTGGGACTGGTCTATTACCTCTACGTCCTCGGCGCCCTGCTGTACGCGCGCCTGGCCCCGGAGGGCCTCGCGGAAAACCTCGCCCTTCCCGCCCTCCTGGCGTTGTTTTCGATCGCCTTGAGCCTGTTTTTGGCCTACGTCAGCATCTTTCAGCTGCGGTCGATGTGCGTCTTTTGCACCTCGCTGTATGCGGCGAATATCGTGTTGTGGTTTTTATTGAAGGCCCTGATCGGCCAAGGAGGACCGGTGAAACTCTTCCAACGCATTGCTTGGGGCAAAAGCCTCGCCTATTTCGGGATCGTCTTCGCCATCGGCGGCATCCTTCTCCATACCAGCCACAAGCAATTCGCCAAGGAGCTCTCGGAGTCGGAGGCCAAGGAATACCTCGACGCCTTTTTCGCCCAGACCCCCTTTGCGATCGACACCACCGGCCGCCCCTATTGGGGGAATCCCGACGCCAAGATCGTGATCGCCGAATTCAGCGACATGGAATGCCCTTTCTGCAAGGTGGCGGCCTTCAATCTCAAGCCCATCCTCAGCGACTACAAAGACAAGGTGAAGCTGGTTTTCATGAACTACCCGCTCGACAAGAGCTGCAATCCGGCCATGGAACGCGAGCTGCACCAGAACGCCTGCCAGGTGGCCTACGCGGCGCATTGCGCCGCCGAGCAGGGCAAATTTTGGGAATACCACGATGCCGCCTTCGAACGGCAGCCCCGCTTCTCGCCGGAGGCCCTCCAGAAGATCGCCCAAAAGCTGAAGCTGGACATGGCCGCCTTCCAGGCCTGCCTCAGCTCCGAGGCCACCAAGGCCTTCGTGAGCGCCGACCTCGAGCAGGGCAGCAAGGCGAAGGTCCAGGGCACCCCCACCGTCTTCATCAACGGGCGCCTCTTCCCCAACTGGATTTCCCGCCAGTTGGTGCATCGGGCCTTGGACAAGATGTTGGCTGAACAAAAATAGCTGGCCGGCGGCCTCGCCGGTCATTGGTAGGTGATGCAGTAATCGCAGCTCTCCGCCTCGGTCGCCAGCACCGCGCGCGTCTTCTTTTTTTTCGGGGCCTTGCCCAGGCTCAGGACCTGTTCCCCGCGGCTGCCATAGCGAAATACCGTGATCCCCTTGCACTTCTGCTCGTAGGCCGCCATGTAGATTTGGTGGACCTCCTCCCAAGCCGCGTCTTGCGGGAGATTCACGGTCTTGCTCACGGCATTGTCGGTGTATTTTTGGAATACCGCCTGCATTTTCACGTGTTCCAAGGGTTTGAGATCCATCGCGGTCTTGAACAGCTCCTGCATCTTCTTGGGCACCTGGGCGAGCCCCTGGATGCTGCCGGTCTCGGCGATGCGCTCGAAGAGCTCCTTGCCGGCCAGCCCCTCCGCCTTCAGCTTGGCGGCGAAGGTCGGTTGGAGCTCCAGGACCTCCTCCCCGTCCAAGACCTTCCGGTAATAGGCGAGCGCAAAGGCCGGCTCGATGCCGCCGGTGGTGTTGGCGATCAGGCTGATGGTACCGCTGGGCGCGATGGTGGTCAGGGTCGCGTTGCGCAGGGGCGGGATGCGCAGCTTCTCGAGGAGCGATCCCTTGTAGTTGCCGAAGGCCCCGCGCTGCTTGGCCAGGGCCATGGAGGCCTGGCGACAGCGCTTGAGGAAAAGCTTCATCATGGTCGTCGCGAAGCTCCGGGCCTTGGCCGAATCGTAGGGGATCTCCAGCTTCATTAGCATCTCCGCGAAGCCCATGACCCCGAGGCCGATCTTGCGGTTGGCCAGGCTGAGTTTTTGAATTTCCGGCAAGGGGTAGAAATTGACATCGATGACGTTGTCGAGGAAGCGCACCGCCAGGTCGATGAGGATCTCGAAGCGCTCTTCGTCGAATTCCCCGCCCTTCACCAGGGCGGAGAGGTTGATCGAACCCAGGTTGCAGCACTCGTAGGGAAGCAAGGGCTGCTCCCCGCAGGGATTGGTGGCCTCGATGCTGCCCAGCTGGGGCGTGGGGTTGTGGCGGTTGATCTCGTCGAGGAACAGAAGCCCCGGATCTCCGCAGGCCCAGGCCGAGCGGCAGATGGCCTCGAAGACCTCGCGCGCGGGGATGAAGCGGACGATCTTGCCGTTGCGGGGATTGATTAAAGGATAGGTCGTGCCCTTTTTCAGGCAGCGCATGAAGTGGCTGGTGACGCCCACCGACAGGTTGAAGTTCTCCAGCCCGCCCTCTTCCTTCGCCCGGACGAAATCCAGCACGTCGGGATGATCCACGCGCAGGACGCCCATGTTCGCCCCGCGGCGCTGCTTCCCCAGCTTGGCGACGTCGGTCGCCTGGTCGAAGAGCTTGATGAAGGAGACCGGCCCGCTGGCCAGCCCTCCCGTCGAGCTGACGGGGTCGTTTTTGGGCCGGATCGAGGAGAAGCTGAAGCCTGTGCCCGCGCCGCTCTTGTGCAAGAGCCCCATCTGCTGGACGGCCTTGGTGATGCCTTCGATGCTGTCCGGGACCGGCAGGACGAAGCAGGCGGCGAGCTGGCCCTTTTCCTTGCCCGCGTTCATCAAGGTCGGGGAATTGGGCAGAAATTCCAGGTCAGCCATCATCCGGTAGTATTCGTCCTCGTAGTAATCCACCTCGTCGAGGCTGCTGTAGGCCGCCTCGGACTGGGCGACGGCATGGGCCACCCGCCGGAACAGGTCTTTGGGGCTTTCGACGAGGCGGTTGAGGCTGTCCCTCCGCAGGTAGCGCGCCTCCAGGATCTTCAAGGCGGTGGGCGAAAGGGACTTCATTGCATCCGACTCCTCAAATGGGAATTTTAGACTAAAGGAAGTCAAGGGCCCAAAAGAATCTTTCCATTATTTCGGTGCGGGGCGAGCGGCGAATGACGCAGACGGCCAGAAGGCGGGAATTTTAAGGAAAATATCCGTTTTTTTTCAGGTGCAGGCCGGCGGCGCCCATAAAAAAAGGCAGCCATTCAGCTGCCTTTTACTGGAGCGGGAGACGGGGCTCGAACCCGCGACGTCAACCTTGGCAAGGTTGCACTCTACCACTGAGTTACTCCCGCAGGGTGGGAGGCTCATAACGGCCTCCCCTGGAATTGTCAACCGTTCCGAAAGCACACCCTCGCAGGCGATTTTCGAAATGGGAGGAATTTCAAATCCCTTCTGCTTTCCCCTTCTTTATCAAAATTGCGAAATATGATCTAGGGCGCCCATGCCTTGGGATGTCGTCATCCTCGGGGCGGGTGCGGCGGGCCTGATGTGCGCCATCGAGGCCGGAAAACGGGGCCGCCGCGTCCTCCTCCTCGAACACGCCGACCGGGTCGGCAAGAAGATCCTGATCTCGGGAGGGGGGCGTTGTAACTTCACCAACCTCCGGGTGGGGCCGGAAAATTTCCTCTCCGCCAACCCGCATTTTTGCCGCTCCGCCCTTGCCCGCTATCGTCCGGAAGACTTCATCGCCCTCGTGGAAAGCCACGGCATCGCCTACTACGAAAAGACCCTGGGGCAGCTCTTCTGCCGCGGCTCCTCCAAAGAGATCGTGGCGATGTTGCTGAAGGAATGTCGCTCCGCAAAGGTCGAGCTACGCTTGAATAGTCGCGTTTTTTCTATTGAAAATAAAGGATATTTTAAGCTGGATACAGCTCAAGGGATGGTTGAGGCCGAGGCCTTCGTGGTAGCCACGGGTGGGCTTTCCTATGCCCAGCTCGGGGCCTCGCCCTTTGGCTACGAGCTCGCCGGGCGCTTCGGCCACGGCCTCCGGGCCTGCCATCCAGCCCTGGTCCCGCTCACCCTGCCCGAAGCCCTCCAAGAACGCTGGCGGGAGCTCTCGGGCGTCTCGATGGAGGTGGCGGTGTCCTGCCGGAATAAGACCTTTCGCGAGGCCCTGCTCCTCACCCACCGGGGCCTCAGCGGTCCGGCCATCCTGCAGATTTCCTCCTATTGGGAGGCGGGGGAGCCGATTCGCATCGATCTTTGTCCTACCCTTGAGCTACGCGACTATCTCCTGGCGAAAAAACGCGGCGGGGAGAAGGCTGAACTAAAAAATCTCCTGTCCGCCCTGCTGCCGAGGCGCTTCATCGAACGCTGGTGCGAGTTGCACTTCCCCTCGCGGCCCCTGCCCCAGTGTTCCGACAGGGAGCTCGGCGAACTGGCTCACTTGTTAAAAAATTGGGAGCTGCGTCCGGAGGGAACCGAGGGCTATGCGAAGGCGGAGGTCACGCGGGGAGGCGTTGACACCGCTGAACTCTCTTCCAAAAATCTGGAGTCGAACCAGGTGCCTGGCCTCTACTTCGTCGGCGAGGTAGTGGACGTCACCGGGCAGTTGGGCGGCTATAATTTTCACTGGGCCTGGGCCTCGGGCTTCGCCGCCGGGCAGACGGCCTGAATCATCGAGCGTTTTTCCTTGGTGGGAAGCCGCTTGATCGCCGCCTCCCGGATCGAAGCCGCGGAGCGGTCGGGCTGGTTTTCCTGATAGACCAGGCGCACCGGCAGGCGGGTCCGGGTATAGCGCGAGGCCTTGCCCAGGGCATGGCGCTCCAAGCGCCGCTGCAGGTCATTAGTGATGCCCGTGTAAAGGCTGCCGTCGGCGCACTCGAGGATATAGACAAACCATTCGCGTTGTTCCATGATCCCCGCCATGAACGTCCCTTCGCTCCACGAGATTCGAAACCGCGCCCTGCGCGTCGTCCAAGACCCGGAACGCCTGCAGAAGATCGTCCAGGAGGCCGACGCCAAAGCCCAGGCGAATCGCTCCCGCATCGGCGCCTTTTGGGCCGAACTCAAGACCCTGTTGCGCCTGATCCGGGCCTACCTCAAGGGCGAGTACCGAGCCGTGCCCTGGAAGACCTTATTGGCGGCGGTGGGAGCGGTACTTTACTTCCTCAACCCGCTCGACCTGATCGCCGACTTTATCTACGTCTTCGGTTATCTGGACGACGCCCTGGTCGTGGGCCTGGTGCTCTCCTCCATCCGCACCGATTTGGAGAAATTCAACGCCTGGGAACAAGGCGCAGGAATTCCCACAAGCAACGATTAAAGGCCTCCGGATTTTCGAGATTGCTCATATGGGCGGCCTCCGGAAGGACCTCCAGTCTCGAGCCGGGGATCTTTTCGTGCATGGCCTGGGCGGCCGCGGGCGGGGTTATTTGGTCCAGTTCTCCCACCAGGAGCAAGACTGGGATTCTCAATCGGGACAGGGCCTCGCTGGTGTCGCTGCGGGCCGCCAGGGCCAACAAGGTCGCCGCCATGGCGCGAGGTTCGGTTTCCAAGATGATGCGCCGGATGGCCGCGACCGCCTCGGGCCTCCCCGCGAAGCTTTGCGGCGCGAAGATGGCCTTGAGAAATCCCTCCGCGAAGGCCTCCACCCCCGCCTCGCGGATCTGCTTGATCTGGGCGGCGCGGCGCAACTTGGCTTCATCCGTATCCGCCTCGCTGCGGGTGTCGCAGAGCGCTGCCGCCGCGCAACGCTCCGGGTTTCTTTGCAGGGCGCGCAGCGCGATGTAGCCGCCCATGGAGAGGCCCACCAGGACCGCCTGAGCGATGGCCCGGTCGTCCAAAAAGGCAATCAGGTCGTCGACATGACCCTCGAGGGTGAGCGGCCAATCGCCGGCCTCGCTGCGGCCCAGGCCCCGGAGGTCGTAGGCCAGGGCGCGGATTCCCGGAGGCAGGGCCGCCAGCTGGGGGAGCCACATCTCGTGGCTGAAGGGAAAGCCGTGCAAGAAGACCACCGGCAGGCCTTGCGGATCGCCCCGCTCGATCCAATGGATTTTGGTGCCGTTAATGATCGTGTCCATGGGCGCCATGGGCATGGCCGTGGGCGACCTCTTGGTCGGTCGCCTCCCGGGTCTCGACCACCTCGACCTGGAAGGTCAGGTCCACGCCGGCCAGAGGGTGGTTGCCGTCGAGGATGACGGTTTTTTCGTTGAAGTCGGCGACGGTCATGGGCGGACCGCCGGGGGTCCGCCCTACCTGAAAGCGATCGCCGATCTGGAGTTCTTTGACCGGAAACTGGTCGCGCGGGACCTGCATCACCAGGGACTCGTCCCGTAGCCCATAGGCCTGGCCGTGGGGGACCTGCAGGGTCCGCTTGTCTCCCTTTTGGAGGGAGGTCATCTGGGACTCCAGGCCGGGAATCATCTGTCCCACCCCTTCCATGTAGGTGAAGGGCTCTCCGCCCTCGGTGGAATCGATCAAATGACCGTTCGGGTCGGTGAGGGAATAATGGAAGGAAACAACGCGCGGATTGGGCATGAATTTTCTCCTTGGCCCGCGAGAATAGTCGACTTATCTTCGCGAAATCCAGTAATTTTCGGAAAAGAGACAAAAGAAAGAGCGGAGCCATGAAGATTCCATTGCGGATATACCTAGCCCTGATCCTATCCGTGATCGGCTTGGGCCTGCCCGGCCGCGGCGAGACTCTGGAGTTGCCGGACAAGGGGCTCACCCCCGCCCAAGGGCCTTACCACTACCGCTTCGAGGAATTGGACAGCAACCAAGACGGAATCATCTCCAAGTCGGAATGGCGCGGCAGCCTCGATTATTTCTATGCGCTGGATGACAACGGCGACGGCGTCCTCACCCGCGTCGAATACTCGGATCGCCGCAACGAGCGTCCGGACCCCTTCACCCTGCTCGATAAAAACCGCGACGGTGTCGTCTCCAAGCGCGAATGGCAGGGAACGCCCCAGCAATTCTTGATCCTCGACGACAATCGGGATGGGTCGATCAGTCGAGCCGAATTTTTCCGCAAGCGGGATTATACCGAAGAGACCTTCGCCACCTTGGACGCCAACCAGGACGGGATCATCTCCAAATGGGAGTGGCGGGGAAAACATTCCGACTTCAAGACGGTCGACGCCAACCACGACGGGGTCGTCACCCGGCCCGAATTCGAGAATCGCAAGGCCCTCTACCGGCCCTTGATGAAATAGACGGATTAAAGGATCGCTTCATGCCCCGCACCCAACCTCGGCTCTTCGTCCCGGGCGACCTGGACGGCTTTTTCGGGCTGTTCATCGACAACTTGCTCCAGCTCATGCTGATCGCCGTGTTCAGCACGGCCGTGGCCGGTCTGCCCGAGGACTTGGTCACCCACCGGATCCTGCCGGGGGCCGCGATCTCCATCTTATTGGGGAATATTTTTTATTCCTGGCAGGCCTGGCGGCTGGCCAAGGCCACCGGCCGGGACGACGTCACCGCCCTTCCCTACGGCATCAACACCCCGAGTCTGGTCGCCTTCCTGTTCCTGATCATGGGGCCCCTCTACCAAGAGACGAAAGATCCCGTCTTGGTCTGGCGGGTGGGCCTCTTTGCCTGCCTGCTCAGCGGCTTGCTCGAGACCCTCGGCGCCTTCTTCGGCGATTGGCTGCGGCGGCACACCCCGCGGGCCGCCCTGCTCGCCTCCTTGGCCGGGGTCGCCCTCACCTTCATCGCCCTGGGCTTCATCTTCCAGATCTTCGCCTCGCCCGCCATCGCGGTCTTGCCCATGATGCTGATCCTCTTTGCCTATGCGGCGCGGGTCAAATTGCCGTTCGGACTGCCCGGTGGCTTCGTCGCCGTCCTCTTGGGCGTGGGGTTGGCCTGGCTGTTGCGGCTCCTGGGCTTCGACTACTTCCATCCGGCTGCTACCAGTTACGCCTTCGGTTTCCACCCTCCCCAGCCGGTGCCGGGCGATTTCGTCGCGATGCTGGGCAGCCCCTGGGGCTGGCGGCACATGGCCGTGATCTTCCCGATGGCCCTGTTCAACCTGATCGGTTCCTTGCAGAATCTGGAAAGCGCCGAGGCGGCCGGCGACCGCTACGAGACCCGCCCCGCCTTGATCGCCAACGGGCTCTGCAGCGTCCTGGCGGCCTTCCTCGGCTCCGCCTTTCCCACCACGATCTACATCGGGCATCCGGGCTGGAAGGCGATGGGGGCCCGGATCGGCTATTCCTTGCTCAATGGAACCTTGATCACCCTGCTCTGCCTCTTCGGCGGGATCACCCTGGTCCTCAAATTCGTGCCGCTGGAGGCCACCCTGGGGATTCTGCTCTGGATCGGCCTGGTCATGACCGCCCAGGCCTTCCAAGAGGTGCCGCGGCGCCATGCCCTCGCCGTTGCCATGGGGCTCATCCCTTCCCTGGCGGCCTGGACCCTGATGGTCGTCGAGACGGCCTTGCAAAAGGCGGGGACCACCCTCTTCGAGGCCGCCCCAAAATTCGGCAACCAGCTGTTCATCCACGGGGTCATCGCCCTCAATCAGGGGTTCTTGGTCAGTTCGATGGTCTTGGCCTCAGTCGTCGTCTTCCTGGTGGAACGCCAGTTCCTCAAGGCCTCCGCCTGGTGCGCGGCGGCGGCCCTCTTGTCGGCCGGTGGGCTGATCCACGCCTATCTCCTGACCCCCCAGGGTGTGCAAAACCGCTTTGGTTGGGCGGCGGCGCCGGAGTTCGCCGCGGCCTATGGCTTGAGCGCGGCCGTCTTTCTGGCGGCGGCCTTTTGGGTCAAACCCCAGGCGGGCGGCGTCACGGAACAAGTTTGATGGGAGGAGGAATCGTGTCGGGCGTGGTTCGGCAAAAATCCCTCTGGGTGCCGGTGGGCGGCAAGGATCGCCTGCACCTGCGCCGCATTTGGAAAAACCCCAAGGGTCCACCGCTCTTCCTGATCCATGGTTCGGTCGAAAACGGCCGGGTCTTCTATTCGGAGAATGGCAAAGGATTGGCCCCCTTTTTGGCCGAGCACGGCTACGACGTTTACGTCGGCGATCTGCGCGGCCGCGGCGCCTCGAGCCCGGCGATCAGCCGGCGCTCCGCCTACGGGCAAACCGAACAGATCACCGAAGATATCCCCGCCCTGCTGCGCGCCCTGCGTTCCTGGCGCGGCCGGACCCCTCAACATTGGATCGCCCACAGCTGGGGAGGCGTCCTATTGGCCGCCAGCTATGCGCGCTTCCCCGAGATACGGCCCTGGGTGAAATCCATGGTCTGCTTCGCGAGCAAGCGGACCATCCGCGTCTTCAATTGGGAGAAATTCCTCAAGATCGATCTATTTTGGAACCGCGGGGCCAGGCTCCTGGTGGGGCTCTACGGCTATCTGCCGATGCGGGAGCTGGGCCTGGGCGCCGACAACGAAACCGCCCGCTCTCATCGGCAAAACCGGCTCTGGATCCAGCCCCATTCCCCCTGGGTCGACCCGGGGGACGGCTTCGACTACGCGGCGGCCCTCGATCAGACGGAATTGCCGCCGACCTTGCACCTGGTGGGCTGCGCCGACCGCAGCCTCGGCCATCCGCGGGATGTAGAGGATTTTATCCAGGAGTCGCATCCGAGGTATTTTGAATATCGTATCTTGGGCAGACGCTGGGGAAATCGCCAGGATTACGGGCACATCGACATCCTGACCCGTCCCGAGGCGCGGGAGGATCATTTCCCCTGGTTGCTCGCTTGGCTGAAGGGAAGAGCCCTCCCTACTCGTCCAGGACAAAGGTGATGGAGCATTCGACCCGGAATTCGGTGATCCGGTCGTTCTCGATCTTGGCCTTCTGGGAGGTGACCTCGAGCCCGGTCATGCCCCGCAGGGTCTTGGCGGCCCGGGAGACGGCTTGTTGGACCGCGTCGTGGAAGCTTTCTTTGGAAGAAGCGATGACTTGAGTTTTGCGAGCGACGGCCATAGTGCCTCCTTTCGCAAGATTTAGGGTGGAAGGTCAATTATAGACCTCCGGAAAGGATTGCCCAACGGAATTATGGCAATATTTGACTATCATTTCGTGACGCGCTGGAAGATCGAAGGTCGGGCCGAGGATATTTTCGAAATCCTCAAGGATGGCGAGCATTACCAAGATTGGTGGCGCCCCGCCTATTTAAGCTCGGAACGGATCGGCGAGAAGAAAGTCCGGGCCCGGGTTCGGGCCCTGCTTCCCTATACCCTGGAATTTACCACCGAGCTGCTCCGCGAGGAACGGCCCTTGGAACTGGAGCTCCGCTCCACCGGCGAGCTGGAGGGCAAGGGGGTATGGCGATTGCGCCCCAACGGCGCCATCACCGAGGTCGAGTTTTATTGGGACGTCCGGGCCAACAAGCCCCTGGTGCGTTGGCTTTCCTTCCTCCTCAAGCCCCTGTTTCGCTGGAACCACGACTGGGTGATGAGCACGGGCGAGGCGCGCCTGCAGGAAAAGGTCAATCGGGTCGCTTGAAGGCCGCCTCGGCGCGGTGCGTCCGGGAAAAGAAGCGCTTAAAAACTCCAATGATCATAGGCAGGATCGAGATGAACACCACCGTCAGGATGATCAGGTGGATCTTCTCGCCGAGCGGGCTGCGGCCCAACAGATAGCCCAACATGGTCATTGAAAAGACCCAGCTTATCCCTCCGACGACGTTGTAGGTGACGAAATTCCGGTAAGGCATCTCGGCCACCCCCGCGATAAAGGGCACGAAGGTCCTCATGATGGGGACGAAGCGCGCCAAGACAATGGCCTTGCCTCCGTGCTTCTCATAAAATTCCTTGGCTTCGAGGGCGTATTTTTTCTTGAAAAACCGGTTGTCGGGCTTGTCAAAGATCTTCGGCCCCGTCTTGCGCCCCAGCCAAAATCCCACCTGGTCGCCCAGCACCGCCGCCGCCATCAGGCACAGGTTGACGGTCACGATGTTGAGGATCGGCGCCCCACCGTTGAGCGAGCGGGAACAGAGCACCCCGGCGGTGACCAAGAGAGAATCTCCCGGCAGGAAAAAGCCGACCAGGAGGCCGGTCTCGGCGAAGACGATGGCGATGAGCGCCAGTAGGCCGCCGGCTCGAATGAGGTTTTCGATGCCCCCCGCGGTGTGGAGATTCAAAATTAAATCGAGAAACTCTCTCATGAGCCTCGGCTAACATAGCCGGCGGCGTTGGCAAGCCTAAAGCTTGGGCGCGGTCCCGAAGACATAGTCCCAAATGGGCGAGGTCACCCCGTAGGCGCGCTGGGGATCCTTGAAATGGTGGTAGAGGTGGTAGGCCTTCCAGTATCTCATCAGTCCGAACCTGGCGGGGCCGAAATGAACCGACCAATGGACCCATTCGTAGGCGAAATAACCCAGGAATAGACCTACTTCGATCAAGAGGCCTCGCGCCAAGCTTCCGGAGAGCAGGCTGAACAAAGCGATCTCGAGGGGCGCCAGCAAGAAGCCGACGAAGGGAGGCGCCAGGATGAGGTCCCGGGCCTCGGTCTCGCGGTGGTGGGCGATGTGGAGGCCGGAAGAGAAGGTCCGCCATGGCTCCCTGCCCTTCGTCCGATGGAAGGCGAAACGGTGGAGGGCATACTCCACCAAGGTCCAGGCGACCAGCCCCAGGACCAGCCAGGCCAAGACCGAGTGCCAGGGCCGCTTTTCCAGCCGGAGGGATGCGAACAGCAGCCCAAGCCCGGCGGGGACGTAGATCGCCAGGGTCACCCAGGGGTGGGCGAATCGCGCCAAGAAGATCTTTAAAAAGGGATGCTGGAAAGGCTGGTAATTCGACTTCCGGGTCATGGGAGCCCTCGTTTCGGAAATCGGAGTGCCAGCGATTTTTAGGGCATAACGCCTCGGAAGTAAATAACCCTTTGGTGAATTATTTCCTTTGATTGGCTGGCAGGATGGCCTTGCGCAGGCGGATATTCTTGGGAGTTACCTCCACCAGTTCATCGTCCTTGATGAACTCGATGGCCCGCTCCAGGGTCATCGGCAGGACCGGGGTGAGGATGACGTTCTCGTCCTTGCCCGCCGCCCGCATATTGGTGAGCTTCTTTTCTTTGCAGGGATTGACGTTGAGGTCGTTGTCCCGATTGTGCTCACCGATGATCATGCCCTCGTAGACGGGGATGCCGGGTTCGATGAACAGGACGCCCCGCGGCTCGAGGTGGAATAGGGCGTAAGGCACGCTCTCCCCCATCCGGTCGCAGACCAGCGAGCCGCTCACCCGGCTCTTGATCTCACCCCGCATCGGCTCGTAGCCGCTCAGGTAGGAGTTCATCAGGCCCACCCCCTTGGTGTCGGTGAGGAATTCGTTCCGATAGCCGATCAGGCCCCGCGAGGGGATGGAGAATTCGAGGCGGATGCGGCCGGTGCCGTGGTTGACCATGTTGATCATCCGGCCTTGGCGCATGGAGAGCTTCTCGGTGATGACCCCCATGAAGTCCTCGGGGATGTCGACGAAGAGATGCTCGATGGGCTCGTGGGTGGCGCCGTCCTGTTCCTTGAAGATGATCTGGGGACGGCCCACGGCCAGCTCGAAGCCCTCGCGGCGCATCGTCTCGATGAGAATGGCCATCTGGAATTCTCCGCGGCCCTTGACCAGGAAGCTGTCGGGGGTCTCCCCCTCCTCGACCCTCAAGGCCACGTTGTGCAGGGTCTCCTTTTGGAGGCGCTCGAGGATCTTGCGCGATTGGACGAATTTCCCTTCCCGGCCGGAGAAGGGCGAGGTGTTGATCATGAATTTCATGGCCACGGTCGGCTCGTCCACGACCAGCCGCTTCAAGGCCTTGGGCCGATCGGCCGTGCAGATGGTGTCCCCGATCGCGACGTCCTCAATGCCCGACAGGATGACGATGTCTCCCGGCTCGACCTCGTCGACCTCCTGAAATTTGAGACCTTCGTAGGTCTGGAGGTTGGAGACCTTCAGGTTCTTGGGGGAACCGTCCTTGCCGATGCAGGTCAGGGAATCGTTTTTCTTGGCGCGGCCTTGGAAGACACGGCCGATCGCCAGGCGCCCCAGGTAGTCGGAATAGCCCAAATTGGTGACCAGCATCTGGAAGGGCTCGGCGGGGTCGAAGCCCGGGGCGGGGACCTCCCGGAGGATCGCGTCGAACAGGGGCGCGAGGTCGCTTCCCCTGCCCTCCAGGCTCGTTTGGGCGATGCCCTCGCGGCCGATGGCGTAGAGCACCGGGAATTCGATCTGGGACTCGTCGGCGTCGAGGTCGATGAAGAGGTCGTAGATCTCGTTCAACACCTCCTTGGGGCGGGCGTCCTTGCGGTCGATCTTGTTGATGAGGACGATGATCTTGAGATGCCCCTCCAGGGCCTTTTTGAGCACGAAGCGGGTCTGCGGCAAGGGGCCTTCGGAGGAGTCGACCAGCAGGATGGCGCCGTCGACCATTTTTAGGCCGCGTTCCACCTCGCCCCCGAAATCCGCGTGGCCCGGGGTGTCGATGATATTGATCTTCACGCCCTGATAGGTGACCGAGCAGTTTTTAGAGGCGATGGTGATGCCCCGCTCCCGCTCCAGGTCCATGCTGTCCATCATGCGATCGACGGTCTCTTGGTTGGCCCGGAAGGTGCCGGCCTGCTTGAGCATGAAATCGACCAGGGTGGTCTTGCCGTGGTCGACGTGGGCGATGATGGCGACGTTGCGGATCTTTTCGTTATGAGCGGGACTTTTCATGGCCGGCCTTCCTAGCCGGGGGGCTTGGGGATGGCAAGCCATTTAGGGAAGGTTGGGGTCGTGGTCTGCTGTGGGGAGGGCCGCGCCCTTGAATATCCCGGTAATCGCTTGAACCCGGTAGGCGAATATTTTTTCCAGGTCCCGGCGCACCAGGAGGCGGTTCACCAGGCTCCCGCCCCATAGGGCATAGGTGACCAGGTCCTCGATTTGGGTACCCCCATCCTGCTCGAGGAAGACGTGCTGGTGTACCCAAAGGCGGTAGGGTCCCCGGCGCTGCTCGTCGACGAAGCGGTAGGGGGGCTCCCAGGCGCTGATCTCGCTCTGCCAGCGCCAAGGGATGCCGCGGATCCGCAACCGGTAGTCAATCAGGGTCCCCTGCTGTATTTCTGGAGTACTGCTGCCCAATACCTTGAAGCGGAGCCAAGGGGGAGTGATGGCCTGCAGGTTCTTCGGGTCGGCGAAAAAGGGAAAGATCCTATCCCGGGGAATGGGAAGCCAAAGGGAGCTTTTCAACAAGAAGGTCTTCATTCTTCCCACAGCCCCCGATTCGCCTCCCGGGCCTCGCTTTCCAGGCGAAAAAATTCCGGCTTTTCCCGGTAGGAGAAACTGCGAAAGGCCTCGGCCCAGCCGTATCGGATCATTTCCCGGTTGAGCTGGTATTCACGGAGGGGACTCTTCGATTTTGCCGGCGGCCCCCCTAAGACAATCGACTCGAATTGTTTTTGCGGGAGGCAGGCGTAGACGTAG
The DNA here is from genome assembly GCA_046346845.1 of bacterium. Classification (GTDB taxonomy): domain Bacteria; phylum UBA10199; class UBA10199; order DSSB01; family DSSB01; genus DSSB01. The sequence continues at coordinate 71,690 of JAXMHH010000001.1, forward strand.
GCCAAGGTGCGTCCGTATTTGTCCCGCGTCGTCTCGTCGAGCTCGAGGCGCACGGGGCCCTTGCCCACCAACTTCTTGAACACCTCGTAGGATTGCCGGCCCATCTTTTGAATGGTTTTGCGGTCGCGGTGGCTTCGCCGGGCATCCCGCTCCAATTTGTCGCTTTCGTGGAGCTCGGGGGCGTCGATGCCGATCAGGCGGACCTTCTCCCCTCCCTTGAGGCGGAGGGTATCGCCGTCGAAGACCTCGCTGACTTTCCGCCACTCCCCCACCCCGCAGGTCGGCCGCCCCAAGACCGGTACCAGGAGAATCGCGACGAAGAGGCATGCGGAGAGGGCGCTTTTCACGAGCTGCCGCCTTCGCAACAATGGGTCAGCCAGCCGCAGGCTCGGCACTTGAAGTGACCGTGCTCGGCGAGGACGGGACCTCCGCAGCGCTCGCAGGCGCTTGGAACGGTCCGATCGCAGCGGGTCGGACCTTCGGGTTCCGTCGGGCGGTCGGAGGCTTGGGGAACGGGTGTATCAGGCATAGCGTTTCAGGATCGCGCGAATGAACTGGATCACGTAATTGATTCCCGAGCCCAAGGCGATCACCAGGGAGAGGATCAAAACGATATAGCCGAGGCGGCCGAAATTCACGCCCAGGAAGGGGTAGTAAACCATGAGCCCGATGAGCGCGAGGGTCTGGGTGGCGGCCTTCTTCTTTCCCCAATAGTCGGCCGGAAGGACGATCTCTTCCGAGGCGGCCATGCCCCGGAGGGCGGTGACCGAGATCTCGCGGGCGAGAAAGAGGATGACCATCCATGCCGGGATGCGCTGCAGGGGGATCAGCATGATCATCACCGCGAGGATGAGCAGCTTGTCGGCCAGGGGATCGAAGTATTTGCCGAAGACCCCGTTGATGTTGAATTTGCGGGCGTAGTAGCCGTCGACCAGATCGCTTACTCCCGCCAGGATGAAGACCAGCGCGGCAGCGATCCCCATGACGAGATTTTCCCCTTGGGTTTTTTGCGGGGAAATTTCGGCAATCAGCCAGAGCACGACCGGAATCAAGAGGATCCGGCCCAGGGTCAGGTAATTGGGCAGGTTGAAGTATTCCCTGCGTTTCGCCGATTTCAATTCGCTCATCGCCGCCCGAATATAGACCGATCCGGGCGGCGGATTCCAGGAATATCCCACGTTTCGGCTACCTATTCCTTGACAAGGTTCTTGGCTTGGAATCATGCAAGGGACCATGGATTCGCATTACGACTTCATCGTGCTGGGCAGCGGCATCGCCGGCCTGAGCTTCGCGCTCCAGGCCGCCCGCCACGGCAGCGTCGCGGTTCTGACCAAGAAGGACAGCGCCGAGTCCAACACCAATTACGCCCAAGGGGGGATCGCTTCGGTCGTCTCCCCCACCGACGACCTCGACTCCCACGTCCGCGACACCCTCGAGGCCGGAGCCGGGCTCTGCCACGAGGCCGTGGTGCGCCGGGTGGTCTCGGAAGGCCCGCACGTGGTGCAGGAACTCATCGAATTCGGCGTGGAATTCAGCCGGAAGGCCACGGGGGAATTCGACCTCGGCCGCGAGGGCGGGCACAGCGCTCGCCGCGTCCTCCATGCGGGAGACTTCACCGGGAGGGTGATCGAGCAGGCCCTGCTCGCCTCCGTCAAGGCCCATGGCAACATCCGCATCTTCGAGCACCACTTCGCCATCGACCTGCTCACCAGCCGCAAGCTCGGCATCGAGGACAACCAGCCCAACCGCTGCCTCGGCGCCTATGTATTGGACAGCCAGGCGAAGCGGGTGCTCACTCTCACCTCCGGGGTGACCGTGCTGGCCACCGGCGGCGCGGGCAAGGTCTACCTCTATACCAGCAATCCCGACATCGCCACCGGCGACGGCTTGGCGATGGCCTGGCGCGCGGGCGCAAAGGTGGCCAACCTCGAGTTCGTCCAATTCCATCCCACCTGCCTTTACGATCCCAAGGCGAAGTCTTTCCTGCTGTCCGAGGCCTTGCGCGGCGAAGGGGGTATCCTGCGCCTCCGGAACGGCGAGACCTTCATGGCCCAGTACGATCCGCGGAAGGAGCTGGCCCCGCGCGACATCGTGGCCCGCGCCATCGACCACGAATTGAAGAAGCGCGGCGACGACTACGTCCTGCTCGACATGACCCATTTGCCCGAGGATTACCTCAAGGAGCGTTTTCCCAACATCCGCGCGCGGCTGCTCGAACTCGGCTACGACCTCGCCCGCCAACCCATCCCGGTGGTGCCCGCCGCCCATTACATGTGCGGCGGGGTCATGGTGAACGAGCGCGCCGAGACCTCGCTTAAAAACCTCTTCGCCTGCGGCGAGGTGACCTTCACCGGCCTGCACGGCGGCAATCGGCTGGCCAGCAACTCCCTGCTCGAGGCGGTAGTCTATGCCGATCTGGCGGCACGCCACGCACCGGAACGCCTCCAAGACGCGCCGCGGCCGGCCATGGAGATTCCACCCTGGAACCCGGGCGCCGCGGCCGACAGCGACGAGGCGGTGGTGATCAAGCAAAACTGGGACGAGATCCGGCAATTCATGTGGAACTACGTCGGCATCGTCCGCACCAACAAACGCCTGCTGCGGGCGAAGAAGCGGATCGAGCTCCTCAAGGAAGAGATCAAAGAATATTATTGGAATACCGTCGTCACGCCCGACCTGCTGGAATTGCGCAATATCGCCTGTGTCGCCGAGCTGATCATCCTGTCGGCGCTCTGGCGCAAGGAAAGCCGCGGCCTGCACTACAATCTGGACTACCCCTCCCCCTCCGAGCTCTACCGGCGGGATACCATTCTCGAGCCTTAACAGCCTGTTGAAAAACCACCGGTGGTTGGGCCAGGCCGCCGCAGGCGGCTTGGCGGGCGGTGATAAGTGTTCACTTTTTCTGGGCTTTGAAGTTCAGGGTGATGTTTCCAGCCACCCCGTCTAAGTGCAGTTTGAAGGGGACCTCCCGATTGCGCAGGCCCTCGAAGGGAAATACCACCCGGTAGGTCTTGAACCAAAGATTCACGTAGTGGAAAAAGTAGATCTCGAATTGGGTGGTCGGGAGCTTCTCGACGAGCTTCGGCTTATAGAAACGGCCGTCGACCTCCAGGTTGACGTCTTGGAGGGATTTGTCGTCGCCCATCTCGGCCATCTCCCGCTTCTCAGCGTAGAGCGCGAGGAAGAAGGTCGCCTCCGGATCCTTGGCCAGGAACGGCGCCGCGCGGACCTGGGCCTTCTGGTCTTGGCCTTGCGGGTAGACCTTGGCGTACTCCTCCCGAAAGGCCTCGCGGAATTCGTCGGAGGCATAGGTGGCGTACCAAATGAGTTGGGTATGGAGGTCCTGCCAGTTATTGTATTCGCCCTTCTTGGTGTAGCGGCGCAGCACCTTGCCGTAGGGCTCGTGGTTGGGGAGCACCGTCTCCCGGGCCTGGGCCAAGGCGGGCAATAGCAAAAATAGCAAGATCCACAGGCGCCTCATGCCAATAGCTCCGTCTTCTTGAAGATGCTGACGACCTTCAGCCCCTCTTGTTCGAGGCCTTCCCGCCCGCCCTCCTCCCGGTCGACGATGACCGCCACTCCCAAGGGAACCAGGCCGGCCTCGCGCACCGCCCGGCAGGCCTTGAGGATGGAGCCTCCCGTGGTGATGACGTCCTCGACCAAGACCACTCGCATGCCGGGTTTCAGATGGGCGGAGCCCTCGATCCAACTCATGGTGCCGTGGCCCTTGGGCTCTTTGCGGACGATGAAACCGGGCATGGGGAAACCCCGCAAGAACGACGTGACCCCGATGGCGGTGGTGATGGGATCGGCCCCCAAAGTAGGACCGCCGACCGCCTGGGCCTCCGGGAAGTGGAGGTTCAGCAGGTCGCCCATCAATTGTCCCACCAGGGCGGCCCCCTCCGGGTGCAGCGTCGTCTGTTTGCCGTCGAAATAAAAATCGCTCATCCGGCCCGAGGCGAGGCGCACCTCCCGCTTTTGGTAGCTGTATTGGAGGATCAATTCTTTTAAACGCAGGCGTCGCTCGGGATTCATTTTTCCAGCCTCTTGTTCAGCCAATGTTCCAGGTCTTGAAAGACCTTCTCTTTCCCTATCTCGTTGAAGCACTCATGGAGGAGCCCGGGATAGGTCTTTAGGGTCTTGTCCGTTACCCGCAGCCGCTCGAAGAACTCCCGCGTCCCCTCCAGGGAGGTCACCTGGTCCCCCTCGCCATGCAGCATATAGAGCGGGGTCTTGAGTTTGGGGGCCAAGGCCATGACCTTGTCCAAGTTGTTGAGGATCTCCACGCCCAGGCGAAGGCTGATCTTATGCCCAACCAGGGGGTCTTGTTCGTAGGCCTTCACGACCTCGGGGTCATGGGAGATCCAGGAAGGCTTGATGTCGTTGGGAATGAGAAAGGTCGGCAAGAGGCGCCCCGCCCCGTAGCCCAGGAGTTTTTTCAGCCCCGACACCGGCATGGCGAGCTTGAGATTGGCGCTGGAGAGGACGGCCCCGTGGAGGTCCTTGGCGTGCCCGGCCAGGTAATTGACCGAGATCTGGGCGCCGAAGGAATGGGCCACCAAGAACAAGGGCAGATGCGGCTCTCGGCGCCGGACTTCCCCCAGGAAGGCCTGCAGGTCGTCCACGAGGGTCTGAAAATTTTTGGCGTAGAGCCGGGGCCCGGGGCTTTTCCCGTGGCCGCGCTGATCCATCAGGTAGAGGGCCCAGCCCCGCTTGGTGAAGTAATCGACCAAAAAGCGGTACCGGCCCGAGTGGTCGCCCAGGCCGTGGATCACCGCCAGGACGCCCTTTTTCTTTTCGGGAATCCAGCTCTGAAAATACAATTCCAGTCCGTCGGAACTCTTGAAAAACTGATGGGTAGGTCCTTCGACTTTCACCTGATCTCCCCAAGGCTCGATTTTTCCACCCACCCTTCCTTACCGGACGCGCTTTTGACAAGCGCAAAATCGCCTTGGGATTTGCGAACCTTCACCACGCTGCCTTCTTTGAGCTCTTCCCGGGACCCGGCGTCGGGCAAGGGATGTTCCCGAAGCGAGAGCTTGGGAGTGAGGACCACCGCCGGGTCGGGGCCCAGGCCCAAGGGTCGCCGCAGCGCGAATTGGATCAGGCCGAACAAGAGGGGGAAGGCGAAGACCCCGGCGCCCAGGGCGTAGACCGCCTTCTTCCGGAGGCGGTAAAGGGCGAGCAGGGCGAAGATCGCCAGGCTGCAGCAGGCGCTCCAGATCAGACTCTCCGGGGCGTTCAGGGAAAGCCGGTAAAAGGGGATTTTCGCCAAGAGCGCCCTCGGCCCTTCGAGGGGCTTGGCCGGCTCGAGTTTGGATTCGAGGAAGGCCAGATTTTGGCGGATCTCGGATTCCCGCGGCAACCAGTCGCGTGCGATCAGGAAATAGCGCCGCGCCTGCCCTACCTTGCCCAGGCGCCAATAGGCGCTGGCGATGTTGTAATAGAGGTCTCCGTTGACAAAGCCGATCTCCTGCAGCTCTTGCCAGCCTTTGATCGCTTGATCATAACGGCCGGCCTGGTAGTCGGCCTGGGCCTGGTTGGCCAGTTCCGCGGGGGTTACCGCCCAGGCGGCTGCGGAACAGCACATCGTCAGGATGATGAGGAGGACGAGACGTCGCATGGCTTGGAGGCACCTTCCTTTAAGTCGCCTTTTCGATTTCGCGCAGCAATTCCATCGCTTCCAGTTTCAGCATTTTGTCAGTCGGCCGCTGGCCGGAGACGCCTCCATACTGCCAGAGGTCGAGCTGTTCCATGAAATAAACCATGCGCCGGTAGACCTCGATCGGGACGCCGCGGCTTTTCAGCAGCTCCTCGATCTCCATGGGGGTCAGGGCTGTGCCCTTCACCAAGAAACGGTCGCTGAGGTATTCCTTCAAGACCAGGCTGATCTGGGAAAAATCCCCCGCGCTGGCCCCACCCTGCTTCTGCAGGGCGGCCTTGGCCCTTCGGAAGGCCCGGGAGCGCTTGCGGTCGTCGGCATGGGCCAAGGATCGAGCTCGGTAGCGCTGAAGGCCCAGCAGCCCGAAAAAGGCCAAGGGCGATCCCACCAGGAGGCCCCAGCCCGCCGCCCGCTCCCAGGGAAGCAAGGCCTGGCTGTAGAGAATCGCTGCCGCCGGTTTGATGGGTCGCAGGTCGAAGACTCCGGTGGCGGGGGCGACCGCCCCCTTGGAGTCCTCCAGGCCCGCAGTAACCAGTTTTTCGCCCGAGGGACTGCCGAGGATATGCACCGTCAAGGGGGCTGTGCTCAATTTCTCAAAGGTCGCGGTATCGGGATTGAAGTAGCTGAACTCGAGGGCCGGGACGCTGGTGCTGCCGGGGCGGTCGGCGACCAGGGCGTACTCGAAGGTCTTTTTCCCCGAGAGGCCGGTCAAGCTGCGGTCTAGGCTGACCTCGGGCTTGGAGGGATATACTTTGAAGTAATCGAGCTCCTGCAGTTCCGGCAGGTTCGCCTCGCGGATGTTGCCCTTTCCGGAGATCTCGACCTTGAGGTTGGTGGACTCGCCCAGGTTCACGGTGTCTTTGCTGAGCGTGCTCGCCATGGCGAAATTTCCCACCAGGCCGGTGAAATCCTGGGGCGGCGTCGGCAGCTCTTTGACCTTCAGCTCGACGCTGGGCGCGCTGAAGGTGCGGGGTTTGGTGGTCATCGCGAAGCCCTGGAAGAAGGGGTCGTTGAAGGGATCGTTTTGGATCCGCACCGGCACATTTCCCTTCACCCTGGTTTCGCCGGTCTGGAGGGTGCCCGCCTTGGTGGGAAAGATCGCGAAGCGCCACTCGTTGACCGCATAGCGCCTGCCGTTCAACTGCGTTTCGTACTTGCGCTCCTTGACCAGCTCTTCGGTGAAGAAATCCTTGAACTCGGGGAGGCTGAGCTGGGCCCCTTGGATGCTGACCGAGGAGTAGAGCCGGAAAGTGAAGAGGATCTGCTGTCCGACATAGGCCTCCTTGCGGTCCGTCTCCGCGGTCAGGAAGGTGTCCCCATAGCTCTTCTCAGCGCCGCCGGGCGGGCTGGGCGGTATCTGGCCCTGCCCGGGCATGGGGAAGGAGGGAAAGCCCGGCATCGAGGGAAAATTGGGCATGGGAGGCATCTGCGGCATGGAGGGGAAATTGGGCGCCTGTGGGCTGTAGGTCTGGGGCCCTCGCCCGCCTCCGCCGGAGTCGGTGACCTTCACCCGGACGGGCCCGGCGCTGTACTCCCGCCCCTCGATGTAGACCTTCACGGGTCCGATGTTGAATTCACCGACATGGCGCGGCGAGAGCACATAGGTGAAGGTCTTGCTGACGCTCATCTCGCCGTTGATGATCTCGACCGCGTTGGCGGTGGAACGACCCACCACATCGAAGTTTCCGAGCGGAGGGATGTCGGGGGTCGTCATCGCGCTGCCGCCCCGGATCTCGACCGTCATCGTGAAGGTGTCGTCCATCGACACCTCGTCTTGGTCGACCTCGACATGCACGGTGGGCTCCGCGGCATGAAGGGACCGCGCGGTGCCGCCTAGCGCCACGGCCAATACCAGCAAGAGCATTTTTAATCGGTTTCGCATGGCTACCAATCGTTCTCCGGGAGTCGGGACCGCCCCATCGCCTCTTTGATCTGTTTCTGCCGAATCGCCTGGCTGTGGTCTTCGATCATCTCCAGCCAACGCTCCGCCTCCTGCTCGCCGGGGCCCGCCTTGGCTTGCACCTTGCCCTTCTTGCTACCGCCCTCCTTGGGGGCATTACCCGCGGCCTCCAGCTGTCCCTCTAAGTTGGGTTTTTTCTGTCCTTCCCCATTTTGGTCTTGGCCTTGCTGGCCATCACCGCCGTCTTTTGGACCGGCAGGCTGGGCCTTCGCTTGGCTTTGCTGCTGGCTCGGCTGATCCCCCGCCTGCCCTTGCTGCTCTTGCCTCTCCTGTCCCTGTCCGGAATCCTTCGCTTGCTGCTGGGGCTGGGTTCCCTGGTCGGGCTGTTGGGATTTCTCCTGGCCTTCCTTGCCCTGGGAAGGTTTGGGCTGCGAGTTGCCCTGGGCCTGCTCCTGTTTTTGCTGGCCTTCCGAACCCTGAGCCTGGTTCGGTTGGGCCTGGTTTTTTTCGGCCTGCTTTTCTTGATCCGGGGGTTTTTCGCCTTGCCCTTGGGTTTGGTCTTGCTGCGCTTGATTCGGCTGGGCTTGTTGGCCTTGCTTGCCCTGCTGCTCTTGCTTTGGCTGGTCCTGTCCGGCCTGCTGCGGGGAGTTTTCCTGCCCCGATTTGCCGGCTTGGTCTTTCTGTTCCTGTTTTTGCCCCTGTTGTCCGGATTGACCCTGCGTCTGCTGGGAATTCCCGCCTGAAGAGGCTTGGGAGTCTTGCTGTTTTTGTTCCTGGCCGGAGCCTTGGCTTTGCTGGTTTTGCGCCCCCTGTTGCTGCTGGTCTTGCTGGGCCTGATTTTGTTGCTGCTGTTGCTGTTGTTGCTGTTGCTGTTCCTGTTGTTTTTGCAATTGCCGTTTTACGAACTCAAGGTTGAGTTTGGCCTCAAGGTCGTCCGGGCGGATCTTGAGGGCCTGCTCGTAGGCTTGGATCGATTCGGGGAGCTTGCCCAGGCGGTACTGGGCGTTGCCCAAGTTGTAATAAGCCTGCTCCCGAAGGGTAGGATCCTGGCTCTGGGCCGCAGCCTGGTAACTCTCCCTCGCCTTGTCGAAGGCCCCCCCGCGGTATTGGGCCGCACCCAAATTGTAGTAGTCCTGGGAGTCGGCCTTTTCCGCCAAGGCCTCGGAGAACTTCTGCTGGGCCTCGGAGTAGTTCTTTTCGGCATAGGCCTTCCGCCCCTGGTATTCCCGCCAATAATCCAAGGGACCCGCCCAGGCAGGGGTCGCCGCCAGGAAAATCAAAATTGCGATGGGGAGCGTCTTTCGGAGCATCGTTCAATACCCATTGGCGAAATTCAGTTGCCTTTTTTGGCGCCGGGAGTCGGCGATCAGGCGTTCCGCGGCCAACAAGGCCAGGGCAATGCCCAAGGGCCAGTAATAACGGCTCTCCCAGACCTGTTTGCGCGCCGCCTTCAGCTCGCTGAGCTCCAGGGCGCCGCGGACCCCTTTGACGTAGAGCTGCTTCAAATCGGCGTCTCCGCTGACCGCCCTCACATAGGCCCCGCCCGTCTCGAGGGCCAGGTCTTTCAGGGCCTCCTCTTTCAATTGAGATACGACCATCTGGCCCTCGGAGTTTGTTTTAAATCCGCCGGAGCCCTCGGGGATGGGCGCCCCTTCGGGGGTGCCGAAGCCGAGGGTGAAGACCTTGATTTTCTTCTCTTTTAAGACATCGATCACCTTGTCGAGCTTCTCGCTGAAATCCTCCCCGTCGGAAAATACCATGATGGCCTTGGCCGAATCCTTGTCCGACATCGCCTTGATGGCCAGGGAGAGGGCCCCGGACAGGTCGGTCCCCTGCACCGGGATGGTGTTGGGGCTGAGCTCGTCGACGAAGAGCTCCAGGGTGCCGTAGTCGATGGTGAGCGGGGAAAGCAAAAAGCTGCGCCCGGCGAAGGCGATGAGGCCGACCCGGTCGCCCGCCAGGATGTCTAGCAAGTCTTTCAGCTTGCGCTTCATGCGCTCCAGGCGGGAGGGTTTGACGTCTTGGGCGAGCATGGAATTGCTGACGTCCAACACCAGCATGAGGTCCGCGCCCTTGATGGTGACCTCCTCTTCTTTGGTGCCCCACTGGGGTTCCATCAAAGCGAGGACGAGGAAGCCCAGCGCCAAGACCTTGAGGGTATTTTTTACCAGGATCCGCCACGGGGAGCGATTGGGCATTAGCTTGGCGCGGAGTGGATGGTCGGCCAGGGCCTGCCAGGCCTTGCGGCGCCTGCGGCCTTGATAGAGGAAAAGGGCGAGGAGCAAGGGCACCAGGAAAAACAGGAAGACGGCGTCGGGGTGGTTGAAGCGCATCAGGCCAACCTCCGGAGCACGGTGGAACCCAGGAGGGCCTCGGCCATCAACAGTCCCAGGGCGGCGAGGCCGAAATACCCGTACCACTCCTCGTATCGTTCGTAGTGCTTGACCTTGGCCTTGGTCTTTTCGAGCTGGCCGATCTCTCGGTAAATCTCCTCGAGCTTTTTGGTGTCGGTGGCGAAGAAGTATTTTCCGCCGGTGGCGTCGGCGATCTTTTCGAGGGTCTCCTCGTCCATGTCCAGATCGACATAGATCAGCCGGGAGCCGAAGATGCCCGGTTGGGGAAAGGGCACCGGCCCCTTGGTCCCGATGCCGATCGTGTAAACCTTCACTCCGAAGGCCTTGGCGATCTCGGCCGCCTTGTCGGGAGAGACCGAGCCGGAATTGTTTCGCCCGTCGGTCAATAGGATCACGACGCGGGATTTGCCGGGGAGGTCCTTCAGTCGCTTGACGGCCAAGGCCAGCCCGTCGCCGATCGCCGTGCCGTCGCCGGCGATTCCCACCTCCACATGGTCGAGCAACTGGGTCAGGACGTCATAATCGAGGGTGAGCGGGCATTGGGTGTAGGCTTCGTCCCCAAACACCACCATGCCCAGGCGGTCGCCCTTTTGTTGGCGGATGAACTCGGTGACGACCTTTTTGACGACGGTGAGTCGGTTGACGGCCTCGCCGTCGAGCTTGAAGTCCATCGCCGCCATGCTGCCCGAGGCGTCGATGGCCAGCATGATGTCGATGCCCTCGCTGGTCACCTCGGTCTCGGCGCGCCCGCGCTGCGGACGGGCCAGGCCGATGATCAGGAGCGCCAGGGACAAGTAAAGGAGCCAGGGATTGAGGCGCATCCACCACCCGTCGCCCTTGCGGAACAGCCCCGGCAAATGGGAGGTCAGCGGAAAGCGCAGAAACAGCCGTCCGCGCCGCAGCCGCTCCAGCATCAGGAGCCCGAGCGGCACGATCAACCCCAGCAAGACCCAAGGATAGAGGAAGCGAAACATGCTAGGCCGCCCCCTCCTTTGCCGCCTGGCTCTGGGCCGCAGCGAGCTGGTGGCGCTCGGCGGTTTGCGTCACCCAGGCGCGGCAGCGCTTCACGCTGTTGACGATCTCTTCCCGGGGCGGGACGAATTGCGCGAATTTGGCCATGTCGGCCAGCTCGAGCAGCCCGATGGCCTCGCGGCTTTGCTCCGAGTCCAGCCAGGGGGAAGCGCGCAGCTTGGGCCGCAGCTCTTCCAGGGTGGCCTCGCAGGCCGGGATCTCCAGCTCCCGCTCGATGAATTCGCGGAACAGGTCGGAGAGGCCGAAATAGAAGCGGCGCACCTGGCCCGATTCGACCAAGCGGCTTTGGACCAGTTCGTCGAGCTTCTTGAGGGCCGCCTCCAGGGGCGTCAAGGGAGGGGCCGGCGCGGCCTTGGCCTTCCGGGGCCGCTTCCACAGGGAGCGGAGCAGCAAAAATACCACGATCAGGACGAAGGAGGCGGCGAGCGCCCATAGCCAGCGCAGATCCCAGGGGTGGATGTCCTTGAGGTCCAGGATATCCGTCATCTGCTCGAGTTGGGGCAACGGCGTGGGCATGGTTTACTGACGCTTCTCCCTCAGGCGAAAGAATTGCAGCAAGGGCTGAATGTAGTCCCTGCTCTGGTCGATCACCACCGAATCGACGCCGATGGATTGGAAGATCTTCTGCGGGCCTTGCCGCAGGGCCTCGGAAAGCTTCTTGAATTTTTCCTGGAAGCTGCGCCGGGAGCTGTTCACCCAGTGGCATTCCCCGGTCTCGGGATCGCGCCATTGCAGCCAACCCGCCTTGGGAAAGGCTGTCTCGGCCGGATCGTAGAGCTGAATGCAGACCATGTCGTGGCGCCGCTTGGCGATGGCGAGGGCCCGCTCGTAACCCTGGTCGACGAAATCGGAGAGCAGGAAGCAGATCGCGCGGCGGTTCATGACCCTAATGAGGTATTCCAGCGGAACCCGAATCTGGGTCCCGGGGTGCTGGGGCGTGAACGTCAGGATCTCCTGGATGACCCGGTAGACGTGCCCCTTGCCCTTTTTCGCGGGGATGAAGCGCTCGACCCGGTCGGTGAAGAGGATGAGGCCGACCTTGTCGTTGCTCTTGATGGCCGCATAGGCGAGGACCGCCGCGACCTCGGCCGCGGCTTCGCGCTTGAGGCGCTCTCGGGTGCCGAAATCGAGCGAGGCCGACATGTCGACCAGGATCATCACGGTCATCTCGCGCTCTTCGCGGTAGACCTTGACGAAGGGCCGGCCCATGCGGGCGGTGACGTTCCAGTCGATGGATCGGATTTCGTCGCCCGGCTGGTACTCCCGGACCTCCTCGAATTCCATCCCGCGCCCACGGAAGGCGCTCTCGTACTCGCCCGCAAAGATCTCGTTGGCGAGGTAGTTGGTCTTGAGCTGGATGCGCTTGATCTTTTTTAAGATCTCCGGAGGCAGCATATTTTTCTATGGCACTTCCAACTGATCCAAAATCTTCCGCAACACCTCGTCGCTGGAGAGGCCTTCGGCCTCGGCCATATACGTGAGCAAGACCCGGTGCCGCAAGACGTCCGGCGCCATCGTCTTCACGTCCTGCGGCGTGACGAAGGCCCGCCCCTGGAGGAAGGCGTAACAACGCGCCACCTCGGCCAAGTAGATGCTGGCGCGCGGCGAGGCCCCGAACTGGATATAGGTCTCGAGGCCCAGCTTCAGGTCGGCCGGTTGCCGCGTTGCCATCACGATGCGGACGATATAATCCTTGATTTTGGGGTCGAGGTAGATGTTGCCGATCAGCTGCCGCATCTCCAAAAGCTGTTGGGGACGCAGCATCGACTGGATGTCTTCCCACTGCCCGGCGCGGGCGCGGTCCATGATGCTGATCTCCTCTTCCTTGCTGGGATAGGAGACGTTGAGCTTGAGCATGAAGCGGTCGACCTGGGCCTCGGGCAAGGGATAGGTGCCTTCCTGCTCGATGGGATTTTGGGTGGCCAGCACGACGAAGGGCGGCTCCAGGGAGAAGGTGCTGTTGCCGATGGTCACCTGTTTTTCCTGCATGGCTTCGAGCAAAGCGCTCTGCACCTTCGCCGGGGCGCGGTTGATCTCGTCGGCCAGAATGACGTTGGCGAAGATCGGGCCCTGCTTGACGGTGAATTCCTGGGTCTTGGGATTGAAGATCTGGGTGCCGATTAGGTCGGCGGGCAAGAGGTCGGGGGTAAATTGGATGCGCTGGAACTTGACGTCGAGCACCCGGGCCAGGGCGCGGACCGTGGTGGTCTTGGCGAGTCCGGGCACGCCCTCGACCAGGATGTGCCCCTCGAGGAGGATGCCCATCAACAGTCTTTCGACCATGTATTTTTGCCCGACGACGACTTTGGAGATTTCCTCGAGCAAGTTGCTGAGCAAGGGTTGGTAGGCCTTCACCCGCTCGAGATTCTGCTGTATTTCGCTGTTCATAGCGGCGGCTCCTGAATAAGAGGCTGTGGCACATCCCCCTCACCGGCAGATTTTCAACAGCCTGCTAAATAACGGGTCGTCCGATGAAAGGGATTTGCGGTATTTTATTTAAACCAGCGCTTGGACTTCTTAGATTTTTTTGGGGATTTGGTAAAGGAACTTTCGCCGGGCTGCTCCCCTCCCTCCGCCAGGAAGGCGCGCAGCAGCTCCTCTTGCTTGGGGCTGAGCTTGCGGGGGGTCTCGACGAAGAGATGGACGTGGAGGTCCCCCCTCCCCTTGTCGCGGAGCTGCGGCAGTCCCTTGCCGGAGAGCTTGAGGATGTCTCCGGTTTGCGCGCCGGGCGGGATGCGAAGCTGTTCCGGGCCCTCGGGACCGGGGACTTCGATCTCGAGGCCCAGGGCGGCGGCGGCCATGGAGACCTTGCGCTCGAGGTGCAGGTCGGCCCCATGGCGCTGGAAGCGGGTGTCTTCCGCCACGTGCAAGACCACATAGAGGTCTCCGGGCGGGCCCCCGCGCTTGCCGGCCTCGCCCTCCCCGCGCAGGCAAAGCTGCGTCCCGTTGTCGACGCCCGGTGGAACTTTGACGCTCATCTTCTTGCTGCGGGCGACGCTGCCGTGTCCCCGACACTCGGGGCAGTGCTCTTTGACCACCCGGCCCTGTCCCTGACAGGCCCCGCAGGTGCTGGAAATGGTGAAGAAACCCTGGGAGTGGTAAAGCTGCCCCTTGCCGCCGCAGTGGCGGCAGACGATGGGTTCCTGGCCCTTCGGGTAGCCCTGCCCGCCGCAAGCCGGACACTCTTCCCGGCGTTCCACCTCGATCTTCTTTTCGACCCCCTGGAAGGCCTCGTCAAAGCTGACCTCCAAGTCGTAGCGCAGGTCGTGCCCGGGCGCGGGCCCGGTGCGGTGGCGGGAGCGCCGGGTTCCGAGCCCGAAGAAATCCTCGAAGACGTCCGAAAAATGACTGAAGATGTCGCCGACGTCGCTGAAGCCGTGGAAGCCTTGGCCCTGCAGGCCGGCGTGGCCATATTGATCGTAGAGGCTCCGTTTTTGGGAATCGCTCAGGACCTCATAGGCCTCCGAGGCCTCTTTGAAGCGGTCTTCCGCTTCGTGTCCGGGATTGCGATCGGGGTGGAACTCCAGGGCCTTTTTGCGATAGGCGCTCTTGATCTCGGCGGCGGAGGCCTCCCGCGTCACGCCTAAAATTTCATAGTAATCCCGCATCGTCCCTTGCCCTTTTGTGGATGAAGAATCCAGACAGTCCTCTCGCCGGCCGGGCGACGGTTCCCGGAGCCGGCGGGGGATCAGATAATCATTATTTTGTTATTGTCAACTTCGCTGCGGGGCCTATTAATAAAGAAATATGGAGTTGGTCGATTACGTCTGGAACAAATTGGAGCCGACGGAGGAGGCGGGGGTGCGCAAGGCGACCGCTGCCGGCCTGGAGGAGCTTTACCAAAAAGGCTTCGTGGACGCCCGCCGCTTTTCCCTCCCGCAGTGGAAAAACGGCTGCCAGAAGTTTTCCAAGTCTAAGGGGATCTTTCTCTTCAAGCGCAGCGACCTCGATTCCCTGAAAAACTACCTCTTCCAGGCCCAGATCAAGCGCCCCTTCGAGCCCCATCGCCTCAAGGACGGGCTTAGGCCCCTAGAATGGACCGGCGAGCTCTATCAAAAGGTCCTGCGCTTCGAGACGACCCTTACCTTGGACGCCTGGAAAGACCTGGTCAAGACGCAGCTCCTCCCCAAATTTCAAAAAGGAAAAAACATAATATATAATCAACAGTTAAAGTCCTATTTGGAGGCTTTGCTTAAGCAGCACGCCTCGCCCCTGCGCCGCTTGGAGCTTTGGTATCATTTCGAGCGCGAGGCGGAGGCGCCGCCCCCCAGCGAGGGCGAGGCAGCTCAGACCCCCGTCCCCAAGCCGGCCGCGCCGGCCCCGATCAAGGACGCCTTTGTGGCCAAGCCGGACGAGAGCCTCAAGCGCAGCGCCATCGACCGGCTTTACTTCCATCACGGCGAGACCCCCCCGACCAGCGACCAGGAAAATCTCGATTTCTTGGATGAATTGGCCCATTTGGAGGATTCGGAAGGCGAAGACGAGGGCCCTTGACAAGGCGCAAACCTGACTTATATCTCCCTCTGGAATTATTCGGGACCTTCCCGAAGGGTTTGTTTATACTCATCAAAAAGGAAACCCCTGATTATGGCTAACAAGAGCAAGATCATCGGCATCGACTTAGGCACCACCAACAGCGTGGTCGCGATCATGGAAGGCGACCAACCCAAGGTCATCGCCAACCAAGAGGGCAACCGCACCACCCCTTCCGTCGTGGCCTTCAGCAAGGACGGCGAGGTTTTGGTCGGACAGGTGGCCAAGCGCCAGTCGATCACCAATCCCGAGAACACGGTTTATTCCATCAAGCGGTTCATGGGCCGCAAATTCGACGAGGTTGGCGAGGAGATCAAGATGGTCCCCTACCACGTCGTGAAGGCCGCTAACGGCGACGCCGCCGTCGAGATCCAGGGCAAGAACTACAGCCCGCCCGAGATCTCCGCGAAGATCCTGATGAAACTCAAGCAGGCGGCCGAGGACTACCTCGGCGAAAAGGTCACCGAGGCCGTCATCACCGTCCCCGCCTACTTCAACGATTCCCAGCGCCAGGCGACCAAAGACGCCGGCAAGATCGCCGGCCTGGACGTCAAGCGCATCGTCAACGAGCCCACGGCCGCGGCCCTCGCCTACGGGCTCGACAAGAAGAAAAATGAAATCATCGCCGTCTACGACTTCGGCGGCGGTACCTTCGACATCTCGATCCTCGAGGTCGGCGAGAACGTCGTCGAGGTCATCTCGACCAATGGCGACACCCACCTGGGCGGCGACAACATCGACCAACGCCTGATCGACTACCTGATCGCCGAGTTCAAAAAAGACCAGGGCATCGACGTTAGCAAGGACCGCATGGTCCTGCAGCGCCTCAAAGAGGCGGCGGAAAAGGCGAAGATCGAGCTCTCCAGTGTCATGGAGACCGAGATCAACCTCCCCTTCCTCACCGCCGACCAGACCGGGCCCAAGCACATGAATATCAAGCTGACCCGGGCGAAATTCGAGGCCCTCACCGAGGACCTCATCCTGCGCAGTCTGGATCCCGTGAAAAAGGCCCTGGCCGACGCCGGCAAGAAGGCCGGCGACATCGACGAGGTGGTCCTGGTCGGCGGCTCGACCCGCATCCCTCGCGTCCAAGAGGAAGTGAAGAAGTTCTTCGGCAAGGAGCCCCACAAGGGCGTCAATCCCGACGAGGTGGTGGCGCTGGGCGCCGCGGTGCAGGCCGGGGTGCTCTCCGGGCACGTCAAGGACCTCCTTTTGCTCGACGTCACCCCGCTTTCCCTGGGCATCGAGACCCTGGGCGGCGTGATGACCAAGCTGATCGACCGCAATACGACTATCCCGACGCGCAAGTCCCAGGTCTTCTCGACGGCGGCCGACAGCCAAAACAGCGTCGAGATCCACGTCCTGCAGGGTGAGCGCGAAATGGCGAAGGACAACCGTACTCTCGGGCGCTTCATCCTCGACGGCATCCCGCCCGCGCCGCGCGGCGTTCCCCAGATCGAGGTCACCTTCGATATCGACGCCAACGGCATCGTCAACGTCTCGGCCCTGGACAAGGCGACCAACAAGAAGCAGCACATCACGATCACCGCCTCCAGCGGTCTCAACGAGAAGGACATCGACCGGATGGTCAAGGAGGCCGAGTCCCATGCCGCCGAAGACAAGAAGCGGCGCGAGGAGATCGAGGTCAAGAACCACGCCGACTCCCTGGTCTACTCGACCGAGAAGACCCTCAAGGAGAACCGCGATAAGGTCGACGCCGGCACCGTCTCCGAGCTGGAGGCCGCCGTGGCCGAGCTCAAAAAGGCGATCGAGGCCAATAACGTGTCCGAGATGAAATCGGGTATGGAACGGGTGACCACCCTTTCCCACAAGATGGCCGAGCAGCTCTACAAGACGGCCTCCGCAGCCGGGGCGAGCCCCGGAGCGGAGCAGGCCGCGCCGGGCGCCGAAGAAGCGGCGGGCTCCGCCGGCTCCGAGCCCAAGAAGGAAGACGTGGTCGACGCCGAATTCGAAGAGGCGAAGGACTAAGCCTCTCTCTCCTAAAATTGATCCCCCGCCGGTTTCGCCGGCGGGGTTTTTTTTGAATCTGCCGACACCGGTCCTAGCGGTTTGCTCCGCCTTGTGAAGCCACCTTCCCAAGCGCTAATTATTCCTCGAATCGGAATGTCCGGTTTCGGCGGTCCCCTGCCTTTTGCAAAAATGATTTGTTTTTTCCGAAGTTCCTGACTATGGCCGGGGCAGCGTTTTTATTCGGAAAAGGAGAGAAACTTGAACTGGCTTAGCAGGGGCCTCGCCTCTTCGATCGGCCGAAAATTCGTGATGGGCCTCACCGGCTTGCTCTTGATCGGCTTCGTCTTCACCCACCTGGGCGGAAACCTCTTAATGTACGCCGGGGTTGGAACCTACAACGGCTACGCCCATACCCTGCACTCTTATCCGAATTTCATCATCGCAGCTGAAACCGGCCTCTTGCTCCTGTTCCTCGCCCATATCTTGATCGCCATCAACATTACCCGAGAAAACCGCGCAGCCCGCCAGCAGGGTTATGCCCTGAAGCGCAGCAAGCAGGGCCGCAGCTCTGCCACCCCTTCCGCCCTCATGTTTATCTCGGGGGCCCTCGTCCTGGGCTTCATCCTCCTGCACCTTTCCGAGTTTCGCTTCGAGATCCGGCACCCGGGGCCGGAAGGCGAGGAGCCCTTCACCAAGGCGCTTCGGCTCCTGCAAGACCCCGTGACGGCCTCGGTCTACTTCGTCGGTAGCCTCTTCCTCGGCTGGCACTTGGTGCACGGCTTTCAAAGCGCCTTCCAAACCTTTGGTTGGAACCATCCCAAGTACACGCCGCTGATCAAGAAACTAAGCGTGCTCATCGCGGTGGTCGTGGGGCTCGGTTTCGCCAGCTTCCCGGTTTGGGCATTTCTCAAGAAATACGGAGTGCTGCCATGACTCTCAACTCGCGGGTTCCCGAAGGCCCACTCTCCGAAAAATGGACCAAGTGCAAAAACGAGCTCAAGCTGGTGAGCCCCACCAACAAGCGCAAGTTCACCGTGATCGTGGTGGGCAGCGGCTTGGCCGGTGCCTCGGCGGCGGCCTCCCTGGCCGAGCTCGGATATAACGTCAAGTGCTTCTGCTTCCAAGACAGCCCGCGGCGCGCCCACAGCATCGCCGCCCAGGGCGGGATCAACGCCGCCAAGAACTACCAAAACGACGGCGACAGCGTCGGCCGCCTCTTCTACGATACGATCAAGGGAGGCGATTTCCGGGCACGGGAGGCCAACGTCTACCGTCTCGCCGAGGTCAGCGCCAACATCATCGACCAATGCGTGGCCCAAGGGGTCCCCTTCGCCCGCGAGTACGGCGGCACCCTCGCTAACCGCACCTTCGGCGGCGTCTTGGTCTCGCGTACTTTTTACGCCCGCGGCCAGACCGGTCAACAACTCTTGCTGGGGGCCTACGCCAGCCTGATGCGGCAGGTAGATCGCGGCAAGGTCAAGATGTACTCGCGTCGGGAGATGCTCGATCTCGTCGTGGTCGACGGCGTGGCGCGAGGCATCATCGCGCGCAATCTGGTCAACGGGGATTTCGAAAAGCACGAGGGGCATGCGGTGCTGCTGTGCACGGGCGGCTACAGCAACGTGTTTTACCTTTCGACCAACGCCAAAGGCTGCAACACCACGGCTATCTGGCGCGCGCACAAGCGCGGCGCTTATTTCGGCAACCCCTGTTTCACGCAAATCCATCCCACCAGCATCCCCCAGCACGGAGATTACCAATCCAAGCTCACCTTGATGAGCGAGAGCCTCCGCAACGACGGGCGGGTCTGGGTGCCCAAGAAAAAAGGGGATTCCCGGCGTCCCGAGGCGATTCCCGAAGAGGAGCGCGATTACTACCTCGAGCGCAAATATCCCACCTACGGCAACATGGTCCCCCGCGACGTCGCTTCCCGGAATGCCAAGGCGGTCTGCGACGAGGGACGCGGGGTCGGGGAGACGGGCCAGGCGGTTTATCTGGATTTTGCCGACGCCATCAAGCGCGACGGCCGCGAGGTGATCCGGCAGAAGTACGGCAACCTCTTCCACATGTACGACAAGATCACCGGCGAGAGCCCCTACCGCACGCCGATGAAGATCTACCCGGCCCCCCACTACACCATGGGCGGCCTCTGGGTGGATTACCACCTGGAAAGCACCATCCCCGGTCTCTTCGTGCTGGGCGAGGCCAATTTTTCCGACCACGGCGCCAACCGCCTGGGCGCCAGCGCCCTGATGCAGGGCCTGGCCGACGGTTATTTCATTGCGCCCTACACCGTGGGCCACCACTTGGCCGAACGCAAGCTCGCCAAGGTCTCCACCGACGGACCCGAGTTCGAAGAGGCCCTGAAGGCCGCCAAGGGACGGGTCGAAAGGCTCCTCAAGATCGGCGGAAAGCGGAGCGTCGACAGCTTCCACCGCGAGTTGGGCCGGATCATGTGGAACAACTGCGGCATGTCGCGCAGCGAACGTGGCCTGCAGGAGGCCGTCCAGAAGATTCGCGCCCTCAAGGAAGAATTCTGGTCCAACGTGAAGGTCCTGGGCGATAACCGCGAGCTCAACCAGACCCTCGAGCAGGCGGGTCGGGTCGCGGACTTCATCGAATTGGGCGAATTGATGTGCCTGGATGCCTTGAATCGCCGCGAATCCTGCGGCGGCCACTTCCGGGAAGAAAGCCAGACCGAGGAGAACGAGGCCAAGCGCGACGACGCCAACTACCTCTATGTGTCCGCCTGGCAACACCAAGGCGAGGGCAAGGAGCCCCTCCTCCACAAAGAACCGCTGTCCTTCGAGGCCGTCCACCTGACGCAGAGGAGCTACAAATGAGCAGCGCCAAGAATCTCAACCTCACGCTCAAGGTTTGGCGGCAAAAAAACCACGAAACGCCCGGAAAATTGGTCAGCTACTCGGTCCGGGGAATCTCCACCGACGCCTCCTTCCTGGAGATGCTCGACGTCCTCAACGAAGAGCTTACCCAAAAGGGCGAGGAACCCATCGCCTTCGACCACGACTGCCGGGAAGGGATCTGCGGGATGTGCAGCCTGATGATCAACGGCCAGGCCCACGGCCCCGACCGGGAGACGACCACCTGCCAGCTGCATATGCGCCGTTTCAAAGACGGCGACACCATCGTCATCGAGCCCTGGCGCGCCAAGGCCTTTCCGGTGGTGAAAGACCTGGTGGTGGACCGCTCGGCCTTCGACCGCGTCATCTCCGCCGGGGGCTATGCCTCCGTCAATGTCGGCAACGCCCAGGACGCCAACTGCATCCTGGTCGGAAAGGAAAGCGCCGACCGGGCGATGGACGCCGCCGCCTGCATCGGATGCGGGGCCTGCGTGGCCTCCTGCAAGAACGCCTCGGCCATGCTGTTCGTCGCCGCCAAGGTGAGCCACTTCGCCGAGCTGCCGCAAGGCCAGCCCGAACGGCAACGCCGCGCCCAGCGGATGGTCGCGCAGATGGACGCCGAGGGATTCGGCGGCTGCACCAATACCTACGAGTGCGAGGCGGCCTGCCCCGCCGGCATCAAGATCACCACCATCGCCACCCTCAATCGGGAATTCCTCAAGTCGACCTTCTGCCACCAAGAAGAGGATCAGCGCCAAGAAGGCAACGGCTGAGCCCCCTCCCCCTTCCTCCAATTTCCAATTTCGCCTGCGAATTTCGAGGCCGCGGACCGCATGCGAAGTCGGGAATTCGAAATTCGAGGTAAAAAAAAGGGAACCCGAAGGTTCCCTGGGAATTCCGCAAAATTTGCGATCTAGCCGAGGATGCTGCCCAACTTGAGGGCGAGCCCCATGTCGCCGGCGACCTTCAGCTTTCCGGTCATGAAGGCCATCTGGGCGTTGAGCTTGCCGTCGATGATGTCGGAGAAGTCCGAGGCACCCACCGTCACCGTGCATTTCGCGTTGCCCGTGGAGCCGGAAACGACCTTCTTGTCGTCACCCGAGAGGTCGATGGACCAGATGCCTCCGCCGTCCCCCGTGATGTTGAACTCGTAGACCGCAGTGTTGCCGGCGATCTTGGCGGCGTTCTGCTTGAGCTTTTCCGGGATTTTTTGTTCGAAGATTTCCTTGGGGGTTGCCATGCTTACTCCTTAATTGAGGTAGATTTTATAAAAATGGAGTCCGGATTTATAGAGCCATTGTCCGAAAGTCAGGACTCCGAATAATGCGACGATCCATTGCCTGCCGCCGGGGCTATACCAAGGCGGCCGTTGGCCCTTCCACTGCGTATAGAGGCCGTCGGCGGCGTAAACCATCAAAAAAACGGCGACCGCCGGGGCCAGGGCATTGAGGGTGAAGACCTCGCGCCAGCGTCCATGCACCATGGCCAAAAAGGCACGGGTCAAACCGCAACCCGGACATTCCCAACCGGTGGTCCAGCGGATGAGGCACAAGGGCAGTCTTTCGACCCACGCGCGCGGCGCCACGACCGCGGTTGCAAAGACCACGGTTACCATGCCCAGGGCGCGGAGCCGAGCCACCCTTTCAACCCTACTTATTGGCCTGCTGTTCGGCCATCGGTCCGATGACCGGGATGATCCAGCGCTGCCCTTGGTAGGCCTTGATCATCGAGATCAGCCACACCACGAAGAGGCCGATATACACCACGATGCTGAGGATGCCGCTGATAATGCCGACATAGGGGATGAAGGCCAGAACCATGAAGATGATCCAGGAGGCCACATAGGCGCCGCCCAGGAAGATGGCCTGCCAGGCGTGGAACTTCACATCTTTGTTGTCCTTCTCGATGATCAGGAAGATGATCCCGGTCACGAAGGTGCACAAATAGCAGAGCATCGAGGCGATATTGGGGGCCAATCCGCTCCCGCCGCTAGGGCTTCCGCCGGTGTTTTGAGGTTGGGCTTGTTGTTCCACGGTTTCCTCCTATGGGTTTGAGTACAATCCACCTACTATTCGCTGTACAGGCTGTCAAAAAGATCGCGGTACCGCTCGTTGATGACCTTGCGCTTGACCTTGAGGGTCGGAGTCAGTTCGCCGGTCTCGATGCTGAAATCCTGGTCGAGGATCGCGAAGCGCTTGATCGACTCGTACTTCGGCAATTCGTGGTTGATTTCGTCGATGACCTGCTTGACCCAATCGTAAATGCGCTGGTCTTTCACCAATTCGGAATAGCTCTCGAAGCTGATCCCCATCTCTCTAGCCCGGGACCGGACCTCGTCGGCGTTGAGCGTCACCAGTGCGGTGAGGTATTTGCGGCGATCGCCGTGCACCACGACCTGACTGAAGATGGGCTTGGTTTTCATGAGGTTTTCGATGTTTTGCGGAGCGACGTTCTTGCCGCCGGCGGTGACGATGATGTCCTTTTTGCGGTCGGTGATGCGGAGCATGCCCTGCTCGTCGAACTCGCCGATGTCCCCGGTGTGAAACCAACCCTCCGCGTCGATGGCGTCGGCAGTCGCCTTGGGATTGTTCCAGTATCCCGGGGTGATCATGGCTCCGCGCACCAGGATCTCGCCATCCGGGGCGATTTTTTCCTCGATGTAAGGCAGTGTTTTGCCCACGCTGCCGAATTTCATGAGATTGGGCAGGTTGAGGTTGACGGCGGCGGTGGTCTCGGTGAGGCCGTAGCCTTCCAGGATGAGGATGTCGGCCGCATGGAAGAATTCGGCGATGTCCTTGGAAAGCGGGGCGCCGCCCGAGACGAAGAAGCGGATGCGACCGCCCAGCTTTTGGTGGAGCTTGGAAAACACCAGCTTGGAGGCCAGGGCATAGCGCAGCTTGAGGCCGGTCGGCAGCGGCTTCCCATGGAGGACATAGTCGGAACGCTCTTTGCCGACCTCGAGCGCCCAGTAGAAGACGTTGCGCTTGAAACTGGAGCCGCCCTCCACGTCATTCATCACCTTCGTGTAGATCTTTTCGAAGATGCGGGGCACGCTCACCATGAAATGCGGCTTGATCTGGGAGATGTCCTCGAGCAGCTTGTCGATGCTTTCGGCATAGGCGTGCGTGAAGCCGACCTTGAGCTGGAAGAATTGGATTACCCGCGCCAGGATGTGGGCTAGCGGCAGGAAGATCAGGCTGATGTCGTTGGGATCGATGGGAAAGGACTGCTCGGCGGCCAGGACCTCCCAGGCGATATTGCCGTGGGTAAGCATGACGCCCTTGGGCGGGCCAGTGGTGCCGGAGGTGTAGACCAGCGTGGCCAATTGATCCAGCGGGATTTGCCGGATTCGGGCGCCGAAATCGCTTTCCACGCCCTTCCCCAGGGCACGGAACTCTTCGAAGGTCATGAGCCCGTCTCCGAGCACCTTGCCGTCGAGCACGACGATCTTGGGCGGGGATTTCAGGCCCGCCTTGATCTTGAGGATTTTTTCCAGCTGGGTGGAATTCTCGGCGAAGACGAGGATGGCCCCGCTGTCGTTGAGGATGTGCTGGATCTCATCCGGCATGGAGCTATGGTAGATCGGCACCGTGACGGCGCCCAGGGAAAGGATGGCTACGTCCAAGAGGGTCCACTCATAGCGGGTATTGGATAGGATGCACACCCGGTCCCCTGACTGAACTCCCATTTTTTTCAAGGATTCGGAGAGCTCTTTGACCTGGGCCAGGGCCTGAGTCCAGGAGAGGGTCTTCCAAATGCCGCCTTGCTTGTAGCGAAGGCAAGACTCCTCCCCGCGCCGCTCCGCGGTGTCTTGGAATAAACGCAGGATATTTTCAGGTTTCATATTTCTCCGGTTTATAAAGACAAGCCCTGGACTTGTCTAGGGTTTTGTCGGCTGGCACCGCTCGATCCAGGGCAGGTTTCGATAGAGGCCGTCGAGGTCCATCCCGTAGCCCACGACGTAGTCGTCGGGGATCTCGAAGCCAACGTAATCCAAGGGAAAATCGGCAGGTGCCCCGCGCTTTTTCAAAAGGGCGCAAAATTTCACCGAGGCAGCCCCCTTGCTCTTCAGGTGGGGCAAGATGAATTGGAGCGTGCGCCCGGTATCGACCACGTCCTCCAAGACCAGGACCGCCTTGCCGAGAATCGGTTGCGTCAGGTCGAACTCGAGCCGCAGGTCCCCTGGCTTCCCTTCCGAGCTGTAACTGGAGACGCGGAGGAAATCGCAGCGCAGCGGCATCTTGAGGCGGCGGATGAGATCGGCCATGAACATCGCGGCCCCTTTCAGCACGGCGATGACGACCAATTCCCGCCCCGCGTAGTCGCGGTTGATCGTCTCGGCGAGGCGCGCGACGCCGGAGGCGATTTCTTTTTCGCTCAGCAGGATTTCACCCGAGGGTTGAAACATGGCTCGCCGTTTTTCGCTCTTTACCGAGGGCCTTGACAAACAATTTTTTTGCCGCCCGAGAAATCGGGGGTAAAGCAAAAGACTGGACCATTTTCCAGAGCGCGTGGCGCAACCTCGAGGATCTGGCGAAACGTCGCTGGAAAGATGAAGATGGTGAAGGGAGCGCTGCGCTACTTCCCCTTCAACCCCCATCGCGTATATTTCGGGATTTGTTATGCCCGGGACCGGAATCGAACCGGTACGGCCCTTTCGGACCTCAGGATTTTAAGTCCTGTGCGTCTACCAATTCCGCCACCCGGGCGTGTCCGTAGAAGGAGAATGAGGCCAGGGGGGGAATCGAACCCCCGAATAAAGGTTTTGCAGACCTCTGCCTTACCACTTGGCTACCTGGCCATACCTTAAAGCGCGTCAGCCTTACTTGAAATCCCCTCTGCAATACAACCTAAAAATCGCGCGGCGGAGGGATGTTAGGGTCCTTTGGCAGGTCGAAACGCGTGTCGTCCCGCAGGCGTTTCTTGCGCTCGAAAACCACGACGGTCTCGGCTGCGGGTACCCGCTCCTTGATCGCCGCCTCGCCATCGAGCAGGAGGCGATTGCCCGCCTGATCCTCGATCGACAGACTATGCAGCGTCAATACCACCCGGTTCAAGCCCCAAATGATCTCCGGATTCGTCACCTGGAGGGTACAGCGGAAGCTCCGGTTGGTCTGGGGAATGGAGCGACACTTAGCGTCGAGCAGGTCCACGGTGGTTCCATCGACCGCCATGGAATAAAAGACTCTCAAACTATTCTTCTTGATCCCGCTCTCAGGGTCCTCAAAGTCAAATCTTTGCTCCAGCTTGACCCGCAGCACCCCCGAATAGTTTTGCATGGTTTGGGGTGACTTCTTGTAGGTCTTGATCGCCAATAATTTGGGCGCCTGGGAGTCGGCCTTGGGATTGAGCACCTCCAGCTCCTCCACTTTGGAAAACTCGTAGAGGTAATTCCGCAAGGAGTAGAAACTCTCGTCCCGGGCCATCCAAAGCAGGTCGGAGACCTGGTAATTCCCCGGGACCACCTGATCCGGAATCCGCCAGTCACCCCCGTAGCAGCCATCCGGACTTGGCTTTAAGGATTTGAGCCGGTTGCCGAAGGTGATCGCCAGACGATGGGGAGGCTCCGCGGCGTCTTCCATCAGCAGCAGGTAACCGATGCTCCGGTCTTGCAAGCGGTCGACGTAGGCCGAAGCCTGGGCAGACAGCTTCACGCAGACGGGGACCTGCTGCCCGGCGCTGACCTTGAAGCGTTCGTCGGCGGGGCGGCTCTCGACGGCCGGGAAGAAGATAATTTGTCCGTAAGGGCCCGCCGGCGCGCTTTCCGCTTGGGTAAGCTCGGGTTGGCTCTCGGGGGCGCGAGAAGTCGGGGCATCCGCCCGGGCGCGGGCGATCCCCGAGCAAAGGAGGAGGCAGGCCAGGATAGACCGAAGCAAGGACATGCGTGCGGCGTTTCTAGGGGCATCGCCGGGCGGAGTCAAGAACTTGCCTTCGCGAGGCGGAGAGTGTAGAAATTCCGCATGTCGGCTTCCCGCGTCAGCATCCTCATCCCCGCCTTCAACGAAGCCGCCGCCATCGGTTCCGTGGTTGCCCAGCTCAAGCAGGCCCGCCCCCACGACGAGATCCTGGTCATCGACGATGCCTCTACCGACGGCACCGCCGAGCAGGCCAAGGCCGCGGGGGCCCATGTCGTCCGCCACTTCCACAACCTCGGCTACGGAGGCGCCCTGAAGACGGGGATCCGCCACGCCGAGGGCGAGATCTTGGTCTTCTTCGATGCCGACGATCAATTTGACCCCTCCGACATCGCCGCCTTGGTGGCGGCCTTGGACGAATGCGACATGGCGGTCGGCGAACGCCCCAAGGGCTCGGGTGCCCTCAGCCGTCGCTCCGGCAAATGGTTTCTATACAAAGTCGCCAATTACCTGGTCGGCTTCGACATCCCCGACCTCAACTGCGGCCTGCGGGCCCTCCGTCGGGACCTGGCCTTGCAATTCATCCATCTGCTGCCGAACGGCTTCTCCCTCACCACCACCCTCACCCTGGCTGCGATCCGCAGCGGCTACCAGGTCGAGTACCTGCCGGTAAAGCTGCGCAGCCGCACCACCGGCAGGAGCCTGGTGTCGCCCGGGGATTTCTTCCGTACCATGCTCTTGATCGTGCGCATGATCGCCCTCTTCGCTCCGCTCAAGATTTTCCTTCCCGCCAGCCTGGCCTTGGGTCTCTTGGCGGTTCCCTTCTCCGTCTACGACATCCTGCACTTCAATATCGGCGACACCACGGTCTTGCTGTGGTTGGCCGCCATGGTGGTCTTTTTCTTCGGCCTCCTCGCCGACACCGTGGCCCTGGTCTCCCGCCAAGGCCAAGGGAAAGTATCCTCTCCGCCCGTCGAAAGGGGTTGAGGCATGCCTCTGCATTTAAGGTATCTCCCCTCGGGCGCCCCCAACATACCGGAAATCCTGACGCCCCTGATCCAGGAGCACATCGCCTTCAAATTGCAGGATAGTTTCCGCATCATCGTCCCCGATGCGGAGAGCCGGCAAGACCTGGAGGAGTTTTTTTTGGAGCGGGAGGCCTTGGGCGGGGTCTTGATCGGCAAGAGCCTGCTCACCCTGAACGCCTTCGCGCAGGCGCTCCTCTTGGAGCATCCCCGGGTCTGGCCCCTCGCCCCCCTGGCCTTGCAGCGCAAGGCCTTGCGAGAGAGTCTCGCGAGGACTCACCCCCAGTGGGACCTGGACAATTCCGCCCTGGAGCGTTGCCTCCGGGAGCTGCAAGAGCTGCGGCGCCACGGAACGGCGGGGCCAAAGACCCCGGCCGGAAAGGTGGCCGTCGAATACCACAGCTGTTTAGGCGATGCGGGTTATTGGGACCTGAATACCTCCCAGCAGGCCGCCTGGGAGGCCCTGGCCGCCCGACGCCTCGGCCGCTCGTTGGCGGAGGTGCGAGTCGGTCACTTCCTCGGCTTCCGGCTCCCCCTGCCCGCCCTGCTGGATGCCGTCGAGGCCTGGCTGCGGGCCTTTCCCGCGGTGGAGCTCTACCTATATCTCCCTACCCCCGAGTCCTGGGGCGAGGCGGCCGAAAAACTCGAGGCCTGGCGCCGCCGCATGGAAGGCCTCGCCGCCTCCGTCGACTTCGGTCCCGACACCTCCTCGGGAGAAATCTCGGTGCAGCCCTATCCAACTCCAGCCCATGAGTCCCGCGCCCTGCTCCAGCGATGGCGGGAGCAAGCGCAGGGCACCCGAATCTTGGCCCCCGGCTTCGCGCCGGTCACCCCCCTGCTGATGGCCGAGCTGGGCGCCCTGGATTCCGCCGACGCCTTGCAGGCCAGCGAAAGCCAGTTGCCGGCCCTGCTCCTGGAAAGGCTCTCCCTCCTGCCCGAGGCCCCGGCGGCCCTGCCTCTGCCTTACTCCGGAGTACTGGAAAGGCTTGCCCCGGCCTTTCAGGAACTCCAGACGGCCCTCGTGCAGACCGGGGATTACGATTCACTGCGGCTTCTGGATGCCTATCGGCAATGGGCCCTGGACTGCGCTCAGGCCGAGCGCTGGCGACCGCGGGAGCGGCCTTGGCAGGAATGGCTGGAGGACTTGACCCTGGACTGGACCGAGTCCCGTTCGAGCACCGGGTCCGCGCTATCCGGGCCGCTGCGGCGCACCGACCGTCCCGGCCTGGCCCGGTGCGAGGACCTGCTGCTCGCCGGCATGAACGAGGGCTCCTTCCCCCCAGGCGCCACGCCGAGCTTTTTCGAGGACGAGGGCCTGCGGACGGTGAGCCTGCTCGACGCTTCCCTGGCCTTCCGCCAATCCCTGTCCCTGCCGCGGCGCGGGGTCACCCTGAGCTTTTCCCAATTTTCCCTCTCCGGTCGAGCCTTGTCGCATTCGCCCTGGTTGGACGAGCTGAAAAATGTCACCTGGCTCCCAGCTCGGGAGACGCTCTTGCTCCGGTCGCGCGGCGGCCATCCCTATTTTTCAGAAAACGTCCGCCGCGAGGCGCTGCGCCACGGAAGCGAACCCGGCCTGGACGCGGGAGACCTGCGCCCCTTGGGGCTGCGGGAGATTATTTTGGAGAGGCTGCGGCGCCAGCCGCTGAGCGCGACCTACCTCGACGATTTTGCGAAATGTCCCTGGCGATTCTTCGCCCGCTGGCACCTGCAGCTGAGCGAGGAGCCCCGCGAAGACCTCGAGATCGACCCGCGCCGCCGGGGCAGCCTGATGCACGAGCTGCTGGAAAAATCCTTTCGGTCCCTCCTGGAGACCTGTTTCCGCCGGGGAAAGGTCCCCTCCGCGACCGAGCTCGAAGCCTGCCTGCAAACCGCTTTCGCCCGCTGGAGCGAATCCACCCTGGCCGAGGCGTCTCCGGTTCCGGAGGTGCTGCGGCGCGACCAGCTCGAGCGGCTCCGGCGCTCCGTGGCCGCCCTGCTCGAGGCCGAGCTGGAGTCTTGGAACGAGGCCCCCCGCCGCCTCTTGCCCGCGCAGCTGGAGTGGCGCTTCGGGCGCGGCGGCGTCCCGAGCCTGTCCATTCCCCTGGAACCAGGGCTGGAGATCCCCTTGACCGGGGCGGTCGATCGCATCGATCTCAGCGAGGACGGAACCAGCTTCCTCCTGATCGACTACAAATCCTCCGGCGGCGAAAACTTGGCCCGTGAAATCCGCGAGGGTCTCAGCCTGCAGCTCTGGATCTACCTCCAAGCGGTGCGACAGCTGCTCTATCCGCAGGCGGAGGCCCTGGGCGGCCTGTACTGGGACCTCAAGAAATTGAAAAAAAACCAGGGCATGGCCCGGCGCGAGGCGTATCAGGCCTTCTCCCACCAGAAATTGCACGGCCAAAACCAGTCTTTCCTCAAGGAAGAGGGCTTCGCCGAGCTGGAGGCCCGCTTGGAGGCGGCGGTGGGCGACATCCTCAAGAGGATCCTGGCCGGGGACTACGCCTTGAAGCCCGCCGAATGCCTCGGCGCCCGCTGCGAATTCCGCGAGATCTGCCGCTATGAAGACAAACCGCGAAACTGAAAGCGAGGCTATGGCCCTCGTCGAGCGCGCCGCGCGCTGCCTGGAGCATGACGCCATCGTGGTGGCCAATGCCGGCGCCGGCAAGACCTACCTGCTGGTCGAGCGCTACTTCGCGCTGCTGGAATCCGGCCTGGAACCGCGCGACATCGTCGCCTTCACCTTCACGGAGAAGGCCGCCAAGGAATTGAAGGAACGCATCGTCGCGCGCCTGCCCAAGCACCCGGGTTTCCGCGACCTTCCGGAAGACCTGCTCGCGGCCTGGCGCGCGAAACTCAACGCCGCCGCCATCGGCACCATCCACCAGTACTGTCTAAAGATCCTGGAGGCCGCCCGCTCGGCGGGACAGCGCGGCGCGCTCAAGATCGTCGACGAGGCCTTGGAGCAGGCCTTGCAAGAGGGCGCCTTGCGCGCCTATCTGCGCCGCCGCTTCGAGGCCCGGGACCCCGACGCCCTGCTCTTGCTGGAACATTACGGCATCGCCGACTTAGGCCGCATCCTCGAGCGCTTTCTCGCGATCCAGCCCTTGGAGGCCGAGGGGGAGATCCCCCTGCCCCCGCCCGAGGCCCTGGAGCAAACCCTGCTTGAGGCCGTCGCGCGCCTGGGCCGGCCCCTCTGGGAGGAAATTCAGGCCAAGAAGGCCGCGCGGCATTGGATGAGCTTCGCCGACCTGGAACGGCGCGCCTGGGCCCTCTTGCAAGCGCCGCCCGAGGGCCTGCGCGCCTTTTTGCGGCCCCTCTCCCATCTCTTGGTCGATGAATTTCAGGACACCGCGCCCATTCAGATCCGCTTGATCGAGGCCCTGCGCGCCTGGGCCGCTAGGGAGGGACGGCCGTTGCGGGTGTTCTGCGTCGGAGATCCCAAGCAGTCGATCTACCGATTCCGGGACGTCGACCGCAACCTGCTGCACAAGACCGAAGAGGAGATCCTCCGCCAGGGCGGGGAGAAATTTGATTTCACCTTGAATTGGCGCTCGACGCCCACCATCCTCGAACTGGTCAACGCCTTCGCCCGCGAGGCCTTTCCGGGGGCGCGGGATTCCCAGGCGCAGCGCGGGGCATGCCCCGGCACCCTCGCCCGCATCGTCCAAGGGACGGAGGGCGAGGCAGAGCTTGCCAGCGAGGACTGGGCGAAGCGCGAGGCCAGCCAGGTCGCCGACGCCATCCAGGCCCGCTCCGGCGAGCTGCCCCTGGACCGCATCGCCGTGCTCTACCGAGCCTCCGGCTCCGCCCTGGCCCTGCTCCACGAGCTCCAGGCGCGAGGCATTCCCTACAGCGTGCGCGGGGGACAAAATCTCTTCGAGCGTCAGGAGATCCTCGACCTCCATCGCCTGGTCTACTTCCTGGCGGATCCCCAAGACGATCTCTCTTTGCTCGGGGTCTTGCGCTCCCCCCTCTTCCTGCTCTCCGACGCGAGCCTCTTTTTCCTCGGCCAGGACAAGGGAGAGCCCAGCTGGTGGGAGCACCTGCAAAGGCCGGAGAGCCTCGCGGGCCTGCGCCAGGCCCATCCCGAAGAATATGAAAAGGCCGCCTGGGCCCTCTCCCGCCTGCGGCGGCTGCTGGCCTTGGGCGGCTCGCTTTCCACGCACCGCCTCATTGAAACGGCCTTGCGTCGGGAGGACTGGGGAGGGCTCTACGCCCAGGCCTACCGCGAGCCCCAACGGCTCTTGGCGATCGAACAATGGCTGGATTGGCTGCGAACCCTGGAGGAAGACGACGCCCCCCTTAAGCTCCAAGAGACCGCCCGCATTCTTCGCGAGGTCAGCGCCCTGCTGCCCAATAAGACCCCCTTGGGAGACTTGGTGGCAAGTCAAGGCAGCGTGCAACTCTTGACCATCCACGCGGCCAAAGGCCTGCAGTTCGACACCGTCTTCCTGATCGGGATGAACCGCCAGACTCGGGGGGACTATCCCCTCTTGCAAAGGGTGGGCAACGCCCTGGCCCTCAAATTGCCCGAGCCGGGGAAAAAGAACCGTCGCAGCGAGCGTTTCGAGGCCATCGAGGCCCATCATGCCGAGGAAGAGCGGGAAGAGGCCAAGCGGCTCCTCTACGTCGCCATGACCCGCGCCGAAAATCAGCTTTGGATCTGGCTGCAGCCGAAGGCGGCGCGGGCGGGATCCTTGCAGGACCTGCTGCTCCGTTCCCTGGGGGATGCCGCGGGGACTTGGTCGAGTCCCCCGCCGCCGGCATTCCCCGAGGCCCCGGGAACGACGCCGCCCGAGGCCCGCGGCATGGAATTCGTCGCGGCGGAGCCCGCGCCGCTCCCACCCATCCAAAAAGAGACCAGTGTTTCGGAGTTGGAGACCTTCTCCCTCTGCCCCTTGCGGCACCATTTCGCCTATCGGCTTCGCCTCCCCAGCTCCCCCATCGACTTGACCGCGGGGCTGGGGGCCACCGAGACCGGGACCCTCTTACACCGGGCCTTGCACTTGCTCCAACTCAGGCCCGGCGCCGATCCCGAGGCCATCCTGCGCGAACTCTTGGCCGAGACCGGGAACGAGGCGGCACCGCTCCTTTCCGCCCTGCTCGACCCTCTGGATTCCTACTTGAACAGCCAGGCCTACGCCGCGATTCGGGGGGCGCGGGAGGACTACAGCGAGCTGCCCTTCCTGCTCAAGCTCCGCGCCGCCGGTCTGCGCGGGCAGATCGACCGGTTGCTGAAAGGGGATCGCGGCTGGACCTTGATCGACTTCAAGTACGCGGGGCGGGGACACTCGGCCCGCGAGCTCCTGGAGTCCTATGGCTTCCAGCTCAAGACCTATGCCCTGGCCTCCCGCATCCTGCTGCGCGAGCCCTTGCAATCGGTTCAGGTGCACGTCTTGAACCGGGCCGAGGCGCATTCTTTCCAATTTGGGGAGGAAGAGCTGGACGGGCATCGGGAGGCCTTGGAGACATTGGCGGAACAATTGGTATCGGGCCCGCCGAAACTCGAGGCGGTCCGCTGGCGGCCGGCCTGCGCCAATTGCCCATATAACGTCAATATCGCGGCCTGTCCGGTGCCGAAGGGCCGCCCCTTCCAAGTCTCGCTTTGAGCGAGAATCTTCATTTCCTCCCGGCATCCCTCTTGTTTTATGATAGGGGTCGAAGAGGAGCTTCGCCGCCATGGAATTTCGACTCAACGCCGCTGATCTCAGCGCCCGCCCCGACCTGGCCCTGGAGGCCTACCGGGAGCTGTCGCCCGCCTTGAAACAGGTGCAGGCCTCCCTCCATCAGGGCAAGATCGACGCCCTGCTTCGCCTCCTGGGCAACAGCAATTTCCTCGCCCGCTGGGCCAAGCAAAGGCCGGAGCGCGCGGCGGAGGTGTTGAGCGGCGAGCTCGACGCCCCCTTTTTACAGGAGGATTATTTTGCGGAGTTCCGGGGTGTGCTGGGCGCCTACCAGCCGCTTGACGAGGAGCGGCTCGCGCAGATCCTGCTCGACCGGAAGTACCGCCACCTCTTCCGCATCAGCCTTCGGGACGTCGGGATGGCGAAACCCTTCCGAGAGATCGTCTCCGAGTTCAGCGCCCTGGCCCGCGCGGTCCTGCGCAGCGCCCTCGAATTCCAGCAGGAGGCCCTCCGGCGGGACTACGGCCCCGCCCTCGCCGCCGGGGAGGACCGAGAAATCCCCTTTTGTGCTCTCGCCATGGGCAAATTGGGCGGCGACGAGCTGAATTTCAGCAGCGACGTGGACCTGATCTATTTCTACGGCAGCGACGAAGGCCGGGTCCCGGGGCGGCCGGACCTAAACCCCCACGAGTATTTCAGCAAGCTGGCGGAACGGCTCAGCTCCTTTTTACGGCGCAAGACCGCGGACGGTTTCCTCTACCGGGTCGACTTGGAGCTCCGTCCCGAAGGCAAGGCGGGCACCCTGGTCAACAGCCTCGACGCGATGGAGGCCTACTACGAGAGCTTCGGCGCGGATTGGGAGAAGCAGGCCATGATCCGCTGTTCCCTGGCGGCCGGCGACGCGGAGCTGTGCCGGGAATTCTTACACCGCATCCATCCCTTCGTGTTTCCCCGGGTGGGAGACTTCGGTTTTCTCAAGGGCCTGGCTCGGATGAAAGAGAAGATCCTCGAATCCATCCGCAAGGGCAGCAACCCCGCCTTTCACCTCAAGCTGGGCGAGGGCGGCATTCGCGAGGTGGAGTTCTTCGTCCAATCCCTGCAACTGCTCTTCGGAGGCCAGAACCGGGAGCTGCAAATCCCGAACACCCTCGACGCCCTGCCCCGCCTGCGCGAGGCGGGCCTGATCGAGCCGCGCGAGGAGGAACTGCTCAGCCGGGCCTATGTCTTCCTGCGCACCATGGAGCACCGCCTGCAATTGGTGGACGAGGAGCAGGCCCATCAGCTGCCGCAGTCGGAAGAAGAGCTCGTCCAACTGGCCAGGCGCCTGGCCTATGACGAGCCGGATCCCAAGCGGGCGGTGGACCGCATGCTCGACGACCTGGAGCTCCATCGCCATGCCGTCCAAGTCACCTTCAACGACCTGATGTCGAAACGATTCGAGGCCTAAGAGATGCTTCCCGAGGTCCGACAACTCCACGACGCCCTGCGCAGGGACCTGAACGCCCAGCACGACCTCGAGGCGAAGCTTTTGGAGCTGCGCCGCTTCCGCAAGTCCAAGGCCAAGGAGCTGGAGCGGGGCTTACTCTCCGGCGAACTGGACTTGGAGGTCGCCATGACCGGCCTCACCCATCTCGCCGACGCCGTCTTGATCGCCACCTACGAGCTCGCCCGGGAAGAGCTTTCCCATCAATTCGGCCTGCCCCGCTGCAAGGACAACGACGGGAACTTCGCCGCCAGCGATTTCGCCATCATCGGGATGGGCAAATTGGGCGGCGCGGAGCTCCACCTGCACAGCGATCTCGACCTCATCTTTGTCTACAGCCGCAACGGCGAGACGCAGGGACGGAAAAGCATCTCCAACCGCGAGTATTTCGCCAAGTTGGCCCAGCGCATCATCAGCTACCTGACCCTCCCCACCTTCGAGGGCTACGCCTACAAGGTCGACACCGAGCTCCGTCCCTCGGGCAACGCCGGGACCTTGGTCACCTCCCTCGACGCCTGGATCACCTACTATCACGAGCACGCCGCCCCCTGGGAGCAACAGGCCATGCTCAAGGCCCGCCTGATCTATGCCAGTGGGGACTTCGCCAAAAGCTTCCAAGGCCTGTTCAAGCGCCTGGTGTTCATCAAGGACTTCCCCCAAGACCTGGCCGAGGAGATCCACCGACTCCGCAAGCGCATCGAAACGGAGCTCGCCAAGGAAAGCGAGCGCCGCTGGCATTATAAAAAGGGACTGGGCGGGCTGCTCGACATCGAGTTCACGGTGCAATACCTGCAGCTCAAGCTGGGCAAGGTCTTCGACTCCCTGCTCTCGCCCAACACCCTGGATGCCTTGAATCGCCTCGAGCAACGGGGCATCCTGCCTAAGCCCGAGGTCGACTGCCTGCGGGAGGCCTATCGCTTCTACCGAAAGCTCGAGATTATCCTTGAAGCGGAGTTCGAATTTAAGGAAGGCTATTTGGATCCCAGTCATGAACGAATGGAGGAATTGGCCGCGCGCCTGTCCTTTCCCGGCTCGGAGGCGCTCTTTCGGTATTTCTCCGAGCTGCGAAACCGGGTCCGGGCGATTTACCTCAAAACCCTCAAAGTCCAGGACGGTTGACCGTGCTCCATCAGATCGCTGAAAACTTCTCCAAGAACAAGGCCAAGATCGAGGAATTCTTCGCCGCGAAGGCGCAGGGCCTGACCCCGCCCCTCTACCTTAGCTGCGACATCCGCAATTCCGGGCAGAAGATCGGCGTGGTCGACACCAACCTGTTCCCGGCCGGATTCAACAATCTCTGCAATTCCTACAGCCGGCTCACCTCCTATGCCCTCAAGGCCTATTTCGAGGAGCGGCTGCCCCAGGTCCGCAAGGCCTTCCTGCTGGTGGAGGAGCATACCCGCAATCGCTTCTACCTCGAGAACATCCACCGGCTGTTGGCCCTGTTGCGGGAGTCGGGCCTGGAGGTTCGGGCCGTCTATTTGGGACAGGAAATCCCCGAGCCCTTCCTCGAGCTCGACTTCGGCGAGGGGAAGCACCTGCGCCTTGACCGCCTCACGCTCGAGGGGGGCAAGGCCCGCATCCCCGACTTCGAGGCCGAGTGGATCCTCTCCAACAACGATTTCTCCCAGGGGGTCCCGGAATCCCTCGCCCCCTTCTCCGATCGCATCCTCCCGTCCCCGGCCCTCGGTTGGCACCGGCGGCGGAAGAGCAGCCACTTCGCCTTGCTGAAAGAACTGACCGAGGATTTCGCGCGGGTGGTCGACCTCGACCCCTGGCTCCTGAACTGCGAATTCGAGACGGTGGAGGAAGTGAATCTGGGCGAAGAGCAAGGCCTGCGGCGCCTGGCGGAAGGCGTCCAGTCGGTGCTGGGGCGGGTGGAGGCCAAGTATCGGCGCTACGGCATCGAGGGCCCTCCCTATGCCTTCGTCAAGAACAACTCCGGCACCTACGGCATGGGGCTCATGGAGGTCATGCAGAGCGACGAGATCCTCACCATGAACCGGCGCGACCGCAACAAGCTGCTGAGCGCCAAAGGAGGAAAAAAAAGCGACTCCTTTCTGGTCCAAGAAGGCATCCCCACCGAAGACTTTTACAGCGGATATCCCATTGAGCCGGTGATCTACATGGTGGGCTTTCAGGTGGTGGGCGGGTTTTTCCGGATGAACGCGCAGCGCGACGCCTTTGCCTCGTTGAACGCCCGGGGCATGGAGTTCGCCTGCCTTTGCCTCCATAAGCTCGACGAACCGCACGAAGGCGCCTTCTTAAATTGCGCGGAAAAGGGAAATTTGGTCGGATTGGCCTCAGTGATGGCCAGGATCGCCGCCTTGGCGGCGGCCTTGGAGATGCGGAAGATTTGAATTATTCCTCCGCGAAGGCCTTTTCGCGGCGCTCTTCCTCTTCTTTGCAGCGGATGCAGAGGTCGGTGACGGGCCTGGCCTCGAGCCGCTTGACGCCGATTTCCTCGCCGCAGGACTCGCAGACCCCGTACTCGCCTTCCTCGATTTTTTTGAGGGCCTTGTCGATCTTTCTCAGCAAGATCCGCTCGCGGTCGCGAAGCTTGAGATTGATGGCCTGGTCGGTCTCGCTGCTGGCCAAATCGACCTCGTCGGGCAGATCGTTGGGGTCGAAGACCACCGATTGCTCGCTGAGCGATTCGTTCACCTGGGTGATGGCCTTGCGCCGCTCGAGCAGGATGTCTTTAAATTTTTTCAGGTCTTTCTTGTTCATTCGGGCCTCGCGTCCGGGGCGAAAAGAGTGAAGTTTGATATTGATAAAAAGGAAATAGCTTGTCAACGACGATCTCGATGCTAACCTATTAGACCATGACGGCTCCGAAAAATAACGCTATTTTGCTGATCGTCTCTCCGGACAAGCCGGGCCTGGTGTCCGCCGTCTCCGATTTCGTCTTCCGGCATCACGGCAATATCGTCGATTCCGACCAGCACACCGACCTCGAGACCGGCACCTTCCTGATGCGCTTGGAATGGGAAATGGGCGGCTTTCGCCTCGACCGCGGAGAGCTCGCTCGGGAGCTGATCCCTTTGGCCGAGAAATTCCAGCTGCAATACCAGCTTTATTTCAGCGACCAACGCTCCCGGCTGGCCATCCTGGTCTCGAAATACCAACATTGCCTCTACGACCTGCTGGTCCGGCATACCCTTGGTGAAATCGACGTCGACATCCCCCTCATCCTCAGCAACCATCCCGACTTGCGGGAAGTGGCCGAGCACTTCGGCATCCCCTTCGAGGTGGTTCCCGTCCCAGCCGCGAGCAAGGGCCAGGCCGAGGCCGAGCAGCTGCGCCTGCTGCGCAAACACCGAATCGACTTGGTGGTGCTCGCCCGGTACATGCAGGTCTTGAGCCCGGTCTTCGTCGAGGCCTATCCCAACGCCATCATCAACATCCACCACTCCTTCCTGCCGGCCTTCATCGGGGGTAAACCCTATCACCAGGCCTACGCCCGAGGGGTGAAGCTGATCGGGGCGACCAGCCATTACGTCACCGCCGAGCTCGACAACGGTCCGATCATCGAGCAAAGCGTCGCGCGGGTGACGCACCGCGACCGCGTCGAAGACCTCATCCGCAAGGGGCGCGACCAGGAGAAGATCGCCCTCGCCTACGCGGTCCGCATGCACGTCGAGCGGCGCATCCTGACCTACCATAACAAGACGGTCGTCTTCGAATAGCGCCTTCAGCCCCGCTTCCTGGACTCGAGGAATTGCAGGATCATGGGGAGATACAGCAGAGTGGTAAGCAGGCAGGTCCCCAGGCCGATGGTGGCGAGCACCCCCATCGACCGAAGCCCGCCGTGCGTGCAAAACACCAATCCGAAAAAACCGGAGGCGTTGGTGAAAGACGCCAGCATCGCGGAAATCCCGGTGGTGCTCAGCACCTTGGAGAGGGAACCCCTGCCGAGCTCCTCATAGCGGTGATAGACGTGGATGCTGTTGTCGATGCTCATCCCCATAACGGCGGGGATCATCACCATGTTGTAGAGATTGAGGCGGAGCCCCGCGAGGTACATGACCCCGAAGACCCAAAATACGCCCGCCAGGATCGAGAACATCACCAGCAGGCTCTTGCGGAGGCTGCGGAAATCCAAGAGGACGAAGAGGAAGACGCTCAAGACCGAGATCGCCAGCACCTGTTTCGAGTCCCGAAACATGGTGCGCAGGACCTCGGCATAGATCAAGGCGTCGCTGCCCGAATGAAAGGTCCCCGCAGGGGTCGAGATGCTGCGGATCTCCCGGGCGAAGGCCAGGGCATTGCGTCCGTCGTCCAGCTCGAGATGCGGCTTGGCCAAGATCAGAAACACGCTGCCGGGGATCCTCGGGTCGCCGATGAAGCGATCCGTGATCTCGGCGGGGACCTCCGCGGCGGTGAAGGCTTCGGTCTCGGCCAGGGCGCGCTTGAAGCGCTCGAGATCGGCCTTCTTTTCCTCGGGAACCAGCTTGACCGTGTCATCCTCCAAGAGCTTTTGGATGTCCCGGACCACCCGCAATTTTGCCTCCTGCCCTTCCGGCACCAGGCTGAACAGCGAGCTGGTGCCTTGGAGGGTGGTATGCGGATTGGAGTCCCGGAGCCGCTCGACCGCCGTCTTCAGGGCCTCCGCCTGGGTCCGATCCTGGATCAGCACCGCGGCCGGGCTGTTCACGCGCTCCCCAGTCGTCACCCGCTGCCTCTGCTTGGAATGTCGGGACTCGGGGGTATCCGCCCGGATTTTCTTCGAGTCGTACTCGAAACGCAGCCAAGGGGTCGCCAGCAGGGAAAAGAACGTGATCGCGCTGAACAGAAGCAAGAGCGTCCGCACAAAGCCGGGGCTGAATTGAATCGATCCCTCGAATTCGCGGATCGTGCTGCTGAATTTCAGCAGGCCGAGGCGTTCCGAGAGGATCAAGAGGCTGGGAAAGAAGGTGAAATAGAGGGCGAAGAGGGTCCAAAGCCCGATCCCGGAGATGAGGCCGAATTCGCTGAAGCCCCGGAAGTCGCTGAACACCATGAGCAAAAAAGTCACCGCCAGGGAGGCCACGGCGGTCAGGACGGCCGGCCCGAGCGACAGGTAAATCTCCTCCAGGGTCTCGCGAAGCCCCACCCCGCTCGACCTCCTTTCGTAGTACCTGGAAAAGATGTGGATGCCCGTCTCCACCCCCAGCCCGCCGAGGATCGCAAACAAGAAGGAGGTGGTGACGTTGAGCTTGGGGACCCAAATCGAGGCCAGCGCCAGGCCGATCGGGATGCCCAGCAGCAAGGGGAGGAAGATCAACAGGACGTATTGGGGGCGGCGAAACCGGATCATCAGGGGCAAAAAGATCAAGAAGCCCGAGATCGCGCCGGCCAGCTTGAGGTCGTGCACCAGGGCGCGGTACTCCATCACCCGGGTGGAGCCTCCGAAATACAGCTTCATGTCGGGCGCATAGGCCTTGAGGTCGACCCCCTCGACCCGTTTGCGGACCTCGTCCTGAAAGGCCTGCTCCTCGGCGAGACTCAGGTTGGGTTTCCGGCTCTCGACGTAGAGGGCGTAGATTTTGCCGTTGGGACTGACGTAATACTCGCTGCTGGTCCCCTCGCTCCCGTAGCGCTCGCGGTATTTCTCTTCTAAATCCTCGAAGTCGAGCTCCTTGTCGCCCTCCTCCTCAAAGCTGATGTAGAGGGGGCCCAGTTTTTCCCGCTGAATCTTGCGTTTCACCCGGTCGTGGATGTCCTGCAGGTCGGCCAAATCGAGGTAGAGGAGCTTATGCTTGTCGAAGAAGGCGTAGCCGGGCTTGGTGACCAAGACGCGGCTTACCGCCGGGCTCTTCTCCAAGATGGCCTGCAGGTCGTACAGCAGGCGCTTGATCGCCTCGGGATTGCCGGATTCCAGCACCACGCCGAAGCTCTTTTTGGGCTGGAGCTTGTCCCGGATGTTCAACAGGGTCTGGACGCTGGGATAGTCCTTCGGCAGCAGATCGATGGGATCGGTGCTGATCGTCTTGAAAAGCTGGATGGTGCGTGGGAAGGAGAGCGCGGCGGCGGCGAGCGTGGCCAGCAATACCAGCCCGTAGTATTTCAGCAAGAAACCCACCAGCTTGCGGAAGAACTCCTTCAAGATATTTCTCGCTTCCTCTCTCGAGCGATACCCGGTACTCCTCGACCACTATAAAAGGAATTCCCCATGGCAAAAACCGATTTGTTGATGCGGCGCGAGTTCCGGCAATTGGAGATCGAGCTTGCGCCCCGGGCCGTCGATCCGACCCTCGGCTTTCTTTATCGCTTCGGGATCAGTTCCACCGAAGTCCTGAGGCGCCGGGCGGGCACCTTGTTGCGGGCGGAGGTGCCGAAGGGCTTCCCCTTCGCCGATTTTTCGCGGCAACTGCGGGACTGGGAGCGTCAGGCCTTCGCCCGCAAGGTCTTCAAGAAGCTGCGCCTGCGCGAGGTGCGAGACCTAAGCTGGATAGCGAAATACAAAAAATTCTTGGCACCCTTCCCCCTCCTGGAGGCCCCTGCCGCGGAGGCCAAGCGTTTGTGGGTGGACCCGCGGGGGAAGCTGCCCGCCAAACCCAGGCCGGACACCCTCTACATCGAGGCCGGCCTGGCCTTCGGGACCGGCACCCACACCACCACCCAATTGGCCGCCGAACTGCTCGCCGCCGCGCTGCAAGGCAAAAAACGGTCCGCGGTCCTGGACCTGGGCTGCGGAACCGGCATCTTGGCGATGGCCGCCAAGCGCCTCGGCGCCGGGAAGACGGTCGCCGTCGACATCGATCCCGAGGCCCTCGCGGTCGCCCGCGAGAATTTTCGGCGCAACCGGCAGGGAAGCATCACTTTGCGAAAAGACCTGGCCGGGCTTCGCGGGCGGTTCCCCATCATCGTCTCCAACATCGGATTGCAGGTCCTCCTGGACCTTCGTCCCCAATTGCTGCGCCGCCTCGCCCCCGGCGGCACCCTCATCCTTACGGGATTGCTGTATCGGGACTGCGACGAGTTGCTCCGGGCCTACCGCAGCCTGAGGCTGCGGCGCCGCATCAATCGGAAGGGTTGGACGGCGGTGGCCTTGGGGGCTTAATCAATCTTCAGGCAGCCGCCCCCGACCCAATTTTTCAGGTAGAGATGGAAGTGAGGATCCAACTTCTGGACCTGTAGGCTGCGCTCCTCCGGGGAAAATTGAAAGAGCCCCAAGGCCGCGTGGAAGTGCTGACGGTCGAAGCCGCAGCGTTTCTGGTCCTTCTTGGAAAGGGTCGGTTGGGACTCCTCCCCGGCCAAGACGATCTCTTGGAAGATCACCTCCCGCTTGAGCGAGGCCCCGCCCTTGTCCTGGAGCCGCTTGATCTCGACCTTGGCGTCCGTCATCTTGGCGGCTTCGGGAATTTGAACGGGAAAATAGACGCCGCCGGGCAGTCGGGCGAAGAGTTTCCCCCACACCTCGCCGCGGATCCGGATCGGGCCCAGGTCGGCCTCGGAGATCTCCAGGCTGGGGCCCCCGGTGTTGGGCAGGAAGCGGCCCAAATCCATCTTCTCGATGCCGAACTCGATCTCCTTGGGCTGGATGAAGAAGTCGGTGACCACCTGCTTCGCGGCGGCCTCACCCAATTCCTTTTTCAATTCCGGCCAGCCTTCCACCTCGGCGGCGTCTTGGTGGAAGCTCACCAGGCCACCGCGGCCCTTGACCGTCACCGGCGGACCGCCGGCCTGCGCCTCGAGGGAGGTGCGCAGCAGTTCGGGCCAGATCCGGATCCGGCCCAATCCCGAGACCTCGGCCTGCTCCACCCGGGTCTGCGCGGAGGCGTGCAGCTTTTCGGAACGGACCAGGAAGCGGAGTTCGGGGATCTCGCTGCGCAAGCGCCCCGCCACCTCCAAGCGGAGGCTCCCGTCCGATTCGTGACCTAAGGCAAAACTCCCGTCCGCCTCCAGCGATTGAAACTTCAAGAAGCCTAGCTCCGAGCCGGCCCGGCTCACGGTCAACTCGCCGGTGGCCTTGGCCTTCAGCTTGGCCTCAAATTCCGGGCGACCCTGGGCCAACCTCATCCGGATCGCCTCGAAATTAGCCGCATCCCCGGGCTTGGTCTTCAACTGGATCCCCAACCCCTGCAGGCGGACCTGCTTGGCGCTGAGGCCCTGGATTTCCAGTTGGGGCCCCTCCGGCGAGGGAAAGAACTTCAAGCCGTTCAATTCCAAGCCTTCCTCCATGGTCAGGCGCAGGGGCTCGCCGCCGGAATTCGGCTGGACTTCGATCTCCACCTTCTGGCTTTGGTAGCGCTTCACCTCGAAGCGGGGACCGGCCTTGCCCAGGGGATCGACGTGGATTTGGACCTCCAGGGGCTCGAGGCGTTCCCCGGCATTGGCCAAGCGGAGGCTCCCGCCCCTGCCCTCGAGCCGCGCGGCCTTCAGGCCATGCAGGCGCAGCACCGGGTCCAAAAGGGATCCGGTCACTGTGATCCGGTGAGTTTCCCCTGGACCCAAGGGGCCGAATTCCAATTCCAAACCGCTCACCTTGAGTTTCTTGTTGCTGAAATTCCCCTCGATCTTGAGCTCGCTCTTTTCCAAGAGCGGTTTGACTTGATCGACCCCGACGTTTTTGGCGACCTGGGTCCCCTTGGCCTCCAGGATTTTCAAGACCAGGTCCAGGATCTGCCAGCTGTAGAGCGGCACTCCTTGCTTGAGGTCGTAGCCCGGGCCCTGCACCAAGGCTTGGGGGAGTTCGGCCTTTTTCAAATAATCCTCGTGGACCTGCTTGGTGATGGGAAACCAGAGGTATTTGACCTTGGCCTGGAGCTTGCGGGAACCGGGGTCCATCTCCACCTTGAGCACGCGGACGATGAAAAAGGGCCCTAATATAGGCACTTGATCCAGGGGTTTGAGCAGGGGCTGGGGGCCCGCGAAGGGGCGAAACTCGATGCCCAGCTCCACCAAGGCGCCTTGGCCCTTGATCAAGGCCTTGCTGAAGGTCTGTAC
The DNA here is from genome assembly GCA_046346845.1 of bacterium. GTDB lineage: Bacteria > UBA10199 > UBA10199 > DSSB01 > DSSB01 > DSSB01. Next base: position 114,903 of record JAXMHH010000001.1, read on the forward strand.
CGTTCCGGGTCCGATGCCTTCCATGGGCAGCTTTAGGTTGGTGCTCAGCTCGAAATCCTCCAATTGGGTGGTCAGGTCGTAGAGGAGACGCGCCAGCGGCGAATCCGGTGGAGGTGGTAAAGCGGGCTTGGCCGCGGCGATCGGGCTGAACAGCAGGGTCGATTTCGCCAAGGCGCCCGCCCCTCCCGCGGGCGCGGCGAAGGCGACCAGCTTGCCAGGGGCCTCCGGGCGGTCCCCGGCCGCGTCGCAGACGAAGTAATCCGACTTCGCCCCCGTCGCGGGGCCCAGCGGGGTCGGCATCGCGTTCAGGCTTGGACCCGCGCCGCCCAAGGCGGAGGCGATCTCTTGTACGGGGGAAATCCTGCGGCAACTCATGGTCCCTTCCCTTCCGCGGGCGGCGATTTCGCGAATAAGCGCCAATAGGCGGCCAGGTTCAGGGGCAGGCGATCGACGATGTAGACGAGATGGCGCTTTCCCGAATCCGCGGGCACCCCGGAATTCAGCGCATCGACATGCAAGTCGGTTTCGAAGCGGATCCCGTCTCCACCGGAATAGGCCACGCCCTTTTGCACGCTCCACAATTGATCCGCCCGCAGCGAGAGATTGGACAATACCTCGAGGGCGGGACTGGAGGGATCGGTGCCGTTCCGCCAACGCAGGACGCCTCCCTTGAGGCCGACTCCCGAACCCCCGAGGATGGAACCATGGGGACCGAGCACCAGTTGCCAGGTCCCCTGCAATTGCCCCGTGCCTTCGAGCGTTCCGGGCATTCCGGAGATTTTCAGCGGTCCGACCTGCACCGGGGCCGAGGCCTTGGGGTTGATCCAGAGGAAGAGGGATTTTTTCTCTGGAGAATAACTCAGACTTCCGGCAAGGCCCGCGGCGAAGGGGCCGCTCCACTCGCCCTCGAAGCGTCCTCCGGCCTGGGCCTTCAGGTAGACGCGCGGACTCGCCAGCCATGCCCCCAGCGGGGGCGTCCAATAGCTGCCGTCGAGGCGCAGCCCCTTGAGCTCGGTGCCGGAGTTCAAGTGCCAAGCATCGGGTTCCAGGTGAAATTCCCCCGAGAGACGGTCGCTGTCGGCGCCCTGCCGGACGCTGAGGCGAAGGGCCTTCCCCCCGAGGGCCTGGGGGATCTCCAACCAGGCGCGAAAGCCCTGGGCGTCCTTTTTGCCCCGGAACTTACCACCTTGGGCGAGGCTCCTTTTGGATTGCTCGGCGTGCAGGGCGCTGAGGGTCCATTCGATATCGTGAAGATCCGTCCGCAGGGCAAGCGCCGAGGCCAGCTCGAAACGAGGCGCCGCACCGACCAGACTCAGGTCGCCGGTGCCCTGCCAAAAAGAGCCCTCCTCGGGGGTCATGACAAGCCGCAGCCGAGGCTGAATCGCCAGTGGGCCGAAGCGAAGCTCCTTGGCCTCGGCGGAGGCCAGGGCCTTGGTCCCGTCACCGTCCCAGCCAAGGGCAAGGCCCTCAAGCTCGAAGCCCGCCTCTTTCCCCGAGGCGCCCAAGGAAAGATCCCCGCCCAGCCAGAGGCTCCAATCCTCCAGCCGGGGCCGCAGGCCCGCGCCGGTGTCCCGGAAGGGCCCGTTCCAGGAGAGCTCCAGATTGCGAAATTCCAGCCGTCGGCCCGAGGACTCGCCCAGCGCCTCTCCCGCGAGCTCGCCGGAGAGCCAGAGGGGCTCTTCGCCGGCATCCGCGTCGTAATCCAGCTCGGCATTCCCGGCGAGGCTCAAGCCCACCACCGGTCCGCCGGCGCCGATTTCCAGCCCGCGCCCCGCCGGCGTCTTCAATTCCAGATTGTCCAGCTGCAGGAAGGCTCGTCGGAGGCTCAAGCCGGTTCCGGCGGGATCGTATTTCAGGCTCAAGGTTCCGTCGATCGTCACATCCGCCGCAAGAGAAGGCTCCTGGACCGTGGGAAAATCTCTGCTCGAGAGCCGCAGGCCCTTGGCCTCCACCTCGATGGCGCCTCCGCTCTTGAAGTGGAGCAGCAAGTCCCCCTTCGCCTGGACCTTCGACTCACCGAAGAGTGCTGGAACCTGAAGCTTCGCGTCCAGATTCTTGAGGGTGACCGTGGTATCGCCCGACTCCGGGGAAAAGGTGACCTTGAGATCGGCGCGGCCTTCCGGGATGCGGATCCCCTCCGGCAAGGGCAGGAGGTCGAGGCGAAAGCGCGGCCAATCGACGAAGGAGCCGGAGCGGATCCCCGAGAAGTCGAAGCTCCGGTACAAGCCCGCCGCCAGATTTTTGCGCAGGGCCGGGACATCAAAATAGAATTCCAAGCCGGCCATCAGCGGATGGCAGGAGCCCTGGGGAGTTCCCGGGGGATCGTCCACCCAAAGATCGGTGGGCAGCTTGGCCTTGAGGGTGGCCTCGTATAGGGCGCCTAACAGCCTGTCGCCAAGGCTTTGGCCGTCGCCGGAAGCGATGCCTTCGGTCAGCTTGCGCAAACTCCCCAGCGGGACCGGATCGAAGCGGCCCGTGGGAAACAGGGCCCCCACCGGGCTCTGCAGCACCGGCTGGGTGATGTCCTGCTTCTTTGAAAAGGCGCAGGGGCATTCGCTCAGGATCAAGCGACCCGCGGGATTGACGTCGATCTTGCAGAAATCCAGCAGACCGCCCAGGGCGACGAAACCGCCCAGCCCGATTCCATCGGGGGCGCTCATTTGGCCATGGTGGACCTGAAAACCGGCGCACAGGCCGGCGCCCTCCAGGATCTTCAGGTCGGGGGAGTCGCTGACTGGGAGCTCGGCGCGGTGAAATCGAAGCTGGAAGGAGTAGGCGCCCTCGCCAAACAGGGAGATCAGCTGGCTTTCGGTCTTGGCCTCATCCCAACGGCGCAGCGCGGGCAAGAATTCATCGCCGAATTTTTTCGGCAATGCGGCGGCCGTATTCGGGTCGAGTCGGGAGAGCCCAGCGGGAAAGGAAGGAAAACTTTGCCCCGAATCGACACCCTGTGCCCGTGGCGGTGTCATGTATGCCCCTTTCGAAATGGCTTCGTGCGTTTTCCTCTATAGTTGCGCGGATTTTCATGGCGCAACGCGAAATGATTTTTGACTGGACTTGGAAGGGCCAAGTCATTAAGAGGCCGACGCAAACTCATCACCTCTTATCTCAAAAGGGAGAATTCAGCATGTCTCAACGGGCAAGTGTAATCTTCAAAGGAACTATCCTAGCATCAGCCATCCTGGGGATGGTTGCCTGCGGAAACGGAAACAACAACGGCGGAAACAACAATACCGGCGGCACTATCGATGCCGGCACCGGTACCGGCAACGCCCAAGCCGACACCCAAAGCACGGTGGCCGCGGTTCAGACCAACACCCAAATCGGCGTGACCCAGGCGATCGCCGCCTCGGGATCCGCGCTGAAATTTGTGGCCATCAGCCAGACCGGCGCCTGCTCGGGCGGCGGCACCTTCGCGTACTCGGGCAGCGTGACTCCCGGCTCCCCCAGCGCCAGCTACGACCTGGATTTCGACTTCGAAGGATGCGACAAGTACGACGGTTCGGTCAGCGTTGTTGGCCAATACGCGGCGGGAACCAACGCTTTTAACTATGACTACACCGTCGACGGAGACGTCGGCGGCAACGGCTGCGTCGTTAATTTCGCCGACTTCGCGCTCGGCGTCGACCTCGGCATCTCCTTGCCCCCGACCGGCAACGTTCAATTGGACGGCGCGGTCACCGGGGACTGCGGAACGGCGGGTTCCGCCACCTGCAACTACAACGGAGTGGACATCGATATCACCAATGGCACGGCCACTGGCGCCCCCAGCTGCAGCTAATCGAATCGCGTTATGCAAAAAACCCTCTCTTCGGAGAGGGTTTTTTTTTGCTTGTTTGGGCTTATTTTTTGGCTTGGGCGGTGAGGATCAGGAAGAAACCCGCCAGCGCGATGCCCAGGACGGCGGCCCAGACAAAATCCATCCCGGCCAACATCCCGATGGGGACCGCGATCAGCGCCAAGAGCGGATACCAAATCGTCCCGGAGGCGCGCTCCGACGCATCCCGCTTCGGCATGGGCCCTAGGTAATAGGGCAATTGGTGGTCGGCCAGGAAACGCTTCAATTCTTCGTCGGACATTCCCCAGCGGTGCTTCAGGTAGCCAAGCAGCTTTTGGGAAGAGTCTTTCATGCCCTCGCGTCCCAGGATTTGGAGGGCCAGGACCATATGCTCGATCTGGGTGGTGGGGTTCGCCTCGGCCTTCAGCATCTCGAACAGGGCCTGGCCGGCGGGATGGCGCATCGCCTTGCCGGCCTCCCCGGCCTTTTCCCCCAGGTTCGGAATTTCCGGGGAACCGAACTTGTGCTTGATGTCGCCGGCGTCCTTGTCGAGCTTTTGAAAGACGACCGCCTGCTGGGGCGAGAGGCCCTTTTGCAAGACTTGCTGCAACTTGTTCCAAAACATGCCGCCCTGCTCGGCCTTCAGGCGGTGGATCATCTGGGAGACCTCCAATTTTTGGTCCGACAAGAGGCGTTGGGCCTCGCGGACGAATTCGCGGATCACCTGGAGCTCGCGCTGGCTTTCTTGGCCGCGGGGTTCGTTGCGGGAGGAAAGGTCGCCCTGCGGGGAGCGGTAATTTTCATAGCCCTCCCAAACCACCGAGGAAAAGGCGTTCATAAACTCCGAGGAAAGGCTGGGCCCCCGTTCCGGCAGCTGGAATTTCGGCTCGATCACGGCTTCCTCGACCGCCTCGGACTGCTGGGTCTGTTGGTTTTGCTGGGTCTGCTGCGCGGCCTTGTCCTCGGGGCGGGGCCCCTCCGTGGCGGGGGGAGGGGCTTCGGTAACGGGTGGAGGCCGGGTACTGGAGATTTCAGGGGACATAGACACCTTCCATGAAGACCCTCTCTCCCTCTCATTATCCGTGATTTATCCTGCAAAGTTGAGTGGGCGGAAAAAGGATAGGAAAATTCGAGAATTTTGCCTATGAAAATATCGTCTTACCTACTTATGTCCGAGTCCGTCCCTGCCACCCACCCGCGAGCCGCCTTCCGCCATCGCGATTTCCGTTACTTCCTCTCCGCCCGTTTTTTGGCCCTCATTTCCCACCAAATGATGAATGTCGCCCTGGGCCAATGGATCTACGAGTGGACCCGAAACCCGCTTTACTTGGGCTACCTGGGCCTGGCGCTCTTCGTCCCCAAGATGGTCTTCACCATCTTCGCGGGGCACACGGCCGACCGCTACGACCGGCGCAGGATCATCCTGCTCTGCCGAACCCTGCAATTCCTGGGCGTCGCCTCCCTGGCGGCGGTGGCGGCCCTGCAGGTCCAGGCCCTTTGGTCCTTGTACGCCATCCTCTTCTTGGTCGGGATCGCCAACGCCTTCGACGGGCCGGCCAGCCAGGCGATCGTCCCGCAATTGGTGCCGACGCCCCATTTCAGCAACGCGGTCCAATGGAACTCCTCCACCATGCAGATCGCCTTCATCGTCGGCCCCGCGGCCAGCGGCTGGATCTACGCGATCCGCAACGACGCCGCCTCGGTGCTGTACGTGGTGGCAGCCCTGCGCCTGTGCTCCGTGCTGCTGGTCGCGCGGATTCGCAATCGAACCGAGCGGCTGGAGCCCACGCTGATGAGCTGGAAGACCCTGCTCGCTGGAATCCGATTCGTCTGGGAGCGGAAGGTCATCTTCGGGACCATCAGCCTGGACCTGTTCGCGGTGTTGCTCGGCGGCGCGGTCGCCCTCCTGCCGGTCTATGCCAACGACATCCTCCATGTCGGGGCCCCCGGCCTGGGGATGCTGCGCGCGGCCCCGGCCCTCGGCGCAGCCTTGATGGCCATCGCCCTCGCCTACCTCCCGCCGCTCCGGCGCGCGGGACAGACCATGTTCGCCTGCGTGGGCCTGTTCGGCGTCGCAACCCTGCTGTTCGGCATCTCGAAAAACTTCTATTTTTCGCTGTTCTGCCTCTTCGTCCTCGGGGCCAGCGACATGGTCAGCGTGGTGATCCGGGGGGTCTTGGTCCAGATCAAGACCCCCCACGAGATGCGCGGGCGGGTCAGCGCGGTGAACCTCATCTTCATCGGCGCCTCCAACGAATTGGGGGAATTCGAATCCGGCCTGACCGCGAGCTGGTTCGGCACGGTCCCGGCGGTCTTGCTGGGAGGTTTCGGCACCCTCGCCGTGGTCGGGCTTTGGTACTGGCTGTTTCCAGAGATCCGAAAGGTCAAACGCCTGGAGGAAGCATGATGTTTTTAGGGGCTGGATTCGGAATTTCCCCATCCGCAAAAAATCCAAAACCTGATTCGACCGCCCGGCGTCCTGCCCTGGGATGTTTGGAGGTCCTATGAAAATAATCGCCCTGATCTGGGGTTCCTTGAGCCTGCTCTCCCTCGCCCAACCGGTGCTCGGCAATGAGGCACCTCCTCCTTCGGGAGTCGCCGCGCTGCGCTTCTCCCCGCCCCAGCCGCCCGAGAACAATCCCCATCCCCCGCAAAACGCCGAGGAGCGCCGCCGGGTAGACTTCGCGGTCCAGGAGATCCGCTCCTACTATGGTTCCGGCGTCGAGATCCGACACCCGCACGTGATCCCTTGGTCCTGGGAACGTTTTAAGAAGTCCCGCAGCTATCCCATGGTGCTGCCGCCTGATCCCAGCGATCCCAACGTGATCGTCGAGGCCCAGACCGGGAAATTCCAATTGCCGCCCGCCCCGGAACCGGCGCCGCTCCCCCCTTCCGCGATGCCCACACCCCAGCTCAAGGCGGACGAATTCATGGTCCATGCCTATGTCCGGTTTCCCCAGGACCCGCGCTGGCATCACCTCGACGTGATCCTGACGGAGGACGCCCAGGGGCAGCTCAGCCGACGGGGTTTTTTCACGATTCCGATGCCGAACGACCCCGGCCAGCTCCCGCCGGGCGTGGTCTGCTGAGCGGGAGGCCCGCAGGCCCTCGTTGACAGGGGTCCCCGCTCGGGCATAATGCCGGGAAATGACCTTGCACTTTGATTTGATCCGGCGGCCCGAGGAATTGGCGGAAGTCAGCCGCAGATTAGCTGCTCAGCCGATCGTCGCCTTCGACACCGAATTTATTCGCGAAAACACCTACCTCCCCAAGCTGGCCCTGATCCAGGCGGCCACCCGGGACGAGGCCTGGCTGATCGACGTGCTCGCCCTTCGGTCCGAGGAGATGGAACCCTTCCTCGGCGTCCTAAAAAACCCCGAAATTCTCAAGGTCGTGCACAGCGCCCACGGCGATCAGGAGTGCCTCTATCACAGCTATGGCATCACCGCGGCGCCCATCCTCGACACCTTCGAGGCCTCCTCGCTGGTCGGACTGGGGGAAAGCGTCAGCCTGCGCGACTTGATCCGCATGGAATTGCAACTGACGGTAGGCAAGAGCCACGCCCGCACCGATTGGCTGCGGCGCCCCATCAGCGAGGAGCTGAAGAAATACGCCCTCTCCGACGTCCAGTACCTGGTGGAGATCGGCGAACGCCTGCTGCGCCGCCTGGAAGCCGCGGGGCGGAAGGAATGGGCGCTGGAGTTGAGCTCTTACTATGAGAACCCGCAACTCTATGAAGACAATTCCAGCGAGATCGCCGAGCGGCTCGCGAAGAGCGGTCGCATTTCCGCCCGCTCCTTCGCCATCCTCCGCGACTTGGTCGCCTGGCGCGAGCGCCGCGCCCGCGCCTTGAACATCCCGCGGCGCCGCGTCGCCGACGACGAGACCCTGTTCCACATCGCCAACGCCCGGCCCACCAGCGTCGAGCAATTGGGGAAGTTCCGCGGCATCAACTCGGGGGAGATCCAGCGCCAGGGCAAGGCCCTGCTCGACATCATCCGCACCCACGTCGACAAGCCGAATGAGGCCCTGCCCCAGGCGCCGCGCCCCAGCATCCCGACGGCGGCCCAGGCGCGGGTCATCGACCTGCTTGGCACCTACCTGCGGGTGCTCAGCGAACGGCTTGAGATCGCCGCACGGCACCTGCTCACCGCCAACGAGCTGCGCAAGATTGTGCTTGAAAAGCTCCACGACCCCAAGCAATGGGTGGAGCAAGGCCTCTGCTCGCCGCGCGTCGCCGAGCTCATCGGGGAAGAATTGACGGCGATGCTGGCCGGCAAACGGGCCTTGTCGATCGACAACGGTAGAATCAATATCCAAAAAATCCCCTAGCCTGCTTCAAGGAGGATTCCATGCAGCTCAAGAACAGCGTCGCCGTCGTCACGGGAGGGGCCTCCGGCTTGGGCCGCGCCGTGGTCGAGGGTTTTCTCGCCGCCGGCGCGAAGGTGGCCGTCGTGGATTTGCCCCGGGAGGAGAACTCCTCGAGCGTCGCGGCCCTCGGCGAAAACGCCCTCTTCACCCCGGCGGACGTCAGCGACGAGGCCGCGGTCCTGAAGGCCCTCGAGGCGGCCGTGCAGCGTTTCGGTGGCCTCCACGTCGCGGTGAGCTGCGCGGGCATCGCCTTCGCCCTCAAGACCCTGCAAAAGGGCCAGCCCGTCGACCTACAGACCTTTGAATTGACCCTCAAGGTCAACCTCGCCGGCACCTTCAACGTCTGTCGCCTGGCCGCCAAGTTCATGGCCGAAAATACGCCCAATGCCGACGGCGAGCGCGGCGTCCTCATCAACACCGCCTCGATCGCGGCCTTCGACGGCCAGATGGGGCAAACCGCCTATGCCGCCTCCAAGGGCGGCATCGTCTCCCTGACCCTCCCCATGGCGCGCGACCTGGCCGCCTACGGGATTCGGGTGATGACGATCGCGCCGGGGATCTTCGACACCCCCATGTTGGCCAAGTTGCCCGAGGCGGCGAGGCTCTCCCTGGCCGAGCAGGTTCCTTTCCCCAAGCGCCTGGGCCATCCCGCCGAGTACGCCGCCCTGGCGAGACACATCGTCGAAAACCCCATGCTCAACGGCACCGTGATCCGCTTGGACGGCGCCTTGCGGATGGGCGTCAAGTAATCGGACCCAGCGATGCCCCTCTTTTCGATCCAGGGAAAAATCGACGCGGAAGGCCGATTTCCGCTGAACGCAGCCGATGGGCGCCACCTGCGCAAGGCGCTGCGGCTTAAGCTCGGGGAAACCTTCGCGGTGCTGCTCCCCGACGGGCGTCGCGGCGAGGCCAGGCTGGAAGGGCGCGGTCCCCAGAGCTATGGCCGGCTACTTTCGGTGGGCCCAGCGGCATCGGAGACGCGCCTCCCGCTCTGGCTGGGCATTGGAATCATCCGGTGGGAACGCCTGGAGTGGCTGGTGGAAAAGGCGGTCGAGCTCGGCGTCGAACGCTTAAGTCCCCTGCAGCTGGTCCGCGGCAGGTTGGCAAAAGATGTTAATATTTCTATTAATAAAATCAAAAGATTGAATAAAATAGCTCAAGAAACACTGAAACAATGTGAAAGGATCGCTTCAACTCGGATCGACCCCCCGATGAGCTTGGCGGATTTTTTGCGAAAGGTCGGCGAGGCCGAGGCGCCGGCCTGGCAGAAACTCCTGCTCCAGGAACGGCTCGCCGAACCCTGGCTGGGCAAGGGGCTCCGCTCCGAGGCGGAGCGATTCGTCGTCTTGGTGGGGCCGGAAGGCGGGTTCCAAGGCCAAGAGCGAGAGGCGGCCCTGGCCGCCGGCTTTGCCGAGGCCAGCCTGGGCCCCTCGATCCTCCGCAGCGAGACCGCGGCGATCTATTGTGCCGCGGCCCTGGATTTCCACCTCCGTCACTCCAGGAGCCAGGCATGAAGCGCCCCCTCGTCCTCGCCCACCGCGGGGCCAGCGCCCAGGCCCCCGAAAACACCCTCGCCGCCTTCGACCTGGCCATCCGGCAGGGCGCCGACGGCATCGAATTCGACGTCTGGAAGTGCGGCTCCGGGGAGATCGTCGTGACCCACAACCGCAGCACCAAGGCCCTGGGCGGCAAGGAAGGCGACCTACAGGCCATGACCCTCAAGCAGCTGCGCAAGCTCGATTTCGGCCTGCACAAGGGCCCGCAATTCCGCGGGGAGCGGATTCCAACGTTAAATGAAGTCCTGGACCTGGCCCGAGGCCTCGAATTGATCAATATCGAGATCAAGGGGATGGAGGTTCGCTCCCGCGGCATCGAATTGGACGTCGCCGAGGCCGTCCTGGAGTTCAAGCTGCTCCGGCAGGTCGTGGTCAGCTCCTTCAATCCGACCATCCTGGCCCGAGTCCAGGCCCTGAATCCCGCGATCCGGCTCGGCCTCCTGCTCTACGAAAAGTCCCCCCTGCCCCTGCGCCGCGGCTGGTCGGCGAAATTATTCAAGCCCTATTCCATCCACCCCTCCTTCGGGCTGTTGAAAAAGCAGTTCGTCGCCCGCACCCACCGCAAGGGTCAAAAAGTCATCGTCTGGACTATCAATGATTTCCATCAATTACAGGCGTGCATCCAGGACGAGGTCGATGGTATGATCACAGATGACCCGGCCTGGATGCTTAACGCATTGCAGCGTTAGGCGCGGAATCGCTTGGGTCCCATCGGCGAAGAGAAATGCCATGCCCCTGAACTGGGACGATGACGACGAAGAAGAACTGACGGAGATCGAATTCAAAAAGCGGTCCTCACGGGTCGTGGTGCACGAAGAGACCACAACCCCGATGGCCGAGCCGATGCCTCGCCGCGAGCCCCCACCCAAGGAGATCGTCTACCAACCGCCGCCGGCCAAGCCCGTCATCCTCAAGGAACCGCGCCCCCCGGCCCTCCGGCCCCAGCCCTTGGGCGCCTATTCCACAGCGCCCACCCGCGACCGCTTCGCCGCCTTCTTGGTCGACAGCCTGCTGGGTTTTTACGTCTATTTCCTGGTCGGCTTCGGCCTGCTCAAGTTCTTCGGGATGCCGAATCTCGCCGCCCTGCACCAGGGGAAGGGGCGCTTCGCGATGCACCTCCTCCTCACCCTACTCGTCATGTTCTTTTACTATGTCGCGATGGAATCGGTATTCGGCGCCACGCTGGGCAAGCTGTTCTGCCGGCTCCGGGTCATCGAGGAGAACGGCCAGTCGGCCTCCCTCGGCAATGTCTTCATCCGGAATTTCCTGCGGCTGGTCGATTACCCGCTGTTTTTCCTGATCGCGGTCATCGCCATGGAGTCCAGCCCCCTCAACCAGCGCCTGGGAGACCGCGCAGCCAAGACCCTGGTCATCAAGAAGACGCGCCGGCATCTGGCGGCCGTGGACTTGGCCCATACCCCGCTGGCCTCCACCCTGAGCCGAATCTTCGCGGAGACCTTGGACCTCTGCCTCTCTCTGCTCCTGCTCTACTCGACCCTCCTGCTCTGCCGGCCCAGTCGGCCCATGCTTTCCTCGGTGGTCTTGGTCAGCCTGCCGATCCTCTTCGTCGCTTATTACACCTTGTTGGAGCTCCTGACCGGCACCACGCCGGGCAAGGCGATCTTCAAGCGCCAAGTGGTCCTCGACCATGGCGAGCCGCCCGACGGCACCGCGGCCCTGCTGCGCAATCTGTTCCGCCCCCTCGATTATTTTCTGGGCTATCCCTTGATGACCCTCAGCAAGCGGAAGCAGCGGTTGGGAGACATGGCGGCCGACACCCTGGTCATCGCCAAGGCCCCGCCGCAGCAGGCCTGGCTTGGCTCGGCGGTCGCGCTGGCCTTGGTCCTCACGACGGCCTATTTCGGCTTCCGGAATCCCGACAACTTGATTCGAGTCCAATATGGGCTCAGCCCCATCCAGGGACTCCGGATTTTCCTGCCGGGCACCAGACCGGCGCCTTTGCCGGCCCCGCTTGCGCCGACCACACCCAGCGCAAAACCCGCGCCTCCGGAGAAGCCCAAGGCCGTCACGCCCCTGCCCCCCTCGACCTCCGACCGCCTGCAACTGGCGGAATTTTATTTCGCCACCGGTCCGGCGCCGGGCCAGATCCGCAAGGACGGCGTGTTCCGCAGCGGCGACCTCGTCTTCGTCTTTTTCAAGGTCCAGGGCCTGAAATTGAACGAACAAAAGGAGGCCTCGATCCGCGAAGACCTGCAAGTCGAGGACCCCGAGGGCAAGGTCCTGGTCTCCCAACCCAACGTGGTGGAACTGACCAAGGCGGTGGCGGAGGACAACCCCAGCATGCTCTTCGCCAACCAGATCAAGCTGCCGCGCGAGGCCCCGCTCGGCAAATACCGCGCGGTCTTCACCGTCTACGACAAGGTGGCCGAGACCCAGTTCTCCTTCGAGAAGAGCTTCGAGCTGCAATAATCCGAGCGGCACCGCTATGAGCCTCACTGTCGTGCAACGCTTTTATGAACTCGCCAAGCAAGAGGCCGAGGCCCCCGCCCTGGGCGTCACCAACGGCGAGGAGTTCCACAGCCTGCCCTGGTGGTTCATCAAATCGAAGGCCAAGCATTTCGGCCTGGGCCTCTTGGATGCGCAGGCCCGCGAGGGCGAATATTTCTACCTGCTGAGCTCCGCCCAGCCCGCCTGGATCTATGCCGAGCTCGGCGCATTGACCATGGGCCTTCGCACCCTGCCCCTGCCGCGGGAGATCCCCTGGGAAAGGGCCGAGGACTTGTTTCGACGCTACCCACCCGCCTTTTATTTTTTAGAGGCCGGCGATTGGCCGCGCTTCCGACCGCTGTTGGGAAAAATCAAGGGGCTGCGGCGCATCATCACCCCCGAGGAGGCCCCGGACTTGGGCCGGGATAGCGCGGGATTGGTCGCCAGTTTTCGCCAGGTCTTCAACCAGGGGATCCGCTCGGAGGCCAAGCACCACGCGAGTTACCGCCGCATCCGCCAGTCCCTCGAGGAAGACCGCGAGATGAGCCCGCTCCGCGTCGCCCCGGATGGGTCCTGGGAAGAACGCCCCTTGCGCTTCGGAGAGGTCAACGAGGTCTGCGCCCGAATCAGCCACGCCATGGGCCCCGGCAAGGCGCGCCGCGTCCTGTCGACCCCCGACTTGAGCCGCAGCTTCGCCCGCATCGCCTGCCTCTATTGGCCGATCTTCGCGGGTCTGCAGTCGCTGCTCCTGCCCGCCGGCACCGATTGGGCGGCGTCCCTCCGCCGGTTCCGGCCCGAGGCCGCGTTTTTGCGGCAGGCGGATGCCGAACTCTTGGAACGGCATTGCGCGGGAGGCGGCTCCCCGCCGCAGCTCGGCTTTTTCCGCCGCCGAGCGCTCCGCGCCCGGCTCGGCAAGCGCCTGCGCTGCCTGATCGGGGAGGGCCCCTTCTCCCCCTCCCTCGAGGCCCTGGCGGGCGCCCTGGGCCTTCGCCTGCTCGCGGCCAGCCCCTCCGCGGCAAACTTTCTCTTGTGAAATCATCCCTGCTCGGGTATCCGAATTAAGCGATTTTCATCAATATTTGTTCAAGAATTCGAGGTTTCAGCCATGTCCGGTCACAGTAAATGGGCCACCATAAAACGCAAGAAAGGGGCCACCGACGCCAAGCGCGGCAAGATCTTCTCCAAGCTCATCAAAGAAATCACCGTCGCCGCCAAGATGGGCGGCGGGGACCCGGGCGGAAATCCGCGCCTGCGCACCGCCATCGACGCGGCCAAGGCCGAGAACATGCCCAACGACAATATCCAGCGCGCCATCAAGCGGGGCACCGGCGAGATGGATGGCGTCACCTACGACGAGATCACCTACGAGGCCTACGGACCCGGCGGCGCCGCCCTGATGATCGAGGTCCTGACCGACAACAAGAACCGCACCGTGGCCGAGATCCGCCACATGCTCAGCAAGGGCGGCGGCAATATGGGCGAGTCGGGCTCGGTCGGCTGGGTCTTTCACAAAAAAGGCAGCATCCTGGTCGACAAGAAAGTGATCGCCGAGGACACCCTCATGGACGTCGCCCTCGATGCCGGCGCCGAGGACATCCAAGACAGCGGAGATGCCTTCGAGGTTGTCACCGACCCAAGTAGCTTCGACGCGGTGTTGAATGCGATCAAGGCGAAGAACATCCCCACGCTCAGCGCCAAGATCGGCCTGATCCCGCAAAACACCGTCAAGCTCACCGGAGATCCGGCCGAAAAGATGCTCAAGCTGATGGAAAATTTAGAGGACCACGACGACGTCCAGAACGTCTACGCCAATTTCGACATCCCCGAAGAGGAAATGGAAAAATTGGCCAAATAGGAGCTTATGCGGATCCTGGGAATCGACCCCGGCTGTGTGGTGACCGGTTACGGCTTGATCGAGGAGCTCCAAGGCAGGATCGCCCACCTCGACAACGGCGGCGTCTTTCCTCCGACCAAGGCGGCCTTCAGCGACCGGATTCGCTATATCCACGACCAGGTCGAGAAACTGATCGCGAAATTTTCTCCCGAGGCGGTCGCCATCGAAAACATCTTCGTCGCCAAGAACGTCCAGAGCACCCTTAAGTTGGGACATGCCCGCGGGGCCGCCATGGTCGCGGTTTCCAGGGCCGGACTGCCGATCTTCGAATACACCGCCCTCCAGGTCAAGCAGGCGGTCACCGGTTATGGGCACGCCTCCAAAGATCAGATCCAAAAGATGGTCCAGGCCCTGCTGCGGCTGCCGGGCACGGCCTTCGCGGATGCCTCCGACGCCTTGGCCGTGGCGCTGTGCCATGCCAACTCCTATCGCATGATGAAGAAGGTGAAAGCGGGATGATCGCGTACTTGCAAGGCACCCTCCAAGAAATCGGCCCCGACTACGCGGTCGTCACCACCGGCGGCGTCGGCTATCAGGTCTTTTTGGCAAAGAACACCCTGCTTACTCTCCCCGAATTGGGCGCGGCCATCGAGTTGAAGGTGCATACGGTGGTGCGGGAAGACAACATCAGCCTCTACGGTTTCCGCCGCTCCTCGGAAAAGGAACTTTTTCTCAAGCTCATTCAGGTCAGCAACGTCGGTCCCAAGCTGGCTCTCACTATCATGTCGGGCCTGCCCGTCGAGGATTTGGCGGCGGCAATTCGTGGCGAAGACTTGGTTCGGCTTACCGCCATCCCCGGCATCGGAAAAAAGACCGCCGAGCGCCTGATCGTCGAATTGAAGGACAAGGTCTTGGCCTGGCTATCCAAGGCGGGCGTGGAGGCCATGGTCTCGGAGCAAGCCGCTCCTGCCTCCCTCTCCGAAGAGGCGATCAGCGCCCTGGTCAACCTGGGTTACTCCCGACAAGAGGCGCAACAGGCATTGAAATCCATCCCCGGCGCCTCCGAACTTCCCCTGGAAAAACTGGTCCGCGAGGGGCTGAAGGCATTATCCTAATCTTGGGCTCGAAAATTCGACGAGGGAGGCCGCATGACGGTGGATAGGACAAAGCAGCATCCGGCCCGGCGAGCCCTGTCGCGCTTTCCCGGCGTCCTGGCGATGGCCGCGCTGGGCACCGGCATCGTGATTCATGCCGCGCTTAGCCACGGAGCCAGAGGCCTGGAACAACTCGCCCAATGGCGGCTCCTCTTGGTCGCGGTTTTGGGAATTTCCTGGCTCTATTCCCTGAGCCTGATTGGCGAGCGGCGCTGGGTCTCACCCAAGCGGAGGTGGTTGCCCTTGCTGGTCGGGCTCGCCTGCCTCGCCCTCTATTATTTCCGCCTGGGCTATTTGAACGAAGCCACGGCGACCGCCGCCTTCCTCTTCGAGTACCTCGGCCTCTTCGTCGGACTCCATTTCTTCGCGGCCTACGCCCCCTTCCTCGGCTACCGGCAGCCGCGCGCCTTTTGGGAGTACAACCGCCGCATCTTCCTCCGAATCCTGGCGGCCCTGCTCTTTTCCGGCACCCTGTACCTCGGCACTTTATTATTTTTCGCGGCCCTCTCCAAAATTTTGCGAATCCCCATCCTGGATTACCTGCTTTTCATCGTCGCGGCGCTGATCGTGGGGATCTTCAACACCTGGTTCTTTCTCGCCGGGGTTCCGGAGGATTTCGAGGCCTTGGAGCGGCAACCTCCGCCTTATCCGCGCGGGCTTAAGGTATTCGCTCAATTTGTCCTAATGCCCTTGGCGGTCGCGATTGGCCTCGTCCTCGAACTTTGGCTGCTCCAGAAAATCGTCGGGGGAAATGCGGTCGATGCCGCCACCGCCGGGGCCTTCTTTGCCCTGGGCGCCTTCGGACTCCTGACCTATCTCCTCCTCTATCCGCTGCGAGAGGATCCAACGCAGCGCTGGCTGAAGATTTTTGAAAAGGGATTTTTCTTCGGACTGATCCCTTTGCTGGCCTCGGTCGCCTTCGCCGTTTTCCGTCTGATTTCGCGCTATGGCTGGACGCCGCTGCGCTATTACGCCGCCCTGTTGAGCCTGTGGGGCCTGGGCTTATGTCTCTATTTGCTCCTTGCCAAAAGGCCCGGCATCCGCTGGATCCCGATCAGCTTGAGCCTCATCGCCTTCTTGACCTTATCCGGTCCGCAAGGCGCTTACGAGATGAGCCTTCGCAGCCAAGGCGCGCGCCTCGCCGCCCTCCTGAAGCAGGCGGGCGTCGAACCAGGCGCTCCCGCGGTGGAGCCTCTGCTGGCCTTGCCTTCCGACGTGAAGAACCGACTGCTCGGACAAGTCGAATTTTTGGAAAGCAATTACGGCTGCGAATCGCTCCGGCCCTTTTTCGGGGCGCGCCTCGACCTGTCCGGAAGCACCACTCCGGGTTGCGACCTCCGCAACCTGCGCCGCATCTTGACCCGAGACCCCTCGCTTTCCGCTGAGAAGTTCACCGAAAGCGAGGCCGTCGCGATCAATTTCCTGGCTAGCTATCCGTCTTATCGGGAAGTTGCGGTCAAGGGATACGACTACTACTTTCCCGGCGAGGCGGTCCGCTTCCTCGAGGGCGGCCGGCCTCGGTCGGAATGCCCGCAAGGCCCGAACGACTCCCCGCTCTGCGCCGTGCTTCCCAAGGAAGGGCATCGGATGGAGCTCTACCTCAAGGGCCGTCCGCTCGGCAGCGTCGACCTGGCCCCCATCTATGAGGGCCTGATGAAAAAGCATTACCAGCCGCCGAACGCCGCGGATTCCTCCGCCCCGACCTTCAACCTCGAGCCGGAGGAGATGACCTTCGAGGAGACCCTCCCGGCGGGAAAGCTTCGCCTCAGTTTCGACCAGATCCGCTTGGAAAAACACGGCGCCAATATTTATCCGGATTATGTCCGATTTTCGCTGTTGTTTAAGGAAGGGACTTGAGCTAGACCCCATCCCATTACCATGTCGCGAGACAACGTTCACATGGATGCGGCGGCCCTGCTGCCCGAAGAGGAGCAAATCGACCGCTCGCTGCGCCCGCAAAGCCTCGCCGACTACGTCGGCCAGAGCGGCGTCAAAGAAAAATTGGCCATTTTCATCCAGGCCGCCAAACAGCGCGGCGAGCCCTTGGATCACTGCCTCTTCTCCGGCCCCCCTGGCCTGGGCAAGACCTCCCTGGCCATCATCATCGCCAACGAGATGGGCGCCAATATCAAGTCGACCTCCGGCCCCGCCATCGAGCGCCCCGGCGACCTGGCCGCCCTCCTCACCAACCTCGAGGAAAAAGACGTCCTCTTCATCGACGAGATCCATCGCCTCAACACCACCGTCGAGGAGATCCTCTATCCCGCGATGGAAGACTTTCAGCTCGACATCGTGATCGGGCAAGGCCCTTCCGCCAAGACGATCAAGTTGGACCTGCCGCGCTTCACCCTGGTCGGGGCCACCACCCGCGCCGGCCTGCTCACCTCGCCCTTGCGGGACCGTTTCGGCGTCGTCGCCCGGCTCGACTTCTACAGCACCGAAGAGCTCGCCACCATCGTCAAGCGCAGCGCCCAGATTCTCGAGATCCCGGTCACGGCCGAGGGCGCTCACGAGCTGGCCCGTCGCGCCCGGGGCACCCCGCGCATCGTCAACCGGCTCCTGAAACGCGCCCGGGATTTCGCCCAGGTCAAGGCCTCCGGCATCCTGGACGCCAAGGTCGCAGGTGAGGCGCTTAAGCTCCTGGACGTCGACGAAAAGGGTTTCGACCACATGGACCGGAAGATCCTCCTGACCATCCTCGAAAAATTCCAGGGCGGACCCGTGGGCGTCGAGACCCTGAGCAGCGCCATCAGCGAGGAGAAGGACACCATCGAGGACGTCTACGAGCCCTTTCTCATCCAATGCGGCTTCCTCCAGCGCACCCCGCGGGGTCGGGTTGCCACGGACCTCGCCTACCAGTACTTCGGCAAGATCCGGCCGGAGGGCGCCGGCGATGCGAGGAACAAGCAAGAGAAACTTTTCTAGTCAATTTCCATGCGCCTGCCGGAACTCGGAAAATTTTTGATCTTGACCGGGAGCATCCTGCTGGGCCTTGGCCTGCTGCTGTATTTCCTGCCCAACTGGAGCAAGTTCCCCTGGCTTCAAAAAATCGGGCGCCTGCCTGGCGATATCGCGGTGGAGCGCGAAGGACTGCGAATTTATTTTCCGCTGGGCACTTCCCTGCTGCTCAGCCTCCTGTTGAGCCTGGTCCTGTATCTCATTCAGCGCTGGAGAAACTGAGGGAAGGCGATTTTTCAAGAGATAGTTCGTGATCTTTTGAAAAAAAACTGCTACAGGCATCCCATGAAGCCCACCAGCGGAGCCAAAAAGCCCCTCCGTCCCCGGCGCCACCTGACGCCGCTGCTGAAACGCTTCTTCTTGGGCGGCGTGCTGGTCATTTTGGCCGGTTTCGGGATGCTCACCTTCTTCAGCCAGAACGGCATCCTCGACCTGTTGCGGCTCAAGACCCTGTACCGAAATCTGCAAAATGAAAACGCCGGTCTGATGAACCAACAGGCCGAATTGCGAGCCGAGCTCGAGCGCCTCCAAGACCCCCGCTATCTCGAATACCTGGCCCGGGAGCGTTTCGGCTATATGCGCCCCAACGAGGTCTTTATCCTCCTCGACTCCCCCGCGCCGCCTCCCGCCCCAAGCCCTCAGTCCCCAGTTGACAACTAAGGTCGCCTGGGCTACCTGGCGCGTCTGGGAAAAAATCCCTGTAGCAAGAACTCGCCGTGGTCCCCTGTCAGGTCGCAGCGAGCCGTTTTAACAATGATGCAGTTCTTGAATCACCGCGTGGTATCCAACGGAACGGCCGGGCCCATCAGCCCGCAGCCGGTCTGCCTCAAGGCCCCTTAAGGTCTCGAACACGCGAGCTTCAAGAGCTGCATTTTTTTATGGAGGTAATCCTTATGGCAGATCGCGAACGCGGCAAAGTCAAGTGGTTCAACAACAACAAAGGCTTCGGTTTTATTGAGCAAGAAAACGGCCAAGACGTTTTCGTGCACTATTCCGCGATCGCAGGGGACGGTTACAAGACCCTGGCGGAAGGCCAGACCGTCGAATTCGACCTGTCGACGGGCGCCAAAGGGCCTCAAGCCACCAACGTCACCAAACTTTAAGCCTTTTTCGAACATTAAAAAAACCCCCGTTTCGGATCCCGAAACGGGGGTTTTTATTTCTTTTAGGTCCCCAGCTCTACCAGCTAGCCGGAGGCGGAGGGGCCGCGGGAGCGGTACCTGGGGCGCTCGGCGCCGCAGGGGCAGCCGGAGCCGCGGGTGCCGACGGCGCGCTAGGCGCCCCCGGAGCGGGAGGAACGGCTGGGGCAGTGCCAGGGGCACTGGGGGCCACAGGACTCGTCGGGGCCCCTGGAGCAGGCGCGGCCGGTGGAGGCGGCGCTACGGTTCCGGGTGCGGCGGCCGGAGCACCGGGGGCTGCGGGAGCGGCGGGCGCACTAGGCGCCGCAGGGGTCCCAGGAACCGAAGGAACCGCCGGGGCAGCGCCAGGGGCGCTGGGGGCGGAAGGGGCGGTCGGCGCCGCGGGAGCGGCAGCAGGGCCTCCCGCCGGCGGCGGCGGAGTCAAACCGGTATCCCCCGTGGGAGCGGCCGGCGGTGGGGGTGGTGGCGGAGGCGGTGGAGGGGGCGGAACCGGCGCCTCGGGGGCGGCCGCGCCTTCGGCCCCGGCACCCGGCGCAAGGCTCTTGGTATCCGTGGCCGCGGGGCTGGGGGCCTCCTTTTCGGCCTTTTTACAGCTGGCCAGGCCTCCCGCGCAGAGCGCGGCTAGCAACAAAAGACTGGGGAGATGGCGCTTCATAGTCTGGAACTCCTTAGTGGTTTCACCCGAAAAGCGGCGTTTGGAAACCCGAACGGCCCCCTCCTCGGGTGCTGGGGCAAAGGTATCTGAGGTGGAATTTTTGTAAAGGTCCCGCCATTTGGGGTCAAGCGAATTAAGGCCGAATTCCTACGAAACTCCCTGTCCATTCCGGGCGTTATTCCTATTGCGGGGCCTGGCGTGGCATGTTAGGCCTGCGCCAAATTCTGGGATCCTTCAAATATGGCGAAGTCCGATAGCGGCAGTAAAAAATCCTTCTTTTCTCGAATCCTCAAATTCTTCAAGTGGCTGGCCATCGGGGGGGTTATTGCCATCGCGGTGGTTCTGGTGGCGGGCTACGCCTTCTATTTGCACGTCTCCAAGGACCTCCCCAAGCTCGACAAAATCGAAGACTACCGTCCCCCGATCATGGCCGAAGTCTTCGACGACTCCGGCAAGAAGATCGGCGAGTTTTGGACCGAGGCCCGCATCCTCACCCCCATCGACAAGATCCCCAAAAAGATGATCCAAGGCTTCGTGGCCAGCGAAGATGACCGCTTCTTCCAGCACGGCGGGGTGGATCCCTACGGCATCTTGCGCGCCTTCATCACCAACCTCCAGGCCGGGCACGTCGTGCAGGGGGCCTCCACCATCACCCAGCAGGTCACCAAGGCCCTTCTCCTCTCGCCCGAGCGCACCTACGATCGTAAGATCAAAGAGGCCATTCTCGCCACCCGCATCGAGCGCAACCTGACCAAAGACCAGATCCTCTACATCTATCTCAACCAGACCTTCTTCGGGAACCGCGCCTACGGGGTGGCCGCAGCCGCCCGCAACTACTTCCACAAAAACTTGGACGAGCTGAACATCGCCGAGATAGCCCTGATCGTCGGCCTCGCCAAGGCGCCTTCCCTGTTCAATCCCCTGGTCAATCCGACCCGCGCCGTCCAGCGCCAACACTACGTGATCGACCGCATGCAGGACGAAGGCTACATAACCGCCGCCGAGGCCAAGGAGGCCAAAGCCTTTCCGCTGCGCATCTACGAGGCCGGCACCGACAAGGACTTCAACAAGAAGTACGCCCCCTACTTCGTCGAGCACGTCCGCCGCGCCTTGCAGAAGAAATACGGCAACGAGCTCTACACGGGCGGATGGAAGATCTACACCACCGCCAATCTCGAGATGAACCAAGAGGCCCAAAAGGCCGTGCGCGACGGCCTGGACCAGTACGCTAAGCGCTTCGGCTACCGCGGCCCCGTGGAGCACCTGGATTCCCCGGAAAAGATCCAGGCCTTCCTGAACCAGCAGCACCTGGAGCTGCTGCGTGAAAAAGAGGACATCGACGACTTCTCCGATCCCGGACACAAGCGGGCCCTCGCCAAGCCGGCCCCGCTGGAGGCTGATCGCCGCTACCAGGCCGTCATCACCGAGGTCGGCGACCGGGGATTGAAGGTCCGGGTCGCCGGCAGCGAAGGTTTCATCTCGAGGGAAGACATGGCCTGGGCCAAGACGCCGGCCCGCGGCGCGCAACCCTGGGAGCCCGCGGTCGGCGACGTCGTCGAGGTCAAAGTCAAGGGCGCCGCCGCGAGCAAGGCCGGCAAGCCCTCCGCCATCACCACCGTTTCCAACGCGGGTGCTTTCATCCTCGACCAAAGCCCCGAGGTGCAATCGGCCATCTTTTCCTACGAGCCCTTCTCGGGCGCGATCAAGGCCATCGTCGGCGGGCAAGATTTCAACAAGAGCGAATTCAACCGGGCGACGCAGGCCCTGCGCCAGCCGGGCTCTTCCATCAAGCCCCTGATCTACGCGGCCGCCCTCGACAAGGGTTACACCCCCGCGACGGTCATCATGGACTCGCCCATCGTCTATGAAGAGTCCCCCGGCAAATTTTGGAAGCCCAAGAACTACGGCGGCAAATACTACGGTCCCACCGCCTTCCGGAATGCCTTGGTGAACTCGCGCAACGTCGTCACGGTCCGGATCCTCATGGATATCGGCACCCACTACGTCACGGCCTTCATGCGCAAGCTCGGTCTGAGCACCCCTGTCTTTAAATATTACTCCATGGCCCTAGGCGCCAACGACGTCCTCCTGGAGGAGCTCGCGACGGCCTACGGCACCTTCGTCACCGGCGGGATCAAGCCCAAGACGCATTTTGTCGAGAAGATCGTCGACCCCAAAGGCCAAGTGGTCGAGCAGTTCCAACCGCCGACCACCCCCTTCTTGATCAGCTATCAAGCCCTCAAGGAAGGCGATAAGGCCGACAGGCCCGCCAAGCCGGAGGGCGGCCCCGAATCCACCGCCTCCGCCGAATCCCGGCCCGAGTCCATGCCCATGGGGAGCGGCCAAAAATCCATCGAGGAGATGGGATTCCGCGAAGATCTGATGGCGGCGGCCGAGCAGGCCACCAAAGACGACCAGCTGAACTTGACCGACTACGAAAAGAAGGTGCTGTACGGCGATTACATCCCGCCGGGCTATACCATCACCCCGAAGACGGCGATGACCATGGTCAGCATCCTGCGCGACGTCGTCCGGGCCGGTACCGGCACCCGGGCCCTCGCCCTGCAAAAACCGGCTGCCGGCAAGACCGGAACCACCAACGGCGAGACCGACTGCTGGTTCATCGGCTTCACCCCCGACCTGGTCACGGGCGTCTGGGTAGGTTTTGACGAAAAGATCAAGACCCTGGGACATGGCGCCACCGGCGGCACCGTGGCGGCGCCCATCTGGCTGCTTTACATGAAGGAAGCCACCAAACGCTACGTCACGAAGGACTTCACCATCCCCAGTTGGATCGACCTCTCGGTCTATGGAGCCCCCATTCAGGTGGTGCAAGGGGGCGGCGACGCCGAGATGGGCGATGCTGGCGCCGGCACGGGCGTGGCCGCCAGTGGCAACGCGGGGGGCGGCGGTGGCGGTGGCGGCGCCGAGTTCTTCACGAAGGACTTGGAATAATTCCCAACCTTACTTCTCTTCAATCACAACCTTGGTGATCTTATCCCCTTTGCGGATCTGCTCGACGACCTCCATCCCGGCGATGGTCTGGCCGAAGACCGTGTAGCCTTCGTCCAAAAACGGCGTCGCGTCGAGGGTGATGTAGAACTGCGAACCGCTGGAGCGGCGCTCCGGATTGACTTGGTCCCCGGTGCGGGCCCAGGCCAAGGCGCCCTTGAGGTGCTTTTGGCCGATCTCGGCGGGCACCGTGTAACCGGGGCCGCCGGTGCCATTGCCGTCGGGATCTCCGCCTTGGATGACGAAGCCGGGTTCGACGCGGTGGAAAGTCAGGCCCTCGTAGAACCCGCCCTTGGCCAGCTGGATGAAGTTGGTCACCGAGAGCGGCGCCTCCTTGGCATAGAGCTTCACGCGGATATTGCCCTTTTCCGTCTCGATGACGGCCTCGTAGCTCTTGCTCGGGTCAACTTCGCTCTTCTTCGGTTCTTGAAAGCTCTTGGCCATTTTCTTTTCCTCCTTGGGCGCGGCCGCGGGGGCTGCGGGAATCGGTTGTTTCAGGGTTTCGGCCGGCTTGGGAGCCTCGGCCTGCCGGGATTGGCAGCCAGCGTTGAGGCTGCCGAGGGCCGTGATCGCTAAGACGATGCCATACAAGCGGGAACTTGCCATGTCTACCTCCAATTCGGGGATTATTCCTTGAGCAATACGCGGAAGACTTCTTTCACCCCTCCGGCGAGGCCTTCGAGGTCGTAGCCGCCCTCCAGGACGTAGGCCGAGCGCCCTTGGCAACAGTCCTCGGCCACCTTTTCTAGGGCCTCGGCCATATAGCGAAAGCCGTCGTCTGTCACGGCCATTCCTCCGAGCGGATCGCGGCGGTGGGCGTCGAAGCCCGCCGAGACCAGGAGGAACTCGGGCCGGTATTCCCGCAGTGCGGGCAGGATTTTTTCCGCAAAGGCCTGGCGGTAAACCTCGTCTCCGGACCCGGCCTTCAGCGGGACGTTCAAGGTATAGCCCGCCCCTGCCCCGCTGCCTCGCTCGTCCGCGGCCCCCGTCCCCGGATAGAAGGGATAGCGATGGGTCGAAAGGTAGAAGACCTCTGGCCGGTCGTAGAACATGTGCTGGGTGGCATTGCCGTGATGCACGTCGAAATCGACGACGGCCACCCGCTTGAAGTGGCGACGACGCACCAGGTATTCCGCCGCGATTCCGATATTGTTGAAGAGACAGAAGCCCATGGCGTACTCCCGTTCGGCGTGATGCCCGGGGGGACGCACCAGGGCGAAGGATTGGGCGACCTCTCCGTCCAAGACCCGATCCACGGCCTCCAGCAGACCGCCCGCGGCGAGCAGCGCCGCTTGGAAGGAGTGCGGACCCGCGAAGGTATCGGCGTCCAGATAGGTGCCGGGACGTTCGGAGCTGCGGGCCACTTCGTCGTAATGTTCCTTGTCGTGAACCAGGAGGATTTCCTCGGCCTTGGCCTCTCGGGCCGGGATCTCGACGAGCAGCGGCTGGATCCGTTCGGCCTCCAACATCCGCTCGATGGCCCGGAGCCGACTCGGGCTCTCCGGGTGCATGCTGCCGGTCTCGTGGAGTAAATAACGAGGGTCGTGAACGATGCCGATTTTGCCCATCACCACTTTCTACCCGAAAATTTCGGAGACGAAAACCTCTTCCCTTTGCCCCTCCGGATTGGTACCTAAATCCTATGTTTGGTCTCGGCGGCGGAGAATTGGTCATCGTCTTGTTGATCGCGGTTATTTTCCTGGGTCCCAAGGAGATTCCCCGGGTCGCCACGCAGTTGGGAAAGCTCTATCGTCAGTTGAAGTTTGCGGCCGAAGACCTTAAAAGCACTGTAGAAAAAGAACTCACCGAAGAAGGCAAAACCGACCCCAAGCCCAAATCCGAATGAACCCCAAGGCCATGACATTCCTGGAGCACCTGGAGGAGCTGCGCTGGGTCTTCATCAAATCCTTTGTCGCCTTCCTCGTCGGCACCGCGGTATGCCTGGGATTTTCCGGTTACATCTTCCGTTGGCTGCAAAGGCCCATGGAACAAGTCCTTCCCCAAGGCTCCCACTTCATCACCACCACGCCCTTCGAGTCCTACGCGGCCTATTTTAAGATCGCGGGTGTCTTCGGCTTTCTGGCGAGCACCCCCTTCCTCTTTTATTTCTTTTGGAGATTCCTGAGGCCGGGGCTGAAAAAGGAGGAGCGCAAGGGAGTGATCCCGATCGCCCTCTTTAGCAGCCTGCTCTTTGTCGGCGGCGCCCTGTTCGGGTATTTCGTGGTCTTTCCGACCGGCTTTCGCTTCGTCGTGAGTATCTTGGAGGGGACCGGAATCGTCTTCTACCCCAAGATGAGCGATTACCTGTCTTTTTCGCTGCGCCTGCTCCTGGCCTTCGGGATTATCTTTGAACTGCCGCTCTTCCTGCTGATCTTGGGGAAATTCGGCCTGGTCAACGCGGCCAAGCTCGGCAAATCCCGGAAGTACGTGGTGGTCGCGATTTTCCTGGTCGCCGGGGTGCTAACCCCCGGACCGGATGTGCTCTCCCAGGTTTTGATGGCGATCCCCCTCTTGCTGCTCTACGAGGTGGGGATCATCCTGGTCCGGATCTTCGGAAAGAAGCCCCTCCCCATTCCTGTTGAGGCGGTGGATCCCTAAGACACCTGTTACTGGTTTTCTTGGTAGGTTCTCCGTGCCCTAAGCCGGCCGGGAGCGGGGACTCCCCCCTTGGAGCTCTTTTTTCTCGGGCTCAAGCCGCCCGAGAAAAAGGTCGTAGCCCTCCTGATATTGGAGGCTTCAAGGTGAGGAGGGCTCCGAAACCCGCTCCAAGGGGGGAGTCCCCGCTCCCAACCGGCGCCATGAGAAAACTTCCAAATCAAGAAGAATGATTCGAATTCAACAAGGGAGCCTTCCTTCTCTTCCTTCTTTTCTTCTTCGTCTGCACAAAGCTTTTCGCGGCAAGGGGGGCTCACCCCTTTTGCGGGTTTCGAAGGCCCCCTCACCTAAAAGCCTGTGATGACAGGGGGCCTTCGACCTTTCCCTGGGGCGGCTTGAGCCCCAGGGAAAAGAGCAAAAGGGGTGAGCCCCCCTTGCCGCGAAAAGCGTGGCAGCAAACCGAAGGCGCAACGAAAAGCAGACTCCATTTCGCAATTGGAAGGCCCCACAGGCAAGCGAAACAACTGAGTCTTGAAAGGACCGATAATTTCCAACAATGGCACCCCAAGACCGTAAAAACCTGTCGCATCTCCTGGCCCTAGGAGGAATCCTATTGGCCGGCCTGTGGAGCTGTGGGCCCGCAGCGAAGGAGGAGGCCCCCAGCGAGTACCAGGGCGTAGGCCTCCATCAAAGCAACCCTCAGGCCACGCTGGTGAGCGGCACACTGAAATACAAGCATTTCTCGGGTGGCGAGATCCGCATCGAGGCCCGGCGGTCGGTGCCCTGCGCCTACGGCCGTTGTCCCGTCATCGGGGAGCCCAGCCTGGCGGAACAGGTCCTCCAGGCGCCGGGGGCCTACACGCTGGAGTTGTCGGAGAGCGCCAAGGACTTGATGGTCATCGCCACGCTCCGGGCGCCGGACGGCGGCGTGCGCATCGCCCACGCCACCCTCGCCAGCGAGGCCGTCGAGCTCAGCGGCGTCGACCTCTCGCTCGACCGTCCCTACCCGCCGCTGCGCTGAGTCAGACCCGCGCCTTTCCAAGCAACCACCTGAAAAATGGGACGATAATTATCCTGGGTCTAGGGGTATATGGGAGTATGTATGATGGGTGTTAAGCGTCTAATCGCCTTCTTTTCCTTGGGTTTCCTGCTTTCGCTCGCCGCCTGCGGCTCCTCCGAAATGACTCCCGAGGAATACAAGAAATACCAAGAATTTTGGGCGGGCTCCTCGCTGCGCTTCGTCACCGGACAAGGCAACGGCACTACCCCGGCTTCTCAAATAGTTTCCGACAAACCCGTCACCCAGGTGATGCTCCGCGGCACCGCGAAGGTGCCCGGCTAT
The DNA here is from genome assembly GCA_046346845.1 of bacterium. Lineage (GTDB taxonomy): Bacteria > UBA10199 > UBA10199 > DSSB01 > DSSB01 > DSSB01. Next base: position 141,745 of record JAXMHH010000001.1, read on the forward strand.
GTCGGCGGCGCCATCGTCCTCGAGGTCCGGGAAGCCGAGGCCTGCGCCGACGGCTATTGCCCCGCAACGGGCAAGGCGCCCCTCGCCTCCACCGTCCTCAACGCCCCCGGTTTCTTCAGCCTGGTCGTCCCCTCCCAGGGCCAAAAGGTCAGCCTCACGGCCAGCGCCCCCGGCAAGTCCGGACTGCTGTACTTGGGTGAATTGAACTCGGCCGTGGACGGAATCGAACTCACTCTCCAGTAATCTCGTCCTTGACCTCGTTGACGTCGTCCGCCCGACGCGGAAAGAAGGCCTTCAGCTTTTCCCCGCAGCGGGCGATACCGGCGCAGAGCCCCTCGACGAAGCGACCCTGATGGAAGTGCTCGTAGAGCGCGGCGCGGATCTCTTCCCAAAACTCGGCAGGAACCTTCTCGTGGATGCCACGGTCGCCAAGGATCGCGAAGCGACGGTGCTTCAGCTCGAGCAGGAAGAGGATGCCATTGCGCTCTCGGGTCTTGGTCATGCCGAGTTTTTCGAAGACTTGCTTGCCCTTTTCGAAGAGATCCCCATCGCAGTCACGCAGCACGTGAATTCGAATCTCCCCGGAGGTGTTGCCCTCGGCCTCGCGGATGGCCTGCACCAGCCTTTGCTGCTCCTCGGGGCTGAAAAAATCCTTCGGTTTCTCGCCACGCATGGTTCACCAACTTCCCGAGGCGCCTCCGCCTCCAAAACTCCCGCCGCCGCTGGAAAATCCCCCGCTCGAACCGCCTCCCCAGCTGCTGCCGGAAGAACTACCGCCGCCGCTCCACCCGCCCCAGCCGCCCGAATAATAGACCCCGCTGCGATGAATACCAAGCCCCCCTGTAATCCGTCGAACCAGGATCAGGATGGCGATCAAGCTCAGCAATACAAACAGGACCGGGATAAACCTCTCCCACTCGGACTCCGGTGCCGCGCGGTATTCCCCGGCGCTGGCCTTGAGGATGGCCGCAACCCCCGCCTGAATGCCCCCGTCGTAGTCGCCCTGCTTGAAACGCGGTAGGACCTCGTTCGCCAGGATCGACTTGGCCACCGCGTCGGGGATGGCCCCTTCCAGGCCGTAGCCCACCTCGATGCGCACCTTCCGGTCCCCTTTGGAAACTACCAAGAGAACGCCGTTATTGCGTCCCGATTGCCCGGGCTTCCATTTTTCGGCGAGGCGGATGGAGAAATCCTCGATGGAGGCCCCCTCGAGGTCGGGAAAGGTAGCGACGATCACTTGATTCGAGGTGTCGCGCTCGAACTGGGCCAGCTTCGCCTCCAGCGCCTCACGGGAGGCCGCAGCCATGAGGCCGGCCCGGTCGTTGACGTAGTGGTCCGGAACCTCCGGAATGCTGACCTGGGCCCAAGAGCCTTGCGCCCAAGCCAATCCCGCCACGGCGAGCAGAAAAAATATTAGAATGCGAACAGACTTCATGGGCCACTGGGCGCGGGAGCCGGCTTACTGAAGTCCACCTTTGGCGCCTGGGCCGCGCCCGCCTCCGCTTGGAAATAGGGCCGCGCCGCGAAGCCGCTTAAGGAAGCCACCAGCGACTCGGGGAAACGACGGATGGCCGTGTTATAGGTCTGGGCGGTCTCGTTGAAGCGGCGGCGCTCGACGGCGATGCGGTTCTCGGTGCCCTCCAACTGGGCCTGGAGCTCGAGGAAGTTCTGGTTGGCCTTCAATTCGGGATAGCGTTCGACCACCACCATCAAGCGGCTCAAGGCCGAGGACAGGACCCCTTGGGCCGCCTGGAATTTCTCGAAGGCCTGGGGATCGTTGATGGCCCCCTGGAGGGCGCCCTGGGAGATCTGCGTGGCTTGGGAGCGCGCTTCGATCACCTTCTGCAGGGTTTCCTGCTCGAAGTTGGCAACGCCCTTGACCGTCGCGACCAGATTGGGGATCAGGTCGAGGCGCCGCTGGTAGACGTTTTCGACCTGCGACCAGCTGGATTTTACCTGCTCGTCCAAGGTGACCAATTGGTTGCGCGTGCGGATGAACCACATCACGGGGATCAGGACCACCAGGGCAAGCACGACGAGAAAGACCAAAAATTTCTTCATAGGGACCCTCCGAGACCTTTATGTACAGCAGGCCCCACCGTTCGCCAAGCAAATGGTTAAGACCCTGGGAAGGCAGCGCCCTAAGATTGCTTGCTTTCGCCCAGGCTTCAGCATAAAGCAGGGCCGCTAAAACCCTATCCTAGGAGGCTGCTATGGCGGAAGTATTGGTGGTTGCTTCGAAAATCAAAAAATACATCAAGGACAAGGCGGGCATGAACACCTCGGCCAACACCATGGACGCCCTCACCCAATTGGTCACCCGGACCCTCGACCAGGCCATCGAAAGCGCCAAGGCCGAGGGGCGCAAGACGGTCATGGACCGCGACGTGAAAATTTAATGGACTTGGGCGGGAAAGTACCGTTATACCCGCCGCGCCTAATTCGGAAAAAAGACTGTTAATTCAGCAATTTTGCCCATAATAAGGGCTGTCGGAATACCCTGTTCAGGAGGTTGAATTCATGTATCCGGTTGCCGTAGGCCTGATTCTGCTCGTCGGGATGGCCTTTTTCTCCTACACGATGAGAAACCGTATCGCCATTCTCAAAATAGCGAAGGGTAAAGATTGGCGTTTTGAGAAGGTTACCGAGCGGATCAAGGCCCTCTTCACCTACGCCTTCGGTCAGAAGCGGATGATGAACCGCAAGCGCGAATTCTGGCCCGGCCTCTGGCACGCCTTCATCTTTTGGGGATTCTGCATCCTCTCCATCCGGACTGTCACCCTCTTCGGCCAAGGCTTCTCGCCGGGATTCCACCTGCCGGGTTTCGACGGCGCCTTGGGCAATTTTTACAACCTCAATAAAGATATCTTCACCGTCTTGGTGTTTTCGGGCTGCTGTTTCTTCCTGATCCGCCGCTTTTTCACCAAGCCGGACCGGATCTCCCTCTCGGTCGAGGGCTGGGCCATCCTCTTCACCATCATGAGCCTGATGGTCACTGAATGGCTCTACGACGGCGGCCAGATCGCCCTTGGGAACCACCATCCCGATCCCCTCTGGGCCCCCGTAGGCATCGCCGCCTCCAAGGTCATTCAGGCCTTCGGCTGGCAGCCTTCCACCACCCACGCGGTCAGCATCGGCTCTTACTTCATTCACTTGGCCCTGATCCTGGGCTTTTTGAATTTCCTCCCCTACGGGAAGCATTTTCACATCATCACCAGCTTGCCCAACGTCTTCATGCGCAACCTCAAGCCTTACGGCGCGCTGAACCCCATCAATCTGGAGGACGAGAACGCCACCACCTTCGGCATCGACAAGATCCACGAGTTCAGCTGGAAAGACGTGATGGACATGTACACCTGCACCGAGTGCGGCCGCTGTACCTCGCAATGTCCCGCCTACAACACCGACAAGCCGCTGAACCCCAAGCAGTTCCTGATCGAGCTGAAGGATTTCGTGGTCCACAACTCCGACAAGCTGGTCGACGCCCCGCAAGAAAAAAAGGACGAGGTCCTGGGCAAGTCGCTGGTCCCCGAGGTCATCGACCCCGAGATCCTCTGGAGCTGCACCACCTGCCGCGCCTGCGAGGAGGCCTGCCCCGTTTTCATCGAGTACGTGCAAAAGATCGTCGACATGCGCCGGCACCTGGTCTTGGTGCGCGGGGAATTCCCCGCCGAGGCCCAGGCCACCCTGCGCAACATCGAAAACAACGGCAATCCCTGGGGCATCGGCTTCGACGAGCGCGCCAATTGGGCCAAGGGCCTGGGCGTGGCGACCTTGGCGGAAAAGCCCGAGGTTGAGGTCCTTTACTGGGTCGGCTGCGCGGGCTCCTTCGACGACCGCAACAAGAAGGTCAGCACCGCGGTGGTCAAGATCCTGCAAGAGGCCAAGATCGAATTCGCCATCCTGGGGCCCGAAGAGACCTGCACCGGCGATCCGGCCCGGCGCATCGGCAACGAGTACCTGTTCCAGACCTTGGCCAAGCAGAACATCGAAACCATGGGACGCTACAAATTCAAGACCGTCCTGTCGCAGTGCCCCCACTGCTTCAACACGATCAAGAACGAATACCCGCAGTTCGGCGGCAATTTCGAGGTGGTCCACCACACCGATTTCATCAAGCGGCTGATCGACCAGGGAAGGATCAAACCTCAGAAGAACCTGGACGAGAAGCTCACCTACCACGACAGCTGCTACCTGGGCCGTTACAACAATATCTACGACCAACCGCGGGACATCCTGAAGAACATCCCGGGCGCCAAGTACGAAGACGCCGAGCTCTCGAAATCGACGGGCCGCTGCTGCGGCGCGGGCGGCGGGCGCATGTGGATGGAAGAGCGACTGGGCGAGCGCGTCAACCACAAGCGGCTGGACGACCTGATGACCGTGCAACCGCAGACCATCGCCGCGGCCTGTCCCTTCTGCATGACCATGATCACCGACGCCGCGCGCGACAAGCACATCGAGATCAAGACCAAGGACGTCGCCGAAATCGTCGCCGATTCGCTCGGCTAGAACTTGAAAAACTGCCGGTGCCTGGGCCAAACCGCGGCGAATTTGAGCGGATTTCCTCCATGGCCTGGCCCATAGCATTGGTTTTAAGCCCATGCCTCCCATCAAGGTCTATCTTCAGGTGGCCCTAATCGCCCTGGCCGGTCTCTGGATCGCGGGGTTTCTGGTCCTTCGCCTGGGACGCTCCCTGCGAAATCGCAAAGCCGAGGCGATGCTCGGTTACGCCCTTGCCTTGCTCGCCTTCGCGGCTCTGGGCTGGGGCCTGGCCGCCGCCTTCATCCCCTGCTTTCCCGGTTTTGGGTCCGCGCTTTGCCAGGGGCCTAGCCGGGAGAAATGGATCGCACTCACCTTTGACGACGGGCCCAACGAACCCTTCACTTCGCAAATCCTGGATATCCTCGAGGCGAAACAGGTCCCCGCCGCCTTTTTCACTCTCGGCAATAGCATCTCGCGAAACCCCGAGGTGGTGGCGCGGATGCGCCGATCCGGTTTCACCGTCGGAAATCACACCCAGGACCATCGGCCGCTGTGGAACCTGTCCTCGGCGGAGATCGCCTCCGAGATTGAAAGTTGGGAGCGGGCCATGGCGCCGTTCGGGATCCCTTCCCCCAAGCTCTTCCGCTCCCCCCATGGTTGGAAATCCCCTTTTCTCAGCAAGATCCTGGAGGACAAGGGCTATCGTCTGATTGGCTGGACCCGAGGCGTCTGGGACACGGACAACCCCGGAGAGGAGGTATTACTCTCGCGCATCACCGCAAGGCCGACCCCTGGCATGATCCTCCTGCTGCACGATGGAATCAACGGAGTGCCCGGCGCCGACCGCAGCCAGTTGGTGCGCGTCCTCCCACGGATCATCGATGATTATCGTGCTCAAGGTTTCCGCTTCGTGAGCCTCGGCGAGATGCTGCCGTAAGCGTGGGGGTAAGAGAAAGGCCTAACCCAGCTTGCCGGCCTTGGAGTCGAAGGCGCGTTCCAAGCAAACTTGCAGTCGGGCGCGGACCTCCGGGATCGAATAGGAGCGGCCGGTCTCGCGACTCAGCGAGGTCATCCGGCAGTCCGGTATTCCGCAAGGGATAATCACCTCGAAATCATCCAGGTCCGGGGCGACGTTCAGGGCGATGCCGTTCATGCTCACGCCCCGGTCGACGGCTAGGCCGATGGAAGCGATCTTGCGCCCCTCCACCCATACCCCGGGAAATTCAGGGTCGCCTTGGGCGCGAACCCCGAATTGGACCAGGGTTTCCACCACAGCGGCCTCGATGCGGCGGACGAAGTCCGGGATGCCGAGGCGCCGCTCCCGCAGGGAAACAATAAAATAAGCCACCAATTGCCCCGGACCGTGGTAGGTCAGCTTCCCTCCCCGCCCGGCGTCCTCGATGGAGAAGCCGCGTTCTAGCAATTCCGCGGGGGCCACCCGAAAATCCTCGTCGGCCGGCCGGCGCCCGCGGGTGATGACGCGAGGATGCTCGGTGAACAGCACCGTATCGCCGATCTCTCCCGCCTGGCGGCGGCGGCGCAGCTCCTTTTGGTAGGCCAAGGCCTCGGCAAAGGGCATCCGGCCGAGATTTTGGAAATCGAGGGGCATTCAATACACCAGTTCCTCGACCACGTTAGTATGCCCCTTCCATTCCTTCAAGCTCCCCCGCGGGACGTCCTGCTTGTCGTAATCGATCTGGACGAAGGTCAGGCGGAGGATCCTCCCCAGAGTCCCGACCTCGAGGCTGATCTTTTCGTTCCAGGTGCCGGTGTTGAAGTACTCCTTGCCCGGCGCGAACCTCATGTAGACGTGCTGGTGGGTGTGACCGAACACGACGATCCGGCAATCCTTGTGGGTGAGCAGGATGCGCTTGGCCTCCTTGTGCAGCTTGGGGTGGACGGTCGTCTCCCGAAGGATGCGCAGCACCTGCCCCACCGTCAATTGGCGGGCCGGATTGGGGCTAAGGATGAATTTGAAGAACCAGACGGCGATCTTGAACGCGCTGCGAATCGCAAACCAGGTGTCGTGGATCAGGGCCCAGCGTTGGTACATGGCGAAGGGGTAGACCTTGTCGATATAGGGCCGCTCCTTCTTGATCTCGTTGAGGTAGTGGATCAGGAAAAAACTCCCAAAGGGCAGATTGATGATCGGCTCGGGGAGGTCTTTGTTGAGGAAATACTGCTTTCGGTTGTAGCGGTTGTCGGCGAGGTATTGGTTGCCGTGCTCGACGTGGACGCCGTCGAAATAATAGGCCTCCATCACGAATTTCACGCGGCCCCCCAGGCGAAGCCGGAGGGTCTCCTGGACCCCTTCCCAGAGCAGGCCGGGGTCGTGGTTGCCCAGGATGAAGGTGACGGAGTGGTGAGGTTCCCGGGAGAACTCCGCCAGCTTTTCGAAAAGCTCCTCATGCCCCTTGAGGATGCGCATGGTCTTATGGAGGGCGTCGGACTCGGTGATGACGTCGGTGAACTTATCCCGGTAATCCACTTGCAGGAGGTTGAAGAAGTCTCCGTTGATGATCAGCTCGACCTCGGCCTTCCGGTAAGGCCCCTGGCAGTGGTAGTCGAGAAACTCGATGAATTGGCGGTCGGCGCTGAAGTCCTCCAACAGGTTGGGACTCCCGTCCGGGAGGTGCCTGCCCTTGCCCAGGTGAAAGTCACTGATGATCAGTTTAGTCCTTTTTAAGGGGAAGATCGGCATATTCCCGTCCGGCATGCAGGATCTGGATGCCAATCCTAGTGTACTGGATTCCGGAGGCGACTGTCATGCCTGCACAGACATAGATCACCCAGCCCAGGAGCCTGGCCACCAGGCCCTCATAAGGCAAGAGGAAGCCCGGCCGCTCGGCCCGGAGAAAGGTCAGGAGAAAGGCCAAAAAGATGGTGAATAGCTGAAAAAAGGTGTTCAGCTTGCTGAGCCGGGTGGGCTTGAAATAGAGCCTTTTTTTCAGCTGCTTGAGGATCAGCGTCCCCCCGACGATCACCAAGTCCCGGGCGATCACCAGGGCGCTTAGCCAGGCCGGCACCAAGCGGCTCAGGGCCAGGACGATGAAGGTGACGAGCATCAATAGCTTGTCGGCGGCGGGGTCTAGAATCGAGCCCAGGGTGGTCTTTTTTTGGAGCTTGCGGGCCAGGTAGCCGTCGATCACGTCGGTCATCCCCGTCACCACGAAGACCATTAACGCGACGCGGTAGGAACCATTCAAAAAATAGTAGGTAAAGACCGGGACCAATAAGATGCGGAGCAGCGTCAGGGAATTGGGTAAATTGAAGATTTGCATGAAGGACTTTAACTCAGGATGCACCCCAAGGGTCTACCCCTGGTCTTAAAGAAGTTCTGGGGGGAGGTCAAACCAAAATGCCTTGACAGTCCCGGGACTTCTGTTAGTTTTCCAAAAATTTTTTCCACCCCTGTAAGGAGGATTTCTATGAAAAAGTGGTTCACGGTGGCTTCGGCCCTAGTCCTGGCGGCTGGAACGGTCGCGGGGCTCTCGCGCTCGGCGGAGGCCAAAAAGAAGGAATATCCGGCTTGTACGAATCGGCCGACGGTGGCGGTCGACCAATTCCGCACCGAAAACATCTACATCGGTTGGGATGAGTTCGCCGGCAACGCCCGCGACGTCGTCGTCAACGAGTTGACCAACTCGGGCTGTTTCCGCGTGGTTGAGCGCGGCGGCTACGGGGTCGGCGAAGGCTATGAGCGCGAGCAATTCCTCCAAGGCAGCGGTAGGGCCCGCAAGGGCCAGAAGGCGGCCAAGGGCGGCAACGTCACCCTCGCCTCCCGTCTCGTCCAGTTCGCCCTCACCGGCGTCTCGAAAGACAACATCGGCGGCAGCTTCGGCGGTATGGGCTTTGGCCACGGCGGCTTCGGTTTAGGTGCGGTCGCTCCCAAGTCCTCGACCATCCGCATGACCTGCCGCATCTATGACTCTTCGACCAGCGAAGTCCTCGCCTCCACAGAGGTCCAAAAGAGCAAATTCGACATCGGCGTCTTGGGCGCCGGCGCCGGCAACTCCCTGGGCTTCGGCGGCGACTTTTTCTACAAGACGCCGGTCGGCAAGACCATCTCCGAGATGATCCATGACTGCTCGGTGGAGCTGGCCAAGCGGACCCAAAATCTGCCGGAGTAATCTTCAGGATTAAAAAGTTATTAAACCCCGTCTCCTCGCGAGGCGGGGTTTTTTTTCGCGCGGAAGCGCCCTAGCTTATTCATGCCTCGCTGAGCGCCGCCTGCCCGAGGCCGGCGCGAGGCTTCTCCCGGAAGGAAGCGGCCAACTCGTCCGCCGCATTCCAGAGCCGAAGGCGTATGCCCCGTTCCTTGCGGAGCCGCCCGACGTCCTCGGGGCTGAGCACGACGCGCATCAAGACGCCCGACTCCGCGTCTTGCCTGCCCTCCACCTCTCCGACGCGATAGAGCCATTCGAGGCAATCGCAGCGCTCATAGGGTACCTGCACCCGATAGGTGCGGAAGCCCTCGTGGAGGCGGTCCTCGATTTGCGACAACAACTCCTCCACACCCTGCCCGGTCCGGGCGGAAATCCTCGCCCCATGGCCGTTGGCGGCCGATGCCCCGAGCAGGTCGATCTTGTTGTAGACCTCGATGGTCGGCTTCTCCTGGAGGCCCAACTCGCGCAAGACCCCTTCGACCACCTCTTTCTGCTGCTGCCAGGTGGGATAGCTGGAGTCGATGACGTGGAGGAGCAGGTCCGCCGCCCTCACCTCCTCGAAGGTCGCCTTGAAGGCCTCGACCAAGGCATGGGGCAGCTTGCGGATGAATCCGACCGTGTCGGAGAGCAGGACTTGGCGTCCGCTGGGCAGCTTGAGGCGCCGGACGGTGGGGTCGAGGGTCGCGAACAGCTTGTCCTCCACCAAGACCCCCGCCTGGGTCAGCTGGTTCATCAAGGTGGATTTGCCCGCGTTGGTATAGCCGACCATGGCCACGGTCGGGATGGGGACGCCTTCCCGCTGGCGGCGGTGCAGATGGCGGGAGCTCTCCACGCGCTGCAGCTGCTGCTTGATGCGGGAGATCCGCTCGCGCACGCGGCGCCGGTCGACTTCCAGCTGGGTCTCACCGGGACCACGGGTCCCGATGCCGCCGCCGAGCCGCCCGAAGTGGGCCCATTGCCCGACCAGCCGGGGCAGGAAATACAGGCATTGCGCCAGCTCGACCTGCAGCTTGCCCTCCTTGGATTTGGCGTGCTGGGCGAAGATGTCGAGGATCAAACCGGTCCGATCCACGACCTTGCATCGCAGGGTCTCCTCGAGGTTGCGGTTCTGGCCGGGACTCAAGTCTTCGTCGAAGACGACGGTATCGGCGCCGTGGCTGGCCACCAGGCCGCTGATTTCTTCCAGCTTGCCCTTTCCCACATAGGTCGCGGGCTCGATTTTCTTGATCTCTTGTTGGGTCGTGGCGACGACGACGGCTCCGGCGGTATGGGTGAGCCGTTCGAGTTCGAAGAGGGATTCCCGGGCATCGAGGGAGGATTGCCGGGGATGACGGATGCCGACCAGGATGGCGCGTTCGGCGGGCGCTTTTTTGTTATTCAATGAGGGGGGGTCCTCCTTTCCTCAGTATTTAAACCCAGTATTCCCGAATTGAATAAAGATTTCAATAGATCTCGTCAGTTCAATACCACCGAGGAGTTTCCGAACATCTTTTCGACGTCCGCGATGAAGGCCTCGGACAACTCGACCTCCAAGTCGGGCGGCAAGGCCAGGACCGTCTCTTTCTCCTGGGGCCCGATCAGGTGCAAATAGGTCGGGAGGCGGCCGGGGTATTTTTCGAGGAGGTGCTTGAATTCTTCCAAGGCCTCCCGGGTCATCAGGTCTTGGCGCACGGTCAAATGGATCGCCTTCGTCCTCTGCAACCGCATCTGCTCGAGGGAGCAGATCTCCCGGGCCAGGATCTTGCTGCTCTCGTCGTTGTGGTCGACGTTCCCCTTCACGAAGATGGGGACGTCGGACTTGAGCAAGGGCCCCGCCTGGGCGAAGAGATCGCTGAACACCACGCATTCGATGGTGCCGACCAGGTCTTCGAGGGTGATGAAGGCCATGCGGGCGCCCTTCTTGGTCATGATCTCCTTCATCGAGACAACCATGCCGCAGAGCCCCACCTCGCTCTTATCGAGGGCCTGGGAGCACTTTTGGGTGTCGAAGGAGGCCAGGCGCTGGATCTGGTCTTTATAGCGCCGCAGGGGATGGCCCGTGATGTAGAAGCCCAGGGCCTCCTTCTCGAAGGCGAGCTTCTCCCCCTCCGGCCACTCCGGGATGTCCGGCAGCTGGGGCACCGCCTCATGGGCGGGCAGAAGGTCGAACATGCTGGTCTGCCCGATGCGGGACTCGTCCCGCCGGCTGGTCCCCCAGTCCATGGCCAGGTCGAGGGCGCCAAACAGCCGAGACCGGGCGAAACCGGTGGCCTCAAAGGCCCCGCACTTGATGAGGGACTCGAGCACCTTCTTGTTGACCCGTCGCAGGTCGACCCGGGTGCAGAAATCGAAGATGTCCCGGAAGGGCCCGCCCTGTTCCCGGGCCTCCATGATCGAATCGATCGCCGCCTCCCCGACCCCCTTGACCGCGGCCAAGCCGAAACGGATCTCGTTCTCCTGCTCCACCGAAAAGTAACGGAAGCTGGCGTTCACGTCCGGCGGGAGGATCTTGATCCCCAGCTCGCGACAGTCGTTGATGTAGACCAGGATCTTGTCGGTATTGGTCATTTCGTGGGTCAGCAGGCTCGCCATGTACTCCACGGTGTAGTGGGTCTTGAGGTAAGCGGTCTGGTAGCTGACCAGGGCATAGGCCGCACTGTGGGACTTGTTGAAGCCGTACTCGGCGAACTTGGCCATCAGGTCGAAGATCTTCTCGGCCTTCTTGGGCGGGATCTTGTGGGCCTTGGCCCCTTCGAGGAAGCGCTCCCGCTGCTTGGCCATCTCCTCGGGCTTTTTCTTGCCCATCGCGCGGCGCAGCAGGTCGGCTTCGCCGAGGCTGTAATTGGCCAAGGCGCTGGCGATCTGCATGACCTGCTCTTGGTAAACGATAACCCCGTAGGTCGGCTTGAGGATGGGCTCCAGCTGCGGCAGTTCGTAGGTGATCTCGGTCTTGCCGTGCTTGCGGTTGATGAAATCGTCGACCATGCCGCTGCCCAGGGGACCCGGACGGTAGAGGGCGACCAGGGCGATGATGTCCTCGAAGCAGTTGGGCTTGAGCCGGACCAGCAGGTCGCGCATGCCGCTGGATTCGAGCTGGAAGACCCCCAGGCCGTCGCCTTCACAGAGGCTTTGGTAGACCTTGGGGTCGTCGAGGGGGATCTCGTTCAGCTTCAAATCGATCCCGCGGGTGCGCTTGAGGATCTTCACCGCGACGTCCAAGACTGTGAGGGTCTTGAGTCCCAGGAAGTCGAATTTGACCAGGCCGATCTTCTCGACCCCCTTCATGTCGAATTGGGTGATGACCTCGTTGTCGGGGCCCTTGTAGAGCGGGCAGAACTCGGTGAGCGGCCGGTCGGCGATGACCACGCCGGCGGCGTGCATCGAGGCGTGGCGGGTGAGGCCCTCGAGGGAACGGGCGATCTGCATGAGGCGCTTCACCTGCGGGTCTTGCTTTTCCAGCTCTTGCAGCCGCGGCTCCTGTTTCAAGGCCTCCTGCAGGGTGATGTTCAGGGTGTTGGGAACCAGCTTGGCGATCTTGTCGACCTCCCCGTAGGGCATGTCGAGGACCCGGCCCACGTCGCGGAGCACCGCCTTGGCCTTCATCTTCCCGAAGGTGATGATCTGGGAGACGTGCCCGTACTTCTCCCGCACGTACTTGATGACCTCGTCGCGCCGGTTCATGCAGAAATCGATATCCATATCCGGCATGCTGATGCGCTCGGGGTTCAAGAAACGCTCGAAGAGCAGGTCGTAAGGGATCGGATCGATGTCGGTGATCTTGAGGCAGTAGGCGACCAAGGAGCCGGCCGCCGAGCCGCGCCCCGGCCCCACCGGGATCTTTTGGTTCTTGGCGTAGGTGATGAAGTCGGAGACGATCAGGAAATAGCCGGAAAAGCCCATCGGAACGATGATGTCGAGCTCGACCTTGAGGCGCTCGAGATAGGCCGCCTTGGCGGCCGCGGGATCGCCCTTCAGCCGGGGCTCGATCTCCTTCCAGCGCTCTTCGAAGCCTTCGTAGGTGCGCCGTTTCAGGTAGCTGTCGAGCTCCTCGCCCTCGGGCGGCGCGTATTTGGGGAAATAGTAGGTCTTGTCGTCGAAGGCGTAGTAGCATTGCTCGGCTATTTTAACAGTATTTTCAATAGCTTCTGGAATTTCTTTAAAGCTTTGCAAGATGTCTTTCGGGGATTTGAGATAGCGCTGCTCGCTCAAGAATTCGGCCCGCTCCTCCTCTTCCTGAAGGGTGCGGCCGGTCTGGATGCACTGGAGGGCCAGGTGGGCAACGTGGTCCTCCTTTTTGAGGTACTTGCAGTCGTTCGTGGCCACGAGCGGAATTCCGAGCTCCTTGGCAAAAGGCAGGAGCTGCTCGTTCAGCTTCTTCTCCGAGACGACCCCGTGGTCCTGCAGTTCCAGGTAAAAGCGCTCGGGAAAGGTCTCTTGGAGGTATTGGACCGCCTCTTTGGCGAGGTCGACCTCGTTCTTGGCGAGGCGGCGATGGATCTCGCCGTGCATGGTCCCGGACAGGGCGATCAGCCCCTCCGAGTGCCGGCGGAGGATCTCCTTGTCGAGCCGAGGCTTGTAATAGAAGCCCTCCAGGTGGGCGATGCTGAGCAGGCGGCAGAGATTCTGGTAGCCGGCCTTGTTCTGAACCAGGAGGATCAGGTTGGCCAAGAAATGGTCCTTGCGCTTGACGTCGCGGGTCTCGATGCCGCCGCCGGTCAGGTAATAGACCTCGGCCCCAAAGACCGGCTTGATGCCGGTGGCCTTTGCCTTTTCGTAGAATTCGAGGGCGCCGAACATATTGCCCGCGTCGGTCAAGGCGCAGGCCTTCATGCCGAGTTCGCGGACCCGCTCGCAGAGGGCATCCAGGGTGATGGCGCCTTCCAGCAACGAATACTGCGAATGGACGTGGAGATGGACGAAGTCCACGATTACTCCCACTCGATGGTCGCGGGCGGCTTGGATGAAATATCGTAGACCACCCGGTTGATCCCTCTTACCTCATTGATGATGCGGTTGGAAATGCGTCCCAATAATTCCGGCGGCAGGGGCACCCAGTCGGCCGTCATCCCGTCGACGCTGGTGACGCAGCGGATGGCGAGGGTGTTTTCGTAGGTGCGCTCGTCGCCCATCACGCCGACGCTGCGCACCGGCAGCAGGACGGCGAAGGACTGCCAGACCTTGTAGTACCAGTCGGCGGACTTGATCTCGCTCACCAGGATGTCGTCGGCCTCGCGGAGCAGGTCGAGGGCCTCCGGGGTCACCTCGCCCAGGATTCGGATTGCCAGGCCGGGCCCGGGAAAGGGCTGCCGGTGGGTCAAGGCCTTGGGCATGCCCAACTGGGTGCCGAGCTCGCGGACCTCGTCTTTGAAGAGCTCCCGGAGGGGCTCGACCAGGGCCAGGCCCATCCGCTCGGGCAGGCCTCCGACGTTGTGATGGCTCTTGATGGTCGCGCTGGGTCCCTTGAAGGAAACGCTCTCGATCACGTCGGGATAGAGGGTGCCTTGGGCCAGGAACTTGGCGTCCTGGATGCCCTTGGCCATCTCCTCGAAGACATAGATAAACTCGTTGCCGATCAGCTTGCGTTTTTGCTCGGGGTCCGTCACCCCTTGCAAACGCTTTAAAAAACGCTCGGTGGCGTCGACATAGTGCAGCTTGATCTTGAAATGTTCTCGAAAGGTATCCTGGACCTTTTGGGCCTCCCCTTTGCGCAACAAGCCGTTATTGATGAAGATGCACTCCAGCTGGTCTCCGATCGCCTCATGGATCAGCAAGGCGGCGACGGTGGAATCGACGCCGCCGGAGAGGCCGCAGATCACCTTCCCCTGCCCCACCTGACGGCGGATCTTTTCTTTCTCGGTCTGCAGGAAGGCGGCCATGTTCCAGTCGGCCTTGAGCCCGGCGATGTGAAACAGGAAATTGTGCAGGATCTGGACGCCTTCTTCGGTATGGACAACCTCCGGGTGGAATTGGACGCCGAAGATCTTCTTTTCGGCGTGGGCGATGGCGCAATAGGGCGTATTGTCGCTCTCCCCGATCTTTTGAAAGCCGGAGGGGATGCTCTCGAGGCTGTCGCCGTGGCTCATCCACACCACGCTTTGCCCCTTCAGCCCGCGGAACAGCGGGGAGGAGGCGTCGGCGGTGAAGGTCGCCCGGCCGTACTCCCGCTTTTGGGAGGGCTTGACCTTGCCGCCCAGGTGGTGGGCCAGCAGTTGGATGCCGTAGCAGATGCCGAGGATGGGAACGCCCAATTCGAGGAGGCGCAGGTCGAGGCCCGGCGCGCCCTCGGCCAGCACGCTGGCGGGCCCGCCCGAGAGGACGATGGCCTTGGGGGCGAACTCGCGGATCTTGTCGAGGCTGTAATTGAAGGGCTGTATCTCGGAGTAGACGTTTTGCTCGCGGATGCGCCGGGCGATGAGCTGGGTGTATTGGGAGCCGTAGTCGAGAATTAATACCTTGTCCATCGTTGAACCATCAATCCATGTGGTAATTCGGCGCTTCCTTCGTGATCATGACGTCGTGCACGTGCGACTCTTTGAGGCCCGAGCTAGTGATCTGCACGAACTTGGCCCGCTCGCGCAGCTCTTTCAAACTGGGGCAGCCCGTGTAGCCCATGCCGGAGCGCAATCCGCCCACCAACTGGTAGACGTTATCGGCGAGCGGACCGCGCGAGGGCACCATGCCTTCGATGCCCTCGGGCACGAACTTCCCGCTCTGCCGCTTGTCGTCTTGGAAGTACCGGTCGCTGCTGCCCTGCATCATCGCGCCTACCGAGCCCATGCCGCGGTACACCTTGAAGCTGCGACCCTGGTAGAGGATGAGCTCGCCGGGCGACTCGTCGGTGCCCGCGAAGAGGCTGCCGATCATGACGCTGGAGGCCCCGGCCGCGAGGGCCTTGGTGAGGTCGCCGCTGTACTTGATGCCACCGTCGGCGATCAGCGGGAGATCGAATTCCTTGGCGGCCTTCGCGCAGCGCAGGATGGCGGTGAGCTGGGGCACGCCGACGCCGGCCACCATCCGCGTGGTGCAGATGCTGCCGGGGCCGATGCCGACCTTGAGCCCGTCCACCCCTACCCTCGCCAAATCTTGGACCGCCTGCTCGGTGGCGATATTGCCGGCGATGAGCGGGGTCTTGGGAAATTTTTCTTTCACCGCCTTGGCCGCGGCGAGCACCCCCTGGGAATGGCCGTGGGCGGTGTCGACCACCAAGACATCGACGCCGGCCTGGACCAGGGCGGCGGCCCGCGCCAAGGCCTCCTCGCCGATGCCGATGGCCGCTCCCACCAGGAGCCTGCCCAGGGAATCCTTCACGGCATGGGGGTTCTTCTCGGTCTTCTCGATGTCTTTGATCGTGATCAGGCCCTTCAACTCGCCGTTGGGGTTGACCACCAAAAGCTTCTCAATGCGGTGCTGGTGCAGGAGCCCCTTGGCTTCTTCCAAGGTCACCTTTTCGGATACCGTCACCAAATCTTTGGTCATCAAATTGCTGACCGGTTGGTTGAGATTTTTCTCAAAACGGATATCGCGGTTGGTGAGGATGCCGACCAGCTTCTTGCCCTCGGTGACGGGGACGCCCGAGATGTTGTTCTCGTCCATGACCTGGATGGCGGTGCTGAGCTTCTCTTGCGGGGAGAGCGTGATGGGGTTGAGGATCATCCCGCTCTCGGACTTCTTGACCCGCTCGACCTCGAGGGCCTGCTCGGCGATGCTCATGTTCTTGTGGATGATGCCGATGCCCCCGCATTGGGCCATCACAATGGCGGTGCGGGACATGGTGACGGAATCCATGGCGGCGCTGACCAGGGGGATGTTCAATTCCAGGCCTTTGGCGAGGCGGGTTTTGGTGTCGACATCTTTGGGGAGGACTTCGCTCTTACCCGGCAGGAGGAGGACGTCGTCGAAGGTAAGGGCTAACTCGGTGATTTTGTCCAACATGTCGGGTCTCTAATGAACAATGGCGGGCAGGTCAATACAAAAAACCCCGCTCCGACAGCGCCGGAGCGGGGTTTTTTTAGAAAACAGGATAAGGCTTAACCGTGGCGTTTGCGCAGCGCCAGGAGGCTCAGCAGGCCCAAGAGGCCGAGCCCGGCGAGGGCCGCCCCATGGCTCGGCTGGGAGCCCCCGGTCTGCAAGGAGCAGGAGAATCCGCCGCACCCGGGGCCGGACTTGCTGCCGCCAAAACCGCCGCTGCCTTCGAGACAGCCGAGGAAAGGCGGAGGAACGGGAGTCGGGGTAGGCTGGCAGTCTTCCGGGATATAACAATCCACGTCACAGTTAGCGTCGTTTGGACCGCAGTTTGCGCCCGCAGCGGGAGGGTTGCAGCCGCTGGGACAACAGAAGTCCGCGGTGTTGATCGAGCAGGCCTTGGCGGTAATAATGCAAGAGCGAGTCGCAGCACCACCACAGGCATTGTTTGTGCAGACATCCCCATCTTCACAAAGGTCACTGAAGGGTTCGTTGTACGGGGGACCATTAAAGGTGACCAAGGAAATCGTCGGAATATCAGGGCATGCCGCATCTAAAGTGGGATCTCCTTCGGAAAGCAAAGGTCCCGTGAATCCTGGGACGCGGCAATCAATGGAGCAATTATCAAAGGTCTCGCCCTCGCCTTTTTCACAGATACCATTACCGCAGTTTTGGAGGGTCACTTGACCCTCTGCAATGCAATTACGACATTCTGTAGAGGCATCCGGCGTAAAGGTGTAATCGCAACCCGAGGGATTGTTTGAATCAAAGAAGGGGTCCGTTGTACACACCCCTGTTCGGCATTCATTCGAGGCATTCCCCCCAGAAATGTCGTTACAAAAACCGTCGTTTGGGGAACACTCCGCCTGCTCGAACCCGTCTCCAATCGGCACCTCCGTACAGGCATCCCAGCAACCGGGCGCCTCGGCGATCAAGGGACAGGCCGGCGTTGGGGTGGAAGCGGGGTCGGTGCTGCCATTGCCGTTCTCACAGCGAAAATCGGGCGCGGCGACCCCTACGTCCACACAGCTTTCCAGGTTACAGACATCGCAGGCACTGGGTGCATTGGGGTTACAGGCTGCGCCAGGGACCGCATTGGCTTGCTTCGGTCCAAAGTAAAGCAGGGCCGCGAAAAACAGGCCTAGCAGCGGCAAAATCATTTTCCAGGAGCGATTTTTTTGGGTTCTAACTTGCATCGGGGCCTCCAATTTTTTCGGGGAGAAAGGGGCTAAGGTGGTACAAAAAATACGGGATTGGAGAAAATAGGTCAAGATTTTAATGAGTTAGCAAGGAAAGGGTTCTGCCACCGAAAGATGGCATAAAAAAAACCCGCCTCGGTCGCCCGAGACGGGTTTTTAATGTCAAGCGCTGCGCCTTTAACCGCGCCGCTTACGCAGGCCGCGATAGGCACCGAGGCCCAGGGCGGAGGCCAAGGCCAGCATGAACCCGAAGCCCGGCAGAGGCGAGGCCGCGGGATTCAGGCTACACGCAAAACCACCGCAACCGGGGCCGCTCTTGCTGTGCCCAAAGCCGCCGCTGCCCTCCAGGCATCCCACGAAGGGCGGAGGCACCGGGGTCGGGGTCGGAGAAGGAGACGGGACAGGACAGTCGATCTGCTTGCAGTCCACGTCACAATTCGTGTTGTTGCCGCAAATCCCACCCGCCGGAGGCGGTGTACAGCCCGAGGGGCAACAAAGGTCGGAAGTGTCTATGGAACACCTATTGTTGGTATGAACGCAGCTACTGCCTACGCAGCTATCGGTAGTGCAGACGTTGCCGTCTTCACAGGAGCCCGTTCCTCCGACGTTAAAAGGGGGTCCGTCAAAGGTTATCCCCGGAGGCGTACAGGCGTTGTCCATCTGCGTTTGGGTGGGCAGCGGCGTCGGCGTCATCCCCGGCACCAAGCAGTCGAGCTGACAGGTGGCAATGGTCTCACCCAACCCCGGCTCGCAGGCGCCGTTGGGGCAGTGGTTGCTGAAGGGCGCGGTAGAGTCATTGCAGAGGAAGCACTGCGGGATGGGCGTGGGGGAAGGATCGATAAAGTATTCGCAGCCGCTGGGATTCGACCGATTGGTAGCCCCGGGCGTGCAGATCGCGATGCGGCAGATGTTGGGATCGGAGTCGCCTCCGGCCATGCCCTCGCAGACCGTATCATCGGGGACGCAGACATTGGGGCCGCCGATGACGGCCTGACAGACGTAGCAATCCGGTCCGCCGTTCGGAAATGTCGTATTGGGAAACTGACAAGAGCCAGGGGTTAGCGGTGCCGAGGCGGGATCACAGGGGGCTGGCTGCGCCCAGACCTGCGCGCTGCCCAGTAGCAGGCAGCAGGCCAATAAAGCCGTTTTGATCGATATTCTCATGGGAGCTCTCCTTTTTAATAATTTGGGAGACCGCTTGGAGTGAGGCGCGGTCCGACCCACCAATACCCAGGTTGCGACCCAATATGGGGAAACAAAGATAAATTTTCAAGAAAATAAGGTGCTTATGGCAAAATCGTCCCGCTTGTCCGGTACAATAATTGCTTGTAAAAGAATACTATGGCCCTAGCCCTCGCCTGCCTCAAATCGATCTTGCTCTTCACGCTCACGGGCCTGAGCCTATTTCGCCTGGCCCCCCGTGCGATCCGCGAGATCCATTCCTGGACCGACCGCATCCTCCTCTCCCTGCTGACGGGCATCGCCTTTTACACGATCTTCTTCCTGCTGGCCCAGGGGCTCTTCTCCCTGCCCTTGACGACCGCGACGGTCTGGGGGGTCTTCGCCCTAATCCTCGCCTCGGGCGCCGGGGTCGAGATCTACCGGCGCCGCCGGCATCTGAGCACGGGCTTCGAAGAAGACGAGGCGACCAAGCCCCTCGAGTCGGAGGCGCCCACCCGCCCCTGGCTGGGCCGCCTGCTGAAAGAGGGTTTATTGCTGGCAACCCTGGGCCTGATCTTCTTCTTCAGCCTCAACATCCGCCTGCAAAACGGCCTCAAATGGCCCGACAAGCTCCTCGACGCCGACCCCTATCGCCACCACATCCGCACCGAGGCCCTGATCCAAACCGGCCACCTTTCCAAATACGATCCCTATCTGGTGGGCGAGGTGCCGATCTTCGAGCTGCAGGGCTGCTACATCTTGGCCGGGGTCCTCGGCATCTCCGGCCCCTTCTCCGCCTGGGCCCTCTGGGCCTGGGGTTCGCAGGTCTTCGGGGCCTTAAGCACCCTCTCGCTCTACCTCTTCGCCAAGCTGGGCCTGCGCGACATCGTCCAGGACGACCTGGGCCCGCCGCCCAAGGCGAAGAAAAAAGGCCCCGCCCCTCCAGCCCTGTCCGCCGACCTGGTGGCGACCTTTTTGGGACTGGTCGCGGCGGCGCTTTGGGGCGCCTCACCGGTGCACATCCTGCGCACCAATGCGGGTTTCTCGGAGGCCTACGCCATCCCCATGCTCGCCCCCGCCCTGCTCTTCTACCTGTGGGCGGCGCAGAGCCGAATCTGGGGGGACTTCGTCTGGTTCGGGGTCTTCTTCACCGCCCTCGCCTTCATCAACCCCGTGCCCGCGGTCTTCGTAGTGCCCTTCTTCGCCGTCCACGCGCTCCACGTCTATCTCAAGACCCGGGACAAGCGTTGGCTCTGGGGCAATCTCTTGGCGGGCGGCATCTTCCTCGCCTGCCTCTTGGTCTGGAATTGGAAGTTCCTCGCCACTCCGCTCTTCACCGGGGCCCTGGCGACGGGCAAGGCCGGCACCGAGGGCATCCTCAAGGCCATGGGACAGAACCCCACCTTTTGGGAAAAGCTCCACGCGGGCTGGCAGACCTTTTCCCAAGAAATCTTCCGCAACCTGGGTTTCTTCAATCTGGCCGGCCGCTCGATCGGGAGCTTCTTCGCGACCTTCGGCCTGGACGGCGCCGGGACCAAGCGTTTCTTGGACTATTTGGCGGTGGGCGGGGCCTTTGCGGGGGCCTTCTGGATCCTCTGGAACCCCCGGGAAGGCAAGCGGCGAATCCACGAGGGCACGAGCTTTTTCTTCCTCTCCTACGTCTTCTTCTTCCTGATCCTGTTCCTCATCCCCTTCGGATTCATCTCCTTCACCTCCAAGTACTACCGTTACCTCTTGCCGATCAGCCTGAGCCTCTCCTGCATGTTCGCCTATTTCCTGTGGCGGCTGATCCTCGCCGTCACGCGCGAGCGACGCGCCCGCCTGATCGGCCTGAGCCTGGCGGTGGTCCTGGCCCTCCTGGTCAACAAGGACGGGACGACCTGGGGCGGTTGGGTGCTCAATTGCTCGCCGGAGGAATACGCCGCGGCGGATTGGATCAACAAAAACCTGCCCAAGGATGCGACCCTGATCGCCAATTGGTACACGGGAGACTACCTGCGCAGCCTCACCTTGCGGAAGGTGGTGATCAGCGATTACCCGCGCGTCGAGGTGCGGGTGGCGATGGAGAAATTCAAGCTCAATATCCCGATCCTGCCGCGCAGCCCCGAGGCCGTCCTCGATTACGTGAACCGGCAAAGCGGCGATTATTACCTGGTGACCGCCAAATGGGGCCCCTGGGGACGCTATCCGGAAAATCCAAATTTCGAATTATTGGAGACCTTCGGCCCAACCCCGAAGACCCAGGCGAAGATATTCCGCATTCGGCGAGGCTCCCCCGAATCTGCCCCCGAAACCCAACCCTAAGCCTGACCTTCCGAAATCCAAAATACAAATGTCCTAAAATAGGGCTTGCGGGGAGCTGTCCCTGGAGGGCCCGAGGACTGTCTGAGCTTTCCTTGAAACTACGAGTTCACCAGCGGGACATAGGTGCAAGTCCATAGAGGCGAGTTCCGCAGGTCCCGGAAGGGACAGCTCCCCGCAAGCCCTATTTTAGCACCGAATTCAGTGGGTCTCAGGATTGGAGGCCGGCTTGACCTTCATGGCCACTAGCTGGCTGAGGGCCGCGCCCTTGACCGGTTCCGGCGCATCCGAGCTCTTCACCAGGAGGCTGAACAGGATGTTCTCCGCCTCGGTGGGCTGTCCCATGGCGAGGTAAACGCGGGCCTGCCCAAGCTGGCCGCGAAAGCGGAAGGGGTCGTCCTTCAGGGAGGCAATCTCTTGGTAGACGGACAAAGCCTGGTCGAATTTCTTGGCGTTCTCGAGGGCCACGGCCTTGCCCAATTGGGCCACGGACCAGAGGGTGAAAGACTTGGAGTCCGCGCCCTTTTGGAAGGCCTGCGCGGCCGCCTCCCACTGGCCTTGGCCGGCCAGGGCCCCGGCCACCTGCAGATCCACGACTTCCTTGAGCGGGCTCGGCGGCTTGAGGCCGACCAGGGCCTCCCAGGCCTTCAAAGAATCGGCGGGCGGGGCCTGCTCGGCCTTCATGTAATCCATCGCCAGGTCGTGCATCTTTTTACCGGCCAGATAGCGGTTCAAGGCGTATCCGGAAAAGCCCAGCACCACCACCGCGAGCAGGATCCAAAACTTGTTCTGATGGATCAAAAAATAGCGCGTCAGGTGGTCGAAGAAGGAGACAAACTCGTCGGGCTTGGGTGCCTTGGATTTGGGAGGACGGTTGTATTGAGCCACTTGCTACCTCGGGATCGTATCGGGCGGAAGCCGCCGCTAGGATTTTTGAAACGGGTCGGGGTATAGGCTGGAAAGCTTCCGGACTTCAACCGAAGAAACGCCGCCGATCACCACATCGATGTCCCCGGCCAGCTCCCACAAGACCTGCCGGCAGATGCCGCAGGGCATGACCCGAGGGTCGTCGCGCGACACCACGGCGATCGCCTCGAAGCCCCCCTCCCCCTCGCTGACCGCCTTGTAGACGGCGACCCGCTCGGCGCAGATGGCGGCCCCGAAACTGCTGTTCTCGACGTTGCAGCCCAGGAAGACCTTGCCGCCGCGGGTGCGCAGGGCCGCCCCGACGTGAAACCCGGAATAAGGGGCGTAGGCATGGGCCATAGCCCCCTCCGCCGCCTTCAACAAATCGAGATAGGCTGGATTCATCGTCAATGCCCCGTGCTGCCAAAACCGCCCGCGCCGCGTTCGGTGCCGGCCAGCTCTTCGACCACCTCGATCGCGGCCCGTTCGACCTTCTGGATCACCAGCTGGGCGATGCGGTCGCCCGCCTTGATCTCGAAGGGTTCCTCGCCCAAATTGACCAGGATGACCTTCACCTCGCCGCGATAGTCGTGGTCGATGGTGCCGGGCGAATTGAGGCAGGTGATCCCGTTGCGGATGGCCAGACCCGAGCGAGGCCTCACCTGGGCCTCGTAGCCCTCGGGCAATTCGATGGAGAAACCGCAGGGGACCAGGGCACGCTGCCGCGGCTCGAGGCGTACGGGAACTTCGAGGGCGGCGCAGAGGTCCATCCCCGCCGCGCCCGCGCTCATGTAGGCGGGGGCCGCAAAGCCCGGGGCCGCGCCGAGCCGTTTAATTTTTATTGGGAGGGGGCTCATCCAGCTTTCCACCGCCTTCGGCGTCGGGACGCAGGCCCACCGCCTCTTTGAGGCTCAGGCCGATCTTTCCGTCGCGCTCGACGCGGAGGCATTTCACGATGACTTCGTCGCCCTCTTGCACCACGTCGGTAACCCGGCCCACCCGTTTTTCGGAGAGCTGGGAGATGTGCAGGAGACCGTCCGTTCCGGGGATGATCTCGACGAAGGCGCCGAAATCGACCACCTTGCGGACCTTGCCCCGGTAGACCCGACCCTCGATGGGCTCTTCGACGATCGCCTCGATCATGCGGCGGGCCTTGAGGAGCGACTGCTCGTTGCTGCTGAAGATCTTGACGGAACCGTCGTCCTCGACGTCGATCTTGGCGCCGGTCTGCTCGACGATGCCGCGGATGACCTTGCCGCCCGGTCCGATGATGTCGCGGATCTTTTCTTTGTTGATCTGGATCTGGACCATGCGCGGCGCATAGGGAGACATATTTTCGCGGGGCATGTCCAAGGCCTTGGCCATCTCGCCCAGGATGTGCATGCGGCCTTGGCGGGCCTGCTCGAGGGCCTGCTCCATGACCTGCGGAGGCAGCCCTTCGATCTTGATGTCCATCTGGAGGGCGGTGATGCCCTTGGTAGTGCCGGCGACCTTGAAGTCCATGTCGCCCAGGTGGTCCTCGTCGCCAAGGATGTCGGAGAGCACCAGGTACTGGCTGTCTTCCTTGATCAGGCCCATCGCGATGCCCGCGACGGCGGCGCGGATCGGGACTCCAGCGTCCATCATGGAGAGCGAGGAGCCGCAGACGGTCGCCATCGAGGAGGAGCCGTTGGACTCGAGGATCTCGCTGACGATGCGGATGGTGTAAGGAAATTCTTCCTCGGGGGGAAGCACCTTGGTCACCGCGCGCTCGGCCAAGGCCCCGTGTCCGATCTCGCGGCGGCCCGGGCTGCGCAGGGGCTTGGTCTCGCCGACGGAAAAGGGCGGAAAATTGTAGTGCAGCATGAAGTGCTTGGTGCCCTCTTCGAGCAGGGTGTCGATGATTTGCACGTCCTCGGAGGTGCCAAGGGTGGTGGCGACCAGGGCCTGGGTCTCGCCGCGGGTGAAGAGCGCGGAACCGTGGGCGCGGGGCAGGATACCGACCTCGATCGTGATGGGACGGATGTCGGTCAAGCCGCGGCCGTCGATGCGCTGTTTTTGCGTGGCGATCTGCTTGCGCAGGATCTCGCTCTCCAAGGCCTCGAAGGCGGCGCTGACCTTTCCTTCGAGCTCTTCGGGGCTGTCCTCGGTGATCAAGGCGGCCTTCAGCTCTTTCTTGACCTCTTTCACGGCCTTGCCGCGGGCCAATTTTTCGCGGACCGCGAAGGCCTTCACGATCTTGCCGTGGGCCAGTTCGCGAACCTTGGCTTCGAGCTCGTGGTCTTTGACGACCTCGGGGATGGCCCGCTTTTCCTTGTTCACCAGCTCGCGCAGTTTGTTCTGGGCGGCGATGACCGGCTGCAGGGCGTCGTGGCCGGCGCGCAGGGCCGCGATCATATCGGACTCGGAGACCTCTCGGGCGCCACCTTCTACCATGACGATCGCGTCCTTGCTGGCCGCGAGGATGATCTCGACGTCGGTTTCGTCCAGTTGGGTCAAGGTCGGGTTGATCAAGATCTGGCCGTTCACCCGGGCGATGCGGCAGCCGCCGATCGGGCCGTTGAAGGGGATATCGGAAATCGTCAGGGCGGTGGAGGCGCCGATCATGGCGAGGGTATCGGGGTCGTTGTCGGTGTCGGCCGACAGGACCGTCGCGATGATCTGAGTCTCGCAGGCCCATCCCTCCGGAAACAGGGGACGGATCGGCCGATCGATGAAGCGGCTGGTGAGCACCTCTTTTTCGCTGGGCTTGCCCTCCCGCTTGAAGAAGCCGCCGGGGATCTTGCCGGCGGCGAAGGTCTTTTCGATGTAGTCGACGGTCAGGGGGAGGAAATCGATCCCTTCCCGAGGTTCCGAGCTGGCACAGGCCGTGACCAGGACGATGGTATCGCCGTAGCGCACGGTGACGGAACCGGCGGCCTGCTTTGCCACGCGGCCGGTTTCGATGACGAGGGTCCTGCCCCCGATTTCACATTCAACACGATGAATTTCGCCCATGAGACGTCTCTCCTTACGAATCGCGAATGCAAGGGGCCGCTTCAGGCGCCGCTGCCTTCGACTTATTTGTGGATGGGCTGTCGGGAGAAGAACAAGCTCGCGGGAAGGAAAATAAAAACTGATAATTTAGGCGGATTCCCTCAAGCCACGACGGGTTTGAGGCCATCAGCTTAAATTATCAGTCTTGAAAATCGACCCTCCCGGTGCCTGCCCCGCTCGCGTGGCGCATCACGTTAGAAAAAAAACGGCCCGCGCTTACTTGCGCAGGCCCAAATCGCCGATCAACTGGGTGTATTTGCCGCGGTCGTTGCGCTTGAGGTATTCCAGCAAGCGCCGACGCTGGCCGACGAGCTTCAACAGGCCACGCCGCGAGGAGTGGTCCTTCGCGTGCGTCTTGAAATGCTCGGTCAGGGAATCAATCCGCCGGGTCAACAAGGCGACTTGAACCTCCGGCGAGCCGGTGTCGGACTCGGCGCGCTGGAATTTGCGGATTGTTTCAGTTTTGCTTTCTCCAGAGATCATAAAAAAAATTCCGTATTCGATTATTATACTTGGCTTCGCCTTCCTGAAAACCAGAAAAACAAAATTAGAAGGCGGGGTCGACTAACACAGGGAAAAAACCTTGTAAAGCGCCAATAAACAGCGGCTTAGCGGTTCAAGACCCGGCCGTAACGAAACTCCCCCGCCGCCCCGGACTCGATCAAGGCGACGATCTTTCCCGCATAGGTCAAAACCAGAGTCTCGTTAAAATAACTATTGCTTTCAAGGACTTGTCGCAGGCGATGGAGCGGAACCCCGGCCTGCACCCGAGCTCGCTCCGCCTCCGATTCCAGGGGAAGGCCGGGCAGATGCCGCAGGCAGCTCTCGATGCTCAGCCAATGACCCGCGACCGCGGCCGGCGAGGCCTCGACCTGGGCCAGGGACAGCGCTTGCGCCTCGCGGAAAGCACCGCTGGCCAGGCGCCGCAGCTCGACGACATGGGCGCCACAGCCCAAGCGGGCGCCCAGGTCATGGACCAGGGAGCGGATGTAGGTCCCCTTGGAGCATTCCACCCGAAGGACAAAGCGCGGCGGATCAAAACCTTCCAAGTCGAGCGAAAAAATATGGACCCGCCGGACCGGCGCCTCCACCGCCTCCCCGGACCGGGCATAGGCGTAGAGCGGCTTCCCTTCTTTCTTGATCGCGGAGTATGGCGGCGGCCGCTGCTCGATCTCTCCGAGGAAGCCGGGCAAGGCCGCGGTCAGGTCCTGCAGCGAGATCCCCGCGGCGGATCGCCGCTCGGTCTCCCTCCCCTCCGCGTCGTAGCTGTCGGTGGTGACGCCCAGCATCCCGACAACCCGGTAAACCTTTCGAGACTCGTCCAGGAAGGGAATGACCTTGGTCGCCTCGCCGAAGGCCACGGCCAGGACGCCGGTGGCCAGGGGATCGAGGGTGCCGGTGTGGCCGGCCTTGGCCTGCCCCAAGGCCCGGCGCAGGCGGGTCACGGCTTGTTGGGAGCTCAAGCCCTGCGGCTTGTCGATGACGAGGAAGGCGTCCAAATTCACCTCGCGAGCATTATGAGGCTGTTGAAAAACTGATTCTATTCCTGCCGGAATGAATCCGGCTCCATTCACCGCCCAAAAATCCTTCGGATTGGCCCAAGCACCGGTGGTTTTTCAACAGCCTGTTATTCGCCCTCGGACCCTTCGGGCATCTTCTGGAAGAGTTTGTCGATGTTCTCCGAGATCTCGAAGGACTCGTCGTAGAAGAAATCGAGCTGCGGGGAGAACTTCATGTCGAGCCGCTCGGTCAAGAGGTGCCTTACGTAGCCGGCGGACTTCTTCAAGGCGGCCGAGACGGCCTCTTTGCGGGCCTCGGCCCCGGGCAGCGCGTAATAAACCCGCGCCAGGCGCAGGTCGGGGCTGACCTTGACCCCGGTCACGGTCGCGCCGGAGATGCGGGGATCGCTCATCTCGAAATGGAGGATTTGGCTGACCTCGCGGCGAATCTCCTCCGCGATGCGTTTGTCTCTTCCTGATTTCATCTTACTCGTAATGGATCATGTCGCGGTCTTCCCGCGTGATCTCGCCTAAATTCATCGCGACGATCGCCTGCATCGTCCGGGTGATCAAGGAATCGAGGGTCCTCTCGTCGCCGCCCACCACGGCGAAGCCCAGGCTGGCTCTCTGCCACAGCTCTTGGTGCCCCACTTCCGAGACCACGACCTTCAGCTGCGCCAGGACCCGATCTTTCAATTTCCCCAGGATATGGCGTTTTTCCTTCAGGGAGTGATTGTAGGGCATGAAGAGTTCGAATTGGGCGACGCCGACGACCATGCGAAGCATCCCAGGACAAGCGGCCATCGCCCTCGCGGGGCCCTGGCCGCCAGCCCCTATTCCTTACCGGAGCTCAATTTGGTCTTCACGGTCTCGATCTGGTAGCATTCGATGAGGTCTCCAACCTTGAGGTCGTTGTAGCCCTCGATCCCGAGACCGCACTCGTAGCCCTTCTCCACCTCGCGGGCGTCGTCTTTGAACCGCTTCAGAGACGAAAGCTTGCCCTCGTGCAGGATGACGCTGTCGCGGAGCAGGCGGACGTTCGCGTTCCGCTGCAGCTTTCCGTCGATGACGTAGCAGCCCGCGACGTTCCCGACCTTGCTGATATTGAAGACCTCGCGGACCTCGGCGCGACCCAGGTATTTTTCCTTGAGGGTCGGCTCGAGGAGCCCTTCCATGGCCTTCTTCACGTCCTCCACCGCGTCGTAGATGATCTGGTAGACCTGGATCTCGACGCCCTCTTGCTCGGCGATCTCGCGAGCCTTGGTGTCGGGACGGACGTTGAAGCCGATGATGACCGCGTTGGAGGCGCTGGCGAGCATAACGTCGGACTCGGTAATGCCGCCCACGCCGGAATGCAATACGTTGACCCGCACTTGGTCGGTGGAGAGCTTCTCGAGGGAGGCCTGAACCGCCTCGACCGAGCCCTGGACGTCGGCCTTGAGGATCAGGGAGAGCTCCTTCGTCTCGCCGCTCTTCAGCTTGCTGAACAGGTCTTCCAGGCTCATCTTGCTGGGCGCGGTCATCTTCTGCTCGCGGGCCTTGCGCTGGCGGTGCTCGGCGATCTGCTTGGCGGTCTTCTCGTCCTTGAGGGCCTGGATCGCGTCGCTGGCCTGGGGCACCCCGTCCAGCCCCAGCACCTCGACGGGAAGGCCAGGACCGGCGGTCTCCACGGATTCGCCGCGGTCGTTGATCATCGCCCGGACCTTGCCGAAGTGCGGACCAGCGACCACGATGTCGCCCAGCCGCAGCGTCCCTTCCTGGACCAGGGCGGTCACTACCGGGCCTCTCCCCTTCTCGAGCCGGGCCTCGATAATCACTCCCTTGGCGAGCTTGTTGGGATTGGCCCTCAGCTCGAGCATCTCGGTCTGGAGGAAAATCGATTCGAGCAGTTCGGGAATGCCCTTCTTGGTCTTGGCCGAGACATGGACGAAGAGCGTGTCGCCGCCCCAGTCTTCGGCTAGCAGGCCCTGCTCGGCCAACTGCCGCTTGACGTTGTCGGGCTGGGCCTCGGGCTTGTCGATCTTGTTCACCGCCACGATAATCGGAACCTCGGCGGCCTTCGCGTGGTGGATCGCCTCGATGGTCTGGGGCATGACCCCGTCGTCGGCCGCGACCACCAAGACCACGATATCGGTCACGGAGGCGCCGCGGGCCCGCATCGAGGTGAAGGCCTCGTGGCCCGGGGTGTCAAGGAAGGTCAGCTCGCGATCGCCGCTCAGGCGGACCCGGTAGGCGCCGATATGCTGGGTGATGCCGCCGTGCTCGCCTTCCGCCACCTGCGTGGAGCGGATGGCGTCGAGCAGGGAGGTCTTACCGTGGTCGACGTGACCCATTACCGTCACGACCGGGGCGCGGGTGACCAGGGCCTCGGGCTTGTCCTCTTCCGTCTTGAGGAATTCTTCCTCCTCGAAACTCGTCTTCTTGACCTCCCATTGATACTCCTGGGCCAGGACCGACGCAGTGTCGAAATCGACCGCCTGGTTGAGGGTGGCCATGGTGCCCATCGCCATGAGCTTCTTCATCAGCTCGCCGCCCTTCACTCCCAATTGCTGGGCCAAGTCGCCGACCGTGATGGTGTCGCCCATCTTGACCACCCGCTTGATGGCCTTGGGCAGGGTGGTCTCGGTCTTTTTGCCGGCGACCCGGGATTTGGTCTTGCGCCGCTTGACGGAGCGGGCCGGCTGGAAGACGCGCTCGGCGGTATTATGGGTGGAAATGCGGGCGATCTGGGAGAGCGTGCTGACGCGGCCGATCCCGTCGATGCCCAGCTCGTCTTCCTCCAATTTTCCGGTGGTGCCCTTCTTGGCGCCCTTCTTGACCTTCAGCTTCCGATCTTCCTCTTCGGAGGGCTCCGCCGGAGCGCCCTCTTCGCGCGGACCGCGCAGGCCCGCGGGCACGGCGGAACCGGCATCGGCCTTCTTCTTCATGTGGGGAAGTTGGATGATCGTGCCGACCGGAGGCCCTTCCGGTAGGGCGCGGGGACCGATGACCTTGGGCTCAGCCTTGGCCTCGACGGCGGGGGCCGATTTCTCCGGGGCGACGGGCTTGGCGACCGCGGGCGCAGCCTCGGCCGGCTTGGCCTCGACGGCGGGAACCGGGGCTGCCTCGGGCGCCTCGGCGACGACTTCTCTAGGTTCCACCGGCGCAGCGGCCGGCTCGGGCGCAGCGGCTTGCGGGGCGAGAGCGACCTCGGCCTGGTCGGCTGGGGCGGCAGCCTCTTCCTTGGCCGGGGCCTCGGGCTCGGTGGCCTTGGCCCGCCGGCGGATGATGCCGGGCTTGATGCGTTTTTCGACGACGCCTTGTTTATTTTCCATAAAGGAGAATCCTAAAAAATAGTTATCGAAACGGCGCTGGAAAAACCAGGGCAATTAGGCGGCAGTTGAAAAAAGACTCTATTCCCGCCGGAATGAATCCGGTGCCTAGCACCGCCCGCCCATCCGCCTGCGGCGGTTTGGCCCCATCACCGGTGGTCTTTCAACGGCCGGCTTCCGCCGCCGGTACTTTCCCAAAAATCCTAGCTGGCCTCCGAGGAGTTCGCTTCCGTCGGTTCCGCGGGGCTCTCCGCGGCGGCCTTGGCCTCCTCCGCCGCCTTCGCCTCGGCGGCGGCCCGGGCCTCCGCCAGGGCCTTTTGCTCGGCCTCGAGGCGCCTACGTTCCTCTTCCGCCTTGCGCGCCTCCTCGCGGAGAAAGATTTCGCTGGGGCGCTGCTCGACCGGCATCGCCATCACCTCGACCGCGCGCTGATGGATCTCCCGGAGCCGGTCTTGGTTGATGCCCGGCAGGGTCAGGAATTCCTCGACGGTGTTCTCGGCGATCTCCTTGGTGGTGCGGAAGGCGTGGCTGTAGAAGATGCTGGCCATGCTCTCCTCGATGCCCAAGTCGGCGACCAAGGCCAGCTTGGCCCGCTTGGTCATCTCGTCGTGCTTGGTCTCGCTGTAGATGTCGATGTTCCAGCCGGTGAGCTGGGCGGCCAGGCGGACGTTTTGACCGCGCCGGCCGATCGCCAGGGAAAGCTGGTCGTCGGGGACGATGATCTCCATCGAATGGTCTTTCTCGTGGATGATGACCTTGGCCACTTCCGCGGGGGCGATCGCGTTGCACACGAAGCGCGCGGGGTCGTCGTCCCAAGTGACGATGTCGATCTTCTCGCCGCGCAGCTCTTGGACCACCGACTGGACGCGGCTGCCCTTCATGCCGACGCAGGCGCCGACCGGGTCGACGTCGCTGTCTTTGGAGTAGACCGCCACCTTGGCGCGGCTGCCCACCTCGCGGGCGACGTTCTTGATCTCGACGATGCCCTCGTTGATCTCGGGCACCTCCATCGCGAAGAGCGAGCGGATCAGGGCCGGGCTACGCCGGGACAGGATCAGCTGCGGGCCCTTGAGTCCCTTGCGCAGCTCGAGGAAATAGGCCTGGATGCGCTCGCCGGTCTTGTAGGTCTCGGTAGGGACCTGCTCGGAGACGGGGATGATCGCCTCGGTGCGGCCCAGGTCGACGACCATGGTGCCCTTCTCGAAGCGGCGGACGATGCCGGTGATGAGCTCGCCCACCCGGTCTTTGTATTCATTGTAGATGATGTCGCTTTCGGCCTCGCGGATCTTCTGGATGATGACCTGCTTGGCGGTCTGCGCGGCGATGCGGCCGAACTGGTAGGAGTCGAGCTTCTCGCCCAGCTCGTCGCCGACTTGCGCCTCGGGGTCGAGCTTGACCGCCTCTTCCAGGGTGATCTGAGTGGCGGGGGTCTCGACGTTTTCGACCACGTTGCGGAATTGGAACAGCTCGACCTCGCCCAGCTCTTCGTTGTACTGGGCCTCGAGCTCGGCGTCGTGGCCGTATTTCTTGCGGGCGGCGGAAACCATCGCGGTCTCGATCGCATCGACCAAGATCTCCCGGGGAATGCCCTTGTCGCGTTTCACCTGGTCGAGGACCGCATTGAGGTTGATGAACATCGACTTGACGTTTTCTTTCGCCGTTTTCCTTTTGCGCGGTGGCATGATCTTCTCCTATGAACTTTTGGCGCCCGGCTTCCGGCCTTTTCCGGAAGCGGCCTTGTGCTTCGCCTCGCTGGCGAAATAATCCAATTGCCCCTTCTTCACCTTGGCGAGCGGAACGCGGTGCAATTGCCCGTCGATCTTCACCTCGAGCTCGGCGCCCTCGCCTTCCCCGGCGACCCGAGTCAATTCCCCTTTGAAATGCCGCCGGCCATCGATCGGCTCCTCGGTCGTGACCTGGACGATGTTCCCCAGCTGGGCGGCGTAGTGCTCCAACTTGTTCAAGGGGCGATCCAGGCCGGGGGAAGAGATCTCCAAATGATAACTCCCCGCCAGCTCCGCCTCAACATCCAGAACCGGGCCCAAGGCGAGGCTGAAGCGCTCGCAATCGTCGATCCCGATGCCGCCCTCCTTGTCCAAATAAAGGCGGAGGATCTTGTCGCCGTGGCCCCCGCTGCTCTCGACCCTCAATAATTCGTAGCCCATGCTGCGGGCCAAGGGCTCGGCCAATCTCCAAACGCTGTCGAGTTCGCGATCCATGAAAATGATTCAATTCGGGCCCTAAAAAAGCCCCGGGGAAATTTTAAGCAAAAAAAAAGCGGGGGAAGAAGTCTTCCTAGCCCACTCGAGAAGCACCATCGAAGCCGGGGCCGCAACGGGCGATATTTGCTGACAATACCCGCGTTTGAACCCAGAAAATCCAATATTTTGGGGTCATCGCGGGAGGCCGGAGCTAACCGACCGAAACAAATAGCTTGTCAACACAAGGCAATAACGCCGTTGCAAAAGCGCCTAGGCCTTAGCACGGGGTTCGGAAGCCTGGCAAGCCATAATCCTGGAAGGCCCGGGAAAGCTTGGTCATTTTTTAAGAATGGCCTCCGGGCCGGCCCCCGCCGCGCCAGGCCGCAGGTCGGATCCGAGGGGGCGCGGCTCAATCTTTATCATTTTCTTGAGGTATTATCGTTAATTCCTGAATATTATTTATTTTTCCGCACCGGCGATCAAGACCACGAACTCCCCCTTCCAGCTCCGTAGCCCATAGCCCTCGATCCGGTCCCGCAAGGGCCCGCGGTAGAACTCCTCGAATTTTTTGGTCATCTCCCGCGCCAGGACCACTCGCCGGCCCCCGAAGACCGCGAAGGCCTCGACCAAGAATTTTTGAATGCGGTGCGGGGATTCGTAAAAGATCAGGGTGCTGGGAAATTCCCGCAAGGCCTCGAAGCGCCGTTGTCGCGCCGCGCTTTTCGGCGGCAAGAAGCCGACGAAATAAAAGCTGTCGGTGGGAAGGCCGCTGGCGACGAGGGCGTTGATGGCCGCACAGGGCCCCGGCAGGGCCTCCAGGTCCAGGCCCGCCTCGAGCACGGCGGCCACCAGGCGGTAGCCGGGGTCGGAGATCAGGGGGGTCCCCGCATCGCTGATCAGGGCGATGGACTCCCCGGCCTTGAGCCTTTCGAGGAGGACGGCCACCCGTTTGGCCTCGTTGTGCTCGTGCAGGCTGAGCAGGGGCTTGGAGATGCCGTGGGCCTGCAAGAGCTTGAGGCTGTGCCGGGTGTCCTCGCAGGCGATGCGGTCGACCCCCTGGAGGACCTCCAAGCCGCGCAAGGTGATGTCCTTGAGATTTCCGATGGGGGTCGGGACCAGGTAGAGCTTTCCCCTCACAGTTTCACCCGATAGCGGTTGGTGATGGGCATGCGCCAGCCATAGCCGAAGGCCTTGCTGGTGATCCGGATGCCGGGGGCGGCCTGTTGGCGCTTGTATTCATTGGCATCAAGCCGCCGCAGGACCTCCACCACGGTCTTGCGCGGATAGCCCGCCGCGACGATCTGCTCGGGATTTTGGCGGCCTTCGATGTAGCGTTCCAGAATGGCGTCGAGCACCTCGTAGGGCGGTAGGTCGTCCTGGTCTTTTTGATTGGGCGCCAGTTCGGCCGAAGGCGGCTTGGTGAAGGTCGCCCGGGGAATCGCCGGGACGATGCGGTTGGCCAGGTGGGCCAGGCGGTAGACCAGCGTCTTGGGCACGTCGGAGAGCAGCGCGAAACCGCCCGCCATGTCGCCGTAGAGGGTGCAGTACCCCACCGAGAGCTCGGATTTATTGCCGGTGCTGAGCAGGAGATGGCCTTCGCGGTTGCTGATGGCCATCAGGATATTCCCGCGGATCCTAGCCTGGATGTTCTGCAGGGCCACGTCGACCTTGCCCCCCTGGTCGTAGCCCAGGGTCCGCCGGTACTGCTCATAGAGCGGGGCAATGGAATAGACGCGGTAGCCGATGCGGAGGGCCTTGGCGAGGGCCGCGGCGTCCTTCAGGCTCCCGGGGCTGGAAAATTCCGAGGGCAGGCTGATCCCCAGGACGTTCTTGGGGCCCAAGGCCCGGGCGGCGATCCAGGCGGTCAGGGCGCTGTCGATGCCTCCGGACAGGCCCACCACGGCCTTCGTGAAACCGCATTTGCGCATATAATCCTTGAGGCCCAGGATCAGGGCCTCGAGGACGAGCTGCTCTTCCGAGGCCTTCGGGAGGGCGATCGGCTTCAAGCGGCCGACCTCGACCACCTGCAGGTCTTCCGCGAAGGCCCGCAATTGCCGCAAGACCTTGCCGCCGGCGCTCAGCACCAGGGATTGGCCGTCGAAGACCAGGTCGTCGTTGCCGCCCACCAGGTTCACGTAGACGAGGGGCGCCTGGTAGCGAAGCGCCTGCCTCTGCAGGAGGTCGCGCCGGATCCGCTCCTTGCCGCGCGAATACGGCGAGGCCGAAATATTGATCAGCAGCTCGGCCCCGGCCCGCGCCTGCTCCCCGACCGGGTCGACGGGATAGGGCGCCCGCCCCCAATAGGCCCGGTCGTTCCAGATATCCTCGCAGATGCTGACGCCGAGGCAGGTTCCGCGAAA
Source organism: bacterium (assembly GCA_046346845.1). GTDB lineage: Bacteria > UBA10199 > UBA10199 > DSSB01 > DSSB01 > DSSB01. The sequence goes on from JAXMHH010000001.1 coordinate 176,290, forward strand.
GACGAAGACCGGGGATTCCCGCCCCGGCTCGAAGTAGCGCCCCTCGTCAAAGACGTCGTAGGTCGGCAGGAGCCGCTTATATTGCACGTCCAGGATCTTGCGGTCGGAGATCAGGGCGGCCGCGTTGGCCAGGGGCTTGCCGTCCGCCTCCTCCCGGCGGTCCACATAACCGACCAGGCAGGCGGAATCCCTGACCTTGGCGCAGAGCTCGCCCAAGGCCCGCAGGTTGGCGGAGATGAAATCGGGCCGATCCAGGAGGTCTTTGGGGGGGTAGCCCGTGAGGGTCATCTCGGGGAAGACCGTCAGGTCGGCGCCTTTTTTCCCCGCGTTTTTCAGGGCTTCGAGGATCCGCCTTAAGTTCCCTTCGAAATCTCCGACGGTCGTGTTAATCTGGGCGAGGGCGATCTTCATATGCGAAAAAACCTTAGCGGAGCTTCCGGCAAAACCAAACAAAAAAAGGCCGCGGTCCGCGCGATCGGGGTCATCACCGGGGGCGGGGATTGCCCCGGCCTGAACGCGGCGATCCGCGCGGTGGTCAAGCGGGCGGAGTTCGGCGGAGTCAAGGTATTCGGCATCTACGAGGGCTTCAAGGGCCTCTACGAGGACAATATCCGTCCCCTGCTGCCCATCGACGTGGCGGGCATCATCTCAAGGGGCGGGACCATCCTCGGGACCTCCCGTTTCAACCCGCTCAAACAAGAGGGCGGCATCAAACGCATCAAGAAAAACCTGGCCCGCCACCGCATCGACGCCCTGGTCAACATCGGCGGCGAGGGGACGATGCGCTTCTCCCACGAGCTCCACGAGCTGGGCGTCAAAGTCATCGGCGTACCCAAGACCATCGACAACGACGTGTGGGGAACCGACTTCACCTTCGGCTTCGACACGGCGGTGAACATCGCCATGGAGGCCATCGACCGGCTCCACACCAACGCGGAGTCCCACAATCGAATCATGATCGTCGAGGTGATGGGGCGCCACGCGGGCTGGATCGCGACCTACTCCGGCATCGCAGGCGGGGCCGACGCCATCCTCATCCCGGAACAGCCCTTCCGGATGAGCCGGCTCATGGAAATCCTCGAACGCCGCCAGAAGATCGGCAAGCGCTTCAGCATCATCGTGGTCAGCGAGGACGCGAAGATCCTCTTGGACATCGAGCAGAATCCCCCCGCCCTCCTCCACACCCCCATGCACCACGACGAATACGGGAACATGAAGCTGGGCGGCATCGCCGGCCTGCTCGAAGGGGAACTGCGCCGCCGGCTCCCCGCGGAGGTCCGCTCGACGGTCTTGGGCTACATCCAACGCGGCGGTAGCCCCACGGCCTACGATCGCGTCTTGGCGACCCGCCTGGGCGTGGCGGCCGTGGAACTGGCCCTGCAAGGCAAGAGCGGGCGCATGGTCGCCCTCCAGGGGCACGATATTGCCTCCGTCCCCTTGCACAGCGTCGCCAAGAAATTGAAGACCGTCGACCCCGAGACCTACCGGATGGGAGAGATCTTTTTCAGTTAATCGCGTCTCGCCAAGACCTCGGCGCGACTCGGGATGAAACTCACGCAGGCATCCACCCCGCGGAAGCGCTCCCGCCAATACTGCAGATCCCGCTGCGCAAAGGCCGCCTGCATCCGCGCCGCCAGCTCCTCCTCGCCTTCCCCTTCCCTGCATTCCAGCTGCAGCGCCTCCAGGGTTGCTCGGAGAAACTTGGGCTCGAGGCCCGCCACCACGACCCGCTGCCGGTCTTTGGTGAAATAGATACGGTAACGAGCCAGGGATCCGGTCAAGAGCGAGAGCAGGCCGCTCGAGCTCTCGTGCCGCAGGTATTCCCAGAGGTGCTCGAGGCTTTCCACGACGGAGACCTCGATGCGCTGCGCCCCGGGCGTCTGGGAGCGCTGGATCCAGGCGGCGAGGATCCGGAACGCGGCGTAGAGCCCGCCCAGGACGTCGGCGACCTGCAAGGCCGGGATGTCCGTCCCGGCATCGCCGTACAGCAGGCTGTAGATCCCGGACTCGACCAAAAAATTCAGGTCGTGGCCGCCCCGCAGGTACTTGGGATCTTGGGCGGGGTAGCCGATCAGGCTGACGTAGAGAAGATCGGGGCGCACGCGCCGGCAGGCCTCGAAGGAGAGCCCCAGCCTATCCATGGTGCCGGGACGGAAGCCCTCGATGAGAATCGGCGACTTCGCGATCCACTCCAGGGCCTCCGCCCTCCCCGCCTCGGTCTTGAGGTCCACCGCGTGGATGGCCTTGCCTTCCCGCAAGGTCTCGAAGGGGGTGTAGTCGCCGAGGACCGCATCGCCCTGCGGCGGAACCAGGCAATGGACCTCGGCGCCCAACTGATGCAGCAGGCGCGTCGCGAAGGGGCCAGGCAGGAGCCGGGAGAAATCGACCACCGAAACGCCCTGGAATATTTTTGGAAACATGCCGCCCATTATAGGGCCTTCGCGCTCTCGACCCGAAGCGTTTTCGCCTCTTGCAGGTAGGCGGGCTCCTGTCCGTGGACGAAGCGCCAGGGAAAGACCTGTTTCACCAGGATGAGGTAAGAGCCCTTGGGGATCTTGTGATAGGGCAGATCGAAACCCACCAAGGCCTCGCCCGCCTCCCCCTCGGGCGGATCGCTCCGCTTGGCGTCATCGATGATACGAAGCTTGGGTGCGATGCCGAGCGCGGCGAGCTTGGGGTCGTTGGAGATCCCGACCGTGAGCGAGCCCATGGGTCCGCTCAGGGCCCACCAGGAGGAAGCCCCCTGGGAAAGCGCGGACTCCTCGGCGCCCCCCGAGCCGTCCAGCACGGCGGTCCCGCCAGCGGCGGTGTAGACCGTGGCGCCGTAGACGGCCTTGGAGAAATCATAGCCGCTCAGCCCCTCGGTCTTGTCCTCGAGGAACTTCGGCCCGTCGAGGGGATTGTTGATGCGCGTGGGCACCTCGACCCAGTTGGGATAGAACAAGAAGTCGGTCACCGATTTCGGAACCAAGTTGATCGGACCGAGCTTCTTGGTGGCCACCACCCGGCGAATCACCCGGATGGGGCCCACACGGGTCCCGGCGACGCGGGCATCCACGCCGGATTCGTCGATCTGGAAATCGAAGAAATGCTTGATCGCCAAGTTGAAGCGCACCTTGAAGCGGTCGAGCAGGTCGGCCTGGCTGGAGCCGTTGTGCAGGACCAGGATGTCCTGGACCAAAGGCTGTCGGGGATTAAAGCCGATGTCGTAGAAGGCGGTGCTGACGCGGTCTTGCCCCGGCAGGTAGCGGACATAGCTCTTGGCAGAGCGCGCCGCGGGCTGTTCTTCGGAAAGGGCGTAGACGAACTTCCCCCCCACCGGGATCTCCGCGCGGGCCTTCGCCGCGGGCAAGCTCGAGGGATCCAAAGCGGCGCCCGCGTCGTCGGTGTGAAACAGCAAGACGTCTTGGGGATCGAGGATGCCTGTCCCTTTCCCCTCTTGGTCCATGAGCCAGGCGCCGGACTCGGTCTTTTCATCGATCTGGAAAGGGATGGGCTGCGGACCCGCCCCGGCGGTCGAGGCGTAGAGCCGGATGCCGGCAACCGGCTGCCCCAAGAGGTTGCTCAGGGCCTTGCCCGGGACCTCGACAACGGTCGCCGCGCGGGCGGAGGCGCCAAAGATAAGGCAAAAAAAGAACGCGAGGCTGGCGGTAATTATTTTGGGAGATGCGAATGTTTTCATCGAGTATTCTTAAGGCTTTCTCTTGCCTCCCTGCGAAACTCGACATTTTACCTAACAATGGTTCAAGGCCTGGATAACACTCTAATATCCGTGTAGCCAGAGCTATCTAGAACCACCTAAAACAATTTCTCCCTCGGATGGTACGGGTTCCTTTTCGAGAACTCCTCGAGCAAGTTGCGGCTTTCCTTGTCGAGATGGGGCGGGATTTGGATCTGCACCACCACGTATTGGTCGCCGTGCCCCGAGCCATCGCGGTGGGCGACCCCCTTGCCCTTCAAGCGCAGCTTCTGGCCGCTCTGCGTCCCGGCGGGGATCTTCATCTTCAACTTGGTCCCCTCGATGGTGGGCACCTCGATGGTGGCGCCGTTCACGGCCTCCTCGAGGGTGATGGGGACCGAGAGGTAGATGTCGTCCTCCTCCCGGGAAAAATAGGGATGGGGGCGCACCTTGACCTCGATGTAGAGGTCGCCCGCCGGCCCATTGCCAAGGCTGGGCTCTCCCTTCCCGGCCAAGCGGATCTTCGATCCGCTCTTCACGCCCGGGGGGATCTTGACGTTGATCTTTTCGAGCTTCCCCAAGGTGTCGACCGCGATCTTGGTGGTGGCGCCGCGCACCGCATCGAGGAAATCGATCTCCATCGAGTAGGTCCGGTCGGCCCCGCGGATGGGCGGCGGCTTCCCCTTCGCCCCGAACCCCTTGCCCCGCCCGCCCTTGACTCCGCCCATTCCGAAGATGTCCCCGAAGATATCGCCCAGGTCGTCGAACTCGTACTGAACGCGCTCGCCGCCGGGTCCGGTGAAGGTCGAGTATTCGAAGCCGCCGCCGGGCCTGCCTCGGTAGGTGTAGGAATCGCCGCCCGGCCGAAAGCCTCCCCCGCCGCCGGCGCCCGGACCGAACCGGCGCATCAGATCGTATTCCTCGCGCTTCTTTTTGTCGCTGAGCGTGTCGTAGGCGGCGGAGATATCCTTGAATTTCTCCTCGGCCGCCTTGTCCCCCTTGTTGACGTCGGGATGGTACTGCTTGGCGAGCTTGCGGTAGGCCTTCTTGATCTCGTCGGCCCCGGCGGTGGGCGCTACCCCAAGGATTTGATAGTAATCTTTTTCGGCCATGCTGGGACTTACATATAATGACTATTCCCGCCGACGCAAGTTCGCGACGAAAAAACCATCGCCGGGCGAATCGAGCGGCGACCATTCCCTGGCCTGCTCCAGGCGAAGCTCGCTCTCTGTCTTTAATAGATCCGCGAGGACCTGCTCGCCCTCCTCCGGCTCCAGCGAGCAGACGGCATAGACCAGACGTCCCCCCGGCTTGAGGAAGGGCCACCACTCCCTCAAGATCTGGCCCTGCTGCCTGGCCAAGTCCGGAAGGTCGTCTTCCCGGACCCGCCAGCGGATTTCGGGTTTGCGCCCCAAGGTCCCCAGGCCCGAGCAAGGGGCGTCGACGAGGATCCAATCGAAGCTCAGGCCCTGCTGCTTGGCCGCGGCGGGGGAAGCCAATAGCGATGGTTCTTTCAAGCCCAGCCGGCGAAAGTTCTCCTGGAGCTCGGCGCGGCGCCGGGGATTCGGCTCGTGGGCCCACAACTCGAGCCGGTCGCCCACCGACTCGGCGATCGCGCTCGACTTCCCGCCGTGTCCGGCGCAGGCATCCAAACCCCGCTCCTCGGGTTGGGCCGCGACGGCCTCGGCAACCCGAAAGGAATGGGGGTCCTGGATGGAAATTCGTCCCTGGGCAAGGCTGGGCGCCAGAATTTCGCGGTGATAGGCCGATAATGACAAAAGCGGGCCTGACCCGAGCCGGACCCCATTCACTCCCTGCTCGCCCCATTCCCGGAGCAGTGCCTCGGGATCGGCACGGAGCCGGTTCACCCGGATGCCGACGGGAGGCACCGCTTGGAAATACTCGAACAGCCGCCGGGCGCCTTCGCTACCGTATCGTCCCCTCCAACGCCCCACCAGCCAGGCGGGAAAGCAGGCCGCAAAGCGTTCCGACCCTTCGGCCAGCAGTTCTTCGCGATCGCGCAAGAGCCGGCGCAAGACCGCATTGACCAGTCGCGATGGCGGGATCCCGAAACGCGACTTGGCCAGCGCCACGCTCTCGTTGACCAGGGCATAATCGGGGACCTTTTGCAGGAACAGGCCCTGATAGGCGGCCAGGCGCAACAGCAGGAAGACCCCGGCCGGAGTTTTTTTCACCGCGACGTAGCGCCCCAAGACCTGGTCCAAATACCCCTGTTCGCGAAGGACGCCGTAGACCAACTGGGTACAGAAGGCCCGGTCCGCTTCGGACAGGATTTGCCGGTTCAGGTGGAAGTCGAGCCGCTCGGCGGCGAATCCCCTGCCGCCCAGGACTTCGCGGAGGATCTGCAGGGCCAGGGATCTGGCATTGGCGGTCTTGCGGGAAGCCATAAAATGAGGCGTCACTCCTTGCCTTGTCAGGGCGACCCGGCCGGTTTAAAGGCTTCCCATGGCAAAGGGAAGCAAAACAAGACGCCTGCTCTGGACCCTCGCCCTGCTCCCGGCGCTCTTTTTCGGGGTGGAGGCCTTCGTCTTGGTCTCGGGGATGGTGGAGAACTCCCTGCTCGCGCGCCGCAATCCCGAGACCACGGCCTTCACCCGCCGCTACGCCTGGGAGACCGGGAACCCCGTCGTCTTCCAATGGAGGCCGCTGGCCGACATCTCGGACAACCTGAAGCGGGCCGTCCTGGTCTCGGAGGACGACGCCTTTTTCGAGCACGAGGGCGTGGACTTAAGCGAGCTGAAGGCCAGCCTGGAGCTCAACCAAAAGAAAGGCAAGTTCGTCCGCGGCGGCTCCACCCTCACGATGCAGCTGGTGAAGAACCTCTATTTCTCCAAGGCGAAGAACCCGCTGCGCAAGCTCAACGAGATCCTGCTCAGCCTCGACCTCGAGCACAAACTCAGCAAGGAACGCATCCTCGAGCTCTACCTCAACGTCGTGGAGTTCGGCCCCGGCGTCTACGGCGCGGAGAACGCCAGCCGCTATTACTTCAGCAAGGGGGCCGAGGCCCTGAGCGCGCCCGAGGCCGCTTACTTGGCCGCGATCCTGCCCAATCCAGCCTACCTGACGACCCGCAATACCCGCCGCGCCGCGGCCCGAAAGAGGATTATTTTAAGGAGGATGGGAAGACGGGACTTGCCGGAGGCGGCCCGCTGATCACTTGGTGGCGACCATCACCGAGGCCGGGTACTGCACCGCCAGGGCTGCGACCTTCTTGAAACCCACGAAATTCAGCCAGCGCTTGAGCTCCTTGGCGGTGAAGACGTCTCCGTGCTCGCAGTGCACCAGCATGGTCAGGGCGAACAAGAGGGGCAGCTCCGGACCAGTGCGCAGGTCGTTGGCGATGAATTCGGCGACCAGGAGTTTGCCGCCGGGCTTCAGGGCGTCGAAGGACTTCTTGAAGAGCTTGCGAGTCCCCGCCTCGCCCTCCATGTGACAGATATGCCCCAAAAGGACGACATCGTAGCTCTCGGGTTCGAAGGCCACCTGGTGATAATCCCCCTCGCGCAATTCAAACTGCTTTTGGAGGCGAAACCGCTGGACATAGGTCTGGGCCACTTCGAGCACTTCGGGATAATCCATGCCGACAACCTTGGCCGCGGGATCGGCCAGGGCGAAGGCAATGGACCAAGCTGCCGAACCGCAGCCGATGTCGAGGATCTTCTGCCCCTTGAGGGTCTTCCCCACGCCCAACTTTTTACAGAGCGCCACGCTGGAGGCGTAGGAAAAGGGAAAGATGCGCTTGACCAGCTCTTGGAAAAAGAGCTTGCGCTGGTGTTGGTCGCCGGCGGCCTGCACCGGCTTTCCGAGCCGCAGGCACTCGGTGAGGCTGGTCCAGCCGTGCCGGCTGAAGTCGTCGAATTGCAGGCCGATGCCGAGGTAATTGGATTCGCCGCGCACCAAGAAGGTCTTGGCCTCGGGCTCGAGCTTGTAGAGCCCGCGGGTCTTGCCGAGCAGCCCCATCCCGACCAGGGCGTCGAGCAGCATGCGCGTGGAGCGCAGCGGCAGGCCCGTACCGCGGGCGATTTTTTCGACGGTGTTATTGCCGGCGTGGATGCTCGAAAAGACGTCGACCTCGAGGGCGCTGGCGAGGACCTGGGTCTTCACGAAGCCCCAATGGAGGTTTTGAATGAGCTCGGGCTGGATTTCGAGCGACTTTTCCCTACCGGTCATATGTAGAGGGCATTGTAAACAGCGACGCCTCCGCCGCAAAGAAATATTTTATGATTCCCGCTAGTTGGCGCTGCACTGCGCCAAGAAGTAAAAATTTGACACCTGCGGCAAAAGGCGGTTAAGGTCCGCCGGCTTTTTCGATATAACCGCGGCACCCGGCAAGAAAATCAGCCGGGACGGCCCCGGGCCGGTAGCTCAGCTGGTAGAGCACCGCCCTTTTAAGGCGGGTGTCCTGGGTTCGAATCCCAGCCGGCTCACAGTGACAATTTTTGTCCCCATCGTCTAGAGGCCTAGGACACCGCCCTTTCACGGCGGCAGCAGGGGTTCGAATCCCCTTGGGGACGCCTTCAAGGAACCCTTTGAGAAATCAAAGGGTTCCTTATTTTTAAAATATCCCCAATTACAGGATAAAGTACCCAATGCCCCGAAAAATTTATCCTGTAGTTAATTCAAAATTTTCTTTGTTGAATTGTTTAGCAAGATTTTCGAAAAATTTTTTCAGGTTGTTAATTGGGATTATTAAAAGATGGTGGCTGAGTTCTGAAATTAACCGCCCCAATTCTGTTCCATGGGTGTTTAATTTCTCTCCCCATTTCTTTTCAAAAGCCTCATAAATTCTATCAAATTCGTTATATATATTCTCAACTAAAAGAGACTGATCATTTATACTGATGTCCAAAGTATACTTTTTAAAAATGGCGTTTACTTCAGAAACTTGAAAATTTTCTTTCACATAATTTGGGATAGAGAACAGCTTCGAGGAATCGTTAGAAGAGCCATTGGGAGGAATATCTATATAATCTTTCCAATGAGCCGACATTGTATTCCTAAACATTTTTATTCTGTAATAATTTGGGATTTTTTTTCGAATCAATTCACTTTTTTCGCCATAACTTACGATCGTCGAAACAAGTGAGCTATAAAATAGCCTAGTTCGTATTGTTAAATCTGGTCCCATTAATTTGATTTTATTGTCAATCCCTCCTCGAGAATTTGGCCACTTCCCCGATATAAGAATTTTTGTAATCTCCGGAAGAGTTTCACAAATTGCCGCCCAAGATCGGGACACTTCCTGCATTAGAAGGTAAATTACTTTTATTTCTCCGATGAAGGAAGCAATCAACCTGGCCTTTGGAGCACTGCCAGATTTATTGAGCCTACCGATTAATTCGTCAAAAGGGGTGGTGCTTTCCATACTTATCCATTCAGCCAGCATATTACAAAACAAAGCGCCCTGCTCAATGGCATCATCCAGCGCCTTATGCGAGTGAGGGAGTTTATCATACCATTCCTTAGGCATGTTCTTCTTAGTCGACTGGCGATAAGGCGTTTTCATCAGCGCCATGGCGAAGGTTTTGATATCCAGCGCTGAATGAGAGAAAGGGCTCTCTCCCGTGAAGCGGATCAAATACCAATAGACGAACAGAAAGTCATAAGCCGCCGGATAGCCCACGAAAACCGGAATTCCCGGTAACCCTTTCAGCCAGGCAAGATAATCCTTCATCGCTTTTTCCGGAGCCTGGAGATTTTCCCGACAGGCCACCCAGGCCTCCGGCCGTCCCCGCCACCATTCCATGGTTTTTGGATCTGACACCGCCCCCGCCAGGGTCTCCAAATTAGCGCTGAAAGTGCTGACTGGCGTCTTGTCGGCAAGATAAGCCGCCGACCCAAAGCTGAGCATGGAATTGACCCCAGGGATAGGGCCATCAGCCTCGACGTCAGTGCTGACGTAGATTTCGGGTTCGTTACCCATTTTTGTAAACCGCTTCTAATCTCCGGTTAATGATTTTCACCACATCTTTCAAAAGGTCAGGAGCATCTGTAATTTTCATTTTCCTAATGAAGGCCGACCAATATATCTGCAGTCTTTCAAGAATCTCGTCGTCGAACGAAATAAGAGTCATCTTGTCCGTCTTTCGTTTGGAAAAGGTCTTTTCAATGCTTTGTTTGCATAGAGACGAATCCAGCGATCCCAGCTGAGACATCTTGAAAAGATCGTAATAATCCTTCATTCGTGTGTTTTGGCCACCGCGTTTGATCGCAATCTGCAATTTTTCCGAGAAAATCGTCTCGGGAGGATACGCTAGGATCTTGAAATCGGGTCCGATCAGGGGCTGTCCTCGATATCGGATCCTTTCAAGTGAAACCTTTTTCGCTTCTACAATATCACCGATGGCAAGATCCATGCGGACATGCCCTTGTGCCTTTCCAAGCCTGAATAGGCATTTGATTCGCACTCCCGGATAATCCATCTCCGGATGATTCAATGGCACTCCTTCGGGTGAATCCCAAGTCAGGCCATCATCCATCGAAATCGTCAAAATGGTTTGAACGACACTCAAGGCATCTTCAACTTTGTTACTGACTTGACGAATCGAAAAATCGAGGTCCCTGGTTTTACGCTCCGAATCAATCAAGTAGGCCAGCAGAGATCCGCCTTTGAAAATAAAACTCCCCGCGTGAGGCGAAACGGAAAGCCTTGCTAGAAATTGCTCGGCTCCGTAACGGTTGAGTAGCTCCTGGAAGGCGATTTCTTTTTCTTCCTTGGAGATATTATACAATTTCGCCCGAATGCTTTCGGGATTAGTCGCCATAAATTATTGGTCAGAAAGAAGAACGGTGATAACTCTATCAAGAGGTTTCCGCATCTGTTTTGCATATCTGGAAAGCTTATCTAGATCCTTGTCTTTAAGACGCAGGTATCCTCGGAGTACCTTATAAGCGACGTCGATAGGCAGAAACTTGAACGCATCGACAACACTTTTCTCGCGATCATAAATTCTCACCTTTCGTTTTTTAGTTAGATGTTCGACAACTCCCAGCCTGTAGGAAGGCCCCTGAGGATACACAATGCGGTATTCCTGATTAACCACCCGGTGTTCTTGAGGAAAAGCCAGCCAAATTTTACGCTCCTCTTCATCGGTGAGGTCGTAAAAGGTTAGCGCGGAAACACCGCAAACGATGGCATCAGGGTAGAGGGTGCAGACCGGAGCATATTTTCGAAGTGGATCCGTCAGCCAATCGAGATGAGACGTATAAATCCTTTTGTAGGGTCGATAGAGCTTCCCCTCCGCAACCATGCGTGAGAGGGCCATCTTGCCAACTCCCATTTCTGTAGCTTCATGAAGGCTGACGAAGTCGTTTTTATTAAGGAATTTCAGCAGTTTTTCCTTTGCTTCCATATTAAATCGATACTATCTTAGATATGAGTATAAATCTATCAAATATAGTAACGAAGCGAAGCGTTACCTAAACGGTTCCCTGAACCCTTCCGGGAACCATTACTGAGACCCTTTCCCACCTCCGGGCCGCGGGGACGAGAAAGATCCTGACAAACCCTCTCATGAAGATTTACTTTTCAATCTTCTGTTTGAAATTTTTAGGTTTTCCTTCTTTTTAATTTATTGGAGGGCGGAGGCATGACTCGTTTGCAAATCGCCTTGTACAGAGGTACTTCATCCATTAATTGGGGGACGCCATGAACTGGTATGGAGTACTCACTCCGTACCAAATTTTTTTAGATTAACCTCTCCGGCCGCTTCATAGAAATAGGAGCGGCCGTTTGGTTTTGGGGGCCAGTACGACATCAAAGTCATCAACCGCTTAATCAATGGCCGAACTCGTTTAACGGCTCAGCTCGCCCTAAAGCTTGCAGCCGCTTGAATGCCACCCCGACATGTTGGCTCAATGCCCAAAAAGCGGTTGATATTTATGAGGCATCAAAAGACGCGGGTAAGTTGCCCAAGGCTCTTATCGAAAACGGCCATCTCATTCGCGCCTGAGTATCCGATATATCTAAAGAAGGCTCGCCCATTCCCTCTCTTAATGAGTCTCAACATTATCGATCACGAAATCAAAAACATAAGACGCCTTCATTTTGACACCGTTGCTGTCTTGGGGGGCATCTGGCCCATAGGGAGGAGGGCAATAACACGAATTAGGATGGAAGGTACTATCGACGACACAATCAGGATGACTGTCTTTATAAAAAGATTTATGCCAATCTAGCATTGCCCCTTCCACCCTTAACCATTTTGAAAATTCTACTGGGGAAAGTCCTATTAATTGTGGTGATAGAATGACGCAAATCGTTTCAAATTCAAAGTTGTAGTAACCTTCTTTGTATGCTGAGGAGCTTTTATCAGCAGCTTGGGCCATATCCATTTCACCCGTGATCACGACACGAAATTTCTTTTTAAGCCAATAGCCATCATCTGAACTGAATTTGATTTTAATAAAAAACTTATCGGTTTTCTCCAGCCCATCTAATGGGATAAATTTGTAATCACTACGGTCCAATGGTTCTGCTAAAGATGATGCATTATCTCGTACAAGCATTATCTTGATCGCATCTCTCACGGACCTTGAATCCATCACCCTATCAAATTTAATCCATGCCCCATTGAAATTTTTCCGGGCAACGGTCTGACCATTATTCGGAAAGGTCTCAATGATACGAGGAGGGCTATTTTCGAAATTATCTCCCGCTTGAACCCGCGAGGTATCCAGGCCTTTAGCTGGTTCCAAATTTGGGTCGGTATTTTCCGTGACCCCCTCATTGGCCTCAGGGACGGGTTTAATTCGTAATTTGGGATTTTCTTCGGAGCGGGCCTGCAGCGGGCCAAGCGCCAAGCACCCTAAAGCAAACAAGGTCCAGCTTATGGCTGCAACTTTCTTTGAATTTCTCATAGGAAACCTCCCCTTTGAATCAAGCCGCGCGACTTAATGAGCTTCAGGGTTCGCAACGCCGATTTCATAAAAAAGCAATATCTGTACCAATCCCTCATATAAAATTCGCTTGAATTTCATGTTGTTAAAAATAATTTGGGGAATCGATATTTTTCAAAATGAGAACTTTCTCAGAATGACAATGATTAACTCGGACTTTCCCCACTCCACTTGACATGGACCTCCCGTCCCACGGTGTCTTCCCGAAAGGCTTCAAAGATTTGTTTTTTCCCTTCGGCATCAAGGAAGATCAAGTTGTTGGCATTCCGCCAATCCGTCGTATTGGGATCCTGCATAGAGACCTTCCCGGGGTAGAGCGCACCGAGCAAGGTCACCAGCCTCTGACTGACCTGGACCATCAAGCTGCGATAAATCGGAAACTTTTGTTCAACCGGCGTATTCGGGCCGTCATTGTCTCCCAAAAATTGATCATGAGTAGCCTCCCACTTGTCTTTTAGTTCCGGGTCTAGACTCGTCAGGAATTTGATCAAGTCATTGTTGGGTCGGGAGGGAGGAAAGAGATTGCTAGCCGCCCCGTCCTTGATCTCAGTCAGACTTAATTTCCCATCGCCATTGCTATCCAAATTGGGAAATCCTTCCAGCAATTTGGCCAAGAATTTTTCGACCGTCATTCCGGGAACCGCGGACATGAGCTTTTGAATGGCGGGAGGCAGTTCATCTTTCTTAATTTTTTCGCCCTCGTCGCCGGGAATTTCATCGATTAATTCACCGTTGACCATGTATTGCGAGGCCATCGCGTTGACATCCTCGTTGATGCTGGAGAGCCCGGAGGAAACGGCTTCCAAATCGTTTTCATCGGGCTTCTCCTCCAGTTTGGAGGTTAGCCGAGTGAGCTTTTCCTGCAATTTATCGTAGACCCGCTGGGAAATCTGCCCCGAGGAAAGCATCTTCTCCAACTTATCCTGGATCTTTTTCGCCTTCTCCTGCAGGTCTTTGACCTCTTCGCCCCCCTCTCCCTTTCCTGGATCACCCCCGATATCCTGAATATCCTGGTCTTCCAAGCCATAGGCCGGCATTTCCAATTGACCCAGGCGTTCGCCGATTGCGTTCAACTCGGATTGCCTGTGTTTAGGATCCATGGAAACGGCATGGTTGATCTTGCCGGACAATGCGGTCAGTTCATTGAGCAATTTGTGTTTCTTGGCGGAATCGAGTTTGGGATCGCTCATGATAGTGGCCCTCAATAATTCGATCCGCTTTCTTGCCTCGGAGGCACTCGCTTCCGGCTGCATGCCTTCCGGATCGACGAAGTCACCTCTCGGCGACCCCGAATCGATAGGGCCCTCATAGTTGTCCTCCGGCGGATAGTCCGGGTAATCGTCTTTGGGCGAACCAACCGTCGTCCCAGGATGATGATCGTTAACTCGCGTGGTCATACTCGAACCTCTTTTCCATGAACTGACTTTTTCTCAGACAAAATTTGTCCCCTAGCGGAAAATTCGCATGATCTTTCGACCCACGAAACGCAAAGCCGCTCGTTGTTGCGGAGCACTTCAATATGGCTTTGGGCTTGTTGCCATTGGGGGCTACGGGTCAAAAGGACGACGCTCTCAATATGTCGTTCGGTGGCATTCGGATCCTCCAGGGTCGCCACCTCAATTTCCGTCATGACCTTTTGGGCAATTTCCAGATTCCCACAGGCGCGGCGGACATCGCTGGAGTTCAGAGCCAACTTCAGGAAGTGATGGAGATGGGAAATTTTCTTTTCGATATCCATTACGGCCTCCTGGCCTTTACTAATTACAAAGGCCGTGCCAGGAGCCATGATTCTAAAAAACTTCGAATAAACAACGAGTTAATAATGGATTCGAAAAGCGCTTTTAGATATTCACCTTTTTTATATGGTAAATTTAACGATTCATGTACGTAATTTTTACACCCTCCAAGGAGGCCCCCAGCTCCCTTCCCAAAAATTCCCTCAAGATTTGAACAGCCTAGCCAAGAAGGCCCACCTGGCCCGCTCCTTGCTTTGCCAATCAGCAGACTCAAAGGAGGGTCGCTTCATGAATCATTCTTTTATCGTCACGAATCCCCAACGTCTTCAACCCACGCCCGCTCCTGTCTCGAAATCCCTGGGAGTCGGCGCTCCCGTGACGAAGTCACTGGGCAATCCCGCCAATCCTCAGTTGGTCCAGTGGTACGAGCAAGCCTACGCCTACTACAATGCGGTCCTGAGCGGGAGCGAGGCGAAGCCCGATCCCGCGAAGTGGCAGGATTTCCTCAACCAGATGCAATGGGCCGCGAGCCAACTGGGCTATGGTGGCCAGCCCGGGTGGGACCCCCTGCAAGGCGGATCCGCTCCAGGCGCCCAGGGCGGAATGCCCGGCGGCCAGCTGCAGCTACCCGAAGGCGCTGCCCGTGGTCCCATGGGAAATATTGTCTGGAATTCGGAGCGGGCCGACATCACCTGCAATGGCGGCCACGAGGTCAACGATATCTGGAGCAATGAGGTGAACCTCAATATTCCCAGTCTCTCCGCGAAGGTCACCGCCGAGTTGACCCAAGATACGCGCCTGCAGCCCCCGGAGGACGTCCTCAAAATCATCGTGAGGGACCCCGCCACCCAGGCTGAGACTGTGTACTTCGTCCATGATTACCAGGACGCGAAGATCAAGATTAACGCGCCGACGCAAAAGCAGGTCACCGATAACACCGATTCCGCCGGCGTGGATTTGGTCACTTGGGGGGAATACAAGGCCACGGACCCCAAAGACCCCCATGCCAAGCCCGACGCAAGCATTCCGGGCAAAGTCCAGGACGACGGCAGTATCGTCTACGAACCCGAATTTTCCGGAGGCACCATCGATTTTTGGGCCAATCCGGGCGAAAACCAAAAACACGTCGTATATTCGGATGCGAATATCTCGGTGAAACCCTCCGACGAGGTTACCGTCCACAAGCAAAGCAACGGGGTTATCGAGATCGTCGTGAAGCACAAGGACCAGTCCACCGACACCTACCTCGTGCAAAAGGGCTACAAGGTAAACGTCAATTGCAACGCGGAGTACGTCACTTTTGCGGGCAAACCGGGTACGGAAGGCGTTCCGGAAGAACTTCGGGACCGAGTGACCTTGAACGGTGGCGAGGAAACAGACCCCGCCAAAGGCGGTGCCAGCAGCGGAGAGATCGTCGATTCGTTGCTCGAGGCCACCGGGCGCACCGAAGCCCAACTGCTCTCCGCCTTAAAGTCCGCAAAATATCCCTACAAGAGCGTCTCGGACCTCAAGAAAGCGATCGAGAAGGGAGAGTTCCCGGGAACCCCGAATGACCAGTTGATCGATTTCTTGCGGATCTTGGATCCGGACCTGAACAAGCAGGCCAAATCGCTTTCTGATTTAATCCCCACCGGCAATACTAGCAAAATTAAAAGCGCCCGGGATGCCGTTCAAAAACGCTTAGCCGACTTGGTGCAGGCCTTGATGCCCAATGCGATCGTCTCCACCACAACTCCCAAAAATGCTATCGGTGGGGGACTCGTAATTGACGGCAAGACCTACGAATGGACTTGCGGTTATGAGGGAACACTTATCATCACCAACGACTAGAATTCCTGCAGGTCCTGTGCCGGGCCCGGGACATCCTCGACCAGACTCCCGACCTTCACGGTGAAGCTAAAGGGATAGGGAGTTTCCAGGGCGAGATCCCCCTTGACCCCTTGGGGCCCTTCCTTGCCGCCGGCCATTACCGCGGAGACGGTATGGCCCAAGGGCCAGGCCTGCTCGGGATTGTTGGGACTTAAATTCCAGACATTGGTTTCGGCAGGCTCCATTTCCACCGCGAAGGGGATCACCTGATGCGTGACCGAGTCGGTGAAGACAATCCCATTCTCTAAACTGCCTTTCGAGATGGGTTCATTGAATCGCACCGTCACGCACTTGGTATCCACCATGGGGGTTGCGACGGCCAGGACCTGCAAAAAAGTCTTGGAAGGTTCCGGCGTGGGACCCTGACTGTTCCCAGCGCCTATGGGCTCTCCCGAGGAGTTGCCGCAGGCCGCCAGCCCCAGGGAAGAAACCAATATCGCGATGCTTAAGATAGCGTTACGAGTCTTCATTTTTGCCTCCTTGAGTAAATTATTTCCCGGCAGATCCGCCCTTACCGGCATTTCCCGCCCCGGAGGTCCCGCCATTACCGGCTTTGCCCGCGCCGCCCGTCCCGGAGTGTCCGGCGGAGCCGGCACCGCCATGACCGGCAGAGCCCGAAGCCCCACCGCTGCCGGCCTTGCCCGCGCCGCCCGTGCCAGCTTGGCCCGCATGGCCCGCGCCCCCGGAACCGGATTGCCCCGCGTGCCCCGCTCCTCCCGAACCGCCGTGCCCCCCTGCCCCGCTCGCCCCTCCCGATCCGGAGCCGCCGTCGGTACCGCCGTCCGCTTTGCCGCTACCCGAGGTGGAAGATGGAGTTCCGTGGTTCGGATCACACCAATCCTCGTCCAAGACCGCCATCTTCTTCGTATCGAAAGACAGAATGAGGTCGGAACTCGGCGGGCCAAACAAGAGATGCAATTGCTGGTTGCCAGAGGGTGCCATCCAAACAGGGTTATAAAGATGCAGAACCACGGACGAAGGAGAGGCCGGCGTCAGTTTGCTGCCGTCGATCTTGTAGATTAAAAGGGTAGCCGGGGCGTAAGCCCCAGCTCCCTGGTTCCGGGTGAGGAGAAACAATTTGTCGTCGACCTTGACGTAATTCACCAGGTCGGTCTTGGCGGGTTTGATCGAAGTTACCGGCTTATTGCTGGAATCCACCAGATGAAGCGAAGCGACATCGAGGGATGGAAATTGCAGGGCGTCGATCATCGCCTGGTATTTGGTCTCCGGCTTATAAGCCTCCAAGGCCTTGCGGTGAGCCTCGCAATTCGCCGAGGAACCGCCATCACGGTTTTGCATCCCCTCGTCCTCTCCGGCGTTTCCGCAGCCGATTAAAGTCGTCGTCAAGGTCAATGCCGCGGCCGCTCCGACGGCGAAGGGAGCTGCCAGCGCCGCACCGGCGCCAAATAAGGCCTTCTGCCACAGGGGATAGGACGCATCCGGTTGGGGAGCCGATGCATTAGGGATGGCGCTGGCGGTGGAAGCAGGTCCCTGAAGCAACGAATGTCTTGGCAGGCTTCGCTCGGGCCGGGTCCGCTGCAAGCCGAGCTGATACGAGTCCGAATCGGCATGGCAAGCATGCGTCACCGAGGAGCAAAGCGGAGAAAGCAGATCCGTGACCTTCAGGTCTCCGCCTTCGCAAATAGGAATTTCGGAATTGATGGAAAGATTAAGACGAGAAGTGGTCATGGCAATGCCTCCCTAAACGGCGGGCAACCATAACGCTAAGCAGTTTATCGGTATTTCAGGAGATGAGTTGCGAACAATTTCTGCTAGAGAATCTTTGCGTACCATCTGAAAATAAAAAACGCGGGCCCCGGTACATCCAGGACCCGCGCGCATTGGCGAGAATTAGGCCCCACTCATTGGTTGGCTTTGAGCAAGTGCCATCTTCGTGCCGCCAATAACACCAGCTCAATTCCGCGGCGACTCATTCCAATTTTGCCTGCTGTTTTTCTCGGCCAGCCTTCCAAGCCGGCGGGCAATGAGCGGGATGAATCCGAGCATGAGGACTAGCGAGGGAATCATGGATCCCGCCGCGTTCGCGCCGGTGGCCAGGGAGCAGCCGGCCTTCCCGCTCTCACTGGCGGCGCTGGAGTCTTTATGGCTATCGGAAGGAGATGGAGTGGGCGACAAGTTGCTGGACGTTGGGCCCCCTCCGGTCTTTGGCGAGGGCGGTTCGGCCTTTTCACACTTGTTTTGCGCTTCCAGGAGGCAGGAATTTAAGGCGCTTTTGCAAAGCAGATTCTGGTTTCCGGTGAGACTGCAATTGCTCTGCTTGCAGGTATCGTAGATATCCTTGAAACATCCGTAATCTACGGCGACACTTGGAATGAACTGACATTTGGCATTACACGTCTCTCCGGAAGGGTCGCATTCCTCAAAAATCTCCAGTTTGCCATTTCCGCAAATCGGTTTTTCATCGGGGAAGGCGCCCTTCATAGGGGTGTTGGGATTACTTTTTAGGGTACAATCGGCATTACAATTGGGGTCACCGCCTGGGATATTAGGGTCGCACAGCTCGCTACCCGTCGTTACCTTCCCATCCCCGCAAGCGGAGTGACAGGTTGTGGAACACTGGCCACCATTTGGGTTATCCGTGCCGTCACAATATTCTCCCGCTTCCAAAATGTTATTGCCGCAGCCGGGGGCACACGCGTTCTCAATATCCTTGTCCATCGAATTGATTCCGCATTCACTAAGCGCCTTATTCCGGGCCGCTTCTGTGGGGCATTGGGCTTCCAAATATTTGTAATGACGATTTCCCTTGGTAATTTCTTTGGGAACCGTCGTGCCGCATATTTTTTGGACGCAGGTGTTGAGTTGCGTATTGCATTGATTGATCGGGGCAGAGCAGGAAGCAGCCCCGGTCAAAAAAGACTGTTCCACATGGCAAAGCTCTAAGGGTAAGGGAACCTTTCCTGGGATGGTGGTTCCCGATGAACCGCTGGAGCACGGATCACTGGGGTCATTGCTCGCATCTCCGTCAGAACAAGCCCCTCCAACGGACCAGGCCTTGGAGATCATTAGGTTTGACGCAAGGGTCATCCCCAGCAGAAGAATGGAAATTCTTATTAATTTTTTATACGCGACTTTCATGCTCTCTTAATCCTCCTTTTTGTACCTTGCGGTACTTCGCGGCGATTAAGAGAGCAACCGGTGTGCCAAAATTAACTATTTGAAAATATTGCCATTTTCTAATTATCGGAAAAATATACGCTTTGGGTTTGGGTAAAATTTACGGTTAAAATATAAAGAGTGAAATTTAAAGAGTCCGGGCATTGGGGAGGGTGGCGTGAAGGGTGAGGAGAGTTTGGAGCTGGTGCTCCACTCAATTTTCCCTATAATTCAGAGGGGAGGAAACTCTATCCACTTATCCCGTCGAGAATATCCTTAGCTATGCCAAGATGGCGGTCTTTCATGTTATCGTCTCGTTTCGCCTGGCCCGCTGCGGTCTTGATGCTGCTGGGCGTCGTCGCCTGTTCCGGGATGGGGGCCCCCGGAGGGCTTCCCAATGCCGGCGGCTCGAGCGGCGCCGCCGCGCCCAGTCATCCTGTCGGGATCGCCGCCCCTTCCGTAGACGATCACGGCGCCTTGCAAATCAAACTCGCTCGCGTCGAAAAGACCGCTCAACCCGTCGCCGGGTCGGAAGGCAACGATGGGCTAAGCTATCAGGTCAAGGGCACCGTGCGCTGCCGAATTGCCGATTCTCCCGCCCTTACCCCCTGCCAGGAAGGGCTAACCTTCCGGGTCGTGGATACCGTGGAATTCAAATTTGTCGAAACCCGATTAAAAGCCGGGGGCGCCTTCGAGGCGCTATTCAAGGTCCATCCGCAATCCTTGCCTCCCGGAATCGAATTTAAAGACGCCCTGATTTTTTTTATTAATGTCGATCCTCAATTCATCGCTCACTTCTATGACGTCGAGGTTCCCTGCGCCGAGCTTTGTAACGATACCCCGGAAAACTACCTGCCCGCCCTTGAAGCAGCCGCTCCCTTGGCCGAAGACGTCCTGAAGACGCAGGCCCCCTGAATCAATAGCGTGTTTTATTGGAAGTGAAACTAGGACAAAGGGACGA
Organism: bacterium; assembly: GCA_046346845.1. Taxonomy (GTDB): domain Bacteria; phylum UBA10199; class UBA10199; order DSSB01; family DSSB01; genus DSSB01. The sequence goes on from JAXMHH010000001.1 coordinate 196,571, forward strand.
GTCCAAATAGGACTTCTAAAAGCCATTTTTTTGACGGCTCGATCGATGTTTCTCAATTTGATATTTTGTTTCAGCAACTCAATTTCACAACCAACCGATCTTCTTAGCCTTTTTCAGCCCATCCTTTGGCATGTGTCATGCATATTCATCCCCCTGGTTGGGTAAGGAGGGCGTATGACATTTGGCAAATCTCCGAAGAGTTTTCTCTCAAGCAATCATTCATCCGGAGTATTTTTAGGGGCCGTTTTTTTTAAAACCGTGCTTACCTTGGGGTTATTCCTCGCTTTAGCTATTCCCCACCGGTCCTTAGCGGACACACAATCTGACTGTGAAAAGGTATGGAATACACTCGACAGCGCGCTCTATCAAAGCAAGACAAATCCTTTCATTGATGCCAAGGGATGTCTTGCTGAGTCCGATTTAATGGCAATTTTTTTGAGCTCCACCGAGTTGTTCTGTCATTATCAATATTATCAGAAACATAATAAATACACTTGTATCTCTTCTAGTTTGAACATTACGAACATTATTACTGAAAAGCTAGATGCTAACTTCAAAGGCGCTTTCCAATGCCATCGTGATGAAAGCTGTGGTATAGCAACTTACTGGGCTGGTAAAGATCATCCAACAACCTATAAATATAAATGCGATAATCCCCTTAACTCCCTAGAAGGGTATAAAAACTATTTTCTCACCGTCTGTCAGAATATTCCGCTTTTGAGTCAATCAATCAATACTATGATAAACGATCTGAACCAAACATGTCCCTATGAGAATGAAGCTAAAAATGCGAGCGGCCTGGAAGAACTGAATCCGACGCCGGGTTGCGGGAATAGCATCTTGGACCCTGGAGAATATTGTGACGGTGTATCAAACCCGCATCCGGGAAAATGCGACCCCACCTGCCACGCCTCCTGCGGTGACAAAGTGATCGCCACGGGCATTGAGGAGTGCGACGACGGTCCCGATGGCAGCCCAACCTGCGACAAGGATTGCAAAATCATCCCGCAAAATCCCTTCACCGTTCCCGGTGCGGGATCTTTCCCCTGCGCCGCCGCCTCGTTCTGCGGCAATGGGGTTGTTGACCAATGCGAGGAGTGTGACGAAGGCAGCAACAACGGACGTCAAGGGTCCAGCTGTACTCCCCAGTGCAAAAAAATTATCCTGATTCCGGAACTTAGACGAATCCCCCGGAACGAGAATTCGACCCAATAGGCTTCTCGAAGAGGAGCCACGCTCCTCATCTTCGCCACTTCATTGCGGGTATCCCCCTCACCTACGCTATTTGGTATGCCAGCAAATCGTCATTCCCCCCATCTCGGCAGCCGAGGTGTTCAAGAGACGCCAGGTCCTCACCTCTCTAGAATAAAAGCCGCCCCTTTCGGGGCGGCTAGCGTTTGGTGTGCCCTGATTTTGTGTCGAAAATACTTAAAGCAAGGCACGTGCCACGCTGGAAGGGCGCTATAATCGACCTGCTTCGTTTCGCTTGGAAAATTTTACTTTCGATGAGTAAATTTAACGGTTTGCTAAATACCTTTTGAGCTCGCCCGATTTCTTGGGAATCCCGTACCTCCCCATTCGCGCATATACCGATTTCAGGGTGATCCCCAATTCGCGCGTCACCGCATGTTTGTCCCCTTCATGGCGGGCCAAGGCCGAGATCAGTTCTTCCCGTTCCCGATTTTGCCGTTGGGTCAGTATTTCGGGGACTGACGCGGTTGGCTGGGTCGTCGAGGCGGGAGAACCCGCCGGGAAGAGCAGGTCCTTGTGCTTATGGATCAGTTCCCGGGTAATGGGCTTGCCGTTGGCGAACAGCAGGAGATTTCGCAGGACCCCTTCGAGCTCGCGGATGTTCCCCGGCCACGGGTAGCGCATCAGTTCCGGGAATGCGTCTTGGGAAATAGCGCTGGCCTTCAGGTCGAAGTTCTTGGCGATCCTCTTGAGGAGGTGCTGAACCAATAAGGGGATGTCCTGCATGCGCTCCCGAAGCGGCGGAAGCTTCACGGTCATCCCATTGATGCGGTAAAACAAGTCTTGGCGGAATTTGCCTTCCTGAACCATTTTCGCCAGGTCCCGGTTGGACGCGGTGACGAGGCGGACGTCGATCTTGACCACACGGTTGGAGCCCAATGGCCGGATCTCCTCTTCTTGCAAGGCCCTCAGCAGTTTCGCTTGCATGGCCAGCGGCATCTCGGAGACCTCGTCGAGGAAGAGCGTGCCTCCGCTTGCCTGTTCGAAGAGGCCGACCCGGTCTCGGTCGGCATGGGTGAAGGCCCCTTTCTTGTTGCCGAAAAACTCGCTCTCCAATAGATTCTCGGGAATGGCGCTGCAGTTTTCCGCGACGAAGGACCCCTTCTTCCTCGCGCTGTTATAATGCAAGGATCGCGCGACTAACTCCTTGCCGGTACCGGATTCTCCCCAGATCCAAACGGGTATCTTGGTCTGGGTCACGTGGTCCAGCAGCTGAAAGACCCGCAGCATCGCCGGCGAGCGGCCGATGATGTCGCTGTACTCGAACTTCAGGCTTTGCCGGCTTTGCGAGAGTTCTTCCGCCATTTCCTCGAGTTTGGTCTCCTGATCCTTGACCCGGTTTTCCAGCTGTTCTTTGGCCTTCCGCAGGTCTTCCAAAGTCTGGGCCTTTTGGATGGCCAATACGGCCTGTCCCGCGATTCCAGAAATGAGCAGCACACCCTCCTCGGAAAAACAATCCGGTTGATAACGATGATCCAGATAAAGCGCGCCCACCGGCTCTCCGTCCAATTCCAGGGGAATGACCAGGATCGATTTTAGCTGGTATTTATGAATGGAAGAAGATTCCTGAAAGCGTCGATCGGTCTGGGCATTGTCGGTTTGCAGGGTCACGCCCTGCTGGATCGCTTCCTGGATGGCCGAGAAGGAGAATTGGAATTCCTTCTCGCCGAGATTTCTGTGGTTGAGATTTCGCGCCGTCTGCACTTGAAAGCCCTGCAGCGGCCCGAGTTTTTCCCTCCCCTTCTTCAACAGCAAGAAACCGCGTTCCGCCCCGCTCAATTCGATCGCCACGTCCATCAACTTTTCCAAAATCTCCTGAAGGAGGCCTTTCTGGGAAATCTGCCGGTTGATGGAGCAAAATTGGCGAAAACGAGCCTCGGAGATTTGAATCCCCTTCCCCGCAGCGGCGGCTTGGGGCGGCTCGGGCGCGGCGGCCTTGGGCTCCTCCTTTTCCAGATTGGCGTCGAAGGCGCGAAGGGAACGATTTTTTTCATAGTCCATACGATATTCCTCCGGAAGTTGAAGAAGGGTATTTTGGCGCTCGGACCGGGCCCGGTCCCACATTTTCCCGGCCAAATTTCGAATTCCATGGGCCCATAAGAATTGCCCCAATAGCAAGGTCGCCTGGAGGCGCGCTTCGGGATTTTGCAAGGTGGACAACCCGGCTTCAATTCCCTCCCAGCCCTCGGCGGTGAGTCGATCCGGATCGCTCCGGAGAAAATCAAGGATTTGGCGACAAACGAGAAAAGTGGGAGCTTGGGTCCGGGCAAAGAGCTCCCCGGCCTCATCCAGCTCCGCATCTTGCTGCGGAAGATGCGCGCGCATGGCGCGACTCCGTAGCAGCGTCCAATAAGCCCTCGGCAATTCCGAGGGGGGAAGCCGCGACAAACTCCTGCGCGAGGCGGTTTCGGCCTTTTTCCATCCGGCGCGGCGAAAGTATTCCTCCGCCTCCAATAGCTCGAGGAATCCTCGCCAATCGGGGTCCTCCTCGATGTCTGCGAGAGAGGCGTGGGTCGCCTCCCACCGCTCCTGATTGCCTAACAAGGAAGAAAAATGCAGATTTTGCAAAAGGGAGATCCGACGGTCGTCCGGGTTTCCCAAAATCTCGAGGATCTCCCGGCTTTGGCGATACCTCTTCAAGCCCTCGGAACAGCGCCCCAATTCGGAAAGCAGCAAGGCATGATTCGCATTATATCTCGCCCACTGCAGCGTTTCGGAGCCGGCCTTGGCCAAAGACAAGGATTTTCCGGAGGACTCCAAGGCCTCTCCAAGCCTGCCCTGAATTCGCTGAAGTTGGGACAGGCTTTGCCAGGCCAAGGCCTCAGCTTGCGGCATATCGGCCGCCTGAAAGATCCCTTGTGCGGAAAGATAAAAGGCCTCGGCTTCGCCCCAGCGAATTTCCTCCTGGGCAATCTTGCCCAGTCCCAAATCGATCTCCCCTAAGAGCAGTTGATCATCGCCCGCGAGGGATCGGGCAGCATACAAATGAGACAAGGCCTCCTGCCATCGCCTCTTCCCGATTCGCCGATTGCCAAGCAATTGATGGGCGCGAGCGTGGTAGTAGGCAATATCCTCGAATCTTTTCGAATCCGAGGTCTCCAAACACGCCTGCAGGTTCTTCTCGGCTTCGCCTTCGTTTCCGGCTGTCGAATGGACCAACCCGCTGTAGTAAAGGAGTTTCACCTTCTGCCGCAGGCTTTCCGATTCGGGTTTTTCTCGGTAGAAATCTTGATAGGCGCCGATTGCCTCGGCATATCGGCCCTGTTTATAAAACAGCGGGGCGCGGTGGGCATGCACTCGCAGGCGATCGGCGGGCGGCAACTTCAGCTCCAGAAGACGATCGGACAGACGGAGGGCCGCCGCCAAGTCACCCTGGCCGCTCAAGATCTCCAGGGCATTCATCCCGAATTCCCCGAGACAGGGCTCATCTCCTAAGGACCTGGCGTGTTCGACTAAATCCAGGATTGGGGCAGGCTCCGAACGGCCTGCTTGAATTTCCGCCAACAGGGCGTCACGCCAGAGGCGATGGGCTAGGTTGACTTGCTTTTGGCTCAAAGATTCAAGATAGGCATCTTTCAATGAGGGTTGGTAGAGCGCCAACTGAGGATAGCGTGCCTCCCGATTTCTCAGGATTCCCGCCTGATCCAACTCCAATAGAAATTCCAGGTCCTTTGCCCTCGATTCCGGCAAATCCTCCCAACATGGCGGCGTGGGATGGGAGAGGATCAAGGCGAGTAGACCACGCGCCCCCTCCGGAAGCCCGGCCACCAACTGGGCGCAGGCCTCCTGCAGACTCTTCGGAATCCAAGCGGTCCCCTCGAGCTGCAAAGTTCCACCCAGCGCAAATTGGCGCAAGGCCTGGAGGATGAGCAGAGGTCGTCCCCCGGAACTGCGGATCAAATTGCCTGCAACTTCCGTCGGAAGTTGCCATCCCAACGTCGAACCTGAAATCAAACGACGGCTCTCTGCTTCGTTTAAGTCCTGGAGCCGGATCGTCTCGGCAAAGGTTTCCCGCGGCCATGGCACCTCCGCCCATTCCAGCAAGACCAGGAGGGGCTTCCCTTGATTGCGAAGCCTCTGGAGCAAGACTTGGATTTGCGGGTAGAATTCCGGCCTCCAACGATGGAGGTCCTTTAAAATCAGGACCGTCGGAGTCGCTGTCAGGAGCTGGGCAACTTGCTCGAGTTGCTCGGAAAACTCAAGGCCAGACTCCCCGGTCTCGGCGTTCAATTTCCTCAGAATATTCGCCAACCATTGATCCGCTGCTGCTTCGGAAAGCTCGATGACGTTCAAGCCTTGAAGCAAGCAATACCAACGCCATTCTTCGATCAGTCGGCTTTTCCCCACGCCCGTCGGCCCCGAGACCGCGGTCATCCTGAAACCGATTTTTCCCTCCGTATAAGCATCCGCCATCCGCTTGAGTTTGGTCAGCTCCGCTTCCCTGCCGACCAGGGGAGGCTTGTCAAGAACGGATAAAAACTTTTCATCTTTCGGAATCCATTCGACCCCATGTTCCTGCAAAACTTTTAGCGCCACCTGTGCGGAACTGGGACGAGCCGAGGGACTCCACTGGATCATGCGGTCCAGCAGCTCGCCGAAATAGGAAGGCACCTCCGGCCTCGCCTGACTCATGGGAGGAGGCGGCCGCAATTGTTGCAGGCCCTGACAAGTAAGCGGCGCCGTGAAGGGCCGATTTCCCGTCATCCATTCGTAGAAAATCACTCCCAGAGAAAATAGGTCACTCCGTGCATCCCATTCTCCCGAATAGGTCTCCGGCGCGTTGTATTTCCAATTACCGACCAGGCCACCTGGCTCTCTCCCCTCCTGGATTGCGAGGCCGAAATCGATCATCTTCAATTGCCGCGAGCGGTCTACCAAGAGGTTCGCCGGTTTTAAGTCGCGGTGCAGGATATGACGCGAATGCAGGTAGAATAAGCCCTCGAGGGCTTGACGAAAGAGGGAAATCCCCATCGATGGCGTGGGGCTTGGCGCCATCTCTTCCAGGGTGGAACCCTCGACATAATCCATCGAAAAGAAGGGGGCCGTTTTGGGAAAGTCCTCGGGCAAAGTGTGAGTGGAAAAAAATTTCCCAGCCGCAGGAGTGTCGAAGAAATCATAGATTTTGAGGAGATTGGGATGGGACAGCTGCGAGAGGAGGCGAACCTCGGATTTGAAAAAGGCGATCATCCTGGGATCCGAGGCGCCGTCCAGGAACTTCAGGGCCAAGCGTCGCCCCCCCTGCTCCGCCAGATAGACCCGCCCCATGCTGCCCCGACCCAGCAATTTTAGGATCTTCCAATCGCCTGCGTTCTGCACCGGGAGATTATTTCACGGGGAAAAGTAAACTCCAAATCTTATCGTAAATTTTACGATGTAAAACCTCACCATTAACAGTGAATATCTAGTTAACTATATGATATAAATAAATTTTTTTATGATACTTTCCCCCTTAACGCCACCGCGACGGCGCAGGACCGTTCTTCGACAGCAGGATCTGCCACACCTGCAGCTCCCTTGCGCGAAAGGCACCGGCGCAGCTGAGCAGGTAAAACTTCCACATCCGGTAGAAACGCCGGGAATAGCGGTCTTTCAATTCCGGCCAATGGCGGTCGAAGTTCTCGAACCAGGCCATCAAAGTCCTGTCGTAATCAGGCCCGATATTATGCCAGTCCTCCATCACCCATAGCCCTTCGCAGGCGGCGCCCAACTGCGCGATGGAGGGGATCATGGCGTGAGGAAAGATGTAGCGATTCATCCAGGGCTCCAGATGCGTGGTCGAGACATTGTTCCCGATAGTGTGGAGGAGGAACAGCCCGTCCTCGGCGAGGCAATTTGCGGCAACCTCCATGAAGCGCCGGTAATTCTTGCAACCGACGTGCTCGAACATCCCAATCGAGACGATCCGGTCGAACCTCTCCCCGTGCAAATCACGGTAGTCCTGGAGTCGGATCTCGACGTCCAGGCCGGCGCAGCGCCGCTTGGAATGGGCGTATTGATTCTTCGAAAGGGTGATCCCCACCACCCTCGCCTGATGCCTCTCGGCCGCGTACTGGGCGAAGGCGCCCCAGCCGCTGCCGATGTCCAAGACCCTCATGCCCGGCTTGAGGCCCAGCTTCTTGCAGCACAGCTCCAGTTTGTTCTCTTGAGCCTCGTCCAAGGTACGGACGCCGCGCCAATAGGCGCAGGAATAGACCATCCGCCGGTCCAGCATCGCCTCGTAGATATCGTTGCCGAAGTCGTAATGCCTGCGGGCGTTCCGCAGGGCCTGCGGCTGGTTTTGCAGGTTGAAGAGCTTGGCCCGCAAGAGATCGAACAAGACCAACCACGAGGCGATCTCGCGGTCCAGCCTGGCCCGAAAGACGCGGCAGGTCATCTCGTCGAGCCGGGGGCAATCCCACCATCCGTCCATATAGGACTCCCCCACCCCCAGGGTTCCATCCGCGAGGACCCGGTCGTAGAACTTTTCGTTATGGACGCGCAGGTCCCAGGGACGCCTGCCGTTGACCTTGATGTCCGCCGGGGCGAGCAACTGTTCGAGGGTGGACTTACCCGCCGCCCTGTGTCCGTCCCTGAGGCGCCAAGGGAAGGGATTCAACCTCGCGGGATTTGCCGAGCCGGCTTTCATGGCCGCTTCCGCTTGCCCTCGGCTTGCAACAAGGCCATGACCTCTTCGTCGGAGACCTGGGCGAAATCCTCGTAAAACTGTCCTACGGCGTGGAAGAACTCCGGCACCCCCAGGCAGACCACCTGATCGGCCTCCTGCTCGATGCGGCGGATGGTGTCCCGCGGGGCCACGCCCGTCGCCACCACCAGCTTGGCGGGACCCTTGGCCCGCAGCGCCTGCAAGGCCGAGATCATGGTCGAACCCGTGGCGATGCCGTCGTCGACCACGATCACGATGCGCCCCTTGGGGCTGACCGGCGGGCGCGCCGGGGTGTATTGCTGGCGCCGCTCCCGCAATACCGCCAGCTGCTGGCGCTTTTCCCGCTCGAGATACTCGTCCGTGATGTCCAATTGTTGGCAATACGGGTGCAGATAGACGTGACCGGTCTCGTCGATGGCCCCGATCGCCAATTCGGGTTGGTCGGGGGCCCGGAGCTTCCGCACCAGGATGACGTCCGCCTCTCCCCCCAAGGCCTCCGCGATGGTCTTGGCCATGGGCACGGCGCCGCGGGGGATGGCGAGCACCAGGGGATTCTTTCCGCGATAGGGAGCCAAGGCCTTGGCCAAGCCTTGGGCCGCCTCCTCACGGTTGCGAAAGACGATCTCCATGTTTCCTCCGATCCTCTCCCTCCTCCTGTTTAACCAAACCCGAGCCCCAAAAGGATGATTTTGGTCAGCCGGGACCCGCGAAAATTCTGGCCAATCTCCAAGAGGGCGGCTAGTCTATCGTGATGGTAAGGGTCTTTTTTCTTTGCTGCGCGCTGCTCTTGGCCGGTCTTGTGCAAATGCCTCCGGCCCAGGCGGTGCCGATCCTGCCGCTCCAGTTCAGCCCCGCCGCGGTACAGTTCGGCACGGTAACTTTGGGGGAAAGTTCCAGCCCCTCGGGCGTCACCCTGCGCCTGCGGAACCCGGCCGAAACCTTCGGCCCGATGCGCCTCCAACTCAGCGATCCCCAACACTTCCAAATCGTCGCGGATACCTGCACGGGCTCCGCTTTAAGCGACGCGGCCGAGTGCAGCGTCGAGATCCTATTCAAGCCCGACCTCTTCGGTCATTATTCCTCTTTTCTGGTCGTGGTGGATGAACAGGGCGGCTTGGGAAATTTCGTCCCCCTGGAAGGAACCGGCGCGGAGAGCGGCTTTCCCGGACCCCCGGCACCGGTAGCCGTGGACACCAGCGTCGCGATCTCGGCCGAACAGGTCGTCTTTGCCTCGCAGAGCCCGGGGACCACCTCGGCCCCGCAGGGCATCACCTTGATCAACACCGGGAGTTCCGAGCTGCGGGTGCAGGCGAACACCTTCGGCGGCGACGCGCCCTTTAATTTCGCCCGTCTCGATTCCTGCATGCCGAAACTCATCCCTCCGGGCGGCACTTGCAATATCACGACCTGGTTTACGCCCCTCACCCCCGACCCCGCCCTGGCGGCCCTGGCCATCGCGGCCAACGTGGCGGATAGTCCGCTCGTCGTCGCCTTGAGCGGAAATGGGGCCAGCCTGGCCGCCTCCGGCGGAGGCTGCGCCTTGGCGGGAGGGATGCCCGCGAACAGTGCCTCCCCTTGGCTGGGCTTGGCCTATTCCTTGCTTGTGTTCGGGGGACTGCGCCGCCTAAAATAAATCATGGCCGCCGCGACCTGGCTTAACCAAGACTTCCTCCGCGCCATCCCCAAGACCGATCTCCACGTCCATCTCGACGGTTCCCTGCGCCTCGCGACCTTGATCGAGCTGGCTCGGCACCAGGGCGTCGAGCTGCCCTCCTACGACGAGGCCGGCCTGCGCGAATTGGTCTTCAAAGACCGATACGCCGACCTGGCCGAATACCTGCATGGCTTCCAGTACACCTGCGCGGTGCTGCGCGAGCCCGAGGCCCTCGAACGGGTCGCCTACGAGCTCGCCCTCGACAGCTTCGCCGAAGGCGTCCGTTACATCGAGCCCCGCTTCGCCCCGCAGCTGAGCGCCTCGGAAAAATTGTCCATCGAAGAGGTCCTGCTGGCCGTCGACCGGGGCCTCGCCCGCGCCAAGGCGGAGATCAACCGAAGGCCGGAGATCGCCGACGGAGCGGAGCCGCCCTTCGATTACGGCATCATCGGCTGCGCGATGCGAAAGTTCGGCAAGGGCTTTTCGCCCTATTTCCAATCCTTCATCGGCTGCCACCGCTACGCCCCGCTCTCCCAGGTCTTTCCCTTGGCTTCGATGGAATTGGTGCAAGCCCTGGTCGGCACCCGCGATCGCCGCGGCGCGCCCGTCGTCGGCTTCGACCTGGCCGGCGAGGAAAAGGGCTGGCCCGCCAACGCCCACCGCAAGGCCTTTGAATTCGCCCACCAGCATTTCTTGATGAAGACGGTCCACGCCGGCGAGGCCTACGGCCCCTCCTCTATTTTTCAGGCCATCACCCAGTGCCACGCCGACCGCATCGGCCACGGCACCCACCTCTTCGCCAGCGACCTGGTCGAACACATCCCCAGCGGGGAACGCGAGAGCTATACCGATGCCTTGGTGCAGTACATCGCGGATCGCCGCATCACCATCGAGGTCTGCCCGACGAGCAACCTCCAGACCATCCCGAGCATCGGCGACATCGCCTCGCATCCCGTCCAGCGAATGCTGGCCGCACGCCTCTCGCTGACGATCTGCACCGACAACCGCCTGGTCAGCAATACGACGGTCACGGCGGAGATCCAAAAGGTGGTGGCCGCCTTTGCAGTGTCCCCGTCGGTATTGCGGGACATCATTGTCTACGGATTTAAGCGCAGCTTTTCTCCGCTGCCCTACGTGGAGAAACGCGCCTACGTGCGGCGCATCATCGATTATTATGAACAAGTGGAGAATGCGTTTCGGACAAGGAACTAAATATTAGCGGCGCAACTCTAACGACCTTCCAAATTCAGAAAATAAAATTGGCAAATGGATCCTCTAGAAGTTACCATTCTCTTTCATAGGGGTAAGGTAATGGGAGTAGTGGGGCATTACTGGCGTGATTTTCTTGCCAAATCCTTGACCTGCATCAAGGTCTCGTCCTTCCTATTTGTGCTTTTCGCATCGTTAGCCTGTGGGCACGATCCCAACAATTCAGGCTCCTCCCAAAGCTCCGGCCAAGATTCCCAGGCAGGCGCCGGGCTGAACACCTCGCAATGCCTCGCGTTTCCCGCCTGCACCGCGTCGGACGCTTGCGGCAATTTCTTGAGGGAATGCACCGGGTTTTTCAATCAGCTCAAGTCGCAAAATATTGAACCGCCCGAATACCTGGCCCGGCTAGCCCAATTGGAAGGGAACGGTTACGACTTCGTCTGCAATCTGCCGGCGGAGGGAGGGCCTGGGCTTTGCGTCCCTTCGCCCAAGGCCGACTTTGCGAGCAAGGAATGTCATCGCAGCGAAGGTTGGGAAGTCTGCCCCGTGACCGGATCGGGAACCATCGACGGCCAAGGGGCGGATTGCGGCTCGGACGAGGATTGCCATAACTTGGACCGGGGCTTTTGGGGAATCCCTGAAGCCATCGATTTGTCGCAGACGCAGTGCAAACAAGGATGCTGCGCCTTGGACGCCGACGGAGACGGGTCTTTCGACCCGTTAAGGTTCAATAGTTTCGGGGACTTCCGGCTCCAAGGCTTCGAGGACAATTGCCCCACGCTTTACAATCCGGGCCAAACGGACGGCGATTCCGATTGCGTCGGGGACGATTGCGACAACTGCCCCGGCGCCAAAAATCCCGACCAAGGCGATTTCGACCTCGATGGCAGGGGGGACGCCTGCGATAACTGCCCCAACACCTACAACCCCTACCAAGAAGACGCGGACCAAGACGGAGTCGGAAACGCCTGCATCAACGATCGGGACGGTGACGGTTTCCCCGACGACCGGGACAATTGCCCCGACTTCTACAACCAGGACCAATGGGATCTGGACGGCGACGGAGTGGGGAATGTCTGCGACAACTGCTACCTGGCCTACAATCCCGACCAGGCCAAAACCAACGCGACGGATAGAGGCGACGCCTGCCTCTGCGATTGGGACGGCGACCAGGCCTTGGATCCCTACTTCATCGACCCCAGTTGCGAAGGTCGGCAAGGCGCCAAAGACAATTGTCCGGGAGACGCGAATCCGGAGCAAAGGGATTCGGACCGGGACGGGATCGGCGATGTCTGCGACCTGTGTCCCTATACTTATGATTCCACGAATAGCATGTTCGCCTGCCCAAACTCGTACTTTAACATATTTGACCTCGATTTCGACGGCGTCCCGAATTCGGAGGACAATTGTCCGACCAGTTGGAACCCCGACCAGGCGCCCGCCTACCCACCCGTGTCGATATACGATTGCGATCCGGTCTCCGGTTGCGTCTGGGGGAAAAACCCGCAGTTCCCGAAGACCGTTCAAACTTGCGACTCAGAAGGTTTGAACTGCGTGGACATCCACTCACCGATGGGCGCGGCCTGCGGTTGGTGCAACGCCCCGTTCGGTATCTCAAATTATGAATTCGACGACGACCAAGACGGGATCTCCAGTTCCTGCGACAATTGCCCGGGCACCAAGAATTACGATCAAACCGACAGCGACGGCGACGGCAAGGGCGACGCCTGCGATAATTGCCCCTTGAATTTCAATTATGGGCAGCAAGACAGCGACGGCGACGGAGTTGGGGATCTCTGCGACAACTGCCCGAATCTCTCCAACCACGACCAAGCGGATTCCAACCACAACTCGATCGGAGACGCCTGCGACGTCTGCAACTCCAACCAGAGCTGCGAAACCGGGGAGGATTCCTTCAATTGCAGGGGCGACTGCCCGGTGGTCTACGGGGATGGACAGATCAATTGGCTAGGGGGCGAGCTGTGCGATGACGGCAACACGGTCAACGGCGACGGCTGCGACGCCAATGGAACTCCCACCAGTTGCGGAAACCATGTCTTAACTCCGCCGGAACAATGCGACGACGGCAACACGGCGAACGGCGACGGCTGCGACAGCAATTGCACTCCCACCGCTTGCGGAAACTGGATCATTAGCTTGGGAGAACAATGCGACGACGGCAACACGATGAACGGGGATGGCTGCGACGAGAATTGCCAGATTGAGATCCCTCCTCCCATCTGCGGTGACGGTCAGGTCACCGGAAACGAGGTCTGCGATGTTCAATCACCATACTCTTGCGCCAGCGGCTACTATTGCGACTCTTGCATTACCTGCCTGCCCATTCCGATCTGCGGAGATGGACAGAAGAACGGGAGCGAGGTCTGCGACCCCCAACTGCCAGGCTCCTGCGAAGAGGGATTGCTCTGCGATTCGTGTTTCGCCTGCGTGCCTTCCATCTGCGGGGATGGGCAAGTGACCGGTGCCGAAGTATGCGATCTCCAACTCCCCAGTTCCTGCGGTGACGGTCTTGTCTGCGATTCCTGCAACTCCTGTGTGATCCCAGTTGTTGTTTGCGGCGACGGTAAAATAACGGGCAATGAAGTATGCGATACACAGCTGCCGGGTTCTTGCGGCAGAGGGCTCGTCTGCGAGTCCTGCAGCCACTGCGCACCTCCCCCGGTCTGCGGGGACGGCCAGATAACCGGCAATGAGACCTGTGAACCGTCCTTAGGAGGGTGCAAAACGGGTTATGTTTGCGAGGCCAAAAACTGCAGCTGTGTGCCCGAGGTCATCAAGTCCTGAAGGACCGCCCCATAAAGGAACTTAAATGCTCGAGAGGTTGAGGGAAAAATTATCCAAGAACATCGGATTTATCCTTGCACTGCTGTTGACCGCATGCGCAGGCACGGTGAGCAGCGGACCGAGCAACCAAGCCGCGCCCCCGGCGCCGCTCGCCGAACTTCCGAGCTTCCTGACCATTCCCAAGAGCGTGGAAATCGACACCAGCAAGACCGCCTCCGGCCCGGGAGGAGCCGCCATGGTTTTGCAAGACCAAGCGGAGTCCAAAACCCTGGCCCTCAAGGAGTCCGTCGGGCCGGGCCCTTACGGAGGGGCCATCTCCTTCGCGGCGAATGTCTCCCGATTCGCCAATGACCGATTGAACGAGATCTTGCTCCCGTTGAACGCCATCCAAATCCCCGTCAGCAGCGCCCTACAAAAGATGGACACGGTCGTCTCCATTGGCAGCCTTAGCTACACGGTCCGTCTGGATTTCGGCGATTTTGACATCGATGGGGATGGCAATACCGAGGGTTGCTCCGGCAATACCGGCCAACTTCCGATCTGCGTGCGCGTCTATATCTTCAACTACCCGCTGGAGCCGGGGGCCTATACCCGCTTCCTGGCGGCGCGATTCGACGCCTTCCCGACGGAGCTCAACATCGGAGCCGGCACCTTGCGGGGGCATGACGTCAACTTTCCGGCCTTTCAAGTACGGGCGGATTACAATCACGTGAATCCCGAGGTCAAATTCACGGATGCGTTCATGGGGTTTATTTTCGATCCCGCCAACCCGAGCCATCCGGACGCCGACAGCCCCAGCACAGCCCTCATTTACCGGTTCCGGGCCTTCGTCAGCCAGATTGGGCCGGATGCGAGCGCGCTCAAGACCGCGAACGGCACCAGCCCCGACTTCGAGCTAAGCGGGCCGGGATACCGCGGGCAAGGCTTCGGCAGGTGGTTTGAGGACAAGGATTTTTGGCTCGGATCCTTCGATTCGGACGACCCGCTCTTCCCCGTCGTTCCCTCCCCCTATCACTTCGACAACCTCTGCGCGCTCATTTCGACGGGAGACGCCACTGCGGATCAAAACGAATGCAAGGACAACGGGCTCGACATCTCCGACCTGAGGCCATTGCCGCCCCCGGTCCTGGGAGACGTGAAATTCTACGACTTCCCCCCCACACCGCCTTAAGCGAAGGCAACCCGCTCAGCGCTTGAACTTCTTGTACTTGATGCGATGGATCTTGTCGGCTTCCGCCCCGAGGCGGCGGTGCCTGTCTTCCTCGTATTCGGAGAAATTCCCCTCAAACCAGGTGACCTGGCTGTCGCCCTCGAAGGCCAGCACGTGGGTCGCGATGCGGTCCAGGAACCAGCGATCGTGGCTGATGACGACCGCGCAGCCGACGAAGTTTTCCAGCGCGACTTCCAGGGCCCGCAAGGTGTTGACGTCGAGGTCGTTGGTGGGCTCGTCGAGCAGCAGGACATTGCCCGCGCTTTGCAGCGCCAGGGCCAGGTGAACGCGGTTGCGTTCCCCGCCCGAGAGGACGTTGATGGGCTTCTGCTGGTCGGTGCCCGAGAAATTGAACCGGGCGCAGTAGCCGCGCGCGTTCACCTCGCGGTTGCCCAGCTTCAGCACCTCGTGCCCGCCCGAGATCACGTCGTAGACGGTCCGTTTGTCCTCGGGCGAGAAACGGTTTTGGTCGACATAGCCCAGCCTAACGGTCTCGCCGACCTTGAAGGTGCCGGCGTCGGGCTTCTCCTGGCCCATGATCATCTTGAACAAGGTGGTCTTGCCCGCGCCGTTGGGCCCGATCACGCCGACGATGCCGCCCTGGGGCAGCTTGAAATTGAGGTTTTCGAACAGGAGATTTTCCCCAAAGGCCTTGGCAACGCCCTGGGCCTCGATGACCAATTCGCCCAGGCGGGGTCCGGGCGGGATGTAGATCTCGATGTCGTCCTGGCGCTTCTCGTTCTCTTGGGCAAGCAGGCTCTCGTACTGGGTGATGCGCGCCTTGCTCTTGGCGCGCCGGGCGGAGGGCGTCTGGCGGATCCATTCCAGCTCGCGCTCCAGGGTCTTGAGGCGCTTGTCCTCGGACTTCTCTTCCTGGGCGAGGCGCTTTTCCTTCTGTTCCAGCCAAGAGGAATAATTCCCCTTCCAAGGAATCCCGTAGCCCCGGTCGAGCTCGAGGATCCAGCCCGCGACGTTGTCCAAAAAGTAGCGGTCGTGGGTGACGGCGATGACGGTGCCCTTGTAGGCCTGGAGCTGGCGTTCGAGGAAGTAGACCGATTCGGCATCCAGGTGGTTGGTAGGCTCGTCTAACAAAAGCACATCGGGCTCGCTGAGCAAGAGCCGGCACAGGGCCACCCGGCGTTTCTCGCCGCCCGAGAGATTGGCGATCTTGGCGTCGGCGGGCGGGCAGCGGAAGCTATCCATGGCCAATTCCAAGCGGCTGTCCAGCTCCCAGGCATTGGCGGCCTCGAGCTTCTCCTGCACCTCGGCCTGGCGCTCGATCAGCTTCTGCATCTGGTCGTCGCTCATCTCGTTGGCAAAGCTGTTGTTGATCTCCTCGTATTCCTTCAAGAGCTGAACGACCTCCCCTACCCCTTCTTCCACCACCTGGCGAACCGTCTTCTCGGGGTCGAGGCGGGGCTCCTGCTCGAGCAGGCCGACGGTATAGCCCTTCGAAAAGGTGACTTCGCCTTGGTACTCCTTATCAACCCCGGCGATGATGCGCAGCAGGCTGCTCTTCCCCGCCCCGTTCAGCCCCAGGACGCCGATCTTGGCGCCGTAGTAGAAGGACAGCGAGATGTCTTTCAGGACTTGCTTCTTGGGGGGATGGACCCGGCTGACCCGGACCATGGAAAAGATGATTTTTTCGGCTTCGTTGGACATGCCGAGGGGTTACACCGGGAGGAGCCGAGAGATCAATGAGATTTCGCCGTGGCGGTTTAGGGGTTGAGCCTCCGCGGAGAAAATATCGACGGCAAGGACGGAGGCGGCCCGCAACTGGCGACGCCCTCAAACAACTTGAGCTGGACCTCGGTGGACATCCGGGCGAATTCTTCACAACTAATAATGAAAGGGCAACTTTCGAAGTGTTGGGGCGGCTTCGGCGGAAACGTCGCGACCACGGGCGCGTCGAATACCGCCTGCACTTTCATGAAGGTGACATTGGCCGCAATGGGATTGCCATTCTCATCCTGATCATAATACCCGCAATAAATCGGGCGGACACCGCAGGCATCGCTGGCCCACGTGTCGGGGTGGACCCAGGGTCCGCTCTCCGAAGTGCCGAACCAAGCGGTCACTTGCGGGTAAGGCTCGGCGAAGTCGTTGTGAGTAGCATCGCCCCCCATGGCGCCACATTGGGGATCGTGAGAACCCGATGCCGAAATCACCCGGACATATCGGAAAGTGCCGGATTGCGCGTGGCCGTCGGAGGTCGGCTGATAGGTTCCTCCGCCGGTGGCGGCCGGTATATTCAGACGCGTCATGCCGTTGTTGCCGGCGACCGCGCTTACGGTGAGGGAGGCGCCCCCTTCCGTGGACCCACCACCTAGGTCGCCGCTACCACCACTGCCGTCGCCCCCTCCGATATCGCCCACGGCGTCCGAACCCTTCTCCGGCGCCGAGAGATTATTCCCGGGGGCCAAGGATCCAACTCCGGTGCAGGCCAGCAAGCCGGTTAAGGCGAATAGGGGCAAAAGGCGGTTGAGTATTTCCCCAAGTCTTTTCAACATAGTGGGGCTTTCTTCGCAGGGCCGGCGGTGGAAAGCAGAACCACGAGGCCCCTCTTTAATGGATAGTTCGGCGCCGCGCACACCAGAGTTGTGTTTCATGTTATTCCAGCCCGTTTATTTCGACTAGGACCTTTTCCCGCTTATTATCCCGCAAAAAACTGAGTCGGGCGGGCTCGGGCATCTCAAGCAAAAGCGAGTCCAAATATCGGTTTGCAGCTAAAAAATAATTCTTCGCCCGGTCCTTCTGGCCGCGCTTTTTGGCGAGAAGGCCCCGATCGTATTCGACTTCCCACAGCAGGGAATGGATTTGATTCTTTAAAATTCGCTGATGGGCCTGGTTGAGATAGCGGGAGGCCTCCGCCAAATCGGCCTTGGGGCGATCGCGATGGATCTTGCCCAACCACAGGCAACTCCAGGCAAGAAAAGCGGGATTGCCGGCACGCTCCGCCAGGCTGAAGGCGTGTTCCGCGTCCAATTGAGCCGCGGTGAATTTCTCCCAGGTCCAGTAGAGCTGAGCGCGATTCATCAAGGTCTGAAAATAGGCCTGCGGGGAGCGACGCTCGTTCAATATGCTCAACGCCTGCCCCAAATACTGCCTTTGCAATTCCCGGTGATTTTTTTGCCCCGCGAGCAGCGCGAGGAAATTGAGGGCGATGGCCTGTTGTTCGGGATAGTGATGCCGAATGGCCAAGTGCAGCAAGGGATAGGCCGCCGCCTCGGCCTCGGCCAAGCGCCCCTGTTGGTAGAGAAAATTGAGGTAATTCTCCCGCAGTTTGCAGGCAAAGGCCGGATGCGCGGCGGCCTCGCTCAAGGCAAGGGCTCGTTGGTACCAGGCCTCGGCGTCCTCCCATCGCCCTTGGTCGAAGTACAAATTGGCCAGATTCATCGCCGCAAACCCGCGATGCAGGGAATCGCCGGCCGTTTCGCCGGCCTCGATGGCCATCGTAAAGGAGACGAGCGCCGCATCGAGCTCCCCGGCCCGCTTCTGAATCGAGCCGCGGAGGTTGAAGACCCGGGAAATTCCCATAAAATCTTGGGCGGCGCGATAGACCTCCTCTCCCGCGACCAATGCGGATAAGGCTGCCGCGGAATTTCCCCGTAGCATCCCAATCCGACCCCTGATCTCCCAATAAAGGCCCCGGTCTCGCGTGCTGCGCGGAGCGTCCGACGGCAGGCAGGCCTCGGCCTCTTCCGCGTGTCCGGCGGCGGCGTGGTGGCGGGCGCATAACAGGCGCGTTCCCACCGGCAATGCATTTGTTTCCGGAAGCATTGCCCGAAGCTGTTCCGCCCAAGCAACCCCCGCCGCAAAATTACCCTGGTCGTAGAGGCGCCTCAGTTCCGCCTCTACCCGCCGCCAATCCCGCGTTGGGGCAAGCTGAACCGAGGTCTTTTCCCTCTTTTTGATGGAATACAGTACGGCCCCGCGGTGACGTTTCGCCGCCACGACTCCTTGCCGCTCCCAATCCTGAAGTCGCCCCTCGAGCGCACCCGCCTCCAGCCCCAACATCCCTTCCAGGGCCGCGGAACCCAACCCGACCTTGGTCAGTCCTAAGATCTCTAAGACCCGGAGCCGCCGTTCCTCCCACCGCGCCTCCCGCTCCGCCATGATCCGTGGCAAATCCCAGGGTTCCTCTCCGGTCCAGGTCCAGCCCTCGTCGCTCCATTGCATCAGGCCGGCTTCTTGAAACGCTCTCAGGACTTGCTCCAGGGCAGAGGGCATTCCTTGAATCCAACCTTGTACCGAATCCAAGCCGGCCGCGAAGGGAAATTGATGCAGCTCGCTTTGAAAAAAGCCTGCGAGATCTTGAGCCGTCAACGGTTCCAGGTTGATCCAGCGCGTGGGATTAAGCTCCAAGGCGGCAGGCAGACGCGTCGCGATCAAGGCGGGAACTCGCAGATTTTCCAACTCGTCGATAAGCTCCGACAGGCGGGCGGGATCGAGGGTAGAATCGTCCAACAATACGGCCTCTCCTCCGGAAAGCTCACCGCGTTGGAGGGCCATCGTCAAATCCGAGGCCCGTCCCCATTCGCTGGGACGTTGCCCCCTGAGCTGGAGGCGCGCTTTGAGCTCGCGAAGCCAGCGGCTTTTCCCAAAACCGCTCGCTCCGGAGAGCACGATCACCTGCGGCCGCCGGCTCAAGAGCATCTCGCATAATTCGTCAAAACGAGACTGACGGAACAGGTAAGAAGATTCCTCCAGTAGCGCGCCCCTCGTCTCGCTTTCGCGGAGGGAAAAATTTTCTCCCAAGCGCTCGCTCAAGGCCGCCAAGACTTCGCGCGCGCTTTGAAACCGTCGTTTCGGATCGGTGGCGACTGTCTTGAGCAGAAAATCGGCGAAGCCTTCTGGCAAGGCGGGAGCCAGCCGTTCCATGCGCAGCGGCTGCCCGTAGAGTTGCTCCTGCATCAGGGCGACGGAATCGGTGCTCGCAAAGGGCAAGCGTTGCGCGAAAATTTGATGAAGCAAGATGCCGAGGGAATAGAGATCGCTGGCCGGCGATGGGGTTTGCTCGAGGATCATCTCCGGCGAGGCGTAGGGCAAGGTGCCGACGAATTCCCCCTTCGTATCGACGCCGCGCTGCCGCAAAGTGGCGCTGCCGAAATCGATCAGCTTGACGCTGAGTTCCCCGCAGGCATCGGGGTCGGTGACCAGGATATTGCTCGGCTTCAGGTCGAGGTGCAAAACGCCCTTGCAATGCAGGTAGTCCAAAGCCCGCAAGATCTGCACGACGAGTTGGAAGATCGTATTGAGGTTGGCGCCGCGGCAGGCCTGCAGGATGTCGACCCCCTCGACGTACTCCGAGCTGAGATACCAAAGCTTCCCTTCGCAACCCAAATCATAGACCTGGGCCAAGTGCCGATGGCGAAGCGCGCTCAAGGCCCGAAACTCGTGGAGCAACGCGCGAGTCGCGGACAGGTCGGTTTCCGCCTCGGCGGCGACGATCTTCAGCGCCACCGGCGGGGCGTCGGGGAGGCTCGGATCTCTCGCCAAGTACACCGTACCGCCGGCCCCGGCTCCCAAGTTGCGCTCGATGCGATAGCGATCGACGATCGTAGGCGGAACAGGCTCGGCACTGGATTCGACCCGCTCCTTCGCCCGGCTTCCGCCCCTTCTCTTCCGGACTTTGACTTTCTCCCGCACCAGGACGCGGTAGATGGTGGCAATCGACACTCGGGTACGGCGTTCCCGCAACAGGGCGCGTTGAATTTCATGCAGGCTGTAGCGAAACTTCTCCCGATACTGGCAGATCCATCGCACCACCTTGGTTTCGGTCCGCCTCGCCGGCCGTTTGGGGCGGCGGGACCGTTCCCGGAGCGCCTCCCAGCGGAAACCGGAGTCGCGGTAACGATTCCACCAAAAATAATAATACCGGGAAGTCTTGCCGAATCCTTGCGCGGCCGCCGCAACGCCCTTCCCTTCAGCGACTTGGAGAAACAGCTCCAGTTTGCGGCGCAGGGGCGCTTCCCGGCACCGGCGAAGCGAGGCGCGGAGGATGCGGAACACGGAGGAATATGAACTCGCCGGGCTTTGCATGTTTTAAGTATCTTAATTATCTAATAAATTATCAAATCAACTTACCTATCTTAAGAAAATTAAATTAATAACTAGTAAATATTAATTTATTATCTATTCGATTTATTTTAATATTTTATAATTTTTATAACCTATCTTATGAAAGATACAGCTCAAATCTTTCGACAGTTCATTAAAAATAATATTTTCCAATATATATGTTTAATATGTTATTTTAATTCCAATTTATACAAATAAAATTAATCAAAATTTTACCAATAAAAACAATAAAATTATAGTTTATTGTGCATAATTTGTAATTTTCATACATCTATTCATTTAGAGTTCCTACCGGGGGGTGATGGTTTTTAATTAACAGAATCAATATATTACCTAAGTATCCCCGCCCATTTTCTACTGGCACTCCCGTTGCAATCTTCATTGGCCACGAACCAAGGAAGGGTCGTTGATCAAGGGGGGCTCGATGGAAACGATTCAGAAACTCTACACGCAACGCCAGGTTTATACCGATCGCTACGCCAATATCTCCAAGACCCCGGCCCAGGGGATTCCGGAGATCACCCGGGAATACGTGATGGACGAAGCCGACCTGTCGGAAGGCTTCGACTCCTTCTCCGAGGGAGGCGGCGAATTCGGACTCCGCGACATGGAAAACGGTCGTCATTCCGGTGTGTCGGTCTCCGATACCGAACTCCTCCATCAAATGGCCGAGGAAATCGCCGATCTCAAAGAGCAACTGGCGAACCATAAATCCGCGGGACCCGAGACGGGCGATGCTGAATTCGAAACTGAGGCGGAGACCGAGGCGGAAGAAGCTCCGCAAAGCGACCTGCTCGTCTACCTTCAGGAGAAGGGCCAAACCGGCCTCGACGAGAAGCGCCTGCAAAAGCTGCTGAAGGAAAACGGCTTAAGCGAAACGGGATTGCGCGGCCTCACCCTTCCGCTGGACGCCGATGCTGAGACCAAGCTGTATAATTTTTTCCAAGAGGTCGATCCCGAATTCAAGAAACAACTCCAGGCCGATGCCGGCAATCCCTACCGCGCCGGGGTCGTCCAGCGGCTCTGCGGCCTGTTGGCCGCCGCAGTTCCCGCCGCCGCTACCAACCCGGAAGCGGCCGCGACGGCCCTGTTGGATCGAAATTTCTCCGTCACTTGGGACGGCGAGAAGATCAAATCCGAGATGACCGGTGTTGTCGATTACGCGGAAGGCGCCGAGGTCAACGGACGCTGGGTCCACTGCAAGAAATTCATGGATGAATACCTCACCCCGCTCGCGGCCGGCACCAAGAGCGTCGACGACTTGAGAAATTATTTCGCTCAGGGCAACAACGGCGTCGATCATGGCGGCCAAAATCGCGCCATCGAGATCCGCCGCGTGATTTCGGCGATCTACTTCGCCGCCGACAAGAATCCCTACCTGGTTCGCCGTTATCTCAAAAAACTCCCCGAATCCGCGCTGCGCCTGATGAAAGACTACCTCGCCATGGATCCGACTCGCAAAGACGTCGGGGATGCTTGGGACGGCAACGGCGCAATGAAAGTTCTCGATTGGGTGATGTCGGGCGGTAGCATTCCCGCCGAGCTGGGCGGGACCCTGAACCCAACGGCTTAGTCTCATTGCCGGTAAAAGTGAAAGCAGACGAGCCTGTTGCTCAATCGACGATCAATCCCCCTCTTCTCCCTGCTTCGAGCCCGAGCTGGAGAGGGGGTGTCCCTTCGCGCAACCTTTGGAAAAATTACTCCTTAAAGCCTTCCAATATTCCTGTAATTTTTCCATGGTAGGGTCTGACCCGGCTCGTGGGCCAGACCCGGTGCGCGAAGGGACACCCCCTCTCCAGCTCGGGCGGACGCCGCAAAGCCACAGAATCCCCCTACCCCCCACCTGGACAAGGCACCCCCCAATGATTATCATTACGAGTTTTAAGCCCAAAAAAAGGCTCGACTTTCTGGCGAGTTCCGGGCTAAAAGCCTGCGCCCTTCAAGGAGTTAACCAGCTATGCGCAATATCGAGAAAATTCGCAACATCGGCATTTCGGCCCACATTGACTCGGGTAAGACCACCCTTTCGGAACGGATTCTGTTTTATACCAATAAGATCCATAAGATCGAAGAGGTCCGCGGGAAAAGCGGCGTCGGCGCCACCATGGACTTCATGGACCTGGAACGGGAAAAAGGCATCACCATCCAGTCGGCGGCGACCTATGCCGAATGGAAGCAGACGATCATCAACCTGATCGACACCCCCGGCCACGTCGACTTCACCATCGAGGTTGAGCGAGCCCTCCGCGTCCTCGACGGCGCGGTCCTGGTGCTCTGCGCCGTCTCCGGCGTCCAAAGCCAATCGATCACGGTCGACCGGCAGATGACCCGCTACCACGTCCCCCGCATCGCCTTCGTCAACAAGATGGACCGCGCCGGGGCCGACCCGGTGCGCTGCATGCACCAACTGCGCGACAAGCTCGGGCACAACGCCCACCTGATCGCCCTGCCGATCGGCGCCGAAGACCGCTTCCAGGGCGTCATCGACTTGATCGAGATGAAGGCCAACTATTTCGACGGCGACAACGGCGAAAACGTCCGGGTCGAAGAGATCCCCGCCGAGCTGCTGGCCGAGGCCAAAGAACGCCGCCACGAGCTGGTCGCCGCCATGGGCGACTTCGACGACCACATCGCCGAGCTCTACCTCGAGGACAAAGAGGTCTCGCCCAACGCCCTCCGCAAGGCGGTGCGCACGGCGACGCTCAGCCTCAAGTTCATCCCGGTCATGATGGGTTCCGCCTACAAGAACAAGGGCGTCCAGCTCCTGCTCGACGCGGTCGGCTACTACCTGCCCGATCCCTCCGAGGTCAAAAACGAGGCCCACGACCAGCGCAAAGACGAAGAGAAGATCGTCCTCGAGTCCAACCCCGACAAGCCCTTCGTCGGCCTGGCCTTCAAGCTGGAGGACGGCCGCTACGGGCAGCTGACCTATATGCGCATTTACCAAGGGAAGGTCGCCAAGGGCGACTGGATCGTCAACTCGACCAACGAGAAGAAGGTCAAGGTGCCGCGCCTGGTCCGCATGCACGCCGACGAGATGCACGACATCGACGTGGCCTACGCCGGCGACATCGTCGCGATGTTCGGCGTCGAGTGCGCCTCGGGCGATACCTTCACGGACGGCACCATCCGCTACACCATGACCTCGATGCACGTCCCCAACGCGGTCATCTCGCTCGCCGTCGCCCCCAAGGACAAGGGCGCTACCGCTAACTTCTCGAAGGCCCTCAACCGCTTCTCGAAGGAAGACCCGACCTTCCGCGTCCACCGCGATGAGGAGAGTGCCCAGACCATCATCTCGGGCATGGGCGAACTGCACCTCGAAATTTACATCGAGCGCATGAAGCGCGAGTACAACTGCGAGGTCATCGCCGGCAAGCCCCAGGTCGCCTACCGCGAGACCATCACCAAGAAGACCGACTTCGCCTACCAGCACAAGAAGCAGACCGGCGGCTCCGGCCAATACGCGAAGATCTGCGGCTACTTCGAGCCCCTGCCCCCCGACGCGGTGCAGACCTACGAATTCGTCGACGAGATCGTCGGCGGCAAGATCCCGCGCGAGTTCATCCCGGCCTGCGACAAGGGCTTCCAAGAGCAGTATAAGAAGGGCCTCTTGATCGGCTTCCCGGTGGTCGGCGTCCGCGTCGTCATCAACGACGGCGCCTACCACGACGTCGACTCCTCCGAAATGGCGTTCAAGATCTGCGCCATGACGGCGGTGCGCGAGTTCTACAACCAATGCGGCCCGATCATCCTCGAGCCGATCATGCGGCTGCAGACCCAGGCCCCGGAGGAATTCCAGGGCCAGGTGGTCGGCCAGATCAACCAGCGCCGCGGCGTCATCCTCAGCACCGGCACGGTCAACAAGTACGTCCAGGTCGACGCCGAGGTCCCGCTCTCCGAGATGTTCGGCTATTCCACCGACCTGCGCAGCGGCACCCAGGGCAAGGGCGAATTCCAGATGGAATTCCTCAAGTACGCCCCCGTCCCCCGCAACGTGCAGGACGAATTGGTCAAGCTCTACCAAGAGAAGCGGGCCGCGGAGAACAAGTGATGCGAGAACTGGAGCGCGTCTCCCAAGACTTGAACCGCCTGCAAACCCAACTGCAGGCCACGGTCAATCGTCTTTGGAAGCTCAAGTTTTCATTAAATTCCGCTCTCTATCATGGCTATTCAGAACAGGATTTTCTCCCAAGACGCTTGGCCGCCCTGCGCCGGGAAGAACAGGCCCGCCTCGACCTCCTGCTGAGCCGGCTCCGCCACCTGTTGGCCGCCAAGCTCTCCAAACCCAGCTACCGCTATGAGTCCGAAACCGACCGGGAAACCCTGGCAGAGATCCATCGCACCATCCGCTACCTGAAAAACGCCTACTGCGCCGACCCCCCTCTGCTCCACGCCCTGGCCCGCATCGGCAGCGCCTTGCCGGCCCAAGCCAGCCATTAATTCAGGCCTTTTCTCCGTTTCCACCTGGCCCTTAAATATTTTATTTGTACAGATTTTAGAAAATTCCTAAAATCGTCTCGTTCAAGGTTTATTGGGTTAAGGGGGAGGACGGAAATGCACTGCTTCTACAAAAACGTCACCTTCGCCACCGACCACAACAATCTAGCCCAGATCGAGCCGAAATTGATCCCTTATCTCAAGGAGTTCGACTTCTTCTCGATCCACGACCTCACCGAGCCCAGCCGGGATTGGATCCGGGAGAGCGGCATCCAAAACGGCCTGCTCACCGTGCAGGCCCTGCATACGACCTGCGTGATCGCCATGAACGAGCTCGATGAGCCCTGCCTGTTGGGGGACCTCAACGCCTTCTTGCGGGAGCTCATCCCCCACCACCGGCCCTACCTGCACAACAGCAAGATCCGGACGAAAAACCTCTGCGCCGACGACAAGAAGTGCGACCGCAACGCCGACGCCCACATGAAGTCTTTCCTGTTCGGCGCAGCCTCGCAGACCCTCTTGGTCAAGGATGGAGCCCCGGTCTACGGCCGTTGGCAGAAATTGAACCTCATCGATTTCGACGGCCCGCGGGATCGACAGGTGGCCGTGCAAATCCTCGGGGAATAAAATTTGCCCTAGCAGGCTGTTGAAAAACCACCGGTGGTTGGGCTCAACAGACTCCTAGGAGACCAGAGGATCTTCGGGCCAGGCGTGCCTGGGGTAGCGCCGCTTCAGCTCTTGGCGGACCTGTGGGTAGGTGTTTTTCCAAAAGCCCGCCAGATCCTTCGTCACTTGGACGGCCCTTTGGTTGGGTGCCAGGAGATGCAGGAGGAGCGGGACCCTGCCCTCTGCCAATCTCGGCCCCTGGCTCATGCCGAAAAAATCCTGCAGTCGCGACTCGATCCATGGCTCCCGCCCCCAAGGATAGTGGATCTTGACCCGACGCCCTTTCGCGAGGGTCAGGGAAGTCGGTAGCTGTTGATTCAAGAGCCCGGCGGTCCGGGGCGGCAAGGCCGCCACCAGGCCCGCCGGGCTGAAATCCGACCCTTCCAAGGCAAGGGTTAGCCATTCCGCCAGGCCCTGACCGCTCAGCTCGAGGAGCCCTAGGTCGGGATAGGCGCCACGCAGGTGCTGAAGGCGGGTCAGCATCTCTTCCCAGGGCTCCGGATCCGTCCGTCGGGCCAGTTGTTCCAAGAGGAATGGCACCGTCAGCCGCTCGGCGTCCTGGCCCAAGTCCAGGCCCAAGGTCTCCCGCACTTGCAGCCGCCGGGCCGCGCGCGGGTCGGCTGGTTCGCCCCGGCTCTCGCTCAGCACCAATTGTCCATAGCACAGCCGGGAGACCTGCACCGCGCGCCCGGCCTTCCCGTCCCAAATCAGTTCCTCCCGCTCCTCCAACAAGGAGCCCTGCCAGTCCAAGAGCCACTCCTCGCGGATTTCGGCCATCGAGGCGATGTGGACCCTGCCCTGGCTCTGGCCCAGGCGCTGCTTCTCCTGCACGTCCAAGACCACGGCGTAGTTCCCGGCGATCCCGGCATCGGCGCCCAGAAGCCCCGCCCCTCCCGCGCAAAACACCCACTCGCTCTCGCCGCTCTGATGCATCGCGCGCCGCTTCTCCTGGGAGGAGGAGTCGCCGCGGCGCTTGGCCACCCGGTCGGGAAAGCCCGCCAGGATGGAGTAGGCCATGGCCTCCTCGGCCAGCGCCCCCGAGGCCGGAGCGGAGCGAAAATTGGCGAGCAGGTGGCGCTGCAAGCGCTTCACCCCCTCGTGGCCGCGGGGCCGCTCCAATTGCGGAAAGACGTCGATCCCTTCCAAGGCATCCTCCGCCACCAGGGCGGCCAGCCAGGCGGCATGCCCCAAGCAACCACGGGCCTCCGCCTCGAGCAGCATGCGCCCGAGCCGGGGATGGATGGGGAGCTCCGCAAGCCGCCGCCCCCGCGAAGTGAGTGCCGCATCCAAGGACGCCGACTCCTGGGCCCCGAGATAAAACAGCAGCTCGGAACAGGCCGCCAAGGCACCGGCGGGTGGCGCCTCGAACCACTCCCACTCGCTGAGCCTCGTCACCCCCATGGCCTTGATCTCGAGCAGGGTTTGGGTGAGGTCGGAACGCCGGATCTCGGGGGTCTCGAAGGCCAGTCGCGCCTCCGCGTCCGCCTTGGAATAAAGCCGGTAGCACAGCCCCGGGCCGGTGCGGCCGGCCCGACCCGCTCGCTGGGTGGCCGAGGCCTTGCTGATGGGCCGGGTCTTGAGCGCGGGAATGCCGCTCCACCAGGAATAGCTAGCCTGCCGGTGCAGGCCGCTGTCGATCACGATCGAGACCCCCTCGATGGTGAGCGAAGTCTCGGCGACATTGGTGGCGAGGATCACCTTGGGCCGATCCGCCTTGGCGAAAACCCGGGCCTGGGCCTCGCGGGGCAGCTCGCCGTGGAGCGGCAGGAGGAGCAGCTGGTCGCCGTAGGCCCGTTCCAATTCCTCGGCCGAGCGCCGGATCTCGGCCATGCCGGGCAAAAAGACCAAGACGTCACCGCGGCGAATCTCCTCGGCGCCCTGGGCACGCGCCCGGCGCAGGGCCTCTCGCACCGACTGCTCGAGGGGCCGGCGGCCTTCCGGAGCCAGATACTCGATGGTCACGGGAAACGGCGCGGCCTCGAGCCTCAAGACATTTGCCTTGGGGAGGAATTGCGCCAGGCCCTCCACCTCCAGGGTCGCCGACATCACCAGGAGCCGCAGCTCGGGCCTGCGCCTTTGCAAATGCCGCAGGTAGCTCAAGGCCACGTCTGAGTGCAGGTGGCGCTCGTGGAACTCGTCGAGGATGACCAGCCCCGCGCGGCTCAAGTCGGGATCCTTCACGAGATAGCGCAGCAACATCCCTTCGGTCAGGAATTTCAAGCGGGTCTTGGGCCCGGCCACGTTCTCAAAGCGAAATTGGTAGCCGACTTGGCCCCCGACCTCCTCCCCCATCTCTTCGGCCACCCGCAGGGCAGCCATTTTGGCGGCCAGTCGCCTGGGAACCAGCACCAGGATCTCCTGTTCGGGTTGGAGCCAATCGGCCCTCAGTAAGTAAGGAGGGATCCGGGTCGTCTTCCCGGAACCCGGCGAGGCCTGCACCACCAGGTTGGGCGAACGGCGCAGGGCGGCGCCGATTTCGGGCAAGAGCGGGTCGATGGGCAATAGCTTCAAGGCGGGCATAGGACTTCAATCATGCCGGAGGAAAAATCCCTGCACCCCGCTCATCGCCATCTGGGCCCCGATGGCCAGCAGGATCAGTCCCATGAAGCGGGCGATGAGCTTTTGCGCCCGCACGCTGAGGCGCTTCTCCAGCAGGACCGAGGCGCGCAGGGAAAACCACAGGATGACGGCGTTCAACAGGATGGCCCCCAGCACCACCAGGAGATTTTCGAACTTTTCGTCGCGGGTCACCAGGGTGATCGCGGTGGTGATGGCCCCGGGGCCGGTCACGATCGGCATCACGAAGGGCACCAACAGCCCCACCGACTCGGCCGGGTTGAGGCCGGCGCTCACCGAGCCCGACTCGCCCTCCTGTTTCATTCCCCATAACATGCGGAAGCCGACGGTCATGATCACCAGGCCGCCCGCCGCCTGGAAGGCGGAGGTGGAGATGCCGAAGGCCATCAGGATGTAGCGGCCCGCCACCGCCGAGACGGTCAGGATCATGAAGGCATAAAAAGTCGCCTTCAGGGCCGCCTGCCGCAACTGCGCAGGATTGGCGCCCTGGGTGAAGGTGGGAAAAAACTGGGCCGCCTCCAGCGGGTTGACCATGGCCACCAGGGCGATGGTGGCGTGGAGAAAGGAATGGAGCAGTTCCATCCCCCGCTTATAGGCGGGGACGGGCGTGGCGGCAAGTTTTTGTATTGCGGCGCCCTCCGGCTTTCGATAGCTCTAGGCTATGAAATCAACCGCGAACTACCAAGGTACCCACGATTACGTCGCCTCCGACGAGCTGCAACAGGTGGTCAACGTCTCCCTGGCCATCGGCCGCCCGCTCCTGCTGAAAGGCGAACCAGGCACCGGCAAGACGCTCCTGGCCGCCTCCATCGCCGAGTCGCTGCGGCGTCCCCTGCTCCGGTGGAACATCAAGTCCACCACCAAGGCGGTCGACGGCCTCTACGTCTACGATACCGTGCAAAGGCTCAACGACAGCCGCTTCGGGGGCGGAGACGTCTCGAACATCCAGCATTACATCAAGCTCGGAAAGCTGGGGCAGGCCTTCACCTCCACAGAACCCGTGGTGCTGCTCATCGACGAGGTCGACAAGGCCGACCTGGAATTCCCCAACGACCTCCTGGCCGAGCTCGACGAGATGCGCTTCTACATCCCCGAGACCAACGAGGAGATCGCCGCGCGCCACCGTCCCATGGTCGTCATCACCTCCAACTCCGAAAAGGAGCTGCCGGATCCCTTCCTGCGGCGCTGCGTCTTCCATTTCATCGAGTTTCCCGACGAGGCCATGATGGCGCGCATCGTGAAGGTGCACTTCCCGGATCTCGAGCCCAAGCTGATGCAGGCGGCCATCCAAAAATTCTACGAGGTGAGGCGGCTGCCCAACCTCAAGAAGGCCCCTTCCACCTCCGAGCTGATCGACTGGATCCACGCCCTCTTGGCGATGGGCATGGACGGCAAAAAGATCCTCGAGGAGGCCCCCTTGATCGGGGTCTTGCTGAAGAACGAACAGGACGTCGTCAAGCCCAAGGTGACCCGGTTGCGGCGATCCTAAGGACCGGCAGGATTTATGCTGCTCGCCTTTTTTTACACGCTCCGCGCCCTCAAGGTGCCGGTCGGCACCCAGGAGTGGCTCTGCTTAATGGAGGCCTTGGCCCAGGACCTCGCCGAGTCCTCCTTGAGCAAGTTCTATCAGATCGGCCGGGCCCTCCTCGTGAAGTCCGAGGCCCTCTACGACGCCTACGATCAGGCCTTCCTCCTGTGTTTCCAGGGCGACGCCGCCGACGCCAAGTTCAAGGAGGAGCTGAAGGACTGGCTCGACCGCTTCGTCGACCCCGCGCAACGGCCGGCCCTGCCCGACATCGACCCGCTGACGCTCGAGGAGCTGCAGCGCCGGCTGCGGGAGCGCCTGCAGGAGCAGACTGAGGCCCACCACGGCGGCAATTACTGGATCGGCACCGGCGGCACCTCCCCCTTCGGCCATTCCGGCGCCCATCCCTCGGGCGTCCGCATCGGCGGCCCCGGCGGCGGCCGCATGGCCATCAAGGTGGCGGAAGAGCGCCGGTTCCGCAATTATCGCCACGACCGCATCCTCGAGACCCGGCAGCTCAAGGTCGCCCTGAAGCGCCTGCGCCGCCTGGAAGCGACCGGCGTCGCCGCCGAGCTCAACATGCCGCAGACCATCGACCGGACCTGCCGAAACGCCGGCGACATCGACCTGGTCTTCACCCCGCCCCGCAAGAACCAAGCGGAGCTCCTCCTCCTGATGGACGTGGGTGGCAGCATGGATCCCTACGCCCGGATGGTCGAGGCCCTGTTCTCGGCCGCCCACGCCTCCCAGCACTTCAAGGCATTCAAATATTTTTATTTTCACAACTGCCTCTATTCTCGGCTCTTCACCTCCGCGAACCTCCGGGACCACATCACGATGGAGGAGTTATTCCGCCGCTACCGACGGACCTTCCACGTGATCGTGGTCGGGGACGCCTGCATGAATCCCTACGAGCTCTTCGTCCCCAACGGCTCGATCGATTATTGGGAACACAACGCCGAGGCCGGCATCGTCTGGCTCAAGCGGCTCAAGGAACACTACCCGTCGAGCGTCTGGCTGAACCCCGAGCCCGAGGAATACTGGCAGGGGCACCCCACCATCCACGCCATCTCCCAGGTATTCCGCATGCTCCCCTTAAGCGTGGCCGGCCTGACCGAGGCGGTGAACGCCCTGCGGAAAAGCGCGGTAATTCCGGCAAAAACCGGCGAAAATAAAGCTAACGCCCCCTACCCTCCTTTGTTATAATCGCCAAAAATTTATCTGGAGGTGTCTATGGCCAGCGCATCCAAAGAAAGTCCCTTCTCCAAACACAGCGCGGAATTCCGCGAGAAAGTCTCCACCATCGGGCACGACATGCAGGAGCTCGGAAAGGTCACCAAAGACCTGGCGGGAGACACCGTCGGCATGATCCGGGACAACGCCGCCGAGTATTACCAACAAGGCGTGCAGAAGGCGCAAAACCTCGAAAAGACCCTCGAGACCAAGATCAAAGAAAATCCCCTGCAGGCGCTCTTGATCGCCGCGGGCGTCGGGTTCGTCCTCGGCGCCATCTGGAAACGCCGTTAAGCCGGTCCTCGCCATGCCCGAGACGCCCCGGCCGGACGACACCGCAGCGAGCGAAGCCCTCGAGTCCCTCCCGAAGCTCATGGAAGAGGTGTGGGAGCATTTGGGCGGCTATCTCGGCGCCAAATGGGCCCGGAGCAAGGGCAACATGCGCGATGGCCTCTTGGTCTTCGCCGTGGCGGCGCTCTTGGTCTTGCTGCTCAGCGGGGTCTTTCTAATCGCCATCGCCTTCGCCTGCTATGGCGCCGCGCTGGCCCTGGGACAATGGCTGGGACGGCCTTGGGCCGGGTACCTGCTCTGCGGCGGCGTCCTCTTGCTGTCCGGTTTTGGATACATCCGATTCAAGATCAGCGCCCTGCGGCGCGCCGCTCTGCGGGAGAAAATCGCGGAATATGAGCAAAAACTCGAGCGACAAAAAGAGAAGTACGGCCTCAACGCCCTGGAACGGGCCGCCGCCCAAGACTGAGCGGGAATTGCTGGCCCTGCAGGAGGCCACCGCCAAGGCCGCCCTGGCGCAAAGCGCGAGGGCCGCGGCGCGAGGCCTGCTGCGCGTCGCCGATCCGCGGGCCTGGACGGAAGAACATCCCTGGAAGAGCGCCGGGGTCGCCGCCGCCGCCGGCTTCGTGATCGCGACCCGCATCGGCACCGGCGAAGCCGAAGCGAGCTCCCCTCCCCAAGCCGGTCCCTCCCCAGACCGAGAGGCCGCTTCGGGCACCGGCACCCAGGTCTGGGACCTGCTCACCAGCTTGCTGTTGAGCTCCGGCACGGACGCCTTGAAAGGGGTCTTAACTCCCTGGTTGGCGCAGAAGGTGCAAAGCGCCCTGCAACGGCGCGGCCTGGGAGCCGAGGCCGAATCCACCCCTCCAGCCCCGGAACCCCCCGCCTAGCCCTTCCCCGCCCGGCGGGCCTCGAGGCGGGCCAGGATCCGCTCCGCTTCCCCCACTTCCACCAACACGAAACGGTCCTCCTCCGGTTCATAGGCGTAGACGTCGGCATGGGCGATGTCGAACCACCAGCCGTGCACCAACAACTCGCCGGCGGCGATCTTCTCCTGGACGAAGGGATAAGAGGCGACGTGCTCCATCTGCACCAGGACGTTGAGCTGGGACAGTTGGTTGACGGGGCCCAAAGACCGGTTGACGGAACGCCCCTGCCGGAATCTCTCCAGGGTGGCCTGCCCGTTTTTCAGCCAATCCTGCAAGTGCGGCCAGCCCGGAGTGGTCGCGCCTTCCAAGAGGGCCCGCATCGCCCCGCATTCGGAATGGCCGCAGACAATGACGTCCTTCACCCCTAATTGCCGGACCGAAAACTCCAGCGCGGCCGCCGCCGAGCCCCGCGGACTGTCGGGGTTCGTCGGATCGCAGCCGGGAATCAGGTTTCCGACGTTTCGCAACACGAACAGATCGCCGGGATCGGTGGAGGCAAAGAGGTTCGGCACCACGCGGCTGTCGGAACAGGCGACGAAAAAGGAGTCGGGCTGCTGCTCCAGGGCCAAACGGGCGAAGGTCTCGCGATAGGACGGTAGCGTCTTCTTTTGGAATTCGACGATGCCTTGCAAAAGTTTTTTCATTTTCCCTCCATTGCCGGGCCGAGCCGCTCCATAAAATAACCCAGGCAATCTTGTCGAATAACTTCTCGATCCAGGGTAAACATCGAGGGCATCAACGAGATCTTCGTGCGGATCTCCCCGTCCCGGTATTCGAGAAAGCGGTCCCCCACCTCGCGGCCGGATTCGTCGGCAACCACCAGGCGGGCCTGGGATTCCGACCGGCTCCACCCCAGCAGGGTGCCGGGCCTCAGCTCCGTAAAATTGAGGTGGTCCAAGTTTTCGGGAAAACGCAGCTCCGCCGCCGCCTCGCCGAAATCGAAACTCAGGAAGTCCGGAACCTTCACCACCGCGACGGTGTGGTAAAGGTCAAGGTCCTTGGGAGAGAGGGGATGCGCGGGCAGCTCCGCCAGGTGCAGGCAGGCATCGAGAAAGTCCCGCGCATGGGCGATGCCGCGCGGGTCGCCGGGCTGGCCGCACTCCAGGACAACCGAAGGGCAAAACTCCGCGAAGGCCGCGCTCTGCACCCCTTCCGGCTTGGTGAAGTACACGACGGTGCGGCCGAACAAGGCGGCCAAGTGGTAAAAGCGCTGCTCCAGGCGATTGATGCAGGCGTAATGCGGATTGACGCCGGTATTGTTGTGGACGTCCACGCTGGCGAAGACACCCCGCGCCCGCATCGCCTCAATCACCTGGCGGGCCACGGCGTGCTCGGGGGTGGTGCCGGCCAGCCAAATCCGGTTGAAATCGGGCTGGCCCTCCAGGCGACGGCGGCCCAAGCGGGCGGCGGCGATGTTGCCGAGGAAGAAAGACAGGCTGCGCGGCAAGTGACCCTCGGGGTATTTTCCCAACAGCTGGCGCAGGGCCTCCCAGCCCGTGCTTTCGTTGCCGTGCAGCAAGGCCGAGACGAACAAGGGCGGATCCCGGCGCCCCCGCAAGTGGACCAAGGTGGGCCCCGGCAAGACCTCATGCAGGGCCTCGGCGGAGCGTTCCAGCAGGCCGTGCGGGAGGCCTTCCAAGTGATGCAGGCTTAAAGATTCCATGCGTGGACCGGGAGCCCTCCTTCTTGGCGCTCAGCATAGGCGGCGACCAGGGCCGGAAAGTCCCTGCCATGGCGGGCCGCGAATTCCCGCTGCCAGGCCGCCCCGGTGCGGCCGGTTTTCACCCGCCCGTAGAGGACCTCTTCCAAATAATACGAGATGTCCCCGGGGGCCAAGTTCAGGTCATGGAGCCCTTCCCGCACCCGTGTCAACAAGTCTCCCAACCACAGCTCCCGCAGGGTCCGCCGCTGCCCCCCGAACCAGGAGATTTCGGCGTCGAGGCCGCCCTCGGCGGCCGCGTAGAAATTCTCCCGCGCGGTCTCAAAGGACAGCCGCTCCTCGGGGGCCTCGGGCAGGGCCGCGAGCGCATGCGCCAACCCCAAAAAGGCCGCGATGTTCGCCACCACGTCGGGGATGCTGGGCCCTGCCGCCATCACGCGGTGCTCGATGCGCAATTGGGGGCAACCGGCCTCGTCGGGCGCGACGATGGGGCGATTCCAGCGCCAGATCGTGCCGTTGTGGAGCCGCAGGTGAGGAAGACGCTCCGGTGCCTCGGCCAGGGCCTCGGGCAAGAGGATGGGATAGCGCTCTAAATTTTCCGAAAAGCACTCGAACAGGCTGTGCCGGACATAGCCGCTGCCGAAGGTGACTCGCCCCAGGGGCGGGGCGCCCGTCACCGGAGAGTTCAAGTCCACGGCCTGCTCGAAGAGGGGGATGCGTGTCTCCGCCCAGAGGTCCTTGCCGAACAGGAAGGGCGAATTGGCGGCCAAGGCCACCAAGGGCGCCGAGGCGAGCAAGGCCGCGTTGAAAAAGCGCGCGGCGCGTCCCGGGGGGACCTGCAGATGAACTTGCAAGGAGGTCGCGGCCGCCTCCAGCATCACGTCGGCGTGCTCGGCAACCAGGCGCTCTCGGCCATGGATATCGAGCCGCAGCGGGCGCCCGCGCCGCTGGCGCAGGACCTGCTCGTTCAACACATGGTAACGGTGCAGGGGCGACATGTTTCGCATGTTGAGCTGGGACTCCGAGAGGGTCGGAAGGATCCCGATCATCAGGGGTTTTAGCCCGCGCCGTCCGGCCGCGGCCGCCGCCTTGCCCCACAGGGCCTCCAGCTCCCGGCGGAGCTCGCTCAAGACCGCGGGCCCGATCCGGTGCGGGTCGCTGTTGATCTCGAGGTTGAAGCGCGAGAGCTCCGGCACCAAATGGAGGTCTTGAAGGTCGTGCAGGACCGCTTGATTCTCGGGGGCCGGCGCTTGAGCCTGGTCCAGAAGACAGAATTCCAATTCGAAGCCGGTCTTTTCGGGCGCCGCTCCGTCGGGGGAGCGGCGAAACCAATCCTCCAACAAGGCGGTCTCCTGGCGCAGGCGCGCCGCAAAGCGGGCAAAGTCCCGGTCGACGAAGTGCTCCTGGCGAATCTCTTCTCCCATGGGGGCCTCTCCTTTTTAAGATACCATCTAGAGGCCGGGACGGCCTACGGTTTTGTCGCTAGGGTGGCCTCGCGGAGGTAGGCGATCAGCTGCTCCATTTCCGGAGCCGAGATCATCATCCGAGGCATCTGAATCTTGAATTGGGCCTTGAGCTGCCCGGCCACGGGGTCTTCCTGAACCATGGTCACGGGGTCGGCAATATAGCGACGGACCCAGGCCTCCTCGCGCCGGGAGAACAGCCCCTGCAGGTCCGGACCAACCTTCACCCCCTGTCCGATGGTGTGGCAGGTGGTGCAGCCCTTGGCCTTAAACAGGCGCGCCCCCTCGACCCCGGGCAAGGCAGGCCCGTTGGAGCTCTGGGCGGCCGAGCCGCAGGCGGCCAGGGTCAGGGCCGACAAGATCATGAACCGTCGCATGCCGCTGGGCTAGCCCAAGGCTAATTCCCTCGTCAAGAGACCGCTCCTTGATTTAAA
Source organism: bacterium (assembly GCA_046346845.1). Lineage (GTDB taxonomy): Bacteria > UBA10199 > UBA10199 > DSSB01 > DSSB01 > DSSB01. The sequence goes on from JAXMHH010000001.1 coordinate 232,639, forward strand.
ACAAGCCTATGGAACTCGGACCCCGCGGGCTGCGCCTTTTCCTGAACCTCTATCCGCCCTATCTCTTCACCCGGACCCGGGTGAAATCCATCGCCCCGGATTGGCGGGAATGCGTCGTCGAGCTGAAAAAAAGCTGGCTCACCCGCAACTACGTGGGGACGACTTTCGGCGGCAGCCTGTTCGCCGCAACCGACCCCTTCTTCATGCTGATGTTGATCAAGATCCTCGGGATCCAGGACTACATCGTCTGGGACAAGGCCGCCGAGATCCAATACCTGCGGCCGGCGCGCTCGACGGTCACCTTTCACTTCCGCATCGACAACCAGGACCTGCAGCGGATCCGCGAGGAATTGGCGACCGAGGGCAAATCCCTCCCCCGCTTTGAGGTCTTGGGGCTAGACCGCGAGGGCCAGCCCTGCGTCAAAGTCCTCAAGACCCTCTATATCCGCCGCAAGGCCGCTTAGGGCTTAGGCTAGCGGCTCGAGGCGCCGGTCTTCAACAAGGCCGTCTCGAGCTCGGGTGTCGCCGCGATCTCGATTTCCATCTTGAAGGGCTTCTCCGACAGATAGCCCAAGGAAACGTCCCAACGCAGGTTATTCCCGAAACGCTGGGTGGCGTTGCTCCCGAGTATCTCCGTGGGCGAGAAAAACTCGAATTGAAAGGTCATCGCGTTGAGCATGATCCCTTCCATGTCCTTGGAAAAGGCCTCCGTGTCCTTGCCCTGCTTGGCCGGCTTGGCCTTGGCCTTTTTGGGAGGGCTGAAGCTGCGGCTGATCAAGAGGCTGTTATGCTTGGTCTTCTGCACCCGGTAGGAGGCCTGCTGGGAAAAGAGCTCGTCGAAGATCTCCTTCCCGTTTTTCTTCTCTTGTTCCGAATCGGACTTGCCCAAGGCCTGGTACATCTGGCCGATCCGGGCGAGGGAATCCATGGAGGCGGAAATCGTGAAGGTCGTCTTGCCGTATTCGGTCTTTTCTTCCTTCCCCTTCAATTGGACCGCCCCGGAGAGCTTTTGAAAGACCTCCTCGATGTCGCGTTGTGTCTCTTTCTGCTTCTCGTTGTCCTGCTTCTTGTCCGGGATATCGGGCAGTTGGATGCTCAAGGTGAAGTCGACGCTGCCGTCGGGCTTGAGCTGGGTGACCTCGTTGAACTCCAGGCAGGCGGTGAGCAGCGAGAGGGTCAGGACGGCGAACAGGCAATGGAGGCGTTTCATGGGATCTCCTCGGGTTTGAAAAATTCGAGCAAGCGGGCCCTGCCGGGCTCCCATTCGGACAGGTCGAGCAGCGCCGCGGCCCCGCGGGGGACCACCGCCTCTCGCGGGGGCAGGCCCCAAATCAAAGCCGCGAGCAGCAGGCCCAGATTGGGCATGTGGCCGAACAGGGCGACGTCCCTTTCACCCTGCGGCCGAAGGGCCGCCAAGACCTTGGAGGGCTCCACGTGCGGCTGCAGAAATTCGGCGACCCGGAGTTCCCTTCCCCAATAGGCGTTGAAGATCTCGGCGCTCTGCCTCGCCCGCTGCAGGGGGCTGGTGAAGACGAGCTCGGGGGCGGGCCGCCTGGCGGCCTGGACGCGGGCGGCGACCTTGGCGACGTCCGCGCGGCCCTCGGCGGTCAGGCGCCGTTCCGCGTCGGAGGTGGCGGTCAGTTCGCATTCGCCGTGACGAATCAACCAGAGCAACATGGCGCAAATCTAAATCATTTTTTCGCAATAGGACATTTTTTTTCACATCTCGGCGCATCTGGACGGAATCCCGGATAAACCCAAGCCACGCTTGACGCGTAATCCGGATGTGCTTAATTGAGCGAGGAGGATGAATATGGCCAAACGGATTGTCCTGTTTCTTGCGGTGAATTTCCTGGTGGTGCTGACCATCTCGGTCCTCCTGAGCCTCCTGGGGGTCAAGCCCTACCTCACCCGTTACGGGCTGGATTACACCTCGCTGGCGATTTTCTGCCTGATCTGGGGCATGGCCGGCTCTCTCATCTCGTTGGCCATCTCCCGCCAAACCGCGAAATGGGCGATGGGCGTCCAGGTCATCGACCCGCAAACCTCCGATCCCAACGAGCAACGGCTGTTACAGACCGTCTATCATCTCGCCCAAAGCGCGGGGCTTCGGGACATGCCCCAGGTCGGCATCTACGACTCGCCGGAATTGAACGCCTTCGCCACGGGACCGACCAAGTCCCGTTCCCTGGTGGCGGTCTCCACCGGGCTCCTGCGCCAGATGGACCGCAACGAGGTCGAGGGGGTCCTGGGCCACGAGATCACCCACATCGCCAACGGCGACATGGTCACGATGACCCTCCTCCAGGGCGTGGTCAACGCCTTCGTGATGTTTCTGTCGCGGGTCATCGCCTACGTGGTGGCCTCGGCCCTGCGCGGCGACCGCGAGCGCGACGGCGGCGTGTCCCAGGGCATCTATTTCGTGGTGATGTTCGTCCTGGAGATCGTCTTCATGATCCTCGGTTCGATGGTGGTGGCCTGGTTCTCCCGCTACCGGGAATACCGCGCCGACGCGGGGGGCGCTCAATTGGCCGGACGGCAGAAGATGGTCAGCGCCCTCCAGGCACTACAGCGCGCCTATGAGATCGTCGATCCGCACCAGCATCCTTCGCTACAGACCATGCAGATCTCGGGACACGGTTCGGGCTGGATGAAATTCTTCGCCTCCCACCCTCCCCTCGACGAGCGGATCCGCCGCCTCCAAGAGGCGGCCTAGGGCTCATCTAGAACTCCTGATCATGAGCCCAATTCGGCCGCTCAGGTAGAGCGGGACGAGGTCTTATGCCAGCCCCTTCCGCCGCCAGCTAACGGTTCAAGCCGCTCGGCGACGTCTTCAAGGGACCGTTTAAATCGATATTGGGATTCAGCGGACGGAGCCCCCTCGGGTTGGTTTCTTCCAGCGAGGGCAGGCCGTCCCAGTCGATGCGTTTTAGGCCGTCTTCAGGCTCGCTGGGAGCCGATACGATCCTCTCGGAATCCGGGATCTCGGACTCGGCCTTGAGATCGATGCAGACCTCGCAGGAGGGCGTCTCGCAGACGGCTTGGCAGGTAATCACCTTGGGCAGGCTTTCGAAGGACTTGCCCGCGGCGTCGGTCCAAGTGGCGACGACGCGCACGAAGTGGATCGACATGAAGCGCCGCGTTCCGTCGTTCATGGGAAGGACCAAGGGGCATTCCGGAATCCCGGACTGCCCGAAGCGGTTAGCGTTCAAGGTCTTCGCACCGCTGAAGGGGCCGGTCTCGCTGGAACTGAAGGCGAGCTGCAGGACGGGCCCTTCGGGGACGAATACTTCTTGGGCCTCGCCCCGCGGGACGCCGCAATTGCCTCGACCCTCCTTCGGATTCACGCTGACGTAATTCGGAGTCTTCTTTTGCTCCTGGCCATGTCCCTCGCCTCCCGACTGCACCGACCCGGGATTGAGGGCCGCCTCGGCCAGGGCCGCGGAGTTTTCTCCGACGGCATTGCCGCCGGGCGCGGCGGCTCCGGAACCCGCGGGGTTCCGGGACCCCGAGATCCCGACGCAACCCATCGCCAGCAGGAAAAACCCGGCCGCCAGGCCATAAGCCGTCAATATTGTGGATTTTTTCGGGCTCGATCGCATCGAAGCTTCGGGGTGAAGGGAGCGCGCAGGACCCCGTCCATGATGATTATCAGGAATCTAATTCCTGGAGTTGCCTCTCTATCATCTCCAATTTGCGGTCCCGAAGATAGCTCTTTCGTTCCGCTTCCGGCAAAGCCGCCAGCAAGGCCTCCAAGTCCCGCCGCGCCGCCTCAAAAAATCGCCGCGCCTCGGCGGATTCGCCCCTCTTTTTCGCCAAGAGTCCCCGCTCGAAGGCCACCTCCCAAAGCAATTGCCGGTTCTGCAGGCGATGGAGGGCGTGATGCGCCCGGTTCAAAAGACGCCCGGCGGCATTGAAGTCAGGGCGGGGCCGGTCTCGCAGGATCTTCCCCAGCAGGAGTTGGGACCAGGCGCTCAACAAGGGCAAGGCCAGGGCCTGGGCGAGATGGAGGGCTTGGCCGGCCTCCAATTCCGCCGGGGTATAGTTGCCCTGCTCCCAAAAAAAGTAGGCGCGGTTGAACAGGGCCTGGACATAGGCCGGGGAAGGATCACGACTGCGCAGGAGGTGCAAGGCGCGATTGAGGTAGCTCAGGCGCAAGCCTTGATGCCCCTGCTGCCCGGCCAGGAGGGAAAGGTACTGCAAGGCCGCGGCCTGCAGGTCGGGAAAGCGGTGCTCCCAGGCGAGCCGGGACAGCTCGTGGCACAGGCCCTCCGCTTCGCGGCTGCGCCCCATCGCGAAGGCGAGGTTGAGGCGATTCTGCAGCAGTCTTCCGGAAAGCAAGGGATGCTCGGCCCGCTCGGCGGAACGGCTCGCGGCCTCGTAGGCCTCCCGGGCCTCGCGAAACTCCCCCCGCTCCTGCCGCAGCAGCCCCAAATTCATCTCCGCCAGGCCGGCGAGATAGTAGTCTCCCGCTGCGTGGGCCTTGGCAATGGCCTCTTCGAAACGCTGCGCCGCGCCGGAGAAGTCGGCGCGCTTCTTGGCGAGGGAGCCGCGCAGGTTGGCGACCCGGGAGAGGCCGGCCTCGTCTTGGCGGGTCGCAAAATAATTCGCGGCCTCCTGCAAGGCGCGCTCCGCGGCGTCCAAGGCCCCGACCAGAAATCGCGCCCGCCCCAATACTTCAAAGTACAGACCCTCGTCTCCGGGAGGCGCCGCGTTTGCCTCCAGGAAAGACAAGGCCCGCTCCCCCTGCCCCGCGGCGGCGCAATGCCGCGCCAACCACAGCGCGGCCACCGACGGGATGTCTTCGCGCTTGGCCTGGTTCCTGAAAGATTCCGCCCAGCGCGCCACCGCTTCGAACTGCCCCGCAGCGTAGCGCTGTTTCCATTCCTCCACCCAAGAGGGCCAATCCAGGCGCCCCTCCGCCTGCGGCTGGGATCGGCCCGGGGATTTTCGGTAGTAGAGCGTATGCCCTCCCCTCCGCCGGCGGTGCAGCGCCCCCTCTCTTTCCCACGCCTCGAGCCTTACTTCCAAGACCCCCGCTTCCGTACCCAGCAAGCCGGCCAAGACCTGGGCCTCGAGCCCGAGCGGCGCCATTGTCAAAATTTTCAGACAATGCTCGCGCCTTTCCCGCCAACGGACCTGCTGCTTGGACAACAGCGAGGAGTAGTCCAGTTTGGCCGCCTCCCTCCAGGTCCAACCGAGTTCGGTCCAATCCAGCGCGCCTTCCTCCTGCAGGGCCTCCAATACCTCCTGAAGATGCCGGGGAGAGCCTTGTCCGACCTGCAAAAGGGGATGTCCGGTCTCGGCCACCGGGAATCCCGCGATCTCGGCGGCGAAAAACCGCCTCAAGCGCTCGGCGTCCAGGGGCGGGATCTCCAGCCACGCCTGGGCGATCCATTCCGGGACTGGTCTGCGCCGGGTCGTGACCAGGGCCGCCACGCCACATTCGTCCAGCTGCTGCAGCAGGCCGCCGAGGGCCTCCGGCTCCGTACCCTGCCAATCGATCAGCAAGGGCATCGTCTTGGATCTCGGCGATCGCAAATAGGCTTGGCAATCTTCCCAAGTGGAGAGGACGCGCGGGAAGACGCGCCTCAATTGCAGCTGCTCCTTGACCCTCGTCACCAGGTGGGTCTTTCCGAAGCCCGCCCCGCCGGACAAAAGGAGGAGCTTGGGGCCCCCTTCCTGCAAGCGTTGCGTCAGGTCGCGGACCAAGCCTTCGTGAAAGAGAAAATCTGATTCGCGGAGGATCTCCGCCGGAACTCGCGCGGGGCGCAGGCTGAAGTCCTCGCCGAGAAAGCGGTTCAGGGCCGCCAGCACCTCCTGGGCCGAGGCGTAGCGATCCGCGGGATCGCGGGCGACCAGTTTTGCGAGCAGCTCGGCGAAGGACTCCGGCAAGGCCGGCGGAAGCTCCCGCAGGCGCAGCGGCTCCTCGTAGACCTGTTCCTGCATCATCGCCAAGGGGTCCGTGGCCCGGAAGGGAAAGCGCCCATAGAACACCTGGTGGAGCACCATCCCCAGGGCGTAGAGATCGGCGGCGGGGCCCGCGGGCCGGTCCATCAGGAGTTCCGGGGCGACGAAGGGCGGAGTCCCCATCGTCTCGCCGGCCTCGGCCTGACCCCGCCGGCGCCATTCGGATCCGCCGAAGTCGATGAGCTTCACCCGCAGGGCCCCGCTGCGGTCAGGATCGCTCACCAAAATATTGGAGGGTTTCAGGTCGAGGTGCAGGATCCCGCGGCGGTGCAGGAAGTCCAAGGCCGCCAACACCTGGACGATCAAGCGAAACACGGTGTTGAGATCCGCGCGCCGCGCCGCCGTCAGAAAATCGCTGCCCGGGACGTATTCGGAGGTGAAATAGATCCCCTCGCGCAGGGTCCCCAGATCGAAGACCTCGGCCAAGTTGGGATGGCGCAGCGAGGCCAGCGAGGAGAATTCGTTCTCCAGCAAGGCCACCAAACCCGGATCGGCCTCCCGGCCGCCCTCGAGCAGCTTCAAGGCCCGCTGCTGGCCGCTGCGCTCGTCCTCGACGAGGTAGACCTTCCCTCCCCCGCCGCTGCCCAAAAAATCGAGGACGCGATAACGCCCATCGATCTTGGCTGGGGGCTTTTGCTCGGCACCGCGAGGCGCGGCGCGCTTGCGACGTGGCCGCCGCGGAGCGCCTTCCTCCCGGAACGAGCGTTCTCCTTTTCGGATAACGCCAAGGCGGCGCAAGGCGCGGTACACCGTAGGAAGGGAGAGGCGGACCTTTTTCTCGCGCTCCAACAGCAGCCGGATCTTCGCTCCGGAATGTCCGAAGCGGCGCCGGTAGTCCGCGATCCAGGCCTCGACCTTGGGCGGGATCTTGCGCGGGCTGCGCTTGGGGCGGCGGGAGCGAGTCTGCAGGCCCTCGCGCCGAAAGCCGGCCTCGCGAAACCGCCTCCACCAGTAGCGGTACCACTGCGGCGAAACTCCATACTCGCGGCAGGCTTGAGCGACATTGCCCAAGCGGAGGGCGCGCAAGAAGAGCTGGCCCCTCCGACGGGCCTGCGGGTCTCGGCAATAGCGCAGGGCCTGGGTGATTTTTTCTTCGGAAAACTTCGCCACGATTAAGCGCTAAGATATCAAAATTTATTGGGACTTATCCAAGTTTAATTAAAAATGTCATGATTATTTTTTAAATAAATTTTAATATTATTCCTAAATAAATCATTAATTATTCAAATTTATTAGATTATTTTATCTATAAAATTAAAAATCTTTTGATAATTAATTCTTTTTACTTTTTATTAGCCTATCAAGAAATTTACCCCAGTATATTTGTATATATTGTTTATTAATTAAATTATATGACAGTTTTTTACTTCAATTAATTTCATTGTATTTATTAATTTTTATTAAAAATATTGTATAATTTTGACATTATTAACATTTTGCTGAAACACACCCCATCCGGCCCCATAATTTTTTTATTAATATAATTAATAAGTTAAAGCCATTATCTCAAAATTACCGAATTGGTCTTTATTTTGCTATTTCTCCTGTCCAGGCGGCCCTTGGGCCCGCTCAAGGAGGAATGGGAAATGGGAACTCTATCGATCGCCTACTACACCAAGAGCTACGGAATCGCCGCCAGCGCGGCCGAATCGCCTGAGCCGCAGGAATACCCCGACGAGGCGCCGGCCTATCCCCCGCCTGGGGACACGGCCGATACTTATGTCGACGAGAGCATCGCCCCCGAAAATTCCGTCTCCCCCTCCCAATTGTGCGAGGAGGTCCTGCGCTGGGGCCACGGGGTCTCGGAGAATCACGAGATCGAGCAGAAACTTCGCCTCCGCCTCTACCAAGAGGCGATGGGACTGTTCCAAGAGCTCAAGGCCCAGGGAGAGGGGCAAGGCGCCCCGCAGACCGTCCTGGACCGTTTCGCCCTTCTGCAGACGGAATACCAAGAGGCCCTCCACGTCCTCGAAGAGAAGGCCCAGGCAAAAGAGGAAGGCCAAGATTCCCTCGCCCGCATCGCCTCCCTGGACGCGGGCATCGACCAGCTCCTCGCCGACCTGGAGGTGGCCGAGGAGCTCCAGGCCCAGCTGAAGGATTACCAAAGGCAGTTGGGAAAGGCGAAGAGCTCCCTGGAGCTCGCGACCGACCCCGACGCGGTGGGAGAGCTCGAGGCCTCTTTGGAAGAGACGCTCGCGGCGGCGGAGGAAGCCGTCGCGGCCGGCCAGCAAGCCCATGAGGAAAAAGTCGCCGCCGCCCAGGAGGCCATCGCGGCCCTGCAGACCGAGGCGGAAGGCGCCCACTGCGGAAAAAAAGCGAAATTAAAGATCGCCAAGCGATTGACCGAGCTCCAGGCCCAGTTGGAGGACGGCTCCCTCCCCCCCTCCGAAATCCTGAAGCAATTGGATGAACTGAAAGGCGACCTGGAAAAGGCGGTCGCCAAACAGGGACGCCGCGACGCCTTCCAAGGCCTGGCCTCCCTCCTGCCCGCCTGGGTCTACCCGGACGTCATCGAATTGGCCCACAAGATCGAGAGCGCGATGAAGAGCGGCGATTGGCACGCCGTCGACAGTTTCCTCGGCAAGATGACGGAAGACGACGATATGTTCCACTACGAATCCGAGATCGCCATCGAGCAGATCCTCGGCGCCCTGTACTACGGCCCCGCCGGCGAGGACAAAAAGGAACTGAAGCGGCTCCTCGACTGCATCCCCGAAAAGACCCGCAAAAAGATGATCGACACCGTCGAATTGAATCCGCACGACTTCCGCGGCTTCGGCCTCGACGACAATCCCGAGCAAAAGCGCTCGAACATGGTTTACGGAAACAAGAAGCGTACCCTCGCGCTGCTCAAGGACAGCCTGAAATAAGTTTTAACCCGCACTCCAGATGGGATCGTTTATGAAAACTTGGAATTTTCACATGAAATGTCTGACCCTGGCGGTTTCACTCCTCGGGATCGCCGCGCTCGGCGCCTGCGGCAAGGGCACCGAGGGCCCCGGTGCCGCGGAGTCGACGACGCGCGGCGATTCCGGACTCGTCGGGCTGAACCCTCCGTCCGAGGCGGATGCTCCGGCCACGGGCACCACCGACCCGGTGGCGACGCCGGCCGTCGCGCCCACCACCTGCTACCGCTACGCCTTCGTCTCGGGTTTCGCGGACAACGTCTTCGTGACCGACACCTGCAGCCAGGAGGCGCCGCGAAAGCTCACGGACAATGACGAGCCTCGCACCCATTTCGGCAACCTCGTGTTCCGGGAGGACGGAGCTTCCCTGGTCTTCGACCGTTCCACGCTCAGCCTGGACGGCCTGTTGTTGGAGTCCTTTTCCCTGAGTCTCGCTGGCGCGGCGTCCGGCCTTAGGGCCAACACGGCGGCACTATTCAACGGCTTCCCCGACGATTACGTCCCGCACGGCCTGGCCTTCGAGCCGGGCGGCGCGCGGACGGCCTTCCTACGTCAGGAGTCCTACGGGGTCGACCTGGGCCAGGATTTCCAGGTCGTCAAGGTGGACCGGCTCTCGCTCTTCGATCCAAACCAAGCCTCCTTGGCCGATCAGACGCTCTACGAGGCGCGGGATTCGGAAGAAAAGATCGAGGAGGCCGTGTGGCGGCCGGGCCATGACGAGCTGATCGTCGCGAAACGCGTCCGCGAGCGGCCCAGCCAGCTCTTCCTGATTGACGTCGCGAACCGGCAGATCAGCGGCTTGCGCGCGGACGGCGCCTTCGGCGGCTACCGACCGCTGGCCTTCGAGGGCAGCGAGCCCGCCGTAAGTCCGGACGGCGACTCCCTGGCCTTCGTGCGGCGCAGCAACGGACAAAGGCAGATCTTTGCTTGCACCCTCGTCTCCGTCGCCGGCCGGTATTATCGCGGCCATGTCGCCTGCGAGCAGGTCCGCCAGCTCACCTTCGAGGGGGAGAATCGCCATCCTGTCTGGACGCCGGACGGCCGCTTCCTCTTCTTCACCAGCAACCGAGCCGGAAACCTGGACCTCTATCGGATGAATCCCGACGGCGGCGAAGCGACGCCGATCCGCAACAGCTTCGCCGACGAGGCGCGCCCGGCTATCCACCCGGTGCCCTTCACGATTTAATCGGCGCTTGGAAAATACGATGGGGTTGGGGCACGACGCGCCGGAAGCTCGCCTGAGCGAGCTCCGGCGCGATTTTTTTTGCAAAACACCGGCGTGGCGAGGAATTGGCCAAGTGCCTCAAAAATCGGCGGTCCCCGCTCCAGAACCGGGCAAAGGGTCACGCGCGCCAGCGAAGACCCCTGGAAATGATTGGAATTAGGCCCGCCAAGGCGCTGGGCATCCTGGCACGTGACTTGCTTCCTTTAAGCGTCATGTCGCCTCGCCGGTCCCGATTTCGGTCCCATCTCGCCCAGATCCCCGTGATCTGCGGCATGATTTTCTTGGCCTTCTCGGCACTCAACGCCCGCCGGGCCGCGGCCCACTCGGCATCCGAGACTGTGGTGAAGACTCGCCAGTTCGAGGGGGGCCAGCTCGAATACCGGGTGGAGATCGAAAATAAACCAGGGGCCCGTTACGATGGGCAGGCCTTCACCCGCAGCCGAAATGGCAAAACCAGCTATGTCGTGGTGTTAAACCGGGCCTTCTTCGCCAAGGAGTCCAAGGAAATCTTTCGGCGCCTGCAGCAGGGACATCGCCCCGCGCCGCCCCCCGAGTTGTTCCAGAACGCCCTGGCGGACTTGGACTCCTGGGCGGCCCAGTCCCGTCCTCGGTCCCAGCCAGAGGGCAAAGACTTCGTGGCACGCCTGCGCCTCGTCCAAACCTACCTGGAAGACCTCGCCTGGCGCGGCGCTTACGAGGCCTGCCTCGCTAAGGAAACAGCGGCAGGCGAGGCGGAGCGATGCTTTACCGCGGCCTTCTCCGCGAGCCGCCTCGCCACCATCGAAGAGCACGAGGTGGCGCACTTGCTCGATTTGGCGGCGGGCGGCGACCCGGACAGCGCCGGCTTCGCGCGCTACACCGAATTGAACGCCTTCTACGCCGAGCTGTTCCGCGGAGCCAATCCATTGGACACCCTATCCCAGGCCTTGGTCGGAGGGATGGAGGAGCTGCGCCGCGGCGCCACTGTCGACTACAGCCTGGAGAAGATCCGGCGAGTGCTTACATTCATCACCAGTTCCCGCCGCTTTCGCCCCCTGCTGGCCCGTGCCTCCGGCCCGCGCTGTTGCCTGGAAGTCCTGGCCCAGCTCTCCCCCGAAGACTTCGTCTTCACCGGCCGGGAGCTCGGCAGGCAAAACCGGCTCTTGTAGGCCCCGCGCTCTGGAACAAGGGCTCAGCCCGGAATTCCCCCAATTCCAGCCTGGTTTTTCAAACGATTGCCCGGCCTCGCGCGTTTCATCCCCTGTATTGCTAGCGTTCGTACTCCGAACTACAATAGCCCTGTCTCTCGAGAAAGGAGTTCCCTATGAAAAAATTCGGTTTCCTCTTGTTGATAGGCTTGGTGGCCGGCTCCCTTCCCCTCGGGAAGGCCTGGGCAGGCATCGATTACAATAGTTACCACGAGCAATTCCGTTCCGAACAAGGAATGAAGGGCGGAACCGCGACCGAAGGAAAGCGCTTCGAGCATCAAAGCAAATATCAACGTGGGCAAGAGATGCCCGACAACATGCTGCCGACCCGGGAGCGAGACCTCAACCGCCCCACCCCCAGGTCGGACGTGACGAAATAATCGCGGCGGGAAACCTCGAAGCGGAATCCCGCAATAACTATTGGTAATTTAGCAACTTTTTTCGCATCTCCGCGAAAAAGGGTGCGATGCGAATCCATCGCCCCTTCCAACCTATACTGCGCGCCGGTCTATTTTTGGGCCTCCTGTTGGGCTCGAGCCGCCCGCTGTTCGCATCCGTCGACAATACCACCTGCACCGTCCTCTCCGCCTCCGACAGCGTCGACGACTTCAACTCCCTGCGCCGCAAGGTCGTGGAGGGCTATAATCGGGGCCAAAACCGGATGTGCACGGAATGGATTCGCTTTGCGGAGGGGAAGGATTTCACCGTCGCCCTCCAGGACAGCTTGGAATTGCGCAGCGAGACGGACTTGGATTGCCCCGCGGGGGCCGATAAGCCCGCGGTCTGCGGGGACGGCTGGGGCCTGATCTTGGACGGCACCGCCTCGCCCGCGGTGACCCTGGATGCGCGCGGCCTCCCGCCGGGCACCTGCGCAATCCGACTCCTGGCCAACCGCGTCCTGCTGCGGGGCTTCAAGCTCTTGGTGCGGCGTCGCGCCGACGCGATCTGCGACGAAGGCCAGGGCAACGATTATTCCGGGGTGGAAATCGCGGCCGAGGACGGGGCTCCCGTCCCCTCTCCCAGCCCGCTGCCGCCGACCCCTTCGCCCACGCCGCGGCCGACTCCGCAACCGACGCCCCTGCCCAGTCCCACGCCGGCGGCTTCTCCCAGCCCCACGCCGGCGCCGTCGGCGAGCCCCATACCGGGTCCGACCGCGACGCCAAGCCCGACTCCAACCGCCACTCCGGTGGCCACGCCGGTGCCCGAAGATTCGGACCATGACGGGATTGCGAATGGGGCCGACAATTGCCCGGGCCATTCCAACCCCGACCAGGCCGATGGCGACCACGACGGGATCGGCGACGCCTGCGACGACGACTTCGAGGTCGCCCCTGACGACCACGACGGCGACGGCATCCCCAACGCGAGCGACAATTGCCAGAACATCGCCAATCCGCTCCAAGGCGACTCCGACCAGGACGGGATCGGCGACGCCTGCGACACCGACATGGCCGTCAACATCCCCGAACGCTTCCCCGGCTTCAAAGACCCCGGCACCAGCTGCGCGCTGCACCCCGCGGCCTTCGGCGGCCGGGCCCTATTGTGGGTTTTACTTTCCCTGCTGCCTGCGCTAGGGATGCGCGCATGCAGGAAGTCCTGATCCCGCAGCTCTCCGAAACCATCTTCACGGTCAGCCAGCTCACCCGGGAGCTCAAGCAGCTGCTCGAGGGAAACTACGCCTCGGTCTGGGTCACCGGCGAGGTCAGCAATTTTCACGCCCATTCCAGCGGGCATTTTTACTTCACCCTCAAGGACAAGGGCGCCCAGATTTCCGCCGTGATGTTCCGCGGCGCCAACCGGCACTTGAAGTTTCAAATCGAGGACGGCTTGGAGCTGGTCGTCAACGGCCGGGTCAGCGTCTATGAACCGCGCGGCAACTACCAGCTGATCCTGGAATACTGCGAGCCCAAGGGCCTCGGCGCCCTGCAGCTGGCCTTTTCCCAGCTCCGCGACAAATTGGAAGAGGAAGGGCTGTTCGCGGAGGCCCGCAAACGGGCCCTGCCTTTCCTGCCCCGCTGCGTCGGCATCGTGACCAGCCCCACCGGCGCGGTGATCCAAGACATGGTGCGCATCTTGAAGCGGCGCAATCCCCAGGTGAACATCCTGCTTTTTCCCGTTCCGGTCCAAGGCGAGGGCGCCGCGCCGGAGATCGCCCGTGGCATCGAGGCCCTCAACCGGCAGGGCGAAGCGGAGGTGCTGATCGTCGGACGCGGCGGCGGTTCGCTCGAGGATCTATGGGCCTTCAACACCGAGCTCGTCGCCCGGGCCATCGCCGGCTCCAAGGTGCCGGTGATCAGCGCGGTGGGACACGAGACGGATTTCACCATCGCCGACTACGTCTCCGACCTGCGGGCTCCCACCCCCTCGGCTGCGGCGGAGTTGGTCGCTCCGGTGGCGGCGGAGCTGCGGGCCGCGCTGCGGAACCGGCAATGGCAGCTGCTCCGGGCCCTGCAAGGCCAGCTCTCCGGCAAGCGCGAGTCGCTGAAATTCTGGGTAAGCCACTTGAAGCATCCCAAGAAACGCCTCGAGGAGCTGGCCCAACACCTCGATGACCTCCGCGCCCGCCTGCAATCGGCCGCGACGCGCTCCCTGGAAAATCGCCGCGCCGCGCTGCGCCTGTTGGCGGAAAAATTGGAAGTCCTGTCCCCCCTCTCCATCCTGGCCCGCGGCTACTCCATCGTCCGCAAGCTGGAGCCGGACGGCAAGGAGGGCCCCGTGGTCAAATCCCCCGCCCAGGTGGAGGCGGGCGACGGCCTTTCCTTGAGGCTCAGCCAGGGCACGCTCCGGGCCGTCGTCCGGGAATCCCGATAGGGGCTCTCATCCCTCGCAAAATGGTTGACGCCGCGAAACGCGGAAGTCTAAAGGATCGCCATGGCCGCCAAGGAGAAAGAATCCTTCGAAAGCTCGCTGGAAAAGCTCGAAAAGATCGTCGAGCAGCTCGAGGAACCCGACCTCCCGCTCGACGCCTCCCTCAAGCTCTTCGAGGACGGCATCAAGCAGGCGCGCTTTTGCGAGGGCAAGCTCAGCGAGGCCGAGGGCAAGGTGGAAAAACTGATCCAAGACAACGAGGCCTTCAAGAAAGAACCGCTCGAGCTATGACCCAAAAAATCGACCTCAAAGCTTATCTCGAAACCCGCCGCAATTGGGTCGACCAGGCCCTGCGAAACTACCTGCCAAAAAATTCGGAATGGCCGGAGCGGCTGCACGAATCCATGAACTACAGCATCGCCGCCGGCGGCAAGCGGCTGCGCCCCATCCTGGCCATCGCGGCGGCCGAGGCCCTCGGGAAGAGCTACGAATGCGTCCTGCCCGCGGCCTGCGCCCTCGAGATGATCCACACCTATTCCCTGATTCACGATGACCTCCCCGCGATGGACGACGACGACCTGCGGCGCGGACAGCCGACCAACCATAAGGTGTTCGGCGAGGCCATGGCCATCCTGGCCGGCGATTCGCTGCTGACCGAGGCCTTCTTCACCATCGCCGACGCCGCCAAGCCCGAGCAGGCCGCGGCGACCCTCGAGGTCATTCGGCGCATCGCCCAAGCCAGCGGGTCGCGCGGGATGGCGGGAGGCCAGGCCATCGACCTGCTCAGCGAAAAGAAAAAGATCAGCGTGGCCGAGCTGGAACGGCTGCACCGGCACAAGACCGGGAAGCTCATCCAAGTTGCCATCGAGGCCGGCGCCATCCTGGCCGGCGCCGCCAAGCGGCAATTCGAGTCGCTCAGCCGCTTCGGCGAGTGCATCGGCCTCTCCTTCCAGATCGCCGACGACGTCCTCGACATCGAGGGAGGCGAAGAGATCGGCAAGGACATCGGCAGCGACGTCGCCAATGAGAAGGCCACCTATCCCGCCCTCCTGGGCCTGGAAGAATCCAAACGCCTGGCCCACCAGCTGACCGAGGAGGCGCTGGGGGTCCTGGCCGATTTCGACGCCAAGGCCGATCCCCTCCGCGAGATCGCCCGCTACGTCGTCTACCGAAAAAATTAAGCATGCGCGCCGCGGTCTACCATCCACCCAGCACTATCCAAGTCGAGGAGCTCCCGATCCCCAAGATCGGCGCAGGCGAGATCCTGCTCAAGGTCCGCGCTTGCGGGGTTTGCGGCACCGATGTCCTCAAGGTCACCCGCGCCCTGCCCAAAAAGCCGGTCGTGTTGGGCCACGAGCTGGTCGGCGAAGTGGTCGAGCTGGGAAGCGGTGTGACGAAGTTCCAGCTCGGCGACCGCGTGGTAGTCGCCCACCACGTGCCCTGCGGGCAATGCCACTATTGCCGGCACGGCAACCACTCCATGTGCCGCCATTTCAAAGAGACCAACCTCGACCCGGGCGGATTTTGCGAATTCCTCCGCATCCCGGCCGAGCACGTCCTGAACACGGCCTTCCCTGTCCCCGCCCAGCTGAGCGACGACGAAGGGCTCTTCACCGAACCGCTCAGCTGCTGCGTGCGCAACGTGCGCAGGGCCCACCTGCTGGCCGGTGACTTTTGCGTGGTGGTGGGCATGGGCTCGATCGGGCTGATGATGGTCCAGCTCCTGAAGCTGATTCCCACGCAGGTGCTCGCCCTGGACCTCTTTGACGAGCGGCTCGCCCTGGCCAAGCAATTGGGGGCCGACTTCGTCCTGCGCGGGGACTCGCCCGAGATCGCCGCCTGCATCGCCGAGCACACCGAGGGCCGGCGGGCCGACTTGGTCTGCTTCACCGCCGGCGGCGGCAAGGTCTTCCAAAACGCCTTCGCCTGGGTTCGGGACGGAGGGGCCCTCAACCTCTTCGCCTCGCTTTCGGATCGGCCCGTCGAGGTCAGCCTGGACGCCCTCTATCACCACGAGATCGACGTATTCAGTTCCTATTCCCCCTCCCCGCAGGACTTAGTGGAGGCCCATCGCCTGCTCTGCGCGGGGAAAGTCAAGGTGGCACCCCTGGTCACCCATCACGTCCCGCTCGAGCGATTGCAGGAGTCCATCGGATGGATCAGCGCCCAACAGGCGATGAAGGTCATCGTCAATCCCTAGGCTTTGGGGCCGCGGTCAGGGATTCCCTATTTCGGCCGCGGCGCTTCTTCGAGGCGCTGGACCCTGAAGGCCCCCTCCTGCCGGCCCTCGGCTTCGCCCTCCTCTTCACCTTCATCGCCAGCCTCGGCTTCGCCCTCGACGATTACCTGGGCGTCGCGCGCGGCGCGGCCCCCGACCCGCTGTTCCCCTCCACCCCCTGGTACTGGAACCTCTTCGACTGGCCCTTCATCCTGGCCCTCGAGCTCCTCTATATGTCCTGGTTCCATCTCGTCCTGCGCTGGAGAAAGGGCGCCGCCTTCGGGCTCCGCGCCTCGCTGCGCGCCTATTGCTATACCGGCGCCGTCAACCTGTTCAGCCTGATCCCCTTCCTCGGGGTCTGGGTCGTCCTGCTCTGGGGCTGGTGGCTGATCTTCCTCGCCTTCAAGACGGTCCAGCGGACCACCTGGACACGGGTCATCACCTCCTGGCTCATCGCCAATGCCCTGCTGGGCCTCCTCGTCTTCGGCCTGATTTTTTTCGCGGGCTATTTCCGCCATTACTTCGCCTGAATTCTATTGGTTGCCAGATGCGACCGGAGGCATTAAACATGCCTGGGAGCTGCTGCATGAAATGGTCCTCACTCCGTCACTTTCTTGAATTCCTGCGCGAACGGGGCGAACTGGTCACCGTCCGCGAGCCGGTCGATCCGGAACTGGAGATCGCCGAGATCGCCGACCGGGTCATGAAGGCCGAAGGCCCGGCCTTGCTGTTCGAAAACGTGAAGGGCAGCGCCTTCCCGGTGGCGATCAATGTCTACGGCTCCCGCCGCCGCATGAGCTGGGCCCTGGGCGTCGAAGACCTCGAGGAACAGCCCCAGCGCCTCAAGGAGCTGCTCACCACCCAGCCCCCCGCAGGCTTTTGGGACAAGCTCAAGCTGCTCCCCAAGCTGGCGCAGGTCGCCCGCGCGACGCCCAAGAGCACCGGCAAGGCACCCTGCCAAGAGCTGCAGATGCCCGAAGTCGACCTGGACAAGCTTCCCATCCTGAAGTGCTGGCCCGAGGATGGAGGCAGGTTCCTCACCTTGCCCATGGTCATCACCCAGGATCCGGACACGGGACGACGCAACGTCGGCCTCTACCGCATGCAGGTCCTGGACAAGAAGACCACCGCCATGCACTGGCAGATCCACAAGGTGGGCGCGCGACACTTTCAGCGCTATAAAGAGTTGAAGAAAAAAATCCCGGTCGCCGTCGCCCTCGGGGGCGAGCCCGTCCTGACCTACACGGCCACGGCACCCCTGCCCGACCAAGTCGACGAGTTTCTCTTCGCGGGCTACCTCAAGGGAGGGCCCGTCGAGATGGTGGATTGCCTCGATTCCGAGTTGCAGGTCCCCGCCAGCGCCGATTTTGTCCTGGAAGGCTACATCGATCCCGAGGAGCCCCTGGTCGACGAGGGCCCCTTCGGCGACCACACCGGATACTACACGCCGGTCGAGCCCTTTCCCCGCTTTCACGTCACCCGCATCACCCACCGGAAGGATCCCATCTATTTGACGACCATCGTCGGGATCCCCCCGATGGAAGACAAGTTCCTCGGCCTGGCCACCGAGCGGCTCTTCCTGCCGATGATCCAGATGACCTTTCCCGAGATCGTCGACATGCACCTCCCGGCCGAGGCCTGCTTCCACAACCTCTGCATCTTGAGCATCAAGAAGGCCTATCCCGGGCATGCCCAGAAGATCATGCACGCCCTGTGGGGCATGGGACAGATGATGTTCTGCAAGTGCTTCATCGTCGTCGACCACGACGTCGACGTGCAAAACCTCGCCGAGGTGGTCTGGCGGGTCACCAACAACATCGACGCCAAGCGGGACCTGGTCTTGGTCGAAGGGCCGGTCGACCACCTCGACCACGCCGCCCCCCGGCAGTTCGTGGGGAGCAAAATGGGCATCGACGCCACCCGCAAATGGAAGGAGGAAGGCTATACCCGCGAATGGCCCAGGGACATCGTGATGAGCCCCGAGATCCGGAGGCGCGTCGACGAGCTCTGGCCGAAGCTGGGCATCGCCCTCAAAAAAACATGAAGGTAAAATGGCTCATCCTCGACTTGGTCTTGACCCTGATCGCCGTGACCTTGGTGCTGCGTTTCGTCGAGACGGAAGTTCCGCCCTCCAGCGCCAAGCCTCCGGCGAGGTCCTGCGCCCCCGGCGCGGGAACACCCGGCCAGGCGCCGGTCGACGCCAACGGCGAACCCCTCGCCTCCTGCGCGGAGCTCGATGCGATCAACGCCGACTACCAAAGGGAGATCCGCCCCATCTTCGCAGCGAAATGCCTGATGTGCCATGGGAACGTCGCCAAAATGCCGCTGTACTCGAAGGTCCCTCCCTCCTCCTGGTTGGTGAACCACGACATCGCCGAGGCTAAGGAGCACCTGGACATGAGCTTCGATTTTCCCTTTACCGGAAAAAAAATGGACGTGCCCCAAGACGGCCTGGAGGACCTGATCGACGTGGTGCAGGAGAACTCCATGCCGCCCCTCATCTATAAAATCATGCATTGGAAGTCCGGACTCACCAAGGAAGAACGCCAAAAGATCCTGGGATGGGCGAATGCCGGGCTGAAGACCCTCAATGACTAAGGCGCCGGCAAAAGATCCCGTCTGCGACATGGAGGTCGACCCCGATGCGGCCGCGGGGCGGTGGGAATACCGAGGCAAGACCTATTACTTTTGCTCGCCATACTGCCGCGACGCCTTCGCCAGGGAGCCGGAGCGGTTTTTGGGAGGCAGGCCGCCAGCGGCCCCCAGCGCGGCGCCCGGAGGCCGCTACTTTTGCCCGATGTGCCCGGGTGTCGAGCAGGAGGGACCCGGGACCTGCCCCAAATGCGGCATGGCCCTGCAGCCGGTCCATCCCGTCCAGCCGAGCAGCAAGGTCGAATACACCTGCCCCATGCACCCGCAGATCGTCCGGGATCAGCCGGGAAACTGCCCGATCTGCGGCATGGCGCTCGAGCCCAGGACCGTCTCCGCGGCGGAAACGGCGGATCCCGAGCTCAAGGACATGAGCCGGCGATTCTGGATCGGCGCCGCGCTCTCCCTGCCCCTCCTGCTGCTCGCGATGAGCGAGATGCTCCCCAGACTCGGCACCTTGCGCCAATGGCTGCCGGCCCCATGGTGGGGTCTCCTCCAATTCGCCCTGGCCACGCCCGTGGTCCTGTGGTGCGGTTGGCCCTTTTTCCAACGCGCCTGGCGGAGCCTCGTGAATCGCAGCCTGAACATGTTCACCTTGATCGCCCTGGGCACTGGGATGGCCTATCTCTACAGCCTCGCGGCGGTGTTTTTCCCCGGCTGGTTTCCCGCTTCCTTCCGCGGCCATCATGGCGAGGTCCCCCTGTACTTCGAGGCGGCGGCGGTCATCACCACCTTGGTCCTGCTCGGCCAAGTCCTCGAGCTCCGCGCCCGCGGGCAGACCAGCAGCGCCCTGCGGGCCTTGCTGGGGTTGGCCCCGAATTCGGCCATCCGAGTCGACCTCAGCGGCAAGGAGACCGAGGTCCCCCTCGACCAGGTGATGCCCGGAGACACCCTGCGGGTGAGGCCCGGCGAGAAGATCCCCGTCGACGGCGTCGTCTTGGAGGGCGCCAGCAGCGTGGACGAATCCATGATCACCGGCGAACCCATCCCGGTGAGCAAGCAAGCCGGCGACAAGGTGACCGGGGCGACGGTGAACGGCACCGGCAGTTTCCTGATGCGCGCCGAGCGAGTGGGCAGCGAGACCCTGCTCGCCCAGATCGTCCACATGGTGGGCGAAGCCCAGCGCAGCCGAGCCCCGATCCAAAACCTGGCTGACCAGGTCAGCGGTTGGTTCGTGCCCGCGGTCGTCTTCGCCTCCGTCCTGACCCTCATCGCCTGGGCCTGGATCGGCCCGGAACCCAGGCTCGCCCACGCCCTGATCAATGCGGTCGCCGTCCTGATCATCGCCTGCCCCTGCGCCCTGGGATTGGCCACGCCGATGTCCATCATGGTCGGCACCGGCAAGGGGGCCACCGCGGGCATCCTCATCCGCAACGCCGAGGCCCTCGAGACGATGGAAAAGGTCGACACCCTCGTCGTCGACAAGACGGGGACCCTCACCGAGGGCAAGCCCAGCCTCACCGCGCTGCGCCTGGAAAACGGCTTTTCCGAAAACGAGGTCCTGCGCCAGGCGGCCAGCCTGGAGCAGGCCAGCGAACATCCCCTCGCCGCCGCGATCGTCCGCGCCGCCCAGGCGCGCGGCTTGGCCCTGGAAAGGCCGCAGGACTTTCAATCCAGCACCGGCAAGGGCGTCAGCGGCAAGATCGGCGGCAAGGAAATTCTGCTCGGCAATTCCAAGCTGTTGATCGACGACGGCGTCGAGATCGACCCGATGAACGCCAAGGCGGAGGAACTGCGGCGCCAAGGCCAGACCGTGCTGTTTTGCGCCATCGACGGCCGCTTCGCGGGGCTGCTCGGCATCAGCGATCCGATCAAGGCCAGCACGCCCGAGGCCATCGAGCTGCTCAAAAAGGAGGGCCTCCGCCTGGTCATGCTGAGCGGCGACAGCCCGGCCACGGCGAAGGCCGTCGGAGACCGCCTGGGGCTCAAGGAGGTGATGGGCGGCGTCGCGCCGGACAAAAAGAACGAGGTGGTGAAAAGGCTCCAGGCGGAGGGCCGGAAGGTGGCGATGGCCGGCGACGGGATCAACGACGCCCCCGCCCTGGCCCAGGCCCAGGTCGGCATCGCCATGGGCACCGGCACCGACGTGGCCATGCAGAGCGCCGGCATCACCCTGGTGAAGGGCGACCTGCGGGGCATCGCCAAGGCCCGGCTGCTCAGCCAGGCGGTGATGCGGAATATCCGGCAAAACCTCTTCTTTGCCTTTATTTACAACAGTTTGGGAGTACCCATCGCCGCGGGGATCCTCTATCCCGTGTTTGGCCTGCTGCTCAGCCCCATGCTCGCGGCGGCGGCGATGAGCCTGAGCTCCGTCTCCGTGATCGGCAACGCCTTGCGCCTGCGCAAGCTGCGGCTTGGCCCCAGCCCGGGAGGTACCGCCGCCCCTTGAGACGGTGGCAAGGTCACCCGCGACGATTTACAATGTCCGCCAAGCTGGTATAAGCGCCCCATGTCCAAGGAAGTCCAAGAACTCTTCACCTCGATCGCGCCCCGCTACGACTTTCTCAACCACTTCTTGAGCTTTTCCGTCGACAAGCGCTGGCGGGACAAGGCGATCGCCGCGCTCGGCAAAAAATCGCCCGGCCGGGTCTTGGACCTCTGCGCCGGCACCCTCGACCTGTCCCAAAAGCTGCTGCAAAGGTTCCCCGACGGCGAGGTCGTCGCGGCGGATTTCGCCCTGGCCATGCTGGAGGCGGGGAGCGAAAAGATCCGCGGCAAACCCCGGATCCACCGCGTCTGCGCCGACGGGCACCGCCTGCCCTTCGCGACAGCCAGCTTCGACGCCGTGCTCTGCGCCTTCGGGATCCGCAACCTCGAAGACCGCGCGGCGGCGGCGGCGGAGATCCGGCGCGTCCTCAAGCCGGGCGGTCAACTGGTGGTCCTCGAGTTCTTCCGCCCCGATCGTTTCTTCTCCAAGCTGTTTTACCAGACCTATGGAAAATACGTCCTCCCCCGGGTCGGCGGGGCCATTTCGCGCAATCGCAAGGCCTACGAGTACCTCCAAAACTCCATCCAACATTTCCTCAGCGTGGAGGAATATACCCGCCTCTTGTTAGAGCATGGCTTTAAGCGCCCGGAGGTCCTGCCCCTCTCCGGCGGGATCGCCCACCGTATCCACGCGGAAGCCGCATGAGGGGGATGGGCATGGCTGGCCAGGCGACGGTTCTGAAAAAATTCCGCTATACCCTGGAGCTGGTGAAATTCTCCCACAGTCTCTTCGCCCTGCCCTTCGCCTTGAGCGCCTTTTTGGTCGCCGGGCGCGGGCATTTTTCCACCGCCACGCTCCTCTGGGTCATCGCCTGCGTGGTCCTCGCCCGCACCGCGGCGATGGCCTTCAATCGCTTGGCCGACGCGGGCTTCGATGCCGAGAATCCGCGCACCCAAAATCGCCATCTTCCCGCTGGGTTACT
Organism: bacterium; assembly: GCA_046346845.1. Classification (GTDB taxonomy): domain Bacteria; phylum UBA10199; class UBA10199; order DSSB01; family DSSB01; genus DSSB01. Next base: position 255,012 of record JAXMHH010000001.1, read on the forward strand.
TAGCAGAACTTATGTCATCGCTTTAACTTTGGTCGCGGGCCTCGGCTTCATCGCCGCCGCCGCTCAAATCAACCGTCTAAGCCTCTGGCTCTCGCCCCTCTGCCTGGGGGTCCTCTTCCTCTACTCCCTGGCCAAGCGCTTCACCGACTACACCCAGCTCATCCTGGGTTTTTGCCTGGGCATGGCCCCGATCGGGGCGGCGATCGCCGCCACCGGACGCATCACCCTGGGCTCGATGGTGCTGGGTGGAGCGGTGCAGTTTTGGGTGGCGGGATTCGACCTACTCTACGCCCTGCAAGACCTCGATTTCGACCGGGCGAAGGGGCTGCGCTCCCTCCCGGTCAAGCTGGGGATCATGAACACCTTCAAGGCGGCGGCCTGCTTTCACCTGGTCTTCCTGGCCCTATTGGCCGGCTATGGCTGGATGGAGGGCTTGGGGAAATTCTATTGGATTGGGCTGGCCCTGAGCGGCGCCTTTCTGCTTTGGGAGCACGCCACCATCCGCGAAGACCTCCGGAAGGTCAACGCCGCCTTCTTCATCGCCAACGGGCTGCTGAGCGTTTTTTTCCTCGTCTTTACGGTCGCGGACCTCTATCTTTAAAGCCCCGGAGCGCCATCCCGCCGGGCACCGGACCCCTTCCGTTGGGGGCAAAATCCGTGTTTGAAGAGCCTCTTAAGCCTTGACGGGAGGGCCTGTTTATCCTAAAGCCTCGGCCTCGCGAAATTAGAGGTTCCAGACGCCTATGAAAAAGATCGCCAAGCGGACCCCCCTCCCCAGCGGATCCGTAAACAGTAAAGATAACAAGGCCTTAATGAAGTCCCTCCTGAAGCAGCTGGACGAGTTGCTGGTCACCAACCGTCGCCAGCGCGAAGAGGTCCAGATGCTCAAGGAAGAGGTGGAGGGGCTGCGTCGCGATCTCTCGATCACGATGGAATCGCTGGCCGAACTCCCCTACGTTTCGGGGATGCTGCACTAGATATCGCCAAGGAGCTGTTATGCCGCGCATGTGCCTGATTTGCAAAAAGACCGCCCAAGCCGGGAATACGGTCAGCCACGCCAACAACAAGACCCACACCAAGAATCAGCCCAACCTGCAAAAGGTGCGGGCCCTCTACGAAGGCAAGGTGCAGAACATCACGGTCTGCACCCGCTGCATTCGTTCCGGCAAGGTCACCAAGGCGGCTTAAGCGCCGCAAGCTCTTCTCATTTAAGAGACTGTTGAAAAACTGATCTTATTCCCACCGGAATGAATCCGGCTCCATTCACCGCCCGAAAATCCAAAGGACTTTCGGGGCCCAACCACCGGTGGTTTTTCAACAGCCTGTTAAGATTGGGCATTCCCTATGCCTAGGACCGAATTTGGTCCACCGAGATGACGCCCGCCAGGCTTTCCAGGGCGCGCACCACGTCCAACAATTGATGCCGGTTCTTGATGTCCAGGACAAAGATGTTGATCGCCTTCTGGTCGCTGCTGGTGCGGATGTTCGCCTGCGAGATATTCACCCCTAAATTGCTGATGGTCTTGGTCATCGAGGCCAGGATGCCGGGACGGTCGACGCTGACGGCACGGACCTTGGCCTGGTGGCTGAGGTCGCTGGAGTCGTCCCAGCTGACCTCCACGCGGCGCTCCGGGTCGTTGGCCAGGACCTTGGCGCAGTCGACGGTGTGCACCGTCACCCCGCGACCGCGGGTGATGAAGCCGGTGATGCTGTCGCCGGGCAGCGGATTGCAGCACTTGCCCAGGGTGACCAAGACGTCGTTCAAGCCGCCGACGGTGATGGCGCTCTTCGAGCGCTTCTTGACCTTCTGGAAGATCTCCCCCAGCACCCCCGCCTTGGCCGGTTGGGGCTCGGGCTTGATGAGGAGCTCGGCCGGGAGGAGCTTGACGATCACGTGGTGGGGCGAAATCTTGCCGTAGCCGACCTGGGCGATCAGCGACTCGGAGGTCTTGAGCGAGAAGTCGCGCTGGGCGATCTCCTGCAGCTTTTCCTCCCGGAGGTATTTCGAGGGCGCCGCCCCGTGTTTTTCGACTTCCGCCTCGAGCAGCTCGTTGCCGAGGGCCAAGGAGCGGTCGCGCTGCTCCTCCCGGATCTCTTGGCGGATCTTCGCCTTCGCCCGCGAGGTCTTGGCGAACTTGAGCCAATCGCGGTTGGGCCTGGAGCCCGGCTTGGTCAACACCTGGACCGTGTCGCCGCTTTTCAGCACGTAGTCGAGGGGGACGATGCGGTCGTTGACCTTGGCGCCGATGCACTGGTTCCCGACGTCGCTGTGGATGCTGTAGGCGAAGTCGACGGGCGTGGAGCCGTAAGGCAATTCCTTCAGTTGACCCTTGGGGGTGAAGACGTAGACGTCGGTGGCGAAGAGGTCGAGCTTCATCGTGTCGAGGAACTCTGCCGGGTCCTTCAGGTCTTTTTGCAGGTCCAGCAGCTCCCGCAGCCACTTGAACTTCTTCTGGTCGTTCTGGGAGATCGAGCCGTCTTCCTTGTAGGTCCAGTGGGCCGCGATCCCCTTCTCGGCGATCTCGTGCATCTCGTGGGTGCGGATCTGGAATTCCACCCGTTGCCCCTCGAGACAGACGACCGTCGTGTGCAAGGAGCGGTAGTTGTTGACCTTGGGCATCGCGATGTAATCCTTGAAGCGGCCCGGGACCGGCTTCCACAGCTCGTGCAGGACGCCCAACACCTCGTAGCACTGGCGGATGTTGTCGACGATGATGCGGAAGGCCATGATGTCGTGCACCTGCTCGAAGGCGATGTTCTGGCTCTCCATCTTGCGGTAGATGCTGTACAAGTGCTTGACCCGCCCGTAGATCTGGTGGGGAACCCCGTACTCGTCGAGCTTCTTCTCCACCACCTCCCGCACCCGGTCCATGTAGGCCTCCCGCTCCTGCCGCACCACTTCCACCTGATGGTAGATGGCGTTGTAGATATCGGGCTTGAGGTACTTCAAAGAGAGGTCTTCCAGCTCGACCTTCATCCATTGGATACCGAGGCGATTGGCGAGCGGCGCGTAGATCTCGGCGGTTTCCTTGGCGATCTTGAGCTGGCGGTCGACGCTCAGGTGCTCGAGGGTACGCATGTTGTTCAGCCGGTCGGCGAGCTTGATGAGGATGACCCGGATGTCGACCGCCATCGCCAGCATCATCTTGCGGAAATTCTCGGCCTGCTTCTCCTCGGTGGTCGAGAACTTGATCTTGCTCAGCTTGGTGACGCCGTCGACCAGGAGGGCGATCTCGGGGCCGAATTCCTTTTTGATCTCGTCGATCGGGATCAGCGTGTCCTCGACCGTGTCGTGGAGCAGGCCCGCCGCGATGGAGGCGGCGTCCAGCTGCATCTCGGCGAGGATGGCGGCCACCTCCACGGGGTGGATGAAGTAGGGCTCGCCCGAGGCCCGTTTCTGGTCCGCGTGCACTTTTTCGGAAAAATGGTAGGCCTTCTCGATGAGAGTGGTGTCGGCCTTGGGATTGTATTCCCGGACCGAGTCAAGGATGGCTTGTAGAGAGATCATCCCGAAATAATGCCTTTCAATTCCCGCTTCGCTTCCTGGAGATCGCGGTTGACGACCACGTGGTCGTATTGGACGCTCTGCTCGATCTCGTGCTCGGCCCGAGCGATGCGCCGGGCGATCACCTCGGGGCTGTCGGTACCGCGGCTTTCGAGGCGCATGCGCAACTCCTCCAGCGTGGGCGGTTTGATAAAAATCAAAACCGCCTCGGGCATGAGCTTCTTGAGCTGCAGGGCCCCTTGGGTATCCAGGTCGAGCAAGACATCCCGGCCTTCGGCCAGATTTCGTTCGATGGGCTCCCGCGGCGTGCCGTAGCGTTGGCCATGGACCGTGGCCCATTCCAGGAACCGGTCGGCCGCGACCATCTTATCGAATTCTTCGGGAGAAAGGAATCGGTAGTCCCTGCCCTCCACCTCGCCGGCCCGCGGCGGACGCGTGGTGGCGCTGACCGAGAAAAACAGCCCCAGCTCCCGTTCCAGCTCGCGGCACAGGGTCGTCTTCCCGGTGCCGGAGGCGCCGGAAACCACGAACAGGCGGCCTGGCGCGGGTTTATTCGACATTTTGCACCTGTTCCCGGATCTTTTCGAGGTGGTGCTTGCAGTTGACGACCTTCTGGGAGATCTGGGAATTCTGCGCCTTGGCGCTCAGCGTGTTGGCCTCCCGGTTCATCTCCTGCAGCAGAAAATCCAATTTACGGCCCACCGGGCCCTCCCCGCGAAGCAGCTCGCCGAAGTGGACGATGTGGTGCTCCAGGCGCTGTAGCTCCTCCGAGATGTCGGTGCGGTCGACGAAATAAGCGACTTCCTGGGCGAGCCGCTGAGGGTCCAGCTCGACGCCGGTGGCCAACTTGGCGACCCGCTCGTTGAGCTGGCGCCGATGCTCCTCGACGTTGCCGGGAACCAGCTTCTCGATGGCCTGCACCTCGCGGGAGAGCTCTTGGATCTCCCGCTTGAAAAACTCGGCGATCGCGATCCCTTCCTTGGCGCGCATCTTCTCGAGCGCGACGAAGGACTTCTGCAGAAGCGCTTCCAAATCGCGCCACAGCTTGTCGAGGTCCAAGGCCTCCTCCGAGATCACGACTTCCGGCAAGGCGAGCAGGCTCTCGATTCTCAGGTCGGTGGGCAGCTTCAAGGACTGGGCGGCGGACTTCAGGGCCTTGTGATAATGCTTCAGCTTTTCGACGTCGATCCGGGCCGCGCCCTCCCCGATCTGCCCGGCTTCTTCGCGGACGAGGATATCGATGCGCCCGCGGGAGAAGAATGCCTTGGCGGACTCCGCGATCTTGCCTTCCAGGACGGAATAGCGCTGCGAGAGTCGCAGGTTAACCTCGCAAAACTTGTGGTTGACGCTCTTGGTCTCGACGACGACCCGGCGCGGACCCACCTTGCCCTGCACCAAGCCGTAGCCGGTCATGCTCTTGATCATGAAAGGCTCCTGATTTTCGCTATTTAACCCTAAGGAGGGTGCCGGGCAAGGAACAAAAATGCGGGCTATTTGAAGGAAAATACCATCTTAGTGCCGCCGATCTCGAGCAAATCGCCGTTCTGCAGGCTCTTGGATTCGACCTCCTCGCCGTTGACGAAGGTCCCGTTTTTGCTGACCAGGTCGAGAATGCCGGCCCCGTTGCTGTCATGGAACATCATCGCATGCAGGCGCGAAATGGCGGGATCGTCGAGCACCAGGTCGGGGAGGCGCTTGAAGGAACCGATGCTGTCGGTGGAGGTCTCTTGGGCGGCCTTTTTGTCTTGGGGGGACTTCTTCGCGATGTAGTTCATGATGAGCTTCTTGGTGAAGTCATCGAGGGACATCGTGAAATCCATGCTGAACACTTGGGTCTTGTTGATGTCGTCGAGGCTGCGGCCGATCGCCTTGCAGGTGCCTTCCGGCAGCTTGACGATCTGTCCCTTGTTTTTCCCCTCGGTGATCTCGAAGACGGCGACGACTCGCTTGCCCGTGCTGCTCATGGCTGCTCCTCCCTGTCGAATCGGAAAGGCCTCATCCTCCAGCATGATGGGGATGTCGTTCTGCACGGGATACAACAGCTCGCATTTCGCGCAGAGTAGGCCTTGCTTTCCCGCATCATAGCTTACCTTACCCTGACAGCGGGGGCATACTAAAATTTCGAGCAATTCCGGGCGGACGCTCATTCAGGTCTCCGGGAAACGGAAGCTTATTTCGCCGGGGCGCTGCCCGCTCCGGAGTTATAGGCCGCCACCACCTGGGCAGTCAGGTCGGTTGCGCCGGGCGCATAGAGGACGGCGTCTTGGGAGGTCTCGAAGATCAGATTATAACCGCCCTTTTGGCCGACCGATTGAACCACCCCGCGCATCTTGGTGATGATGCTCTGGGTCATCTCGGCCTCTTTGGTGGCGATTTCGCTGCGGAACTGGGTGAGGGTCTTTTGCAAGTCGAGGAACTTATCCCGATACTCGGCCTCCTTGGCCTTCATGGCCTCGGGGCTTAAGGCCGCCCGCTGGGTCTCGAGCTGGTCTTTCAGGGTCTTGAGGGAGTCCTGCTTGGCGGTGAGGGCATTTTGCTTTTGCTCGAACTGGGCCTTGAGGGAAGCTTTGGCGCGTTTGCCTTCTTCGACATCGTTCAGGGCCTTTTGGAAATCGACCAAGCCGATCTTGAGTGCCTGGGCCTGCGCCACGGCGTGCATCGATAAGAAAAGGACCGCGGCCAATACGTACTTCCATCGTTTCATAGGATGTCTTCCTCCTTAAAAGGGAACCTAAATTGATAAGCCTTTCGAGCCAAATCGCCCTTGTCCAAGCCGGAATCCCTTTAAATCAAGTCGGGGCGTTCGGCACTAAAAAAATGACCCGATCGTGAAATTAAATACGCTGCGCTTCTCCCCTTCCCTTCGCTTGAAGGGGAAGCCCCATTCGAAGCGCAAGGGGCCGAAGGGCGAGTTCCAGCGGATGCCGGCGCCCGCATCTGCCCGCAATTTCAGCGGATTTAGCGCCTCGTCCTCGGCGAAGGCGTTGCCTGCGTCCACGAAAACGACCCCGCGGAAGCCCGCCGCATCGTAGAGCGGAAACTCGTATTCCAAGTTGAATAGCAGCAGCTTGTTCCCGCCGTAAACGAATTCTTCGTCTTTCCCGGTGATGCCGTCGGGAATCGTCACCCGGGGGCCCACCGAGCGGAATTCGTAACCGCGCAGGCTGTTGATGCCTCCGGTAAAGAAACGCTCGAAAAGCGGAACGGGTTCATCGTTGAGCGATTTGATATACCCGACCCGGGCGTTCAGCTTGATCACCGAGTTCTTCCAGAGGGGAAAGAACACCCGCTGGTTGGCGGTGACCCGCAGGAAGTCGTTGTCCCCACCCAGCCCGTTGCCCGCGTATTCGAGGATGAGGCTGCTGTAAAGGCCCTTGGTGGTGATAATGGGGTTGTTCCGAGTGTCGCGGTTGAACTGGAAGATCAAGCTGGAGGTCAGGCCGTCGGCGTTCTGCTTAAAAAACAACGGCACGATCAGGTTGAAATCGTCCAGCTTCACGTCCTCGATACGATAACCGAGGCTGAAGGAGCTGAAGTCGAAAATGCGGCGACCCAAGTCGAGCTCGCCGCCGAAGGATTTGCGGCGGAAATCCTCGAAATTGCTGGTAATACGAAAGGCGTTGGCCTGGAGGATCCAGTTGGTGTCGAACAAGTAGGGGTCGGTGAACTGCATGGAGAACTGCTGCCTCTTCCCCGAGATCTCGGCGTTCACCGAGCCGCTGATTCCCAGCCCCATAAAGTTGTTCTTCGAGACGGAGGCCGTGAACAGGAAGCTCTCGGAGGAGCTGAACCCCGCCCCGACGCTGAAGGTGCCGGTCGGCTTCTCTTTGACGTTGATGTTCAGGACCAGCTTGTCGTCGGAGGAACCGCGCGGCGTGGAGATCTCGACCGTCTCGAAATAGCCGAGCTGCTCCAGCTTGCGCTTGGAGAGCCGCACCAGGCTCTCGTTATAAAGGCTGTTTTCGACCACCCGCAATTCGCGGCGGATAACCTTGTCGCGGGTGATGGTGTTGCCCGTGATGTTGATGCGCTCGACGAAGACCTTCTTGCCCTGGTCCACCACGAAGTTGATATCGGCGGTCTTGGTGTCCTCGTGGAGGTTGGTCTGCGGATTGATATTTGCGAAGGCATAGCCCTGGTTGCCGTAGAACTCGGTGAGCTTTTGCAGGTCCTCTTCCATGATTTTCTGGCTGTAGAGGTTGCCCTTCATGGTGTGGAGCTGCTTCATCAGCTCGGGCCTGGTGGTGAGGATATCACCCTCGAAACTGAGCTCGCCGATGCGGTAGGGATCGCCCTCGTCGATGTAATAGGTGAGGATGAGGCCCTTTTCCTTCTCGGAATATTCCACCTTGGGCTGGCCCACCCGCACCTTCATGTAACCCTTGTTGAGGTAGTTGTAGGTGATCAGGGCGATGTCCTGCTCGATCTGCTCCTCGCGGTACTTTCCGGAACCGGTGAGGAAGGAAAGGATGCCCTTCTTCTTGGTGCGGATCATCCGGCGCAGCTTGCCGTCGCTGAACACGGTATTGCCCTCGAAGTTCACGCCGCGCACCACCTCGGCCTTGGATTCGTTGATCTTGAAGACCAGCTCGCGGGTGCCGCCCTTCTCTCGGACCTCGGTCTCGATGGTGGTCGCGCCGTAGCCCTCTTTGCTGTAAATCTCTTTGATCTTTTCTTTGGAGTCGGCGAGCTTGCGGTTGTCGGGCGGGGCGTTGACCTTGACGGTGATGGCCTCGCGGATCTTCCCCTCGCCCACCTTCTTGTTGCCCTCGATGACGATCTTGTCGATGGGGCCCTTTTCGACGACGCGGAAGACCAGATTCACCCCGCCGGGCACTGCCACCTTTTCGACCTCGACGTCCTCGAAGAGGCCGAGCTTGTAGACGCGCGCCAGGTCGGCGCTGGCCTTCTCGCGGGAATAAGCCGCCCCCTTCTGCTGCTGGACTTGGGAGAGCACGACCTGGGTTTCGACCGTGCGGTTGCCTTCGACGGTGATGTCGACGATGCGTTCCTGGGCCTGGGCGCCCCGGGCTCCGACCGTGACGCCGATCAGGACCAAGAAAAAGAAAAATCCGATGAGGGCCGCGCTTGGCTTGCGATTCATGGTGTTCATAGGGCCTGCACCCGCCCGTCCTTCATCAGGACCTTGCGCGGCAGCCGGGCGGCCAGCCTTTCGTTGTGAGTGACGACGATCAAGGTCATCCGCTGTTCTTGGTGAAGCTTCATCAGTAATTCAGCCACTTCCTCTCCCGTCTTGCTGTCGAGGTTTCCCGTCGGCTCGTCCGCGAACAGAACCCGAGGCCCGCCGATCAAGGCCCGCGCGATCGCCACCCGTTGCTGCTCGCCTCCCGACAGTTCGGCCGGCCGGTGCTCCAGCCGCTCCGCGAGTCCGACCTTCACCAGCACCGCTTCGGCCTTGGAACCCGCCTCGACCTTGCCCTCCCCGGCGATCATCAGGGGGAGCATGACGTTCTCGCGGGCAGTCAGCATCGGCAGCAAATGGTGGAACTGAAAAACAAATCCCATGGTCCGGTTGCGAAAACGGCTGAGCTGGGCGTCGGAGAGCGAGAACAAATCGTTTCCCTCAAACGTCACCCGGCCCGCGCTGGGTTTATCGAGCGTCCCCAATAAATGCAACAGGGTCGACTTTCCCGCGCCGGAGGCCCCGAGGATCGCCACCGCCTCGCCCTCCTCCACCGCGAAGTCCACGCCTTTCAGGACCTCGACCCGATCGGAGGCGTCGCCGTAGGTCTTATGCAGCTGTTGCGCTTCGATCAGGAACGCCATCGCAAACCTATCGCCTCAGAGATCCAGCGGGCTGCGCTTGACGCGCGCCACCGCCACCATCGTCGCGGCCAGGCTGATCGCCAGGCTCACCGCCGCGACCGTCGCCACCACCGTCGGGGACCAATCGACGGGGAGCCGTTCCACCAGATAAACTTCCTTCTCCAGGCGCAACCAGCCGCTGTCTTTTGCCAGCCAGGCCAGGAAGGCGCCCAAGCCGATCCCCAGCGCGCTGCCCAGCGCGCCGATCGCCACGCCTTGGTAGGCGAAGAGCCGACGGATTCCCCCAGGGGTTGCGCCCAGGGCCCGCAGGATCGAGATGTCCCGGCTGCGATCGAAGATCATGAGCAACAAAACACCGACGATATTGAAGGCCGCCACCGCCACCACCATCGCCATGATGACCAAGAACATCAGGCGCTCTTTTTTCAAAGCGGAAAAGAGCGGCCCGTTCAGTTTTTGCCAACTCACCGCCTCGTAACCGGGCCCCAGGGCCCGCTTCAACTCCGCCGCCCGCTGCTCCGCCGCCAGCGGGTTCTTCAGGGTCATCTCGATTCCGGTCGCCGCCCCCGGCATGGCCAGGATCTTCTGCAGCTCGGGGAGCGCGACGAAGGCGAAGCCGTGGTCGTATTCGTAGAGACCGGTCGAGAAGGTCCCGGACACCGCGAACGTCTCGAAATCGCTCGCGCCGGATTTTCCCGAGGCCCGCTTGGGAAGAAAGACCTTCAGCGTCTCTCCCGCCCCCTCGATCGCCAGATCTTTCGCCAGATCGGCCCCTAACACCACGCTGGGGAGCTTGCCCGAATCGCGCAGAAGATCTTCAATCTTTGCGGGTACTTGCGGCCCGGCAAAAGGGCGAGTCTTTACAGCATAGACCCTGTCAAAGGTCAAGGGATCGATTCCTTTAAAAACCGCCCCTTTAACCCTGCCGTGGGCCACCAACAGGGCCTCCCTGTACAAGAATGGCGTTCCGGCCTTCCATTCCTCGCCCAAGAGCCCTGAAATCGTCCCCTCCTCCAGGCGAGGGTCCTGCATCTCCCCCGATTTCATCACCACCAGGTGGGCGTTGAAGCCCAAAATGCTCTCGCGAAACACGCGCTCGAATCCGCTCATCGCCGCCTGGGTCAAGGTCAGGGTCGCCACGCCCAAGGCGACGCCCAGGATCGCCAGCTTCAAGACCAGGCGGATGCCCCGCTTGGCGGGATGGCCCAGGTATTTGCGCGCGAGGAAGAGATCCCAAGACATCATTCGTACCTCAGGGCTTCGACCACGGTCTGCCGCCTTCCCTCCCGGGCCGGGATCGCCGTCGCCGCCAGGCTCATGAGCAGGGCGAGCAGGAAGGTCCCGAGGACCCAGAAGGGGTTGATCTCCACGGGCAGCGCGTCCAAATAATAAGGGGCTGGCAAGGGCAGCTTGACGTAGCGCAGAATCAGGCAAAGCCCCAGCCCCAGCGCGAGGCCGCCGCAGCCGCCGAGCACGCCGATCCAGAGACCAGCGCGGTAGAAGATTCCCGCCAGGCCGGGTTCGGAGAGGCCCAGGGTCTTCAGGACCGCCAAGTCGCGGCGTCGTTCGTAGACAGTCATCATCAACATGGAGAGGATGTTAAAGGAGGACAACAGGATCATGAGACCCAGGACCAGGCCCATGCCGAGGCGCTCCAGGCGCAGCGCCGAGAAGAGCCGCGCGTTTTTTTCCTGCCAGGCCTCGAGGCGTTCCACTCCGGGCAAGGCGGCGAAGGCGCCGGGATTCCGCAGGGATTCTTTCGGGTCGGAGAAGTAAACCCCCGCCTCCTCCGGCACCGTGTCGCCGAACAGCCGCCGAGCCGCAGCCAGTGAGGTAACGGCGAACTTGCTGTCGTAATCGAAAAAACCCGACTTGAAGGTCCCGACCACCCGAAAGGTCCGGCGGCTAGGCTCGAGCTCCCCGGTGGGCCCGACCTCGCCAAAGGGATAGAGCAATTCCACCCGCTCGCCGAGCGCGGGCACGATGCCGAGGCTCGCCGCCAGCTCCTTGCCCAGCAAGATCCCGGGCAACTCCTCTCCCGCTCCCGCCAGGGAAGCCCAGCCCTCGCCTTCCTCGAAAAAGACCCGCATGGCCTCGGGAAATGGCGGATCCGCCGTGTCGATCCCGCGCACCCGGACCCCCTGGGTGTCGTCCTCCTCGGTGCGCAGGACGGCCTCTCCCTCCAGCAACGGCGCGACGCGCCGCACGCCCGGCACCGCGCGCGCCCGTGCGAGGAGGTCTGGGGAAATCCGCTCCCCCGGCTTGAGCAGGAGAGCCAGGTGGGGCGAAAACCCGATCACCTTGGCTTGCAGGTCCTTGCCAAAGCCGACCATCACGCCTTCGACCACCAGGAAGGCGGCCACCGACACCAAGACCCCGAGGAGGGCCATCCAAGTCAGGAAGGAAACGAGGAAGCTGCGGCGTTTTCCGGCGAGAAATTTAAGGGCGAGAAAGGTCTGGACGCTCATGCCTTGGCCCGCATGTGCGGAAACAGGATCACGTCGCGGATCGAGGCCTGGTCGGTAAGCAGCATCACCAGCCGGTCGATGCCGATCCCCTCCCCCGCGGTCGGGGGCATCCCGTACTCGAGGGCGGTGATGAAGTCGTGGTCGAAGTACATGGCCTCCTCGTCGCCGGCCTCACGGGCGGCGACCTGCTTCAGGAACCGCTCCTTCTGGTCGAGGGGATCGTTGAGCTCGCTGAAGCCGTTCGCGATCTCGCGGCCGTAGATGAAGAGCTCGAAGCGGTCGGTGACCTCCGGGTCGGCCTCGTTGCGCCGCGATAGCGGGCTGACTTCGGTCGGATACTGGGTGATGAAGGTCGGCTGGACGAGCTTCTTCTCGACCACCTCCTCGAAGATCTCGGTGAGGATGGCGCCCAGCCCTTCTTTCTCCTTCTTGAGATGGATCTCGAGGCGCTTGGCCTCGGCCAGGGCCTTGTCGCGCGAGCTGAGGATCTCAGGGTTCATGCCCCCGATCTTCACCAGAGAATCCTTGAGGGTGAGGCGTTGGAAGGGCTTCTGGAAGCTGATCGCCGTGCCCTGGTAGCTCAGCTCGGTGCTCCCGCAGACCTCTTGGGCCAGGTGGGAAAGCAGGTCCTCGCTCAGCGACATCAGGTCTTCATAATTCGCGTAGGCCCAATAGAACTCCAGCATGGTGAACTCGGGATTGTGCTGGATGCTGATGCCCTCGTTGCGGAAATTCCGGTTGATCTCGAAGACCCGCTCGATCCCCCCCACCACCAGGCGCTTGAGATAGAGCTCGGGCGCGATGCGCAGGAAGAGCTTCATATCGAGGGCGTTGTGGTGGGTGACGAAGGGTTTGGCCGCGGCCCCGCCGGGAATGGGCTGCATCATCGGGGTCTCGACCTCGACGAAGGAGCGCTGGGCGAGGAATTGCCGGATTTTCTGGATGATCAGGGAGCGCTTGAGGAAGACGTCCTTGACCTCGTCGTTCATGATGAGGTCGACGTAGCGCTGGCGGTAGCGGGCCTCGACGTCGGTGAGGCCGTGGAATTTCTCGGGCAACTGCTGCAGGGACTTCACCGCCAGGCGGAGCTTCTCGACATGGATGGACAGCTCGTCGGTCTTGGTGCGGAACAGATAACCTTCCACCCACAGGAAGTCGCCGACCTCGGCGATTTGAAACAGCTCCCAATCCTGTTCGGAGATCGCGTCTTTCTTGACGTAGGCCTGGATACGGCCCTCGCGGTCCTTGAGCTTCACGAAACAGGCCTTGCCGAAGGAGCGCTGAAACATGATGCGCCCCGCGACTTGGACCTCGACCTTTTTGGCCTCGAGCTCCTCTTTGCCGAGCGCGGAATACTTATGGAGGATCTCGCCGGCGGTATGGCTGCAGGTGAGATCGTTGGGAAAGGGATTGATGCCGGCCTCGCGCAGCTTCTGCAGCTTCTCGAGGCGCTGTTGGTAGTAGGGATTATCTTCCATAAAAACGTCTTAAATTTAGGTACTTAGACCCGGAAGGGGTTAATCGCCACGGCCCGGAAGGTCAAGGGAAAAGCGCGGTTTTTAGGCGGATTTCCGCCGCAGGGCGCGCAGCAAGGCCTCGCTGCCCTCCACCTTCAGCGCCCAAACCGCCAGGGCGTAGACCGCGCCTCCGAGCGATATCATGCCGAGGACGTAGCCGCCGCGCTTGGGCAGGGGCGCGAAGGTCCAATCCCAATACCGGCCGACCAGCCCCAAGGCGCCGGCCATCAAGCCGGCGGCGATCCCCATCTTGGCGATCTCCCAAATCAGCGCGCGCAGGCCCAAGGAGCCGACCTCGCGGCGGTAGTCCCGCATGTGGATCAGGAAATTGGCCAACGAGCCCAGGCTGACCCCGAGGGCCAGGCCGCGGTGCTGCAGCGGCCCCAGCAGGATCAAGGCGCTGACGATATTGACCAAGACCGCCCAATTGGCGGCCCGCACCGGCTTGGCGGCCTCCTGCACGGCATAGAAGGCCGAGGCGGAGATCCGGGTCGCGGAGACGAAGGGCAGGCCCAGCGCGAAGCATTGCAGGGTCTCCGCGGTCAGGCGCGTCGACTCCTGGGTGAAGCCACCGCGGAAGAAAAGGAGGGCGACCACCGGCTTGGCCAAAACCGCCAATCCGACCGCAGCGGGGATGTTCACCAACCAGACCACCGCCAAGGCCTGGCGAAAGCTGCGCTTCATCTTGGCGAAGTCCCGGTCCGCCGCGTGCTCGGAGAGCGTGGGGAGGGCGACGGTGGCCAAGGAGATCGCGAAGACCCCGAGGGGAAATTCGATCACCCGGTCGGCGTACCACAGGTAGCTCACCGCACCCGTAGGCAAATAGGAGGCCATGAAGGTGATCGCCAACAGATTGATCTGGTAGACCGCCGATCCGTAGATGCTGGGCAGCATCAGGCGCCCGATCTTGCGCACCGCAGGGTGGCGCCAATGGAAATCCAGCCTGGGAAAGAAACCTTCACGGAGCAAGGGAGGGATTTGGATCGCCAACTGCAATACCCCGCCCAGGATCACGCCCCAGGCGATCCCGACGGAGGGCGTCGCGAAATGCCGAGCCAATAGCCAGGCCCCCAGGATAATGCCGACATTGAGCAAGACCGGCGAGATAGCGGGCGTCAGGAAGCGCCGGCGGGCGTTGAGGATCCCCATCGCCAAGGCCCCGAGCGACACCAGGAAGATGTAGGGAAAGGTGATCTTGGTGAGCCGCACCGTCAGGGCGAATTTTTCCGGATCCTCCTGGAAACCCAGCGCGGTGAGACGGACGAAGAGCCCCGCGCCCAGGATCCCGGCCAAGGTCATGAGAGTCAGGAGCAAAAAGAGAATGGTGAAGGTGACATCCACCACCTGCTTGGCCTCGGCCTTCGACTTGCGGAAGCTCTCGGTGAAGACCGGGACGAAGGACATGGTGAGATTGCCTTCGGCGAGGAGGCGGCGCAATAGATTGGGGATGCGAAAGGCGACGTAGAAGGCGTCCGCGGCAGCGCGGGTCCCCAAGACATAGGCGATGGCCGCATCGCGGGCCAAACCGAAGCAGCGGCTCAACAGGGTCAGGCCCCCGACCAAGCCGGCCTTTCCGACCATGGTTTCGGGGGCCGCGAGTTCGGCAGGGTCTTCTGCGCTCATCTCGAGGGGGTCTTCGGCGGGAGGGACGAGGGGGGCGCGGGAGGCCATGGCCAGGGTTTAGGTTTTGCCTAGCCGGGCCGCAAGTATTTTATCAGGGGCCCCTCACCGACCGAGGAATAATTCGCAGGATGACCAGGTTATTCTTAGGACTCGCTCGAACCCAAACGTTTCTCGAACTCATCCGCCACCTGGGAAAGCCCCATGCGAAGGGAATCGCCCGCATCCTCGAGACGGCCGGCCGCGTAGCGCAATAGGCCGTCGCCCAAAGCGGAAGGTTGCACCACGGCGGGCTGGGCGTCGGGATCCAGGCGGTTCACGAAATTCTGAAAGTCCCGGTCCACGGCCTGCAAGGAGGCCGCATTGCGCCGCTCGGAACCCACCTCATACTTCGAGGCCTTTTGCAGAAGGGCCAAGCGCTGTTGGGGGGTCCCAAAGCGGTTGAAGCCCTCGCTGCTGACGAACTCACGGCTGGAAGTGCCTTCCAAACACCCATCGATCTCGTTGCGGACATAGATCTTATCGCGGGCGTCGACCTTGTCGTAAGACCGGTTCGCCTCGTTGCCATCCACGTCTTTGCTCGTGAAATAGATATCCCGGACCCCGTCCTTTCCCCGCAGGTAGCCGTCGACGATCCCATCGATAAAGGGGTTGGTCTCCAAAATCTTTTCCAAACCGTTCATCTGAAACCTCCTCCTGAAGTGGGCCCTCGGCCCTGTTTTTGATACCCGCATAATTTGCAAGGGGGATACCAAACTTGGCCTTTGTTATTTCTGTAAATATTTCAATTAGTTATAATAAATTTAATAGAAATATTTGCAAACTTTGCAGGATCCTTTGAGAAATTGTGTTGAAAAATCCGGCCCCAGCCTCCAGTTCCGGATGAGGATTAACGGTTTGACACTTCTCCCTTCCCTTGTTAGACAGGCGCGCCTTTAACCGGCTGTTGAAAAACCACCGGCGATTGGGCCCAGCCTCAACAGCCCGGCATTATTTTTTTAGGTAAGGATCGAAAGGATCGATATGGCAGACGCGAAGAAACCCAAACTCCCCAAAGGCCGCCACCGCTCTCAGATCAAGCGGCACAAGCAGAGCCTGAAGCGCGCCACGCGCAACGTGACGATCCGCTCGGAAGTCCGTTCCTTCATCAAGAAGGTGCGCCAGTCGGTCGAGAAGAAAGACGCCGCCCTGGCCAAGGCCGCCCTGATCGAGGCCATCCGCAAGATCGACAAGGCGGTATCGAAGGGCATCCTGCATTCCAAGAACCGCAGCCGGAAGATCTCCCGACTCTCCAAGCTGGTAGCATCCCTAGGCAAGTAATCCGATAATCTCATCCACGCAGCGCTTGAGCAGCAAGGGCCTGGGCAGGGGACTGCCCTTAAGGCGCAGGTCCGCGCGCGTCACCGGGGCCCACAGCGAGGGCGTGAGCCTCTTTCCGTAACGCTGGGCCTGTTGCTCGTATTTTCTCCAGATCATGGGAGGCATGCGGAAGGTAGCGGCCGCCTGACGCGAACCCGAGTATTTGAGGGCGAGCAGGATCGAGAGGTGGCGGTGGATCAGGGAAAGGATCTTCAAGGGTTCTTCCCCGCTCTCCAGCAGGAGCCCCAGGGAACGATGCAATTCGACATAGTCTTTCGCGAACAACGCATCGATCACCGCAAAGACATCCTCTTCCGTAACCTTCACCAAAAGCGATTCGAGATGGTCCAAGTCCAGCTCGGGGGCATCCCCGAGGTACAGGCAACACTGGGCAACGGTCAATTGCAGGGCCTGCAGGGAAGTCCCCACCCAATCCACCAGGCGTTCGACCACCTCCGGTTTCGCGCGTTTGCCCTCCCGAACCAGGCAATCGCGGACCCATTGCTCGGCCTCCCCGGCCTCGGCCTCGGGGATCTCGAGATAATGGGCGCTCTTCTTGAGCCGTTTCACCCAATCGAGGCGGCCATCGAGCTTTTCGTCTTCGATGAGGAAAAGCGTGGTCGGCTGGGGATTCTGGAGGTAGGCGCTCAAGACTTCGGCTTCCTTGGCCCGCAGGTCGCCCGCATCCCGCAGCACCACCACCCGTCTAGCGGCGAAGCAGGGGTAATCCTGGCAGGCCTCGACGACGCGGCGCAGGTCGTCTTCTCCGGCCGTGAATTGCGAGAAGTTCATGTCTTTCAGGGCCCCGGCCAAGGCGCGGCCGATCAGATTCTCCCGCAGCCGTTCCCGGACATAGACCTCGGGCCCGATCAAGGCGACGACGGGAGCGAGGGGGATTTTTTCAAGATTTTTCAGTAAGCCAAAAGACATAAGAAACAAAACCCTATCAAGATCCCTATCTATAATGAACCGTCCGAATCGGGAAGAAGGGGATGTTCTCCGGAGGCTTTTCCGATTGTCTGAGCGAACCTTAACCCGTCACTCGCTCTTGTGATAAATTGCTTACCAGCAAGGCCATCTAATCAATCGCGTTTTCGGAAAAGCCGGAGGGGAATACCCCCTTCTTCCCGATTCGGACGCTCAACAGCTCTCTACTTCACGACGATATTAAGCAGCTTTCCCGGGACAAAAATCGTCTTCACCACAGATTTTCCCTCCAAATGGGCGCGAATCCTCTCGTCGGTGTCGACGATGCGCCGGACCTCCTCCTCGCCCACGTTGCGCGGCAGCTCCGCCTTGCCGCGCAGCTTTCCGTTGACCTGGACGACGACGGTGATGGTCTCGGCCTGGGTGGCCGCGGGATCGAAGGCCGGCCAGGCGACCTCCAGGAGGCCGCCCTCGTAGCCCAGGTTTTTCCAGGCCTCTTCGCAAAAATGCGGCACGAAGGGAGAGAGGAGCAGCACCAGGGATTCGAGGGTCTGGGCCAAAAGGGCCTTGCCCTCCTCCCCTTCCCACTCGGCGCGGGGAACCTCGCCCAGCTTGTTGACCAGCTCCATGACCGCCGAGATCGCGGTATTAAAATGAAAGTCCTGCTGGATATCCTCCGTCACCTTTTGGATGGTCTGGTGCAGCTTGAGGTGCATCTCGCGGAGCGCCTTGCCCTCGGGTTTCGGGGCGTGCCCCTTCCCTTCCCGGCGCCGGTAGAGGGGAGCCAGATCCGTCAAGAGGCGCCAGACGCGGTTGAGAAAGCGCGCGGAGCCCTCGACGCCGGCGTCGCTCCAATCGAGGTCTTTCTCGGGCGGGGCCGCGAACAGGCAGAACAGCCGCGCCGTATCCGCCCCGTATTTGTCGATGAGGTATTCAGGGTCAACGACGTTGCCCTTCGACTTGCTCATCTTGGCGCCGTCCTTGATCACCATCCCTTGGGTGAGCAGATTTTGGAAGGGCTCGGCGACTCCGGTGTAGCCGAGGTCCCGCAACACCTTGGTGAAGAAACGGGAGTACAGGAGGTGCAGCACGGCGTGTTCGATGCCGCCGATATATTGGTCGACCGGCATCCAATAGTCGGAGCTGCGGCGGCTGAAGGGCTCCTCGTGGTCCTTGGGCGAAAGATAGCGGAGAAAATACCAAGACGACTCCATGAAGGTATCGAAGGTGTCTGTCTCGCGACGCCCGGGCTTGCCGCAGCGGGGACACGGCGCCTGAACGAAGGAAGCGATCTTGGCGAGCGGCGAACCGCCCTCGCCGGTGAACTCGACATCCAGGGGCAGCTTGACCGGGAGGTTTTCGAATTTCTCCGGGACCGTCCCACAGTCCTGGCAATAGACGATGGGAATCGGGGCGCCCCAATAGCGTTGGCGCGAGACCCCCCAATCGCGGAGCTTGTAGGTGACCTTGGACTTGCCGGCCTTTTGCTGCTCGAGGAATTTGACGATGGCCCCCTTGGCCTCCTCGCTGCCCAATCCGTTGAATTGGGCGCTTTCCACCATGCGGCCGGGGTCGACGTAGGCGGCCTGGAGCGGCCGCTTTAAGGCCTTGTCGCCGGGCGGCTCGATCACCACGCGGATCGGCAGGCCGTATTTTTGGGCGAAATCGAAGTCGCGCTGATCGTGGGCCGGGACGGCCATGACGGCGCCGGTCCCGTACTCCATCAGGACGAAATTGGCGGCGAACAGCGGGATCTTCTCGCCGGTGAGGGGATGAACCGCGTTCAGCCCCAGCGGAACTCCTTCTTTTTCGTAGGCGTCGGCGACTCGCTTGTCCCGGTCGATCTTGCGCACCCGCTCGCGGAATTCGGAGAGCTCGCGGCGCTTCGCCTCGTCTTTCACCAGGGCGTCGATCAAGGGGTGCTCCGCCGCCAGCGAGAGGAAGGTCACCCCGTAGAGGGTATCGGGCCGGGTCGTGAAGACGACGATCTCTTCGCCGCTCCCCTCGACCTGGAACACCGCCTCGGCCCCCAGGCTCTTGCCAATCCACTCGCGCTGCATGGTGAGAACTCGCTCGGGCCAGCCCTTGAGGTTGTGCGTCTCCTGCAGCAGCTCCTCGGCGTAATCGGTGATCTTCAAGAACCACTGCTCGAGGGGCTTCTGCTCGACCGTGCTGTCGCAGCGCCAACAGAGCCCCTGCTCCACCTGCTCGTTGGCCAGGACGGTTTGACAGCTGGGGCACCAGTTGACCAGGCTCTTCTTCTTGTAGGCCAGGCCCCGCTCGTACATCTCGAGGAAGATCTTCTGCTCCCAACGGTAGTATTCGGGATCGCAGGTCGCCACCTCACGGTCCCAGTCGTAGCTGAAGCCGAGCCGCTGCAGCTGACCGCGCATCGTCTTGATATTTTCTTTGGTCCAAGCCGCGGGATGGGTCTTGTTCTTGATCGCGGCATTCTCAGCCGGCATTCCGAAGGCATCCCACCCCATCGGGTGCAGGACGTTATAGCCCCGCATCTTGAGGAAACGGGCCAAGACGTCCCCGATCGTGTAATTGCGAACATGTCCCATATGGATGCGCCCCGAGGGATAGGGAAACATCTCGAGCAGGTAGAATTTGGGCCGGTCGGCCGCCTCGCGGACTTGGAAGCAGCGATGCTCCTCCCAGTAGGCCTGCCATTTGGGTTCGGTCTTTTTCGGGTCGTAGGCGTCGGAAAAGCTCATGGGCTATCCTTGTCACGAGCCCTTCCGGGCTTTCAAGCGATTTCCAGGGGGCTAATCGTGGAAGTTCCGGGGCTTTTGCCGCAGGGATTTTTTGGCGGATTGCAGCTTCTTGCCCGCCAGCATCTTCTCCTTGGCCCGCTTGGAGCGCTTGCGTTTCTGACGGCGGATTTTCTCGATTTTTTGGAGGCGCTCGCTCTTGGCCTTGAGGATCCGCTCCTCGAGCTTCTCCACCAAAAGGCGCCGGGCCATGAAGCGATTGAAGGCCTGGCTGCGGCTCGCCTGGCAGCGCACCTGGAGGCCAGTGGGCCGATGGCGCAGTTGCACCACGACCGAGGTCTTGTTGATCTTCTGGCCCCCCGCCCCGCTGCCGCGGATGAACTCCTCCTCGAGATCGGATTCCAGCAGCCCCAAGCGGGCCATCCGGGCCTCGAGGTCCTTGAGCTTGGCGTCGGAGAGGAGAGGAGCGTTCATGGGGCCTTAATAAGGCCGCGAGAGATTTTTTTCCAGCCAGATCCGGAACAGGGCGACGCATTCTTCCCGCAGCAGCCCGCTCTCCACCTCGACCGGGGAGCCGCCCTGGTCTTTCATCTGCCGGTTGGAAAAAGAGATCTCGTTGAAACCGGCCGATTGAGCGTCTTGGATCGAGGCCCCGTAGCGGATCCTCTCGATGCGGGCCCAATGGCAGGCGCTGAAGCACATCGGACAGGGCTCGCAGGTGGAATAGATAACGCAGCCGGAGAGGTTGACCCTCCCCAATTGGCGGCAGGCCTCGCGAATCGCGAGGATCTCGGCGTGGGCGGTGATGTCGGTGCGGGCCCAGACCTCGTTGTGGTGGCAGCTGAGCACCTGGCCGTCTTTCACGATACAGGCACCGAAGGGGGTCTGGCCGCGCTCGATGCCTGCCTTCGCGGACTCAATGGCGCGGCGCATGAAATCGGCGTCGTTCATGCCATGGATTGTCTCGAAAATTAGTGGGGCTTCCCAGCGAATAATGGTGGGGTTCGGCTTCGTTTAGCGAAACCAGCGCTGCTCGACCAGCTGCGCCAGCTCGGGGGAATTTTGCCGCAGCCAGCCCAGCTCTTGGCGGGCCTTCTGCACCTCGCCGATCTGGAAGAGGCAGCCGATGCGCAGGGCCAGGGCCTCGAAGAGCCTTGGATAGTTGGGATACTGCTGGATCAGCTTGGCCAGGGCCTCGGCCGCACCCTTGTGATCGCCCATCGCGTGCATGCGCATGGCCTGCTGGTGGGCAAAGCTCGCTACGGAGTTCTGGGCCTGTTGGTCCAGGCCGTAAATCTCGTCGCTGTTCGCCGCCTCATCCATGGGGGAGGTGTTGCCGTAGCTGGCGAAGGAGATCAGCCCGTTACCGAAGCGCGGTTGGCGCCAGGCCGGCGCCGGAAAGGCGCGCGGTTGGCTCGCAGCGGCCATCACGTCTTGCAGCCGCAGCTCCCCGCCGCGGTCAGCTAGAGGCTCGGGAGCGGCCTTCTCGACCGGGGTGTTTTTCGCCACGGGGAAGGATTCGTGGCGATGTTGTTTGTATTGGTAGAGAATCCCCAGCGTCAGGGCCAAGGCGAAGGCGCCGGTCAAGGCGGGACGCCAAAAGGTCCCCCACTCGATACGGAACCAAGAGACCCGGCGTTTCGGGGCCTGGACCTGATCGAGGACCCGCCGGGTCAAGGCGGGGGGAACGGATAAATCAGGGAGTTGGCTGCGAAACAGCTGGGAAACGCGCTGAAACTCGTGAGCTTCGCTGGCGAATTCGGGATCGGACTGTACCTGGGAGTGAAAGGCGGCGCGTTCGGAGGGATCCAACTCGTCGTAGAGAAAGTCGACCACATTTTCGTCGAATTCTTGTCGATCCATAATAACAACCTACGATAGTTTATACGCTCAATCTCTCTCCAGCAATTCGCGATATTTCGACTGTTTCAAGGCGCGCCGCAGGGCCTCGAGGGCGTAACGCATGCGGCTTTTCACCGTGTTGACCGAAACCCCGGTCATCTCGGCGATCTCTTCGAACTTGAAACCCTCCCGCTCCCGCAGCAGGAAGACCGCCCTTTGGTCTTCGTTCAGCTTGGCCAGGGCCTTCTCGAGGACACCCTCGATCTCGTTGGCCGAGGACTGGACATCCGCCGGGACGTCCTCGTTGGCCAGGGTGTCGGCAAGGTTGCGCTCGCCATTGGGACCCCGGTCGTCCAGACTGACCGCCTCGCGGATCTTGCGCCGCCGGAAGGTGTCCACGCAGAGATTGCGGACGATGGTGTAGAGCCAGGTGGTGAACTTGCCGTTAGGCAGGTATCGGTCCGCCGCCTGATGGACCTTGAGAAAGGCCTCTTGGAAGACCTCCTCGGCCACCTCCCGATTGCCCAAGAAACGGACGATGAAGTTATACACCCCGTTTTGGTGCCGCCGAACGAGCTCTTCGAAGGCGCAGGTATCGCCGCCCTGGAAAGCCACCATCAGTTCTTCATCGCTGCGCATGGATCCCATAAGAACGGGACCCACCGTAATGTCAGAGACCCGAGCTGGTCAAGATAACTGTGTGTACGGATTGAGGAATGGAAGGTTTTAGGGAATTGTCTTTTTTCTAGTTTTTTGCATTGCGCTGGTTGTGCTCGTCGCGGGGACGCCCCCGGGGAAGGGAGGGGGCTCTTGCAGGCGCCGAGAAGACAAAAAGACAATTCTTGGTTGGGAATAGAGTTGGGGATGGGGAGAGGAAGAGGCGGAGTCCTGCACGAGCCCGGCGGGAAGAAGGGGCCCTGTGCCTCGGGCAGCCTCTGAAAATCTGCCCTTAAAGCCTATAATATCCAGATTTTCAGCCGCAGGGCCCGTTCCGGCTTGAGGAACGGGCCCGGTGCCCGAGGCACAGGGCCCCTTCTTCCTGCCGGGCGGACGCGGCAACAAGACAATATCAGTTCAAAAATATTAATAATTACAAATAGTTAAATACTATACCGAATGAACTGCTTTAGCGATAGAGGCAGCCAATCGCTTGGCCTTTTGCAGTGCAGCTTGAGGTGTCCCGTTGGCAAAGCAGTTGACCAGGGCCGAACCCACGACGACCCCGTCGGCCAATTTCGCCACCGCCCTGGCCTGTTCCGGGGTCTTGATCCCAAATCCAACGCAGACCGGCAATCGGCTCCCCGCCACCACCTGGTGGAGCTGGTCTTTGAGCTGGGGTTGAGATTGGATGGCGGCCCCCGTCACCCCGGTCAGGGAGACGTAGTAGATGAAGCCCGAACCCTTTTTACGCACCAAGTCGATGCGACTCCGGTCGCTGGTCGGGGATAGCAAATAGACTAAAGAGACGCCGGCCTGATGGGCGGCCTTCCGCACCTCTTCGCCCTCTTCCGGCGGCAGGTCGACCAAGAGGGTCCCATCCACCCCCGCCCCCTTGGCATCCCTAAAGTAATCCGAAACGCCGTACTGCAGGACGGGGTTGAAGTAGCCCATCAACAAAATCGGGACCTGGCTCCGCTTGCGGATCGCCTCCACCGTCTTGAAGATGCCGGGCAAGCGGGTGCCTGCTTTGAGGGCCCGCTCGCTGCTCTTTTGGATGACCGGGCCGTCCGCCATAGGATCGCTGAAGGGCACGCCCAATTCGACGATGTCCACCCCGGCGGCTTCCAACTCCCACACTACCTGGGGGGTAAATTTGAGGTTGGGATCGCCGGCGGTCACAAAGGCCACCATCGCCTTCTGGCCGGCCTTTTTGAGTTGGGCGAATTTCTGCTCGATGCGGTTCTTCACAGGCTCACCTTCTTGACCTTGGCGATGGTCCCCATGTCTTTGTCCCCGCGGCCGCTCAAATTGACCACCACCAGGGAGCCCCGCTTGGCCTTCTTGAGGTAGGCCACCGCATGGCTGCTTTCCAGGGCCGGCAAGATGCCCTCATAGCGGGTGAGCAGGTCAAAGCCCTCCATGGCCTCGGCGTCGGTGACGGGGACGTAGCGCGCCCGGCCCTGCTCCTGCAAAAAGGCATGCTCGGGTCCAACCCCGGGGTAGTCGAGACCGGCGCTGATCGAGTGGGTCTCCATCACCTGCCCGTCCTCGTCCTGCAGCAAATAGGACTTTTGCCCGTGCAGGACCCCTACCCTGCCAACCACCAAGGTCGCCGCGTGCTTGCCCGTCTTAATCCCGCTGCCCGCCGCCTCCACTCCCACCAGCCCTACCCCCTCGTCTTTGAGGAAAGGGTAGAAGATGCCCATGGCATTGGACCCTCCGCCAACGCAGGCAACCACTTCGTCGGGCAAGCGGCCTTCGGCCTTGAGGATCTGGCGACGGGCCTCCTCGCCGATGACCTTTTGAAAATCCCGCACCAGCAAGGGATAGGGATGCGGGCCCGCCACCGTGCCGATGCAGTAATAGGTGTTGCGGATATTGGTGATCCAGTCGCGCAGGGCTTCGTTCAAAGCGTCCTTCAAGGTCGCCGAACCGCTGGTGACGGGAATGACCTTGGCCCCCAGCAGCTTCATCCGGAAGACGTTGAGCGCCTGGCGTTCGATGTCCTCCTTGCCCATGTAGACCTCGCAGTCGAGGCCGAAGAGCGCGCACATCGTCGCGGTGGCCACGCCGTGCTGCCCCGCCCCCGTCTCGGCGATGATCCGCTTCTTGCCCATCCGGCGGGCGAGCAGGATCTGTCCCAAGGTGTTGTTCACCTTGTGCGCCCCGGTGTGGCAGAGGTCTTCGCGCTTCAGGTAGACCTTGAGGCCGAACTTTTCGCTGAGGCGCCGGGCGAAGTACAAGGGGGTGGGCCGCCCCACGTAGTTTTTCGCGTAGTAATCGAACTCTTTCTTGAAGGCCCGGTCGCGCTGGATCTTTTGGTAGGCGGTCTCCAGCTCGAAGAGGGCCGGCATCAGGGTCTCGGCGACATATTTGCCGCCGAACTCGCCGAAGTGCCCCCGCCGGTCGGGAAAGCGATATTTTTTAAAATTCACGGTTCGTTTCATCCTATTTCACCCGCACCAAGGCCGACTTGGCCTTGGAGATGAAGACCTCCATCTTGTGGCGGTCCTTGCAACCCGGGGCGCTTTCCACCCCGCTGGCCACGTCGACCATGAAGGGCTTCACCGCCGCGATCGCCGTGGCGACGTTATCGGGGTTCAGCCCGCCCGCCAGGATGAGCTTCTTCCCGAAGCGCTCGGCCTCATGCACCAGGTCCCAATGCGCCGTCAACCCCGTGCCGCCATAGGCCTTGTCGGAATAGGCGTCCACCAAGATCCACTCACAGTGGTATTTCGGGATCTCCAAAACGTCTTTCGAATCCCGCAGCCGGAAGGCCTTGTACCAGGGCCGGCCCAGGCCGTTCAGGGACTCCGGACTTTCATCGCCGTGGAACTGCAGCATGTCAAGTTCGAGTTCGATCGCGAGATCCAGGACCTTCTGCAGGTCCTCGTTCACGAAGACCCCGACCTTGGGGATATTGGTGGGGATCTCCTGGAAGATCTCCTCCGCCCGCTCGTAGGGCAGGAAGCGCGGCGAATCGGGATAAAAATTGAAGCCGAGGTAGTCCGCGCCCAGCTCGATGGCGTCGAGGGCGTCATTTAAGTCGGTCAATCCGCAGATCTTGACGAGGGTCATCGCAATAGGCCTTTCAGGGCCTCGCCCGGCCGCGGGGCCTTCATGAAGGCCTCCCCGATCAAGAAGGCCTGCGCCCCGGCGGCCTTCAGGCGTTTCAAGACCTCGACCGAATCCAGCCCGCTCTCGCTGACCTTGACGGCGTTCGCCGGCAGCTTGGGAAGCAATTGTTCCGTCAGGCCGACGTCGACCTTGAAGGTCTGCAAATCCCGGTTGTTGATGCCGACGAGCTTCGCGCCGACTTCGGACGCCCTCCAGGCCTCGGCCTCGTCGTGCACCTCGACCAACACCGACAGGCCTAGCTCCTCGGCGAGACCTTGGAGGTCCTCGATCTGCCAACGTCCCAGCATGGCGGCGATCAGGAGGATGGCGTCGGCCCCGGCCTCCCGCGCGACATAAATTTGATAAGGGTCCCAGACGAAGTCCTTGCGCAGCAGCGGCAAGGCCACGGCCTGGCGAACCGCCCGCAGGTGATCGAGGTGCCCGCCGAAGAAATGCTCGTCGGTCAAGACCGAGAGCGCGGCGGCTCCGGCCTCTTCATAGCCCTTGGCGATCGCGACCGGATCGAAGTCGGCGCGCAACAGCCCCTTGCTGGGGGATTGGCGCTTGATTTCTGCGATCACCGCGAAGGGCTGGCCGCTGTCGCGCAGGGCCTGGGCCAGGGAAAGCGGTCGATAGCCCGAGTCCTTGGCGCGCGCCTGGACCTCTTCGGGGCGAGCCTGCCGCTTGTAGTGCTCGAGCTCCTCTTTCTTGTAATTGTAGATCTTCTGCAGAATCATGAACTTTGCGCCAGCTTTTCCAAGGTTTCCGCGGCCGCGCCGCTCTCGATCGCATCCTTGGCCAGCACGGCGCCCTCTTTCAAGTCCTTCACCCGGTCCGCCACCACCAGGGCCGCTGCGGCGTTGAGTACGATGCCGTCGCGGATCGGGCCGAAGAAGGTTTTTTCAAAAATACCCCGGAGCAGTTTGGCGTTGTGGGCCGCGTCCTTGCCCAGCAGGTACTTCGGGTCGGTGGCCCGCAGGCCGGCCTCGCCCGGCTCCACCGTCTTCTCGACCAATCCCTCCGGCGTCACCTCGGTGACATAGGTCACCCCGCTGAGGCTGAGCTCGTCCAGGCCGGATTCGCTGCTCACCACCCAGGCGCGCTCCGTCCCCAGACGCCGCAGCGCCTCCCCGAGGATGGGCCGCATGGCGGGCGCGAAGACCCCCACCACCTGCCGCTTCACCCGGGCCGGATTGAGCAAGGGGCCGAGGAAATTGAAGACCGTCACCATGTCGAGTCGCCGGCGCACCTGCTGCACCCGCTGGGTGGCGGGATGGTAGCGCGGCGCCAGCATGAAGCCGAAATGCTTTTCCTCGATCGCGGCCGCGACCTCCTCGGGACCCAAATCGATGGGGATCCCCAGTGCCTCGAGCAGGTCCGCGCTGCCCGATTTGGAGGTGATGGCCCGATTGCCATGCTTGGCCACCGGCACGCCGCAGGCGGCGACCAAGATACCCGCCGCGGTGGAAAAATTGAAGGACCCGCTGCGGTCTCCCCCGGTCCCGCAGGTATCCACGGCCTTCTCTGTCTTCAGCCGCACGACCGTCATGCGTTCGCGCAGCACCCGCGCGGCCTCCGTCAGGACATCGGCGTCGAGCCCCCGCGTGGACAGGGAGGTCAAAAACAAGGCGATCTCGGAATCGCGGGTCTCCTCGCGGAGGATGGCCTCGAAGCCGCCACGGATCTCCTCGGGGCTGAGCGGGCCGCCGTCGATGATTTTCTGCAAGAGCTCCTTCATGCCGCCCGCGCCGTCTTCACCCGCTTGAGGAAATTGTTCAGCAGCTCCTTGCCGGGCCTGGTGAGGATCGACTCGGGGTGAAACTGCACGCCCTCGACGAAGTATTCCTTGTGCCGCAGGCCCATGATCTCCCCGGCCTCGGTCCAGGCCGAAATCTCGAGGCTGGCGGGCAGGCTCTCGCGCTCGACCAGAAGGGAGTGGTAGCGGGTGGCGGTAAAGGGATTGGGCAACCCCGCGAACAGGGTCTTGGCGTCGTGATGGATCTCGCTGGTCTTGCCGTGCATGACGTTCTTCGCCCGGATCACCTTGCCGCCGAAGGCCTGGCCGATGGCCTGGTGCCCCAGGCAAACGCCCAGGATGGGGAACTCCCCCTTCAGCCGGTCGATGACCTCTAAGGAGATCCCCGCTTCGTTGGGGGTGCAGGGCCCCGGCGAGATCACGATGGCCTCGGGGGCCAGTTCGCGGATCTGCGCGACCTTGAGCTCGTCGTTGCGCTTGACCAAGATCTCGGCCCCCAACTCGCCCAGGTACTGGACGAGGTTGTAGGTGAAGGAATCGTAATTATCGATCATCAAGAGCATCGCTTCAGGGCCTCCATCACCGCCTTGGCCTTGTTGTTCGACTCGAGGTACTCTAGCTCAGGACGCGAATCGAGCACAATACCGCCCCCCGACTGGAACCACACCTTCCCGCCCGCGCTGGCCAGGTGCCGGATGGTGATGGCGGTGTCCATATTCCCCTGGAAATCGAAATAGCCCACTGCCCCGCCGTAGGGCCCGCGGCGGCCGGCCTCGAGCTCTTCGATGATCTCCATCGCGCGGATCTTCGGCGCCCCCGACAGGGTGCCCGCCGGAAAGGTCGCCCGCAACACGTCGACGGCGTCGAAGCCGGGATCGAGCTCGCCTTCCACGTTGGAGACGAGGTGCATGACGTGGGAATATTTCTCGACCGTCATCAACTCGGTGACCTTGACGGTCCCGCGCTTGGCGACCCGCCCCACGTCGTTGCGGCCCAGGTCGACCAGCATGATGTGCTCGGCCACTTCCTTGGGGTCGGCGAGCATTTCCCGCTCCATCCTGACCTCGTCGGCGGCGTCCCGGCCGCGGCGGCGCGTGCCGGCGATCGGCCGCACCGTGACCTTGTTCCCTTCCAGCCGCACCATGACCTCGGGGGAGGAGCCTGTCAGGCACTGCCCATTCATCTCGAGGTGGAAGAGATAGGGCGAGGGATTCAGCTTGCGCAGCTCGCGGTAGACGCGGAAGGGCGGCACCTTGAGCTTCGCCTCCCAACGCTGGGAGAGCACCACCTGGAAGATATCGCCGGCCCGGATGTACTCCTTGGCCCGCTCGACCATGGCGTGGAATTGCCGCTCGGAGGTGTTGCTCTTGGGCACGATCGACTTTTGCACCCGCGACACCCGCTCCCGCGGCAGGCTTTTCTTGAGCCGGGCCGCGATGGCGTTCAGACGCCGCAGGGCCTGGTCGTAGGCCCGCTTCACCGTGTTTTTCCCGCCAAGGTGCGCCATCACCAAGACCTGGAGCTCATGCTGGACGTTGTCGAAGGCGATCACGCTGTCTTGGAGCATCAATTGGCAGTCGTAGAGGGGCAGGCCCGGCTTTTTCAAATCGGGCAGGCGCTCCATGAAACGGACCATGTCATAGCCCAGGTAGCCCACCAGGCCGCCGGCGAACCTCGGCAGCCCCTCGACATGGACGGGGGTGAAGCCCCGCAGGGTCTCGCGGATCGCCTCGAGGGGATTGCCCTGCAGGCGGTCGACGCGCTTGCCGCGGAGGATTTCGATCTGGTCGCCGAGCGAGCGGAATACCAAGTGGGGCTCCGAGCCCAGGAAGGAATAGCGCCCCCACTTCTCCCCGCCTTCCATCGACTCGAGCAGGAAGCGATAGGGCCCCGCGGTCATCTTGAGGAAGGCCGAAACGGGGGTCTCGGTGTCGGCGTTGCAGGTCGCGAGCAAGGGGAGCAGATTGCCGCGATCCGAGAGGCGCTTGAACTCTTTGAAGGAAATCAGGGACATCGCCCCGGCTTAGCATAAGGGCCGGAACCGGGTCAAAGCCTTAGGGGCCGCCCTTCTCCTTGACCCAACCAGAGGTGGTTTTTCAACAGCTTGCCCAACTCAGCGATTGTTGAAGGCGTCGTCGATGAGCTTGGCGATGTCGGTATTGTCGATGAAGCCCCGCACCCGGCTGGAATAAGGCTCCGGCCCCTGGGCCATCACCAAGACGGGCGTGGAGGTATGCGTCCCCGCCGCCCAGACCGAGTGGTTTTGCGCCGCCACCTCGCGCCCCATCAGGTCGGGATGGATCGAGGAGTGGACATAGAATTCGGGAAAATCCTCCGGTTCGGCGTCTTTGGCGCCCGGCTTGCGGGACAAGATGGCCTGCGCCTGCTCGGGGCTCAGCTCGTAGGAGGTGTTCTCCTTCACCGCGGCCAGCAGGTCTTTCACCGCCGTGTCCATGGTATAGGGCGGCGCCAGGGGCTCCACCTCCTTGGGATAGAGTTTCTTGGTGATCGGCTCGAGCATGGCGCGGAAGGATTTCTTCTGGTTGATCAGGTAATCGAATTTGTCGAAGGCCGCGAAGTCGTAAGGCTTGTGGTACTTCACCCCGGACTGCAGGGTCATCTCGATGCCCGGGGACTTGCCGTAGGCAAAGCCGAAACCGCCGGTCTCGTGGTCGGCGGTGACGATGAGCAGGGTGTCCGGGTGCTGTTGCACGTAAGCAACGGCGACCCCGATCGCCGCGTCGAAATCCAGCGTCTCTTGCAGCATCGTGCCCGAGTCGTTGTCGTGCCCGGCGTAATCGATCAGGCCCCCTTCCACCATCAGGAAAAAGCCGTTCTTCTTCTTGTCCAGGATATCGAGGGACTTTTGGGTCAGGGCGGCGAGGCTGGGAAGGCTCGCGATCTGCCGCCGCTCTTGGATCATCGGGAAGACCGAGGCGCTAAACAGTCCCAGCACCTTGGTGTTCTCGCCCACGTTGAGCTGCTCCAGCTGTTCCGCCTTGCAAATAAAGACCATGCCCTTCCCGGCGGCCGTCGCCAGCAGGTTTTTCTGGTCCTCCCGCTTGCTCTTCCCGTCGATCGAGGCGTCGAGCTTCGCGCACTCCGGCACATCCGAGACCTTCATCGGCACCTTGGCGGCCTCGTCGGAATACTGCGGAATGAGGTTGGCGACGCCCCCGCTGAGCAGGACGTCGATGTCGTGCTGCTCGATCATGTCGACGGCGATTTCGTTCTCCATGTCGCGGAACACCTGATGGCCCGCGAAGCTGCCGGGAGTGGCGTGGGTGATCCGGGTGGTCGAGACCAGGCCGGTGGCCTTGCCCAGCTTGGCGGCCTTCTCCAGGACCGTCTCGCAGGGATAGCCGTTGACATCCAGCCCGACGGATTCATTGAGGACCTTCTGCCCGCAGGCCATCGCGGTCGCGGCCGCCGCGCTGTCGGTGACGATATCGCCGTAACTGGAGGTGCGCATCAGCCCGCTGTGGCCGCCCTTCAGGAGCTTTTCCATAGAGAGCTCGGGGTCTTCGGGCTTGCGCAGCTGCCGGAACAATACGGCCTGCGAGACCTGCTGGACCCCCATGCCATCGCCGATCATGAAGATGACGTTCTTCACGGCGGGCGGGGCCGGTGCCGCGTGGGTATCCGCCGCGGCCTCCGCGTTCGAAGCGGCCGCCGGGGCCGGAGGGGCGGGGCTTGCCGCCTGCTTGGCGCTTTGGTTCATCTGCCGGGCGCAGACGATGCCCCAAAAAATCAGGGCGAAGACCAGTGGACTGAGCTTGGTGAGACTACTCGATTGCGGTTGTTCGGACATTGGCTGACTCCGTCAAAATCCCCCTTGGATTAGCAGTTTGTCGACAAAAACCGGTGGTCGGGCCAAGCCGCCGTAGGCGGATTGGCGGGTCCCGAAAATCCGATGGATTTTTGGGCGGTCTAGGGAGGCCGGATTTACTCCGGCCGGAACAAGACGGTATGTCAACAGCCTGTTAGGCGCCCCTTATAGCCAGCCAAATAATGGGATCAAGGGATAAACGGTGGGCAAAGGTAGATTTTTCGGGCGAAATTGCGCAATTTTGGGTCAATTGCCTAAAACTTGGTCTGGAGCTTCAAGCGCCACCGCTGCGAGGTCTGAACGCCTTCTTTGGTATTGGTGGGCAATACCGAGTAGTCGCTCTGCAGCTTGATGTGCTGCCCCAGCACATAATAGTTCAGGCCGCCCGCGAACTCGGCCTTGTCGTTCTGCAGCCCCTGCAGGAAGACCTGCGAGGCCCGGGTCACGACTTCCAGGTGCTTGGGAACGACGAAGTAGCCCGCCTGGGCGTAATAGCCGTAGTCGTTGGCGGTCGCCAAGGCGGTGTCGCCCGGCTTGGTGTGCCGATAGAAGAACTCGCCTTGCAGGGCCAGGCCCTTGTACTTGATGCCGGACTCGGCCCCGAATTGCGTCACCTTGTCGTTGGAGAGATCGCGGACGTTGTAGTTGCCCGAGGCGCCGAAATAGGAGGCGATGCTCTCGGTGCGGGCGAAATCGCCTTCTTCATAGTTGGCGTCGCCGGTGATGTTGTAGACCGCGCGTCCCGTGTACAGGAGATGGTTGTTGAAATTGGTCGTGTTGGTGCCGCTGCCGTTGAAGAAACCGACATTGTATTCCAGTTTCTTCTTGAAGGGCCGGCCCTGGACGACGACGCCGATGTCGCGGCCGTTCTTCACCAATTTGTCGGGCTTGCCGTCCTTGTCGGTGTCTTGGGCCTGGGCATTTAGGAACTCGAGGGTGGCGAGCGAACGGTCGCTGAACTCGAGGTTGCTGCTCGAGATGATGCTCTGCCGGATCCAGGGGACGTCCTGCTGGCCGACGCGGATCTCGACGTTGTCGTTGAACTTGTATTGGGTCCAGGCGTCGAGCAGGAGCTCGTCCTT
This sequence comes from bacterium, assembly GCA_046346845.1. Lineage (GTDB taxonomy): Bacteria > UBA10199 > UBA10199 > DSSB01 > DSSB01 > DSSB01. The sequence continues at coordinate 287,198 of JAXMHH010000001.1, forward strand.
GAATTTCGCGAAATCCACTTGCAGCTTATAGGTGAGCTTCTTGGTGGCGAGATGCCCCGAGAAAGTCAGGCGGACGTTGCGCATCTTGAAGCCGAATTTGTTCTCGCCCTTCTCGCGGTCGTAATCGAGCTCGAACTGGGCATAGCCGTTGACGTTCAACCGGTACTTCTCGTCGGAGGTCTGGATGAAGAAGCCTTTGCTATAGCCGGCGTTCTTGACCGGCTCTTTTTCCGGCGCGGGGGGAGGCGGCGCCTCGGTCTTGACCTCGGGGGCGGCGGGGGCCGCTTGCGGCTGCTTGCCGCCCTTCAAGGTTTTTTGGCCGATGACGGAGGACTTGGCGCTGCGTTGCGGCTCGGCCTGGGGCGCAACCACTCGGCCGGCCGTCGGCGACGGGTCGGTCACTTTAAATCCAACCACGGAGTCCTTGGCGAAGACCGAGGTCCCGGCGAGACTCCAGACGATAAACGTGAGCCCCAGAAGTTTACGGTGCGACATGCATCCCTCTCCTTTTCCTTGGCGGCAAATCCCCTTTGGATTTGACAAGTATTCGACGGAACGGAGAAAAAATTGCTAACTTTGTCGGAGCTTGGAGGTTGGACCCCCCCTTGGCCCTCCCGGTGTCCTTTCACGAAATTTCTGATTTCCGCTGCCCCGGCACCGCCCGCCTCCCGGATCGAATATTTTTATAAATAATTTCAATTAGTTATAAAATCGTTCGAGCTGGCTCTCCTTGGCACCTCCGCTGCAATTTCCCCGGGAGCGGCCTAGCGCCGCGGCAAGGAGATCGTGATGTCCGTATCCGCACCCCGCGACAATCTGTACCTCGACCGTTACTTTCCTGAGCCGGAGAACCCCGGCTATCCCCAGCCCCCCGCCCCGTCGGTGTCCACGGACGCCGATTACGGTGATTTCGACTCGGCTTGGGGCGAGGAGGCGGAGCTGCCCGAGGAATCTCCCTCCGCGGACCTGCCGGAAGGCGATCCGACGCCCCCCGAGGGTCCCAGCCAAAAACAAGAGGCGCTGCTCGCCTGGCTGGAGGGCCACGGCAAGGACCTGGAAAACGATTATGAAGAGAGCCGGGAACGCCTCTCGGCCCTGGTGGACGGCGTCGAGGAGCTGAGTCCGGAGCAGAAGCTCGCCCGGCTTCGCGAGGTCGAGGCCGAGCTGGACGCGATCGAGGACGACCTGGCGGCCTATCATAAAAAAGAAGAGAAATTGGCCGATGCGGGCCCTGGGGAAGAGGATTGGCTGCTGGAGGGCCCGATCGACTCGGAGGAGCTGGCCTCCGACCTGGAAGACAGCCGCGAGGCCCTGCAGAAGGAGCTCGACGCCACGCAGGAGGCGAAAGTCGAGGCCGAGGAGAAGCTGGCCCAGGACGAGGCCAAGGCGGAGGAGAATCGCGGCACCAAACAGGCCCTGCAGGAGGCCCTCGGCTATCTCAACGGCTCCAAGGGCGAGCTCTACTTCACGGCCAAGGTCTGGGGCGACAAGCACATCAAGGACTACCACGAGGACGTCACCGAGAACGCCAGCCGCATCGTGGCGGCCATGGCGGACGCGGCGGTCAGCGGCGATTGGGAGACTGTGGTGAAATCGTCGATCGACTCCCTGTCTACCGGCGCCGCCGACAACACCCTCGCCCTGGTCTATACCGTGATCGAGAAACAGGACCCGCGCCTTTTCGAAAAAATTCCCTCCCAGATCCTGGAGGCGATGTCCGACGCCATCCTGCGGGGCAACGACCCGGGGGACAAGAACATCTACTACATCAAGCAGGACGGCAAATACGACGCGCCCAAGGACGACCGGCGGCGCAAAGACATGCACCACTTCGACCTCTCCTACCAGGAGGCCGCGGACCGGCTGGCCGCCCAGGCCGAGCTCAACCGGCAGCGGGAGCAGGCCGAGGCGGAGAAAGCCACGGAGAATACAGCTGAAGGCGATGCGGCGGCCGGGGTATAATATTCGGCATGCGCAGCTTTTTGGCCCTAGACCTGCCGAACACGACGCGCGAGGCCCTGCGGGAACTGGCCCGGGAAAAAATCCCCGGCGCGAAGTGGGTGCCGGAAGGGCAATGCCACCTCACGTTGCGCTTCCTGGGCGAGCTCGGCGAGGCGGAGGTCGCGGCGCTGCGCGCGCAGCTCGAGCAGGTCCGCGGCGCGACCTTTTCACTGACCCCGCACGGGGTCGGCGTCTTTCCCGACGCCCGCCGCCCGCGGGTGCTCTGGGTGGGCCTGGCGGCCCCGCCGGAATTATTCACGCTGCAAGGCTCCCTCGAGGCCGCGGTCCGCGAGCTCGGGCTGCCGCCCGAGGACAAATCTTTCCATCCCCACCTGACCCTGGCCCGCCTCAAGTTCCCAGCCACCCGCGAGATCGAGGCCTTCCTGGGACGGCACCGGGACCTTTCCCTCGCCCCCTTCGAGGTCCGCGAGTTTCACTTGTACTCGAGCCGCCTTTCTCCTAAAGGTGCGGAACACCGCAAGGAAGCCACCTATCCCTTGCGCTGAGGCGTCCATGAAATCCTTCCGCAAAGAGCTTTGGTTCCAGACCCCCACCCGCCGGGCCTTCCTCAACATCACCCCGCAGGTCGCTGAGGCGCTCCGCGAGAGCGGGATCCGCGAGGGCCTGATCCTGGTCAACGCCATGCACATCAGCGCCTCGGTCTTCATCAACGACGACGAGGCCGGCCTGCACCATGACTTCGAGGTTTTTTTGGAAAAGCTGGCTCCCCATGAGCCCATCTCCCAGTACCAACACAACGAAACGGGCGAGGACAACGCCGACGCCCACATCAAGCGCCAGATCATGGGCCGCGAGGTGGTCGTCGCCGTCACCGAGGGGAAGATGGATTTCGGCCCCTGGGAGCAGATCTTTTACGGAGAATTCGATGGACGGCGCCGGAAGCGGGTCCTCGTCAAGATCATCGGGGAATAAGCCGCCGCGGAAGTGGCGGAAACGCCTGCTGGCGCTCGGCGCCCTGCTAATCCTCGTTTACTGCTATCAGGCCTATCGCACCGTGGAATACTCGCGACACATCCCCGACCCACCCCAGGCCGAGATCGCCATCGTCCTAGGGGCGCGCAGCGAGGGGTCCCTGCCGCTGCCGGTGTTCCGCGAACGCATCGAATGCGCGCTGCGTCTCTACTCCGAGGGCAAGGTGCAGAAGCTCCTCTTCACCGGGGCCCCGGGCAATCCCCCGCAGGCCATCGTCGCGCGCGATTACGCGACCGCGCGCGGGGTCCCCGAGGCCGCGATCCTGATCGAGACCCGGTCGTGGAAAACCATCGAAAACCTTCGTTTCGCCAAGGAACTCCTGCCCGACCCGAGCCGTACCACCGTGCTGATCGTCTCCGACCCCCTGCACCTGCGCCGGGCCATGAAGATGGCGGAGGACCTCGACCTGCGGGCCTTCCCCGCGCCGACCTCCAGCTCCGCGGTCAGCGGCGGCTGGGGCCAGCTGAAGATGACCCTGCGCGAGGCGGCGGCCTATCTGAAATACTGGGTCCAAAGGCGGTTTTAGACGCCGGCCTTTTGCCCCCGCAGAAAATACAGGCCGGCGTAGACCTTGGGATCGATCGCCAATCCTTCTGCCCGCCTTTGCTCCAACCAAGCGTCGATCTCTTCCATCGGCACCTCATGGACCCGAATCTCCTCGGTGTCGTCGCCACCACCCTCCCCGACCTTGCGCAGGCCCTCCGCCAGGAAGATCGTGATCGTCTCGGGGCTGAGGCCCGCCGAGGGCGGCCCCTCCCCGAGCCGCGTCCAACGCTCCGCCTCGTAACCCGTCTCTTCCAAAAGCTCGCGGCGGGCGGCCTCGAGTAGCTCCTCGCCGGCCCCGCAGCGATCCCCGACCAGGCCGGCGGGAAACTCGATCACCGCTTTGCCCAGCGGGATCCGGTACTGCTCGACCAACAAAACCTTGCCTTGGGGGGTGCGCGCAACCATCATCACCACCCCGCTGCAGTTGACCCGCTCGACCCACTCCCAATGTTCGCTCCGGCAGAGTTGTAAATATTTCCCGCGATACAGCACCTGTTTTGTCTTCATGTCTTTTCCCTTGGACGGCCCGCCCCTGGCGACTATAGAGGGGCCATGTTTTGGTCCAGTCTATCGCATGGCCTGAAAATCCTCGTCCAGCCCTCCGTCGCCCTCCCCACCCTGTTATTTTTGGGGGTCCAAGTCCTGTTCTTATCCATCATCCGCTGGTCGACGGGCCTTAAGGAGACTCAAGACGCCGCTTCCTCGGGCTGCCTGACGCAAATCGTCGGGGTCCTCTGCCAAGCCCTGATCCTCGGTTTCCTCCTGCTCCTGTTGACGCCGGTCTTGGTCGGCCTGGATGCGAAGCCCCAATGGACCACCGTCGAGCCCTTCGCCATGTTGGCCGCCCGCGCCGGCATCGTCTCCGCCCTGGTCATCGCGGCCCTATCCTATATCCCCGGCGTCGGCGGGCTGCTCGGCGGCTCGCCGGGCCTGGAAATCCTGCTGGGTGGAGGGATCCTCTTCCGCCTGCTCTCCCATCCCTACCTGGAGGCCCGGCTCGGAAAAAAGATCCCGGCGGCCTCCCTCTACCCGAATCTCTGGGAATCCCTGGCCTACCTGGCCCTCGCCTTCCTCTTGGGGCGGGCCCTGATGCTGGCGACGCTCCGCCTGCGCCCCCCTCCGGGGAAGCCGCCCAACGCCTTCACCCGCGTCTGGGGACCCAGCCTTGATTGCCTGATCGGAATCGTGGTCTTATACATGTACGCCCAGTATGTCTCGCTTCGCCTGCAGCAGGGGTATTAAGGTGGCTCATGTCGGTCCAGCAATTGATCGAGAATTACAAGCGCTCCCATACCCATCCGGCCAACCACGTCCTGCACGCGATCGGCATCCCGACCATCCTGCTCAGCCTCCCCTGGTTTTTCTTCAATTGGAAGGTGGCCCTCATCCTGTTCGGCGCCGGCTGGGCCTGCCAATTTCTCGGGCACGCGATCGAAGGCAAACCGCCGGCCTTCTTCTCCAATCCCGCCTATCTGCTGATCGGGCCGATCTGGCTCTTCAAAAAATTTCAGGCGCGCTTCGCGAGGAAACATGAAACAGGTCACCCCGGAACAAGCCGATGAACTGAACCGCGGCAAGCTCGCGGACCACCTGGGCATCAAGGTCGTCGAATTCACCCCCGGCTTGGTCAAGGCCACCATGCCGGTGGTCGAGGCCACGCGCCAACCGATGGGCGTCCTGCACGGCGGGGCCTCCTTGGCCCTGGCCGAGACCATCGCCAGCATCGGAGCCTGGTATTCCGTCGCCGACCGGGGCAAGGTCGTGGTGGGCATGGAGATCAACGCCAACCACCTCCGCACTGTCCGGGAAGGCCTGGTCACGGGAGTCGGCCAACCGCTCCACCAGGGCAACACCTCCCAAGTTTGGGAGGTGAAGATCTACGACGAGGCGGAGCGCCTGGTCTGCGTCAGCCGCTGCACCCTGGCGGTCATCGAGCCCCGCTGAGCCGCGCGGGGCGATAATTTCCTTCATTTCCAGGAAGAATTGTGCAAGGAGGCCCTCCTGCGAGGCATGGCCATGAAACACACCGTCAATCCCACTTCCAGCGCGGTCACCCGCGGCATCCGCGTCGACGTCGAGAGCGAGTACGATCCCGAGCGCAGCGACCCCGGGAGCGGCTATTACTTTTTCAGCTACCGCATCAAGATCACCAACCAGGGCGACCGCAACGCCCAGCTGATCAGCCGCCACTGGATCATCACCGACGCCGACGGCCACGTCGAGGAGGTGAAGGGCCCGGGAGTGGTCGGCGAACAGCCCCTGCTGGAACCCGGGGAATCCTTCGAGTACACCAGCGCCTGCCCGCTCAAGACCCCCACCGGGAACATGCGCGGCACCTACCAGATGGTGGCGGACAACGGCGAGAAGTTCGACGCCGAGGTGGCCCGCTTCGAGCTCGCGCCGGGATACACCCTGCATTAAGGATTTTTTTCAGGTATCGTATCGTTATGGTCAAAATCGATCTTGAATACCAAGGCGACCTGCGCGTGAAGGCCAAGCACGGCCCCTCCGGGACCGAGCTGCACACCGACGCCCCGGTCGACAACCAAGGCAAGGGCGAAAGCTTTTCCCCCACCGACTTGGTGGCCACCGGCCTCGGCTCCTGCATGGCGACGATCATGGGCATCGTCGCCCGCCGGCACGGCATCGATCTGCAGGGCATGCAGATCGAGGTCGAAAAGCTCATGTCCCAAGACGCGCCGCGCCGCATCGTCGGGCTGAACGTCGATCTCAAGATCCCCACCCGACCCGACGACGAACAGATCCGCCTTTTGGAACAGGCCGCCCACACCTGCCCGGTCGCCCAGTCCATCCATCCCGAGATTAAAGTCCAGACGCGCTTTCGTTGGGGTCCGGAGTAAACCCCGCCAAGGCGAGGGCCAGCCAATCCTGATCGCTGATTTCCCGCATGATGCCCCCGGGGCGAAAGGCTCGCAGGATCGCCTCGCGCTCGGATCGCAGCATCCCGGAGAGCAACAGCATTCCCTCCGGTCGCAGACGGCGCAGCATCGGCTCGCGCAGGGCCAGCAAGGTAGGCGCGAGGATATTGGCGATCACCGCGTCGAAGCGGCCGCGGCAGTCTCTCAGCTCGGAAAGCAACTCGATCCCCATGGCGCCGTTGGCGCGAAAATTCGCGGCGGCCGCGGCCCGCGCCTCGGGCAGGATCTCCACCGCCGCGACCCGCCCCGCACCACGTCGCTTCGCCAGGATGGCGAGGATGCCGCTCCCCGTCCCCACATCCAAGACCGCCCTGCCCGACAGGTCCAGACCCGCAAGCAATTCCGCCGCCAGGCGCGTCGTGGGGTGGGCCCCGCTGCCGAAGGCCGGCCCCCTTACCAAGACCAAGTCTTGCCCGAGCAGGCTCAGGCTCTGCATCCCCTCCTCCCTCGCCTCTCCCGCCTCCGGCAGGCGGATCAGGGTCTCTCCTTCCCAGACCAGTTCCGGCCAACGGCGAGTCCAGAGGTCGCGCAGGGACTCCCAGCGGAAATCCGCTTCGAAATAGGCGCGGGCTTGCAAGGCATGATCCTGTTGGGAATATTCCAGGCCCAGGCAGGGATGGCGGTAGAGCTCTTCCCGCAGGGCGCCTTCTAAAGAGAGGGGAATTGTGAATCGGAGGACCGCGTAATCCCGCATGGGCAGAATAGGAGCACGAAGCGGGCCGCGGCTCAAGGCTCCTCGGCGTCCAGCTCCAGAATGTCGATGAGATTGCCGACCCCTTCCGCCTCCCGCCGCAGCCCCATCCGCTCGTAGGTCAAGCGCAGGGCCCGCAGCACGTCGAGGTCTTCGGGCACCAGGCCATTGAGGCGGCGAAAGGCCTGCTCGGCCTCCCCGTACTGTCCGGCGACGAACCGCTCCCAGGCCCGCATCCGGAGGTTGTTCAGGCCCTTGGCGTCCGTCGGGTGCAGGGCATGGACCCTCCGGTAATGGGCGAGGGTCGCGGCGAAATCCCCCTGCCGCTGGGCCACCTGGGCCAGGAGCAGGTCCGCGCGGGGGCTACCCGGCAGGAGTTCCCGCGCCCGCTCCAGGATCCAGCGCGCATTCGCCAGATCGCCGCGCTCCACCGCGCCCTTCCCCAAGTTGAACAGGTGGACGCTGAGGAGGGAATGCCCGGGCAGGAGTTTCTGCTCCGGCCCGATGGCGCGGTTGCGATAGGCCGAGGCGGAGGTGACGCCGAAATCCAAAATGCTCTCGATGGCCGCGCCTTCCCGACCCGCCAGGTAGACGTGGCGGGGCAAGAGACCCACCTGCAGCGCGCGGCCGGTCGTTACCGCCAAATGCGCGAAGAGCAAGGAGAGGGTCGCGCAATTCCCGTCGCCGCGCAGCAAGAGATTGGAGAGATAACGCCCATTGGGATTGCTCTCGTCGACTCGGTTAAAGCCGCGCGTGCGCAGGAAATTCCGCAGCACGGCGAGGTCGAGGAAATAATCCGCCGCCTCCTGGCTGTCCCGGACCCGCGTCTTCATGCGGATCTCCCCGTTCTTGATCGCGGAGAGGTCGGCGATCCCGATGGAGCGGAGCCGTTCCTGCAATTGGACGAACCCGGCGATCCCCTTCGGAACCAGCTCGTTCTGCCAATTCTGAAAGACCTCCCAACGCTGGGCGATCGGCACGGATTGGCGCCCCTGGTCGAGATAGAGCCAAAATTCGTCCTCCAGGTTTCTTAAGACCTCGCGGGCCCTGGCAAACTCCGCAGGACCCAGGTCGGGGCGCAGGCCGTTGGCCTCCAAGTCCAGGGCCAGTTGCGCCAGGCGACCGCGCTCATGGATCCCCTTGACCAGGCGATCGAGGCCCGCGGCGGGGGCCTCGCGGAAGGCGCGCAAGGCCTGGCCTTCCTCTTGCTCCGGGGGCCTTTCTCCGGTCCGAGAATCCAAGGGGGCGCTGCGGCCGCCCCGCCGCGCGCGGCTGCGCTCCGGCTTGACCTGGGACATGGCGAGGATCCCCGCCTCCCAAGGCCGCTCGCCTGTTTCGACCGCAGGGCTCGCCCCACCTATTCCGGCGAGCGCGGGTTGCAAGGCGGGGCCTGGCCCCACGCCGAGGTTCGGGCGGGGCGTCAGCAGGGTCTCGGTCACGCGGCTACGGAATTCCAATTGCCGCAAGGCCGAGGCATAGCCGGGGCCCAAGGCCTCGGCGGCCAGGCGTCCCCCGACGTGAAACTGCAGCAGCGTGGCGAGGGAATCGAAGCCTCGGGACAGGGCATCGGTGCGCGGCCGCCAACCCAGCCGCTCCTCGATCAGGTGGTCGGTGTAGAGACCGGCGAAACTCGCGGCCTGGGTATAGAGCGGCTGCGAAAGCCGCGTCAGGGCGGGCAGGCCCGCCGCCTCGGCATGCAAGGGAGCAATGCCGTGGGCCCTCTGGAACAGGGCGCCGGCGGCGGCCCCGCTCAATTTCAACAGGCCCAGCATGAGACCGGTGGAGGCGAGCTCCCGCGCCACCGTGGCGCGATCCCAGCCCAATCCGGAGCTACCCATCGCCAGATGGGCCATGCGGGTGCCGGCCCAGAAGGTCGGGACCTCCACGGCCCAAGCCGCGGTCCCCGCCGTCAGGGAGGCCCCGAGGCCGCGGGTCAAGAACCCGGCCCTTGGGGAGGCCGCGAGGCGAGACAGGACGCCCAGTCGCACCGCGCTCGCCGCCAAGGAGGCGAGGCCCATCCCCGCGATCAGGGCGGGATCGGAGGCCTGGCGGGCGAATTGACGTGCTTGGATCTCAAAGCGGCGGCCAAAAGTACCCTCGCCCCGCCAGGCCGCTGCCTCGGCGGCGGCGCGAGCCCGCAGCTCTCCGTTCAGGTTGGAGGCCAGGGCACCCTCCGCCCGGGACAAATATTGATACAGGGCCAGGCCCGCAGAAGGATCCTCCCCTTCCACCGAGCGCCTTGCCAAGGCCATGAGGCCCTCGGCGAGCAATTGGGGATCGCGCTCCTGGGAAAGCGAGGCCAGTTCGTCGAGCCGGGAGCCAAAGCGGGCGCGCAGGATCGAACGCTCCCCTTCGGATAGGCCGGCCCAAGGGCCCAAATCCTGAGGATGGGCCAGAACGGCCTCGGCCCAGCGCCGCAGGGCTTGAGAAGATTCGAGATGGGAAGGGTCGGGGATGGCGGCGAGTTCAAACAAGGCCTGCGCAAAGCCTTGCTGGGCCGCTGCCGCGGCCGGTGCCTCGCCAGTAGCGCCGAGCCGCGTTCTCCTTACCCGGAGCATGTGCAGGGTCATGGAAAACACCTATAATTTCAGGTGTTATCGCCCAAATTGGAAGAAAGTTGTTTATTCCTGCAGCGCGGTGATTTTGCACAACTTTTCACTGGCCTCTCCGAAAAGAATGCCTGTAATTAACAAGCTAAGGGCTTGGGGTTAAATTTCGATCGCCGCAAGGTTCTAGGAAAATTAAGGGGCACGAATGGCCTTGAGCCTACTTGCATCGGTGTCGAAAGACGCGCCTGCGTCTCTCGTCCGGAATCCACCACCCAAAGCGCCTGCCTTAGGCTCGGCCCTGCTTGACCGCCTTTGGGGCGACCCCGAGGCGCGCCGCCGCCTCGAGGCCCAGTTGCCCCCCTCGGCAGCGCAAGGCCTTCGCTCCCTCGAAACAGAGACCGACCCCCAAATTTTTTTCCATGACCTCCTGAATCTCTCCGTCGACCTGGAACGATCGGGGAATCTGCAGGCGGCCCAGGCCATCGATCAGGCGGTGGCGGCCTTCCTGCAGGATACCCCAGGCAGGCTAGCCCCCCTCGCCGACCGAGCCCGACATCAAGCCGAGGCACGATTGGGCAAGGGAAGCTTTGGGGCCAGGGCCGAGTCTCTGGGGCGCAGGTTCGCGGGAGAGGCCATGGACCCGGCCGCCTTGATCGCCATGGGCATCGCGCCTCACGCCTTTCGCTGGGCGCGACTCTGGACGGCGGGGCGGCTCGGCGCCAGCGGCCTCGTGGCGCGAGGCCTCGCCAACGGCGCGGGATTCCTCACCGAGACCTCGGCCTTTACTTTGGCCGCGAAAGGCGTCGCCTCTCTCCAAAACCGACCCCAAGACTGGACCCCCCATTCCTTCGCCAAGGAATGGGCCGCAGGGGCCCTGGTGTTGGGATCCCTGAAGGTGACGGGGCTGGTGACGGGTCGCGCCCTGGAGGGGTATTCCCGCTCAACCGCGCTCAGCGGCTTCGCCATGGAAAACGGCCTCCACAGTTATTTGGTGGGGGGCCTCTCGCAGGCGGGTCTGATGTTGGGCGTCGTCCTCGGCCATGACCTGCAGGAGCTGGTCGGCTTGCGGGAGCGGCAAGCGCGGGGCGTCCGATTCGCCGAGGATCTGGCGACCTTCTTTCAGTTGAAAGTCGGAACCGGCCTCATGAACGCCGTCCTGGGCCCGGGATATCACCGCAGCCTGCTGGAGCAGGAGCTGGCCTACGAGGCATGGCGGCGGAATGAACCCAAGGGCGGGCGGCCTCCCAGGGTCCTGGCGAGCATCTTCGAGGCCTACGACCAAGACGAGGCCCCCACCCTGCCCCACTCCCGGCCCGCCTACGACGCCCCCGGCTCCGGACGTCCCTTGGAGCCGCTGAAAACTCCTTCCGTCCTGATGATGGCGACGGAGGAACCCGAATCCGGCGCCGGCAAATTCCAATGGAAAATGGAAGACCTCAAGCGGCTGGGGGAATTCTACGCCAGTCTCAATATCATGGAGGCCGAGGCGATCGACGTCGCCTTCCGCGACAAGCGGGAGATGTTCCTGTTTTGCCGCCTGCTGCAAAACATGAGTTTCCCCGACCGTGAGACCCGCAGCACCGCCTTCTCCAAGATCGGGCATGCCCTGAAGCACTCCAATGCGCGGGGCGACGCCGGCGGCTATGTCAACTGGCTGACGCGAAAGGCCTTCGAAAATCTTCTGGAAAGCCAAAATCTAAAACAGGCGCACGCCCTCGTGCAGTTCCTGCTAGAGGGCGGTCCGCTGCGCGAATACGAGCGGCTTGTCGCGGGAATTTTACCTACCGAACGCTTCGCCTTTATCCCTCCCTGGGGAGCCGCGGCGAGGCGCGCCCAGACACCCAACTACGATCGGATTCAGGCCATGCCCCTGCTGAGCCAGGATGCCAAAGACGTCCTATTCCGTTGGTCCTACACCCAGGCCAAGGCAAAACAGGCCGCGCCGCATTTCCTGCCGGAAGAGGAGTTCCTCGATCGGATCGGACAATCCCTCTTTCACCCCGGCTACGGAGACCACATCAGCAAGGTCTTGGTCGCGGCCCACCGAAGCCCCCTGCCCTTTCGCCGGCTGCAAAGACTGCACGGCCTGCTCGGAAAAACCGACGCCCTGACGCCCACCAAATTTATGGAATTGGCCGATCCGCACTACCAAATGGTGGGTAGCCGCCATCCCGAGCTGCCCCTTCCCCTCTTCGGCAGGTCCAAACCCTCGCAATTCAACGGTTACCTAGGCGCCAAGGCGCCGCTGGAACTGTTGGGCGAGCTGCGAAATCGCCAGGCCGACCTGCTGGATCCCAAGCGGGCCGAGGCGCGCAAGGCCGACCGGGCAAAAAGGTTGGAGCAGCTCGAGGCGCGGCGCGCCGTCCTCGACCCGCAGAGCGCGGCGTTTTGGGCCTACGGCTTCAAGCTGATGGGAGATCCCTTCTCCAGGCAGATCGTCGCGGACCTCGAGGCGAAAAAATTCGACCTCGAGGTGCTGAGCCACGAGGATTTCAAAAGGCGTTGCCTGGAAATGGACGAACCGGAGGCCGTCAGTTACAACGCCTTCTTCATGCACGCGGGACTCACCGGCGGCAGGCCCAAGATGCTGGTGAAGGCGGCGCCCTTCGACCGATTTTCCTATACCACCCGCAATGACCCGGTCTTCCTGGCGATGTCGAAGATCGTGCACGAGTACCAGCACTTTCTCGACATCGACCCCAACGAGGCGCGGACCCTTCCGGTGGTCCACATGCAGGAGATGCGGGCCCACCTCCGCGAGGCGCTCTGGCGCGCCCAGTACGGAGATCCGGGCAAGCTGGAGTCCTTCCTTCGGGACGGAACCAGCGGCCTGGCCTTGCATTGGCGGGATAAGTTCGAGTCGATCTACGGCTTCAGTTTGAAGCAGGATTGAATTCGATTTCCACCTTTCCCATCACGATCCGGTCGCCGGGCCGCAGGGGAAAGATGGAGGGAATCGGATCGGCCTTGCCCCGCGAGGCCCAAGCCACCTTGCCGTCTCGGATGACCTGGGTCCCGTTGAGGGACATGGAATCCTGGATAAAGGTCGTCCCATCCGCTCGATAGATCCGAATGTGTTTCCCAGAAATCGATTTCCCTTCTTCTTGGCCCATGAAGGCCTCCCTCCCCAGGATGACCTGAGTGAGATCCGGGGGCATTTGGTAGACCCACTTGCCTTGGGTGCCGGTGAGTCCCGGCACGAGGGCGCTCTGCACGGGCACACCGTTGACCGGCGGAGGCGCGGCGCCGTCGCCGTTGGGCCCGGGAAGCGGCTTCGAGACGACTACCCGCACCCCGCCCGGCGGTGGCGGCGGACTGGGCGCGACGCCCCCCTTGGGGAGCTCCAGATTCGCCAGGCCCCGCGACTCGCGGTACTGGCGGATCGGCTTCAGCATGTTGAGGGCGGGGGTGATGTCGACGTATTCGCCGTTGAAGTCGGGACGGTATTCCTCGGGAAGCTTATAGCTTTGCTTGGCGTACTCGAGCGGTTTGGAGGTGATGATGCCGGAATCGATCACCTCGTCGTAGACCCCGTAGGAGTTCACCTTCGAATCGGTGTAACGGATCGACTTCACCCAGGTGCGGCCCTGACCGTCCTCCGCCATGGTCCAAACGACGGGGCGCTTCCGGCCCGTGCCCTTTTCGACCAAGAAGCCGCCGGAGAATTCCCGGCAGGTAATGGGGCCTAAGAGCGTGTGGGTCTCTTGGTAAACCTTGCTCGGCCCCTTGGAGAAATCCGGGATGAAGCCATCGGGATAGCGGAGCGAGGCGAGTTTGGGCACGATGGCGGGGTCGCTCGCGCCGTAGTAACCGCCCCCCTTAAAGGCCTTGCCGGGCTGCAAGCCGCCAATGTCGGTCATCCCGACATTTGAGGGAAAAAAGACCTCCTTGCCAAAGCCGGCCAACATCGTCTGTTGGGCGCCTTGGTCCAGAAGCGGACTGCCCACGTCGATGTAATTCGCAAAATCCTCGTCCTTCATCCGCAGCTTGGGGAAACCGCTGCCGGCATCCTCCAAAAATTGGAAGGCCTCGTTCAGTTCGGGAATGGGCTGGGTCTCCTGGGTGTAGTGCCGCCCCACCCCCTTGGCGATATGCCCTCCAATTTGATAGGGCGAGGCGCGCCAACCCCCGTCTGAATTCGACTTGTAGAAAAAGCGGCGCTTCAGGACGGTCTTGCCGCCCTCCTGCACGGGCACCAGGGCCAGGACATGCGGCCGCACTTCGCCCCTTTCGTCGACGCTTTCGATGACCCGGCTCAAGTAGAAGGTCTGACCGCCGGCGGTGACCTTGGTCACCGGCTGCAAATCCGGGTCACTAAGGATCTTCGCCACGTGCGGACGTTTATCGAGGGCCTCCAAGGATTTGAGTTCGGACTCGCCCACCCGATTTCCCTGAGGAATCGACTGGAAGTTGATTTGGCTCTTGGACTTCCCGGAAACCGGAGGCGGCTGGGATGGCCCCTTAGCTCCGCTCCCTCCACCGTAAGGTGATTTGGGATTGTGGAAGTAGACGTGAACCGTCAGGTTGTCCTTTTTATAATGATCGACCAACTTGCCTTCGGCGGGGGCATCGTAGATATCCCCCTTTCTATCGATAAAGAATTGCTTCTGGATCGGCCTCCGTTCACCGGGTGGGATATTGCGATAATCCTCGGTAGTTCGCTTAAAGACCGGCCTTCTCTCACCCGGGGGTACCGCGCCGTATTTTGCCTGGTCGTAATCCCATGCAGAGTCCTTGTCTCCCACCTTCCCCAATAATTTTCCGCCTTGGGCCGAGTCGTAGACATCCCCCTGGGCATCGAGGTAGCCCCCCTTTTCAAAACGGTCCCAACCGGGGAAATCCGCCCCCACCTTGCCAAGGACCTTGCCGCCCTCCGGCCGGTCATAGATATTGCCCTGGGCGTCGACAAAGGCTTCTCGGGTCACCGGCAGGCGCTTGCCAGGCTTCAACTCGGCCAAGGCGTCGTTGAAATCCTCCATGTTGTGTAAACCTGTCCGGAAGAGATCCGCCTCCGCCTCCTTCGCGCTCCCTGCTTGGATGGCCCGCCGGGCAATCTCGACCGAGGACATGGCGTCCCCTAAGCCGTCGGAGTACATGACGACCCGGTCCCCTTCCTCCAGAGGAAATTCGCGGACCACGGGATCCACCTCGTGACCGGCCCCCAAACAATTCACGACGATATTGGCATCGGGGTTGGCCCGCTTGTCGGTTTCCGCCTTGTCGCGATCCTCCCCCCACTTAATATCCTCCTCCATTTGCAATCCGGCGGGACCGTGATCGGCGGTTTGGTATTTGATCTTTCCGTCCTTGCCGACCACCAAGGCGCCGGCGTCGCCGACATGCCCGATAAGGACCTTCTGCGAGCCGTCCAGGTTGGTCACCACCATATGGACGACGGCGACGGCCCCTCCGCCGCCTTTTCCTTCGGGCGAGGCATTGACCGCGTCGCCGGCATAGACAAGGGCATCGTGCAGGGTTTTCTTGGGGTCGGGGTCGTTGCGATGGGCATCCAAATAATGCGCCAGGGCCTTGCCGGCGATCTCGCTGGCCTTATCCCCGTGGCCATGTCCCCCCATGCCGTCGATGACGGCGGCCCAATTGGGCCCCTGCACCACGGCATCCTCGTTTTTGGACTTATAGCCCACGCCCTCATGCGTCTCTCCCGCGGCCGTGCCATAGGTGACGGTAGGCGCATCGGCGTCGACTCGCCCGCGGCGGGGAGCGTCTTTGCCATTGTCCTGGATAACCGCCTTAACTCCCTTCGGCAGAGGGCCGTCGAGATTGTATTTGGGCATATTGACCGGACCAAAGCTCTTCAACTTAAAATAGCGAGGCTGACCATCGGGCACATAACGACCCTTGGCGTCGATGGGGATGCCGAGGCGTTGGGCGTCAGCCACATTCATGGAGACGGAGGTCTCGTAAGTATCGCCATAACCGGTCTTCACATAGACCAAGGTGACAGTCACCTCAGTGGGGTCGCCAGGAGTGGTGGGTTTTACATCCTTCACCTTGGCCACCCAGCTATTGACCCTTTGGATTTCTTTTTGGGCCCAGAGGATATCTGGGCTGGCGGGCGTAAGCGTGACATTCCTGCCATCTAACTCCACATCGACAGGGCCGGTCTTCACTTGGACCGCCGGTCCAGGTTTGTCTTGCAACGCCGATGGAGTATAACGAATATCCTGGGGGCTATCGGCAGCCAAGCGACCATCGGCACGCACCTTGAGCCCAAGACCCGCGGCCTCTTCTCGGGTAATCGAAAATCGGACTTTTTTGACGGGATTGAAATCGGGCCCCAACAGCTCCGTTTCCATCCATAATTTGCCACCCGACTGGCCAGGCAGGGGTTCCAGCATGGTGATTCTTGCGAGGCTCTGCCCCGGCTCCAAGGGCGCACCGTCTTTTTGCGGCTTCAATTGATAGTTTTTCCCATCCCCGCCCTTCACCTCAACCCGTACGGGTGGAGGCGGAGGCGCGGGCCGCGCGACGGGGACTTGGTTCGGATACACCGCATTGGGATTATCCGCGGCCAGTCGCCCTTCGGCGGCGGGCTTATAGGCATCGAAGCGGATCAGGGGGGCGGCCTGGGGATCCAGGCTGCCGTCGGCCCGCAGCGGGATGCGCAGCTCCGCGGCCTCGGCCGGAGTCATCTCCAAGGTGATCGCGCCTTCCTGGGGATTCGTACCCTGGGTGGTACGGACCTCGAGGCGCACCTTGCCCTGGGGATCATTGGGGACCTTCGATGCCGAGACCACGCGGCCCAAGGTCATTTCGCCGAGATTCGTCCAACCTTTCTGCCAATAGCGAACCGCATAGGGGCCATTCGACGCCTGCACGATCGGAAAACCCTCAGGGCTGCGCTGCAGCTTGAGCAAGTTCAAGGGGATCACTTGCGCGGCAGGCGCCGGCGCCGCCTGAGGCGGAGGCTCCGGCGGCGCGCGAAACTGGAAGGTCGCCCCATTGATCACGAAGGATTCACCGTCCCGAAGGGCGTAATACTTGGGCATGCGCCCACCCTGCACCCAAACGCCATTGGTGCTGACCTTGGTGGTGTCGCCCACGGGTCCGTCGACCAGGTACCATTTTCCATCGGCCGGGTTCTTGAGGATGGTGGCGTGCACAGACGAAACCGCCGCATCCGTAAATTGCAGGTCCCCCTGGCCACGCCCAATGACGAAGGGAGTCCCGTCGCCCTTGGGCACGATGGTTCGAAGCTCACCGACTGGGAGCTTGCCGGAAACCGCCACGGGAGGAGGCACATTGGGATTCACGCCCAGATTTGGCGGGGAGGCGTAGCCATCCACATAATTTCCCTGGGCATCAACATAGGTGATCTTCGCGTCGGCCGGCGTCTTGAAGGGAAGGACAAAATCCCCGATCTTGTAGAGGTCCCCATCCTTCACCGGACGCCACATCTTGCTGAGCACCGGATCCTGCATGGATTCGTAGACGTTCTTTGGGGGCTTTCCCTCAAAGGCATACCACTGCCCCTGCGGACCGCGCTGGAAGGTGAGCAGCGGGGGCGTTACCTGCCCCATATATTGGTTGACCACCGGCCTGCCCGCCGCGTCGGCCATGACCTCGAAAGACTCGCAGCCCGGAGCCATCTGGAAGGGCGGGTGATTCGCCACGGGAGGCTTGCCCCCGCCCCCTCCCCGATAAATAAAGGGAAGCCCGAGCAGGGTCCCTATACCTGCGGCTACCGCCAATCCAATTCCACCGGTTGCAAGCTGATCGCCGAATTGGGTGGCGGCCTCCGCCATGTTGGGAGAAAGCAGGAGCAGTATACCCGCCGCGGTCGGTCCCAAGACCTTGACCGCATCCGGGATCTTCACCCCTTGCGCGCCCTCGCCGGTGACCATGCCCGCCTCGACCTTGGGGGCTTCCAGATCCTTTCCGTCGGTGCCCGTCAGGTGGATCTTGCCGTCATCGCCGACTTTGAAGCGCACGCTGACCGGCGCATCCTCGCCCTCGAAGGGCTTGCCGTCGACGAGGACGTCCTTGCCCTTCCCTTTTTGCACCTCGCTCAGGATGAACTGATTCTTCTCGACCCGTAGCTTGCCACCGTAACCCAGGGCGATGCCCAGCTTGCGGGCCTCGGCTAGGGTCATCGGGATAGGATCGGCGCCCAGGGCCTTACCCTTCATACCGGGCATATCGGGGGTACGGAAAAAGACGTAGACCGTGTCACCCAGGACGCTGGTGCGATCGGCGTCGACCGTCACGATCTTCCCTGAAATGGCCTTTTTGCCGATGGTATGGGCCGGATAGATCAATTGTCCGCCCTCGTTGGAGGTCGGGATGTAGAGCGCATTGCCGACCCCGACGTCGCTGGCCTTGTCGTTGAGCACCAGCAGCTTCTGCTCCGTCACCTGCACGGACACGCCCGGCTCGCCCAGGGGCAAGCCGAAGCGCTGGGCCTCCTCGCGGCTCATCGTGAAGCTTCTCTGCTCGACCACTTCCGGCTTGCCGATGCCGAAGGCCAGGGAGGTGGGATCGGCGTTGGGATCGGCCGGGTCGTAGACGTCGACTCTTACCGTCACCTGCTTGGGATTGTCCTTGGAGACCTCCACCGAGGTGGCCTTGCCAAAGGAGCGCAGGGCGCCCGAGCCTTTGGCAGAATCCGCCACGCTAAGGTCTTTCACCTCCGTCTCCTGACCTTGGGGATCCTTGACGACGGCGACAGGCTTGTCCTTGGGGGCGGCATCCGCGGCCACCGGGAGCTTGGGTTCCGGCCGATTGTCGGTTTCCTTCACCAAGAATTCCGTCTTGGGCAGCTCGGCGATCTCGTCTCCGGCCTTGTTGAACTTCACGCCGAGGCGTTTCGCCTCCTCCTTCGAAACCATGAGGAACTGGGTGCTCTTCTTGTTTCCGGAGGCCGGGTCGAAGGTCTCCAGGCCAAGATGGACCGTATCGCCGACGACGATGGAATCCCCCTTCGAGAAGGTGCCGACGGTGCCCTCGATCACTCGACCCGACTGCAGGTCGCGCTTTTCGAAGGGTCGGACGGTGAGGGTCTTTCCGTCTTGCTCCACGCGCACCGGATTGTCCCGGCTGGCGGGCGGCGGCTCGCCCGGCCCCTTGGGCCCGGACCAGAATTTCCGCACCATGGGCAGGCCGATCAAGGTGCCGATGCCGAGGATCATCAAGGCCTCGACCGGACCGACGTGCAGGCTCTGCTGGATCTGCTGCAAGGGACCCTCGGCGGCGCGCGCCGTCTCGGGGGCCAGGAGCGCCAGGATACCAAGGACAACGCCGGTTCCGGTGGCAAAGGTACCGGTAGCACCACTGCTAGGACCCTTGCTGCTAGGCGGGGGTTCTTCATAGAGGGGACGCACGAAGGACTCAAGGGCCTCCGGCTTCATGCCCTTGCCGTACTCCAGAGGACCGCGCAGCGCCGCATCCAACAAGACCAAACGCTGCATGGCTGCCTCGTACTCGGGGCTGTCCTTCTCCCCTTTGAGGAGCGTCTCGCGGTCGGCCTTGAGCTTGGCGCTGAGCTCGGGCTTGGTGGCCTCCAGCGCCTTCTCCACTCCCGCCAGCGGTTCCAAAACTTGCTTGGGATCGGCACCCTTCGCGTCCAAGCGACTGCGCAATCCCTCCGGATCGGTTTCTGCGGCGAGCTTAAGGGGGGCATCGCCTTCGCTCTTGGCTTTGGGACGCAGCGGAATGACATCCGCTCCCTTGCCATCCCGGACGGAAGGTACCGGTGCTTGGGACTTGTCGTAGATCTCCTTGGAGGCCTGGGCGAATTCGTTGAATTTGGCATCGTCCATGAAAAAGACCGGCTGCCGGAAACGGGCATCCCCATGGTTCAAATCGAGCACGTCGCCCAATCGCTCGACGGCACCCCGGTACTCGGCGGAATCCTGAGGCGCGGTGCGGAGCGCCTTAAAATCGGCGTCGAACTTATCGAGAAGGGCCTGATTGCCGCTTTCGGCGAGGCGTTCGCGAATGACCTCCAACTCACTCGTGAGATCCGTATTGCGGATGCCGGGACGGCCGACGGGATCGGGGAAAAGCCTTTCGTAGAGATCAACCTCGTAGGACGCCTTGCGAGTGAGGGCGTCGCCATCGAAGGCCTTCGGGGCCTTGGGAATTTGCACGACGTTGTCCGGTGCCCGATCGCCCGAGGAGTACTTCTGCAGCAGGGCGCTCATCTGGTCGAGGCCGGCCTGGATCTCGGCGCGGTTGGGCGTATCCGCCGGCAGTTCGGGGGCCTTAGGCGGTTCCGGCGCCTTTTCGCCGGGTTCCAGGTGGGTCACCTTGGCGAGGTAATCGGCCGAGGCCTTGGTAAACTGCTTGATCGGGTCCAAGGTCGCCGCGGGAAGGTCTTTGTTCTTGTAAACGAGCTTGTGCTCGAGCTCGCCCCACTCGTGCATCGCCTCGGTCTTGATCTGGATCTCGACCGGCTTCCCGTCGACCTCGACGACCACGTGCAAGGCGCGGTAGCCGCTGGCGGGGTGGCCTTCGACCAGGCGATGGATGCCGTCCTGGTCCAGCTTGGCGTCGATCCAAACCACGCCCTCTTCCTCGACAAGGCCCTTGGCCTTCATGTCGGCGGGGCCCATGACCTCGGTGTCGATCTCGCCTTCTTTGGTATAGGCCTCGCGGATCTTGTACTTCTGCTGGAGCCGCGCGATGACGGCCTCGACGTCCGCGTTGCTGCGCACGATGATGCGGGTGCCGGCGACGTCGGTGAGGGGCGCGGTGTCTTGCCAGCCGCGGCGCACCAGCTTGGGGGCGAGGTCCCCGGCGGCCTTCATGCGGCCCTTGGGAGGAAACTCCGAGCTCAGGTGCAGGTCGGGGTCGGCGCCCAGCTCTTTCAAAAAGCCCATCACGTCGTCAAAGGCGGCCTTGTGGTCCTCGACCATCTTTTCGGCGACCGCCTTCTGCCTGGCGCGGTATTCGGTCGGGGTGATCTTGCCTTCCTTGAACTCCTTTGCGGCGGGCGCGAAGGGCGTATCGCCCTTGGCGAGGTGGTCGACCTCGAGCTGCAATTCGGCGGCATTCTGTTCGCCCTTGTCCTCCGCAACGCGCACTCCGGAGGGGGTATTCGCGGGTTCCGCCCCGCCCCTTCCCCTGGGGGGAGGAACAGTCGCCTTATCCGGGCCGAAGGGGGCCTGCTGTTCCTTTAAAGTCCCAAGGGCCTCATCGTAGGCGGAGGCCTTGGCCTGATCGGGTTTCTTGCCCTCTTGTATCGCCTTGTCGAAGCTCACCCGGGCCGCATCGGCCAATTGCGCCGCCTCTTCCCTGTTGCGACCCAGGAGAAGGGCCTGATTATAAACATCGACTTCCAGGCTTCTCGACGCCTTCACCACCGCGGGGTCTACCTTGGGCGGCGGGACCTCGACTCGGGGGCAGTCCTTCAGGACGCGATCGACGAGCAGCATCTTCGCGGCCTTCAGGAACTTCGGGTCGCCGTCGAGCCCGTACTCCTTGGCCAGGGCCTCCACGGCCTTTTCACGGTCGGCCTTGAACTTGGCCTCGAGCGCGGGATCCCCTCCGCTAGGGAGACCGGCAGCATCCTCGCTGAGCAGCTTGCCCACATCCGCGGTGAACTTGAGGCGCTTGGCCGGATCGACCTTGCCCTCGAAACCGGAGACCAGCTTAAGCCCGTAGCCACGCTGCTTCTCCATGAAGGACTGCAGCTTGGGATCGGAGGCGGGCGCCTTCGCGCCAGGTTCCCCAAATCGGATCTCCCCTTCCCGCAGATTGTCGACCACCAGACGCCCCAACAGCTTCAGGAAGGCGGGATTCTTTTCCAGGCCGTAGCGCTCGGCGAGGGCGCGGGCCTCCTTGGAGCGCTGGCTGATCAAGTCGCGGCGACTCGTCGGATCCATGTCTCGACCGGCCAAACCAATATCCTTCAGGACCAAGGCGTTCAGGTCCTTCATGAAATCGGCGTTCTGATCCATGCCGACGCTTCCGGCCAACTCCTTGGCCAATTCCATCTGTTCCTTGGCCAGCTCGGCGCGGGAGGGCGCGGGTTTATTGCCGATAATGGGTTCCCCGACCCCCTGAACCACCAAGGTCGTGTTGTCCTTGTTGAAGTGGCTCTTCATCTTGTCGCGGGGCACGCCTTGGAATTCGATGCTGGTGCCGTCCGCGTAATCGACGCGGACCGTCCCCAGGTCCTTGGCGTCTCCGACGTTGCCCATCTTGTCGAGGACCTTGCCCTCCCACAGGCCTTTGAAGTCCGCGGGCGGCTCCTGCCCCGTGACCGTGCGGTAGGCCTCGGCGTAGGACTCCTTGGTCAGCACCATGTTGTCCTTCCCGCTCTTTTCAAGGGTATCAGCGAGTTTTTGGCGGATCAGGACCTCCCGCATCAAGACCGTGCGGATCTCGGCCGGGGTCTGCGCACCGGATTGCTGGATCAGAAAGGCGATCTCGGAGTGGGAGCCGAAGTTCTCGAAGAACCCATCCGAGCCGCTCAGGATGAGGTCGCCCTTTTGCACGGTGACGTCCTTGCTCTGAATCCGGATCGGACCGGCATGCCCGCCCAGGGCTTGGTCGACGAGGTTGGAGTGGGGGTTGGAGCGGCTGGCCTTGATTTGGTCTTCGCTGCGCCCGTAGGCGTCCAGGATCTCCACCTGACCGTCGGGCTTGAAGCGGATCACGGCGGCCTCGCAGTCGCCGACGCTGCGGAAGCGGGCATTGTAGCTGCCGTCGGCGTTGCGGCTGACCTCGGTGCCCATGGCCACCGCGCCCGGCAACAGCCGCTTCGCATAGGCCTCGGCCACGTCCTTATCGTAGCCTTGGTCCATAAATTTTTTGGTGAGCCCAGGCAGGAGCTCTTTCCCGTATTCGGAGACGGCCTCATTGGCGAGGTGGATGGCCACCTCCACCGACTTGCCCTTTTGAACCGCCTGCTCGAAGGTCTTTTGGGCGATCTTGGCGGCCATCTCGCCGCCCTCGGTGCCGCCCATACCGTCGATGACCAAGGTGACGGTGCGGCCATTGGCGAAGGCCACGACGACTTGGCGGTCTTCGTTGTGGTCTTTGTAGCCGATGCCCTCATGGCTGCCGCCCACGATGCCCCCGCGCTCAATGGAATTGGCGCGGTTCTCCGGCGTCGCCAATTCCACGCGAACGCTGAAGACCTTCCCGTCGGGGGTCGTCATCTCTACCGAGCGCACCTTGCCGTCGGCGTCTTTGACAAACTGAGCCTTGTTCTCGCCGTGATTGAGGCGGACGTCCCGGAGCAGGGCATCCGCATCGGCCTCGCTGCGCACGTGGAGGACCACCTGGTAGTCTCCCTGGGTCTTTCCCGGCCCCGTCTGGAAATCATCGCCGTAGCCAGGCTGACGAATCGAGACGTCCAGGATTTGCGGCCCCTCCGGCCCCTCCGTGAGAAAACCCTTTTCAAAGCCCTTGGCCTGAATGGAGCGTTCCAGGAAGGGCGCAGCGGTCTTGCCCACTTGGGAGAGAAACTCCGATCTCGCCTTTGGGTAATCTTCCCACTTCTGAATGAGGTCGAGGTCCTTGCGCAGCTGGCCCTGCACCTCGCCCAGCCGTTTCTCGGCGGCCTGCCGTTCGGGGCTGCCCTCGGGGTATTTCTTCACCTCGGCCTTGGCCTGGAGGTAATCCCTGGTCCGGTCTTTCAGGCGCCCGGCCGCCTCGCGGACCTGCTTGGCAGCCGCTTGGTCCTTGGGGGTACCAAAGCGCTCGGCCTGGTCGATGGCCTTTTGCCAGGGGGCCAAGTCGGATTGCGCCTCGTTGATCCGGCGGACCCCCTCTACCAGATCGGAATCCGCGGCCGGGCCGGCGGTCGCCTTGCCCTTAGCCCCCTTCCCCTTCGCGTCCCGCTCGCCGGAGACGTCGGAGAGCGTCGTCTCGCCGTCGCCCGGCTTGGGCGCGGCCTGGGTCTTGATCTTGAAACCAAACTCGGCCTTGGCGTCGGGGACGAGGACGGCCTCCCCCTTCTTGACCTTGTCCGCCAACTCGAGGGCCTGTTCTTTGGTCATCTTGCCTTCCGCGAGGGCCTGCAAGAGGCCGTCGTGCACCGCTTGGCGCTTGCCCTTGGGCAAGCCGTCCAGGGCGGGTCCCAAGGCCGCCATGGCCTCCAGCGTGGTTCTCACTTCCTTGGTTAGGTCTTCGGCCTTCGGCGCCTTTCCCGACTGGAGCGCATGATCGTAGGAGAGGTCGAAGGCCTTCGCGGCGTCGGCCGCGAGGCGCGCCTGCGGATCGGGTGCACCCGCTTGCTTTTTGGGCACGGCCACGGACGTCTTGTCGGGATCGGAGGCCTCGACGGCGGGGGCCTCGACCGCCTTGAGGACCACGACCTTGGCGGCCTCCTTCTGCTGGGCAGCCCAGTGTTGGTAGGCCTCGAAATCGTCTTTCGCGATGGGCCCGTCGACCACCTTGCCGTCGACGACCTTCTCGTAGCCGACGACCTCGTCTTTGGGGGCCTTGCCGGCGAGGAAGTCTTTCGCTTCTTTCTCCGTGGGTTTGACCCGGGTCCCCTCGGGCGTCACCTTCGCCAAATAGTGGACCTGGCCCTTGGAATCCTGGACGGCACGGACATTATCGTCGTCGACCTTGCCCTCTTGGTAGGTATCCGCCTTCTTGATCTGGGGACGGATGACGGTGCCCTTTTCGAATTCCGGGGCCAAGGCCTGGGCGCGTTTTTCGACAACTTCTTCGTGCGCCTTTTCCTTGGTCTGGTAATCGCTGTAGAGCTTTTGTTCGGCATCGGTCGCGATGCGCAGGGTCTTGCCCTCGGCATTCTGCAGCTCGTACTTGCCGGTATCGGCGTTGAGAATGATTTTTTGGCCCTTCCCGAAACCCTCCACCAATTTGGCCTCGGCATCCGCCTTCGCCTTGGCCTCGGCGGCCTTGGTCCGTTCCGCGGTTTGGAAGGCGCGGTAGGCCTTGTATTGCTCGGGAGTCGCCCAGAGTTCGCCCTTAGTCTTGTCTTTTAAGAATAGATCGGCGGTTTCGCCCTCGGCGCCTTTGACGCGATAGCCCAAGATCTCGCCGCCGCGCTTGACCTCTTCGATGGAAACGCCCTTGCCAAAGGCCTCCTTCCATTGAGCCTCCTGTTTTTGCTTGGCCGCCTGCACGTCGTCCTTCGCGTCAGGTCCGGCCTTCGGCTGTCCCTCGACCTTCGGTTTCGCCCCCTGCGATTCCTTCTTGTCAGCGGGGGCGGGAGCCGCCTTGGTTCCCTTGTTAAGTTTTTCCTCTTTCCCGGAATACTCGATCCACTTGCCCAGCCAATCGTTGCTCTCCTTCCAACTGGCTTTCTCGTCCTCGGTGAAGACTCTCAGCCCCTTGGATTTCTCGAGTTGGGAACCGACGTCCATCGCTTCCGCGCCCAATTCCCTCAGGCGCGCGGCCTCGCCGCGCAGGGCGGCGTCCATCTGGAAGGGTTTGCCCTCGGCGGCGGCCTTTTCCATGGCCGTCTGCAGGCGGGTCTCGAAGGAGGATTTTGTCTTGAGGAAGAGATCCAGTTTGATCTTCTGGCTGGCGGAGACCTGCTCCGAGCTCTGGAAGCGGCCGATGATGGGGTGCGTGGCGAGTCCGCCCAATTTCAGTCCGACCAGCATGGCGATGCCGTGCTCGATCTGCTCGGTCGAATTCGCCTGGTCCACCGCCGCCGAAAACTGCTTCCACTCCAGTTTTTTTCCGTGGGCGACCCTTTGGTAGAGCATGTCGAGCCCGATCTGGGCGTTGCTCCAGGCCTGCATCCCTGCGGCCTCGGCTCCAAAGGCACCGAGATTGTAGAGGGCCTTGCCACCCAGGCTCAACTCCGCCATCTCGCGGTTGAGCAATTCGCGCATCATCGTGCGGCGCATGCCAACGGCGGCCGCGTCTTCCAAGAGGGCCGTCGTGCCGGCCTTGGCCAAGACGCGTTCGCTGAGCGTGACGACTTGGTAGGCCTCCCCGACGACTTTTAGAGCCTTCAGCATGGCGGCGTTGGTGACGATCTTCCAACCAAAGTCGCCGATCCCATGGATATCCCGCCAGGGGTCTTCCATGTTGGCGAAGGCGGCGTTTTTGATGCCGAACCCTTCCTTCGCGGCAAACAGGGCGCTGCGCAGGGTCATCTCATAGGTGACGAAAACAGCCCCTTCCAACAGGACCAAGCCAACTTCCGTCGCGATGGCAGCGGTGCCCGCCGCGGCTGCGGCGCCGGCCACGGGGGCCAAGGCGCCCATCGTCACCGCAGTCGCGGCAGCGGCGGCCGTGATAATGGCAACCTCTAAGAGCAAGGTCTTCCACTTTTGAGAATCTTGAAAATCCTCAAAGTCTTTGCCCACTCGGGATTGCCGCTTGCTTTCGGTGGCTATCCGGAACAGGGCGAGGGCCTTGTCGACGTCCCCGCCGTTTAAGGCTTTTTCCGCCTCGTGGTATTTTTCGATCAGGGTGTCGTATTCACGGACGTCCTCGCCCGCATCCAGCTTGGCCTGCCGCATCTTGCCGAGCTGGATCAGCTGGGAGGAGATGCCCTCCTTGACGGTGGTGGGCAGGTCCTTGAACATGGCCTGGTCCGTGGCCTTCAAGTGGTCGAGGTTGGCGCCTAGGTATTTCTCGATGGCCGGGGCGTCCATCGCGGCCGCAGGGTCGAACTGCTTGTCGAGCGCGGCCATCGCCGAGGTCCACTTCGGATCGTCCTCCCACCAGGTCTTCACCTGGGCCGGCTTCGTGGGGTGGTACTTCATGTCCTCCCCGCCAAAATCGGAGACGTCGGTTTCCATGTGCCCAGGGTTGAAGCCCTGGAGGTTCGCGGTGTGGACTAAGGTGATGCCCTTGAGCAGAAGGGCCTGGGCCCCGGCCAGGTCTTTCGAGCCGCTGATCATCTCGTCGAGGACCTTTTCGGGGTCGGCGTCGGCCCCCAAGGCCTCGAGCCGGTCCCCCGCGGACTTCAGCTTACCCTGGGCGCCGGATAACTGGTCTTGGTAGGCGTATTTGCCGCCCTGCCCTACTTTGCCGAGCTTGCGGCTGTGGGTCCCGAAGGTCTCCAAGTCGCTGTTGAACTCCTTGGCTTGCGCCTGGAAGGCCTGGCCGAAATTTCCTCTCAGCTCCGCAATCTGCTTGTTGAGATCGTCGAGATGCTGTTGGAGAAAGGCCGCCTGTGCCGTGTTTCCGGACTGCTTGGCATCGGCCAATTTCTTCTTGGTGTCGGTGTAATCGGTACGGATGCCCTCGAGGCTGGCCATCGTCTTGCCGATGGCGCCGAGGCTCTGGCGGTAATCGTTGAGGTTGTGCTGGATCCAGGCCTCGGGCTTATCGCGGAGTTCGAGCTCGGTGGCATCTTGGAACCAGGCGCCGAAGGTCTCGGTCGGCTCGAAGATTCGCGCGCCGGTCTTGGGATCGGTCGGCAGCTTCCCGGTCTTGGGATCGGTCTTGAACAAAAGGGCCTCGACCTTGTCGACCTCGGCGTTGAGTTTGTCGAGATCGGTCATGGCCTCCCCGCCCGGCACAATGCGGGGGTTACGAAAGGCCGCCAGTGCGTCGCGGATCTGCTTGGCCTGCTCAGGGTTCTTCTCGTCCCATTCGCGCAGGGCCTTGAGCACCGGCATATTGTTTAGCTGCTCGGCGTTCCAATCCTCCGGCAGGCGATCCCCTTCGCCGTATCCCGTTTTCAAGACCGACCAGTCGTTGGTGCGCTTGATGTAATCCTGGACTTGAGGCGGAAGCTGCGGCAGCAGCGTCTTCTTGCGGAGCGAATCCGCCATCTGGAGGGTTTCGGCGTTCTGCACCTGGCGCTGGGCCTTCGCCAAAAGCTCGTCGGTCTTGGCGGCATCCCCGGATTTGATGGCCTCGATCAGGGCGTCGCGGAGGTTTCGAATTCCGGGGATCTCGTTGGCGTCGGCGCTCGGGGGCAATTGCAGACCCGAGAGTTTTTTCAAGGCCGTATAGCCCTTCTGCATCCGGTCGAGCTCGGTCTTTTCCTCCGCGGTGAGCTTCCCGCCCTGGGCCTGCTTCTCCTCCAGCTCGAGCTTGCGGTCGAAAAAGTCCACGCCCAATTTCTCTTCGGTGTCCGCCATCCGGTTGCAATAGGAGGAGGATAACTTCAGCTGGTCCATGAAGCCCGGCGGCGGCTCCTCGAAGGCGCCGAGGTATTGGGGCAAGGGTGTCTGGGCCATGTCGTAGTAGCCCTTGGCCTCTTTATATTTGCCGATCTCCATCAGGCCGTCGCCCAAGAGTTTCATCGCCTGGGGATCTTGCAATAATTTTTCCCCGCCGGTCTGTAGGACGCTGCCACCCTTCATAAAGAGTTGGCGGGCGGTGGCCTCGTCGCCGCCCTGGCGGGCGATGTAGGCCGCTTGGTAGAAGCTCTTGGCGGAGGCGCGGGAGAAGCGCTGCTCGCCGGTGAGGTCGTAGGTACGCCTGAGGGCCTCGCCGGCCATTTGGTAATACTTAAAGGCCTCGCCGACTTTTCCCGATTCCTTGGCCTGCTGGGCATATCCATCCAGGAGGATGCCCTGCACCTTGTTGAAGGCCACCGCCCGGTTGGCAAAGTCGTTGGCGGGATTGGAGGTATCGGGCGGGGCCAGGAGCGCCGTATAGGCCTCGGCCAGGTCGTCTTTCTGCGCCAGCATCTTGTCGACGGCCTCTTTGAACTCGGGCGTATCTGGCTTGAGCCCTTGTTTTTGGGCCGCGGTCTCGGCCTTCTTTTTCCGGTCGTCGAGGTAATCCTGGGCCGACTTCTTCACCTCGGGATCGAGGTTGCCTTTGGAATCGAGGGGGAGTTTTCCGTAGATTTTTTCGAGATCGCCGCGATGCTGGTCAAGGTGCTTAAGGGCGTACTCCAAAAAAGTGTCCGGCGTCACCGTCGCCTCGGTAACCTGCAGAACCGTATAGGTCTTGTTGTACCAGGCCACCACGTCCGAGACCTTCACACCCTTGAGCATGAGGTCTTGCATCAGCTTCTCGCGAGGGGCCATGTCCTCCGGAATCAGGCGATCCTTGGCCACCTTTTCTCCGGCCTCCTTTTGGGCGCGCTGCAGGGATTTTCCCAAGGGCGTGTCGTTCAGGGCCACCAAAGAGCCGCCGGTGCCGTGCATGAGCAGCTTGTCGTTCAGGGCGTATTCGGGGACGCCGGTGGCCTTGGCCAAGTCCAGGGCCTCGTGCAAGAAACCCAAGGCTTCCTTGGGATGGCCGGTGGCAAGCAATAAATCCCCGGTCGCATGCAGGACCTGCCATTTATTGGGATCTCCCTCGGCCGCATTGCCCAGGTTTTTCGCAGCGGAATCGAAGCAATACTGCTTCAAGCGTTTGTTACCCGCCAACTGCCCCATGGCGGTCTGGGCGCGGGCCAGGCCCACCCGGGCCATGGTGTCGTCGGGATTCAACTCCAGGCTCTTCTTGAAATGGGCGATGGCGGCCGTCGGATGGTTCTGGGACATCCAGTAGTCACCCTGACGCTTGAGGAACAGGGCCTTCCTCTGGTCCGGGGAAGATTGGATGTTGATGCGCCAGTCGGAAAATTTCTCCACCTGAACCGGGATCTGCTCGGTCTTTCCCTCGAAGGTCACCGTAAAGCCGGAGTTCAGCAATTCGGTCTTATCCTGCTGGGGAAGCAGGTGGTACTCGGTCTCTCGGCCCAGGAAGGCCGTCAGCCGGCGATTGTATTCCTCGCTGCCGGGCCGAAGCCCCTTCATCGCGTCGGTTTTAAGGAAGGCTTCGGCCTCGCTTTTCACCCGCGCCCGGGCATCCCCGGCGAAGGCGCTCTTGTAGTGCCCGGTCTCGTCGAGCTCGAGGTCCATGACTTTCTGAAAACCGGGATCCCAAGCGGTAAATTTATCGTAGTCTGGCTTGGGATCCATCGAATCCGCCACGATGCCAGACAATTTTTTGAAATAGGCCGATTTCTCCGGGTCAGTCTCCGAGAAATCCCTGGCTGCCGTATCGTAAACGCCCTTGGCATCCTCGAAACGATCCACATCGACCAACTCGTGAGAGAAAAACTCGTAGGGGTTGTCGTATTTGCCGTAGAGCTCGGGATGGGGGTTGGCCTTGAGATCCTCGAGCAATTGCTTGAGGTCGTCGGAAGTCCCGCTGCGCACCGCGAGCTTCAAATACCCCGTGGCCTTTTCAAAATCCCGCGTGGTCCCGACGTGCAAGGCGCATAGTTTCTTGGCGAGATTAAACTTGGCCGTCGCCATCACGGGGTCTTTTTGCGGATCGGCCTCCACGTCCTTGATGAATTCGAAGGCGCGCTCCAAGGTCGCCTGTTTCACGCCCTTGTCTTTTTGCTTCTCCGACCATTCTACCCAGCGCTGCGAGGCCTCGAGGCGGAGGTTGCCGTCCTTGGGATCGAGGGAGACCGCCTTTTGCAGAAGACGAGCGCTCGCCCCGAGGTCGCTCTTCCTGCGAGCCTCGGCCTGGTCGGTGAGGATTTTCTTCGCGGCCTCCAGCTGATCCGGCTTGAGATTGCCCTTCTCGTCCAGGAGTTCGGCCGGAAGTTTGATCCCGAGACTTTTGACATCCGCGGTCAGCTTTTGGAGCTCTTGGCCGGAAGGAGGCGGGGGAGGCGCGGCCTTGGCCTCTTTACCCTCGGCCTTGCCTTCGTCCTTAGGAGGAGGCGGGGGCGGGGGGCCATAGATTTCGAGGGATTTTGGAGAGGAAAGATCGACTGCGCCGTCACCCATGGACTGGTACCCCTATTTGATACTGGACAAGTATCAGCAGAAAGCCCAAGCCCTTGAGTCTTCTACTGATATCGGCAGAATTCTAGCACCTTGTTGCGAAGATAAAGAATCGGAAAATCGTTTTTCAGACGGGCAGTTTCGCTTAGGAAGCCGCCAACTTAGCCTGCAGGCGGGCACGGACCTCGTCAAAACCCGCGAAAAACCGCAGCGAGCCGGTGGGACGGGCCGCGGGCTCGGCCTTGGGGGCCTCGGCCTGGAATTGCACCTCCCCGGCCTTCTCGGCCACCGACGCACTGCGCCGGAGGACCACGGGGTTGCCACGGTCGTCGTAAGCGAGGAACTCTTCAAACTTAGGGGTGGAAATCTGAATTTTCGGATCGGTCTTTTCCACGGTCGCCTTCCCTTTCCTCATCCGGCCCAATGTCCCTTGGGCCTTCATCGGATTAGAATTGCAACCCGTATGCCATTAAATCAAAAGAGATATGAATAAAATATTAATTATTTCATATAGTTAAAATTGATGGGAAAACACCTCAATCACCATTAATGAGAACAAATTCGCGAATATGTGCCGATTATTCACATAACAAGAATTCACAAAATTTTGAGAAAAAATCGATTGATGGTGACCCGGTCACCACAGCGGCGGGATCGCCTCACAACCACCCAGACCCTGGACCTTGGCCAGCAGCTTGGGCCAGAAGCCCATCGCCTCGAGCTCCTCCACCGTGTAGGAACCGGAGAAAAATTGGGTGTAGACCTTGGAGCCGGCCAAGGAATGCCCCGCCGGTTCGTCGTAATAGCAGTAATACTTCAGCATCCGCTCGGGAAGGTGGTGGATGAGCAGCTGGCTCGGACGCAGGCTCACGTATTTGTTATGCGCGACATTATAGGCCTGGCGCTGCTCCTCACCGAGCCAGTCCGGGGCCTTGCGAAACCAGCGTTGGAAAATTTCCTCCGAAACCAATAATTCCAGAGCGGGGATATCGAGGACCGCCTGCAAGCCGTAGGGATTGTCGGCATGGTCGAGGTAGGCCGAGGCGAGGGAACTCCCCTTCTCCAGCGGAAACTTTACCGTCGTGCGGCTGGAATTCGAGGGGGACGAAACCAAACTCGTTTGCAGGAGGGAGGCCTTGGGCAAAGATTTTATTTTCAGCAGTCCGTCATCGATGACCGGCTCCGGCGGCAACTGCGCTTCGAGATCGTTTAAGAAAGGAGCCGCTAGCGATTTTTCCAGGCTGAAACGCGTCTGGGCGTGGGTGAAGGCGAGGAATTCCGCGGGCAGGTTGACCTGTCTTAGGACCCGATGGTTGAGGAAGGCAGTGCCGCCACAGCCCCCCGTCCAATGCACCAAGTTAGGATCGAAAAAAGGGCTCTGCGAGCCGCCGTTCTCCGTCGGCACCAGGGTGCAGGCCATCACCGTCCCGTTGAGCTGGCGCGAGATCGGGGTATAGCCCTTGGCCCCCCAATAGACCTCGCTGAATTCCTTTCCGCACTCCCCGACCAAGTCCTGCGGGCCACCCATCGCGTGGCGCAAATTGGCCCGCTCCCACTCCAAGAGCTGTTCAACTGTGGCAAAGCGGCTCTCCCGAAGCAGTCCGCTGCGCGCCAAGAATTTCATCTCCAACAGGGGCGGCGCGGGGATGGAGCCTTGGGCATCGTAGCCCTCACGGTTCACGGCCTGCTGACCGCCCCAAGGTTTAGCCCCTGCGGGGACGTAACGGAACAGGCTGCGGCCATCCAAGAGAATCGAGAGGTCCCGGTCATCATATTCGTTCAGTCGCCACGGCAACCAACCTCCAAGCTCCAAGGCCAGCTGCAGGGCCAAGCCCCGCGCATAGGTATCGAAGGCGGCCTCGCCCTCGTAGAGCACATGGGTGTAATTGTCCTTCAGGACTTCCACGACGAAGGGCGGCGGATCTTGGACAGGAAGGGGATCGGGATCTTCCGGGGAGGCGAACTTGGCGTCAAAGCCGGCCGGCTTTTGGGCAAAACCCGAGGCCTGGTACTGCTGGTAGAGCGGCCAGGCCTCTTCCAGCCAATTCCAGTAACGCGCGAAGTGCGTGCGCAGCCGTTGCTTATAGGCATTTGGCCAATAATACCATTGCAGGGTTAGCGCATCGCCCAGGGAGGCGGTGACGGGGATCGCACAGGCGCGATTGGGATCGCAGGGCGGATTGGCGGAAGCGCTGGCCCCGGCGGCCGGTTGAGAACTCAGCCCGCCATTCCCCGTGGTCTTGGCCCGCAAGACCTTGCTCAGCCAAGGCGATACCCCTTGGACCGTCGCAGCGGGAAGCTCAGGGATCTCCTTGGGAAACTCCCAGACGATCTTTCCCGAGAGGTCCGGATTCTGATATAGCCAAGCGTCCAAATTCGGAACGCTGCGAGGCGCCGCATGGCTCAGACTGGGCGCCAGGGCCCAAGCCAGGCATCCCAACCAGAATATTCTTAAGATTTTGGACATCCTCTCCCTTTTCCGCCGAGCCTAGGCCGGTTTTCGGCGCCTAAACCCCTGGGGTTGTCACGAACCCCTCTAAAAAGTATCGGAAGCCACTGGGGGAATCAAGTATAGCCAGCCGCCGGATAAACCACGGGGCTTACCCAATCCCTGAATCGGAGCCCCGGGCCCCAAGCCAAGGATACCTGCGGGGACGGCGGTGGCTGCGGTTTCAGCACCCTGAATTGTCTTGGCGATAAAATCCCCCCGATGCCGCTAAAAGCTCGGTCCGTTGTTGGTGAGTTAATGCCCAGGAATGTCGAAACTGCACTCGGTTCCACGGATTCATCACGAATCACCGAACGCCGCGGAGACTCCATCGCTCCCCCTAAAAAAATAAGGCGGAGGTATGCCCCTGCCTCCGCCTCGGTGGTTCAAGCCTTCTGCTACCGAGGTAACAGGTGACCTTGTATTTTTTACTCCCAGAAGAGCTTGACTATTTAATTAAGCAATGACTGTGCCAATCCAAAAAATATGAAAAACATAATAAAAACAATATAATATAAAAATCATGTCCAAATAATTCACTACGAAAACATTTAATATTTACAAATTTTTGTTACATAATCACGTGCCCTGCGGCGACACAGGCATCTTTTGTTAAAAAATTGTAATATAAGCCTTTCTGCATCGGGAGTTTTGCCCGAAAATAGGCAAACCCCATGGAACTTCCGGCAAACATCCTGTCGCGTTTTTCCATTCAGCGACTCCTCGGCGAGGGCTCTTTAGGAAAGGTCTATCAGGGCGAGGAACAGGGAAAGCTCGTCGCGGTGAAGGTGCTTCGCGCCGATCTACCCGAGAAGACGCGGGAGTTTTTCAAAGAGGAGGCTCGGGTCCTTTCCCAGCTCTCCCATCCCAATTTAGTGAAGATCGAGGATTTCTACGCGGGCGACCCGGGACGACCCGCCTCCGCCTATTTTGTCATGGAATTGTTGGAGGGCGACACCCTAGACCGCCTTCCAAAGGACACTCCGATGGCGGTATGGGAGGATATCTTTCTTCAATGTTGCCAAGGACTCGACTACCTGCACCATCGGAACATCCTCCACCACGATCTCAAGCCCTCGAATATCTTCCTCACCAGCTCGGGTAAGGTGAAAATTTTGGACTTTAGCTTGGCAACCTCGGCCGGGGGAGATGCCAAGACGCCTGCCATTCGAGGTACCCTGCCCTACCTGCCGCCGGAGATCTTTTTAGGAATCTATGAAGAGCGCAGCGACCTTTATTCCTTAGGCGTCGTGTTCTACCAGCTGCTCTGCGGGCGATTTCCCTACACCAAGGTCCTGCGGCCCGAAACCCTCCCCCAACTGCCGCCGCCCCCCTCCCCCCGCAGCCTACGACCCGAGGTGCCGGAATATTTCGAATCCCTGCTGATGAAACTCCTGCAGCTGGACCCCGGCAAGCGCCCGGGATCCATCTCCACCGTGCTGCGCTATTTCCAAAACCATCATGGTGGTGAAACCTCGCTGCAAGGCGATTCGACGGATCTTCCGATCGAAAAGCTGCCTTTGATCGGTCGCGACGCCGAACTCGCGAGGTTCCGAGAGCTCTTGCCGAAGGCCCATCCTTGCCTTCTGCTCAGCGGCCCCACCGGCGTTGGCCGCAGCCGTTTCCTCGAGGAATTACGGTGGGAACGCCTGTTAAAGGGACAGGGCTTCCTCGTACAAGGCCCGCCGCATATTAACGGCTGGATCCGCATGGAGGGGGAGGAAGCGGGAGACGCCTACTCGCGTGCCGAGGCCTTTTTGCAGGTCAGGAAGGGACGGGAAGGAATCTTACTGTTCTCCGACCTGCATCAATGGCAAGCCGGCGATTTGGCGGACCTCGAAATCTTCCTCAAGGTGCTGACGCGGGGGAAACATCCACTTTCGATCCTGTTAGAATTCAATTCTGACCTGCTGTCCCGCGAGCGAATCTTCCCTGCCTCTCCGGAATTCCTCGCTTCGGCGCCGGAAATTCATCTAGGCGACTTAGAGGCGAGTTCGATCAAAAAAATGTTGCAGGAGGCCTCGGTGGGCCACTCCCCCTCGTCCGAGGTCCTGCAGGGTATCTCGGTCAGCTCGGGAGGCCGACCCCTGCTCGCATTGGAAAGCTTGAAGGCCTTTCTCCTGCAGCGTCCTAGGGAAGGCGAGCCCGAAAAGGTTTGGGAAATCCCCAAAAGCCTGGAGGAAGTCGCGCATCGCCGCTATCTGGCCCTGGACAAGGAATGTCGCCGCGCCCTGGCCCTCTTGGTCTTGGCCCCACGCGAGGTGGAACGTCAGGAGCTGGAGGCCGTATGGGGAGAGAATCGCAGCGGCTTGAGCCGCGCCCTTTCCGCCCTCGATCGCCAGGAATGGCTCCAAGCCAGGAATCCCGAAAAGAGGACCATCCAACTTCGTTACCCAAGCCTAAAAGCTGGTTTCCAAGCCTTCCTCGAACCCGTCCTGCGACAGGAGGCCTTGACCGCCTGGGCAAAATACTTCGAAGACAAATGGCGGGCAAATCCGCTGCCCGAGGATCTCTTCTGCCTTCTCGATTGCGCCATCGCCGGGGATTTTACCGAGCTTCTCAAGGCCTATGCCTTCACCGCCATCCCCTTCCTGGACCAACGGGGCCAAAGTCAAAGGGCCATTGCCTTGACGGATAAACTCCTCGCCTTGCCGGAGACCGAGGTCGACCAAGTCCTGCTCTTCGCGCATCGAGCCAATCTCTATTTTCATCTGGATCGCTTCGAAGAGAGCCTCGAGTCCTATCGACGTTGGTTTAAGGTTAGAGTCGACGACGAGTCTAAGTTGCAATTGACCAAATTTTTATTTTACTCGGGCTTGGTCCAATTCAGCGCGGGACATTCCGTTGCCTCCCGCGAAGATTTGGAGAAATGCATCAAGGCCGGAAATCCCAGAAAATATCCCGCGCTGGTCCCCTATCATGCGAGGGCCCTGCTTCTTTTGGTAAGGTTGGCCCTGAAAGAGAGGGATTATCCGCGCGCGCATTCCGATTTGGCCCGCGCGGCGGAATTGCCTCTCGAGGATCCCGAGCTCTTGGGCGAGATCCAGCAAGTCACGGGTGAAACCTGCTATCGGGAGATGCGCTACGGCCAAGCCCTCGAGCACCTCAACGCCTGTCAGATCCATTATGATAAAACGGGAATTCCCCAACTGCAGGCCCTGGGCCACGGCGCCAAGGCGATGGTCTTGCATGAAATGGATGCCCTGGAGGAGGCCCTCCGAGAACTCGAATCCGCCCTGTCCCTGTTGGCGGGCGCCCAATACCGATCGCAGCGGGCCCGATACCTCGGCAATCAAGCCCTGCTGCTTTCCGAACTGGGAAGGTACGCAGAGGCACGTAAAGACATCGATCACTCTTTGGAAGTGCTGCAGGTCCTAGGCAATCCCGCCCAGCGCTGGATCGCCAAACTCCAATGGGCCCAAGTCCAGATGGACTGTGGCAACGCCCAAAATTTAAGCAAGGCCTTTTCGGAATTCCTCGAGGCGGGCAAAGAGCTGGAGTTGCTTGAATTGACGCCATCCCTATGGCAGCTCCGCGCCGAGGCGGCCTTACTCTATGGCGATTGGGCGAGCGCCGAAGGGATCTTCCGTGACTTGCTCAGCGCTCGCCAGGTTTGCACAGGGTTTCCAAGATTCTTGGCCGCCTGGGGCCTGCTTCGGGCGGAATTGATCCAGGGTAAACCCTTCGAACCCAAGCCGGAGATCGTGGCAGCCATCGAGGCCAGCCACGAGACTCGACAAGGCGGAGCTGTCCGGGCCTTCATACAGTTCATTCAGACAAAGCCGGAAGATTTGGGGAGCGCGGAGGTTCAAACCTTATTCTCCCAAATTTCGGCCATCGAAAGCGTCCACTGGCGACTGAACCTATTATTTTTGTCGAAAATATATTTTTCCCGATTGGGCGTCGAGGTCGTCTCGGAGCAGGTTTTCCAATACGAACAATCTCTATGGCCGGCCCTCGAGGCAGGCCAACCGGAGGAAATCAAGATGGACCTGGAAAAGAAACGCGGGCTCTTCGAACTCAACGAGGAATTAAAAAAACCGCTGAGACCGGAACCGGCCGCGGAGACAGCCGAACCCGCTGTGCCTGCAAGACCCGTGGCAACCAGCGCCCCCAAGGGTCTGGCTACTAACATCAGTGAAGAGAGATTTAGGCAATTTTGCGAAATCACTAACCGAATCGCGCGCAAGGAAAGCCTGACGGAGATCTTGGAAATCATCATGGACTCGGCCCTCGCGCTCACGGGCGCCGAACGCGGTTTCCTGATCCTGGAAAATCCCCAATCCAAGGATGGAAAATTTCCGGGTTTTGAAGTCGCGATGGCGCGTCACCTCAGTCAAAAGGCCCTCGGAGAGGAAGAATTCAAATTTTCCCTCTCTCTGGTGAAAAAAGCCATCCAAAGCGGGTCTCCCGTACTCAGCAACGACGCCTTGGCCGATGACGAATTCGAGAATCTCCAATCGGTGCATCTCTTTCAACTTAGATCCGTACTGGTAGTCCCACTCGAAGTCTCCGGCCACATACTTGGAGTCTTGTATTTGGACCACCGCATGAAACCTAACTGTTTTGGCTCCGAAGACCTACTCCTTATCTCCGGCTTCGCGGGGCAAGCGGGCTTGGCGATTCAACGAGCTCAAATGCTCGAGCAGTTGAAGAAGAGCCATCACGAACTGGAAGCGCGTGTCGAAGAACAGACCCGAACCATCGAAAGCCTTCACGAGGAGGTCAAAGAGGCGCGAAGCCACCTCAAGTATGAATACAAAGACATCGTCGGCGGCTCGCCGGCCATCATGCAGGTTTTTAAGATGATGGAGCACGTCACCAAGACCAAGATCCCCGTTTGGATCTGGGGCGAATCGGGGACCGGAAAGGAATTATTCGCCCGATCGCTCCATTTCAACAGCCCCTGGAAGGACGGCCCCTTCGTTTCGGAAAACTGCGGCTCCATCCCGGAGAACCTCCTTGAAAGCGAGCTCTTCGGGCACAAGAAAGGCGCCTTCACCCACGCGGACCGCGACCGGATCGGCCTCTTCGAGCAGGCCAATGGCGGAACCTTGTTTTTGGACGAGGTCGCGGACATGGCCCTACCCATGCAAGTGAAGCTGCTGCGCGTCCTGCAAGAGGGAGAGCTGCGACCGGTGGGGTCAAACAAAAAAATCAAGATCGACGTCCGTCTCGTCACCGCGTCCAACCGCGACTTGGCCCAGTTGGTGAGGGAGGGGAAATTCCGCGAAGACCTCTTTTATCGCATCAATGGGATGACCCTGCGATTGCCGCCGCTGCGCGAGCGGCGGGAGGATATCCCTTCGATGGTGCAATACATGATCGAGAAGATCGCGAAAAACTTTTTCCTAAAGCCCTGCAAGATCTCGAAAGACGCCTATCATATGCTGATGACGCAGGATTGGCCCGGAAACGTCCGGCAACTGGAAGGGGTGGTGCGCAATGCGATGATGTTTGCCGACGGAGGTACCATCACCTCGGAAATCCTCAAAATGACGGAGCTGGCATTGCCCTCGGCCACGGCCCCTGCGGCGCAGTCCGGATTCGCCGTGGCCGCACCTTCGGGGGGAGGACGCAGAAAATTAGACGAGTCCGCCAGTGAACGGGCGCAATTGATCGAGGCCCTGCGGCGCCACAGCATGGATAAAAACAAGGTCGCCGAGGAGCTTGGCATCACCCTGAAGAGCGTCTACGTGCGCATGGAGCGGCACGGGATACCGAAGAAAAACTCTCTATTGATGAGGTTTTTAACGGAGAATTGAAAAGGCGTTACCAGGCATTGGACCACCATTGACCGTCCGGCGATTGAGTCCATTGCGTTAGGCACAAGGAATTCAGCGGCGCCTTGGGATTCGCAGCTCCGTAGGGTGGATTTTCCCCGTTGTTAGCAAATTTATATAATCTCCCGTCAAACCAGAAATTATCCCAGGAACGCGGGTCCGCACTCCAATCACCTACCTTGATGGTGCTTTCTTTATCTGGGTAAAGAGCTTTCAGCAAGCTTACCAAACGATTACCTGCCGACTTCCAGGATTGCCAATTGTCCTTGGGTGCATTGTCAAAATACGTTTTGAACTCAGAATCGAGATCGTAAAAAAAATCCAGCATTTTCTGATCAGGCCCCGTGATGGGTGGCCACTTTTTCTCGTCGATTGCATCCTGGAGCTCTTTATTCTCTAGTTTCCCATCGTTGTTCTTGTCTAACTCGGGATAATGTTTCTTGATTTTTTCTAAAACCTCCTCGGATTTTATTTTTCCGCCGACCGTGGAAACCAATTTTTGCAAAATTTCCGGCCCATCCGATTTCTCCGAAACTCCATCAGCACCCGGAACCTCTTCTATCATTTCACCATTAATCATAAAATTTGATTTTAGGCCATTCACGGTCTCCTCAAGGGAAGAAAGTAATTCCCCCACAATCTCAAGATCAGGCTTATCCGAATTTAACTCAGAATTAAACCGATCGAGCCTTGTATCTAACTCGTGTTTTACCTCTAAACTTATCGCCCCCATATTTACGAGCGATTCGATTTTCTTTTGAATGTCTCGCGATTTTTCTTTAAGCCCTTTGGCGGATAATTCCGAATCTTCCTCTTCCCTCGAAGTTTTTGCTAAACCCTGGATATCAGAATCACCAAGACCATAAACCTTCAACTCTACTCCGGAAAGCCGGGCCGAAACTTCCCCCAATATTCTATTTTGCTCTTCGGGTGAGAAAACCATCGAATGGTTAATTTTCCCAGAAATAACATTTAATTGCTCAATCAATTCGGATTTTTCAACGCTAGAAAGCTTAGGATTATCCTGCAAGGAAGCCTGCAGACTGATGACCTGCCTACGCAATTGATCCGAAGATATTCCTCCGCCATCATAGCCGTCTTCAGAATTGGAAAAACGACCATCGATGCTAATTTCATCCGCCGGCCCTTCTCCGGCATCCCAATTTGGCAAATTTTCATAGGCCTGTTCAGCATTCAAGTCCGCCTCAGGGTAGGCATCTTGATAGCGGTTAACACCGGTGGGATTTCGGTGGATCGAATCAGTCATGAGAATTCCTCCAGAAAATTATAGCGGGTGGATCGCGTCTCTCACTAGTTTAATATTTAGGAGGCTGCCAGATTGAAGGTTTGGCTGCGACGCAGGGTGACAATGCGATCCTCAGCAATTTTCCAAGAGTTATCGCGGGAAATTCCAACCACCGCTTGAATATGATCGCAATTGACCCAGGGGTTAGAAAGTGTAGCGCCCTCGATCTCTTTCATCAACTGCTTCGCCATCTCGAGATTCTTCAGTGCCAGAGTCGAATTCAAGGTCTTAAGCGATTGGCTTAGGAAGACTTTCAGGTTGGCGATTTTTGCTTGAATATCCATTTTGCACTCTCCTCGTCCCCTTATTAGTACAAGGATAATGCCAAATCGATATTAAGAAATTTTATAATAAAAACAATAAGATAATAATTTTAGTAAAAATTTTGTATAAAATAGTTGTCAAGATTATGGCAAATTATACAAAAACTTGTACTTTTTAACTTAACAAAAAAAATCCATGAGATATTTTGAATAAGATCCGGTTGGGGAATCTATAATCTTGAAGATGAGGCACGGTTATACATCGTATGCCACCAGCAGATGAGATGGCCTAGCTGGTGGGGCACGGCAACCAGGAGAAAAACCACCTCAATTGCCTCTGGGAACGTGAAGCCCTGGTGGGGGAAGGAAATTCATATTGGCATTGGGGCTAGTATCGTCTTCCCCCTCGGCATTTCCATCCGGAATCCCTCGTCTTTGCCTCAAGGCCTCGTTCGAGACCCCTGGGTTCTCTTCCGAAACATTTGAGAGAATGGCCACCCCCCAACCGAGGGTGCTGCAATTGGGAGCGTCGCCGCATTCGAGGGTCTTATTCCATTGCTCTTGGGTGCTGGTCGCCGAATCCGTGGAGATATAAAAACTCAGGCTCATGCGCTGATCCGCATCTATAACATCCTTGGCATGCAAAAAAGGAACCTCAAACCTAGCCTCTGCATAGGCTTGCGTGGGCTGATCCGGTTTGAACTGGATTGGCACATCGATGAATTTTTTCCCTCGCGCGTCAACGATCTTAAATACCCGTCCATGAAGGTCTTTGGCCTGGTCGGAAATCTTCCGGAAAAAACCGTGGATCAGCAATTGCCCCTCGGGGCCCTCTTTAAAATCGTCGACAATGACAAATTGATAATAGGCCCGCCCCCCCGGATCAAAGCGGGTGCTGGGAGCACCGCCCTCCTGGATAGGAGCCGC
Source organism: bacterium (assembly GCA_046346845.1). Taxonomy (GTDB): domain Bacteria; phylum UBA10199; class UBA10199; order DSSB01; family DSSB01; genus DSSB01. Next base: position 328,284 of record JAXMHH010000001.1, read on the forward strand.
CATATTGGTGGAAGGGGCGTCCAAGGAGCCGGAGCCAGCCACCCGGCCGACCGGACCTCCAGGTGCGGACCCACCCACGCCTCCCGAACAAGCCAGCAATCCCATCAGAACCCAGTAGGAGAAATAAAATTGAATCTTTTTCATGGGATAAGATAACCCTTCCACCTCGGAAATTTGGGGAGAACCACCAAAAATTATTCTCGGCATTCCTCGCCCCAGAAGTTCTTTAAAAACCCACTTTTTTCATCTTATTTTCTTTTTAAATAGGGCGGAAGCGGAAACCTCGTTCCCAGCTCCTCCGGGGAGGCGAACTTGGCGTCAATGCCGGCTGCATTTAAGCAAAACCCGAGACCCTTATTTGGCCAGGAGTCCCTTTTCGCGCAGGCGATTGCGCACCTCTTGGAAATCGGAAAAAAAACCCAAACCGCCGGCAACGCCCCTCGACTCTCCCGGGACCTTGGTATGGAGCGAAAAGGCCGGGGACTTTTTGGCTGGGGACGGGGCGATCGGTTCCCCGGGATGCTCGACGTTGCGGCGCAACACCACGGCATGGCCCCGGTCATCGTGACCCAGGAACTCCTCGATGGGATGAGAGATCTGTGCGGATTTAGCAGCTGTGCCCATGCCAAGAATAAACACAAAGCAAACTCGATGCCAAAAGACCTCCAGCATGCAGTAAAAATATTATTTAATTTCAATTAGTTAAAATGGATTGGCCAAACGGTTGTTGGCCACCCTGGGGCCCCCTCCCCTCATTCGGGATCGGGCTGGGGCTTGGACTCCGGTTCCGGTTGTATCGAATAGCGGCTGGGCGCCGGCAATTTTTTCAAGGCCTCCAGGGCCGCCGCGACCGGGGCCTCGCAGGTCTGGTTGCGGCAGAGGTAGAAGGTGCTCCGCCCCTCTTTCAAAACCCGGCCCTGCAACAAGGGCGGAAAATCGGCCTCTGCCCGGCTGTAGGCCACGACCAAATTAGGATGGAAGTCCGCCCGCAGGGCGCGCAGGAACGCCTCGCCCTGCCCCTCGCCGCCCGCCAAGACGGCGAGCTCCGTCGCCCCGTCGGTCAGGTAATCGTAGGCGAGGAGCAGCGTCCCAAAGGCGGAGGGGTATTCGAAGGCGGTCGGGGCGAAGACCTCGAGGACCTTCAAGGCGCGCTCGCGGTGGGCGAAATCGGCGGTCAGGTCGTAGAGCCGCAGCAGATTGGCGGCGCTCACCCCGTTGGCGTTCGGCAAGGCCCCGTCCATGCCCTCCTTGCCCCGCACCAGGAGGCTGGGGTCGCTCCCGTCCGTAAAAAAATAGGCGCCGCCCTCCGCATCCCAAAATTTTTCGTTCTGGCGCCCTTGCAGCTCCAGGGCCCAGCGCAAGACCTCGGGCCGGAAGTCGCTTTGGTAGAGATCGATCAGCCCTTGGATCAGGTAGGCGTAGTCGTCCAACCTTGCGGCAAAGCGCCCCTCCCCGTCGCGATAGCGCGCCAGCAACTCGCCGCCGCGCTGCAGCTTGGAGCTCAGAAAACCGACGGCGCGGTGCGCGGCCTGGAGGTATTTTTCCTCGCCCAATACCTGGTACCCCAAGGCCATCGCGCGGATCATGAGGCCGTTCCAGGCGGTCAGGATCTTGTCGTCCTTGTGCGGATGAACGCGGGCCTCGCGGATCTGAAAAAGCTTGTCCCGCGCGGCCTTCAGGAGGGGAGTTTCTTTTTCGGCCCAGGCATACTCGCCCGCCAGCGAGAGGATATTGGTCCCGTATTCAAAATTGCCCCCCGGCGCGACTTGATAGACGCGGGTAAAATGCTCCAGCTCCTCGGGACTGAGCGCCTCGCTTAACTCCTCGAAGGTCCAGACGTAGAACTTGCCCTCTTCCCCCTCGCTGTCGGCATCCTCCGCCGAATAGAAGCCGCCCTCCGGATCGGTCATCGCGCGCAGGACGTAGTCGAGGGTCTCGCACGCGACGCCGCGGAACATCGGTTCTTTCGTCGCCTGGAAGGCCTCCAAGTACGATACGGCCAGCTGCGCGTTGTCGTAGAGCATCTTTTCGAAATGCGGCACCAGCCATTTCTCGTCGGTGGAATAGCGCGCGAAGCCGTAGCCCAGATGGTCGTAGATGCCGCCCCGGGCCATCTTCTCCAGGGTGAACTTGACCATCTCGAGGGCCCGCGGCTCGCCGCTGCGGCGGTGGATGCGCAGGAGCAGCGCCAATTGCTGGGGATGGGGGAATTTCGGGGCTTGCCCGAAACCGCCCCAGTAGGGATCGAAGCTCATCAGGCTCTGCCGGAAATAATTCCCAAACACCTCCTCGCTCAACCCCACCCCTTCGGCCTGGGCCGACTTCTGCAGCTTCAGGTACTCCACGATGGAATCACCGGTCTCGACCACCTGTTCGGGATGCTCCCGCCAGACCTTGGCGACCTGGCCCAGGACGTTGAGGAAGAGCGGCTTGGGCCAGTAGGTCCCCCCGTAAAAGGGCTTGAGGTCCGGGGTCAGAAACATGCTGAGCGGCCAACCGCCGCGCTGGCGCATGGAATGAAGGGCGCTCATGTAGATGTCGTCGACGTCCGGACGCTCTTCGCGGTCGACCTTGATGGGGATGAAATCCCGATTGAGGACCTCGGCGACCTCCGGTTTCTCGAAGGACTCGTGCTCCATCACGTGGCACCAATGGCAGGTGGAGTAGCCGATGCTGAGGAAGATGGGCTTATTTGCCTCCCGCGCCGCGCGGAAGGCCTCCTCGCCCCAGGCCTGCCAATGGACGGGGTTGTCCCGGTGCTGGAGCAGGTAGGGGGATTTTTCGAATTTCAGGCGGTTTTCCAAGGCTGCCATGCATGACTCCTAAGAATGGTCTTCGTCCCGTTGCGCCATCGCCCCTTCCAAGAGCTCTTTGACGACGCCGGGATCGGCGAGCGTGGAGGTGTCGCCAAGATTTTCCGTGTCGCCGGCGGCGATCTTGCGCAGCACCCGGCGCATGATCTTGCCGCTGCGGGTCTTGGGCAGGGCGGGCGCGAATTGGATGTGGTCGGGCTTGGCGATGGGGCCCACCTCGCTGGCGATGTGCTGGATCAACTCGCGCCGCAGGCTGCGCGAGGGATGGACGCCCTCCTTTAAGGTGATGAAGGCGTAGATCCCTTCCCCCTTGAGGTCGTGCGGAAAGCCCACCACCGCCGTCTCGGCCACGGCTGGGTTCTTGACGAAGGCACTCTCCAATTCGGCGGTGCCCAGGCGATGGCCCGAGACCTTGAGGACGTCGTCCATCCGGCCCAGGAACCAATAGTAGCCGTCGGGATCGCAGCGCGCCCCGTCCCCCGCAAAGTATTTGCCAGGGAATTTGCTGAAGTAAGTCTGCTTCACGCGGTCGGGCTGGCCGTAGACGCCGCGGATCATCGCCGGCCAAGGGGCCTCGATGACGAAGAGGCCGCCTTCGTTGGGGCCGCATTCGAAGCCGTTCTCGCGGAGGATTTTTGGCTTCACCCCGAAGAAGGGCATGGCGGCGGACCCCGGCTTGAGCGGCATCGCGAAGGCCAGCGGACTGACCATGATCGCGCCGGTCTCGGTCTGCCACCAGGTGTCGACGATCGGGCAGCGTCCCTTCCCCACCGTGTTGAAATACCAGACCCAGGCCTCGGGGTTGATCGGCTCACCCACGCTGCCCAGGACGCGGAGCGATTTCAAAGAGTGCTTGGCCACAGGCGCCTCGCCGGAACGCATCAGGGAACGGATCGCGGTGGGCGCGGTGTAAAAGATGCTTACCTGGTGCCGGTCGATCATCTCCCAAAAGCGGTCGACCCCCGGATAGGTGGGGATGCCCTCGAACATCACCGTGGTCGCGCCGTTGAGCAAGGGCCCATAGACCAAATAGCTGTGGCCCGTTACCCAGCCGATGTCGGCCGTGCACCAAAAGACGTCGTCTTCGCGGTAGTCGAAGACGTACTTGAAGGTCGTCGCCGCCTGCACCATGTAGCCGGCCGTGGTGTGCAGGACGCCCTTGGGCTTTCCGGTGGAACCGCTGGTGTAGAGGATGAAGAGCGCGTCTTCCGCCTCCATCGCCTCGGCCGGGCAGGCGTCTTCTTGCAAGGGGACCAGCTCTTCCCACCAATAATCGCGGCCCTCGACCATAGCGACCGGCTGGCCGGTGCGCTTCAGGACGAGGGATGCGACCAGCCGATGCCCCTCCGCCTCGCAGGCCGCCAGGGCCTGATCGGCGTTGGCCTTCAAGGCCACCTGCTTCTCGCCTCGAAACAAGCCGTCGGCGGTGATCAGGAATTCCGCGCGGCAATCGAGGATGCGGTCTTTCAGCGACTCGACCGAAAAGCCTCCGAACACCACGTTGTGGATCGCCCCGATCCGGGCGCAGGCCAAGAGCGCCATCGCCAGCTCGGGGACCATGCCCATGTAGACCGCCACCCGGTCGCCCCGCCGCACCCCCAAGGCCTTGAGGGCGTTGGCCAGGCGGCAGACCTCGCGATGCAGCTCGCGGTAGCTGAACTTTCGCACCTCGCCGGGCTCGTTGCCCTCCCAGAGCAAGGCGGTTTTCTCGCCGCGGGTCTCGAGCTGGCGATCCAGGCAGTTCACGCTGAGGTTGGTTTGGGAGCCCTCGAACCAGGCGACCTCGATCTTGTCGTCCCAACGGTAGCGGAGCACCCGGTCCCACTTGCGAAACCAAGTAAAGCCCTCGGCGATCCCCGCCCAAAAGCCCTCGGGATCCTGGATCGAGGCCTGGTAGAGCCGGCGGTACTCTTCGGGCCCCGCGCAGTTCGGGCGGTGGCCGGCGGCGGCCGGAACCTCGAAGACCCGGTGGTCGCCAAACACGTTGTCGATGGATTCGCTCATAGCGGCGATTCAATCTCGTCCATCAGGGTCTTTAGCATGCCCTTCTGGAAAGGGAGGAGTAAATTTCCGGCCCGGAAAAACTCCTTCAAGGGAAGGGTCCCGCCCAGCCGGCAGAGCTCCAGGTAATTTTCGAGGGCCCGCCCCTTGTCGCGCAGGCTTTGGGCCCAGAGCTGCCAGGCCCCGACTTGGGCGATCGCGTAGTCGATATAATAGAAAGGAACCTGGAAGATGTGCAATTGGCGTATCCAACGCCGCCGCTTCCACGCCTGCAGGTCCCCGAAATCGATCCCCGGCATGTACTTGTTCTCCAGCTCTTCCCAGGCGGCCTCCCTACCCTTCGCGCCCGACGCCTGGCCCGAATAGACCAGGTGCTGGAACTCGTCGACCATGGCGATATAGGGCAGGAGCAGGATGCTCTCGGCGAGGTGCTTCTTGCGAAACAACTGGGCGTCCTGCGGAGCGTAGAACTCTTCGTAATAGGGCGCCGCCAGGAATTCCATCCCCATGGAATGCACCTCGCAGGCCTCGAGGGTCGGGTGGCTGAGCTCGAGGAGCTCGATGTCCCGGCTCTCCCAAGCCTGGAAGGCATGGCCCGACTCGTGGAGGATCGTGGTGACATCCGCGGACTCGCCCACGCTGTTGAGAAAAATATAAGGCACCCGGTAATCGTAAAAACCGGTGCAGAATGCCCCCGGCGCCTTGCCGGGCCGGGCGGGAACGTCGATCAGGTCCCAGTCGATCATCCGCTGAAAATGCTCGGCCAGGCGCGGGGAGAGCTGCCGATAGACGCGCAGGGCCGCCCCGGTCTGTTCGGAGATCGGGACCTTCAGCCCCCCCACCTTCCATTCCGGAAAATAATCCATATCCCATGCCGAAACCTGGGAAACCCCGAGGCTCTTGGCCTGCCAGGCGCGGATCTTCCCGGCCAAGGGCACCATGACCTCGCGGATCTCCTCGCGGAACACCCGCACCTCCTCCGGCCCGTAATCGAGCCGCCGCATCTTTTGGTAGGCCAAGGGGATGAAATTTTCATGCCCCAGGGTCCTGGCCATCTCCCCGCGGTAGCCGATGGCTTCGTCGTAGATTCCCTCGAGGGCATCCCGGTTGTTCAGAAACCAGGAGGCGTAGCTGCGATAGCTGTCGCAGCGCAGTTTAGGATCGGGCGAGACCGCGAATTTTTTGATGTGGGCGAGTGGGTATTTCTTTCCCTCCACCTCGAAAAAGGCCCCGCCGGAGAGCTTGGTATAGTCGCTCAGGACCTTATTGAGCTTGGTCTCGACGGCGACGTTCTTGGGATCGAAGGCGTCCTGGGCCAGCTGCAACTGAGCAAAAAACTGCTTTCCGTACTTGGCCTCCAAGGCCGGCCGTTCGGGCGAGGCGAGGAATTTCTCACGGACCTTGGCGTTCCACACCGAATAGACGGGCTCGACCTCCTCGCGGAGGCGCCGTTCCTCGGCCTCCACCGCCTGATCTTCCGTAAAGCGCTGGAAGGCCAGCTGCACCAATTCAAAGTGGGTCTCGATATGGGACTTCACCTCGTTCCAGCGCCCCAAGGCCGCCTCCCAGGCCGGGAGCCCCTGCGCCCGCTCGACTTCGGCCAGGCATTCCTTCAAGAAACGCTCGGTGGCGGTTCCAGTGATTTGCGCCTGGTAGTCGTGAAAATAGCGATTGACGCGGCGTTTCAGTTTGGCGGTGACGGCGGTGATGGAATTCGGCAGTTCGGACATCACTTGAGTTTAAACACCTTGAGTCCACCGAATCCAGCAAGAATTCGGGCGCGCTATCCAAATTTCGGCCCACGCAGCGGCCGGCCTGAAACGGGAAAAGAACCCTAGTCCGTCGGGCTTTTGCCCCATCAGGAGGCGATGCTCAGCAAATTTCGGAATTTTCCTTGAAAGAATCCTCAGGTCATTTCCTTGCGAGAGGCTAGAAACGGGGAGGTGCCCCTGTAAGGCAAAGGCAGGAAGGAGGGCGTAGGAGCGGCAAAAAAGCCGAGAGAGCAAATCAGTTAGGGGCTGACGAAGGAAGACCCTAACTGATTTTGCGAACCGGCTTTTTTGGCGCGAGTAGCCCGACGGGGCCGTGCCTTACAGGGGCACCTCCCCGTTTCTAGCCGGGACGCCGCAAACCACGAAGGCTTCTGTAGATTATTTAAATGGGTTTTTCAGCACAATGTGCTGTTGACGCGAGGGCCCCACCGAGACCGAGGTCATAGGCAATTCGAGAAGCTTCTCGACCTTCTCGACGTATTTCTTCGCCGCCGGGGGCATCTGCTTCCAGCGAGTCACTTCGGTCAGGTCTTCGTTCCAGCCCTTCACCTCTTGGTAGATGGGCTTCACCTGTTGGAGCTCCTCGACGGTCGCCGGGATGGTCTTCAAGGTTTTGGAGCCGAGCCGATAGCCGGTACAGATACGAATAGTCTTGAGCCCGCTGAGAACATCGAGCTTGGTCATCACCATGGAGGTGAGCCCGTTGGCCCGCATCGCGTGGCGAATCACTACCAGGTCAAGCCAGCCGCAGCGCCGCGGCCGGCCGGTGGTAGAGCCGAACTCGCCGCCCTTCTCCCGCAGGTAGGCGCCGATGTCGTCTTCCAATTCGGTCGGAAAGGGCCCGCCGCCGACCCGCGTGGTGTAGGCCTTGGCGATCCCGACCACCTGGTCGATTTGGGTGGGCCCCAGGCCGCTGCCGCAGGAGGCATAGCCCGCCACGGTATTGCTGGAAGTGACGTAGGGATAGGTGCCGTGGTCGACGTCGAGACTGGTCCCCTGCGCGCCCTCGAAGAGAAGCTTCTTGTCCTTGCTGACCCATTTTTGCAGGAGTTCGCCGACGTCATCGACATAGGGGCGAATCTCGGCCGCCAAGGGGCGATATTCCTTGAGCAGGGCGTCGGCGTCGAAGGGCTCTCCCTGCAGCACTCCCTGGATATAGGCATTGCGCTCGGGCAGCAGGGAATTGAGGCGTTCGGCGAAGATCTCGGGAGCGACGAAATCGGCGATGCGAATCCCGCGCCTGGCCACCTTGTCTTCGTAACAGGGGCCGATGCCGCGCCCGGTGGTGCCGATCTTGGCGTCCCCCTTCGCGACCTCGCGCAGCTTATCGATGCTCTGATGATAGGGCAGAATGACATGGGCCAGATTGCTGATCCGCAGGCTCTCGGGCTTCTTGAGGTAGCCCGCCTGCTTCAAGGCCCGGATCTCCTGGAGCAAGACCTTCGGGTCGACCACGACCCCGTTGCCAATCACGCAAACCTTCTTGGGATGCAGGACGCCGGAGGGAATCAGGTGCAGGATGGTCTTCTTGCCGTCCACCACGAGGGTGTGCCCGGCGTTGTTGCCGCCCTGGAAACGCACCACCGCGTCGGCATGGGCGGTGAAGAAGTCGACGATCTTGCCCTTCCCTTCATCCCCCCATTGGGTGCCTACAATGACGACATTGGCCATTAGAGCTTCACTTCCTTCACGGAAATAATATTCGGCAGGGCCTTCAACTCGTTCAGGACCTCGGTGGGGACATGCTCGTCGACGTTGTAGAGCGCCAAGGCCTCGCCGTTGTCCTTGCTGAGACCGAGCTGCATGCGCGAGATATTGACCTGGTTCTTGCCGAGCAAGGTGCCGATATTGCCGATGACGCCCGGACGATCGTAGTTGCGAACCACTAGGATAGTGCCCTCGGGGACCGCCTCGAGGTAGAACCCGTCAATCCGGACGATGCGGGGATTGGTCTTGCCGAAGGTGGTCCCGGAGACGAGGCGCTTGCCCGCGCTGGTCTCGAGGGTGACGCTGATCAGGCTGGCGAAATCCGCAGTCTCCTCGACCTTGGACTCGACCACCTTGATGCCGCGCTCCTTGGCGATGAGAGGTGAGTTGACGTAGTTGACGCTGACGTTGTCGAGCATCGGTTCGAGCAGGCCCTTGAGCACGCAGACCGTCATCGGTGCCAGGGGAAACTTCGTGATCTCGCCTGTGTACTCGATGGTGATCTGCTTGGGGGTGCCTTCGGCCAACTGCCCCTGGAGCAGGCCCATCTTCTCGGTAAGCAAAAGATATGGTTTCAATACCTTGGCCAATTCCCCGGAAATACTAGGGAAATTCACGGCGTTTTTCACCTCGCCGGTGCTGAAATAATTGACGATCTGCTCCGCCACCTCGATGGCGACGTTCAGCTGGGCCTCGTCGGTGGAGGCGCCCAAGTGCGGGGTGCAGACGACCCGAGGGTGCTTCACCAAGGGATAATCGGCCGGAGGCGGTTCCTTTTCGAAGACGTCGAGCCCGGCCCCGGCCACCCTGCCCTCTTCCAAGGCCGCCAGCAGATCGGCCTCGTTGACGATGCCGCCGCGGGCGCAGTTGATCAGGAAGACGCCCTTCTTCATCTTGGCGAAGCTGTCCTTGTTGATGAGGTTCCTAGTCTTGTCCATCAGCGGGACGTGGACCGTGATGTAGTCGGAGCGCTTGAACAGCTCGTCGAGGCTCACCAGCTCGATGCCCATTTGGGCCGCCGCCTCGGCGGTGAGGAAGGGGTCGTAGCCCAGGACCTTCATCTTGAGGCCCAAGGCGCGCTCGGCGACGATCTTGCCGATGTTGCCCACCCCGATGACGCCGAGGATCTTGTTGGTCAGCTCGCGGCCCACGAAGCTCTTCTTGTCCCACTTCCCCTCCTTCATCGACATGGTCGCCTGGGGAATCATGCGGGAGACGGCGAACATCATCGCCACGGCCTGTTCGGCGGTGGTCGTGGCGTTACCGCTGGGCGTGTTCTCGACGATGATGCCGTGCTTGCTGGCGGCCACGCAGTCGACGTTGTCGACGCCGATCCCGGCACGTCCCACGATCTTGAGCCTCTTGGCCTTCTCTAACAAGGCGGCCGTGACCTTGGTGTTGGAGCGGATGATCAGGGCGTCGTATTCGGGGATGATCTTCTCAAGCTCTTCCGGCTTGAGCTCGGTCTTGACGTCGATCTCGAGACCCGGGCCGGCCCGGAGGATCTTGAGGCCTTCTTCGCTGAGTTTGTCGCTGACGAGTACTTTTGGCATTTTACCCTTCCATCAATACCTTCATGGCCGCGCCGAGGCCGACGCCCGCCGTGATCTTGTGTCCGTTTTCGATGAGCGCCGATTCCACCGCCGCGAGGGCGTTGAGGATGTCCATCGGGTCGTAATAGCCGAGGTGTCCGATCCGGAAGATCTTGCCCTTGGCCTGGTCTTGGCCGCCTGCGATGGTCATATTGAACTTGTTCTTGAGCGTCTTGACGATCTTGCCCGCGTCCATGCCTTCCGGCGAGTAGACGGCGGTGACGGCGTCGGAAGGCGCGTCCGGCGCGAAGAGCTTGAGGCCCATGGCTTTCAAGCCCTCGCGCGTTGCCTTGGCTTGCACGGCATGACGCTTGAAGAGGTTTTCCAGGCCCTCCTGCTTCATCAGGCGCAGGACCTCTTGCAGGCCGATGATCAGCGAAACCGCCGGCGTCCAAGCGGTGGTGTTCTCTTGGATCGACTTCAGCTCGCGCTTGAAGTCGAAATAAAACTTGGGGAGGTCGCTCTTTTCGCAAAGCGCCAGCGCCTTCTTGCTGACCGAGGCGAAGGCCAAGCCCGGCGGCAGCATCAAGGCCTTCTGCGAACCCGTGATGAGCACGTCGATGCCCCAGGCGTCGGTGGGAATATTGACGACACCCAAGGCCGTGATGGCGTCGACGACCAGCGCCGTGTTGGGCATATTCTTTACGATCTTGGCGACCGCCTCGATGGGGTGGGCAACGCCGGTCGAGGTCTCGGAGGCCTGCATGAAAACCGCTCGGTAATCGTGTTCTTTGAGTTTTGCCTCGAGGAGCTTGGCGTCGACAGCCTGGCCCCACTCCACCTTGATGACGTCATGGGCGATGCCGTAGGCTTTGCAGATCTTCCACCAACGCTCGCCGAACTTGCCGCCGTCGACCACCAGGGCACGGTCGTTCTTCGACATCAGATTGACCACCGCGCCTTCCATGGCACCGGTGCCGCTGGCCGCGAAGATCAAGACCTCGTTCTGGGTTTGATAGAGCCACTTGAGGCCTTCCCTCACCTCGGCGACGACCTTTTCAAAGGCCTCGGTGCGATGGTGGATGATGGGGAGGGCCATCTTGGTGAGAACCGATTCGGGGACGGGGGTGGGCCCGGGGGCCATCAGGCGGTAGCGGTACATAAATTCAAAACTCGCATCTCCCCGCCCGTAAGCTGTATCAAAAAAAGCCGTAACCTACTGATTAGGATACAAAAAACGACGCGGGAGACACGCTCCGGAATTAAGCACTCGGACCTTAATCACCCGGGGCGAAAACCGTCAAGGCATAAGTGCTCAAAAGGATTGGGCCCATTGGGCGAGGCGCCCCTTCAGGGCTTCCAAATTTCGCAATCTCTGGGGGTCCCGGGTCTGCCGCAGGGCGATCTCGATGTTGGTCACCTGGGAAATGACGACGTCCTGGAAGACCTCCGGGGGAGCCACCTCGATGAGGTGAAGGTCGCGCAGCACTCGAAACGCCAGCTCGGGATTGGAGGAGGCAACCAAATTTTCCGAGATATTGCCCAAGAGGCTGGGCCAATAAGGCTCCGATCCGTCCTGGCGACGCCCCACGTAGTCCGCCAACTCCCGGAACGCCGGCGACAAATTGCCCCGGAGCTCGGCCTCGGGGACTTGGGCCAGCCAAGTCTCCGTCGCTTCTCGATCGAGCAGATCCGCGGCGAACCTTTCGTAGCTGGTCGCCTCCCCCAGCGGCGCACCGCGCCTGCCGACCTGGGCTTTTTGCCAAAGCGCCCGCAACAGAGCGACCTGGGAGATTTGGAATCGCGGATCTTGGCGAAGGAAGGGATTTTCCGAAGCATCTTTCAGGCCGATCAGGTTGACGACCGTATCCATCAGGGCCTTTTCCCTCGCGCCCAAGTCCTGGCTGAGGCGATTGATGGCACCGGCTCCCATCGCCGGTAAATCGCCTGGCTGAAGCCGAGCCCGCCCTTGGCGCAGAAACTCCCTCCCCAACACCCATTCGCCGCTCTCCGCCGCGCGTTCGGAGAGGAACAGGGCTTGAAGGAAATGATCGAAGGGATCGGGGTTCGGAAGGGAGTTTTGGGACAAGGGCGCCGCGGCCAGCAGGACGTATTTTCGATAATTGGCGGGACTGCCGGGGAGGCTGCGCAAGCCCTCCAGCAATTCATTGGCCAAGGGATGCGGCGAGCCATGGGACGCAAAGACCTGCCTGGCCTGCAAGACGGCTTCGCGGATCCCTCCTCCCGAATCGGCACCGGCAGAGGCATTCGAGTCGAGTTGGCACCGAAGCTCCCCCTTCACCCCTTCCCAGGCTAGAACCGCGCCGGCGTCGAGACCGAATCTGCCGGCGGCTTGACCCAAGGCCCGATTGACCTCCGCAAAGCGGGTCGGCTGTTCCAGGGTCAGGAGGTGGAGCGTGGAGATCGAAGCCAGGCGTTCGGCCCTCGGCAACTCCGGATCGAGGCGCCCCGCCAAGGCTTCGATCACCTCCTCCGGCTTGAACTGCTGCAGTGCCTCGCGGATGAAGAGCTGCCGCTGGGGAATATCCAACCAACGCAAGATAGAATGCAGATGCGTCAGCCCGGCCGCTCGGCCGCGCGCCCGCCCCAGCCATTCGAGGGCCTCGGCCCTCGTTTGCAGATTGTAATCCTGGCCTTCTCCGGTAAGGGCCGGGGGGGCGACGCTGCCCCAATTCCAACCCGAGCTGGACGAAGCCCGTTTCCCGTCCGGACCCTCGGTGGACATCATCATCAAGGTATTGGGGAATAGGATCGCCCGTCCCGGGTTGGCGCCAGGCCGCCTTCCCGCCGACCCTGCCAAGGCCGCGGATCCATCCCCGGGCCCGGATTCCGGCCCGGACAAGAGGCTGGTGGACCAATCTCCCATCTGCCTCGCCTCTTGGGCGCGCAGGCGCAGCTCGAAGCCGCGCTGATGACCGTAGAGAGAGGGAAATGCGCCGGAAGAAATCCGCCCGGCCACGTTGAAATGCAATAAGGTCACGAGCGACTCGAAGACGGCGTCCGCAGGCGCCTCCGGTCGCCTCCAGCCCAAGTGGGTCTCCAGCGCGTGGGCCGAGAGGATGCCGCCGAACATCCCGGCCTGATGGACGAGTTTCGCTTCGAGGGAAGGACCGGCCGCGGCAAGCGCCTCGGCCCCCCGCAGGCCCTGATGGAGGCGCTGGGACAGGAAGCCGCTCGCGCGCAGCAGGCCCAAGCCCAACAGGGTGCCGCGAAGTTCCCGCAGGTTTTGCCCGAGACTCCAATCCTGCCGTCCGGGTTGCTGAAATTCCGCAAGGGCCTTGTGGGTCAACCAGAAGGTCCCCGCCTCCGGCACCAAGGCCAGCGAGGCGGCGATGGCCCTGGACCCGAAACCCCGGCTCCACCAAGCGGCCTCGGAGGAACTCCAGAGTCGGGAGAGGATGCCCAGTCGGCACAGGGAAAATACCGTGGTCGCGGCCGCCATGCCGAGCAAGGGACCGGGGCTGGTGACCTCGGCGGTGAAGCGCCTCGCCGTCGCCTCCAGGCGGAGCCCAAGCGGACCCCTGCCCGATAAGGCCTCGCGGGCCTCCCGGGCGCGACGCAGCATTCCCGCGGGCAAGTCGGAACCCCCTTCCCGCAACAGAAAGTCGTAGATACTCGCAGCCGCAGCCTCCCTCCCCTCGTTCGCGAGACGAGACGCCGCGTTGCTCAGGGCCTCCCAGAAGAGAACGGGATCCGGCTCCCGGGACAGGGAGGCCAGCTCCTCCACCATGGAAGTGCCGAGTAGGGAGTCCAAGGCAGCTCGCCTGCCGGCAGGCAGGGCATCGAGCACCGCCCTCGCGGAATAAGCATGTGCTGGAATTTCAGTACCGGCCTCACTGGGAGAGATAAGGCCCGTGAACAGACGCAAGAGGAGAGATTCAGGACGAAAGGCAGCCCTCTCCGCTCGCAAGCGCGAATCGGCGACGGGCCGCACCCCGAATGCGGGAGAGCCAAAAGAAACCATTTTTTCCTTACCCAAAAAAGTGCATTAAAGCGCTATTGGGAGGCCCCACTCCCAATTCCGAGATTCAAAAAACCATTGGATTCCCCAACCGCGGCATCAGTGGCCGTTCGCTGGAACGCCGCTCCCTAGCAACACCGCCTGGCGCAAGGCAAGGTCGATATTCCCCCCGGTGAAGATCGTCACGACGGGCGAACCCTCGCGGTGCCCTAGCTCTTGCAGCCTTCCGCTCATCACCGCGGCGACGCCGGTCGCGGCCCCGCCCTCCACCACGAGCCCTTCCCCGCGGTGGATCAGGCGCATGGCCTCCGCCACCTGCGGATCGCTGACCGCCAGGGAGCCGTCGAGGGTCTCGCGCAGCAGCTCGAAGGGCCGGTAGCCGGGAATGGTCAGGCCGATCCCGCTGTCGCAGAGCCCCTTTTCGTTGAGGAAGACCTCGCTCCGCCGCCCCTCGATCAGAGAGAAATGCATGGCGGGGGCCTCCGTCGAGACCACCGCGATCACCCGCGCCTCCGGGAGATAGCTGCGCAGGACGGTGGCCACCCCGGCGGCCAAGCCCCCTCCTCCCGTGGGAATGAGGAAGGTCGCGCGTGAAAATCGCTCGCGCTCCGCGGGCGGTAGCCGCTGAATGGCCTCCAAGATCTCGAAGGCCGCGACGCCCTGTCCCGGAACCACATCTTCAAAACCGTGCACGTAGCGCAAGACACCCCGCAATTCGAGGTCGCGATCCAGCAAAAAATTCCTTTCGAAGACGTAGCGCAGGGCCCAGTCCCGCGCCTCTTCGTAGCCGCGCCAGGGTTCCTTCCCGGTCGTGACGACGTCCGCCCCCAGGCCTTGCAGGCGCTGGATCTTGATGCGTGGGGTGGTGTCGGGAACCACGATCGTGCTGCGGAGCCCGAGGCGATCCGCGGCCATGGCCACGGCCAGGCCGTGGTTCCCGTGGGAGGCCGTCACCACGTGCAGGGCCCCCGCCAAGGCGGCGCGACGAACCTCGACCAAGGCGCCTCGTTCCTTGAAGGAACCGGTCTCGCGCCCCGCGTCGTTGAGATAAAAAAGTTCGACTCCCAAGGCCTGGGAAAGCGCGGGAGAATGCCGGAAGGCCGAGGGCTCGAGGCGGTTGCCATCCGCGAAGGCAAGGCTCGCCAGGATCTCCCGGGCCTCGTGGATGCTTTCCAGGGCGGCTCGGTACCTGGGCGATAGGGCCTCCCGGCTTGGCGGGGGGTTATTCCGCCACACCGCGCCGAGCCGTTCCCGAACCAGGGGATGGTCCAAGCTGAAGCTCGGCAGGCGCTCTTCATTCAGGTAGCGACGGATCGCGTGTTGGAGCCGGGCGCGTTCGGACCGATTGAACAGGCACTTGCGGGCCCGGGACAAGAGCTCCATCCTCCGCTCCGGCTGGAAAAAGTCCGGGTCGAGGGCTGTGATGCGCTCCTCCACCACGAGTCGGGTGATGGCGATGCGCCGGCGGGCCTCCCGAGCTGGCTCAACCCCGGAGGCGGGCGGCTGGGCCGGTGCACTGGCCCTGGTTCCACCCAGGGTTTCCAGGCTCTGGGCCATAAATACCGTAGGCCAACGAAACTCCGGGCGCGAGGAAGCCAGGGGCCGGGGTGCCGCAGGCCCTCCTGCCATCGCCAAGGCGGGGATTGGGGCTAGGGCGGGATCGGCTTCCGGCGGTGAAGCTTCCAGGGCACGGGTGCGTATTGCCAGGGACTCCAACAGGGCGGCATGACGCGGTCCCAGCAGTTCGCGGCTCAAGCGGCCTCCCACATGGAATTGCAGCAGGGTTGCTAGGGAATCGGTCCAAAAACTACCCTCTCCCCGTTCCGGCGCCAGGCCCAGGCGCGGCTCGAGGCCATGGGCCAAGGCGATCCCGGAAAACATCCCCAGGTTTTCCAGCAGGGGCCGGGACCAGCGCGTGAAGGCCGGCAACCTCGCCACGCCTCCGCTCAAGGCATCGACCCCATGCAGCCGGTCGAAGAGACCGCGACTCGCCCAACCGCCGAGCTTCAAGAGCCCGAGGCTGAGACCCAGGCTGGCCCATTCCCGTGTCACGCTGCGCAGATCCCAGGCCTGGTCGGGACCGCCCAAGGCCGCGCGGGTCGCACGGCTGGCGCCCCAAAAGGCCCCCACTTCGGGCAGGAAGGCGGCGGACGCGGCAAGCCAGCGCGCCCCCGCGCCGCGGGTGAAGAGATTGGCCGAGGGCGAGGCGAGCAATCGCGACAGCATCCCAAGCCTGACCATGGAGGAAACCGTGGCTGCGGCGCCCATCCCCAAGAGCATGGCGGGGTCGGAGGCCTCTCGAGCGAAATTCCGAGCCAAGAACTCAAAACGTCCGCCGAAAGAACCCCTTCCCAGGAGGACCTCGAGCCGCTCCCGCGCCCGACGGGGAATGGCGGAAGGCAAGGGGGAATTCCCGCCGGCCAGCTCGGAGTAGATCTCCGCCGCCGCCTCCAAGCGCCCTGCCGCCTCCTGGCGCTGGGCGAAATTCAGCCAGGACTCGGCGGCGAGTCCCGGGTCGGTTTCACGGCTAAGCGAGGTGAGCTCCGCCTGGCCCGCGGCGTCGAGTCGCGTGCGCAGGGCGGCGATATTCAAGGTCATAAAGCCCCTGGAACCTTAGAAAATGCGGCAATAATACCGGTTATGATGAATTTGGGGATATTTCGCCCCTGGTTTCCAATAGTTGCGAAAAAATTCACCGCGCAGCGCACGGAAAATCCTACCGCGACTTTTGCATCAGCGAGCGGATCTTGAGCCTCAGGGCATTGATCTTGATAAAGCCCTCGGCGTCCTTCTGGTTGTAGACGGTGTCCTTCTCGAAGGTGGCGAAGTCCTCGCTGAACAAGGAATTGGGGGACTTCCGCCCCGTGACCGTGACGTTGCCCTTGTAGAGCTTGAGCCGCACGGTTCCGGTGACCCGCTGTTGGGCCTCGTCGATCAGGCCCTGCAGGAGCTCTCGCTCCGGGGCGTACCAGAAGCCGTTGTAGACCTGGGCGGCGTAAGTCGGAATCAGCGAGTCGCGGATCTTGAGGACCTCGCGGTCGAGGGTGATGGATTCGACGGCGCGGTGCGCGGCGTGCAGGATGGTGCCGCCCGGGGTCTCGTAGACCCCCCGGCTTTTCATGCCGACGAAGCGGTTCTCGACCAGATCAACGCGTCCCACCCCGTTCTCGCCGCCGATCTCATTGAGCTTGGCGAGCAGGGCCGCGGGCGAGAGCTTTTGCCCATTGACGGCGACTGGATTGCCCTGCTCGTATTCGACCTCGATCACGGTGGGCTTGTCGGGAGCGGCCTCGGGGCTTTTGCTGAGCAGGAACATGTCGGCCGGCGGCTCGTTCCATGGATCTTCCAAGATGCCGCCCTCGAAGCTGATGTGCAGGAGGTTGCGGTCGGAGCTGTAAGGCTTGGATTTAGTGACCGGAACGGGGATGCCGTTCTGCTCGGCGTATTCGATCAGATCGCTGCGGGATTTGAATTTCCAGTCCCGCCAGGGCGCGATGACGTGGATGCCGGGTTGGAGGGCGTAATAGGTCAGCTCGAAGCGCACCTGGTCGTTGCCCTTGCCGGTGGCGCCGTGGCTGACCGCGTCGGCATTTTCCTTTTGGGCGATCTCGATCTGTTTCTTGGCGATGAGCGGCCGGGCAATGGAAGTGCCGAGCAGGTAGGCGCCCTCGTAGATCGCGTTGGCGCGCAGCATGGGGAAGACGAAATCGCGGACGAATTCTTCCTTGAGGTCCTCGATATAGATCTTGCTGGCGCCGGTCTTGATGGCCTTCTCTTTCAAGGGCGAAAGCTCCTCGCCCTGCCCCAGGTCGGCGGCGAAGGCCACGACCTCGCAGCCGTAATTTTCGATGAGCCACTTGATGATGACGGAGGTATCGAGGCCTCCGGAATAGGCCAGGACGACTTTCTGGATTTTCTCGGACATGATGTTCTCCATGGATGCGGGCGGGATGCCTTCCCTTAGCCCATTAAAGTCTTCAAAATCGCCTTCTGCATGTGGAGCCGGTTCTCGGCCTCCTCCCACACGTAGGAGTGCGGCCCATCCAACACCTCGCTGGTGATCTCTTCGTCGCGGTGGGCCGGCAGGCAGTGCAGGACCATCACGTCATCGGCGGCGTGGGAGAGCAGCTGGCGGTTCACCTGATAAGGGGCGAAGAGCTGGCGCTTTTTCTCGTCTTCCTTCTGCCCCATTGAGAACCAGGTGTCGGTGTTGATGGCGTCGGTGCTCTTGACCGCCTCGACCGGGTTCTCGACCATCTGCACGTTGGCGTGGACCTTCCCGAACTGGTTGAGCAGGGCCCCGGAGGGCTGGTAGCCCGGGGGGCAGCAGACATTCAGGTCGAAGCCGAGCACGATCGCCGCATTGATCCAGGTATTGGCCAGGTTGTTGCCGTCGCCGATATACGTGACCTTCAGGCCCTTGAGGGTCTTCTTCACCTCGAGGATGGTCTGCAGGTCGGCCATCACCTGCACCGGGTGGAACAGATCCGTCAGGCCGTTGATCACCGGGACGCTGGCCGCCTCGGCCATCTTCTCGAGGTTCACCTGGGAATAGGTGCGGAGCATGATGCCCTGGCAATAGCGGGAAAGGACGCGGGCGGTGTCTTCGTAGGTCTCGCCCCGCCCGAGCTGGCTGTCGCCCGCGGTGATGTTGATTGCATGGCCGCCCAACTGCAGCATCGCCGCCTCGAAGGAGACGCGGGTGCGGGTCGAGGATTTTTCGAAGACCATGGCCAGGATCTTGCCCTTGAGGCTGTTGTCTTCCTTGCCCTTCTTGAAGCGGGCCTTCAGCTCGTCCGCCAGTACTAGAAGATTGAGCAGTTCTTGGGCGCTGTACTCGAAGAGTGTCAGAAAATGTCGGGGCGCTTTCATCCGGGGACACCTCCCGAGGCCTGGGCGAAGACGTCTTCGAGGATGTCCACGGCCTCGTCGATCTCTTTGTTGCCGACGATCAGAGGGGGCACCAGGCGCAGCACCTTCTCTTGGGCGGCATTGATCACCAAGCCCTCCTGCAGGGCCGCTTCCACCAAGGGCTTACCGGGGATCTCGAGCTCGATCCCGACCATCAGGCCCTCGCCCCGCACCTCCTTGACGAAGGGGTATTTTTTCTGCAGGCCCCGCAGGCGCTCGACCAGGTAGGCCCCCGTTTGCCGGACCTTTTCCAAAAATCCCGGCTCGAGCAGGACGCGCAGGAAGGCCTTGGCGGCCTCGCAGACCAGGAAATTTCCTCCGAAGGTGGAGGCGTGGGTGCCGGGCTGGAAGGCCGCGGCCACCTCCTCGGTGGCGAGGCAGGCGCCGATGGGGAGGCCGGCGCCCAGCGACTTGGCCAGGCTCATGATGTCGGGCGCAACGCCGGAATGCTGGTAGGCGAAGAGCTTTCCGGTCCGCCCCATCCCGCATTGCACCTCGTCGTAGATCAACAGGGCGCCGTGCTTTTTGCAAAGTTCCCGCACTCCCGGGAGATAACCGGGCGATGGATAGCGGACCCCGCCCTCGCCCTGCACCGGCTCGAGCAGGACGGCGCAAGTCTTGTCGTTCATCGCCGCGGCCAAGGCCTGCAGATCGTCGAAGGGAATATGGCGAAAGCCCTCGGGAAGCGGTTCGAAGCCTTTCTTAACTTTTTCTTGCCCGGTGGCCGCGATCATCCCCAGGGTACGCCCGTGGAAGCTCTTCTCCATGGTCAGGATCTCGTGGCAACCCTCTCCCTTCTTCTGCTTCTGGTAGATGCGGGCCAGCTTGACCGAGGCCTCGTTGGCCTCGGCGCCGCTGTTGCAGAAGAAGGCGCGGCCGGCGAAGGAGTTTTTGCAGAGCCATTCGGCCAGCTCGGCCTGGGACTGGTTGTAAAAGAGGTTGGAGGTATGGATGAGCCGGCCGGCCTGGGCGGAGACCGCCTCGACGATGGCCGGATGGGCGTGGCCGAGCCCGTTCACCGCGATCCCGGCGAGGAAATCGAGGTACTTCTTGCCGTCGGCGTCCCACAGGTAGGCGCCCTTGCCGCGGACGAAGGCAACGGGATGGCGTGCGTAGGTTGTCATGACATAGCGATCGCTCAAGGCGATGATTTCGGAGTTATTCATCGTATTATTCGTGCAAAATGGTCCCGACTCCCTTGTCGGTGAAGATCTCGAGGAGCACCGCGTGCTGCTGGCGCCCGTCGATGATATGGGCCGACCGCACCCCGCTGGAGAGGGCGCGGATGCAACAGCTGACCTTGGGGATCATCCCCCCTTGGATCACCTTGTCGTCGATCAGCTTGGTCGCCCGCGAGACGCTTAGCTCGCTGATCAGCTTGCCCTGGGCGTCTTTCACCCCCTCGACGTCGGTGAGCAGGACCAGTTTCTCGGCCTGCAGGGCGCTGGCGATGGCGCCCGCGACCAGGTCGGCGTTGATATTGAGGGCCTCGCCGGCCTCGCTGACGCCCACCGGTGCGATGATCGGGATGAAGTTATCCTTCTCGAGCAATTGCAAAATGCCGGTGTTCACCTCGGCCACGTTGCCCACCCGGCCCAGGTCGATGATCTCGTTGACCCCGTCGCGGTCGAAGGAGACCTTCTCTTCGGCCAATTTGCGGGCCTTGATGAGCTGGCCGTCCTTGCCGGAGAGGCCGATCGCCCGCCCGCCGTGCTGGTTGACCAGGCCGACGATCTCTTTGTTGACCTTGCCGACCAAGACCATCTCGACGACATCCATGGTGGCCTCGTCGGTGATGCGCATCCCCTGATGGAACTTCGACTCGATCCCCATCCGGTTCAGCACCTGGCCGATCTGCGGCCCGCCGCCGTGCACCACCACCGGGATCATGCCGATATAGCGCATCATGATGATGTCTTTGGCGAAGCTTTCCTTCAGCTTCTCGTCGACCATGGCGTGGCCGCCGTATTTGATCACGATGACCTTGCCGTAGAAGCGGCGGATGTAAGGGAGGGCCTCCATCAGGACGGAGGCGCGGTGGATCAGGTGGTCCATGTCGGTCGCCGAGGGATCGGCTTTTTTATGGGAATCGCTCATCACGGCTCCAAAAAGATAAAGCCCCCACCCCATCCGGCGGCCGGCCAGGGGGGTCAGGGGATGTTGCCCTTTTAGCGAACCTCTCAATTTTTCACAATATGTATCTGCTGAGGTCCTGGTCTTGGACCACATCGGCCAGCTTTTCCCGGACATAGGCCGAATCGACCTGCAATTCGATGCCCCGCCGGTCGGGGGCCTCGAAGGAGATCTCGTCCAGGACCCTTTCCATAATGGTATGGAGGCGCCGGGCCCCGATGTTTTCGGTGCGTTCGTTGACCAAGGCCGCGAACTCGGCGATCTCCTGGAGCCCGTCCGGCGTGAACCGCACCCGGATCTGCTCGGTGGCGAGCAAGGCCTCGTACTGCTTGGTGAGGCTGTTGGCCGGCTCTTGGAGGATACGGAGGAAGTCCTCCCTGCCCAGGGAGTCCAGCTCGACCCGAATGGGGAAGCGGCCCTGCAGCTCGGGGATGAGGTCGCTCGGTTTGGAGACGTGGAAGGCCCCCGCGGCGATGAACAGGATGTGATCGGTGCGGACCATGCCGTATTTGGTGTTGACGTTGCTGCCCTCGACGATGGGCAGGATATCCCGCTGCACCCCCTCGCGGGAGACGTCGGGCCCGTGGGAGGATTCCTTGCCGGCGATCTTGTCGATCTCGTCCAGGAAGACGATGCCGCTCTGTTCCACCCGCTCGATGGCCAGCTTGGTCACCTGCTCCATGTCGATCAGTTTGGCGGCTTCCTCCTGGACCAAGACGCGCAGGGCCTCGGGGACCTTGAGCTTGCTGCGCTTGCGGGCCTTGGGGAACAGGCCGGACATCATCTCCTTGAGGTTGGAGCCGAGCTCCTCGAGGTTGGGGCCCGAGACCACTTCGATCATGGGCAGGATTCCGCCGGGCGAGCCGCCGGATTCGAGCTCCACGGTGGCCTCGTTCAACTTTCCCTCTTTGAGCCTCTGCCGGAATTTTTCACGGGTGCTGGCGCCCGAATCCGGTTCAGCCTCCCCCGGCGCGGCTTTGGGCGCGCTGGGCACCAGCAGGTCGAGGAGCCGCTCCTCGGCCAGGTCCTCGGCCTTCGCCATGACGTGGGCCGTCTCCTCCTCGCGCACCATCTTGACGCCGGTCTCGGTGAGCTCCCGGATGATGGACTCGACGTCCTTGCCCACGTAGCCGACCTCGGTGAACTTGCTCGCCTCCACTTTGATGAACGGAGCGCTGGCGAGCTTGGCCAGGCGGCGGGCGATCTCGGTCTTGCCCACGCCGGTGGGCCCGATCATGATGATGTTTTTCGGGGCGATCTCGTCGCGCAGCTCGGGACCGACGTTTTGGCGGCGCCAGCGGTTGCGCAGGGCGATGGCGACCGCCCGCTTCGCGGCCTTTTGGCCGACGATATAGCGGTCGAGTTCGGAGACGATCTCACGGGGAGTAAAATTGACGGCTTTCATGGCGATTGCTCCTGGACGGCCGGGGCGATCCGGGAATTCCTGTCTATTCGATGGTTTCGAGGGTGATGCGGTCGTTGGTGTAGATGCAGATGTCGGCCGCGATCTTCATCGCGGCGAGGGCGATCTCCTGGGCGCTCATCGAGGTGTTGTGCAGGAGGGCGCGGGCGGCGGCCAGGGCGTAAGGCCCGCCGGAACCGATGGCGGCGATCCCATCGTCGGGCTCGACGACGTCGCCGTTGCCCGAGAGGGTGAAGGTCTTTTCGCGGTTAGCCACGATCAGCATGGCCTCGAGGCGCCGCAGGATGCGGTCGGTGCGCCAATCCTTGGCCAGCTCCACCGCGGCCCGGGTGATGTTGCCGTTGAATTGCTCGAGCTTGGCCTCGAACTTCTCGAAGAGGGTGAAGGCGTCGGCGGTGGAGCCCGCGAAGCCCGCGACCACCTTCCCTTCCTTCATGCGGCGCACCTTCTTGGCCCCGGCCTTCATCACGGTATTGTTGAACGAGACCTGTCCATCGCCGGCTAGGGCGACTTCCGAGCCGCGCCGCACGGCGAGGATCGTGGTGGCATGGAATTTTGGATCCAAAGGAGACTCCTAAAATACTCCCTCATTTGGTCACGAACGGCGAACGCGTCAAGGGCCGGGAAAAAATATTCGTCGCCCTAAGCTTTGGGGTGCGACTTGTCGTAGACGGCCATCAGCTTGTCAAGGCTAATATGGGTGTATTTCTGCGTGGTCGAGAGACTGGCATGACCCAAAAGTTCTTGGATTCCACGTAGATCAGCGCCGTTGTTCATCAAATGGGTTGCAAAGCTGTGACGCAGCATGTGCGGGGTGATCCTCTTGGGCAGCCCCATCTTTTGGGCGTAGCCCTGGAGGCGTTTCGCGATCACGCTGGGGTGGATCGCCCTGCCCTGCTTGCCCAAAAAGAGACAGTCCTCGTGCCCCGCCTGGGCCGCAAGGCCGGAACGCAACTCCAAATATGCAGCCACCGCGGCGCAGGCCTTCGAACCTACCGGGACGAGCCTCTCTTTGCGACCTTTTCCCTTCACCCGGACCATGCCCTCCTTGAGGTCGAGGTCGGGGATGCGCAAGGCCGTCAGCTCACCGATGCGGAGCCCGCTGGAATAAAACAGCTCGAGGATGGCCCGGTCCCGCCGCGATTCAAAATCGTTGCCTTGCGGGACCTCCATCAAGCGAAAGGCCTCCTCCACGTCCAAGAATTTGGGCAAGGTCTTCGGCAGCTTGGGGGCGGAGAGCTCCAGGGCGATATTGCGTTTGATCAGGCCGCGTTTGGCCAAAAATCGAAAAAAACTGCGCAGAGTCGCGATGCGCCTGCCCAGCGAGCTGGGCTTGAGCCGCCCATGGGCCTGGGCCAGGTAGGAACGCAGCGGCAGGATGGTCAGCTCCTCCCAACGAAGCTCGCCGTCCTTCAGCCAGGGTCCCGGGCTGCGCGACAGGAATTCGCCCAACTCGCGGAGGTCGATCGCGTAATTCTTGAGGGTATGCGCGGAGAATTGCTTCTCGGTGCGCAGGTAATCCAAAAATTCCTGGACTCGGCTCATCCCCCACCTCCCGCCGCTCGAAGCGTTTCCGGATCACCGCGTTCTGCCGTTCCGCCGTCCCGCCACCGCGCCAGTTCGCTCAAGGCGTGCTGCGCCAGCTCCAGGCGCCTGTCTTTGCGCGCCAGGTGCGGCGGCGCCGCGAAGAGGCCGAAGTTGACGTTCATGGGTTGAAAATCCTGCCCAGCCGCCGCGCTGCTGATGTGCCGCACCAAGGCCCCCAGTGCGGTGACGGGCGGAGGCGGCGCAAGCTCCCGCCCCGCCAGGCGGGCGGAGATCACCATCCCCGCGTATAGGCCCATGGCGGCGGATTCGACATAACCCTCCACCCCGATCATCTGCCCGGCCAAGAAGAGACCCGGCCGGGACTTCAGCTCGAGCTGGGGGCTGAGTAGGCTGGGCGAATGGATGAAGGTGTTGCGGTGCATGCTGCCGAGCCGGGGGAATTCGGCCTTTTCCAGGCCCGGGATCATGCGAAAGACGCGGAGCTGCTCGGGGTATTTCATCCGGGTCTGAAAACCCACCATATTGAATAGCGTGGCATGGAGGTTGTCCTGCCGCAGCTGAACGACGGCATAGGGACGCTTTCCGCTGCGCGGATCGACCAGGCCTACCGGCTTCATCGGCCCGAAGGCCAGGGTGTTCCGGCCTCGCTCCGCCATGACTTCGACCGGCAGGCACCCCTCGAAGAATTTGGCCTGCTCGAAGTCTTTCGTGGGGACTTGCTCGGCGCTCACCAAGGCCTCCACGAAGGCTTCGTACTCCTCCCGAGTCATCGGACAATTCAGGTAATCCGCCTCTCCCTTGTCGTACCGGGAGGCGCGGAACACCACTTCCATGTCGATGCTCTCGGCCTCCACGATCGGCGCAATGCTGTCGTAAAAATAGAGGGATTCCGAGCCCGTGAGCTCGCGCAGCCGTTCCGCCAAGGCAGGGCTGGTCAGCGGACCCGTGGCCAGCAAGACCGGACTGCCCGGCGCGGACAGCGAGTCCAGCTCGACGACCTCGTCGAGCACCGCTTCGATATGGGGATGTTCCCGCAGCGCGCGGGTGACGAATTTCGCGAAACCCTCCCGGTCGACGACCAAGGCCCCTCCCCCAGGCACGGCGTGGGCGTCGGCGGCGCGCAGGATCAAGGAATCCAGACGGCGCATTTCCTCCTTGAGCAGGCCCACGGCGTTTTTCAAATCCGCGCCGCGCAGGGAATTGCTGCACACCAATTCGGCGAAATCGCCGGTCTGATGGGCCGCGGATTTTTTTTGGGGCCGCATCTCGAAGAGGCGGACTCGCCAGCCGCGTTGGGCCAACTGCCAGGCGGCCTCGCTGCCGGCCAGGCCGCCACCCACTACGGTCACTTGAGGAAGGAAGGATTGCGACATTGTTGCCGAATGTAACGGAATTGCCGTCCTCTGTCAGCAGCAGGGCTGGAAAAAAAGAGCCCCCAACTTGCGTTGGGGGCCCTAGGGGTTAAGAGGAGTGTGGGATATAGGGTCTAATTAATGAACTTGGTGTACGCCCCTGCGGTGGTTCTGGCAAGAATTTTTTTCACAGCGCACAATCTGTACAAAGAATTCTATGCCTCCTGATACTCGGGATAAAGGGGAAAATTTTCTTTAGAAAATCCGACCCTCAGCAAGGGCTCCCTGAGAACTGCCCAGAAATACGCTCAACTCATTAAAATTATTAATTTTTTTATGTGTTTTTGGAAAAATCTGAAAACACCCCCTTCTCCAAAAAAACGAAGGCCCTCTCGTTGTGGCTTATGGCCACGACTTGAGGGCCTTCTGGGGGTATGGGGTGTTAGGGAAATTTAAAGGGCCGGTCTCGACCCCATCTCGAGACCGGCCATTCTGTTACTTTTTCGCTTTCCGGCGGACGAATCCGAAGACCGCGCCGGGGATCAGCATCAGGCCGAAGGGCAGGATGCCTTGGAGACCCATGGCGCCGACCTGGCTGAGGCTACAACCCGAACCTTGCAGGATGGGGAAGAAGCCGGTGCCGGGCGTCGGATCGCAGGCATCGCCGATGCCGTCTTTGTCGGTGTCCTTCTGGTCCGCGTTCGGAACAGTCGGACAATTGTCGACGTTATCCGGGATGCCATCGCCGTCTTGGTCGCCGACGTTGCCGCCCGGGGTCGGGTCGCAGGCGTCGCCGAGACCGTCGTGATCGGTGTCTTTCTGGTCCGTATTCGGGATCACGCGGCAGTTGTCGATAGGAACACCGTTGTGTCCGTCGGGGATGCCGTCGTTATCCGAGTCGGTATCCTGGAAGTCCGGGGTACCGTCGCCGTCCGTGTCGGTCGGAGGCGTATTCGGATCGTTGTCGTCATCCTCTTGGTCGTCGGGGATACCGTCATCGTCGGAATCCTGGTCGCGGAAGTCCGGGGTACCGTCGCCGTCTGTGTCGACGGGAGGCGTATTGACGTCGCCGTCGCCTTCCTCGTCGTGGTCGGAGATGTGGTCGCCGTCGGAGTCGTTGTCGCCCGCGTCAGGCGTGCCGTCGCCGTCGGTATCGGTGCCCGGAGGGCCTTCGCCCGAATCCGGATCCGGATCGCCGTTCAGGTTGTCGTCGCAGATGTTGTCGCCGTCGGCGTCACCGGCCAGACAGACAGGGTCCGGAGGCGTGGTGGCGTCGTCGGCGTTGGACGGCAGGCTGTCGCCCACGATGTTGGTCGCAACCACCCGGTAGCAGTAGCTATGGGCGTCGTCGACGGTGTTATCGTAGAAGGTCACCACCGAGCCGCTGCCGATGACCGCGGGCACCGTCGCGATGTCGCTGAACGGATTGGCCGCGGAGCACAGGCCGTCGGCGCGCTGGACGACGAAGTGATCCTCGTTATTCGAGGTGTCGGTCCAGGTCACCTTGACCGAGTGCGGGCCGTTCGGGGTCGCCGTCAGGTCGATCGGGGTGTTGGGCACGACCACCGGGATCGGCAGGGTCGAGCCGTCGTCGATGTTGCTGTACGGCGAGTTGCCGGCCGGGTTGAAGGCGCGCACGCGGTAGCAGAAGGTGCTGTTCGCGGGCAGGCCCAGGTCGTGGTACTGGATGCCGCCGCCGATGCCGCCGGAGGCCGGGAGATTGGCGATCGGCGCGAACGGGTTGCCGTCGGAGCAGGCTCCGGGGGCGCGTTCGAGCTGGAAGCCGTTCTCGTTGTCGGCCGTGTCGACGAACTGGACGTCGATGCGGCTGCTGGTCACGCCGTCGGCCTGCAAGTTGATCGGAGCGATCGGAGGCACGCCGGGGTTGGCCAGGGTGGTGGCGTCGTCGATATTCGAGTAGTTGCCGTTACCCACGCCGTTGAAGGGACGGACTCGGTAGCAGTACGTGGTGCTCGGAGCGAGTCCGGTGTCATGGTACAGCGTGGTGTTCGGGCCGACCGTCGCGATTTCCGCGAAGCCGAGGCCGAGGCTGCAGTTGACGTCGGTCGAACGCTCAATCTTATAGCCGTCCTCGTTGGTCGCGTTGTCGGTCCAGGTCACGTCGATCTGGCTCGACGAGATCGCGGTCGCCGTCAGGTTGGTCGCCGCATTCGGGACCGTGGTCGGGACCGGGAAGGTCGTCGCGTCGTCGGCGTTGGAGAAGCTGCTGGTGCCGACCGGGTTCTTCGCGCGCACTTTGTAGCAGTACAAGGTGTTGGGCGTGAGCCCCGTGTCGCTGAAGGTCGTGGCGTTGGCCGGGATGGTATCCGTCAACAGGGCGAAGCTGGAGCAGTTGCCCACCGACCGCCAGAGTTCGAAGGCGGTCTCGTTGTTGGAGTTATCCACCCAGTTCACGTCGATCTGCGTGCTGCTGACGGCAGTCGCGATCAGGTGAGTCGGGTTGGCCGGGATATTGATCGGCGCCGCGAAGGTCTTTCCGTCATCCTTGTTGGAGTAATCCGAGAAGGTGAAGCCGGAGAAGAAGGCGCGGACGCGGTAACAATAGGTGGTATTCGAGGCCAGCGGAGGCGTCGGCACGCCAAGATCCTGGTAGGTCGTGACGTTGATGCCGACCGTGGCCACCTCGAGGAAGGTCACGTCGACGCCGGGGTTGGCGCAATCCAAGCCGGGCGCGCCGCGCTCGATCTTGTAGCCCATCTCATCCGGGCAGTTGTCCACCCAGCTCAAGTCGATCTGCGAGGCCGAGACGCCGGTCGCGATCAAGTTGGTCGGATGACAGGTGTGCGGTCCGGGCGTAGCCGTCGGGCTAGGCGTCGAAGTCGGGCTAGGCGTCGAAGTCGGGCTCGGCGTGGACGTCGGGGCCGGGGTCGAAGTCGGGCTCGGCGTAGACGTCGGGGCCGGGGTCGAAGTCGGGCTCGGCGTGGACGTCGGGGCCGGGGTCGAAGTCGGGGCCGGCGTAGAGGTCGGGGCCGGGGTCGTGGTCGGAGTCGGCGTGGACGTCGGGCCCGGCGTCACGGTCGGAGTCGGAACAGGCGTCGAGGTCGCCGGAGGGGTCTCCGGCGGAGGCGTCGGACGCGGGTCCGGAGAATCCGAGGGATCGTCGTGCAATTCGATGACTCCGGAAAATTCGGAGGTATTGATCACGGTCTCGCTGCCGTCGAGCTGCGAACGGGAGGCGAGCAGCGAAATCTTGACGCCGGCCGCCAGATTGGGGCCGCTGATCAAATAGGAAAAGCTCTTGGTGGTGCCGGCATCGCCGGGGGGAAGGTTCAATTTATCAATAAAGACCTTGCCCTCACCATGGGTGTCGCCGTCGCTAGCCTTCACCGCGTAGATCTGGATCTCGGATCCGGCAGGGCCGCGGCCCTGGATCACGTAATTATTGGTGCCATAGGGCTCGGAACGCACCATCGAGGGAAAGGCCAAGCAGTCGTTGGGACCCGCCGAGCAGGACCCTGCGCCCGGACCCGTGGGGCCGTCCGCAAGAATGTCGATGCCCAGGCCGCCGTTGCCATAGATGCTGTTGAAGCCCAAGTCGTTATAGTGATTCGCGGCGCCGCCGATTACGGAGATGCCGATGCCGCCGTTATGCGAAATCCAGTTTTTCAGGGTCGGAGAACCGCCAACGCGATTCTTGGCGCCGTCGATGCGGATACCGTCGCCGCCGTTGGCGTAGCCGTTGCTGGGCGAGGCGGTGGCCTCGTTTTGCTGGGTGGTTCCGATGTAGTTCTTGCTAAACTTGTTGCTGTCGCCGGTGACGACGACGCCGTGGGAGGCGCTGGCCACCACCACGCTCTCAAACATCGAGTTATTGTTGCCGTTAATCTCGACGCCGACGTGGTTGCCGTCGTTGGTGCCGGCCACGCGCTTGCGGCCGATGAAAACCTTAGCCAAGGTGTTGTTGTTGCCGTTGACGCAGATACCCTTCCCGCTCGAGGAGATGACGTTGATGTTCTGGACGAGGTTCCCGTTCGATTGGATATCCAGGACGCAGTCGGTGGCGGAGATCCGGTCATCATTGGCCTTGAGCGTGACGTCGACCCCATCCGACCCGTCGCGACCGATGATTTGGATCTTGCCCTGGCAGCTGGAAGGAATGACCAGCGGTCCGTCGACCGTAATCACCTTGCTGCTGGGATGGCTGCTGCTCCACTTGTCGAAATTGATAACATCGTCTCCCGCACTGGCGCAGGCCTCTTCGATGGCGGTGCGAAGCGTCTGTTCTTTATAGGTGCAGCCAGAGTTCTGACAGAGGTCATAATTGTTAGGCGGACTGAAGGTCGTCGCCTGGGCATTACCAGTGAAGGCCGCGGTAAAGAGAAGCCCGAATATCCATAAGAGAGCTTTGGGGGTCTTGTTCATAATGAACCTCTTCATAAGTAGACGAGTGGGTTGCATCGTGCGCCTTTTAGGGACTGCGAATTAACTATCGACCCGGTTTCGGATTAGTTGCTTCGAAGAAATAAAAGTTTTTTTTAAAGCAACTTCCTCGGGAGGCCCGCGATAAACATGGCGAAACCCCGGCAAACCGGGTCTAAAAAGTAGTACAAAATTTGTCCGTTTGATAAACGTTCACTCTGCGGGGGCACAGCCAAGGAGTACGGCCATGACCCCACCCATCTCGCGCGACGCGAGCGTCGACGCCCCCGCAACCCATTCGGATGCAGGAGCTCCCGTAGCGGATGCCTCTGCAGATACCCGCACGGCCCGCTCGGACGCGGGAACTCCCGCAAATCCTTCGACTCCCGATGCCTCGGCCCCGGCCAGCACCGATGATCCCCAACAATGGACCATTTTCGGACGCGCCTCGATCGGAGCGGCCGACCACGGAGGCCGAAACGCCACGATTTTTGGCTATTCGCCGATCTCCCAATTCGGGGACTGGATCGGTTTTGGCATCGCCGGCGGCGCCCTCTATGACCTGACCCGCGGCAATGTGCGGGTCCGATTGGGCGGAACCCTGGTCTACAACCGCGACAATGGCGGGGAAAACACCAGCGGAAGCCATATCAATATCTTCGGACTCGCCCCACGCATTGAATTGGATTGGCGCCGGGCCTGGGGCCGCGGCCCCGTCGCCGGCCCGAGCCGCCTGGGCATCGAATGGGCCCTGGGCTACGGCTTCGGCACCACCACCGTGGACGGCGGATTCCGGCTCCACGACCAGGGCGGTTTCGCGATGATCCCGCGGGCAGACCTGAACTTGATCAATGTCCGCGCCGGCTCCGTCGAGTTGGGCCTGGACTTCTTCGTCCAAAATCCGACCGTCTTCGGCAGCGCCCATAACAGCGGTTTCCTCGAAATTGGCGGCGCCTTCACCCTGCGCGGCGCCATCGAGCCCGCCCCCACCGTCGTGGTCGGCGAGGCCTGCTCGGCCGACCGCCGGGGCGAGATCGTCCAGCGCATCCACAACCTGCAATCGGAAAATGCCGGCCTGCGCGAGGAGAACGCCCAAAACGCCCTCTTCCTCGAGAGCATTCGCACCCAATTGGAGGTCCAGGGCGTCGACCAGGCGCAGCTGCTCCAATCGCTCCGCACCGCACTGACTCAACATATCCAAGCCCAGCTGAGTGGAGCAAACCCGACGCCTCGTACCGAGGTGGTCGAACAGCTCCGCCGCCTCTACGGCAGCTACCTGCGCAGCCGTGCGGAAAACCCGGTCACCGACCCCGCTGAGCGGGATCGCCAGGCCCAGGAAATCTTCCCCGACGACTTCGATCCCTCGACCGAGGACAACCGCACCCTCGCGGCCCGCACCATCTTCCCGGACGACTTCGATCCTTATGCGTTCCGCGAGGTCACGGGTGTCGATGTCCCCGACCCGCTGCCGGCGGAATGCGACGACCTAGAACGCCTCCGCACCAGCCTCGAGGACGAACGCGCCGACCTGCGCGAGCAGCGCGGCCTCATCGACGGCCTGGTCCGCATGGCCCTAGTCCGCTTGGGTGTGCCCAACACCGCGGCCCCGAGCCTCATCCGGGCCATCACCCGTCTTTCCGAGATCCACTTCATCACGGCGCGCCCGCAAGGCGCTCCCGACCGGGTCACGGTCGCCGATTCCGACATCGCCCCGCTCAACGCGGCGGCCGAGGCCTGGGGACGCGACCACCGGGGCGAAGTCAGACCCCAGCCGGAAATTGAGGCGGCCTTCCGCGCGATTTTCCCGAGGACGCGCCGGGCCCCGAGCGACACCACTGAGGGTCGGGCCGAGGAATACTCGCCCAGCCTGGAGGTCATCCGCAGCATCGCCGAGACGCTGCGTTCGCCCGACATGCGCGGCGCCCACTTCTACGTGGTGGGTCACACCGACAGCCGCGGCGACGACGCGATGAACCAGCGCCTGTCCCTGCGACGCGCCCAGGCCATCCGCGACGCCCTCATCATGTACGGCGTGGACCCGGCGATGATCACCCCACTCGGACGCGGCGAGAGCCAGACCGTGTACTATTACGACCAGGCGAACGGCCGCGGACGGGACCCCCACATCATGTCCCGGGCCGAGGTCACCATGCTCAATCGCGACGGGATCCGTGGCGCCGCCCTGACCGACGAGGTCCGTGGCCGCCAGGCGGTCAACCGCCGGATCGAGATGTTCGTCTGCATGCCGAACACCACCGATGCCATCTGCCAGCAGCTGGACACCGAAGTCCGGGCCAGCTCGGCCCCGGCCACCGGCGGAGATGCGGGCGCCCCAATCAGCACCGTGGTCACCGGCGGCGGAGGCGGCGATGCCGCTCCCCGCACCCCGTCCCCGACGCCTCGGGTAGCCCCCGACGCGGCGACCGGCGATGCGAGCGCCCCGGCCACGCGACGGGACGAATAGTTCGAAGATTCCACGGGTTAGGGCCGGGGTAGGAAAGGTAGTGTGGCGCTATCGGACCGGCCCCGGTCCCTAACCTTTATTTTTCCAGCGACAGGGCACAGCAAAAAAGATCTCCCGATCCCCCTTTTGGGAACCCTCCGAAAGGCCGGGGATCCTTTTTTCATTTTTTTCCGCAACTTTAAAAAGTCTCCCGCGATAAACCGTTCGACGTTAGTCATAGCATTTTAACAATTGAATCCTATATCCCCTGAAAGAGGAGATTTGGTATGACGCCACCAGCCAAACCCGCCGCTTCCGCAGGCGCTTCTGCGGACGTAAAAGTTGACACTCCCCCTGCCGCGGCCGCAAAGCCTGCGGAAAAAAAGACCGAAGAGAAAGATCCTCCTCGCCTGGAATGGAAGTTCAGCCTCGGATTTGGCGCTGAAACCCAGGGTGGCCGCAACGGCGGGCTCTTCGCCATCGACAACATCTCCCAATTCGGGGATTTCACCCACTTTCTGCTGAACGGCGGATTGGCCCACGACCTGAATCGCGGCAAAGTCCGTTTCCGCATCGGCGGCCAAGTCCAGCTCGATGGCAGCAAGGGCAACGAGAACAGCAGCGGCAGCACGCTGTGGCAACTCGGCATTGGACCCCGCGTCGAGCTCGACTGGAAGCGCGCTTACGGCGACGGCCTGGGCGGCGTCTTCGTCGGACCCGGAAGCATCGGCTTGTACACCCTGCTGGGCTACGGCTGGGGCACCACGAACGTCGACGGCGGCTTCAAGTTATACGACCAAAAAGGCCTCGGCACCGCGGTGGGCGCCGACGTCAATGTCTTCGGATTCAACGTCGGCAACGTCCACATCGGCGCCGACTTCTACGGTCAGACCACCGCGATCTACGGCGGCGATTTCAACAACGCCGGTTGGTCCTTGGGCGGCCTGCTGACCATCCGTCCTTCCACCAAGAAGATGACCATTGAAGTCGATAAGCCGGTCTGCGACGGCGCCAAGCGTTCGATCGACTCCTACGTCGACAGCATCGCGCAACTCCGGGCCGACAACACCAAGGTCAAGGCCGACCTCGACGAGCTCAAGGGCTTCCTCGAGAGCGGTTCGGATCCGCTCACTACGGCGAACATCCGCGACGCCCTCTTCTACCGCGAAGTCCGCCTCGCCCTGGTCAAGGGCGGCGCCGACGAAAAGGCGGTCCGCGAGGCCCTGCGCAAGGCCTACGTGGCCAAGAAAGAAGGCAAGCTTTCGGAAGAGCAAATCGACGCCCAGATCGTGGCGGATATCAACAAGTCCAAGGCTGACAGCGTGAAGCCCGAGACCCTGGCCACCGCGAAGGCCGAGGCCGAGAAGAAATACCCGAAGGGCTACGACTTCTGGGCTCAGGTCACCGGCGACCCCGTCCCGACCGAACTCCCGCCCAACGTCAAGGAACTGGACTGCGGCGAGATCGACAAGTGGGTCGAGCGCCTGCACCAAGAAGAGCTCGATCTTACCAAGCGCAACCGCGACCTGCGCGGCCGCTTCGACACCGCGGTGCTGGTCGACGCGCTCAAGGATCACTTGGGCAAGAACGTCACCACGGTCGTCGAGAAGATCCACGGCTTCACCCTCGACATCGTCCAACCGAACTTCATCACGGCCAAGCCGGACGACAAGGACGTCGCCCGCCTCGAGGAGTACGTGAAGAAGAACGCCGGCAAGACGCTCGATCCGAAGGATCCCGAGCTGATGAAGATCGCCAAGCCGGTCTTCTCCCTCACCGACTTCGAGCTCGAAAACATGAAGGACATCGCCGACAAGATGAACGGCCTCAAGAGCCCCTCGGCGACCAAGTACGACAAGGTCGATCCCAACGAGGATAAGTCCAAGTACGACTGGATGAAAACGGTCACCTGGACCATCGAAGGGCACACCGACTCGCAAGGCTCCGAAGAGTCCAACCAAAAGCTCTCCGAGCGCCGCGCGAAATGGGTCAAATTGCTGCTCATGGGCTTCGGCGTCGACGAGAAGCGCCTCGACTCGATGGGCTACGGCGAAACCCGCCTGGCGGTCCCGGAAAAGGGCAGCTATGCCCAAATCCAAACCGCCCAGACCAAGAACCGCCGCGTTATCATCCGGGTCAAGGGCGAGCTCACCTCGGCTCCGCTCAACTCGATCCCGGACGGCAAGTCGGTCTCGGTCAATCCGGACAAGCCTGCCCCCGATGGCGAGCCCAAGGACGGCACCGGCGGCGGCAAGAAGCCTGCGGACGCCAAGAAGGACGCCCCGGCTCCGAAGAAGGACGCGCCTCCCCCGCCTCCGGCGAAGAAGGATACCCCTCCTCCGCCCCCGGCGAAAAAACAGACGCCCGACTTCTAAGGCGAACTGTAAGAAATTTAAAAACCTCCGCGCTTCGGCACGGGGGTTTTTTTTTGGCTATGCGGCGATAGTTGGCGGCCTACCCCAGGGCTCAGGGCATACGCTCGGAGGCAATAATTGAATAGTCCTCAGCCTTCCGCGGCAGCGGCCGCCGGCGCCTCGAGCACCCGGGTATAGCCGCATTCTTTATTGGGGCAGACGACCTTGTTGCCGTCCTTTTTGCTGTATTTCTGCAGGAGGAACTTGGAGTCGCCGTTGGGACAGGGTTCGGGAATCGGACGGTCCCAGAGGGCGAATTTGCAGTTGGGATAGCCGGTGCAGCCGAAGAAGGACTTGCCCCGCTTCGTCTTGCGCTCGCTGAGCGGCTTGCCGCATTCCGGGCAATTGACCCCGATGGGAATGGCCTTGGTCGACTTGCACTCGGGATAGCGACTACAGGCGAGGAATTGCCCGAAGCGGCCCCGCTTGAAGACCATCGGCGCGCCGCACTTCTCGCAAACCTCGTCGGTGGTCTTCTCCTCGGCGGCCTTGTAGGCCCCGCCCTCGCGCTGCACCTCTTTGGTGTTCTTGCACTCGGGATAGCCGCTGCAGGCGAGGAATTCCCCGTGTCGCCCCCACTTCACCACCATCGGCTTGCCGCACTTCTCGCAGGTGAGGTCGGTGGCGATCTCCTGGCGCTTCAGGTCTTTCATGTCGACCTTGGCCTTCTCGAGGGTCTCGGAGAAAGGCTGGTAGAAGTCTTGTAGCGTGGCCACCCAGGTGCGCTTGCCCTCCTCCACCTCGTCGAGCTCTTCCTCCATCTTGGCGGTGAACTCGATGTTGAGGATCTTGGG
The DNA here is from genome assembly GCA_046346845.1 of bacterium. Lineage (GTDB taxonomy): Bacteria > UBA10199 > UBA10199 > DSSB01 > DSSB01 > DSSB01. The sequence continues at coordinate 363,489 of JAXMHH010000001.1, forward strand.
GAAATGGGCGGTGAGCAGATCGTTGACGATGGTGCCCAGCTGGGTGGGATGGAATTTTCCTTCCAGCTTCTCGACGTACTTCTTCTCTTGGATGACGCTGAGAATCGAAGCGTAGGTCGAGGGCCGGCCGATGCCCTTTTCCTCGAGCTCCTTCACCAGCGAGGCCTCGGTGAAACGCGGCGGCGGCTGGGTGAAGTGCTGCTTGGCGTCCATGCCCAAGAGTTTGAGCGTCTCCCCCTCCTTGAGGTCGGGGAGCTGGGCGGACTCTTCGTCTTCCTCCGCGCCGGGGTCCTGCTCGTCGTGGCCTTCCATATAGACTTGGGTGAAACCCGCGAATTTCAGGATCGAGCCGGAGGCCCGAAATAGGGCCGGACCCGCCGTGATGTTGAAGGTGGTCTGGTCGTAGACAGCCTGACTCATCTGGCAGGCGACGAAACGCTTCCAGATCAGCTCGTAGAGGCGAAAGGCGTCGCGCTCGAGGAAGGGCTTGACCCGCGACGGCTCGAACTCGATGGAGGTCGGACGGATCGCCTCGTGGGCGTCCTGGGCCGCCTTCTTGCCCTTGTAGACCCAAGGTTGGGGAGGCAAGAAATTAGGGCCGTATTTCTGCGAAATATATTCTCTGACCTGCCCAACGGCCTCTTCGGAGAGGCGGGTCGAGTCGGTACGCATATAGGTGATCAAGCCGACCGGCTCCCCGCCCTCCAACTCGACGCCCTCGTAGAGCCTTTGGGCGAGGGTCATGGTCTTCTTCGCGGTGAAGCCCAGTTTGCGGGCGGCCTCCTGCTGCAGCTTGCTGGTGATGAAGGGCGCGTAGGGCATGCGCTTGCGCTCGCGGCGCACGACCTCTTTCAACAAAAAGGGCGAGCTCTCGATCTTGGCCCGGATCTCGTTGACCACCACCTCGTTGCCCAGCTCGGCCTTTTCGCCGTTGACCTGGGCCAGCTTCGCCAGGAAGGGCGGCGGCAGGGAACCCTCGAGGTTGGCGGTCAGGGACCAATACTCTACCGGCACGAAGGCCGCGATCTCTTTCTCGCGCTCGCAGACGATACGCACCGCCACCGACTGGACCCGGCCGGCGCTGAGCCCCCGCTTCACCTTTTCCCAGAGGATGGGGCTGATCTTATAGCCGACCAGTCGATCGAGGATGCGCCTGGCCTGTTGGGCCTCGAAGAGATGGGGGTCGAGCTCGACCGGCTTTTGGATGGCCTGCTGGACGGCCTTCTTGGTGATCTCGTTGAACAGCACCCGGCGGACGACGATCTCCTTGCCCTTCTTCTTGCCCCCCAGCCCCTTCATCTCTTCGGCGATGTGCCAGGCGATGGCCTCCCCTTCGCGGTCGGGGTCGGTGGCCAGGAAGATCTGCTCGGACTTCTCCGCGCTCTTGGTGATCTCGTCGAGGACCTTGTTCTTTCCTTTAATGACGACGTAGGTGGGCTTGAAATCCTTCTCGATATCCACTCCGAGCTTGGAGGTCGGCAGGTCCTTGATGTGGCCTACCGAGGCCTTCACCGTAAAATCCTTCCCGAGGTATTTTTCGATGGTTTTGGCCTTCGCCGGCGACTCTACGATGACTAGATTTTTTGCCATAGGTTGATTCTATTGTTATCACTCGGGTTTTGACAACCATTCCCGCCCCAAGGGCCGGAGCTGGAAATAATTTCCGGGCAGGGCCTCCACCAATCCCTGAAGTCCCAGCTGCACCAGGAGGCCGGTTACCCGGGGGCTGGGTAAATGGCTCATGTCGGTGATTTTGTCAATGTGACATGGCGTAAAACCAATAATTTCCAAGAGCTTACGCTCACAATCTCCCATTTTGGCCAAACCCTCCTCTAAAACCGGGGCAGTTTCGCCGCTTGGAACCGTAGGGGCCTTTGCCTTGACCTCCAAGGGCGAAGCGAGCCCAAGGTCGACGAAGATCTCTCTCGCCTCCATGAGCAGTTTTGCCCCTTGCTGGATCAAGCGATGCCCTCCCCGGTTGCGGTCGGAATCGGCCGGTCCCGGCACCACGTAGATCTCTTTTCCTAGCTCCAAGGCGAAATCGGCGGTTAGCAGGGCCCCGCTCTTCTCCGGGGCCTCCACCACGACGACCACGTCGGCCAAGGCCGCGATGATCCGATTGCGCTTGGGAAAGTTCCAGGGAGCCACCTCCATGCCTGCCGGGACTTCGGAGAGCAGCAGGCCCTCCCGCAACATCGCTCGCGCCAGTGGGCGATGGCGGGCCGGATAGATGTCCTCGACGCTGGAACCCAAGACCCCGAAGGTCGCCAGGCCCTCGGCAAGGGCGGCCCGGTGGGCCATGCCGTCGATGCCCAAGGCCAGGCCGCTCACGATGACCGGTGAAAAATCTTTCATCTCTTGGATAAGTTGGGCGCAATGATTCAAGGCATAACTCGAGGCCCGCCGCGTCCCCACCACGGCGATCCATGGCCTGGGCAGGCCTAGGGCCTGCCGCGAGCCGCGGAGATACAGACCATGGGGAGGGTCATACAGGGCCCGCAAGGCGTCGGGGAAGTCGGGGTCTAAAAAGGAGAGGTAATTCGGATCGGGACGAAAGGATTCGGCCCCTGCCCTGGCGGCGGCCAAGGCCGATCGCGCCGGCTCCGGCAGGCATGCAAAACGCTCCCGCAAGGCGTCGGGCTTCAGGGCCAAGAAGTGTTCCCACAGCCTCAAGGCCTCGCCAACCTGGCGCACAGCCCTAGGCCTCAGACCGGAAAGCCTGGAGAGAAATTCGATAAGTTGATTGGAAGACTCCCGCTCGGGCCTAGTCATGTGGCCAGAAAATGCAAAGCGAGTTCCAAATGCCGCAAGGGAGACCTTACTTTTCAACGGTCCTTAATGCGAGGCGGGGTGCGAGGCCGCCGACTCTCCGCCGCGAGAGAGGTCGGAGCCGGAGGAAGAGGATCCGGAGGGCGCCGCGGCCTTGCCGTCGACGCGCTCTTTCAATTCCTTTCCGACTTTAAAGAAGGGCAGCTTTTTGGGTTGGACCTCGATGGATTCACCGGTGCGAGGGTTGCGGCCGGTGTAGGAGCCGTAGTCGCGGTTGACGAAACTGCCAAAGCCGCGAATTTCAATGCGATCTCCCTTGACGAGGGCCTCGGTCATCGAATCGAAGACGAGGTTGACCACCTCTTCGGCTCGCTTTTTTGGGATATTGCCTTTTTCCGAAATGATTTCGATCAACTCGGATTTATTCATCGCTTATCCCCCCTTTTACCAAACCCTGAGGTTAAATCCCTTAACCCCCTAAAATCACTTTAAAAATATCAGGTTGCCGGCAAAGCGGTCAACCCTTAACTTTTTCCGCAAGAATTCCGGCCCAGTGGGGAGATCGGGGATTAAGTAACCGAACGGTTATTGATCGGAAGGAGATGCCCGCAAAACCTGTACTATTCTATATTAGCGCCCCCGGCGCGAATCGAACACGCGACCAACGGTTTAGGAAACCGCTGCTCTATCCACTGAGCTACGGGGGCATAAATTTTTCAGGGATCTACTGGAGCTGGCCCCCGGTGTCGACGAAAAAATCGTCCGAGCTTCGAACCTCGGAGTCCGAAAATCGAATTCCTTTCAAGCCCTTCTGGCCCTAATTCGCCCTGGTCTTGGCCCGCGATTTGCTTTTCCCTCTGGCATGAAGTTTCACCTCCTGTCCCCTCCCCAACTCCGCTTGAGATTGGCCCCGGAATTTTCCAAACCTCTCTGTCAAACTCTTGGCCCGAAGGGAAACCCCTCGCCCAGGGCCCACTCCCCCTCGGTCTCGGCCTCCCCTCCCCTTCGCCTGCAGCAGCGTCATTTTTTTCATAAGGTATTGCCCTACGCGCTCGCCGCGCAGCGCCTCACGGGGGTACCGGCCTCGGTCTCCCTGGCTCAAGCGGCGCTCGAATCCGGTTGGGGCAAACACGCGCCAGGACAAAACTTTTTCGGCATCAAGGGAAGAGGTCCCGCCGGGACCCAAAGGCTCTCGACGCGGGAGTTTCATCGCGGCCGGATGGTCCGCACCTTGGCCAATTTCCGCCGTTACCACGACCCCCTGGAGAGCTTCCTCGACCATGCCCGCCTGCTCGCCGAGGGGCCCCGCCTGCACCACGCAATGGCCTACCGGCACAACGCCCAGGCCTTCGTACACGCCCTGCAATCGGGGCCCTACCGCTACGCCACCGATCCACGCTACGAAGCCAAGCTGCTCGCCATCATCCGCACCCACCGTCTGGACCGCTACGACCGAAAGGCCCCATGAAAAAGTCGCTTCCGCCCCTCCTGGATGAAACCGAAATTGAAGCCGTCCTGCTCGGGCTCCCCGAGCTGGCCGAATATTGGCGCAGTCCGGCCCCGCTCCTGTTGATCCGCGGCCGCGCCACGCGCGAAGATCCCATCTACGAGATCCAGCTCGCCTATGACCTGGGCGACCGGCTCGAGACCTGGCGCTGGCTCTGGGTGGACGCCATCGGCGGAAAGATCGTAAGACAATTCCCGCCTTGAGCGGAGCCATGACGAAGGAAGGCTTGAATTTCTCCGGCGCGGGACTTACAGCAGGGCGATGACGAAACGAATGCTGCTAGCCTGCCTAGGCCTTGCCTGGATGCTTGGCATCCGCGTTCCCGCGCGCGCCGAGGTCCCGCCGCTGGACACCCAGCAGCTCCTCGAAAAGCTGATCTCCATCGATACCACCAACCCGCCGGGAAACGAGCTGCGGGCGGCCGAGTTCGTCCGCGATTACCTCGCGCGCTTCGGGATCTCCGCCGAAATTCTCGAATCCGCCCCCGGCCGCGGAAACCTGGTCGCACGCCTGCCCGGCTCGGGCAATAAGGAGCCACTCCTGCTGCTGGGCCACCTCGACGTCGTGCCCGCCGAGCCCAAGGAGTGGAAGTCGCCGCCCCTCACCCCCACTGTCGAGGGAGGCTACCTCTACGGGCGCGGGGCCATCGACATGAAGGGCCTCGTCGCGCTCGAGATCCAGACCTTCGTCCGACTGAAGCGCGAGGCCGTTCCCTTGGCCGGAGACGTCATCCTCGCCTTGGTGGCCGACGAAGAGGCCGGCGGCAAGATGGGCGCGGGCTTCCTGGTCGAAAAGCACTGGGACAAGGTGAAGGCCCGCTACGTCTTCAACGAGGGCAGCATCGGCCTGGATCGGGACGGCATGCATCTCTACCCCGTCCAGGTGGCCGAAAAGGGGGTGGCCTGGATGCGACTCACCGCCTCGGGCAGCTCCGGCCACGGCTCGATGCCCACTCCAAACAACGCGACCGTGAAGCTGATCCGGGGCCTGGAACGCCTCGCCACCTGGCGCCAGCCCCTGAAAAAAACGGCCATCGCCCAGGAGTTCCTCGACAAGCTCGCCGCGCAATTTTCCTTTCCGAAATCCTTCGCCCTTCGCCACCTCTTCTCCTGGCCGCTCTCTCCCCTCGTCTCCCGCTTCTTCAGCGACCAACTCCAGCGGGAAAAAATCCTCAACGCGATGGTGAAGGACACCTTGGTCCCCACCGTCCTGCGGGCGGGCAGCAAGACCAATGTCATTCCCGCCGAGGCGGTGGCCGAGGTCGACGCCCGCATCCTCCCGGGGGAGACGCCTGAAAATTTCGTCGCTCGGGTCCAAGAACGCCTGCGCGAACCCGACATCCAAGTCGAGCTGATTTCGAAAAGCCTCCCCACCGCCTCGGAGTTCCGCACCCCCTTTTTCGAGGCGTTGCAGGCCGCCCTCCTCAAACAAGACCCCAAGGCTGTCGTGCTGCCCTTCATCTCCCCCGGGGCCACCGACAACCGCTTTTTTCGGGAAAAAGGCGCCATCGCCTACGGGATAATCCCCCTCCTCATCACGCCGGAAGACCTGGAAGGGCTCCACGGCAAGAACGAACGACTGCCCTTGGCCGAACTAAGCCGCGGAGAAGCGGTGCTTTGGGACCTGGTGCATTCCCTGCAGACGGACTGACCGCATCCAAACGGCGGCCTCCTTCGTAGGTGCGGAAAAGGAGGCCTGAGCCATGTTGGAAACCCCGCAAGACATCCTCAACGAATACGAACGCCGTCCCCGCGCCCTGAGCCGAGAATTCCTCTCCAAGCTAGCCTGGGACCAAGTCAAGGCCCACCCGCTCGACCCGAAATTCCTGCCCATCTTGACCTATATGCGCGACGTCGAGCGCCTCACCGAGGTGTATTTTGAAGAGCTGCGCCGCACCCCGACCGGCAAGGAACCAGCGATCCAGAAATTCATGGAGCGCTGGAACGAAGAAGAGGCCCAGCACGGCGAGCTGCTAAACCGCTTCCTGGCGGAGGCGGGCTATCCCGACCAAACCGACTGGTACGAGCGCGCCAAGGCGAGGATTCCCCGCCGCTACCGCATTGCAACCCGCATCAACACGGCCCTCACCAATTTATTTGGAAGGTATTTTTCTCCGACCCACATGGTCTGGGGCGCCATCAATGAGCTGACGACCCTGCAAGGCTACCGTCGCCTCAGCGAATTGGCCGCGCATCCGGTGTTGACCCAGTTGCTGCGCGGAATCATGCAGGAAGAGTCGGTTCATGTGTTTTTTTATTTTAACGTGGCCCGCTTGGGCCTACGGCGATCGGCCTTCGCGCGAGGCCTGGCCCGCCAGGTCATCCGCCGGTTTTGGGGGCCCGTGGGCAGCGGGATCAAGTCGACCGAGGAGACCCAGGCCCTCGTCTTAGGATTGTTCGGGGATGCCGAAGGCCAGCAGGACTTGCGGCAACACGTGGAGGCTCGACTGGAACAACTGCCGGGACTCGCCGGCGTCAATCCGGTGACTCAGAAGATCAACGAATTATTTCAGATGGTTGCGTCGGGGCTTTGGGTCCCTTCCCATTAAAAATAATTACTAATTATCTCTCAATTTGAGAGGCGATATCAAAATGAGAAAGGTCCGAAAAAATTAATGTACATTTTTCAAAGACTTAGAAATTTCGAGGCTGGCATGAAGCTTGCTTTTTAGAAAACCCAAATAATTCTGTGGTTCTCTAGAACCTGAGGCAAGGGGCAAACATAGGAGGAACATATGAAGGACATCGGCCTTCAGGTATCAGTCTCAAGTCACCACGCCAGTCTTTGGTCATTATTGGTCGGATTATTTCCGGCCCATCCCTATCGCGGCATCACCCGCGACCCAGCCCATCCCAGGGGCATTAGCCAGGAAGCTGAGGATGAACCCATTTTCCAGAACGAAGATGAGCTGGAAATGTACATCCGGAGCTTCCGAGAGTAATCCGAGTCTGTCTCGGACCGCTCAACGAGAATCCGGAAGCGTCGATCCCTCGGTGCAGAGGCCTGCCCGGTAGAGGGAGGCCAGCATCGCCGCTGAAACCTGCGTATCGCGGGGCAAGGAGGCCGCCGAGTAATTTTCGACGGTGAAAAAGACTCCGTCTAAGAGCTGGATGGCCGTCAGGGTCGACGGGGTCGACGGTTCGGCGAGGCCGATAAAACCAGAGGCGGGCAACAGATTTTGCAAAAAGCGTTGCAAACCGCTGCTGAATCCGCTTCCCGTCCCGGCGTCTTCCGGGCGGCCCAGGCTCATGCCCGAGGCAAAGCAAGCGGCGGCCTCAAAACGCAGGCCGCTGCCTTCCCGCCGGGTGCCATAGCAGGCCAAACTCCGTGCCCTATCCTCGGAGGGCAAGGCCTCGATGGCCTGGGCGATCTGCGCGAGGACCCGGTCTCGAGCCAGGTGCAGCAAACCGATGGCGAAATCCCGGCGTTCCTCGTCGTTGCGAAAGGCCATACGGCGCAGGGCCGCCGCATCCTCGCCCCGGAACAAGTAATCCCCGCTGTGCAATTGTGCGATATTCAAGGAGGCAATCGCCTCGTTTTGGATGGCTTCGAACTCACCGGGGATCACGACCCCACCGCTGCGCATGGCGCGACTGACGGCCTGACGGACAGACATGGCTGCCTCCTTCGCTAGCGCCCCCGATAGTTTGGATTTTGGGGATTCTTCGCCTCCCTCGAGAAAAAGTTGCCGAAAAATCAAAGCCCTTGTCATTTTTCTTCGCGAGGTTAAATTCCGGGCATGGACGATTCCCGGTTAAAGACCCGTCAGGCGGGACTGATCCGCCTCTTCCAGGGGGCTCCCATTATCCGCTGCTTCGGGATGAGCCTCCACTATAACGAGCACAACCAGGCCGTCGTGGACCTGCCATATAATCCCAATCTGGACCACGCCCTCTTCCAAACCCATGGCGGCGCTCTGGCCACCCTCCTGGACACCTGCGGATGGTTTACGGTCGCGGCCTATTTCGACCATTGGATCTCCACCGTGGAATTCAGCACCCGGCTTTTGGAACCCATTGCCAAATCGGACCTGCGCGCCATAGGCAGCATCGTCCGGCTAGGTAAAAAAATCGTCTTTGCCGACATGAAGGTCGAGGTCCCCGGGGGCCCGCTGATCGCCCTGGGCTCGGGGACCTTCGCCGTCAGCGCGCTCCCCTTGCAATTACCCGGACCCGCTTAATCCTGTGGGTAGCGTCTATCAAGATTCCGCAGTATTTTTCGCTTCTTAGAAAAAGATATCCCCAAGGGCCTAGCTCCCAAAAAACCGCATTGCGCAAATCCACTAATGACAAGGCTTTGCGGGAGAGGACTTGTGGAAAGGCCTTATTCACAATTGTGGATAAATTTTTTCGCGTTATTTTTTTGAATCATTTCAAGGGGCGATTTTTTTTTAGCAGCGCGCTATTGTGGGATTTTTATTTTTCCTGTTTATTCCAAACAGAAACGCAACGCGCTCTTTCAAAATTAAACCTACCGTTTAGGGATCAGCGACCGACCGCGACTGGTTGGCGTCAGCAAAGGAAATCGAATCTTCCTGCATCTGCTAAGGCGGGCTCCTCGCGAGGGGAGCTCTCGGCGGAGGGTCCGGAACCAAGGACGACGGTTTCTTTGAACAGCCAGTAGCAAAACGGTCACAAAGGTCAAAATGGGAGGGGCGGCTGAAAGGCCGGCCCCTATCGCAGGGACGCAAGAGACTCTCAAGGTCGGCTAGCAGGCATTCTTCGGAAGGCAGGCGGCAAGGCCAAAAGAGGAGGAACCTGGAAGCGGGTTTACAAGGTCTCCGCGAGAAAACCATCAAGGCCATTGGAAATCCCACAAGAGGACAGATCACCAAAGGCCCTAGCCAAGGGGCCAAAAGCGGTCGACTCCCACCGACGGAACAAATCCCTGAAACCGAGGCGGCCGGGTTAGACTCCGGTATCCACCGGAGCCGCTCGGAGAAACCAACGGCACGAGGGAATGAGGACCCGACAAGGGTTACTGCCATCGATGAGGGTTTGGAAACTCTAGAGGGACGCTAGGCTCGAGCCCTAGACGGTAGATTTAAGCACCGAAGCCCGGTGTTAACGAGTGAACTCATTCGTTAGCCCGGGCTTCGGTGTTTTTGGTGAGTATCCAATTTCGCGCGAGCAGGCTTGGCGCGTTTGTTATGCCACTTGCCATAATCAGTAAATTGGTGGGACGATGGCCAAGAATTCAGAAAAAGGAGCGCCTATGAAACTCTACTGGCTTCCCCTCTCCCCCAACAACTATCCCGTCGGCGCCGTCGCGGACTACTTGGGAATCCCGCTCGAAAAGCACGTCGTCGACGTCCCCAAGGGCGAAAACAAGAAACCCGAATTTCTCAAGCTCAATCCCAACGGCAAATGCCCCGTTCTGGTCGACGGCGATTTCAGCCTCTGGGAATCCAACGCCATCCTGATGTACCTCTGCGCCAAACAGCCCGGAGGAACCGACCTATACCCCGCCGACGAGCTCGCTCGAATCGACATCGCGCGCTGGCTCTTCTGGCAGCAGGCCCATTGGATGCGCAGCTGCACGATATTGCTTTGGGAACGCCTGGTGAAAAACTTCTTTGGGGGCGGCGCTCCGGTCCCGGAGAAAGAGAAAGAAGGCGAGGACGCGGTGAAGTTTTTCGGCGCCGTTCTCAACCAATGTCTCGAGGGGAAAAAATATCTCGTCGGCGACAAGCTGAGCATCGCGGATTTCGCCGTCGCCGCCCCGTTGCCGCTGACCCAAGCGGCCCGCCTGCCGGTGGAGGGATTTCCCAACATTTCGCGTTGGTACCAACAAATCGCCTCGCTCGAGGCCTGGAAGAAAAACTTGCCCCGGCTGGGCAAATAACCGCGAGGTTCGGAATGGCCTATGACGAATCCTTGGCGGAGCGCGTCCGACGCGCCTTGGCGGCGGAACAGGGAGTCGCCGAAAAAAAGATGTTCGGCGGGATCGCCTTCCTGCTGCGCGGCAAGATGAGCCTCGGCATCCTCGGCCAGGACCTGGTGGTCCGGGTCGATCCCGCCGAACAAGGCAAGCTGCTCCGCTACCCCCAAGTCCGGCCCATGGACTTCACGGGGCGTCCCATGAAGGGCTTTCTCTACGTCGGTCCCAAGGCCACCGCCTCGGGCGCCGGCCTGAAGGCTTGGCTGAAACGCGGTCTGGACTATGCCCGAAGCCTGCCGGCGAAACCCAAGAAAAAGGCCAAAACAAAGCAGGTGCGTCCATGAACCAGAGCGAGCTAGAGGGCCTCTGCGACGCCTGGCTCCGTGCTTGGAGCGGAAACCGCCCCGCGGACTTGCTTGCCTGTTATTCCGAAGGGGCCTTTTACCGGGATCCCGCCCGCCCGGAGGGTCTGAGGGGCCAGGAGGCGCTCCGGATCTATTTCGAAAAGCTGCTGGCCAAAAATCCCGATTGGGTCTGGCGTCGCCAAGAGCTGATTCCCACCGCGCGGGGCTTCGTCCTGAAATGGGAGGCGAGCATCCCCCACCGCGGCGCCGCGACGCGGATCGAGGGCCTGGATATCGTCGAGTTGGAGGGAAGGAAGATTTCCCGCAATGAAGTCTATTTCGACCCCCTTCCGTTGCGCCAATAACGCCCATAACTTGGGATCTCAAGCATCGACACCTCGTTTCGACGGAGCTCTATTCAACCATGCCACTACTTTCCGCCCTGCGCACTCCGCGTTTCAATGAACAAATCCGGCAATTGAGTCGGGACTCAGACCTCATCTGGCTCTTGGGCACGGGTCTCGGCCTGGGCTTCACCTTGATTGCCGCCTTCCTCTTCCCCTACCCAGCCTCGCCCTCCGGAAAATTCTGGGCCTATGCGAGCCTCTTGTGCCGGGCCTCGCTTTACGTCGGGGCGAAAGACCGGCTGCCGGAACGCGGCGGCCAGGTCTTGTATCGTCTCTTCCTCATGGGCCTGGTGGCTGGCGGCTTCGAACTCCTGGTCGACTGGGGCCTGATTCACTGGGTGCCCCACGGAAAACTGGTCTACCTGACGGGAAACGACGTGGTCCTGCTCGGCTCCCCGGTGTGGATGCCCTTGGCCTGGGCCTGCGTAATCGTCGAGATGGCTTATCCCGCCCTGCGGCTGTTCGGGCAGCTGCGCACCAGGTTAGGGGAAGGCAAGGCCTTGGCCATCGCCTCCCTGGCCATCGCCGCCCTGGCGGGATTCACGGTGGGAGCCTATGAATACCTCGCCTTCCTGGCCGGCTGGTGGAAATACGAGCCGGCCCACACCATGATCGGCCCCTACTGCGCCCTGTTCATCCCGGTCGGCGAATTCCTGATGTTCCTGCCCATCCTTCCCATCATCGCGCCCCTGTTGAGCGCGGAAGAGTGGCCTGGCTACGCGGCAATTCGCGCCGGGACGCTGTTTGCCGCCTGCATCGCCGTCGGCTACGCTTTGGCGTACCTGCTGCTCGAAGCGGGGCGCCTCCCCTAGCCTAGTTTCATTTGACGGAGCAGGCAGCCCTGGCTCACAATTTCACCACGGGCAAAGCGGGGGATTTCCATGAGCCTCAGCGACAACAAGGCCGTGGTGCAAAAATACTTCGAGCTCCTCTACAACCATGCCGATCCCGAAGGCGCCCGCCACCTCGTCACCTCCCACTTCGCGAAACACCTGAATTCCTTGACGGAGACCCTGCAGGGCTTCGAGGCGGTGCGCGCAGCGGAGGCCGAGGCCCTAGGGGAATACCCCGATAAGAGGGTCAAGATCGAGATGATGCTCGCCGAGGGGGACAAGGTCTGCGCGCTCTGGACAACGACGGGGACCAAGGCCTCGCCCCCGGGCGCGGAGCTCAAGATCCACGGGACCGGGATCTTTCGAATCGAAGGGAATCGTATTGCGGAGGAGTGGGAATTCTGGAAACCCGCCTCCCCGATCAAGGGGCATTAAAGCCGACTTTTTTGTGGCTCCCGTCGCAAAACGGCTTCTTGGCGGAGGCCCCGCAGCGGCAGAGGAAGGCCTTCTGGGTGCGCTGCACCGTCCGCCCGCTCGCGGCGCAGATCTCGAGATTTCCCTCCACCTGCAAGGGTCCATTCGGCAGCGGAGTCACGGAGAGCCGGCCGCCCCGCTCAGTCAAGGCCGGCGAATCGAGGGTCGGCGGTTCGCCGGTGGCCTGGAAGTTCGCCGTCACGTGGCTGCGGTCGCAGAAGGGCTTGTTCTGGGAAGCGCCGCAGCGGCACAGGGTGGCGCGGTAGGCGGGTTCTTGCCCCGCTATCCGCAAATCCGCGTGCAAGGCCAAGGGGCCGTTTTCCCAAATCCGGAGGTGATTAACCGGGGGCGCGCCCTCGTTCTCGCCCCCGTCCAGTCGCTCGTAGGTGATGGCGCCGGAGGGGCAAAGCCGCGCCAGATGGGCGACCTGCTCGGCCGAGGCGGCCTCAAGTCGGATCCAGTGCCCCTCGACGTTGGGTTGAAAGACCCCTGGATGCCCCAGGACGCAGTTACGGGAATGAATGCAGCGCTGGCCTTCGAAGCGAAGGATGAGGGAAGGACTGCGATACTCTTCCTTGTTTTCCGCCATGGCAATACCCTCCATAATCTCTCGTGCTGAAAATGGAGCTTAACAGAGATCCACCCCCGATGCCCGCATGATTTCTCGACCGGGAGGAGGAGCCCGTTGAAAGCCTGGCTAGCGCCTTCCCGCTCGGAACGAGGCCTCCCCTTCCGCCTCTCCTCCCTCGCCTTGCCGGCTGGCCAGCTCTCCCAGTGCCAGGCCCAGATTGTAAAATGGAATCGCCAGACGGAGCATCGTATAGCGGTCTCCGCGAGTCAGGGATTCGCCGCCCCCAAGCGCGACGAACCCTGCCTCCAGGGCCAAGGCATTCCAGCCAAGGCCGAACCGCAAGGCCGGCGCCAAGACCGCTCCATCGAGGCTGGACTCCTCGCGAAGCGCCCCTGCTTTGAGGACCAAATCCAAGTTGTAAAAGACTCGCCGGTTGGCGTTGTAGCGCAGCCCTAGGCTCCCTCCCAACTGCCAAAGCTGTCCGCCCCAGCGTGCGGCATTCAGACCTAATAGAAGGTTCAGCGGACTGTTTTCGTATTTTGGCTCGGCGCGACTACAAAGGCCAAGGCCGATTTCGGGATTGAAGTCGAGGCGAAGGCTTTGGCCCCCGGCCTGGGTTTCGTTCACCCCCACGCTGCTTCCCAAAAATTGCAGATATTCCAGACAAGCGCCCATGCGCCCTCCTTCCTTGAGATAGGTTGTTTTTGGAAGGCACTGGGGTGAGAAAGATTGGAGTGCGGAATCCTCTCGTGAAGATCCCACGGCGTGCCCCGTTCGGCCTAAAGGGAGGCCGAATCCCTCGGTTAAAAATATCGGCGATTCGCCAAAAAGTTGCGCCCTGAAATAGCAAGGCCGCTCAGTCGTTGTCGGCGATCTCCAACAACAGCCAGCGGCCTTGATCGGAACCAAAGCGATACATCAGGCGTCCGCAAAACAGAACTTGAAAGGACCCATCCGGGCTCAGCTTGCCGCCACGAAAGCATTCTCGCGCCTTGTCGTCGAACAGCTTGGGGTAGCTCTTGAGGAAGCCGGCCTTGTCGAGGGTCTTGCCCCAATAGAAAGGCAGATAGGTCATGGCGGCCACCGCCTCGCGGTCGCCTTGCAGGACCGCCGCCTGGAACTTTTTCCAAAACGGGGAGAATCCAGCTGGGGCCTCTTTGCCTTGGGCCGAACCTAGCCCCAGGCCGGCGATGATCCCCAATACCAAGACAGCACGTTTCATTCCCGCCTCCTTCCTAGGGAAATTCCGCCAAATCCAGGTTGCCGTAGATTTGGTTTTTCCTTTCCGACTTCTTTCCGTTCAAATTCAGCGCGATGGGGTTGTCGTCCGCGTCGGTCTTTACCCCCTCCTCGATCTGCAGCCAACGATCCAGGGCGAAGGGCTGCCCTTGGCCCCGCAGCGGGTCGGGCCTGTCGATCAGGTGAAAATGCAGGTGGGGTTCGCTGGAATTTCCGGAATTGCCCAACAGGCCCAGGGTTTGCCCCGCGGCGACGGCATCGCCGACCTTAACCTTGATCGTGCCGGGCTGCAAATGGGCATAGAAGGCGAACAAGCCCCCGCCGATGTCGACGATCACGTAATTTCCGCCGATCGTCTCCAAATCGATGGGCACGGCCATCTGCTTGGCGTTGGGGACGTTCTCGGGGATGCCGTCCTTGACCTTGACGACGGTACCGGGGGCCACGGAGAGGATCGGCTTGCCATAGGCGTGATAGCTCGCATTGCGGTCGGCCGCACCGGCATAGCTCTTGCCGTCTTCGCCCAGCTGGATCCAATCCACGGCGAAGCGCTCCGGGACCCAGAGTTGCCCGGAAAGCGGGATCATCACCCGGCGATGCGTCGAGTTATTGGCCGGCCCGTTCGGGGTCCACCAGAGCGTGCCCCTTAAGGGTGGTGAAATCACCCGCAGGGGCCTTGCGCTCACGGTAAGCGAAGGCCCCTCCAAGGTCATTGGGGAACCCGGCTTGCCCTGCTCTTGGACGACCAAGCGGGTCTCCACCCGATCCACGGGTCCGACCGTGTCCGGCAGGTCGAGCCAGAGGAAGAGGATGCCCGCGGAGCCCGGCGCCAGGATGGGATCCTGGGCCTTGTGGTAATTGTCCTGAACCCCGGAAAAACACGCGCGGAGTCCCTCGTCCTTGAGCTCTTGGACAAAGACCTCTTTCCCCTGCTTGAGGAGCCTCAATTGCACCGCATCGAGGCTCAGGGCCTTGGAATGATAATTTTCGAGGAGGAGCTCGAAGGCCAGGGAGTCTTTGCCGGAACCCCGAAAACGCTGAATTTCGTCCTGGTCCGCCCGCGAGGCGAGTTTATAGGGCAAGGACTCCCTCGCCCTTGCCCAACCGGAAAATAGCAATACCAGCGCTAATAGGCCGAAGCCCCAAAATCGCTTCATCGCCACCGCCTTTCTGATTCGCCGGATTATTGGGTAGGACCGGAATTTGGACAAGGATTTCCTTTGGCGGATGGGGAAAAATGGGATTATTTTCGGAGCGAATGAAATTCGCCCCTATTGTCGTTCTTTTGGCCCTCTTCGCTTTCCTTCCTGCGGGACTCCGTGCCCAGGACGCAACCCCTCCGGAAGAACCCGACTACGCCTTCGTCACGGGCAGTCCCTATACCGAGGGCAAGAGATTCCTCCAGGTCATTTCGACCGAATTCTTCAGCCAAGACGATTCACCGGGACTCCGCGAACGGCAGCTCAGCCACACCCTGCGCTTCGAATACGGTTTCACGGACCGGCTCGAGGCGGACCTTGTCCTCAACTACAACCAACTGTGGAGCTCCGGGCCCGCCAGCGCGGGAAACGCCCATGGCTTCGGAGAAACCGTCTTGGGGCTCCGCTATCGCATCTTGGATGAGGAACATACGCCCATCACCCTAACCTTCGGTCCGCAAATTCTGCCACCCACCGGCAGTTTTAGCGACGGCTTTGGGACTGGAGGTTTCGGACTGGCCTGGGACCTGACCCTAGCCAAAGAATGGAACTCCTGGTTCTTCCATTACGTCTCGGTGAACTATGCAACGACCTTCGGGGCCCGCGACCCGACCGCGGGATCCCAGGCCCTCTTCACCCTCCACAACTTGAATTGGGGCCTTGCCCTCGGCTTTCGCCCCGTGGAAAAGAAAACCTCAAGTGGGGGAAAACACGACCTTCATCTCACCCTGGAGACCTCCGGAACTCTCGAGCAAGAGGTCCAGGCCGGCCCCTCCCATGGATCGCGAAGCACCTCGACCAGCGTCCTCCTGGTTCCCGGCCTCCGTTACGGATACATCACGGCTCGGAAGAGGCTGTTTGAGATTGGATTGGCTGGGGTGCTGGGGCTTACCGAGGCGTCCCCGGATTGGGGCCTGATTTTGCAAACGCAGTGGGAATTTGGATTCTAAAAAAAAGCCCTGCTCCCTCGGGAGCAGGGCCCTTTTCAAGGTCAGATTCTGGCGATCAATGAAACTGGGAGCGCCTTCTCACCCTCATAAAGAGGGCTGCCAACCCGAGGCCTCCCAGCAGGATCATCGGAGCAGGCCCCTCGTCGGCGACGGATTGCGAATACAAGCTGCAACCGCCACCCTGCGGATCGAAGGGGAAATTAGGCAGGCCGCTTGTCCCCCGCTGTCTTCCGCCGTTATCGCCGGCACCATTGCCACCGCCGTTATTTCCCCCGCCGTTATTCCCTCCACCTCCGGGATTGTCGACGGAATCGCAGGCATCGCCGAGGCCGTCGCCGTCGCTGTCGGCTTGGTCGGCATTGGCCACGTCCGGGCAATTATCCGCGGCGTTGGCGATGCCGTCGCCGTCGGCATCCGCGCCGGGCGCGGCGCAGGCGGGATTCGCCGAGCAATCGGCATCGGCGCAATCCACGGCCCCGTCGGCGTCGTCGCTGACGCCATTATTGCAACTACCCTCGACTTGGTCGCAGGCATTGCCCTGGCCGTCGCTGTCCGTGTCTTCCTGCCCCGAATTGGCAACATTGGGGCAATTGTCGTTGGCGTCGACCACGGAGTCGCCGTCGCTGTCCAGACAGGTCGGAGCGGCAGCGCAATCGGGATCGTTGCAATCGGTCAGAGCATCGGTGTCGTCGTTACTGCCGTTGGTACAATCGTTTTCCTGGGTATCGCAGGCATTCCCAATGCCATCGCCGTCGGTGTCCTGCTGGCCTGCGTTGGCGACCGACGGACAATTATCGACGTTGTTGGCAACTCCGTCCCCGTCGGTATCACCGCCGGGGTTGGAACAAATGGGGCTGCCGGCGCAGTTGGAATCTGCGCAGTCAATCGCCCCGTCGGTATCGTCGCTGACGCCGTTTCCGCAGTCATTTTCGACGGTGTCGCAGGCGTTTCCGATCCCGTCCCCGTCGGTGTCCTGCTGGCCAGGGTTAGCGACGGACGGACAATTGTCGACGCCGTTCAAGACACCGTCGCTATCGTCGTCATTGTTAGGCGCCGTGCAGGCCGGATCGGCGGCGCAGTCGGAGTCGGCGCAATCCGTCTGCGCATCGCCGCCCACGGAGGCCTGGTCGTCGTTCTTGCCGTTATTGCAGTTGTTCTCGACGGTGTCGCATAGATTGCCGGTCCCGTCGCCGTCCGTGTCTTCTTGCCCCGAATTGGCGACATTGGGGCAATTATCGACAGTGTCTTTAACGCCATCGTTATCGCTATCGAGGCAGGCAGGATCGCTGGCGCAATTGGAATCGGCGCAGTCAACGTCCGCATCGCCGTCGTCGGTTACCCCATTGGTGCAATCGTCCTCGAAATTGTCGCAAGCATTCCCGACGCCGTCTGCATCGGTATCCTCCTGCCCCGGGTTGGAGGCCTGCGTGCAGTTGTCGCTGCCATTGGCCACCCCATCCCCGTCGAAATCGCCGGTGGGATCGGTGCAATTGGGATCCGCCGAGCAGGCCGAATCGAAACAGTCGGTCAGGGTATTATTATCGTCGTCGATCCCGTTATTGCATATCTCGAAACAGCCCGGTGCCGAGCCGCAATCCCCGGTATCGGCGCAATCGGTGAATCCGTCCTGATCGTTATCCAGGCCGTCGTTACAATCCTCGATACAGCTCGGCAGGGAGCTGCATTGGGAATCTTGACAGTCAGCCTTCCCGTTTCCGTTATCATCGACTCCATTGGTGCAATTTTCGTCGTTGTCCTTGATAGTGACGTCCGCTTCCGCCGGACTGCCTAAACCCGCTTGTACGGGATTGCTGAGCTGAACCTTAAAGACCTCGTCGGATTCGAAGTCCGGATCGTCCGTGATATTGACGGTGAAGGTCTTGGAAGTCTCGCCGTTGGCGAAATTGAGGGTTCCGGTGGCTTGATCGTAATCCACCCCCTCCGTCGCGCTGTCTCCCACCGTCTTATAATCGACCGAAATATCCCCGCCGGAACCGCCGACCCGATCCACCTGGATGGTCACGGTCGGGCCGCTTTCGTTGACATTGTAAGTCGCCGAACTGAACTTCACGATCCCGGGCACTTCGCCTAAGAACAGGTCGGTCGCCGCGTTTCCATCGCTGAACAGGCCGCCCAGCAAATCAGTGGCGTCGCTGCTGAACATCACGAACCGCCCATCCGCCGTGGCTTGCGGATCCGAGGAGGCCTGGTCTCCGCCCCCGGTGCCCGCATTATTGGGGCTCATCAAAAAGGTCACTTTATTATCGAGGTCGCGGAGAAAGACGTCGGCAACCCCGTCAGGCGCCACGCTTCCTCCGGTCATGTTGACAGCGGTGCTTTGGAAAGTAACATGGCTGCCGTCACCGCTGATCCTCCCGTTAAAGGACGTGCCATCCCCGCCGTCATTGCTGTCCGTCAAAGAAACGCTGACGGGGACATTCACCCCGGGAGCAGTCAGCAAATTTTGCATGTAAATCTGGGTGGTGAAATGATTATTGAATCCCGCCACCAAATCGCTGGAGTTGCTCTCGAAAATCACCTTGGTGCCGTCGTCGGAGACCGAGGGATTGAGGGAAAAGCCGTTTCCGCCATTGTCTCCGGCGGAATTGACGCTGAGCATTTGAATGCCGGTGAGCTGCGTCCAAACGAAGGCGTCGGTGTTGCCGAGGGTATCGTTCACCGAGGTCAAATCGCTGGCCCCGCTCTCGAACACGACCGTGAGGCCGTTGGCGCTGATCTTAGGGGTCTCGGTGGTCGCCGCATCGCCGCCATTGTCTCCGGCGGCGTTCTTGGTAATCATGGTGACGGTGTCATTGGCCACATCGTAGAGAAACAGGTCATCGTCGAAGTCGGTCTCGACCGCGGGGCTGATCAAGTCGTTGGCCGAACTCACGAAGACCACGAAATTGCCGTCCCGACTGATGCGGGCCTTGGAAGAACTGCCGTTGCCGGTCATGCTGTCGTAATTGTCGCCGGGATTGTTACAGGCCGGCACCGAGGACACAGCCGCCTTGCTCTTGCTGATCAACTTCACGGTGCTCCCGTTATAAATGTAGACGTCGCTGCCGCCATTGACATCGCAAAGCTTCTTGTCGTCGAGGAGATTTCGGGCATCCGTCGTAAACACAACCTTGCCGTCATTGCTGATGGAAGGGTCGGAAGAATCGCCGTTGGCACCGTCGTTGTTTTTGAAATTGGGGGTCAGCAGCTTGGTGGTACCCCCACTGATGTCATAAAGATAGATATGGTCCCTGATCCCATCGACGTTGGGGGGAGCTCCATAATCGAGGTTATCCGCGTCACTCACAAAGGCAACTTGATCGCCATCCTGGCTAACTACAGGATTAGAGGAGGACCCATCCCCCGAAGAGTCCCCGGCGGCGTTCGCGCTGATCAAGAAAACCTGCCCGATGCTCTTATCCCAATAAAAAACGTCCCGCAGATTTTGCGGATTATGAGGTGGATTCGCCTCGTCGTTATCCGCGACGATCGCGCCGTCGTAGTCGTCGGCGAGGCTCTCAAAGGCCACGATGGAGCCGTCGGCGCTCATCGAGGGGGCCAAAGCCGCCTTGTTGCCGCTGGAATTACCGATGGTCACGCTTACCAACTGGGTATTGGCCGCGAGCAGAGTGCCGGCCGGGAAACAGGACAAAACAAGCCCGGTAATGGCAAATAATAGACCCCTGCGTTTTCTCTCAGAACACATAAATGCTCCTTATGAGTGACAACATTCTGGTTTGATTTTTATGTGTGGCAGGTCCCTGAGCCCCTACCCTCAGGCTACCCCCCGACTGAATTCACCCCGAAAAAATTACCCTGGACGATTGTTTTCCATATTATGGCCAAAATAGATATTTTTTTGAAATACTTTTTTGTTAAAAGAAAATCTCAAAGAAAACCCAAATCTAAGCCGGGTTAGCGTACAAGGGACTTGGGTTTTTTTGAGATTTCGAAAATAAAGAAAGGGACGGCACGAGGTATTCTCCTCCGAGCCGATGAGCGGAATAAGCGTATTCCATTTTTTTATCAAGTATTTTTCACCGAACGGTTACTTTTTTCGGGAAGCCAAACCGCCTACTTCGCAAATAAATTGAGATATTGACCATAGCCCTGGCTCTCCATTTCTTCCTTGGGGATGAAGCGCAAGGCCGCCGAGTTGATGCAGTAGCGCATCCCGGTCGGGCCGGGGCCGTCAGGAAACACATGTCCCAGATGGGAATCCGCGCCCTTGCTGCGAACCTCGGTGCGGGTCATGAGATGACCGCGGTCGATTTTCTCAACCACTACTTCCTGTTGAATCGGTTTGGTAAAACTCGGCCAACCCGTCCCGGAATCGAACTTATCGGTGGAGCTGAACAACACCTCGCCGGAAACAACATCTACATAAATTCCCTCGCGGTGGTTGTCCCAATATTCGTTTTGAAAGGGGCGTTCGGTCCCGTCTTTTTGGGTGACTTGGTATTGCAGTGGGGTAAGCTTTTTCTTGAGGTCTTGGTCGGAGGGCTTCATGGTTACTCCTTTCCCGATATTTCCTGAACAACGCACATCGGTTAACGAAATTACTAGCAGGGCGATGAGGGCAAAGGCATTCATAAACATCCTGTGGGCATAGCCTAGGATATACGAAGTCAGAGCCAAACTGGATGCAAATGGAATGGTTTGTAGAGCAGGTCGCCCCTATGAAAAAATGGCAATAAAAAACCCCGCCCCTTTTGAGGGCGAGGTTTTAAATTAAATCCGGCGGCGACCTACTCTCCCACTGAGCTGCCCCAGCAGTACCATCGGCTCTGAGCGTTTTCACTTCCGAGTTCGGGATGGGATCGGGTGGTGCCCGCTCGATAAGGCCACCGGAAACTTGTTATGCCTGGCAGGGGCGGTTCTTTGGAACCGCCCCTACAGAGGCATTTTGATAATTGCATACGATCTTTTGAAGGAATTCCCGCTTTGCAGAATCTCAATTTAATTTTGGGTCTGCCGCCCCGCTCCCTTGCGAGAGCGGGGCAGACGCGACCAAAATTAAATGGTCAAGCCGAACGACCGATTAGTACTGGTCAGCTAAGAACATTGCTGCTCTTACACACCCAGCCTATCAAACTCGTAGTCTACGAGTGGTCTTCTTACCCCTCACGGAGTTGGGAGAACTTATCTTGAGGTCGGTTTCGCACTTATATGCTTTCAGCGCTTATCCGATCCGGACTTAGCTACCCGGCGTCTGCTACTGGCGTAACAGCCGGAACACTAGCGGTCCGTCCATCCCGGTCCTCTCGTACTAAGGACAGATCCTCTCAATTCTCCTGCGCCCACGGAAGATAGGGACCAAACTGTCTCACGACGTTTTGAACCCAGCTCGCGTACCGCTTTAATTGGCGAACAGCCAAACCCTTGGGACCTACTTCAGCCCCAGGATGCGATGAGCCGACATCGAGGTGCCAAACCGCATCGTCGATGTGAACTCTTGGATGCGATCAGCCTGTTATCCCCGGCGTACCTTTTGTCCGATGAGCGATGGCCCTTCCATACAGAACCACCGGGTCACTAAAGCCTGGTTTCCCACCTGCTCGACTTGTAAGTCTCGCAGTCAAGCTCCCTTCTGCTTTTACACTCGCCGGCTGGTTTCTAATCAGCCTGAGGGAACCTTTGCGCGCCTCCGTTACAATTTGGGAGGCGACCGCCCCAGTCAAACTACCCACCAGGCAGTGTCCTCGTCCCCGATCAGGGGACTGAGTTAGAAATCCAAAACAATCAGGGTGGTATTTCAAGGTTGGCTCCACCGAGTCTAGCGGCCCGGCTTCAAAGCCTCCCACCTATCCTACACAGACTCCTTCGAATTTCACTGCCAAGTTGCAGTAAAGGTGCACAGGGTCTTTCCGTCTTTCCGCGGGTAGACGGCATCTGCGCCGCCAATACAATTTCACTGAGTCGCCGGTGGAGACAGTGGGGCCATCGTTACGCCATTCGTGCAGGTCGGAACTTACCCGACAAGGAATTTCGCTACCTTAGGACCGTTATAGTTACGGCCGCCGTTTACTGGGGCTTCGGTTCGGAGCTTCGCCTTGCGGCTAACACCTCCCCTTAACCTTCCAGCACCGGGCAGGCGTCAGACCCTATACATCGTGTTGGTACACTTTGCAGAGTCCTGTGTTTTTGTTAAACAGTCGTGACCCCCGTTTCCCTGCGACCTACTTCGGCCTTTGCCCGCGAGGGGCTAAACCTAGTGTAGGCACACCTTCTCCCGAAGTTACGGTGTTAATTTGCAGAGTTCCTTCACCAGAGTTCTCTCAAGCGCCTTGGGATACTCACCCCGCCTATGTGTGTCCATTTGCGGTACGGTCAACCTTGCAACTAGTCACGAGATTTTTCTTGGAAGCATGGGATCAATCACTTTGCAGGAGCAAAGCTCCATCGTACTCACCTCTCAGATATATCCGAACGGATTTGCCTATCCGGACATCCTACAGGCTTGAACCACCACAACCGATCGGTGGCTGATCTACCCTTCTCCGTCATCCCTTGACATCAAACGCTGCAAAGTCGGTTCGGGAATATTAACCCGATGTCCATCGTCTACGCTCTTGAGCCTCGACTTAGGTACCGACTAACCCTGGGCGGATTAACCTTCCCCAGGAAACCTTAGGCTTACGGCGAATGTGTTACTCTCACATTTTGTCGCTACTCATGCCAGCATAAGCTCTTCCAGCACCTCCAGCCCTCCTCTCGGTGGACCTTCGACGGCTACTGGAATATTCCTCTACCGCTCAACTCGCTCCGCAGAGCAAATTGAACCCGCGATTTCGGCACTACACTTAAGCCCCGTTACATTTTCGGCGCGGACTCGCTTGACTAGTGAGCTGTTACGCTTTCTTTAAAGGATGGCTGCTTCTAAGCCAACCTCCTAGTTGTCGGAGCGTTTCCACATCCTTTCACACTTAGTGTAGATTTGGGGGCCTTAATCGGCGGTCTGGGCTCTTCCCCTTTCGACTATGAAGTTTATCCCCCACAGTCTGACTCCCGTATATAAGTTAACGGAATTCGGAGTTTGGTTAGATTTGGTAATCGTTTTCCGACCCCTAGTCCATCCAGTGCTCTACCTCCGTTACTATCCATACGAGGCTATACCTCAATATATTTCGAGGAAAACCAGCTATCTCCCAGTTTGATTAGCCTTTCACCCCTACCCTCAGCTCATCCGAGAACTTTTCAACGTTCACCAGTTCGGACCTCCAGGCGGTGTTACCCGCCCTTCATCCTGGCCAAGGGTAGATCACTAGGTTTCGGGTCTATTGCATGCAACTAAATCGCCCTATTCAGACTCGCTTTCGCTTCGGCTACACCTCATCGGCTTAACCTTGCTACATACAATAACTCGCCGGCTCATTATGCAAAAGGCACGCGGTCAGGCATTGCTCGTAAGAGCCATAGCCCTCCCACTGCTTGTAAGTATACGGTTTCAGGTTCTATTTCACTCCCGTTCCCGGGTTCTTTTCGCCTTTCCCTCACGGTACTAGTTCACTATCGGTCGGAGGCACGTATTTAGCCTTGGGAGATGGTCCTCCCGGATTCCCACAGGGTTTCTCGTGTCCCGTGGTACTTGGGATACCTCTAGGGTCGCTTTGGATTTCGCCTACAGGGCTATCACCTGCTATGGCCTGACTTTCCAGACAGTTCGGCTATCCTAATCGATCCCATGTCGAGGTCCCGCAACCCCTGGTTGTAAACAACCAGGTTTAGGCTGTTCCCCGTTCGCTCGCCACTACTAGGGGAATCACTGACTTGTTTTCTTTTCCTAGGGGTACTTAGATGTTTCAGTTCCCCCCGTTCGCCTCTCCAAACCTATGTATTCAGTCTGGAGATACCTTGCTGTTACACAAGGTGGGTTGTCCCATTCGGAAATCTCCGGATCAAAGCCTATTTAGCGGCTCCCCGAAGCTTATCGCAGCTAATCACGTCCTTCTTCGCCGTCCTCCGCCAAGGCATCCACCATATACTCTTAGTAGCTTGACCAAACTTGTCTTCCATGAAGCAAAGCTCCAAAAGAAGCTCTATTACATAGAAACTCGTTTGAGTCGTGACACTTGAGATTCTGCTATTTTCAGAAATTGGATTGTCTTCGCAGATCGTATGCAATTGTCAAAGAACACGATCCGCTTCTCGCGAAGCGAATCAAAACTTTTATGTCTCATCTCTTGGTGGAGATGAGGGGGATCGAACCCCTGACCCCCGGCTTGCAAAGCCGGTGCTCTCCCAGCTGAGCTACATCCCCTTCCGGAAGTGTCGAAGTGCTTAAGCGCCTAAGTGTCTAAGTTTCTTTTGCCAAATTTCTATTCTTGGCGGCCGTTGCGCCAGAAACTTAAGCACTTAGGCACTCAGGCACTTACGCACTTGATGTAAAGTGGGCCTGGGAAGACTCGAACTTCCGACCTCACCCTTATCAGGGGTGCGCTCTAACCACCTGAGCTACAGGCCCGGTCTGCAGGGTTTTTCCCTACGTTCGGGCCTGTCTTGCTGCCCGATGCTTCTTTCACTCAATGAACCAAAGGGTCTTGGAAGATAAAACCGGCGCTTGCCGGTCTTTCAAAACTGGATAGTCAACCTAATGGGAGGCGAGGATTGTCCTTTAGAAAGGAGGTGATCCAGCCGCAGGTTCCCCTACGGCTACCTTGTTACGACTTCACCCCAATCATCATTCATACCTTGGACGGCTGCCTCCTTGCGGTTAGCTCACCGGCTTCTGGTATAAATAACTTTCGTGGTGTGACGGGCGGTGTGTACAAGGCCCGGGAACGTATTCACCACGGCGTTCTGATCCGTGATTACTAGCGATTCCAGCTTCATGGAGTCGAGTTGCAGACTCCAATCCGAACTTGGACCGGTTTTGATGGGATTAGCTCCCCCTCGCGGGTTGGCAACCCTTTGTACCGGCCATTGTAGCACGTGTGTGGCCCTAGGCATAAAGGCCATGAGGACTTGACGTCATCCCCACCTTCCTCCCGGTTAACCCGGGCAGTCTCTTTAGAGTGCCCAACTAAATGATGGCAACTAAAGATAGGGGTTGCGCTCGTTGCGGGACTTAACCCAACATCTCACGACACGAGCTGACGACAGCCATGCAGCACCTGTCTTGGAGCTCCCTTGCGGGCACCCCCTCTTTTCGGAGGGGTTCTCCAGATGTCAAGCCTAGGTAAGGTTCTTCGCGTTGCGTCGAATTGAACCACATGCTCCACCGCTTGTGCGGGCCCCCGTCAATTCCTTTGAGTTTTAACCTTGCGGCCGTACTTCCCAGGCGGGATATTTAATGCGTTAGCGTCGTCACTGCGAGGGTTAAACTCGCAACAACTAATATCCATCGTTTACGGCGTGGACTACCAGGGTATCTAATCCTGTTTGCTACCCACGCTTTCGCGTCTTAGTGTCAGTATCGATCCAGAGAACCGCTTTCGCCACCGGTGTTCCTCCCAATATCTACGAATTTCACCTCTACACTGGGAATTCCGTCCTCCTCTCTCGTACTCAAGCTTGGCAGTTTCAGGCGCACTTCCTCGGTTAGGCCGAGGGCTTTCACACCTGACATAACAAGCCACCTACACGCGCTTTACGCCCAGTAATTCCGAACAACGCTTGCACCCTCCGTATTACCGCGGCTGCTGGCACGGAGTTAGCCGGTGCTTCCTTTGAGGGTACCGTCAATACCCATGGATGTTAGCCATGAATAGTTTCTTCCCCTCCGACAGAGCTTTACGACCCGAGGGCCTTCGTCACTCACGCGGCGTTGCTGCGTCAGGGTTTCCCCCATTGCGCAATATTCCCCACTGCTGCCTCCCGTAGGAGTCTGGACCGTGTTTCAGTTCCAGTGTGGCTGATCATCCTCTCAGATCAGCTAACCATCGTAGCCTTGGTAGGCCATTACCCTACCAACTAGCTAATGGTGCGCAGGCCCATCTTTCAGTGATAGCGTTCATGAAGAGGCCATCTTTTACCACTGCTCCCGAAAGAGTCGTGGTCTTATCCAGTATTAGCCCGTCTTTCGACAGGTTGTCCCGGACTGAAAGGCAGGTTACCTACGTGTTACTCACCCGTTCGCCGCTTTACTCATCCTTGCGGACTTTCTCGCTCGACTTGCATGTGTTAGGCACGCCGCCAGCGTTCGTTCTGAGCCAGAATCAAACTCTCCAATTAAGTCATTGGACGATTAATCTCCCCGATCGAAACCGGGGACTTAATCAAGGATGTTGATTAAAGGACTCGCTTCTTTTCAGTCGACTATCCAGTTTTCAAAGACCGAACTAGGACGTGTCTTAATACTTCTAAGACTCAAAAACCTTAATGCTCTCCTAAGGTTCCCCGAAAGGATTCTCTCGAGGAGGGCGCGGTTTTATGTATTTAAATCCTGTTTGTCAAGGAATTTTATGAGAAAAAATAGTTAATAAAATTAGCAGGTTGCAATGGCGCTCCCTGGGCCTAATTCGAGGCTATTTTTTCTCAAAGACCTAGCTAACAAGGCAAAAGATGATATTGCTTTCCTTTTGGAAAAGTCAAGGTTCGGACCGATAAAAAAGATTTTTTCCCGGGCCCCTACTCTTCCTTCAGTTCGTATTTCCCGCCTTGGCTGAGGACGGTGAAGGTCTTACGCCCGCCCGTCGGAATCACCACCCCGTTTTTGACGAGCGGGGGCGAGGTATCGACCTCCAGACGGTATTCCCCGGCACGAACCGCGAAGGGCGTTTGACTGAGGGGCATCTCGAGGACCGGGGTGTTCTTGTAATCAAACAGCGAAAAGCTGACCTGAACCGCATCGCGGATGGCCTGCTGCAGGTCTTCCTGACGGCTGACCCGATAGGTGCGGCCGCCCATCACCTCGGCCAGACGCTTGAGCAAGGACTCGGTGGTCGGGTCGACATCGCTGAAATAGATCACGTGCAGGCGCAGGCGTTCGGCGTTTTTTGCCAGACGCGTGGCCACGGCGATCGGATCTCCCCCACAGGAATCCCAAGTATCGGCCACTAATAACCCCACCCGGGAGCCCTGGGTCTTCTTCAAATCCTTCTCGAGCAGCTCCAGGGCCCGCGCCAGCGGAAGGAGCCCCTGCGCCCGCACCTGGTCCAGCTCTCCCGCGGGATTCTTCAGAAGCCGAACATCCTCGCAATTATTCTGTGCCGCCATGCTGCCGGCCCCCAGGACCCGGGCGTTGAGCCTCACATTTTCCGGCAAGGTTGCCAGCAGCCCGGACATCGAGGACTTCGCCAAATCGAGTTTCAACGAGGCGCCCACCGGCTCTTTCATGCCCACCGAGGCATCGATCAAGATCTCGACGTTATCCGGGAATAGCGTGCCCGTGGCGCTCACCGAAGGATCGGCCTCCACGACGATCTCCCCCTGACCCAACTGAATCTGCACCGCGTCGGTCGTGGTCGCCTGGGAATTCAAATAGGCGCGTGCCTGAATGAAATAACTGCCCGCGGGAAAGGCCGAGTTGGACCAGAGCAGCCGGAAAGGCGCCTGCGGGCTCTCCCCGATCCATTCGCCGTCGACCAGAAATTCGATCTTCTGGACCTGCTCAAAAAGTCCGCCCCCAACCTGGGCCTCGATCTCCGCCAAATTGGGCAGGTATTCGCCGATCCCCGGCCGCAGGATTTGCACCTGGGGCACCTGCTGGTTGACGTTCACCTGCACCTGAACGCTTTCCGTGGTTCCGTCGGTATAGGTCTCGACCGCCTGCAGGGTATGCTCGCCCTCCGACAGCGCGGTCGTGTTGAGCGGGATCTGAAAGGGCGGGCTCGTCGACTGGCCGATCTTATTGCCGTCCACGAGCAAGTCCACGGATTGAGGTTCGGCCCCCTGGGCCCTCCCCACCGACACCATCACGTTGAAATTCCCCGCAATGGTGTCCTTGTCGAGGGGTTTGACGAAACGCAAGGGCTTCTTCGCCGAGTATTGGGTCTCAACAATATCGCTGACGACGTCCCCTTCGACCGTGGTGAGCACTAGCGCCAGGCGATGCGGACCCGGCTTGACCTTCAAGGCGCCGAGGTCCACCGCTTGGCTGAGGGAACTCTTCTCGAGGTCCACGGGTTTCTCCTCGTCGACCTTCAGTTGCAAACTTTGGATCGCCCCGGGGTCTTCGGCGGTGATCTCAAAGGCCAATTTTCCGGCCTGGAGCGCGGCCTTGCCGTCAGTGGACCTCGCCCACTTCACCTTCGGAAGCGGGGCCAATTGCGGGAAACTCACCGAGACGTCGCCCAAGCTCTCCGCCGCCGCCGAGAACAGCTCAAAGCCCAGCGAAGCGGGGCTGGGCGCGGCGTAGAGCTCGGGACTGGGGTTTTCCACCGTCCCGAGGGCCAAGACGCTGAAGCCCACCTGTTGCTTCTTCGCCTCCCCGGCGAGCGACTCGCACTGCTCGGGAGGCGGCAGCTTCGCCGCGTCCGTCACCAAGATCAGCTGCTTCAACCCCTTCCCACCCGAGAGTTTTTTGAAGGCCTGACCCGCGGCATCGGCGCTCGGCTCACCGGGGGCCAGCAGCTTGGCGACCTTCTTGGCCCAGGCGCCCTCGTCGTCCGGCTCCAAGGTTTCGCTCCCGGCGGGACTGATGAGGTGCAGGCGGTCACGCCCCCGCAACTGCGATGCCAGATCGAGGATGGCCGCCGTCAGGGCGGATTTCACCTGGGTCTCCACGAGCGAGGGCAGTTGAACCAGCAGGGCCAACTGCCGGTCTTTTCCCAATCGCGCCCGCTCCAGCTCGGCCTTGACCCCTTTGAGATTTTTTTCCCCCCGGCTGAAGGCCAAGGAGGCCTCGTTCACCGCCGCAAAACTGCGCCCTTCCTGATTTTTGACCATCAACCAGGCCTGTCGGCCTTTGCCTTGCGCCCGAGAATTGGAGGCGGCCAGGGTCAGGTGCATCCAGTCCTTCCTTCCGAATCCCGGCCGGCCATTGCTGACTTGGACGCGAATCGGACTGGTCAGCGGATCGAGGACCGTCGCACCGAAGAAATCCTGCCGGACGAGCCGGCTGAGCAAGGGAATCTCGACGCCTTGCCGGGAGAGCAATTTCAAGCCCAGGTAGGAACCCGATAGGGCCAGGCCCAACAAGGCCCAACCGCCGGCGCGCAGAAACGAGGTCTGGCCCTTGGGCCGAAACAACCAGGCCAAAAGCAAGGCCAGGGTGGCCAAGGGAAAGGCGTAACCCAAGGCCAAAAGTCCCGGACGCAAAAATGAGGGCAGCTTGGACAGGTAGGCCGGTCCCCACAAGGCGCCCTCCAAGGGGAGTCGCTCCGCCAAGGCAAGCCCCGCCGCGATCAAGACCAGCAGGCAGGCCAGGCCGCCCAGTAGCTTGGGAAGAAAATTGAGCCGCTTGGTCCCGAACAGGGCCAGGGCAATCACCAAGGCCACCACCGCGAAGCTGGGACCCACCCAGGTCTCGAGGGGCATTTTAAAGAAGTGCAGGGAGTCGGGATCTGAGGTGTAAAATCGCACCCCCGCCAAGGCCACCAAGCCAAACCAGGCGAAGATGGTCCCGAAGCAGGCGGTCCAACCTTCCAGGCGCCGCAGCAAGGCCCCGGCAAGGCAGAGCACTGAAAAACCCACGGCCAAGATGGCCGGAAGGCGCAGCGAGGCGCCCTGCCGCAAGACTTCGACCAGGCCCTCCGCGAGGAGGAGCAAGAAGACCAAGCCCAAGATCAGCGACAAGGGAGAGAGTTTGGGTTTGGCGACGGCCGCCGGCGGGGCCTCGGCCTCCAATTCGGGCGCGCCCTGTTCTTCACCGCCCTCGGCGATAATCGGCTCGGCCTGCCTTGCTTCTTTGGGAGATTCCTTTTTTTTCTTTTCGGGAGGTTTGGGTGGTTGAGGCGCCTTGGCCTCTTTCCGCTGCTTGGCGACGGGCTCCGTAGGCTCCTCGCCGAGCTTGGCCGCCTCGGCAAGCTCGTCCACGACATGGTCGCCCGTGCGCTCCTCGTCGAAAAATTCCATGTTGTGAAGATCGGAGTCCTCGGCCATGGGGGCACGGACGATGACGGTCTCATCGAAGCCCTCCTTCAACTGCCGGATGTCCACGTCGATGACGGTTTTGTCCAAATCCTCGGGGCTTACTTTTTTGGCTGGGGGTTCACCGGATTTGGAATTATTCGGCTTGTCGCGTTTGGCCATGACCTTCCTTCGGAGACGGAGTATTCCCCTATTTTTAAACAGGCGGGCTGGAAATACAAAGCATAATCTTTACAACGGCTTAAAATGAATTAGGGCCTCCGCGGATCCAAGCGAGCCAAAAGATTTATGTGTTTGACGAAGAAAAAGACCTTTGTCTAGAATTCTAAAGATTTAGAGGGTAATATTTGAAATTACAGGAGGAATTATGGCCGTGCCCGCCAAGACCGTCACCGAAGAAAGCAGTCCCTATGCCGTGAATAAGACCCTCTACGACGAAGCCACGGCGGTCAAGGACAAGGTCAAGCTGATCGAGGGCCGATTGCAAAAGATGGAGGAACATCGCGCGGACGTCTCCGATTCGGTCTATCTCAAGGTGCGCACCGACTACGAGGTGCAATTAGATGAAGTCACTAAAATCTTTGAAGAAAAGTGCCGCGATCTCTGCGCCGAGCTCAAACACCTCTATCAGGCGCAAGAGGAGCAAAATGCCGCTCTGGGCAAGCACCAAGAGGTCTTGGAAGAGGCCAAATTCCGCCACAAGCTGGGCGAATTCAACGACAAGAAATTCAAGGACGTCGAGGCCCAGCAGAATAAAGAAATTAAAAAATACAATGACTTGCTAGAGACAATTAAAGGTTCGATTAAACAATACGAAGACATCCTGGGCCACCCCTACGAGGCCTCCGCCGCCCCGGCCCCCGAAAGGGTCCCGCCGGTGAAAAAGGTGGAACCCGCGCCGAAGGCCCCGCCGCCGGCGCCGACCCCGATGGAGGCCAAGGCGCCCCCTCCCCCACCCCTGACCAAAGATGAAGATACGCAGAAGACGCCCAACATCCCCATGGAAGAGCCACTGCCCGAGGCCATCCTGGTCCAAGAAGAGATCGTCGCCGTCGCGGAGACCCCCGTCACCGACGCCGGCTTTGAGGACAAGCTGAGCGATGAATTGGACATGTTCCTGGAGACCGAGGGGGATTATTTCAGCGAGGTTCCGGAAGAGGCCCCGCCTCCAAGTCCCGCCGAGCCGGAGGCTCCCCGCACCGCTCCCGCCTCCCCGGCCGCGCCCGCCGCGGTCAGCAAGACCAAACCGGTGGAAGACTCCATCTCGACCATCCTCCGGGACATCCCGCTGGATGAAGACACGGGCGAGGCGGTGACCAAGGCCGCCAGCGAGGAAACCGGCGCCAACATCGACGTGCGCGAAATCCCCGCCGAGGCCTCCCTGCTCCTCATCGAAGGCGACCTGGACGAGAGCGAATTCATCCTGGGCGAAAACACCAGCATCGGCCGTTCCCCTTCCAACGACATTTGCCTGAAAGAATCCAAGGTCAGCCGCCAACACGCGGCCATCAACCTACGCAACGGCAACTACGTCATCATCGACCTCAAGAGCAGCAACGGCATCCTCGTCAATAGCCGCAAGGTCGAGGAGGCGGTGCTGCAGGACGGCGACATTATCACCGTCGGCAGTTTCAAATTCCAATTCAACTTGGCCTGAGAAAACCTGCGGAGCCGGGTCTAGCGCTCCACGGTATTTCACAACTCTGGCCAATACTTCGAAGCTCCGTTTTTCGCCTTTGCCGTCGCGAGCCCTATGCCTCCTTCCGAACAAAGGATCCTGATCATCTTCCTCTTGAGCTACACGGCCTTGGCGGCGGGCCATCTTTTCTCTTTCAAGATCAATCGCACCGGCATCGCCCTGCTCGGGGCGATCCTGATGGTGGCCCTCGGTGGTTTCGACCCGCATGAGGCCCTGCTCTCCGTCAACTTCACCACCCTAATCACCCTCTACGGGCTGATGATCCTGTCCGGGCAGTTGTGGCTGTCGGGCTTTTATACCTGGACGGCGCAAAAGATCTCCCTCGCCTTGGACCGGCCGAAGGCCTTTCTCCTGCTGTTGATCGCCGTTTCCGGCTTGCTTTCGGCCTTTCTCATCAACGACGTGGTCTGCCTCGCCTTCACCCCCGTCGTCACCCTGGCGGTACTCAAAAAACGCCTCAACCCGACCCCCTTCTTGATGGGGCTCGCGCTGGCCTCCAACATCGGCGCGGCCGCCACTCCGATTGGGAATCCCCAGAACATCATGGTCGCCTCGATCGCGAACCTGCACTTCCTGCCCTATTTGATCTGGTGCCTGCCTCCGGTGCTGGTTTCCTTGGCCGCGGCCTTTCTCTGGATTTGGCTGTTGGGGAGGAAGGAATTGCAGCTCGCCTCGGCCCCCCTCCCGCAGGACGACGACCGGTTCCCGCCGCTGAACCGGCACGAAACCTACAAGGGACTGATCCTGTTGGGCGCGGCGGTGGCGCTCTTTTTCACGCCCCTGCCGCGCGCCCTGGTGATGATCAGCGCGGCCGGAATCCTCCTGCTCAGCCACCGCATCTCCAGCACCGATCTCTTGAAGCGGGTGGACTATTCCATTCTCACCCTGTTTACCGGATTGTTCATCATCGTCGGCGGACTGCGCGGCACGGCCTTCCCCGAGCAGGCCTTGCAGCACCTGAAGGCCTGGGGCCTGCATTTCGAAAACCCTTACCTGCTCAGCCTGGTCACGGCCCTGCTCAGCGACCTGATGAGCAATGCGGCGGCGGTGATGCTGCTGGCGAAGACCCTGCCGCTCCAAAATCCGGTGACGGCCTACGTGCTCGCGCTCGCTAACAGCTTCGCCGGCAATTTTCTGGTGATCGGAAGCATCGCCAACCTGATCGTGGTCGAACAGGCGGCGCAATACGGCGTGGAAATTCGTTTTCGCGGCTTCGCCAAATACGGGATCCCGGTGACGCTCTTCTCCTTGGCGACGCTGCTCGGGTGGATCTATCTATCCTCTTATGGCTAATGCGCCTCCGCCCAATTGGCGCCGACCCCCATCTCGACCCGCAGGGGAACCTTGAAGCCCACCACCCCCTCCATCCTCTCCTTCACCAAGGATCGCAGCGTCTCGAGCTCCGACTCGGCCGCCTCGAAGACCAATTCATCGTGGACCTGGAGCAGCATCCGAGAGCTCAGGGCCCGCGCCCTCATTTCCCGCGCAATCTCCACCATCGCCTTCTTGATGATGTCCGCGGCGGTCCCCTGGATCACGGTATTGAAGGCGATGCGCTCGGCCAGATTTCGGGCCATCGTGTTCTTGCTGTCGATCTCGGGGACGAAACGCCGCCGCCCCATCAGGGTACGCACCTCTTTCCGCTCCCGGGCTTGGGCCAAAACGCGCTCGCGGTACTCCCTCACCCCGGCGTACTTCTCGAAATACTGGTCGATATATTTTTTCGCCTGCACCTGGCTGACTCCCAGCTGCCCGGAGAGGCCAAAGGGCGTCTGCCCGTAGACCACGGCGAAATTGACCGTCTTGCCGGCCGCCCGCATCGCCGGGCTGACCAGGGCCTCGTGGACCTGAAATAGGCTGGCGGCGGTCATGCGGTGGATGTCGAGCTCCTCGGCAAAGGCCTGCAACAGCGTCGGATCCTCCGACAGATGCGCCAGGACGCGCAATTCGATCTGCGAATAGTCCGCACTCAACAAGCGGAAGCCCGGCTCGGCGACGAAGGCCTTGCGGATCTTGGCGCCGTCCTCGCTGCGGATGGGGATGTTCTGCAAATTGGGATCGCTGCTCGAGAGCCGCCCGGTCTCCGCGATGGTCTGGTTGAAACTGGTGTGGACCCGCTGGGTCTGGGGATCGAGGATGGCGAGCAGGGCGTCGACGTAGGTCGATTTCAGCTTGCTCAGGCTGCGGTATTCCAGGATTTCCTTGGGCAGGTCATGGACCTTGGCCAGCTCGGTGAGGACGTCGACGTCGGTGGAGTAGCCCGTCTTGGTCTTGCGCTGCACCGGGAGCTTCAGCTTTTCGAAGAGGATGTTCCCCAGCTGTTTGGGAGATTGGATATTGAAGGGCTCCCCCGCCAAGGCGTGGATCTTGGCTTCCTGGGCCTGGATGCGCGACCCAAAGTCTTCCTGGAGTCCGAGCAGGAAGTCCCGGTCGACCTTGATCCCGGTCCGCTCCATCTCTCCCAAGACGCAAGTGAGCGGAATCTCCACCGTCTCGAACAGCTCGGCGAGGCCTTCCGCCTTCAGCTTGGGCAGGAACAGCTCCGCCAGCTGCCAAGTGACATCGGCATCCTCGCAGCTGTAGGCGCTGGCCTGCTCGAGAGGCACTTGGGAAAAGTCTCCCCCCTTTCCCGCGACCTCCTCATAAGAAATCATCTTGTGGTCGAGATGCCGGCTGGCCAGGTTGTCGAGCTTGTGGCTGGCGGCCGGATCTAGGAGGTAGCTGGCCAGCATGGTATCGCAGCGGAGGCCGCCCACCCGAATCCCATAGTTGCGTAGCACCTGGGCGTCGTATTTAAAATGCTGGGCGTACTTGCCGATCTTCCCGTCCTCCAGCGCGGGTCTCAAGGCCTCGAGCACGGAATCCAGCTGCAATTGGGAGATGGCCCCCTGGTGTCCCACCGGAAGGTAATAGGCCTCCCCACTCGCGAAGGCGAAGGACAGGCCGACCAAGGACGCCCGCAGGGCGTCCAGCGAGGTGGTCTCGGTGTCGAAGGCGAAGACGGAGGCGGAGCGAAGGCGTCCCAGAAAATCCCGAAATTTTTCTTCCGAGTCCACCAGGCGATAGCCTGCCATGGAGAGGCGCTTGGTCTCGCCGCCAAATTCCTTTAACAGGCCGTGGAATTCCAGCTCCGCGAACAGCTCGCGGCAGGCCTCGGCTTGGGGCTCGCGGCGCCGGAAGTCCTCGTAAGAAAATTTCAAGGGCACTTGCTCGTGCAGGGTGGCGAGGCGCTTCGACAGGAAGGCCTGATCCTTATAAGTCCGGAGGTCCTCGGCCTTCTTGCCCTTCACTTCGTCCAGGTGCTCGTACAGCCTTTCCAAAGAACCGTATTGCTGAATCCACTGGCTCGCCGTCTTCGGCCCCACCCCCGGGACCCCGGGGATATTGTCGCTGGCGTCGCCCATCAGCGCCAACACGTCCACTACCTGCTCGGGAGTCACGCCGAACTTCTCCTTCACGCCCTCGATATCGATCCGTTTGCCTTTCATCTCGTCGAGCAAGGCGATGTGGTGGTTGACCAATTGCATCAGGTCTTTGTCGCCGGTGACGATCACCACGGGGTTCTCACCCGGCACCAGCCGCTTGGCGATGGTCGCGATAATGTCGTCGGCCTCAAAACCGGGCAGCTCCAGGCGCGGGATATTCAGCGCATCGACCACCCGCTTGATGTAGTCGAATTGGGGAACGAGGTCGTCGGGCGGCACCTCCCGGTTGGCCTTGTAGGCCTCGTATTCCTTCTTACGAAAACTAGGCTCCTTGGAATCGAAGACCATCGCGAGGTATTCGGGCTTTTCTTCCTTGAGCAGCCGCAGCAGCATCTGGGTAAAGCCGTAGACGGCATTGGTCGGAAGCCCCTTGGAATTGCTCAGGTGGCGGATGGCGTAATAGGCCCGAAAAATATAGGAAGAGCCGTCGACGATATAGAGGGTTGGGGCTTTCGGCATGGGGCAGGTATAGCCCTGTCCTTTTCGCCCCGCCAGCGCTAAAATCATCGTGTTTGGGAAGGAGGTCCGCCATGAAACGCCATCCCCACGAGACAACTGTCTGCGCCTTGTTCAAAAATCCCGTCGCGGCGCAGAACGCCATCAACGCACTCGCCCCCATGTCGCTCGCCAAGGAAGACATCAGCCTGATCCTCAGCGAGGAGGCCTATCAAAAGGAAGAATTGGTCCAGACCGTGTTGGGGGAGTATCTCCATCAAGAATCCGTCCACGCGGGCAAGGTGGGCGGCATTGCCGGCGCGCTCGTGGCCGGACTCACCGCAGTCGCCGCCATGGTTTCGGGCGGGGCGAGCCTGTTGGCGGCGGGCCCCATCGTGGCCATCCTGGCCACCGCCGGGGGCATGGTCGGAGGGCTCTTGGGCGCGGGTTTCACTGAGGAAGAGGCCAAGGTCATCGACGAGGGCATCCGCCTGGGGGATGTCTTGGTGGTGGTGCACGCCGAGAGCAAGGAGATCGGCCGGCGCGCCGAGGAGATCTTCCAGGCCCAACATGCCGAACGGGTGCGGCATCATCAATAATAATGTAGCGGATTACTCGGCGGCGGGATCCTCGCCGTTCCGGATCAGGTCGGTGATCGCCTCCGCGCCCTTTTTCTCAAAGAACCGGAAAATGGGCACCTGATCGAGGAAGGCGCGGTTGCGCTCGTAAAAGGGGTCCAAATAACGCGTCAGCAGGTCCCGAACCGAATCCCTTATCTCGGGCATGGGACGTTCATAGAGGGGCGCGATTTCGGCCAACATCTGTTGCCGGTCGCCGGCGCCCTGTTCTTGCTCCAGGAAGAGCCGCAGCAGGGCCGGATTGATGCCGGGCACCTTGCCCGCCAGGGCCTCCTCGATGGGTAGGGAACGGAGGGGAATCATGCGGTATTCCAAGTCGCCGCGCCCGATGCGGGCGGAGTAGCGTTCGAAATCCTCCAGGAAGCGCCCCAGCTCCAAGCCGTCGAAATAATCGACGCTGGCCAGGTCTTGGTATTCCGACCGGTCCCTGAATTCCGCCGCCAGACGACTCAGCAAATGATGGCTAAGCGCGCGGGGTTGGTTGTCGTAGCCGCGAAACACGCTGAAGGCGTCGACCAGGCGGCCATTGTCGTAGACCCCGATGAAGGTTCCGCGCTCCGGTCGGGTCATCGCGGACTTGATGGCGCTGTTGAGCGGACCGCCGAAGTAGCCCAGGACCATGGGCCATCCCGGGGAATGCTGGAGAAAATCGCTCAAGATCTGGGCCTGCTGGGCGGCCGCGTTGCGGACGGAGTTGGCGGAGACCCCGGTGCCCTCGCGACCCCGGGTCAAGCGCTCCACCAGCGGTTGCAAGGCCTGGAAGTACTCCGGGGAAAAGGGCTGGCGCTCCTCGGCGTCCGGCAGGATCTCCCGGCGATTGATGATCAAATCCACGTCGTCCGACTCCCGGCTCTGGCGGAAGGCCGTGAGGATCCTTCCGACGGTGTGCTCCAATTCGTAACGAGACGCCGCGTCCTTCCTCTGGTGGAAGCCGGTCGCCTCGACCTCGACCAGGAGCCGCGCCCCTTCGGGGAAGCTCCGAAGGAAGGTGCCCATCTGGGTGATGCGATCCATGACCCCGTGACCGTCCACGCGAATAAAGGCGCGGTAGCTGTCGCGCCGGCCGTCGTGGTCCAACATCTTGATGATGAACATATTGCCGTAGGGATGGCGGATAATGGGGCTGCGGGTCAGGCGCAGCGGCGTCCCCTCCAGCATGGCGGTCTTCAAGGCATGAACCACTTCCACTTGCTGGGTAACGGAATCGGGATACTTTTTTCGATCCAATCCGCGGTACCGCTCGAGGCGGCGCAGTTCGGAATTCAGCAGGCCGAGGGCCCGCTCGGATTTGCCTTCCAGGGCGCGACGCAGCCGGGCCTCGTTCAGCTCGGGATGAACGCCGGTCAAGGCACGGGCGATATGCTCGGGGATCTGCGGCGGCGGGTCGATCACCAGGTCGGAATTGAAGGTTCGAAAGGCCGAGTAGAGACGGTCGTCCAGGCGACGGCGCTCGATGGGGTGATTCTCGAAGCTGTAATAGTCCATGAGCGGTGGCAGGCTGTTGACGCCCTCCTGGGTCATCGCGGGGGAGCCGTCCCCCTTCCTAGGCAGGAGCTCGTCCGTGCGGTACACCGAGCCCATGCCCCGCCACATTTCGACCAGGGCCTGGGCGATGCCGCGCTTGGGATTGCGGGTGGTGGCGATGGCTGGATTGTTGACGACATGCTCGGCCAGGAAATTCCGCTGGGCCTCGGGGTCGCTCAAAAATCGCCGCATGGCCTCCCGTCGGGCCTCGGGATCGGAGATCTCGGCCTTGCGCGCCAGGCCCGTAACACGACGCACCTCTTCCATGTTGATATCGGTGCAATTCCAATAGTCGTTTCGGACCTCGGCACGGTACCGCGCCTTGATGGGATTGATGCCGGTCTCGTTCTGGAGCAGGAGGCCTTCCATCAGGGAAAAGAGCGGCTCCCGGATCCGGTCTTTGTATTCGGCGCCGGGATTGAAGACCTGAACCGCGCCGTCCCACATCTGCTGGGCGAGCCGGCCGGCCTCATAACCCGCCAACAGGCTGGTCACGTTCTTCATCGCCTTGCCCAACTCGGTGGAATGCTGGTGATGGGTGGAGGCCGCCCGCAGGAATCCGTTGTCGCGCGACCGCCCCGCGAAGCTCTCGGCCACCAATTCCGCCGCCTCGGAGATATTGGTGTCGCCGTCGGGGCCCGCGAAGACCATCTCGACTGGATGCATTTCCCCGGGATTCCTGCCCTGGACATAGCCGCGCCACAGGGCCTTGCCCGGGATGTAGCCGCCGCCGCTGACCACCTGAACATCTTCGCGACCGTGGGCCCGCAGCGCCTGATTGATCAATTGATACGGGAGGACGGTGCGCCGCTCTCCGCGGGCCGGTTGGTAGGGGCCCCGCCGGTCCGGTCCGATGAAGCCCCCGATCACCTCTAGGAGGATGGCGTTCTCAGGGAGGTTCTTGATGTATTCGGGAGTCAGGATCTCGTGCAGCTTGTCGCTGGGCACGTTGAGGATCTGCAGGCGAACGGTCCGCTGCAGCATCTCCCGGGAAACCCCCTCGTAGCCCTGCGGCCCCACCGCGAGGATCCTGGGATCTCCGGCGTAATTGATCTGCACCCCGCGCAGGTTGGTGTTCCCCTGGTAGGTGCCCTTCTGGTTGATCTCGTCTGCCACCGAGGCCTGGCGCGCGTTGACGAAAAGACGGGTACGCCAGGAATGGCCGCCCGGCCGGATTTGGTGGCGGTAGAGGGCTAGCAGTCCCATCATGTCGCCGGAACCGATCGAGAGCACCGCATCGTGGGGCTGGATTACCTCCGAGCCTCGGGCGCCGCCCTGCTCGGGCATGCGGAAGTGCGGCCCCAAGATTTCCAGCAAGGTCGCCTTGAAAGGCTCGTAGGCCTCTCTCACGCCAGGATCGACGGAATTCCAAAGCGTGTCCAGGATGCTGCGCTGGTTGGAGCGACGGAAATATTCCACCATCCCCACCATCTCATCCGCGTGCTGGAGGGCCTCCCGCAACTGGGACAGGTAATTTTCCCGGTTTTTACCCTCCCCCGCTATCGTGAGGCCCAGCATCACCTCGCGCATCCGTTTTTCCAGGGCGGAGCCGAGGCCGCGCCCCAGGTGTAGGTCGTTGACCTGGGAGAGTTCGCTGCGCCGGAGGCCGATGTGCTCGAGGATCTCCGCCTGCACCGCCTCGGGGATCAGGCGCAGCATCTTTTGCGGGGCGATGGCCGGCTCGAAACGATCGACCACCTGCCCCATCGAATCTTTGCTGGTGCCCCGCCGCTCGGGCAAGGCGACGGGAAGTTCCCGGACCGAACGGGGTTGGGATTCCGGCGCTCCCTCGACCAGAAGCGGGCCACCCGTATTGAGCCCGTTGCCCGGCCCCTCGGGATCCATGGACATGGCGTGGATATGGGATCGCGCCTCGGCCATGCCGTCCTCAGCGCCGGACGAAGGCCCCAGGCGCCCGCCGCCTGCTCCCGCCAGGATCGGCGTCAGTCCACTGGTGCCGCCGCCGTTGAAGAAATCGCGGAGGCGATCTCGGATCCGCCCTTGCCCTTCGGCGAGGGCCTGTTGTTCCAGCCAGCGGCCGCGCAGCTCGAGGTCGCGGGTATAGGCCTGAAAACGCGGCCCCATCGCTTCCTGCGAGAGCCTGCCGCCCACGTGGAATTGCAAGAGCATCGCCAGCGAATCGATCAGCGTCGTCGCCCCGTCGACATGCGGCCTAAGGTGGGCCGCTTCTTCCAGGCGATGTCCAACCAGGATGCCGGCCAGGGTTCCGCCCTGATGCAGGAGGCCGTGGCCCATGCGTTCGGCGGAGCCCCAAAGCGCGGGGTTTTCCGAGCTGGCCAAGCGCCGCGACAGACTGCCTGCCAAGGCGCCGCTGAGCTTCAAGGCGCCTAGGCTTAGGCCCAGGCCGGCCAATTCCCGCAGGTTGGTGTTCAGGTCCCAGGACTGCCGGCCGGGATCGATGGCCTCGCGCAGGCCCTTGGTAGTTCCCCAGAAGGCGGGGACCTCCAGGAGGAAGGCCCCGGTCGAGGCCAGGGCGCGCGCCCCGATTAGCCCCCGCCCCGGCGAGGCCAACAATCGGGAGAGAAAGGCGGTGCGCGCCGTAGAAAAGACAAAACTGCCCGCCGCCATCCCGGCGATCATGATGGGATCGGAGGCCTCCTGGGCAAAACGACGTCCCAGGAACTCCAAGCGGTTTCCCATGGCGCCGCGACCCTGGATGGCGTCGAGGGCCGCTCCGGCGCTGCGTCGAAGTGCCTCCGAAGCTCCTGGAAACAGGTATTCCCCCGAGGCGGCCCGCTGCGAGAGCATCTGATAGACGAGGCCGGCATTGGCGAGTCGGTTGGCCCGCTCTTCGCGCCGGGCCCAATTCAACAGGGCCTCCGCGTAGAGCTGCGGATCGCCTTCCCGGGCCAGGTCGATCAATTCTTCCCGCGCGGCGTCGGGGATCTGGGCACGAAGGGAGCCGAGTTGGGTAGCGCTCAAGCGCGCTAGACCCAAGCGGAGCTCGGAACCTCCCTCGAAACGCAGGGCCTCCTGGACCGGCGCCGCATGGCCGTCTCCGGAAAAGACCAGCTGGTCCATGAGCCACGCCGTAGCGGCTGGCGCGGAAAAGCTCGGCCGCTCGGGGGAGGCGGTTCTGGCAAGGCCCCACCTGCCTTGGCCCAAGCCGGGCCTGAGTCTCGAAGCGAAATCGGTCATTTCAAGTCCTGGAGGAAGCATTGCGACTTAATTCATTGAAATCACTCAAATTTCAATGAAAATACCCGCAACGCTTGCCAATATTTCCAATCGGATTCTTACCAAGAAAAATCGGCAAATAAGGCTCGAAGTTGTGGGGATTTAGCCCGCTTCATCTAGGCCGGGCAACTTTCCTCGACCGTCTTCGATGAAAAAAGAAATCAAAAATTCCGGGGGCACGCCTGGAAGCTGGCATGGTACCCCCGATCCGCACCCGCAATTTAATTCTCGGCCGAGAATTCTTTCACTGGCGCCAAGCGCTGCCTGCGACTCAAGAGCTGGAGACCTCCCTCGATCACCGGTTAAGGGACGAGGAAGGCAACCGGCGCAGCCAGGGCAGCGACGCCGCCGCCCGCCGACTTTTGACCTTGGGCTATCCCCGGCTCCGGCCGGAACCTCCCGTCGCAAGCTCCGAGCCCGAATTGCAAGCTCGCATTCAAGCCCTGCTTCGCGAGGCGCGAGACGGCAATCGCCTCGGCTATCTCGAGGCCTTGCGCGCCAATTTTGCCCTGCTCCAAAGAAACTTCGCCGCCCTTCAGGAAACCGATCCGCTGCGCGCCTTCCGGCTCGCGGCGCCCAATCTCGAACCCTGTCTGCGAAATCTGCGCGGCTCTCAATCGCTCGCCGAAGAGTATGCCCGCCATATCCAGGGCGGAAATTATTCCCAAGAGCAGCGCTTGACCTATTA
Organism: bacterium; assembly: GCA_046346845.1. Lineage (GTDB taxonomy): Bacteria > UBA10199 > UBA10199 > DSSB01 > DSSB01 > DSSB01. Next base: position 405,300 of record JAXMHH010000001.1, read on the forward strand.
CTTTGCGGCGGCCCGGGAAATCCGCGTGTTGTTGGGTAGCCTGCTCACGGAAGCCCCGGATCGCCAGGAATTCCGCGACGCCGCCTCCCAGCTCCGCAACGTGCTGCTGGATTACCACCGCCGCATGGCCGCCTGCCTGGCGGGGCTCGCCGCCGAGGCCCCGCAAGACCGGCGCTTCGACGGCCTCTCCCTCGAATTGCGAATGCGCAGCGCCCTGCTGCAGGGCGACCGGGAGACGGCGCGGCTCAGGCTTGCCGAGCTCCAAGACCATTACCGGGCCCACCCACCGCCGGCTGAGGACGAAAATGACCCCGAGACCCTGAGGTTTTACCATCAGGCCGCCCGGGATTTTCTCGCGGAACCCGACTTGGGGGAATTGTCCCATCGCCTGGACCTCCCCTCCGCCGAGGAAAACGGCGTCGAGGCCATGAACGCCCTCACGATCCAACTGCTGGCCGTCGCCGGCCTGGTCCACGACCGCCTCCACGAGGTCGAGACCGGCGCCTCGCTGCGCCGCCAGCGCACCCTGACCCTCGTGTTGGCCTCCCTCGCCCGTCTCCATCCCGGGAGTGCCATCAAGGACTTGATGCAAATATTGGGAGACGCGTCGCAAGACGGAGAACTCGCCGCTCGAATCGGCCGCGAGGCCGCCCGCAGCACTGTCCTGGCCCGCCTGCTGGAGTCCTTGGGAGGCGCTGCCAACCTGCGCGCCAGGCTTCAGGAGGCCAGGGGCGCCTTGAATGCCCTCGCCGCCGCCGGGAGGCCGGAGGCCGGGAATTATTTTTTTCTGGGTTGCGGCGTCCTCCGCGAGCTGCTGAGCCGGAACCAAGAGCAAAATCCCCTCGAACGCCTGGCCCATGCCCTCTACTATCAGCCCGAATTGCAGCGGCAGTTCGGCCAAACCCCAAGCCGGGACCACGATGCCTTGCTCGCCTTGGCTCGAAATCTGTTCCGGCGGGTTCCATCCGCCCTGCAAGGACTCCAGGATTTCGCAGCCGCGCACCCGGAAGCAGACCTCCGGCATATTCGAGGCATTTTGGAAGAGGGACACAGCCCCCAGGCCTTGCTACAAAATTTTACCGAAGACTTGCTGGACAGCCTGATCACGGGCCACGAGGAGCGCTCCGACTTGGAAACCGCCATGACCTACAGCCTGGCCCAATTCCTCGCGGGGGAGCGAGAGTACGCCCCCGGACTTCGCTTGGAAGAAGGCCTGCGGCGCCGCGTCTCGGATTTCCGCGACAACATGGAGGGGACGGAATTTCGCCTGCGGCGGGCGCTGGCCCACCTCTTTTCCACGGAATCGCTCCTGACCCTGACGATAGGGATCTTGATCGCGGATACCGTACCGCTGTTGCTGGTGGACCGGGCGGGAACGGCGGGACGCCTGAGCTTGCCGGTTTTAGGGGACCTGGTAACGGCCGGCCGCATCACGGACCTCGGCCTTGCCGCCAGCGGAATGGTCTCGGGCTTGGGCATCGCTATCTCCGGGGACTACGTCGAGAGCCAAGCCCGCGAAGCCGCGGGGCTGCCCGGACAATTTTGGGAGCGCCTGCCCCGGCAAGCCGCCGCGTCGGCCCTCACCTTTGGGGCCCTCTTGCCGCTCTCGCGGCGTTGGAACCTTTTTACCGAGCGCATGACCGTGGGCGGCGCGGAATGGATAGACACCGAGTTGACCCGATCCTTCCTGCAGGAAACGGGGGGAATTTTGCTCAGCGGGGCCTTGTCCGTCGCCCCAGGTCTGGTCTTGAGGGGTGGAAGATCGGGCGGCCGTCTTCCCCAAGGCGAGGAGCTCTTCGAAAACATCTTAACCATCACAACCTGGCGGCTCGGCGCCGGCGGGTACCGGTACCTGCGCAGGCAGGGCCCGCGGGCCTTTCGAAATTTTCTGGAAGGAAATTAGCGAATCCCCTCATTCCTCCGGGGCACCCTCCCCCGCCTCCTGGGGTCTCGGCAAGAAGCCGAATCGCTCATAAAGCCGGAACAGGGGGTTTTGCTCGAGATTGTTTCCCAGTTGTTCCCGATAGGTCTGAAGGTAGGGCTGTGCGAGCGCGGTGAAGGCCTCGCGCGCCGCCTCCGGCGGCTGTTCGTACAAGGGCTCCGCCGCCCGCAACAAGGACGCGGCCTCCTCGCTGGGTTGGAATAAGAACAGCTTGAGCAGAGCCGGGTTGAGGGCCGGATTTCTTCCCACCAAGGCCTCCTCGATGGGCGTCGAGCGAAATACGATCGGGTGCACCGAATAGTCCCTCATTCCCCTGCGTTCGGCATAGGCCGGGTAGTCTCGCAAAAATTCCTCGATGGGAAATCCCTGAAAATAATCCACCGAATCCGCGTTTTGGTAGCGCGGGTTGTCAGGAAAACGCCGGCGCAGGTCGCTCAGCAAATGGTGCGAGAGCACCCGGGCCTCCCGGCCGTTGAAACGGTAGACCCCAAAGGTGTCTACCAACTGGCCGCCGGAATAGACGCCCATCAGGGTGCCCTTTTCAGGCCGGGTCAGCATGGCGCGAATGGCGGATTGGACGGGCCCCTCCGCGGGCGTGAGCAGCATCACCCAGCCATTGCCGTCTCGGATCAAGTGATCGAGGACGCCGTTGGCCTCATGGCGGGGACGGCGGAACAGGCGGCGGACCTCGTCGGCCTCCACCGGGGCCCCGGGTTCCCGGCCCAGGACCCAGCGAGCCATGGGCTCCAAGGACTGGTAAAAATCGTCCGAAGGGGACTCCCGCCGGATCTCCCCCTCCCGTTCCAGCCGGCGGCGGTCGAAGCTCAGGCGAATCTCTCCGGGGCGCTGCGCCTGGAAGGCATGGGTGATCTCGCGCAAGGTGCTCTCCACCTCGTGAAGGATGGTCAGGTTGGCGGGGGTGCACGATTCCTCAGGAATACGGATCTCCACCTCCAAAGAATCCCCGGGAGGAAAATGGCGCAGCAACATCCCTAATTGGGTCAGGCGCAGCGTCGCCGCTTCCAGGTTCAGTCGGATGAATACTTGATGGGTCATGCGCCCGCCCTTGGCATCCTGCCGGTCGATAACGAAGGCGTTTTCATAGGGCCCGATCGGCTCCGGCATCCGCAGGGCTCCGACGATATCGCCCCGCGAGGCCGCTTCCTTGAGTTGCCGCAAAAATTCTACCTGGCTGAGCAACCGGGCCTCGCGGGCCGCCGCCACGCCGTTGCCGCGAACCCGAGAGCGCTGCGCCATCTGATAAAGGGCCATGAAGCGACGGAGCTCCCTGGCCAAGAAGGTCAAGGTGCGCTCGTCGCTGCCCTCCGACACCGAGCGGATGCGGGTGGCGCTAAGTCCGACTTCCCGCAGCCAGGTCTGCAGCTGGCTTGCCTCGGGGCCCTCAGGATTTCTAGCGATGGCCATCCGCAAGTACCGGGGAATGGCCGGGGGGATCTCGATCCGGCGGCCAAACAGGGTGCGGTGCAGCTCGTAGACTGCATCCGGAAGCCGGCGCTGCTCGATATCCTGACGAGCGCGGTAGAGGTTGATGATGGGATCCAGGCTGTTCAAGCCTTCGACGGTGACATTGGGGCCGATCTCGCCGTAATCCCGGAAGGGGAGCCCCATGTCGACCCACAGCTCGTGGACCGCCCGGGCGACTCCGTAGCGGGGATTGCGGGTCGTGGCCACGCGCCGGTCGCGCGGGGCCTCGAAGACATGCTGGCGCAGGAAGTCCCGCGCCTCCGCGACGGTAGCCTCCCGCGCGTTGAATTGGCGCGCGCGCCGGAACAGTTCGACCAAGTTGTCGAAGTAGACGGTGGCGCATTCCGAAAAGTCCACCCAAACTTCGTTGTTGTAGTTGGCCTTGGCGAAGCGAATCCCCTCGTTTTGGACGAGGACGCTCTTCATCATCTCTTTGATCTCGCTCAGGGCCTGGTTGTACTCCCCCAGTCCGCCGTTGCGGAGCTCGAGCAATCGCGGGTCGCGTTCCCCAAGCCCGACCTGGTCGTCGGCCACCCGCCGCGCGATCCTGCCGGCCCGCAGCCCGGCCATCAGGGTGAAGACGTTCTTCGCGACTTTGCCGACGTTGGCGGAGCGCTCCCAATGGGAGACCGAGGCCTCGACGAAGTCGTTCTCCCTGGATTCGCCGGCCAAGAGCCGGGCGATCTCAAAGGCCGCCGAACGGGGTTGACCACGCTGCTCGGGATCTTCCCGGGTGGACAGGTTGATCGCCACCCGCTCTCCCATCCACAGCTTGTCCGCCGGCACGTAGCCGGAGAGGCTAACCACCTCGACGTCGGAGCGGCCGTAGCGGTCCAGACGGGAACGGACGAACTCGTTGGGATACTGGGGCGCCGCGTCGCGCGACTCCACCACGCCGCCGATCGCCGAGACGAGGATCGCGCGTTCCGGCAATTGGCGGATGTAGGCCTCGTTCAGGATGCCCGGGAGGGCCATGGCGGGGACGTTCAACATTTGCACCCGGACGGTGCGGAAGAGGACGGAGGCCACCGCCTCGCTGTTGGCCGTGTCTCCGGTGCGGAAGTAGACCGCCTCGATCGGAGGGTCTCCCTCGAAATTGTGGCTCATCGCCGGGGACATGAAGGGATTTTTCCCGCTCTGGCGAAGCCCGCGAACCGCCTGGTAATTGGCCTCGGTGGCGAAAAAACGGGTGTACCAGGGCAGCCCGCCCGGGACGACTCGCCGGCTGATCACGCGCAGCCAGGAGGACATGGCCCCGGCGCCGTGCGACAAGATCGCTTGCTCGGGCCCCAAGACCTCTGCGCCTCGGGCAATGCTGCCGGAGGGCATGACGAGCCTCGGCCCCTTGAGGACCCGGATCAAGGACAACAACTCTTGGTAAACCGCCTGATGTTCCGGCCGAAGCTGGGCCCGCGCCGCGTTCAACAATTCGACCTGATTGGAGCGGATCGCGTATTGCGTCACTTGCATCAGCTCGGCGGCCGAATCCAGGGCCTGGCGCAGCTCCGGTGGCAGGGTTTCATAGCGGGGAACCCGGGAGTAATCCAAGCTTAAGAGGTTTTCCCTGGCCAGGGCCCGCAGGCCCTCGTAGGCGGGATGGCGGGCGATTTGATGGAGCCGCAGATTCAGGGCCTCGCCGACCGCCGCGCCAAGGTCGGAATCGCGCATCTCCTCCCAGTCCCCGGTCCTCGCCTCGAACAGGCTGCTGATCTCGTGATAGACCGGCCGTCCCCTCAGGGCCGAAAGGATCTCCGCAGGAGGCATGGGTGGAGAGAACAGGTCGTCGGGGCTTTTGCCGGTCCGCAGCGGCAAGTCGGGGGCGATGTCGCTGCGGATCCCGCGCTCGCGGGGCGGCAGGACGGGACGCGTCTCGCCGCCCTCTCCTCCCGTCATGGCTAAAATCCCGGGACCAACCACCTCTGGCAGATTGGGATCCCCCGACATTTGCGTGATCGAGGGGATTAATTCCCGCGCCTCGGCACGGCCTCGTCCCGGAACGGCCGCCGCCGGAACGAGCCTGCTCCCACGACCGCCCCAGCTGCCGCCGAGGAAGTCGTCCCAACCGGTCCGCCACTCCCGCGCTGCCTCGGCCTCCAGGAACCGGCTCCGCGCCTCCAAAGATTGCGAATAGGCCTGAAAGCGCGGCCCCAGGGCCTGCTGTGAGAGCCGCCCGCCGACGTGGAACTGAAGCAGGAGCGACAGGGAATCGATCAGGGTCGTCGCGCCATCCAAGTGAGGTCGCAGGCCCACCGCCTCCTCGAGGCGGTGACCGATCATGATGCCGCCCAGCATCCCGCCCTGCTGAAGCAAGCCGTGGCCGAAACGCTCGAGGCCTCCCCATTGCGCGGGATGCGGAGAGCTGGCCAGGCGCTGCGACAGCCCTCCCGCCAAGGCCCCGGTCAACTTCAAGGCGCCGAGGGTCAGGCCGAGTCCCGCCAATTCGCGGGCATTGGTGGCGAGATCCCAGCGCTGGGAGCCGGGCGCCAAGGCCTCATTCAATCCCTTGGTGGTGGCCCAAAAGGTCGGCACCTCGAGCAGAAAGGCCCCCGTGGAGGCGAGGGCCCGCGCGCCCAAGACGCTGCGACCCGGCGCCGCCAACAGTCGCGAGAGCAAGGCGGTGCGCGCGGTGCTGAACATCAGGCTGCCCGCGGCCATTCCGGCGATGGTCACCGGGTTGGAGGCCTCGCGGGCGAAGCGGCGCGCCAGGAATTCCGCGCGGGCGCCGAAGGCCCCCCGCCCCAGGACCGCGTCGAGGCGAAGTTCCGCCCGGCGGCGCAAGGCCTCGGGAATTCCCGCCGAAGAGGCATCGCCCGCGGAACGGGAAGACAATAATTGATAGGCCAGGAGCGCCGCGTCGAGACGGTCCTCGTTCTCCTGGCGCTGCGCCCAGCCGAGCAGGGATTCGGCGAACAGCGAGGCGTCGCCCTCCCGAGCGATCGAGAGCAATTCCTGAAGCGCAGCCTCCGGGATCCGGTCGCGCAGGCGGCGCCGATCGGCTTCGGATAGGGCTGCGACGGCATGACTCAGGTCTTCCGCTGCGCCGGAGACGAAGGCGCGGCGCAAAGGCGCATCGCCCGCTCCGCCTTCCGGAGCGGTGAAGGCCAATCGATCTAACAACAGGGTGATGGAAGAGAGGGCGAGATTTGAGTCGGAGTTGGCGGGCGTGGACGGCCTTCGCCCAAAGCGCGCGAAAGACCAAGCCGTTTCACCCGAAGCGGCCGTACCCCCGCTGAGGATCCGTTGAGAAAAATCCGTCATGCGCCACGGACGGCGAAAAATCCGCCCGTCTCCCTACGAAAAAAAACCTTGGAATGAAATGCCAGGTCCTGCTTGGGGACTATTCAAAGCCAGGAAAAAAGAAAAGCCGAAAGCGCTCCGGTACAGAAAATTTCTGTGGATAACTTGAGCTCAGGCATTGGCTTGGAGGTATTGCTGCGCCAGGTCAAAATAGTGCTCGGCCGAAAGACGCAGGCGAGTCAACTCGTCCTCGCTCAAGGGGCGTACCACCTTACAGGGAGCGCCCAGGGCCAGGACCCTGGGGGGGATCACGGTGCCGGGGGTCACCAAGGCGCCGGCCCCGATCATGCTCTCCTCCCCGATCTCGGCCCCGTCCAGGATCACCGAGCCCATGCCGATCAGGGCGAGCTTTTTGACCCAGCAGCCGTGCAGGATCACCCGGTGACCCACCGTGACTTCGTCCTCGATCACGGTGGCATGGGTGCCACCGGTGACGTGGAGGGTGCAATTGTCCTGGATATTGGTCTTTTTCCCGATCCGGATGGGGAAGACATCACCCCGCACCACGGTATTGAACCAAATCGAGGACCCTTCCCCGAGGACCACGTCCCCGATCACATGGGACCCTTCCGCGAGGAAGACCTGAGGACCGACCACCGGCCATTTATCTTGAAAAGGATGGATCATCAGCAGCACTTTTGCTGGGCGTCCGGGTATAGCTTGTGAGAACCGTAGAGCATCGTGCCCAATACGACGAAGAGCGCGGCGCCCAGGTAGGCCCCCGCCAAATCCGCCATTGCGTCATAGGGGGACGCGCTTCGCCCCGGGACGAAATACTGGTGCAGCTCATCGAAGACTCCCAGCGCGGTCGCCATCAGCCCGCCCAAAAAGATGCCCATCCCGCGGGAAAGATTCCAGCTGAGCAGGACGCCGCGGGTGGCGAAGAATCCCATCAGGGCGTATTCGAGGACATGCAGGACCTTGTCGACGCCGGGACGGACCTGAACCGGGATCGAGGACAAGATAAAGATAAGGGCGAAGTATGCAATGACAGGCCCCCAGTTTTTAAATAGTTTTTTCATATTCACATCTTGTATTTGCCGAAATCCTCCGGGGAGAGGTTTTCCAGGATTTCCGTCCATTTCTGTTGTTTGGCCTTGTCCTCGTCCAGGCTTTTCGAAAGGTCGATGCGCCGCGATTTTTCCATGACCCGGCGGTCGACGAAGATCGGCGAGCCGGTTCGCAGGGCCATGGCGATGGCGTCGCTGGGCCGGGCGTCCATCACGATCTCTTCCTCGTCGTGCTTGAGGAAGATCTTGGCGTAAAAGGTGTTGTCGGCCAGGTCATTGACCTCCACCTTGGAGACCTCGACCTCCAGCTCGCGCAGGATATTGCGCAGCAGGTCGTGGGTCATGGGCCGAGCCAACTGGATCTTCTCCAGCTCGGTCGCAATGGCCGAGGCCTCGATCAGGCCGATCCAGATGGGCAAGGCCATCTTTTCCTCGAAATCCTTCAAGATGATGATCGGCATATTGGTGAAGGGATCGATGGTCAGACCCGTCACCTTCATGCGAATCAAGGGGGCTTGCTCATCCGACATCTTTGACTCCGATCAGGGAATTGGGTCCGGCGTGCCGGATCCGAATTTTTTGTAGGGTCCCCACATCCGGCTCCGCGCCCGCGAAGTGGACCACGTGATTTTGGCTGCTGCGGCCGTAATAGGTATCGCCCTGCCGGGAGGGGCCTTCCACCAAGACCTCCAGACTTTTACCCTCCCATTGGGCATTCTTCTCCAAGCCGATGCGGTTTTGCAAGGCCTGGAGCCGCTGCAGGCGCTCCTGCTTCGCCTCTAAGGGGACGTCGTCACGGAAGTACAGGCCGGCCGTGGTCTTGGGCCGCTCGGAGTAGACGAAGGAATAGATCGAATCGTAGCGGACCTCTTCCAGCAGGCTCAGGGTCTCTTGGAACTCCGCCTCGGTCTCTCCGCAGAACCCGACGATCACGTCGGTGCTCAGGGCCAGTTCCGGCGCCGCCTCCCGCAGCCGGCGAAGCTTGCCAAGGTATTCGGCCCGCGTATAGCCGCGGTACATGCGCTCCAGCACCGCGTCGGAACCCGACTGCACCGGCAGGTGGAAATGCGCCGCGAGCTTCCGGTTGCGACGGAATTCTTCAATCAATTCGTCGGAGAGATCCTTGGGATGCGAGGTGGTGAAACGCAATCGCTGGATAGCGGTCTCTTCGGAAAGCCGTCGCAGCAGCTTGGCGAAGGACAGGGCGCGGGGGTCCCTGGCATGGCGCCCCACCCCATAGGAATTGACGTTTTGCCCCAATAGGGTCACCTCGAGGGTGCCTTGCTCGGCCAAGCCCCTCACCTCCGCGACGATCTCGTCCGGGTCGCGGCAGACCTCGCGCCCCCGCACGAAGGGCACGATGCAAAAGGAGCAGAAATTGTCGCAGCCCTTCATGATGGTCACGAAGGCCTTGAGGGCGTTTTCCTCCTCGTCGGGCAGGAGGTTCAAGAATTGGTATTCCTCGCGCTTCTCCAGCTTGACCGCGGCGAGGTGCTGCCCCCCTTCCCTGCGGACCTTCGCGATCAGCTCGGGAAGCTTGGCGGTATGGTCGGGGCCCACGACCAGGTCCAGGTAGGGAAAGCGCTTTTGCAGATGCATCCCCTCCGCCTGGGCCTGGCAACCGGTGACCCCCAGCACGATTTCCGGATGCTTCAGCTTGAGGGAACGGAAACGCCCGATATCGCTGTAGACCTTTTGGCTGGCCTTCTCCCGGATGCTGCAGGTGTTGACGAGGATCACCGCGGCCTCTTCCGGGTCTTCCGTCGGTCGGTAGCCCTCGCGCGCGAGCAAGCGGCCCATTTGGGAGCCGTCCAGCTCGTTCATCTGGCAACCGTAGGTTTTGAGATAATACTTCGGGGTCATATGAGCGCGAAAATCCGTCCTGATTTCCGAGCTCTACCTATCTTGAGGGCTGGGTGTCAACTGGCACCGGCACTAGGGCTGGCGGAAGCTTTCCTCAGCTGGACGGGTTCGAGGTCGAGGCGCCGAGCCGCAGGGCCAAGGCGCTGCGCGGGGCCGGGCGCAGCCCCGTAGTCAGGCTCAAACCGTTGGCCAAGGAGCGTTCGCGGGCCGGCCGCAATTGGGCCTCGGCCAGGGCGCGAATCTCGGGATCGACGATCGTGCCCGCGCCGTCGACCAGGCCGATGCGACGCCCCACCGCTAGGTAGGGTTCGGCCGCGGCCGGGTCCGATCCGCTCTGGGCCTGGAGGATCCGCAGGGCCAAACCGACCCTCCGCTGCCGCAAGATCTCGGCCTCGCTGGGCGAGTGGCCGGGAAAGAGACGCCGGAGCGCGGCCGCCTCGCCGCCGGGGCGCAGCGTGCCGCGCTCGTCGAAGAGCTCGCGCAGCGCCGCGTTTTCAGGCAGCTCGAATTGGACCACCGAGACCAGGTCGTTGCGCAACACGTGCAGGGATATCCGGTCGAGGATCTGCTCTACCTCGGCCCGGCTCAACCGATAACCGCTGAATTGCCGCTGGATATAGGCGACTTGGTCCTCGTGGGCCCCGGGGCCGGAGAAACGCCGCGCCACCGCGGGGTCTTGCAGCTGTTCCAGGACGTCCCGAACCGGCAGTTCGCGTCCGTCCGGCAATCGGACGTTCACGAGGCGGTTTTCTCCGCGCAGAAAACTCCAATCGACCTGGGTATAGAAAGATTCCTCCAGGTTGGCGCCGCCCGTGCCGAACAGCAGGGAATGCCGGAGGGTCTCGTCGGCTCGCTCGGAAGTCTGCTGCGAAAAGCTGCGCAGCTCTTCCCGGGCCCGATCTTGGTAGCGGTTGGGCCGGAAGCCGAAGCCATCCAACTCGACGGAATCCCACCACGCGGAGACCTGCGGGGCGATCATCTCGAAGGCGCCGTCCACGACGCGGTGGAGGGTCCCTTCATCGGCGTTGTGGAGCTGGTTGGCGCGTTGATAGATCATGTTGCGGGTTACCGAACCGCCCGCGCCGTACTGCCAACGGTTGTAGCCGGAAAAGGCCATGTCGGCGATGAACCCGGCGGCGAAGGCTCGGCTGGCCCAGCGCAGGCCGGCGGTCTCGAAGATGGCCGGACCGCGGCCGCCCACTCCGATCCGGTAGAGGTCGGGCAGGAAGAAAGAACCGAAGCGGATCGCGCTGCGCGCCCGGGAGCCTTCGGCGAATTGGCTGCCGATCGTGCGGTCGACGATCGCGGAGGCCATCAGGCCGGGGCCCATGCCCCATGCCGCACGGAAGGGCATGGTGACCAGGCCCCGGGTGCCGTTCCAGGCGATGCGGCCGAGGCCGCCCGTCAGGCCGAAATTCCGGGTGAGCGAGTCGAACAGCGCGCGACCCAGGCTGCTGCGCGCCTCGAAGCTGAACTGCACGGCCGCCTCGCCGCCCGCGGCGACGGCCCGGGTCTCGACGAAATTAAAAGCCGACCCCAGGGAGCGGTTCAGGAAAACCTCGGTGCCGGCCGAGGTCACGTTCCCCGCGATATGGCTCAGCCCCACCACGAACATGAAACGCTCTTGCGGGTGGTTGCGCGCGTCCAGCCCGACGACGTCGGCGAGCTGCTCGGCGCCGAGCAGGCTGACCAAGCCCATGGCCAGGCCGGGCCCGCCCTCGCGCAGCCGGTTGTGGAAGGTGTCGCGGAAGGCATCGCCCCGCTCGGCCATGAAGGTGCGTCCTTCGGGGCTCTGCACCCATTCCCGCAGCCGTTCCACCGTCATGCGCTCGCTGACGATCCGGGAAAGCGATTCGCGGTTCTCGACGCCGGAGGCGGCGGCGATCAAGTGAGGGATGCGCGAAGGCAAGATGCCCAGGCGTCGCGCGAATTGGTTCAAGTCGGTTTGCAGATAGGCCGGGGAGTCCACCCGCCGAACCTCGCCGGAGAGCGAGGACATCGGACGTACCCCGCTGTCCCCCGCGACGTCGCCGCCCCCCGCCGGCGCTGCAGCCGGACGAGGCGCCGGACCCCGCAGCACCGCAGAGCGGGTATTCGTATGGGGAAGCAAGGTCCCCGCCAAGCCCCGGCTGCGATAGGGCGGCGGGCTCTCTCCCACCTTCCGGACGAACTCCCGGTCGGCGGTGGTCTGAGCCCAATCCAAGAGGCCCGACAATCTGCCTTGGCCGCCCGGAACGGCGCTCCGGGCGTCGTGAATGGCCTCGACCAATTGCGGATACAGCGAACGGAATTCCTCGGGGGCCAGTTGGGCGGTGCTGCGGCGCAGGACGTCGACGGCCTTGAAACCGGTGTAGACCCGGCGCAGCGCGGTGTCTTGATTGCCGGTGGTGCTCGCTTCGAGATAACTTTGCAGGTTCTGCACGAAGACGCTGTCCGCCCCATGGCGGGCGCGCGCGGCGCTCAGCAGGGCATCGTTGATCCTGCCGAAATTCCACTCGATCAACAGGGCGCGGCTGCGCTCGGGATCGGCGTTCAGCTGGGAGAAGACGAAGCGCTCGACCAAGGGCACTTGGCGGAGTTCCGGACTGACCGGCCGGGTCGCCTCGATCCGCTCGTGAAAGGCGTTTTCCAGGCCCGCGGCGTGATCGCCTCGGCGGTTGTAGGCCTCCCAGGCCTCGCGGAAATAGTGGAATTGGCCGTTGGGAAAGAGGGTCTCGAGGTAGCGCGGGTTGATGCTCCCGTCTTCCCGCATCGGGGGCTCCTCGGGATTGAAGCCCTTGCTCCGCAAGACTTCGTCGGTAAAACCTTTCTCAAGCAGGGCCTCCCGGATCCTGGCGAACATCCGGTTCACCCGTTCCGGGGTGCCTTCCAGGGAGGGAAGGCTGTCGCGGTCGGCACGGATGGCCTCGGCGAAAGGCGCGAGCTTGTCCCAATGCGGATAGATGCGCTCGGGATGCTCGGTGCCCTCCATCACTCCCTTGGCGATCGCGAGATCCAGCACCCCGTCGATGTCCAAGACGCCGCCGGGATCGCTGTGGTTGGGCGCGAGGGAGGACTTGATGCCCAGACGGGATTCGAGGATCCGCTCGCTAAGCTCAAGGCTCAAGCCGGCGCTGGGCACCTTTTGCCGAAACACCCTCTGTCGAAACTGCAAGGCCACCGAACGCGGCAGCAGGTCGCCGAAAAAGAAATGGAAGCCGTCCAGCAAGGTCGGGGAGGTGCGGACGGATCGCGCCAGATTGGATCCAAGGATGCGTAGGCGCTCGGAAAAACCGACATTGCGGCGAAAGATCTCGTCCGAGTTCATCCCGAACAGGATTTCGCCGATGATGCTGAGCTTGGACCGCGACTTCGAGCCGTCGGCCATGGACTTTCGCGAATCGAAGATCGCCTGCAGCAGGGCCCAGGGCACTCGCGCGGTGTCGCCGGGATAGGTATAGGCATTGCCCTCTTTGGAGGGATCGCTCACCCCTTCATTCTGCCCCTCGACGTGGTAGTTCTTGGCCCCGTCGTGGAGCAACCGGCTGCGGGAATTCGCCGCGACGATCCAGTCGACCAGCCTGCGCTCCGGATGGTGGACAATGCGCTCCATGTCGATGAGCGGGTTGTCCCCGAAGCCGGTCACCACCGGCTCGTCGTGATAGGGCGAGGCCTCGATCCCGCGACGCAGGCCCTCAGTCATCGTACCGGCCTGGGGTTCGAAGCGAAAGGTCTTGCCCCGGCTTTTGATCTCGTCGGCGTAAAACTCCACGAAACGGTTGAAGACGATTTTGGAATCCGGGGTTCCCACCACGACGACGTGCTCCAGGCCCTCGGACATGAGCCCGTTCATCAATTGGTAGGCCAAGGAAGGCACCCCGCGGACGGGAATGGTGAACTTCGAGGGCTCGATGCCGCGGAACAGGGGGTTGGGGACGGCTCCCTTGTTGATCTCGTTCTCCGCATAACGCACGATCTCCCTCAATACCTCCGGACGGTCCTCGTTGCCCGGGTCGTAGCCCGCGAGGATGACCATCTGCCGGAGGGGACTGGAACTTCCGGCGGTGCGTTGGATGTCATGAGAGAAACGGGAGGCGTCGGGGCTGTACTGACGCGGCTCGGCCTCCCCACCCATGCCGAACAGGCGGGAAAACTTCCTCAGCCCGTAGTTGAACCAATCGATCCGATGATAGCCGGGCCGGCTGGTGCCGTTGCTGCCAATGTTGCGGAACGTCTGCCGCCCCATCCGCGCGTTGAAGCTCAAGAACCGGGGAATGCCCCCCAACAGTCGACTGGAGCGGCTGCGCCCGCCCTCCCCCCAGACGAATTGCAGCTGCATCACGTTTTCCGAGGTGATCGACTCCGGATTCATCTCGATCCCGGGGTGGATGGAGGGGGCGTAGGCCTTCAATTCGCGGTGCGTCTCGAGGTAGCGCCGCACCGCAGGGGCGAGGATCTCGGGCACCCAGGGTTCTAGGCGGGCGTATTGCCTGGGCCCTTTGGGCCAATCGAAAAAGCGATAGGTCTCGTAGGCGAAGAACTGCAGGCGGAACCAGCGACGCGCCAGATCCTCGGCATGGAAGGTCGGGCGTCCCGCCAAGGTGTCGACGGCGTGTTCCAAGAACCTCGCCTTGTTGTCGATGGACCAGCGTTCGAATTCGGCCCGCACCTCGGGATCCGGGTCTAAAAAGACGTAACTTTCGGAGTCCGGCAAGAGTGCCGCGCGCAGACTGAAATAGGGCTCGTTGCCGGAACGCAACACCCAACGGTCGAGCACGCCCATCTTCAAGGGCACGGGGCCGGCGCGCGTCTCGAGAGCCAGGTTGAAATAAACCATGCCGTGGCGAGCCCGATCGATGTTTTCCTGAAGGGTCTGTTCGCTCCAACCCATCAGGGGCTGGAGATTCCTCAGGATGCTTTCGGCGTCCCCCACCACGTTGATGTCGGGCTTTTGGTCGGGATTCCAGGAGGATAATGGCAGCTCCGGATGCAAGTGGCCTGGAAAGGACCCCAGCAGTTGCACGATCTGGGCGCCCGGGCCCAATTGGCCGCGGACGAAGTCTTCGATCAGGGCGTCTCGGATATCGCCCAGGGTCTCGATGGGACGCGGGCTCCGGATAGGGTTGCGAAATTCGGGACGAAGATTCAACAGCGGAGGCGGTCGGAACAATATCGAAGCCCGGGGTCCCGATTCCGGACCCGAGGGGGGAGAGTCTCCAGTGCCTCCGACTTCAGTGGCGGAAGGAACCTCGGAAGTGATCGTCGTTACCGGCCCCGAGCCATGGGGCGACCTGATGGGGGGAGTCATGCGAAACCTTTACCTCGAAAAAAAAGCCTAAAAGACCCAGCGCCAAAGGATATGTACTGAATGGTTACTTCGGCGTTATCGCGAATCGAATTCAATAGTTGTTAAATTTTTTGGGAGGCAGGCCTAGCGCGGTTTTGCGGACCCTGTAAAGAGGCTTGTCCTGCCAAATTGCGTCAAAACAAAACCGCCAACGGCGGACCAGAAATTTAGCGTCATGGGTCGGGAGCATGGATACAGGCCAGGGGGCTCCTGCCAAACCGGGCCTTTTTTTCCCCATCCAGTTATCCACAGACCAAGGCACCCGAATTCCTCCTAAGTGCCGCAGCGCATTAAAGAAATTTCTTCCTTGCACTGCAACTTTCCCTGGATTTTCCCGATATAATTCCTGTAAGTGTCGTTCATCTAGGACCGTTCGAGGAGAGGTTTTTGACATGACACCGCCGGGTAATGGAGGCCGACGCGCTCCACACCTGACTCTTGTTCCGTCCGGGGGTTCGCCCGCGACTCCCGATCCCCTTGCGCCCGAGCCGCGGCGTCCCAGCACGCCGCCACCCAACGGCGACGGACGTGCATCCTTGCCCTCGTTGCCGCCGCGTTCCGCCGACCTGGGCGGCCTCCGCGCCATCATCGAAGGGACCGCTCCCACCCTCTCGAATTTTCAACACCTGAGCAATTTTTTGGCCGAGCTGGCCAATCCCACGGAGACCGGCGGCTACAACGTCCGTTTTAAGAACCTCAATTACTTCTACAACATCGTCCAAGAAAATCCGGGCGAGGCGATCCGCGTCACTATCACCGAAGAGCGCCCGGCCCGCTCCGGCAGCGGCATCGAAAGCCGGGAAATCCTCCAGCTCCATTATTTGGCTGACGGACAAATCTCGAGCTCCGTCCACTCCACGCCGCACGCCGAGCCCGAGCGGGGCCCCGAATTCAGCTATCACAACATACTCCGCACCTTTCTCGGCGAGCGCGCCCAGCGCCTAATCAACGGGGAAGACCTCTTCACCCGCCTCGACACCTCGCTGCGGGCGCTGCGCGGCCGGGCTACCCCCGAATCGCAGTCGGTGTGGTACGACAACTTCGTCGCGCACGAAGGCAAGGTGTATTCCTTCCGCCGCCTGGACCTCATGGGCCTCAGCGAACTGATCGCCAGCCCCCAACTCAACCAGATCGCCATCTTCGAGGAAACCGGCGGGGAAAAAGTCCGGGTGGCGACGCTGAGCGCCAACGGCGAGGTCGAATTCAATCCCGAACGGGCCACCCGGGAGCCGCTCACCCATGACCAGCTGGCCTTGCTCGAGGGCCTCGAGCCCCTCCTAGACGCAGCCCGTTCCGATCCCGCGGCTTATCAACGGCGCCTGCGCGCCTCGCTCGCGAAGCTGCCCAATTTCAAGAATATCACCCCGACCATCGAACCCTCCCTGGCCGTCTCCCGCACTCTCACCATGGGCAGCGGCAGCCACGGTTATCTCGCGGAATACCGAAACGGTTGGGATCTGCTCAGCAACCTCTTTACCTCGCAGCGTTGGCAGAATCCCCAGGACCCCAATCAGGTGCGCAACCTGCGTGCCCCGTGGCGCCTGCGCCGCACCATGACCTGGGAGCTGCTGCGCTGGGCCGGAAGCACGGCCCGCTACGTCCTCTCCGAGAACATTCGTAACCCTCGGGTGGCGACCGATTCCCTGCGCCTAATGCTGCACCCTGAAGGCGGCGGCCAGCTAACCATCTACCGCGGCGGGGCCTTGCACGACATCCTCATCGCGGGCGGCAATGGCTCGCTGTGGCGCGCCGACCAAGAGATCCGCCAGATGCAGCGGGAAGGCATGAGCTTTCCCACCCGCATGGACGCACTCCGCGCCGCGGTGGCCCGACACAACCCTAACTCCAGCCTCCCCATCGCCCTTCACGTGCAGGAGGCACCGACCTTCGACCTGAACCGCTTCCACCTGGACGCCTCCGGCGCCCCGGTGCCGGTGCGAACCGCCGGCGAGGCCTGGAGGCTCCTGCGTAGCCAGATCTCCAGCAACGTCGAACCTCGGGTAGAATTTCAATTGAACGGCAGCGTGTTCAGCCCGCTGATCAGCACCAGCAGCGAACCGAATCGCATTTTAGTCGATTTCCGCGAAAGCCAGCCCTCCCTCACCCTGGACATTAACCACCAAAACATTCGGGTGGGCGAAACCGAGGTGCCCCGCGTCCAGATCACCATGGTCCGCGGCGAGGACGTCTATGCTCGGGTCTTCGAGAACGGCGTGATCCGCCCGGATTTGGCGCCCGACGTGCTGCACTCGCGCCTCACCCAGGCCCGGCAAGGCGCGGTCTACCGCAGCCTGGCCACCCGCTTGGGTCAAGGGGCCCTGCGCCTCTACGCCCACTCGGCCTTCTCCGGGAGGGTCTACGGGGGATCTTATTTTCTCTCCCTGCCGATCATCTCGCTCTTGGAGCGCGGCATTTTCAATGAGCACGAGCGCCGGCTCATCGGCTCGCCGGGGCTGAACGTCAGCATGCAATGGGACAGCGTCAAGCGGAACGTCATCGCCCCCTTCCTGTTCATGGCCGGCCCCTCCAGCGCCTCGACCTTGCTGACCGACGGCTTGTTCAACTCGCTGCCGGGCCTGCGGCGGAGCCTCGTGACTTGGCAAAGCACGGAGACCTCGCTCCTCCAGGCGCTGCGCATGCACCGTCCCAGCTTTTACAACCCCAGCCCCGCCATGCGTCCGGTCGGACCCAACTTTTTCTTCCGCGGCTTCCTGCAGCGCGCGGTCCCGCTCTTCGTCGGGATCACCGCGATCGACCGCTACCAGCACGGCCAGTGGTTCTCGCCGCGCTTCCTGACCAACTTGCGGGACGTCGCCTTGGTCTCCGCGGGTTCCGCCGGGCTGATGCGGATGGTCTATTCCAGCGAGCGGCTGTCCAGCGCCCTGGTGCGCCGCTCCCTGCTCACCGACGCCGTGGTGGGTTCCGGAGGGGCCCGCTTTGGCCTCACCCTGCGCGGCGGCATCCTGCTGGCGACCCTCGAGATGGCCGCCTTGGGGGTGCTCAACGCCTATGAGCGCCGGGCCGCGCTCCGCGAATCGGGCACGGCGCTGCGCAGCGAATTGGGCCGGGCCATCGACCGGCGGAACGAGCTCGTCACCCGCTTGGAAAGCGGCGAGGAGATCGCCCCCCGCTATTTGGTCTCGGCCGACGCCGAGGTTCACAACGCCCAGGCGGCCTACCGGCGTTTCCTCGAAATGACCGACCAGACCTCCGGTACCGGAAGCTACGCCGCCATCGGCTCGGCCAATGACTTCGAGGAAGAGATGCAGCGCTACGACCGGGATCGCGCCCTGGCGGCCTCCTCGCCCGGGGATCCCCTGGCGGCGACCCGCGCCGAATCCGAGCACCTCTCCCGCCTGCGGACCCTGCGCGGCCGTTACGAGCGCATGGAAGGGGAATTAGACCGTCTCTACGAACGCTTCGGCGCCAGCGGCTCGAATACCGGTGCGGGCCCTTCGCTGCGCGATTTCCTCCGCAACGCCGCGGCCTCCACCTCCGAATCCGAAACCGCGCCGCCCAGCGAGCCGGTCCGATCGCCCATTCCCATCAACAGCGCCGACGCCCAGGCCATCCTCGAGCAATTGCGCTGGAAGGCCGCCCAGGATCCGGCCTCCATCCTCTGGAGCCGGGAGCAGCGGGCCGCCTACATCATGCGGGAGTTCCGAGGCTACCGGGTCACCGATTCCGACGGGACGCGCCGTCCCTGGAACCAGGCCGAGACATTCGCCTTCCTTGATGCCGTCGACCAGGCCAATCTCCAACGGGTCCATAACCTGGAAGCCCCCCTCACCGCCCCTCAGCCCGGCGAGGGCTTCGACACCACCCGCTTGCAAGAATTGGTGACGGCGGAGCGCGGCATTCGCGACCGCGAGGCCGCCGATCACCGCTACGCGGCGGTGCACAGCGCGGCGCTGGCCGGCAACGTGGCCGACCTCGACCGCCAGATGGCGGACTACTACCGCACCACCAATGCCCGCGTGGCGACGGCCCTCTCTCGCTTCATGGACGGGCCCACCTTGGCGATGGCGGATCTCCCCGCCACCGGCTCGGCCATGCCCTAAAGCCTGCTAATATTTTCGTTTGGAAAAATAATCCTCGACTGCGTCGGCCATGGACTCGATCGTGGCCTGCTTCGCGACCGCCACGACCTTCCAGCCAGCACGGCGGGCGGCGCTACGGGTAACGGGACCGATGACGAGGGCCGGGACCTTGCGCAGGGCCGCGGCATAAGGGGTGCCCCGCAGCATGGCGGCCAGGTGTTCCGCGGCGGCCCCGCTGGTGAAAGTGAGCAGGTCGGGGAGGCCGCCGGCGAAGAGCTGGCGCAGCTCCCGTCGCGAGACCTTGGGCGCCAGGCTGCGGTAGACGGTGACTCGATCGACCTTCGCCCCCTTCCCTTGCAACAGGGCGATCGCCTCTTCCCGGCCACGCTCTGCGCGCGGAAACAGGACCCGTTTCCCCTGCAATTCCCTCGGCGAGAAGGTCGCGGCCAAGGCCATCGCGTTGAATTCCTTCGGCTGACGATGCACCCGCAGGCCGGCTTCGCGGAGCCGGTCCGCCGTCATGGGCCCCACCGCGGCCACTCGGGCATGCCGAAACACCGCCGGGCCCAGCCGCCGATCCTCCAGGCGCGTCAAGCAGGCCTCGACCGCATTCCGCGAGCTGAAGACCAGCCAATCGTAGCTCTCCGCGCAGGCGCAGGCCCTGTCGAAGGCCCGCCAGCTCTTGGGCGGCCCAAAGCTCAAGGCGGACAATTCCAGGGCTTGAGCGCCCGCCTCGCGCAAGCTCCGGCTCAATGCGGAGGCCTGCCCCGGCGCACGGGTGACGAGTATCTTCCTTCCGAATAAGGGCCGCTGCTCGAACCAAGCCAAATCCCGCCTCAGCCCCACCAGCTCCCCGACGACCGCAATGGCCGGCGCCTGAATGGCGGCGCGCTCCGCCAGGCGAGGCAGGCTGCGCAGGTCCCCCACCACCACCCTTTGCCGTGGATAGGTCCCCCATTCGATGAGCGCCGCCGGGGTCGAGGGCTTCTTGCCGTGGGCGAGGAGCCGCCGGAAATTTTCCCGCAGCGTCTTCACGCCCATCAGGAAGACCAGGGTCGGCTCGCGGGCCAGGGCCTCCCAATCCAGGGCCGGCCCCTCGGACCGGGACCTTCCCTTGCCCGGCTCTTCGTGCCCGGTAAGAAAGGTCACGCTGGAACCAAAGCGCCGGTGCGTCAGCGGGATCCCCGCGTAGGCCGGCGCCGCGACGGCGCTGGTCACGCCGGGGACGACCTCGAAGGGCACGCCGGCCCGGCGCAGGGCCTGGGCCTCCTCCCCGCCGCGCCCGAAGATGAAGGGGTCTCCGCCCTTCAGCCGAACCACGCGGCGAAAACGGCGCGCCGCCTGGACGAGCTGACGCTCGATGCGCGCCTGCGGGACATGGCCGCGGTAACTCCGCTTGCCCACATCGCAGAGCGCGGCGCCCCGGCAATGCCGGAGGATCTCGGGGTTGACCAGATGGTCGTAGAAGACGGCATCGGCGGCCTCGAGGCATTCCTTGGCCCGCAAGGTCAGCAGCCCGGGATCGCCGGGACCGGCCCCGACCAAATAGACGGTCCCCATTTTTTTTCGGGATCTCTTCATGTCCGCTTGGCGATGGCGTCGAGGATCTCGCGCCCTCCCCGCTCCCAAATCCGCGCCAGCAATTGGTCCGCCAATCCCAAGGGATCGGCAGCCGCTCCCTCGCAGGCCGCTTCGATGTGGCGTTCTCCTTCGAGATCAGAGAGGAAGGCCGACAGCCGCATCCGATCGCCCCGCATCTCTCCGTAAACCCCGAGCGGCAGGTTACAACTTCCACCCAATTCCCGCATCACGCGACGCTCGGCGAGCGATGCGGCCTCGGTCGGCGCGTGATGCAAGGCGGACAGGTCCTGGCGAAGCGACGCATCGGCGCCGCGGATCTCAATCGCGAGGGTGCCCTGCCCCGGCGCGGGCAGGATGGGGAGCTCCACCGCGCCTTCCAGGTCGAGGCCCAGGCGCTGCATCCCGGCCTTCGCCAGGACGATGGCGTCGAAGGCCCCCTCCCGCAGCCGCCTCAGCCGGGTGTCGATATTCCCGCGCAGCATTTCAAAGCGCAGGTCCGGGCGCAGCGCCTTCAGCTGAAGGCGCCGGCGCAGGCTGGTGGTGCCCACCCTGGCGCCCTCCGGGAGGCCGCGCCAGTCTCCGCCGGCACGGGCGATCAAGACGTCGTGGGGGTCGCGCCGCTCGGGATAGCAGCCGATCTCGAGACCCTCCGGCAGGACCGCGGGCATGTCCTTGAGACTGTGTACCGCCAGGTCGACCTCGCCGGCCAGCAGGGCGTCTTCGATCTCCTTCACGAATAGTCCCTTGCCGCCCACCTCGGAGAGGAAGCGGTTTTGGATGCGGTCCCCGGAGGTGGTGATGGTGCGAAGCTCGAGTTTCAGACCGGGCCGGGCCCGCATCAGGGAATCGGCGAAGGCCTGGGACTGGGCCAGGGCTAAAGGCGAGCCGCGGGTACCAAGCCGGAGGATCCGCGTCATGGCCGCCCCCCTCCCTTCCGCAGCAAGGCCTCGAGGAGCCGGGATAAGGAGCGGTCCACGCCCTGGGCGCTCGCCAAGACCTCTTCGTGATTGAGGGGCCGCTTGCGGTTCAGGCAGGAATTGGTCACCGCGGAAAGGGCCGCCACCTGCATGCCGGCGTGGGTCGCGGCGATGGCCTCGAAGACGGTCGACATCCCGACCAAGTCGCCTCCGAGCCGACGAAAGGCCTGGACCTCCGCGTCGGTCTCGTAACTGGGCCCCGAGATGCCGACGTAGACCGCCTTCGCCAAGGATACGCGGCTGGCGCGCGCGGCCCGCACCAGCTCTTGGGAAAAAACGTTTTGGTAGGCGCCCTGCAGCGAGGGGAAGCGCGTCCCGAGGAAATCGAGGTTGGGCCCGCGCAGGGGATCCACGCCGGTCATATTGATGTGGTCGCGGATCCTGGCCAAGCGCCCCACTTTCAGGGACTGCCGGATCGATCCCGCCGCATTGGTCAAGAGCAGGCGCCGCACGCCCCAAAGGGCCAGGGCGCGCACCGGAAACACGATGCGCTCCGGGGCCAAGCCTTCGTAGTAATGAATGCGTCCCGCCATCACCAAGGCGCGTCGCAGGGGACCTCCGCCCACGCAGAGCAATTGCCCGCGGTGCCCTTCAATATGCGGCGGGATCAGGTTGGGGAATTCGGAAAAATCCCGGCGCGGCGCCCGGGAAAATTTTTGGAGGAAGCCCGCGCCCAGGCCGGAGCCGAACACGACGGCGAAATCCGGCGGCTCCCCGAAGGCGGCGCGCAGGGCCCGGCTTGTGGTCTCGAGTTCACGGCGGTAGGCCTGCGGATCCAAGGTGCTCATCGGCTAAGACCTATAATTTTTTAGGATCGCTTTGACCAGCGATCTTTGCGCGGGACGGGAGGGACCGATGCGGAAGGCCGCCGCCAGGCGGGGCTGCGCGAGCCTGAGGCGGGCGGGGTCCCGGTAGAAAAGATCGGCCAAGGCCTCGCCGCGGCCGACGCGGTCCCCGATCTTCTTGAGCAGGCAAATCCCGACTCCGGGATCGATCCGGTCTTCGAGGTGCCGCCGGCCGGCGCCCAGCTCCATCGCCGCCAGGCCCAGCTCCCGCGCGTGCGCTTCTTGGACATAGCCGGTTTTGGGGGCGCGATACGCAAAGAGCCGCGGGGCCAGGCCCAGGCTGGACAGGTCCTGCCAAGAGCCGCCTTGCGCCTTCACCCAATCCAAAAAGGGGGCCAAGAGCTCCCCGGAACCCAGCCGCTCTCGCAGGGCAGGTTCCGACGGAACCCGGCCGCGGCCCAAGGCCATGGCCAGCATTTCCCGCGCCAGGGCGACGGTCAATTCGACGAGATCGCGCGGTCCCTGTCCCCGCAAGACCTCAAGGCACTCGAGGATCTCAAGGTTGTTGCCGACGGTCTGCCCCAGGGGTTGATCCATGGCGGTGAGCACCGCGCAGACCTTGAGTCCCAGTTGCTTCCCCACGCGCAACAAGAGCCGGGCCAGGGCGCGGGCCCGATGCGGGGGACCCGCCAAGGAGCCGGCGCCGTATTTGACGTCCATGACCAATCCGTCCAGCCCCTCGATCAATTTCTTGGAGAGGATGCTGGCCACGATCAGGGGCAAGCTCTCGACGGTGCCCGAGGCGTCGCGCAAGGCGTAAAGCCTCCGGTCGGCGGGACTGAGCCGTTCGCTCTGGGCGAAGATGCAAAAGCCGTGGCCGTGCAATATCTTCCCGACGCGGGCGGAGCTGAGCTCGGTCTTGAAACCGGGAATCCCGGCCAGCTTATCGATGGTGCCGCCGGTATGGCCCAGGCCCCGCCCCGCCATCAGGGGGACCTCCACCCCGTAGCTCGCGACCAGCGGTCCCAACAGGAAGCTGGTCTTGTCCCCCACCCCGCCGGTGGAGTGCTTTCCGATCCGGGGCCGCTTGCCGCGGCGCGGAAGGGTCTCGCCGTGCCGGGCCATCGCCCGGGTCAGGTCCACCGTCTCTCGAAAATCCAAGCCGAGCAGGACGATCGCCATCAGCAAGGCTGAAATCTGGTAGTCGGGGGTGCTGCCGGCGACCACGGCGGCGACGAAGGCCTCGAGCTCGTCCCGTGCGAGGGCCTTGCCACGGCGTTTTTTTTCGATGAGGGGACGCAGGTCCATGCCGGCCTCAAGCTCCCAAATCCGCGAGAAAACTCCTGCCCCCGGGCGAAGTCACGCGAAATACCTCCGCTAGGGTCGCCCCGACGTCCGCGAAGCTGTCGCGAATCCCAAGCGATCCGCCGCCGGGGGAACCGGGGGCATAGGCCAGGAGCGGGACGTATTCGCGAGTATGGTCGGTGGTGGCAAGATAAGTCGGATCGCAACCGTGGTCGGCGCTGATCAACAGCAGGTCATCCGGTCCCAATTGGGTCAATATCCTAGCCAAGGCCGCGTCGAACTCCGCCAAGGCACCCGCGTAGCCCCGCGGGTCCCGGCGGTGCCCGTAGAGCATGTCGAAATCGACCAAGTTGACGAAGATCAGCCCCTCCCGCTCCTCCGCCAAGCTGCGCAAGGTCTGCGCGATCCCCTCCGGATTGCTCTGGGTGTGGTAGGAGCGGCGCATCCCCCGCTCGCTGAAGATGTCGCCGATCTTGCCGACGCCGATCACCGGGACGCCCGCCGTTTCCAAGCGTTCCAATACCGTCTCGGCGGGCGGAGGCATGGCGAGGTCGCGGCGCCGCGGAGTGCGGAAAAATTTCCCCGGCTCGCCGGCAAAGGGGCGGGCAATCACCCGACCGATGCGGTAGCCGTCGCAGAGCCGCCGCGCGATCTCGCAGTAGCGGTATAGCTCCTCGATCGGCACCCGCCCTTCATGGCAGGCGATTTGGAAGACGCTGTCCGCGCTGGTGTAAACGATGGGCGCGCCGCTGCGCAGGTGCTCCTCCCCCAATTCCTGGATGATGACGGTCCCGGAGGCCGCCACATTGCCGAGGCTCTTGCGCCCGATCTCCGCCTCGAAGGCGGCGATCAAGGCCGGTGGAAAGCCTTGGGGATAGAGCCGCGGCGGGTCTTCGGACACCACCCCGGCGAGCTCCCAGTGTCCGGTGGTCGTATCCTTGGCCTTGGAGCGCTCGGCCATCTTGCCGTAATAGGCCCCGGGCCGGGCTTGCCCGCTAAGTCCGGGGATCGCGTCGACCTTGCCGAGCCCCAGGGACTCCAGGGCCGGCAGGCGCAAGCCGCCCATTGCCTCGGCGGTGTGTTTTAAGGTATGGGCCCCTGCGTCGCCGAATTCCGCGGCATCGGGCATCGCGCCGATCCCCACCGAATCGAGGACGATCAGGCAAACGCGTCGGATAGGCATGGTTCAAGGATAGAGTCTTTTGAAGGTCACGATCAATCAAAAAGCCCTGGAAAGACTGCAAGGCGGCCACGACTGGATCTTCCGCAGCGACTTGGTCGCGGTGGAAAAGGAACAGGCCGGAGTCGCCAGCGTCTGCTCGGAAAAGGGCAAGCTCTTGGGCGAGGCCCTGTACAGCCCCAAAAGCCTCATCGCCCTGCGCTTCATGACCCGTGGCGCGGACAAGATCACCCCGGGGCTGATCCGCGACCGCATCCAGCTCGCCGACCGGCGGCGCCGCGAGATTTACCCCGACGAGGAGGCCTACCGGGTCGTCTTCGGGGAGGCCGACCGCCTCCCTTCGCTGATCGTCGACCGGTTCTCGGACCTCTTGGTGTTTCAAACGCTCAGCGCGGGGATGGACACCTTCAAGGAGACCGTCGTCGAGGTGCTCCGAGGGCTCTTCGCGCCGCGCGCCATCATCGAGCGCAACGACTCCACGGTGCGGCAGCGGGAGGAACTCCCCCTGCTCCGCCAATCGGTCTACGGAGAGGCGCCCCAGGAAGCCAGCTTTCGGTTCCAGGGCAGGACGATCCACTTCGACCCGATCGAGGGACAGAAGACGGGTTTCTTCCTCGACCAGCGTTTCAACGCCGCCGAGGCGAGACGCTTCGCCCACGGGGAGATGCTGGACGCCTTCTGCTACGTCGGCCAGTTCGGCCTGCAAGGCGCCCCACGGGCGAGTTCCGTGCTCTGCGTCGACGCCTCCGAACCCGCCCTGGCCTTCGCCGCTCGCAATGCGGAACTGAACGGGTTGGGCAATCTTCAGACCCGCTGCGCCAACGCCTTCGATTTTTTGAAGGAATGCGACCAAGAAAAACGCCGCTTCGACACGATCTCGTTGGACCCGCCCGCCTTCGTGAAGAACCGGGCGGCCCTCAAGCCGGCCCTGCGCGGGTACAAAGAGATCAACCTGCGGGCTATGCGCCTGCTGCGCCCGGGCGGAATCCTGATCAGCTCGAGCTGCTCACAACACCTAAGCTCCGGCCTCTTCGAGAAGACCTTGGCCGAGGCGGCCCGCGACGCCAAGCGGCGGGTGCAGGTCCTCGAGAAGCGCGGCCAGCCGGCGGACCACCCCATCCTCCTCGGGGTCCCCGAGACCGAATACTTGAAATGCTACATCCTGCGCGTGGAATGACGGTTCTATAGGAATTCGCAGAGGTACTCGCAGATCCCGCGCAGCACCGAAATCTCGAAGGCGGAATTTCCGGGCACGCGGAAATCCATGCCGGCGGCGTAGGTCTTCCACTCCTCCTCGCCCGCGATCTTGACCTTGCAGGAACCGGAGGTGATCAACATTCGCTCGGGGGCCCCGGTGTTGAATTGGAAGGATCCCGGATAGATCAGGCCGAGGGTCTTCTTGGCACCGGTGACGTCGTAGACGCTGTGGCTGACCACCTTGCCGTCGAAATAGACGTTGGCCTTGAGGTCCACGGACACGTTTTGTAGTTTTTGCGGGATGGCATCGGACATGGGTCCTCCTCTTTCCATCAGGTCTTGGTCAATAACCGGTTTCTTTCTCCTCGAACAGGCGGCGCTTGCCGGAGAGGCTTTGCAATTTTTCCATCAAGTCGCGCTGGGCCTCGGCCGCCTCGCCATCACCCTGCGCCTCCAGCGCTTCCGCCTTCTTGCCCAGGTTCTTCAGGATCACCATCAAATAATGCGGCGTCTTTTCGGAGGGAATGAAATAATTCATTAGCAGGATCAGGGCAAAGGACAGCGCGAAGCCGCCCAAGGCACCGTACCAGGGCCAGAGATGGAATCCCAGGGCCAAGATCAGGGCCCCCAGCAAGACCGCAACCCAGAGGCTGCGCGCCTGCGAGGGCGGCGCGATCCATTTTTGAATCTGCCCGGCCTGCAGTCCCTCGACCTCCTCGGCGAGCAACTCTCCCAGCCGGGAGGTCACGGAATGGATGCGGATGGCGTAGCTGGCAAAGACCGGAAAGACCAGGATCGCGATTTCCAAGACAACCTGCATGGCCGGCGGTCTAGCGAAAAAGCCGCCTGGTAAAAAGAAATTTATTTCCGGCCCAAAAGCCAATAGCCTAGGGTCATGTCTGAAATACCGAAAATATTGGCCTTTGCCGGCAGCACCCGGGAGGAGTCCTTCAACAAAAAACTGCTAAAAATCGGCGTCCAAGGAGCAAGACGGGCGGGAGCCGAGGTGACCGTCGTAGACTTGCGCGATCTGCCCATGCCGCTCTACGACGGGGATTTGGAGGCCGTCCAGGGGCTCCCCGAAAACGCGATAAAATTCAAGTCGCTGTTGAATTCTCACCACGGATTATTGATCGCGGCGCCCGAGTACAACAGCAGCGTAACAGGCGTGTTAAAAAACGCCATCGATTGGGCCTCGCGCACGGGACCCAATGAGGCGCCCTTGGCCTCGTTCAGCGAGAAGGCCGCCGCCCTGCTCAGCGCCTCGCCGGGAGCCTTCGGCGGCCTAAGAGGCCTCGCCGCCCTGCGCCCAATTCTCAATACCCTCGGGGTCCACGTCCTGCCCAACCAGGTCGGCGTCCCCCGTGCCCACGAGGCCTTCCAGACCGACGGGAACCTCAAAGATCCAAAAATGCAGGCCAACGTGGAAAAACTCGGTGCCCAATTGGCGGGGTTTTTAAGGCGACACCGGGGATAGGAACGCGGTTCGTTCCACCCCGGAGATTGGGATTGGCGCAAAGGTTTCTTGCCGCCTAACGGCGGAGCTTGGCGGCGAGAAAGCCCCAGAGCATGCCGGCCGCTAGGCCAAAGGTGTGCGCCCAGTTGGCGACGTTGCCGATCAGTCCGGTCCAACAGAGGATGAACCAAAGAATCATCATAGTGACGACCCCTTGGTTGAGCGAAAGCCCCGAGGCGGGATCGTAGCGGCCGCGCAGCCAAGAATAACCCAATAGGCCGTAGACAACCCCCGACATCCCGCCGAAATTGGGTCCGGCGAGGAAATACTGGCCCAAGTTGGAGACCGAGGCGATCACCAAGACGAGGACCGCGAAGTAGAGCCCTCCCAGGTGCCGTTCGAGCACCGTGCCCAGGTCCTTGAGCCAGAGCATGTTGAAGAGGATATGCAGGACGCTGCTGTGGATGAAAATCGGTGTGATCAGCCGCCAGACCTGGCCGTGGAGAATTTCCGGCAGCCCCCCGCTCCATTCCAGGTAGGGTCCGACCACGTCGTAACGGGTAATGAAGAAATAATCCAAGAACTCGTTGCTGCGATCGACGAAGGAGAAGACGGTGATCGCGACGCTCAGCACAATCAAGGCCCCGGTGACCGGACCGAGACTCGTGTCCAAGCGGTGCCAATGGGTCCGCACGTCGATGACCCGGGACTGCCTGGCGAGCCTCTCTTGGAGAGAACGAATGGCCTCGGCAGAGGCCGCTTGGCCGCGATAGGGCTCATGATCAGGGTTACGCAGAAAATCGGCCAGGAAGGCCTCGGCGGAGGCCAAGTGGCGGTCGTTGTGCACCCAAAGGCTGTAGCTGCCGTCCGATTCGGCCTCGACCTGGTTGGGGATGCCCTGCACCAGGAGAAAATCGCTGAAACGGCGGGCGAGGTTCTTATTTTGGAGGGATCCGATCATCCGCATGGCGCGGCTCATTAGCTGGAATTTTACCGGGCGTCGAGCCTTGGTTTTACCCCCTGCCCCCGGCTCAGAAAATCTCGATGTATTGAATTTCGAGAATCTCGAGCTCGCGCAGGCCCTTGGGGCTGCGGAATTGCACCAAATCGCCGACCCGGGCGCGCAGCAGGGCCCGGGTGAGCGGGGAGATCCAGCTGATCTTTCCCCGCCCTGGATCGGCCTCGTCGATCCCGACGATGGAATAGGTCTTGCGAACCCCGTCCTCGTCCTCCACCGTGACGGTGGCCCCGAAGAAAACCTGCTCGGACCGGACCGTGGTGGGATCGACGATTTCCGCGTTTTCCAGGCGCTTGGTGAGGAAGCGGATGCGGCGATCGATCTCCCGGAGGCGCCGCTTGCCGTAGATGTAATCGGCGTTCTCCGAGCGGTCGCCGTTGCCCGCCGCCCAGGCGACCACCGCGGTGAGCTCAGGGCGCTGTCGATGCAACAGGTCGTGTAGCTCCGCCTGGAGGCGGGCCGCGCCGGCGGGCGTCAGGTAATTCTTCTCTCCCTTGGGGACGGGCTGCTCCGGAAGCTCTTCCTCCTCGGGCGGCTCGTCCCCGCCGGTGACGAAGGCCTTGCTCATGAGGAACCCTCGACCAATTGCTTGGCGCCCAGCATGATGGAGTCGCCGTCCCGGCTTTCCTTCACCTCGGGCGGGCGCTCCGCGCGCACGGGGAGCACCAGATGAAAGGTAGAGCCCTTCTCCTTTTCACTCTCGACCCAGATGGCTCCCTGGTGCATCTCGACGAACTGCTTGGTGAGCGCCAGGCCCAGCCCGGTCCCCTGATAGCGGCGCGTGAAGGAGCTGTCGACCTGCTCGAATACGTTGAAGATGGTCTTGAGGTCTTTGGGATCGATCCCGATGCCGTTGTCCTCGACCTCCAAGGAAAAATACCCCGCGGGGCAGGTCGGAAACGGCGGGGCGTGGACGGCGGCCTCCGCGGGCCACTCGCGCAGGTGCCGGGCCCGCAGGGTAATGGCGCCAGACTCCGGCGTGAACTTGATGGCATTGGAAATAAGGTTGAGCAGGATCTGGCGGATCTTCCGCGCATCGGCGTGGAAGGCGGGCAAGGGACTCTCAATTTTCAACTCGAGCTTTTGCTGCTTCTTCTTCAGCAAGGGCGACACCGAGCTGGCGACCTCCTGGACCAAATCTTCCAGGCTGAAGTCCTCGAGGTTCAATTCCATCTTCCCGGCCTCGACCTTGGCGAGGTCGAGGATGCTGTTGATCAGGTGGAGGAGATGCTCGCCGTTGTTGATGACCTCGCGCAGGCTGTCCTTCTGCTCGGCGTTGAGCTCGCCCATCACCTCTTCCATCAGCAGCTCGGAGAAGCCGATGATGGCGGTGAGCGGAGTGCGGAGCTCATGGCTCATGATGGCGAGGAACTCGCTCTTGATGCGGTTGGCGCGCTCCAACTCGATGTTCTTGTTCCTGATCTCGTCGAAGAGCTGGGCGCTTTCAATCGCCAGGGCGGCTTGGTTGGAGAAGTTCTCGAGCACTCCGATGCGGGTCTCGTCGACGAATTCCGTGCGCGAGATCCCAATCAGGGCGCCGATCACCCGACGCTCCGCGACCAGGGGCATGATGACGAATTTTTTGAACTCCATCTCGTCCTGGATGCGGTCGGCCAGCTCCTTCGACCAACTCGGCTCCACCCCCTTCACCAATTCGCTCAGCTCCTGCCGGAACACCAGCCGGTTGCGGCGAATGGCCGTAAAGATGCTGTTGGGGGTCCCGGGTTGGAGCTTCATCTCGCTCAGCTTGAAGCCGATCCGGCCCTCGATCTGCTCGATCAGGGGGCTCTGGTTGGGGATGAAAAATTCGATCAGGCCGCTGGCACGGTTGGGCATGACCAGGAGGCAGACGTCGTATCCGAGGCCCTCAACCACGCCCGCCAGGACCTGCTGGATGACCTCCAGCGGCGACATCATGCGGCGAATCGTGGAGGAAATGCGGTTGAGCGCGACCAGCTGCTTGTTCCGCTCTTCCAGGGCACGCTGCTTCAGCCGGGAGAAGAAATTGGAGATCTTGACTGCATAGACGACGATGGGAAGAAACAGCAGCAGCAGGAACAGGTTGGCGAAGCGGATGATATCTTTATCGCCGAACCAGGAGGCATGCTCCCCGGCATAGACGAAGGGCTTCAGCCAGCCCATCTCGATGCCGAGCACCAGGCTTCCGTAGAAAATGATCGAGAGGATGCCCGCAACGATCGCGACCTGGTAGTTGTAGAACATGCCGGCGGCGATGCAGTACATGAGGTAGAGGGTGAAAAAATTGCTCTGGGTGCCGCCCGTGATGTAGACGATGATCGTCATGCTGATCAGGTCGGCGGCCAGCTCGAGGACGAAGGAGACCATCAAGGCGCGGTTGCGCAAGATGTTGCGGTAGCAGAGCCCGGTGAGCAGGAAGGCCAGCGAGATGATCAGCGGGATCCACGGGGCGCTGCGCCACATCCCCTTGAAATAGATCGACCCGATCACCCAAAAGACGATGAAGATCCACAGGCGCAATTTGGCCGTGAATACGTGGCGCCCCTTGTAATCGGGGAGCTTGATGTCTTCCAGGATCGCGGAGGCGCTGACTTTCATGCTTTATGGACGGTCTATTGGGTTTTGCCGAGGGCCTCGCGCATCAGGCGCAGCATGCGTTCCCGGTCCGCGAAGCCGCCCACCAGCTTGACCCCCTCGATCGGCCTGCCGGCGCTGTCGAGAAACAAGACCGTCGGCCAACCCACCACTTCGTAGCGTTCGGTGGCCTGACGGCATTGGGCGTCATCGTTGGTGCAGTCGACCTTTACCATGATGAAGTTCCCGCCCAGCTCCCGAACCTCCGGCGAGGAAAAGGTGAACTTGTCGAGTTCCTGGCAGGGCGGGCACCAATCGGCGTAAAAATCGACCAAGATAGGTTTACGGGACTCCCTGGCCAGGCTCAACCCTTTTTCGAGGTCTCGGACCCAATATCCTGCCTGGGGCTTGGCCAAGAGGGGTTTGGCAAAGGCATAGCCGTAATAGAGGGCCGGGACGACCATCAGGACCCCCATGACCCGCTTGAGGAAATGCGTCCAGCGCCCGCTGCGGACCTTGTTGGCCAATTCCGCGAAGGCCGAGCCCAGGATCAGAAACAGGATCCCCATGCCCAAGCCATAATTGAGGAGGAGCAGAAAACCATAGAGGCGGTCCTGCTCCCGGGCCGCGATCAGCAGCAGGGGCGCGATCAGGGGGCCGACGCAGGGCGAGGCGATCAGCCCGATCGTCAGACCGGCCAAGAAGGCCCCCAGGGGGCCCTCCCCGCCCATCCGCACCAGCCGGTTATGCAGGCGGGGCGGCAGGTGAAAGGGAATGATCTCGAAGAGCCCAAGCGCGAAAACAAGGAAGAACAAGGCGGTGACCAGGATGAACCAGCGGCTTTGGAAGAGGAATCCCAGCTTCAGCCCCAGGGAGGCCGCGGCGAAGCCCAAGGTGGAATACATCGCCACCATGCCCGCCACGAGCATCGCCACCCGGAGCAAATTCCCCTTGCGGCGGTGCTTCACGCCGATGAAGGCCAAGGTCAGGGGTACGATGGGCAGGACGCAGGGGGTGAAAGAGGTCAGGATCCCTCCGACCAAAGCGATGCCCAGCAAAACGATCTTTCCCTGATCGAGGAGGCGTTCCGGGTTGGCCTCATGAATGAGGTCCCAAAAGCTAGGCGGCGCCTCGGTCGGTCCCCGGGCCTCCAGGGCGGGAGGCGCCGCGGGCGGCTGGGCCGGCTGCAGGGCCGCGCCCGAGGCGACCACCTCGACCGGCAAGAGGACCGTTTTCTTCACCGGCCGATAGCAAAAATCGCCCGAGCACCCTTGATAGCGCAGGGTGCCTTCCAGGGTGCGGCGGCCCGGCTTGGCGTCGCCGGGCACCATCAGGGTGATCTTTTGCTCGAAATCACCCAGGTAGGCTTGGGTGGTCTTTTTCAAGAAGGGGTCTTCATGGGGCTGTGGCGCGGGCCGCTCGCTCTTCACCACCACCAAGCCGTCGGTCTTGTCGAAGAGCATCGAGGTCTTGTCATCGTAGAGCCAATGGCCGTCGGGGATCTTGAAACGGAGCGCGAAGACAAAGGCCTCGCCCGGATGCACCCGGACCACCTGGTCGTTGAAGTCGACGGAAAAGGGGTCGCGTCGCTCGGGTTCGGCCCACAGGGGCCGGAGCGAAACCACCAGGGAGCAGATGAGAAAAACGAGGAATGTTAAGAGTCGCCGCATACCCAATTTCTACGCCGGAACCGCCCCTTTGGACGCAAGTCGGATGATATCCGTAGATAATCTTTCAGCTTGGGGGGACCGCTATGCTACCCTATTTATAAATATATTAGGGGCTTGGATATGAAAAAATTGACCGCCGAATGGGACAATCCGCTCTTCATGCAGGTACAGGCCCAATTCGAGACCGCCGCCAAGAAGCTTTCCCTGGACGAAAACCTCTTTTACCGCTTGCGGGTCCCGGACAAGGCCCTGATCGTCAGCGTCCCCTTCCGCAACGACGACGGGTCCATCCGGGTGGTCCCGGGTTATCGGGTCCAGCACAACGATGTCCTGGGTCCCTACAAGGGCGGGGTCCGCTACCACCCCCTCGTCAACCTCGGCGAGGTCGCCGCCCTGGCCATGCTGATGACCTGGAAGTGTTCCCTGGTCAACCTGCCCCTCGGCGGTGCCAAGGGGGGCATTCAGATCGATCCCAACCTCCTCTCCCGGGGCGAGGTCCAGCGGATGACGCGGCGCTACACCTCGGAGATCTCCAATTTCATCGGGCCTGACGTCGACATCCCCGCCCCCGACATGGGCACCAACGAGCAGGTGATGGCCTGGATCATGGACACCTACAGCCAATTGAAGGGCTACGCGATCCCCGAAATCGTCACCGGCAAGCCGGTGATCATCGGCGGCTCCCTGGGCCGGAAGGAGGCCACCGGACGCGGGGTCGTCTACTGCCTCATCGAAGCGGCGAAACTGCTGGGACGCAGGCTGGACGAGCACTGCAAGGTGGCGGTGCAGGGATTCGGCAACGTCGGGGCCGCGGCGGTCAAGAAGCTGGAAAAGATCGGCGCCAAGGTGGTTGCGGTCAGCGACGTCAAGTCGGGCATCTACAACCCCAAGGGTCTCTCCTACCAGGCGCTCAACGAGTGGATCAACCAACACCGCTTTTTGGAGGGCTTTCCCGAGGCCGATGCGGTCAGCAACGAGGAGCTCGCCTGCCTGGATGTCGACGTCCTGATCCCGGCGGCCACCGAGGGCACCCTCACCGCCGAGATCGCCAAACAACTAAAATGCAAGATCCTGGCCGAGGGAGCCAACGGCCCCACCACCCTGGAGGCGGACAAGATCCTCGAGGAACGGGGCGACGTCTTCGTCATTCCCGACGTCCTCGCCAACGCCGGCGGCGTGG
The DNA here is from genome assembly GCA_046346845.1 of bacterium. Lineage (GTDB taxonomy): Bacteria > UBA10199 > UBA10199 > DSSB01 > DSSB01 > DSSB01. The sequence continues at coordinate 439,165 of JAXMHH010000001.1, forward strand.
TGGTCTCCTACTTCGAATGGGTCCAGGACCTGCAGAACTATTTTTGGAACGAGAAGGAGATCAACAAGAAGCTCTACGAGATCATGAGCAGCGCCTTCCAGTCGGTGCATGCCTTCTCGGTCGAGCACGGGGTCAATATGCGCTTGGCGGCCCTGATGACGGGCATCCGCAAGGTCTCCCAGGCCATGCTGACCCGCGGCTTTTACCCATAATCCCTCCGCTGAAACTATTTGCCAGACTTTCCCGCCCCTTGTAGCCTAGGGCGGATGGCGACGCGCCGCAAAACCGGAGTTTCCGAGGTCCCGATGAAACAGCTCAACAAAAGCATGCTCAAGAACGCCTCCGCGGTGGCCAAGAGCATCCGCGCCGATGCCTTCTTCGTCTATCTCGATGCGCTGGGCGAGGAAGAGCTGGCCCTCGAACTGCCGAAGGACTGCGACCTGATCGTCGTCACCAAGCAGCGCAGCGCCAAGGAGAACGACTTCAAGCAAAAATACCCCAAGCACATCGTCCTGCCCAAGATCAAGCTGGGCCGGATCGGCCTCATCAAGCTGGCGATGGCCTATGCCATCTCGACCCGCCTGGTCGAGGACGGGGATAAGGTCGTATTCCTGAGCGGGACCTCCCAGCTGATGACCCTCGATACCCTCACCGTCTTCGAGATCGGGAAGGAGAGCGAGGTCATCACCACCAAGAACATCGTCGACATCGCCGAGTCGGTCCAGCCCGAGGTCTTCGAGGCCACCCTCAACATGGCGATCGAGCTGGCCATCAAGGGGCGCGAGGGCAAGCCGGTCGGGACGATCTTCGTCCTCGGCGACGACGAGCGGGTCATGCAGCTCAGCAAGCAGATGATTATCAACCCCTTCAAGGGCTACGACGAGGAGGAGCGCAACATCCTCAGCCCCGCCCTTAAAGAGACCATCCGGGAATTCGCCGCCCTGGACGGGGCCTTCGTCATCTCCTCCGACGGGACGGTCATAACCGCGGGCCGCTACTTGGGGGCCACCGCGGACTCCACCGAAATCGAAAGGGGGCTGGGCAGCCGCCACCTGGCGGCCGCGGGGATCACCTCGCTCACCAACGCCGTCGCCATCGTGATCAGCGAGTCCACCGGCGACGTCCGCATCTTCCGTAACGGCACCCTGTTGATGGAGATCGAGAAGCCCTAAGCCTCCTTGACAAGGGAGGGGGCGAAGATTAGAAACCCCCTGTTTCCAAAGCCTTCACCCCATAGAGGATCCTATGACCGTAAAAAAGAACGACGAAAAGCTCTTCGACCTGCGCACCCTCGACGCCTTCCTGACCCGCGGCGTCCTCAAGCCCAACGAGTTGGAAAAGCACCTCAAAGCGCTTCCCGACGAGGAGGGTAACTACGAGTTCGTGGTGATCGAGGAGGATGAGCCAGAATCCGAGGAATCCTCCGCCCCTTCCGAAGAGTAAATCCAAGACAAGTTCTCAAAAAAAAAGCCCTCCGCACGGAGGGCTTTTTTTTTGCCTGAATCCAAACGTAATTCTTTACAGGAATTTCCCGGGATTGACGGGATTGCCGTCGACGTGGACCTCGTAATGGACGTGGGGCCCGGTGCTGTGCCCGGTCATCCCGATCTTGGAAATCTCCTGACCCTTATGCACTGTCTGGCCCTCGCTGACGAAGATCTCGGAGTTGTGCGCGAAGAGCGTGGTGAGATTTCCGCCGTGGTCGAGGACCACCGTCAGGCCGTAGCCGTTCTTCCGTCCCACGAAGGCGACCTTGGCGTCGGCGGGGGCCAAGACCGGCGACCCGTAGGGGGCCGCGATATCCACTCCCAGGTGCATCCGACCGCGGCTGCGGGAGAGGCGCCGCCAGCCGTAGTCGCTGGTGATGATGCCCGCACAGGGCATGACGTCGGGAACGGAGGCGCCCAGGCCGATGCTAAAATCGTTGGCGTCTTCCATGAAGAAATTGGGCGCCGCATCGAGGTCGAAATCGACCGTGCCGCCGTCTTTTTCGAAAGGTTGGTCGTTATGAATGCTCGCCATCGAGGCATTGGCCGCTGTCAGGACGAGAGCTAGGGCCAGAGAGGAGAGAAATTTTTTCACGATGACCTCACCATTTCTCGGGACCCCGATGCCTAATGCTTAGGCATTCTCGACTCCCGATGGTTGCCGCCGCCTCCACTCTCCCGGGGGGTTCCCCTAAAAAAACCTGAATTAGGGAAATCCGGATAAGCTTCGGCGCAGCTAAGGGGTTATGGTTGGATTCAATTGTCCTTTTGAATCGGATTTTGTTTTTGGTCGGCCCCTCCGAGATGCTTGAGGCGGCCTTACCAGGTCATTGTCTAAGCGAGTAACAGAGGATCGTCATCGAGTCAAGCAATAAGAAACCCTTGAAACTAATGGCGATTTATCCACAGACCCGCAGGTTTTTGAATGTTCAAGTTTTTCTAAATATCGGGTGATTGGGCCGAGGGTTGCGGATTAATCCAACGGCCAGGGTGAGTTGCGCAAGTCTGTCTTGACTCACCGCGTCCGTCGTCTAAAATTAATAAAGGGAAGGTAGTTCAAGAAACGTTCCATCATGAAAAAGTTCTTTAAAATCCATAGGAAGTGAGGTCGCTATGAAGGGGAAAGGCCGACTGCGCACCCAGGAGAGAAACGGTCAAGACCGCCACGATGCCTATTGGAACCAGGCCCACCCCAAGGACAATTCCTACTGCAAGAAATGCCGCGCCATCTATCACAACAAACACTGGAGTTTTAACGAGAAGAAACTCGACGCCTTGCGCCAAGCCCCGCAAGCGCAGGGAGTGATCTGCCCCGCCTGCCAGAAAATCGCCGACCGCTTCGCTTCGGGCACCGTGTCGCTGAGCGGCGGATTCGTCCGGGGACACCACGAGGAAATCCTCAACCTGGTCAAGAACGAGGAAAAGCGCGCCATGGGAATGAATCCCTTGGAGCGCATCATCGCCATCGCCGACCGCGGGGCCCGCATCGAGGTAACCACCACCCACGAAAAGCTGGCGCAGCGCATCGGCAAGAGCCTGCACCGCGCCTTCAGCGGGACCGTGGACTATCGCTGGTCCCGGGGGGAAAAGATGGCCCGCGTCAATTGGAGTCGCGATTGAGTTTATGGATCTGAAGACCTTGCAACGTTATATCCAGAAAGTACGGCGCCAGACGGGCAGCACCGTCCAGTATTTCCGCCTGGCCTTCGAAGGCAACAAGATTGATCGCCTGACCGACTTCAAGACCTTCAAGCGTCCGGTCTTGCTGCTCCAAGGATACGGCGGGACCCGACGCGTTTTCCAGGTCCTGGAGCAGCGGCTGCGCCGCGACGGCTTCAGCGTGTTCAGCCTCAACCTGGGCGGCATCTTCGATACCTTCAACACCAAGCCGATCCCCGACCTCGCCCAGCTGGTTTCCAAGAAGATCGAGACCCTCTACAAGCGCTACGATATCCGCGAAAAGCTGGTCATCATCGGGCACAGCAAGGGCGGATTGATCGGACGATGCTACCTCAAGGACTTCAACGGCCACCGCCGGGTGAAGACGCTGATCACCATGGGAACGCCGCACAACGGAAATCCCTGGGCGATGCTGGGGCTGCTGACCCCCCTCGCCTTCCTCACCGAAAGCATCCGCCAGATGACCCCGATGTCGCCCTTCATCCGCCGGATGAACCGCACCCCCTGGCCCGAGGGGGTGAAGGTGATCTCGATCTATTCGAAGGGCGACACGGTATGCCCCTATCCCAGCGCAATCCTCAAATCCCAGCATCACCGGATCAAAAATCTCGAGATCGACGACGTCGGCCACGTCGAGTTTTTGATGAAGAAAAGGGTCTATTGGGTCATTCGGCGGGAGCTTCTCGGGGATAAAGCTGCTGCAAGGCGCTCACTACCTCGGCGCAGAATACAAAGATCAGGCTCCAGTAATAAATCCAGAGCACTAATATGACGAGGATGGTCATCGAGCCGTAGACGAAGCTGTAGCGCTCGAGGGCCCATCCCATGTACCAGCGGAAGATCACCCGCGCCAGCAGGGTCAGTCCGCCGAACAGCGCCGCCCCCAGCAACAACTCCTTCGTGTGCATGTCGCGGTTGGGCACCACCCGCAGCAGCAAAAAAAAGGCGATCAGGTGGGCCGTGAAATAGGCCACGTTGCCGCGGAACCACTCGAAGGCCCACTCCAGCCCGAAGCGCTCGGGCAGGAGCCCGGTCAAAAGATTCAACTGGGCCGGGACGAAGAACAAGAGCGCCGAGCAAAAAATCAGGCCGATCGAGAGCGCCCGGCTGTGCCAGAAGTTCCGCTTCTTTCCGCTCTTCAAGACCTTGTCGAGAATGTGTTCCATGTTGGTGAAGAGGAAAGAGGCCACGAAGAAGAGAAATCCGATCCCGATCCACCCGCTGCTCACCTTCTTGTCGACCAGGCTGCGCAGGAAGGCCAGGAAGTCCGGGCCGGCGGAGGGAATGGTCGACTGCACCCAGGCGCTGATCTGCTGGAACAGCGCCTCGGACTGGCCGATCACGTGACCCAGCACGGAAATGACGATCAGAACCAAGGGCGTCGCGCAGAGGATCGTAAAGAAGGCGAGCCCGGCGGAAAGATTGAAACCGTCGTCGACGCGAAATTCGTGCACGGCCAGGCGAAAGACCCGGTAGACGTGGCGGAAGACCCGCGGCAGTGAAATCATTTTTTTCGCAACAGCCATCGTAGGGGAGCCCCGTCGAAGTCGAAATTCTCGCGAAAGACCCGCTCAAGGTAGCGCAAATACGAATCTTTCACAAGTTTGGGGCGATTGCAGAACAGCACAAAGGTGGGCGGCGACCAACCCGACTGGGTGGCGTAGTAAATCTGCACATTTTGCCCCGATTCCGTGGGCACCGGTTGGCGCTTTAAGGCCTTCTGGAACACCCGGTTGAGCGCCCCGGTTCCGACCCGCCGCTGGAAATTGTCGGCGACCTTGTCGATCAGGTCGAAGAGCGGCTTCACGCCGCGCCGGTGTTTCGCCGACACCGCGATCACCGGGACGTACTCAAGGCGCTTGTACTTGCGGAAGATGGAGGCCTTGTATTCCTTGAGGGTGGTCCCCGCCGGGACCAGGTCCCACTTGTTGAGCACCAGGATCATCGCCCTGCCCCGCTCCTCCGCGTAACCCAGCACCTTCGCATCTTGGGCGGTGACGCCTTCCTTGGCGTCGACCACGCAGAGCACCAAGTTGGACTTCTCGGCGGTCTTAAGGGCCTTGAGCACGGAGACCTTCTCCAGCTTCCCCTCAGTTTGGGACTTGCGGCGGATCCCGGCTGTGTCGACGACCTCCAATACCCGCGTCCCGCGCTGCAGGCGAATATTGAGCGGATCCCGCGTCGTCCCGGCCTGGTGGTGCACGACGGCCCGCTCCTCCCCCAGCAGGGCGTTGAGCAGGGTCGATTTGCCGACATTGGGCCGACCCAGGATGGCGAGCTTGAGGTCGCTGGGCGTCTCGGCATTTCCAGAGGGAATGGGCAGGATCTCGAGGACCTTGTCGAGCAGATCGCTAATCCCGCGGCTGGTTTCCGCGGAGATCGCCACCGTGTTGGGAAAGCCCAGCCGGTAGAATTCGGCGACGTGGCGTTCTTGCTCCGCGGAATCGATCTTGTTGACGGCCAGGATCACGGGCTTGGGCTGCTTGCGCAGGATGCGGGCCAGGGCCTCTTCGGCCGGGGTGAGCCCGAAGCGTCCGTTGACGACGAAGCAGACCAGGTCCGCCTCTTCCACCGCCAGCAGGGCTTGCTCCCTGACGTTCTTCTCCAGGCTGTCCTGCTCAGTCTCGGGGACGAAGCCGCCGGTGTCGATGACGGTAAACCAACGGCCCTCCCAGTCGGTGACGCCGTATTGTCGATCGCGGGTCACGCCGGGGATGTCGTCGACGATGGCCTGCTTGCGGCCGATCAGGCGATTGAACAGGGTCGATTTGCCCACGTTGGGCACGCCGACGATGGCGATCTTGGGGAGTTCCATGGCTAGGCCCCTCCTAGGTGGACCGACTCCCCCTCCGTCAAGCGATTTTGCTAAATCCATCCGCCGGGACCGGAGGCTCGCGAACCCAAAATGGCGCGCGACGAGTGGCGGTGCAGGAAACGAACCCCGGAAATGATTCGCCCGACCGAAGCAAGTTCGGTCGGGCTAAGGCTCAGGGGGCGGTGCCCTCCCCCTTCAACCCCCAGAAACCCAGAATAAATGTGGCGGTGCAGGGACTCGAACCCCGGACACGACGGATATGAACCGTCTGCTCTAACCAGCTGAGCTACACCGCCGAAATCAATTGCCAGAGTGCCGAAGTACCGAGGTGTCTAAGTTTCTTCTGCCCAACATCGGATTGTCTTTTGGGACATCGCAACGAGGAACTTACGCACTTCGACACCTCAACACTTGGTTATTGTAAATCGTACACCAAAAGCACCGAATCTTTTCTCCCGATCCCCTCCCAGAAGCCCTGGTCGCGCATCCGCACCGCCACCATCAACTTCTGGGAACCGGGGCCGGAGGTCACTAAATAATCCAAGATGCTTCCGTCAACCTTTTTGCTCGACCAGGCCTCTTCCATGCCCAGGGGATCCCACTTCAGCTTGACCATCTTGCCGTCCGAGATCACCGGCTTGCGTCCGATGATGTCCTTGAGCAGGGCGTCGTTCTTGGCCACCACCAATTCGGGCGCCCCGTTGGCGTTAAGCGCCTGCAGCCGGAGGGGCACGATGTAGTAATCCGCCACCACCTCGTTGAAGGCGTTTTTCACCTCCACCGGGACGTCGTTGGCCGAACCGCCGTAACTCTCGCGGCTCGTCCAGGCGCTCTTGAATTTCCCATCCTCCTCCTTGAAGAGCTTCAGCCGGCCGGAGGGCGTGAGCCCGGCCAAGACAAAGCCGTTGCTGTTCCCCGGGGGCAGGAAATCGAAGTTATACAGGCCGATCTCGGTGGGAATTCCCAATTTTTCGCCCGTCTCGACCTTCTTGCCCACGACCTTCATCACGTAGGTCGGATAACGGCTGGAATCGCCGCGATAGGCCTGTCCCAGCAGCAGCGGGGTTCCGTTCCGGGTGAGGACGCGCAATTGGTAGGGAATCTCCTCCAACAGGGCTTGGAAGCTCCCGCCCTCGAAGCGCAAGATCAGGCTGGCGGCCTGGCTGCCGCGCAGGTTGGTCAGGACGATCCAAGGCTTGCCCCCATCCGGGGCGGGCATGAGGTCCACTTTCACGAAGTGATCCAGCTTCTTTCCGGAAAATTTCCCGGCCTCCACGAGGTCATTGCCCTGCTGCCGGTAGACGTAGAGCTCGCTTTGCCCCGTCAACAGCACTTCCTGCGTCCCATCGCCATCGACGTCGCCGTAGCCCAAGGCGCGGACTTCAAAGGGCAGCCGTTGGGAAACCCCGCTGTAATCGTGCAAGGAAGAGGCGGGCTCCACCTTGTTGGAGACCTTGGGTTCGGCGGCCTTGGCAGGCTTGCTTGCCTTCTCTTTCGCTGGCGGCTCGGGTTTGGCGGGCAGCTCCGAAAACACCTGGGGCTCGGCCTCGGGCTTGAAGACCTTGGGGGGAGCCGAGGCCTTGCGGGAGACCGGGGCCGCCGGTTCCGGCGCAGGCGCCGGAGCGGAGGCGACCACGCTGGACGCCTGCAGGCGGGCGGCGGCGAAGCCCTCCAGGCGCGGCAACAATTGATTGAGGTCGGCGACCTCGAGGTAATCTTGGGAGACCTGTCCTTGGGCATCGACCCACTTCAACAGCACCCGGTAGGTCTGTCCTACGATATTGATCCGACCGGCCACCACCAAGGCATCCTGCCCCTTGCCCTGAGCCACGCTGCGCAGCTTGTCGGGGTCTAAGGTCTGTCCGATGGGACGCGCGGAGAGTCCCTTCTTGATCAGGGCCCCTACGACCGCGTCCTGCGCGGCGCCCGAGAGGTATTGCAGGTCCTTGGGGCCGTTGACCCCGAAGGCCGCTACCCCGATGCCGGAGCCCTGCCCGAAGGCCGGTTTCGCGGCCAGCCCGAAGAGGAGAAACCAAAGGATTTTGAAAGGAATTTTTCGCCGAAACGTCATGGCGGCGGAATATGGTGCATTCATCCGGGAGGGTCAAGTGCAGATTCTTTTCCAAGGCCGAGCCAATAAAAAAAAGGCGGCCCCGAAGGGCCGCCCCTGTAGTGCGCTCCAGATCTCTCTATACCGCGCCGCTGTCATCGCCGGGCTCGGCATGGACTCCATGGTCGTCTTCCTGATCGTCGGGTACGCCGTCGTTGTCGTCGTCCTGGTCTTGTCCGTCCATGACTCCGTCATTGTCGTCGTCCTCGTCATCCTTGAAGGCGCTGCCGGAATTTTCGATATTGTCCTTGATGGTGTTTTCGATGTCGCCGCACTCGCCCTTGCCGGAGCCCTCGTCGATCACCAGGCTGCCGTCGGCCTCCAGGGTCAGGTCTCCGGAGTCAAGACAAGCGGTCAGGTTGACGCCCTTGAACCAAGAATTCTCGTCCAAGCTCACCACCACGTCGTTGGCGCCCGTCTCCGCCACCGGGATGCCGCTGTCGTTTTCGAAGCGGATCTCTTCGCTGAATTTCAGGGCCAGCTTCAGGGTGTGGCTCGCGCCTTGGTATTCGAAGCTGCCGGTCGCCACCAGGGTATTGCCGAGTAAGGCATCGCCGGCGGTGAGCAGTCCGTCCTCGGCCTTGGCCTCGTCCACCTTCACCTCAATCCGGGTATAGGTGCCCGCCGGAATCAGGAAGTTGGTCAAGGAAGGCGTGCTGGTGCCGTTGATCAGGTCGGCAATGAAGGGGCCTTCCACCACGACCTTGTCCTCGGCTTCGTTTTGATCTTCGGCCTCATTTTGATCCTCGGGCTCAGGGGTGACATCGCCAGGGCCCTGGTCGGGGGTGCCGTCGTCGCCGGCGACCTCGGAGGCCTTGCTCTGGTCTCCGGGACCTTGGTCGGGAGTTCCGTCATCCCCGGTCTCGGTCTCCGCCGCCTCGTCGTCCTTGTCGCAACGGACGGGATCGACAAAGGTGAATTGGACGTCCTCGCAGCGCATTCCCTCCGGGAGGTGGAAGGACACCTCGCGGATATTGACCCTGACCTCGCTCAAGGTGATGGGGGTCCCCGCGTCGTCATTGGTCTCGGCGGAATGTTCCCCGCTCGATTCGGCCTTCACCGCCATCGCCTTGCCCGTCGAGGGAGCGCGTGCGCCCTCGAGCTGCATGGAAAAATTCACGCCAGCAGGTGCACTATTGGCCCCGCCCGCGCCGGGGGATCCGCCGCCGCAAGCGGCCAGTCCCAGCAGGGCCGCCGATAAGGCCAAACCCCTAGCTCCCAAAAATATTTGATGAATCTTGCCTCGCATAAGTCCTCCAACCTTCTCCAGGGTTCCAAGGCCCGCTTCGGGAGAGACGAAAGGTGGGCCCGCGATTTTCTTGCTAAGGTATCTACCGGAGGAGAAAGCAAGGGGAATGCCAATCACGAAGACAGGATTAATTAATTGATAACTAAAGAGATTTACAAAATTACCCAATCGAAACCCAGGCCAACTGTAACTTTTTGAGACAACTAACTATTACAGAGGTTCGGAGCCGGACTCTCCATCCACGTCGTCCTGGTCGAAGGTCTCGTCGTCGGAGGGCGCGCTTTTGCAGGAGCGCTCGGTGTTGTTCTCGAAGTCGGCCAACATCTGAGCGATCTTGTTGTTCGAGACCTGGTCGCTGATCAGGGCGACGCCGTTGGTCAAGTCGGCTGGGGTGAGGGCTTGGAATTGCGGCAGGAGCCCATTGAACCAAGCGTCGATCTGGAAGGCGATGAAGAAAAAGTTGAGCTTGTCCGGAGCGACCGTGAAGAAGTTGGGCGAGGTCACCTCAACTTCGACCTGGTTGTCCGAGAGGATCTGGAAAGGAACGGTGTCGATCCGGCCGTCGCCGTTCACGTCTTTGCCCGCCGCCTCTTGGAACCACCCCGTGACCACAAAACTGCGGTCCAGCAGGAGCTGGGAGACCAGGGGATCGGGCAGCAATTCCTGCGGAATATCCGCGGAATTCAGCTTTTCAAAGCGCATCTTGAATTTATGATAGGTGTCGAAGGGGATCCGCTTCACTCCGAAATCGGGAAATTCCAGGTTCACTTGGGAGCCTTGCCGGATCAGCTCGACGACGAAGACGCCGGGAAATTCGACCTCGTTCTCCACCACGTTGTCCGCCTCGAAGGAGATGTCGCTCACGGTATTGCGCGTCTCCTCGACCTCGATGCCACCGCTGGCAAAGGCCAGCGCCTTGCTGAAACGGGCGTTAGTCGTGCCCAAGGGGGTCGAGGTGGCGACCCCGAGGATGAAATCCCCAAACACCGGCACGGGCGGCGTGGGAGTGAGGCCCCCGCCGGGATTGACGTCTCCGGCACCGGTACAGGAGGCCAGCGCCAAAGCCAGGATCCAGGGCAGCAAGGAACTGAATATTTTTCGCATCATGGGCTTTCCCTTCCGTGGAGGATATTCTCTACCCCAAGAAGAAAGCAAAGCCCATACCAGAAGCCGGGAAAATACGCGGAACCGATTAACTTATAATCTATTGATATTATTAATTATTTTTTTATATCTCGGGAAAGCAGTTTTTCCGGGACCCTGCCTCCGGCCCCAAACTGTAATTATCTGTTACGGTACGGCAATGCGGTATTTCTTGATCAGGCGGGACAGCTGGGGCCTCGCGATCTTCAACTGCATGGCGGCATGGGTGATATTGCCGCGGGATTTCTCCAGGGCGGCCTGGATCACCTTTTTTTCAAAGGCCTGGAGCGCCTCGCGAAAAGATCCGAAGTCTTCCCATGCCACCGCCGCTTCGGCGCCACCACCGCCCGCCTCGCGGCCGAAGAGTTCTCGCTTGTAGCGAAAGGCCTCGGGAACCAGGCTCTCTCCCGGGGCGAAGACGCAGGCGTTGGTCAGGGTATTTTCCAGCTCCCGGACGTTGCCGGGCCAGGAATAGCGCGACAAGAGCTCCAAGGATTTCGGCGGCAGCTTTTTCTTCTTCCCGCCGTGGCGACGCGCGAATTCCGCCAAAAAGTGGTCCGCGAGCAAGGGCAGGTCTTCCATCCGCTCGCGCAGGGGCGGGACTTGGATCTCGACGACATTGAGCCGGAACCAGAGATCCTCGCGGAATTTTCCTTTCTGGATCAGCTGGCGAAGGTTTTGATGCGTGGCCGCGAGCACCCGGCAGTCGACCGGCTTTTCCTCCTTGGCGCCGACCGGGCGGAATCGGCCCTCCTGCAGGACCCGCAAGAGCTTGCCCTGCAGGGCCAGCGGCATGTCGCCGATCTCGTCCAAGAACAAGGTCCCGCGGTGGGCCTGCTCGACCAGGCCGACGCGGTCGGCGACGGCGCCGGTGAAGGCGCCGCGGACATGGCCGAACAGCTCCGACTCGAAGAGCCCCTCGGGCACGGCTTGGCAATTGAGCGAGACGAAGGACCGCGCCGCGCGGGCGCCGTTGAAATGAATGGCCCGGGCGATGCGCTCCTTGCCCACCCCGCTCTCGCCCAATATCAAGACAGGCACCTCGACGTCGGTGACGCGGTCGAGGACCTGGAAGATCTCCAGCATCTTGGGATGGCGCCCGACGATATTGCGGTAGTCGTACTTGATCTTTAACTCGCCTTCCGCGGCCTCTAGCTTTTTCTGGACCTGCCGCAGGTCGCGCTCCACCTCGAAGAAGCGGCGGGCGTTGGCCAAGAGCTGTCCCATCCATTCTGCGAAGGGCTGCAAGGCCGCGGCGAGGGCCGGCTGGAAGACCCCGCCCCGCTCGCGGTTGTCCAAATAGATGGCGCCCAGGATCTCGCCTTCCCGTTTCAGGGGCAGGCAGAGGATGGAACGCAGTTTCAGCTGATGGATCGAGGCGGTGACCGAAAAACGCTCGTCCTCGAGGGCGTCCACGGTGACGAGGGGTTTGCCGGTCTCCAGCACCTCGGCCGCGATCGACCAGCTGATCCGCTCGTCGGACTTGCGGAATTTGGCCTGGTCGAGGTTTCGCGACACCGCGATCCGCGGGCCCGCCTCCTCGCGCAACAGGATGAAGCCGCGCTCGGCCTTGGTGAGGGCGATCATGCGGTCGAGGATCTTCTCGACCAGGGCGGAGAGATCCAACTCCCCGACCAGCTCTCTTTGCAAGTCCCGCAGCTCGCTTTCGAAGGCCCGGTCTCGGGATACGGCGGACTCCGCGCCCGCGCGGGAAGGCAGATTCAAGGTCTCCATGGGATTGAGCATCCTTTCGATCTCCCCGGCAGGGGAATTTTGCAGGTATCGAGCGCGCCATTCCTCGGGAAGGGCCGCGGAAAGCCGCTGCAGGCCTTGCTTGGCGAGCTCGAGATGGCCCCGCGCCTCGCGCCCCCGGCCCCGTTCGCTCAGGTAGGCGCCCCAGGCGAAGTGGACCAGGACGCGGGCCTCGTCGTCCTCGCCTTCCCCGAGCAGGCCCTCGGCGGCGCGGAAATCCTCGAGCACCTCGGCCTCCGGTTCTCCGCCCAACCAGCGCCGGCGCGCGCGAAGGAAGTGAAAATGCCCCCGCCACCGCGGCTCGGCGTCCGGGAGCTCCCGCGCCGCCTCGGCCAGAACAAGGTCGGCCGCCGCCGCATCCCCGGCCTCGACGCGGCATTCGCCCTCGTGGAGCAGCGCCCAACGCGCGTCCGCCGGGCGTTGCAGCGCGACCAGCTCGCGGCGGCACTCTTGGAACAGCCCCGCCGCCTCCTGGTGCCGGCGCGTTTTCCGCAACAGCTCCCCCTCGATCTGTCGGCTGTAGACGAGCAGGTAACGCATCGCGCGGCGGCGGAAGGTCCGCTGCGCCTCGGCCAGATCGGCCTGGGCGGCGGCGAGGTCGCCGAGGCTGAGCAGCAGGTTGGCGCGGTTGAGGCGGGTGCGTGCGGCCTCGCTCTTCTGGCCGAGGATCTCCAACAGGCGCAGGCTCTCGCCGTAGGCGGATAAGGCAGGCATGGCGCGCCCCCGCCGATGCAGGAGGTAGGCGTAGCTCATCTGGAACATGCCCTCGTGGATGCGGTCACCGGCCTCCCGGCTAAGCGCGAGGGAACGCTGAATGGAGTCTTCGGCTTCCGTGGCTCTGCCTTGTTCCAAGAGGATATTTCCCAGGTTGTTGTAGGCAACGGCCAGGGGCGCGATCTCGCCGATGGCGCGCGCCCAGGATTCCGCCGCCTCGAATGCCGCGCCCGCCGCGGCGACCTCGCCCCGGTAGTATTGCAGGATGCCGCGGGCGTTCAGCAGCGAGAGCCGCTGGCCCGGCGTCAATTCGATTTTCGAATCCTGCAAGGCGGCGAATTCGCGCTCGGCCTCGGCGAAATTCCCCATCCGGGTCAGGACCTTCCCCCGCAGGATCGCGGCCGCGGGCCCGCGCGTCTCGCCCAGCGCCGCCAGCGCCTTCGCCGGGTGCCCCTGGCGATGGTATAATTCAGCGAGGAGAATCTTCTCCTCCTCGCTGAGGGCGACCTTCGCCTCGTAGAATCGAATCGCCTCGCCGTAGAGTTCGAAGCCTCCCGCCTCGGGCGGTTCCTCCTCCAACGTGCTGACCGCCTCCAGGCCGAACAGCCCCGCGAACCGGGAGAGGGCCGCCGCGACGCTGCGCGGGCGGTCGGCGGGGGATTTCGCCAGGAGGCTGAGGATGAAATCGCCGAATTCCGCGGGCAGCGCGCCCGGCTTCATCGGCTGGAGCGGGGTCTCGAAGAGGTGCCACCGGATCACCTCCGCGGCGGAGTGGAGCGGAAAGGGATATTCGCCCCGCAGCCAGCGGTAGAGTGTCATCCCGAGGGCGTAGAGATCGCTGCCCGGACCGGGCGGATGCCCGAACAGCAGCTCGGGGGCGAGGTGGGCCAAGGTGCCGGCGGGCGCCGCCTCCGCCATCGTCGCGGGACGGGCGAAACCCAAGTCGACCAGCACCGCATGCCCGGCCTGGATCAGGAGGTTGGCCCCCTTCACATCGCCGTGCACCAAACCCTGCCGGTGGATCGCCTCCAGGCCGCGCGACATTTCCAAGGCAAGCTCCCGCAGCTGCGGCCATTCGGTCGGCGGAGCCGCAGTCTCCAGCGATTCCCCCTCGACCCAATCCGTGACCAGATAGGGTCGGCCTTGACTGGTCCCGGTCTCCACCAGGCCCACCACGTTGGGATGCCGGAGTCCGGCCAGGGCGTCGGCCTCGGCCTGGGCCGCCGGGGCCTGGCCCGCCGCGAACAGCTTGAGCGCATAGAAATGCCCAGATTTTTCAGCATGATAGACCTGGGCCTGGGTACCCTGCCCCACCGGCTGTATTAACTTGTATCCGTTGATCTCCGCCAAGCTGTCACGAATTATTACAGAGCGGAACGCGGGGGCCAAGCGCTATTCGGAAGAGAGCCAGACGCGGTCCCGCCCCGCCTCTTTTGCCTCGTAGAGGGCGCGGTCGGCCCGGTCGATCGCGTCGGCCAAGGCACCCTCCACGCGAGGCCGTGAGCCGCCCTCCGGCGGAGGCAAGATGCGGAGCTCGGCCGCCCCGACGCTGACGGAAACTTGGATCGGCGGAAAGTCGTCGAGCGGGATCAGCATCTTCGCGACCTCCTGGCGGATGCGCTCGGCCGCCTCCAAAGCGCCTTCCTTCCCGGAGGCGCTGAGGAAGGCGAAAAATTCCTCTCCGCCCAGGCGGGCGGTGATGTCCTTGCGCCAGCGCACGGTCTGAGCCAAGGTCTGGGCCACGTCGCGCAGGACCCGATCTCCGTTGGGATGGCCGAAGCTGTCGTTGACCCGCTTGAAGAAATCGATGTCGATCATCAGCACCCAATCGCTCGCCCGCTCCCCCACGCGTTGGCGGCGCTGCTCGTTCAAGCGGCGTTCCAGGCGCGGCGTGATCCGCGCCAGGCCCTGGCGATTGCGCAGGCCGGTGAGCAGGTCGCGCTCGGCCCGGTGGCGGGTCTCGCGGACGATCCCTTCGAAATAATCCGCCAGCTCCAGGGCCTCCCGAAACAACTCGTCGGTGGGCACGACGGAATCTTGCAATTGCTGCAACTGCCGCAATCGCTCGCCCTGCCTCTGCAATTGCGCCTCTCCAGTGAGCCGCAGCGAGACCGCAGGCGGGCTGGGGGGCGGATCGGACAGGCCCGGCAAGGCCAATTGGGAGCGCGGCGCGGTGTCGGCGGGGGCGGGGTGCTGGGGCGGCGGGCTGGAGACTACGGGGCTCTGCGCCCGCAATTCCCGCAGCAGTTCGGGGTCGAGCTCGTACACCCGGGCGAATTTTTCCATCTGCCGAGGGTTGGGGCGACGCTGGTTGCGCTCGATCCGCTGCAATTGGTAGGCGCGGATCCCCAGGTGCCTGGCCGCCTCGTGCAGCATCCAATTGCGCGACAGGTTTTTGCGCGCGAAGAACAGGTATTCCCCCAGGCTCTGCCGTCCCAGTCTCCCGTATTCGGCGAGGTTGTGCTCGTCGTCCATATTGCTGACATAGATGGGCTCGCCGCGGAAGCTCGCGAAGCGGGTCAAATCGATTTGGGGGGAAAAAATCCGATTCAAGACGCGCACCACGTCCTCGGGCTTCATCCCCAATTCCGCCGCCATCGCCTCGACGGCGCGCAGGTTGGGACGGCGCGGACCGAGGCTTTGCGTGGTGGCCTCGGGGGCCAGGAGGTCCGCCTCCTGCTCATGCTCGCGGATCCGCTCCGAGACGAAGCGCTGGACCTCCGGGGAGAGGAATTGCGTGCGGTAAATTCTCCCGTCCTTGAGCAAGGAGCGGATGCGCTGGCTCACCGGCTGCCCGCTCTCCAACAGGACCAGGACGTTCAAGAGCTCGGCGCGCAGCGGACCGTGGACGCGGGCGTAGATCATCTGCAAGACCTCGCCCAGGGCCTTGGGATCGTAGAGCTGCATGGCGCGGCGCAAGACCGGCGAGAGGGCCACCGAGCGCGATCCCCGCGGCGCCGTCCGGCCCCGCGCGCCACCGCCCTCGCCGCCCGGGCCTTCGCCCATGGCCATGTGCAGGCTCCAACCGCGGTCCGGCGCCTCCGGTCTAAACCCCCCAACGCCCGGCGCCGCGGCCCCGGCCAAGGCCATCCTCCCCGGTGGCCATCGGGGGATTTCCCCGAAAGCGGGCGCGGGCTCCCGCCGGGCCAAGGCCTCCGCGCGGCCTTCCCAGGCCGCGACACCCGGCCCAAAGGCGTGATGGGCCAGGCGGCCCGCGATGTTGAACTGCAGCAAGAGTGCCAGGGAATCGACGAGCGTGAAGGCCGCGGGCGAGGCCGGACGCAAGCCCGCCCGCTCCTCCAAACCGTGGCCGAGCAGGATGCCCGCGAACATTCCGGTCTGGGCGAAGAGGTGACGGGACAAGGCCTGCCAGGCCGCCCCTCCACCGGCCTCGCCCAGCACCCGCCGGTACAAGGATGCCGCCCCCCAGCCGGAAAATTTCATCGCCCCCAAGACCAGGTAGCTCGAGGCCAAATCCCGGCCCAGCGCAGGGAGGCTCCATTCCACCGACCGTCCCAAGGCGGCGGCGCCCAGCCGGGCGCTCAGGGTGAAGGTCGGGGCCTCGACGGCGAAGCCGGCTGCGGCGGCCAGGCCATGCGCCGCCCAACCCCGTGTCCAAACCCCGGCCGGCGCGGCGGCCAGGCGACTCAGGACGCCGAGCCGGACCAAACGGTAGGCCGAGCTGGCGGCGCCCAAGGCCAATAAAGAAGTAGGCTCCGCGGCCTCCATCGCCAAGCGGCGAAACAGAAACTCCGCCCGCGCCCCGGCCGGCGCGGCGACCCCGTCGATCGAACGGCCGAGCAGTACGCTGAGCCGCTCGCGCGCGCGGCGCTGAATCGGCGGCGCCTCCGTCGCCTCCAAGAGGGTGGAATACAGCCCCAGGGCCGCCTCTTCCCGTCCCGCGCGTTCCGCGCGGAAGGCGATATTCAGGACCGCCTCGCTGAATAAGTCGGGATCCGCCTCGGCCGCCAAGGAGCGGAGCTCGGCGCGCTCCGAGGGCTGGAGCCCGGGCAGGACGGCCAACCGGGCGGCCTGGGATTGGGAAGAAATAATGGGGTGATTTTGTGGGGTTTGCCCCGAGAGCTCGGACGACCGGGACCCTGCGGCAGCAGAAAAATATGACGCATCGCTCCCTACCCGGAACGGCATATGAGCCCCTCTCCTATCCTTCGCATGGACGTTGGACAAGGGATGGCTCGCCCGGATCGCGGGAAAGTTGCTGAAAAATAACGGGATGCTCCTAGGCCTGGCTCAGCAGGTAGCTGCGGATGAAGGGCTCCAAATCGCCGTCCAAGACCCGCTCGGCATCCCCCACCTCGAAGTCGGTGCGGTGGTCTTTCACCATCTTATAGGGATGGAGGACGTAAGACCGGATCTGCGAGCCCCATTCGATCTTCTTCTTGGTGGCCTCGACCGCGTCCTTGGCCGCCTGGCGCTTTTCCAATTCCTGCTCGTAGAGGCGGGAACGCAGGACCTTCATCGCCAAGGTCTTGTTCTGCAGTTGGCTGCGCTCGCTCTGGCACTGGACGACGGTGTTGGTGGGCAGGTGGGTGATGCGCACGGCCGTGTCGTTCTTCTGGACGTTTTGGCCGCCCTTGCCGCCGGCCCGGAAGGTGTCGATGCGCAGGTCGGCGGGATTGATGTCGATCTCGATGTCGTCGCTGACCTGCGGGTAGACGAAGACGGAGGCGAAGGAGGTATGTCGGCGCTTGTTGGCGTCGAAGGGCGAGATGCGCACCAGGCGGTGGACGCCGTTTTCCGCCTTGAGGAAACCGTAGGCGTAGGCGCCTTCGACGGTGATCGTGACGCTCTTGTAGCCGGCCCCCTCCCCCTCGGTGGAATCGATCATCTGGGTCGCCCAGCCCTGGCGCTCACAGTAGCGCAGGTACATGCGCGTCAGCATGGCCGCCCAGTCGCAGGACTCGGTGCCGCCCGCGCCGGAATTGATGGTGAGGATGGCGGAGAGCTTGTCTTCCTCTCCCGAGAGCATGACGCGAAACTCGGCCGCTTCGAGGGCGGACTCGGCCTCCTCGAATTTTTGCTCCGCTTCGCTCCAGGCCTCCGGATCCTCCGCCTCCTCGGCCAGCTCGAGCATCACCGCCGCCTCTTCGCAGAGCTCCGCGTTCTTTTGGAAAAAGGCGGCCATCGCCTTCGCCTCATCGAGCTCCTTGCTCAAGGCCTTGGCGCGCAGCGAATCTTCCCAAAACTCGGGCTTGGCCGACTCGGCCTCCAGTTCGTCGATGCGTTTTAGCTTTTGGTCGAGGTCAAAGCCGCCTCCGGACGGTGGCGAGTTTTTCTTGGAGGGCGGAAAGGCGGGATTTCAAGTCTTTTGCGGCCATAGTGGAAATGCGCTAACACATAGCTCCACCGCAGGAAAGGATTTCCCACGAAATCCTTCAGACCTCGCAACTTCCGCGGCGGCCAGGCGATTTAGGGCGAAACCCATGGACTTTCTAAACCTGCTCCGGCCAAGTCCGGCCCATGCAGGGGGCACTGAATCAACTCCGCTCGCCGAGGCCCCGCCCTGGGCGCGGGACCGCGAGGCCTTGCGCCGGCGTTTTGGCCCGGAGACCGCCGAAGAACTAAATTCAATCCTCTTGGAGACCGATCCCGCTCTGTTCCGCGAGGCCCTGCTGAACGTGGCCGGCCGCCTGGAACGCGACGGAAAGCTCGCCCAGGCGGCGGAACTATACGCCGGCCTCAACGACCCCGTGGCGCGCGACCGCCTGAACACCCTGCTCGGGACCGGCGGGGCCCCCGCCGCGCGGATGGAACTCCAGCTGCGCAATCTGTGCGGGCAAATGTTGGACCCGGCCAGCCTCCTGGCCATGCTGGGCGGCGGCGCCGCATTTCGCCTGGTCCGGCTGGGCAGCTTGGGCTGGATCGCACGGGGCCTAGGCGGTCCCAGCCTGGCCCTGGGGCGGAGCGCCTTGGCGACCGGTCTGGCCCTCTCCGCCGAGGCGAGCAGCTTCACCCTGCTCCACCGGTTCTTGGAACCGGTATTTTCAGGGGCAAGCGCACCGGAGGACTCCCTCCCCCGAGCCCTCGCCTCCAGCCACCTCAATTTCGCCGGTCTGCACTTGGGCGCCGCAACCCTCGGTCGAGCCTCCCCCATCTTGGGCCTCCTCTCGGGCGTCGCCCTGGCCCAGGGTCTGGAATCGGCGAGCGGCCTGCGGCCCATGCAGGACACCTCGCTCCGAGCCGTCGATATCCTGGCAGCCAGCGCGCAGTTCTACCTGACGGGCCGGCTCCTGGAAGGTCTGCCCCTCTTGCAGCGGGCCTGGGCCCAGCTGGAAGGCTGGGCCTACCGCGGTCCTTGGATCTCCGGGCTGCGCCGCCAGGCGAGGAGCTTCCCGGTCGATTTGTTGCCGCGGCACCGGCTGCGCTATCTCGAGACCCTGGAAGCGGCGAGCCAAGGGAGACTCGACCCGGTCGCCACCCGGGACCGCCTCACCCAGATCCTGCGCGATGACTATTTGGAAAAGCTGCGGCCGCTGGGAGTGGTCACGCGCGAGTCCTCCTGGCAGGAGTGGCTGCGAGAACGGGGCGCCGCCCCCGACGCCCCCGCCTGGATCCAGCGCGCCCTGGCCGATCCCCAGGCCGTGAACTGGCGCATGCAGCGCCTGGAATTCGAAGGCATCCAGGACCTATCCCCGGAATCCGCCGCGGCCGGCGAACGGGAGCTGAGTTCGCTCAACGCCTCGGGAGGATTGCATTACCTCCTCGAGAAATGCCTGAGCCTCCCTACCGGAACCCTGTTCGGAGGCAGCGTAGCCTCCGAGCACTTCCTCATGCTCCCCGTGGAGGCCATGTGGCGGCTGGGCGAATACCAATGGGGTCGCGACGGCGTTCTGCCCGAGGTGGTGGAATCCATCGTAAGCCAGGAACGCCTCGCCGCGCTGGCTGTGACGGATCGCAGGCCCATTTTACTCTCCGCGCGCTACTGGTCCCTGCACGGCTTCGACTCCGTCCATCCCTCCGTGGCCTGGGAGCACGATATCTACCATCTGCTGGACATCAGCGAGCACGCCCCGGCCGAACGGCGCGAGATCGTGGATCTCTACGGCATGCTGCGCTGGGCCCACACCACGACGCCGGAAGAGGCGGCTTCGCATCGCGAAATGTTGGGCACCTGGTTGGACGGGAAGTTCAGCCAAAACGGGGACCATTCCCGGCTGTTTTACCAGGTCTTCGGCCGCGGCTTTTCCGAACAGTACCGCCGCAGCGCCCTGCGCCTGTTGCGGGGCGGCCTGCCGCGCGTAGAACGCGGAGCGGAGCTCCTCCGCCAGGTGGAACGGGCGGCGGAACCTCGGCGGGGGGAATAAGGGGGCGGTTGGAATTTTCCGAAAATAGGAAGCAGTCCCTGCTGCGGTGCGTCTTCCCCGGGGGGTAGACGAAGGGGTTTATTTTTGCATCCCCGAAACTCATTGCCTTGCCATTTCGATAAAAGATAAGCTCAATTTCATCGGCGCTCCAAGAAACGAAGGGGTATTCCATGTTCCACTTGAACCTAAACAAATTCATCGTGGTCTCCGCATCGTGCCTGGTCGTCCTTGCCGGTTGCAGCGGAGGGGGAGGCGACCGGAACGCCAATCTGAATATCGGCAATAATATTGGGAATAATCCGGCGGCAAACCTTGATACCACCCCGCCCTCCGTGGTCACCACGGATCCCACCTCGGGCCAAAGCCTCACGGCCCCTATCTCGTCGATTCGCGTGGAGTTTAGCGAAGCGATGGATCCGGACTCCGTGAAATCAGCATTCCAGCTGGAACAATTAAAAATTTCGGGGGTTCCCTCCCTGGGGGGAATCAACCCGGGAGCGCCAAATATCGAAGCCAATTTCGTAGCCGTCCCCCTCGCCAATGCGGTCGCGACGAACGATAACCAAAATTTCGAGTTCCCGATTGCGGCCCCCGTGACGGCCGGAATCTTTCGAATCTCCCTCAACAAGGCTGCCAAAGACGTGGGCGGAAATGCCCTGGCCGAAGAATTCAAGAGCAACTTTAAAATCCTACCCCCGGATCAGGGCGCCGCGGCCAATCCCGACGGCGCTCCCATCGTTGAAAGCATCAACCCCTCCGACGGGGCCGACGATGTCGCCCGGCAAACCATAATAAACCTGACCTTCAGCCAACCCATGTCGGTGGCCACAGTCCAAACCAACTTTTCACTGGTCAAATTCAAAACCGACCGTGACGGAAATGTCACCAAAGAGGAAGAAGTTATCGGAACCTTGACCGCTTGTCCGGACAAAAAGTCCTTCAATTTTAACCCTGCCGGCGCACTGCTCGATCGAACGGAGAAATATAAAATTCGAATCGCCAAAGGCGCCAAAAGCGCAGCGGGGGTCCCACTGGCCCAAGACTTCACCTCCACCTTCGAAACCAAATTCACCTTTGTCGGGGGGGTCGGAACCGAGGTCTGCCCCTGAGCCAGCAAATCATCTCCTGCCCTTGCGTCGAAGGAGGGGAATGAAAACGAGGACTGCGGTCAAGATTAACGCCGCGATCGGAAGCACGTCGCCGATCCTCACGTAAACAGAACGGTCGTCGTAGAATGGCAGGCTGGCGAGAAAGGCCTCCCGCGTGAAGAGCCCTCCTTGCCACAGCACCCTCCCATGACGGTCGATCTGCGAGCTCAGGCCGGTGTTGGTCGCGCGGATCAGCGCCCGCCGGGTCTCGACCGCACGAAACTGGCTGAATACCTGGTGCTGGTAGGCGGCGCTGGAGCGCCCGTACCAGGCATCGTTGGTGATGTTGATCAGGACATTGGCGCCCTCCTCCACCATCATCCTCGAGATCTCGGGAAAGATGTCCTCGTAACAGATCAGCACGCCCAACAGGCTCCCTTGGTATTTCAGGGGATAATACTCGGAGCCCGGCAGCAGGTCGCCGACTTGGGCGGTCATCTTGCGCGCAAAGAAAAAGAGCTCCTTCCAGGGGACGTATTCCCCGAAGGGTACCAGGTGCCGCTTGTGGTAATAGCCCAATAGCTTGCCCCGGGCATCCGCCAGCAGGGCGGTGTTATGGTAGGGGCTGCCGTGGAGCGCCGTGCCGTGGCCGGGACGGGAGATGGCCCCGAACAGGATGTCGGCCTGCTGCAGGCCGAGGTCATAGGGAATCTCCGCAGCGTCGTACCTCACGTCATAGGGCAAGGATGCCTCGGGCCACAGGATCAGGGAGGCGCCCTGCTGTTCGAGGCCGGCCGTGCCGCCCTGAAAAATTTCCAAAATCTTGCCGGCCGCGTCGCGCTGCCACTTCTCCTCCTGCGGGATATTGCCCTGGACCACCCCTACTTTGAGCGTCTTCGTAGGCGCCGTGAAGTCATTCGTCATGCGGTAGCGTCCGTAACCAAGAACGGCGAGGAAGAACAACAGCGCGACGGCCAGGGTCTTCCCGGCCCGCGCCCGGCGGTTCCAGCGAAAGTCCTGCCAGGCCTGGGCCAGGGATTCGTTGAGAAACACCAAGACCCAGGTGACGCCGTAGACGCCGAACAGGTCCGCGATCTGAATGAAGGTCAAGAAGCCCCCCTGCGAATAACCGACCTGGCCCCAGGGAAAGCCTCCGGCGGGGACGTGGCCCCTGAGGTACTCGAAGGCGACCCAGACGAAGGGCCGCACCCAGAGGGGAGACCAGGAGAAACGCCGACAGAGCCACTGCGAGACCAGGAAAATCAGTCCGAAGTACACCGAGAGGACGATCACCAGGAGCAGCAAGACGAGGACCGACAGAAAGGGCGACAAGCCACCGAAGGAGTGCATCGCGGTGTAGAGCCAGTACATGCCGATGCCGTAGTGGAACAGGCTGGCGAAACAGGCCTTGGCGAAGGCCCCCTTGGGCACCGAGCCACGGATCGAGACGAAGAGCGGCACCCAGGCAAAAAAGGCCAAAAAACCCAAATCGGGCAGCACGCGTCCCGCGAAGACCGTGGGGTAGCTGAACCCCGCCAAGACGCCGCTCAGAGCCGCAGCGATCCATCCCATGGCATCATTCCTTTCTTCGCGAGGTAGTTCAAATACCGCGCCTCGAGCGCCTCGAAACGACGGCGCTGCGTCTCCCCTGTTTCGTGATCGTGTCCCTGCAAATGCAATAAGCCGTGCACGGCGAGCCGCAAGACTTGCTGCGCCAGGCTGCGCCCCGCGCGCCTCGCCTGCCGACGGGCAACCGGCAGGGCGACGACGATCTCGCCCAGGTGCCAGGGCCGGCCGCGCGGGGGCCGCGCGGGCTCCAAAGGGAAGGAAAGGACGTCGGTCACCCGGTCTTTGCGGCGGTACTTCCGGTTCAAAGTTCGGATCCGGCCCTCCCCCACCAGGCTCAGTTCGATATCGGCGGAGGTCAGTTGAAAGCGACGTTGCAGGGCCTCCAGGCAACGCCGCAAGGCCGCGATGCGCAGGGGAGCCGGTTTTCGGTAATAGAGGCGGAGGGCCATGCGCCTAGTTCTCTCGGGCCCGGAGCTCTTTGATGGGCGTGACCGTGGCCCGTTTCTCCTCGACGTCCGGGTATTCGATGCGCTGGTGGTAGATGCCCACCAGGACGCGGACGAAGGACTCGGCGATCTGGTGCAGGTCTTTCAAGGTCATGTCGCATTCGTCCAATTGGGCCTCGGTGAAGTTTTTATTGACGATCTTTTGGACCATCGCCTGGATCTTGGCAGGGGTCTTTTCGGGAATGGAGCGGACCGCGGCCTCGACGCCGTCGGCCAACAGGATGATCCCCGCCTCGCGCGTCTGGGGTCGGGGCCCCGGATAGCGATAGTCCTTCTCGTCGACCGTGGTGCCCGCGGCCTGGGCCTGCTCGTTGGCCTTGTTGTAAAAATAGGTGATCAGCTTGGTCCCCTGGTGCTGGGGAATGAAGTCGGAGATGCGCCGCGGCAGTTTGTATTCGCGCGCCAGCTCCAGGCCGTCCTTCACGTGCGAGGCGATGATCAGGGCCGACATCGAGGGCGCGAGCTTGTCGTGGCGGTTCTCGCCGCCCTGCTGGTTCTCGATAAAATAGCTGGGCTTGCGCATCTTGCCGACGTCGTGAAAATAGCTGCCAACCCTCGCCAACAGCGGATTGGCGCCGATCTCGGCGGCGGCCGCCTCGGCCAACACGGCCACCAGCTGCGAGTGGTGGTAGGTGCCGGGCGCCTTGACGATCATCTCCTTCAGGAGGGGATGGTTGAGGTTGCCCAATTCCAGCAGTTTGATGTCGGTGACGTAGTCGAAGAGCATCTCCGCGATGGGGGCCAGCACCATCACGAAGACCGCGGCCAGCAGGCCGCCCAGGAAGGCGAGGCCCAGGTTCATGAAGATGTTGGGGAGGTTGAGCACGTTGGTAATGCTGACGACCGTGACCAGCTTGATGGCGAGCACCACCGCGGCGTTGACCGCGCCGACCATCACCCCCGCGCGCAGGATCGCGCTGCGCCGCTCGACGTGGGCGATGGCGGAGGCGGCGACGATGCTGCTGATCAGGTAGTAGATCGAGAGGTCCAGGTCCCCTTCCAGGAACATGCCCGTCAGGGCGCTGGCGACGATCGCGAACACCAGGGAGATCTCGGAGTTCAGGATGTATCTCGTCAGCATGGCGCCCGCGGCCACGGGAATCGCGTAGTACAGTGCCTGGACCGAGACGTCGAAGGGCAGCAGATCGCGGAAGGCCGAGGAAAGCCCCGCGGCGATGCGCACGCTCAGCAGCAGGAGGATCAGCACCCCGCCCAGGAAGTAGAGGTCCTCCCGCGAGGGATTGAACTTCCGGATGAAGCGCTTGGAGAAGGCGTAGGTGATCAGCAGCAGGATGGAGACGAACAGGGCCGTGCCCAGGAACTTGGTCACGAAGCTGGTCTCGGTCTTCTGCTTGCGGATGCCCTCGAGGATGACCAGGTGATGGGGCTCGTAGCGGTCGCCGCTGCGGACGATCGATTCGCCGGCCTGCACCTTGATGATGACGTTGCGGACGTTGCCCATGGCCCGGGCGCGCCGGAGCTCGGTTTCGACCGAGTCGTAGCTCAGGTTGGGCCGCACCAGGCGGCTGGCGATCTCGAAGACCTGCGAGGCCTGCAGGGCCTTGCCTTTCTCCTTAGGCGCCTGCTTGGAACGCTCGAGCAGCCCGCTTTGCACCGCATCCAGGGTCTTCACGCCGGAGAGGTCCTTCAGCTCGGCCTCGTTCTCGTCGGGGCCGCTCCCCTTGGATTTTTGCACGTAGCGCAGCGTGATGCCCGAGGCCTCGGCGGAGGCCAAATCGTTGCGATTGGCCACGATCATCTGGGACATCGATTGCCGGAGCAGGTTGCGGAGCATGAACTCGGTGTCCACCGAAAACTCGTCCTGCATCAGCGCGCGAACCTGGTCGTCGGTGGGCTGCAGTCCCAGGGTGGCGAGCAGGATGCCTTGGATCTCGTCGACGTCGCCGAGCTTTTGGATGGCCTCCCGGGATTGCTGGAAGGCGTCGTGGATGTTCTGGTCGATCTCGCCCAGGACGTTCTCATCGAAGTCATAGACCGGAGGAACCGCCTTCATCGCCTCCTGGCGGTTGATCTCAGTGGCCCGCTCGTCGACGATCTCGTAGTTTTGGTCGGCCTTGATGTCCTTGGGGGCCACGCGGCCCACCTTCATGTTGGGCGGCAGGTAATCCACGTGAAAGGAGAGGATCAGGGAGATCCCGAAGACCAGCACCACGAAGACCAGCCACCCGAAGAACGGCGAATGGAGAAATCGGCTGAGGGAGGTGAAATCGGATTTTTTAAAACCTCCGAGGAGGTTGCGCAGGCTGCGAATGTTACGGTGGTCCACCATAATTGGAAGTGAGCCTAAGGCCGAGGGCCTATCGGCTACTTAGCGGCTCCTTCGCCGACGATTTGGATCGTGATCTCCCGTCGGCATACCTTATTGTCGTCGAAATCATAAAGAACTACTTCCTGCCAGGGCCCTAGCATCAGTTTTCCGTCCTGCAAAGGAATGCCGACGCTTACCCCGATCAAGGCGGCGCGGAGGTGGGCGTCGTTGCGCCCCGATCCGGAGCGGCGGTTGGGCCGCGGGCCCGTCTCGGCCGGGATTTGGGTCTCCACCCACTTTTTCAGGTCCTCGTGGATCTTGGGTTCATTCTCGAGGATGGCCACCCCGGCCGTCGCCCCGGGGATGAACACGGTCACCAGGCCGCTGGGGATCCCGGACTCCCGCACCGCGCGCTTCACGTCGTGGGTGATCAACAGGACGTCGGTCTTCACCGTCGTGTTGACGTAATAATTTCTTAGAAAGATCATGAGCTTATGGTAAAGCCCGCCGCCCGACAGGGCAAGCAATCATTTTTTCACTCTAAACCCATGTCCCGGGCCAGACAAGGGTCGCCCCTGCCCATTTCGCAGTGCGTCAGGGACGGAGGATTTTTCCGTATAAAAAATGCGCGTTTAGAAGCAATTCCCGAGAGGGGCTGAACCGATAATTTCAGCGAAGGATCGTCACGGCGGGTCGCTTGACCTAGGGCTGTAAAAAGGCATAATAGATCAAGGTCTTAGGACCTATTTCCGGACTGACATGGTATCTTCCGTCTCTACAAGCAAGTCGCGCCCCTTTTATAAGAATAAGTACATCGAGTACCGAAAGATGTACGACCAGGCGCGGAATTTCTCCCAGACCCTGGATAACAACAGCTCCTCCGCGCCCAAGGCGGCGAAAGACCCCCTACCCCCCGAAACCACCAGCAAACCCGCCGCCCAGCCCGAAACCAAACATTATGCGAAAAAGGGAGGCGAATCGCCCTTCGGCGTCCGGTCCAGCGAGGCGCCCAGCGCCCCCGACACCGGCTCCGCGGCGCCCGCGGCGCTCAGCAACGCCTCGTCGGTCAATGTGCCCAACACCGGGGCGGCCAGCGACCGCATGCTGGACCGGGTGAAAGATCTCGAACCCTATATCCGCGCCGCGGCCGACCGCTACGGCCTCCCCCCCGAGCTCATCGCCGGGGTCATCTGGCAAGAGTCGCGCGGCAATCCCCGCGCCGTCAGCCACTGCGGGGCCATGGGCCTGATGCAATTGATGCCGGCCACCGCCGCGAGCCTGGGCGTCGGCAATCCCTTCGACGCCGCGCAAAACATCGACGGCGGCGCCAAGTACCTGCGGCAGATGCTCGATAAATTCAACGGCCGGGTCGATTTCGCCGTGGCCGCCTACAACGCCGGCCCGGGCAACGTCTCGAAGTTCGGCGGCGTCCCGCCCTTCCGCGAAACCCAAGACTACGTCCCCAAGGTGCTCGGCTTCGCCAACAGCTTCCGGGTCGCGCAGGCCTTCCCGCAGACCGCTCCCACCAACGCGGTCCGAGTCTAACGCCAATTTCGTTTTCCCAAATGACTTTGCCTCGTGCTATCTTCCCGATGTCGCGGCTCGGTTGATTCCTAGCGGCGTCCGTCCATGGCCAAGAATCGAGTTAAGAAAAATCCGGCGGCAGCGCCGGTCCAGGAATATCCGACCGTCGCCCTGACCGGCAGCGGCTTCAAGGGCCTTTCCGTCCTGCGGTGGCTGGAGAACAGCCCCGAATTCCCGCGCGTCATCTTCCTCGACCACAAGAAGCCCACCGAGATCTTGAAGAAGACCAAGTTCTACCGCGTCGACCTCACCGAGACCCTGGCCGACGTGAAGCTCTACGAGATCCTCGCCGAGGAGAAGGTCGACACCCTGATCCACACCGCCCTGCCCATCACCCCGCCGCGCAACGTGGCCTGGGCCCACGAGCTGCTCTCGGTGGGCAGCATGTACGTCTGCAACGCCGCCGCGGAGGCGAAAGTGCGCAAGCTGATCCTGGCCTCGACCGCGGACGTCTACGGCGCCTTTCCCGACAATCCGGCCTACATCACCGAGAAGCAGGCGCCGCGGGGCGGGCTTCGCTCTAAATTTTTCGCGGACAAGGTCGACGCCGAGAAGCAATTCCTGAAATACGCCCAAAAATACCCGGAAAGCGTGGTCACCATCCTGCGTTCGGCCACCATCCTGGGTCCCACCATCCAAAGCTACAAGACGCGTTACCTCTCGCGGCTCCTGGTGCCGACGGTGCTGGGCTTCGACCCGCTGGTGCAGTTCCTGCACGAGAGCGACCTGCTGCGCGCCTTCCAGATGGTGACCCTGAAGGATTGCCCCGGCATCTTCAACTTGGCGGGACCGGGCGTGATGCCGCTGTCCAAGGCCATCAAGCTGATGGGAAAGATCCCCCTGCCGCTGAGCCTCATCGGCCTGAAGTCCCTGGTTCAGCTGCTCTGGTTCCTCGATATCTCGCCGGCCCCCGCGACCCACCTCGAGTTCTTGAAATACAGCTGCGTCATCGCGACCGATCGGGCCGAAGCGGCCGGCTGGAAACCTCAATACAGCTGTAAAGAAACCCTGCTCGAATTCGTCGGCGCCGAGCGGCTCCGCGAGATTCGCCTGCAGGAGGAGGCAAGCCTCTCATGAAAAACCCGGCCCGTCCCTCCGGAAATCTCTTCTACCTGCCCGGTGGCGCCAAGGGTGCGCCGGAAGACCGCGACCTGGAAAGGCTGATGCGAGACATGGCCAAACGCCTGGGGCACCTCGAAAAGGAGTTGGGCAAGCACCTGAAGGTCATCGAAAAGGAACTGGGCTCGAAAAAGACCCTCAAGGACGGCACCCCGGAGAAGATATTGAAGGAGTTGAAAGACCTGCAATCCCGGGTCGAGCCGGCCATCCAAGAAATCGTGACCAAGCTGAAATCAACCGTCGAGGTCCCGCCCGAAGATGAGCGGTCCGCTGTGGCCGATTTCCTCAAAGGCCTGATCCCGGGCTTCGACTTCCTCAGCCGGCATCTCCCCTTCCTGCAAAGCAAGCACGCCTTGGAAGAGGAATACGACGCCTTCGGCCGCGACCCCTCCTTCGAGCAGACCCTCAAACCCTTTTTCGACTTCATGTACTACAAGTATTGGCGGGTCTCGACCCACGGGGTCGAGAACATTCCCAGCTCGGGGCGAGCCCTCCTGGTCGGCAACCATTCCGGTACCCTGCCCTGGGACGGCTCGATGATCCGCCTCGCCGTCACCAACGACCATCCGGCGGGCCGCGACGTGCGCTTCCTGGTGGAAGACTTCGTCTACTATCTTCCCTTCGTGGGAACCTTCATGTACCGCATCGGCGGCGTGCGCGCCTCCCAGGAAAACGCCGAGCGCCTGCTCAACACCGACCACCTCGTCGCCGTCTTTCCCGAGGGGGTCAAGGGACTGGGCAAATATTTCTCGCAGCGCTACCACCTGCAGCGCTTCGGCCGCGGCGGCTTCATCAAGCTGGCCATCCGCACCGACAGCCCGATCATCCCCGTCGCCGTGATCGGCGCCGAGGAGATCCATCCTCTGCTCTACAAATCGTCGCTGCTCGCCAAGCCCTTGGGCATCCCCTACGTCCCCTTCACGCCGACCCTGCCCTGGCTGGGACTCGCCGGCTTCATCCCTCTGCCCTCCAAATGGTCGATCTACTTCGGCAAGCCCATCGACCTGAGCGTCTACGGCAAGGAAGTCTTGGACGACGAATTGGAAATCCACCGGCTGAGCGAGCGCGTGCGCCAGACCATCCAGAATCTCGTCGCCGAGGCCCTGAAAAAACGGCGCAGCGTGTGGTGGGGTTAGCAGGCCTGTTGGCCTAGACGATGTAGCGCTTGTCCTTGAGCTTGCGGGCCAAGGTGGCCCCGAACTCCTCGGAACCGGGGCGGCCGAGCTTTCCGTAGATGTACTTCTTGCCCAGCTCGACGCCGGGCTGGTCGTAGGGGTTCACCCCCAAGAGCCCGCCGACGTAGACGGTCGCAATCTCGAGCAGGTAGAACAGTTGGCCCAGTCCGTAGGCGTCCGCCCCGTACAGCATCAAGCGGTAGGAAGGAACCCCGGCCTCCTTCAGGGATTGCTCGGTGGAAATGAGCTCGGCATGCAGGACCTCGCCGAAGCTCTTCCCTCCCAAGTAGCTCAAGCTGTCGATCTCCGGATAGATCTTGGGGATCTTGAGGTCGCCGTCGAATTTTTCCTGAGACCAAAGCATCACCTGCTTGTCCTGAGGCCCTTCGACGTAGAGCTGCATCTGCGAATGCTGGTCGCGGGGACCGCTGGCCTGGATGGGAGTGATGCCGGCGCGCACCTCCTGGCCTTCGAGGGTGAAGCGCTTGCCCAGGCTCTCGGCCCAGAGCTGGCGGAACCATTCTACGCAGCGGTTGAGCCGTTCGGCGTAGTTGAAAACCACCAGATTGGCGCGGCCGTGCCGTTGCGCCAAGAGGTAGCTCACCATCGCCAGCATCGCGGCGGGATTGGTCCAGAGGTCTTCGCCCTTGCAGCGCTTGATCATGCGGACCGCGCCCTCGGCCAACTCCCGGATCGAAACGCCCAGGAAGGCCGCTGGCAAGAGGCCCACCGGTGACAGCACCGAGAAGCGCCCGCCGACGCCGGGCAGGATCTCGAAGCTTTCCAACTCTTCCTCACGGGCAATCTGGCGCAGGGCGCCTTTCTGCGGGTCGGTGGTCATCAGGAGATGGCGGCGGAAGCGCTCTGCGCCCAGCCGCTTCTTGAGCAAATCGTAGAGATACATGAACTGGGCCATCGTCTCGACCGTGTTTCCGGACTTGCTGACCACGTTGAACACCGTCCGCTCGAGGTCGAGGCCGGAAAAGAGCCTGCCGAGGTAGTCGGGATCGAGGGTATCGAGGACGAAGAGTCGCTTCACCGGGAGCGGCACCGCCCCCGCGAAGACGGGACCGAAGATGGCCTCCTCCACCGCCTTGGCGCCGAGCCCCGATCCACCGATGCCCAAGACCACCATCGTGTCGAAAGCCCCGCGCAGCTCCCCCGCGCGCTCCTCGACATGGCTCAGCACCTCCTCGAGATACGGCAGGTTGAGGAATTGCGCCTGGCCGATCTCGTGCATGGCCTGGAGGGCGCGGTGGACCTGGAGAAAACTGGGAATGGCGGCCTCGAGTTCGGCCTCGGTCACGCCGCTGGGCTGTTGGGGAGCGAAGGCCTCATTGAAATCGAGATGAAGATCGCGGTGTGGCATGCTGCAAGACTACACAGCGCCTTCCGATCTCTCAAGAAAATTTGGGTATTTGTCAAAGGCCTGCGCGCGGCGCCCGGACTCTCGACGGCCGATCAGCGAATCCCGCGGCCGCTGAAGCTGACGCCCGCACCGCCGGGGCTGACGCTGGCCGACCCGTTGTAATACTGCTCGTTATAGGGGGTGAAGGTGACGGAGATGGAAACGGAACCGTTGGCGGGGACCTGCCCTCCGGTGGGCGAGATTGCAAAGCCATAACCCCCGCCGCTGATGGTGTAGTTGACCGGACAGCAGTTGGGGTTGTTGATCTGGAAATAGCGGGTCGTCGAGGTCCCCACCCGCACGTCCCCGAAGGAGATGGAGCCTCCGTTGACCGTCAGGTTGCTGCAATTCTGGAGAGGTTCGGCTTCGGGGGATTCGAGGGAATCAGCCTGCTTCCCTCCGAACCAGGCCGCGCGGCGAATCAGTCCTTGGAGGGGGTCCCCGGCTAGCGCCTGCAAAAACCCGGAAAGGGCGTTTCGGGCCAGGGCTGGAGGGGGGTTCACCAAGGTGAACTCAGCCGCCGCACCAAGATCAGAGGGTTCTGGATTCGAAACCGCTTCCAGCGGGATCCATGGCAGAGGTTGGAGGGGGCCGGTCGACATAAGGATTCCTGAAGGGCCTGAGAATTGCTTAAAAATTCGTTAGTTGTCAACGAAAGCTTAAACAATACTCCAAATCATAGACCCAAGGGCGGTGCCCCTTATTTTATCGACCGTCCTTCGAGGAAAGTTCTGGATTTTCGCAAAAAAAGCCGCGGCCCGGCCTTAATCCCAGTGCTTGCCATGGCCCTTCCCGGCCTTCCACCCCCCATGGCCTTCGCCATGCCCATGCTTCTTCCAACCCTTATCGTCATCCTCCCACTTCATCTTTTTGATGACCACCACATCGTCGTCGTCATCCACCCAGTGGCCGCCCTTGACCTTGGCGGGGCCGCCCCAGAGGCCCATCTTCTTGGCTTGGCCGGGGGGAATCCAGAGGCCGTATTTCTTCGCGATGCCCGGCGGCATCCAGTACCCGGCCGTCGGGTGGATGGGATTGATGATGAAGCGGGTGAATTCGGGCCCGCGCAGCGGGATCAGGGGCAAATACCTGGGTTCCACCTTGAGGAGCTCGCGCAGGAAATGGGTGCGGTTGGTCTCAATATAATAGTTGTCCGTCACCGGGGTCCCCATCGCCACTAGGGGCGCGACCGCGAAGCTCTGCAGGATATTGGAATAGCTCATCCCCATCTTCCGCATCATCCATACCGAGAGCGGTAGGGTTCCCGCGGCCTGCGCGATCTGCAGGATAGCGGGGACCTCCTCGGCGGGGGCCAGCAGGGCCGGCGTCACCTGTTCGGGAGGAAAGCCATAGGCGTTGCCGTAGAGCTGCTCGGCCCTCCGGCTCTCCGGAGAGGAGAGATCGATGTTGAGCAGGTTGATATCGACGGCGCCCGCCTGCGGGATCATCGAGAACAGGCCCGCGACGAGCAGCAGAGTTTTCAATAATTTGGACATATTGGCTCTCCTTCTAGGCCTTGGGACGCCGAGACGCCCAGGCGGTCACAATAAAAACCTTTTCTTGCCATGGCCCCGATCGAAATCATGGCCCTCCCCCGAGGACTTCCCCTTCCCTCGCCCTCTTTCTTTCCAGTCCTCTTCCTTTTCTTTCCGGTCCTCGCGCCCGTCCTCGCGGTCGCCATGCCCCGGACGCCCGGGTACTTCCAACGTCTCGCTCTTCTTCCACGCTTTTTTCCCGGAGTGAAGGGGCTTTTCCCGGCTTTCGACCTGTCCCGGAGGAATTTTCTCCTGCACCGGGCCCGACGGGGGCGCATTCAGCAAGGGCGCCCGGGGCAGCTTGACTTCAATCACCGGGTGCCGACGGGGGATCCAGGAAGGCAATTGCCCTTCCAACTCTTGCCAGGATCCCGCGCCCCGCGCCGCCTTTTCCAATTCTCCCGGCGAGGCCCCGTTCAGGAGGGCCCTTTGCAGGCCCAGGATCGCCCCCTGCCGCTCGCGCGGGGAAAGCCTGCGCCCCTCACGCAGCGTCACGGCATCCACCCAGCTCGCGGCCCGCGCCGTGCCGGCCCGCGACTCTTGCAAGACCGGAAGGATCTTGGGCGGAGGCACCCGTTTGGCCAGGCCCTCGTTGGCCTTCAAGAGGTAGGCCTCGGTGGGCAGGCCCTGCGCCTGCATCTGCTGGGCATCCTGCAAGACGCCCAAGACGAATTCGCGGGAGGCCCCGCCCTCGGCACTGCGGCGCAGCAGGGCTTGCAAGGCCGGGCTCGTGCCCAGGCCCGCAGCCGCGCGCCCCAGCTCGGGATCCAGCTGGGCCCGGGCCGATGCGGCAAGCGTCAGGCCAAGGAGCAAAATTAAAATGGAGCCAATCGATTTCATTTACAGGTTGATCACCGAATTGCGTTGTCCGAATCCATCGTCCACCCAGCGATCGGCGGCGGGGTCCGGGACCCAACGCCTGCCGTCCACCACGAAGGAGTAACTATAGGTGCCTCCCGCCAAGGGCAGCTCCACGCTGAACTCCCCCTGGCCGCCGGCCGAGGGCGTCAATGGGGTGGGGTTCCATTGGTTGAAATCACCGGCGAGGGCCACCTCTTTGGCCTGCGCTTCCCGGATGGCAAAACGAACAAAATAGATCTTCCGCCCCTCGGGACCCAAGGCCTCCCGGACGGCCAAGGGGGGGCCTAATTCCGGGGCGCGGGGCAGGCCCCTCCACAGTGCCAAGGCCAATCCCGCCGCGAGGGCGGAACCGAGGACCAGGCGGGGGATGGTGAACCAACGGCGCGGGGGCCGCGTGGGCTGGGCCTCGGTCTCGAGCCGCGCCATCACCCGCGCGCTGAAATCGCGGGGCAGCTCGGGGAGCGGCGCGGCCTGGAGGGCGCCCAGGCGTTCCCGAAGGGGCCCCGCGGCCTCCGCCAGCTCCGGCAATTCGGCGATAATGGCCTCGAGCTCCGCGGCGGAGCAATCCGGCCCCAATAACTCCCTCAGTTCTTTTTTCTCGGCTTCCGTCGTCATGGCTCCTGCTCCAATCTCCTTTTCAGCTGCGCGAGGCCGCGCGCCACCCGCATCTTCAAATTGCTCAGGCCCTCCCCGCTCGCCTCGCCCATCTCTTCGTAGCTTAAGTCCGCTAGGTAGCGCAGGGTCAGGGCCTCTCGGTAGATCTCGGGCAGCGAGTCCAAGGCCCGACGCAGGCGTTCCGCCTCCCGGACCGATTGGGCCTGTAGCTCGGGGGAAGCGGCCTCCGAAAGCACAGCTGCCAGCTCTTGGGGCTCGCGCAGCTGCTCCGGCCGCCGCCTTTGGCCGCGCCAATAATCCCGGCAGAGGTTGAGGGCGATTTGGTAGAGCCAGGTGGAAAACTTTGCCTCGCCGCGGAATTTCGGCAATTCGCGGTAGGCCTTGAGAAAGGCCTCTTGGGTCAATTCCTCGGCGCGTTCCCTTTGCCCGACGTAGCGGTAGATCATGCGGAAGACGCCCCCTTGGTGCCGGTCGACGATGTTGGCATAGGCCTGCTTCTCCCCTTGCCGGCAACGGCTTAGGGCCTCGAGGTCCTCCTCATCCATGGGGCTCTGCTTTGCTTGCATCGCTTTCCAAAAAACCCGGGGCCTGCCTTGCCAAGGGTCCTGACGCTCCTAGGGGAACCACGGTCACAAGGCTTCCGTCGGCAAGGCTTGGAAATAAGTCAGGCCGGGGGACGATTCAATGGATTATGGTTTGACCCTCCAGGCCTTGGGAGGGTATAAGTAAGTGAATACTTACCAATATGTCCGCTAGCAAACCCCAGCGCCTGTCTTTCGCCGAACGGGAGGGTCGCATCCTCGAAGCCGCCGGTCGGCTCTTCGCCGAGCGTGGCTTCGTCGGCACCACCACTCGGGCCATCGCGCTCGAGTCCGGGATCAACGAGGCGCTGATCTTCCGCCATTTCAAGAACAAAGAGGAACTCTACACCGCCCTCCTCCAACAGAAGTTGGGGGACTTCGAGGTCCACGTCGCCCCGGACCTGCGCAAGACGCTGGAGCTCCCCGTGGCGGAGGCCTTGTTGGAGGTCGCCAAGATCATCGTCGGCAAGCATCGCGAAAACAATTGGTTCCTGAGGGTCATGCTCTACGCTGCCCTGGAGAGCCACCACCTGGGTCAGATGTTCTTCAAGCAACGGCTTCCCTTAGTCGAATTTTTGGAGGAACTCTTCGAAAGAAAAATCAAGGCGGGCGAGGTGAAGGTCATGTCGCCCGCCGTCCTATCCCGCGCCTTCATCGCCATGATCCATCACTACGTCCTGATCACCTTGGTGTTCAACGCCAAGGACCACTTCCCGCTCCCCGAAAAACCCATGTTGGAAAGCTTCGTCCAGATCTTCACCCGCGGGGTGCTGCCATGAAGCGGCTGGCCCTAATTTTCCTGGCGATCCTGACGGCGGCGCCCCCGGCGCTCCTGGCCGCCGAGCCCAAAATGTCGCTGACGGAATGTTACAACCTCGCCCTCCAGCGCAGCGAGACCGTGGCGATCAGCGAGCAGGAGATCGCGGCCGCCCAAGCGCTCTACACCCAAACCCTGGGTTCGGTGCTGCCTAAGCTCTCGATCAACGTCCAGGAGGTCTTGCAGGATTCCTCCGGCGGCAGCGACGGCGCGGGCCAGGTCGGTTCCACCTTCACCCGCTTCAGCCGCCCCTCCGTGGCGGTCACGCTGAACCAACCCATCTTCCGGGGCTTCAAGGAATTCCGCGCGCTCAAGCTCACCAAGGTCAACGAGTCGCAGAAACGCCTGCTGCAGCGCAATGCCGAGCGCCTGCTCTTCCAGGACGTCGTCATCGCCTTCCTCACCATCGTGAAGATCGAGCGCGACATCGAGATCTTTCAAAAGATCATCCAGGTCGAGAAGGCGAGCATCGCCGAACTGACGGAACGGGTGCGGCTGGGCAAGTCCCGCGACAGCGAAGCCGCCCTGCTCCAGACCGACGTGGCCCTGCTCGAGGCCCAGCTCGAGCAAAAGCGGGGCGAGCGGAAGATCGCCTACGATACCCTCGCCTTTCTCACCGGCCTCGACCCACAGCCGGCGATCTCCTACGACAATCCCCCGGTTCGGGACCTGAAGCCGCTGGAATACTACACGGGGCAGCTGGACGAACGCCCGGACGTGCAGGCCGCGCGCGACGACGTGCAGCTGGCCAAGGGCAACGTCAAGATCCGCCAGGGGGACCTCCTGCCCCAAGCCGACCTCGCCGCCAACTACTACCCCTACCGGGCCGGCTTCCTGAAGGACATCAAATGGGACGCGACCTTCAGCGTGGGCATCCCCGTCTTCAATTGGGAGACCGTGGGCAAGATCCGCGAGGCGAAGACCAAGGCCAAACAGGCACAGCTGCAGGAGGAGTTGACCCGACGCAGCGCCGCCACCCAGGTGCAGAAATCTTATGACGGTTATTTGTCTTCGCGGAACCAGTACCAAAAATTTCGCAGCGCCGCCGACAAGGCGCGGCAGAGCTACCAATTGCAGGCCAAGGACTTCACCGACAGCCTGATCAACACCTTAGATCTGCTCCAGTCCCAGCAGACCTGGTTGGACGCCCTCCGGCAGCGCAATACGGCCGAGGTCGAGACCTGGCTCAGCTGGTTGACGCTCCAAGTGACCGCGGGGGTGATACCGTGAGCCTTTCCGAAATCTCCATCAAGAACCCTGTCTTCGCCTGGATGCTGATGGCGGGGCTGATCCTGTTCGGGGCCATTTCCTTCTCGCGGATGGGCATCAGCGAGATGCCGGACGTGGACTTCCCGGTGGTCAACATCTCGGTCACCTACGAGGGAGCCGCGCCCGAGATCATGGAATCCGACGTCGTGGACGTCCTCGAGGACGCCGTGCTCTCGATCCAAGGCATCCGTAACATCACCTCCTCCTCCCGGCAGGAGGAAGCCAACATCACCATCGAGTTCGAGCTCAACCGCGACATCGACGCCGCCCTGCAGGAGGTCCAAACCAAGATCGCCCAGGCCCAGCAGCGCCTGCCCAAAGACATCGACCCGCCCATCGTCACCAAGACCAACCCCGAGGACCAGCCGATCATGTGGATCTCGCTCTCGGGGGACCGGCCGCTTCGCTACTTGATGGAGTACGCCCGCGATCGGCTCAAAGACAAGATGCAGACGGTGAACGGCGTCGGCGAGGTCATCCTGAGCGGCTTCGTCGAGCCCAACCTGCGCATTTGGATCGACCCCAAAAAGCTGGACGCCTGGGAGCTGACCGTCCAGGACGTCACCGACGCCATCGAAAAGCAGCACAAGGAAATTCCCGCGGGCCGCATCGAGACCCCCGAGAAGGAGTACAATTTGCGGTCGATGGGCGAGGTCTTCTCCCCCGAGGACTTCGGCAACATCGCGATCACCAAGCGAGGCGGCCAGCCGATCTACAAACCCATCTTCATCAAGGACGTGGCCCGGGTCGAGTCGGGGTTGGACGACATCCGCCGCCTCAGCCGGGTGGACGGCAAGCCCGCCATCGGGCTCGGCATCAAGAAGCAGCGCGGCTCCAACGCGGTCGCCGTGGCCGACGGCGTGCGGAAAAAGATGGCCGAGATCGAGCCCACCCTGCCCGAGGGGCTGAAGCTCAAGGTCAATTTCGACTCGACCAAGTTCATCAAGGCGACCAACGAGGAGATGCGCTTCGATCTGCTGCTCTCCGCCCTGCTCACCGCGATCGTCTGCCTGGTCTTCCTCGCCTCCTGGACCTCGACGATGAACGTCCTCTTGGCGATCCCGACTTCCATCGTAGGCGCCTTCACCTTCCTGTATTTCTTCGGCTTCACGGTCAACACCTTCACCATGCTCGGCCTGATCCTCGCCATCGGCATCGTCGTCGACGACGCGATCATGATCCTGGAGAACATCGTCCGGCACCAGGAGATGCACAAGACGCCGCTCACCGCGGCCCGGGACGGCGCCAAGGAGATCACCTCGGCGGCGATCGCGGCGACGCTGGCCATCATCGCGATCTTCATCCCCGTCATCTTTATGAAGGGGATTTTGGGCAAGTTCTTCTTCCAGTTCGGCATCACCATGTCGGTCGCCGTGGGACTCAGCCTCATCGAGGCGCTTACCCTCACCCCGATGCGCCTCTCCTACCTGCAAGTGGCCCACACCAAGCGTAACTGGTTCACCAATGCCGTCGACCGAGGCTTCAACGGCCTGATGAACGCCTACGCCGGCGTCCTGAAGGTCTGCCTGCGCTTTCGTTGGACGGTCATGTTCCTGGCCGCCTTGGTCTTCGCAGGCTCCCTGCTGATCCTACCCAAAGTGAAGAAAGAATTCGTCCCGGCCCAAGACCAAAGCATGTTCCTGATCCACCTCGAGACCCCGCTGGGCTCGTCGATCCAATACACCGACGGGATCATGAAACAGGCGGAGGCCATGATCGTGAGCAACAAAGAGGTGAACCGCTATTTCGCCGCGGTCGGCGGCTTCGGCGGCGGCGAGGTCAACACCGGGATCGTCTTTGTCACGCTGGACGACCCGAAAAAGCGGCCGATGGATCCGGAGTTGGGGCGGCGCCTCAGCCAGGCCGACTTGATGAACCGTATCCGGAAGCAATTGACCGCCATCCCCAACCTCAAGGTCGTGATCCAAGACCTCTCCACCCGCGGCTTCACCGCCCAGCGCGGCTATCCCATCGAGTTCACGGTGCGCGGACCCGATTGGGAAA
Organism: bacterium; assembly: GCA_046346845.1. GTDB lineage: Bacteria > UBA10199 > UBA10199 > DSSB01 > DSSB01 > DSSB01. Next base: position 477,840 of record JAXMHH010000001.1, read on the forward strand.
AGCTGACCCAGGCCTCGAACGCCCTGATGGCGAAGATGAAGCAGGACCCGCACTTCATCGACGTCGACAGCGACTACAAGTACGGGCAGCCGGAGATCCAGATCAACCCCAAGCGCGAGGCCGCCCAGGAGCGCCAGGTCAGCGTCGAGGACATCGGCAAGGTCATCAACGCGCTCGTCGGCGGCGCCCGCACCGGAAAGTTCACCGAGTCCGGACACCGCAACGACATCCGCGTGCGACTGGAGGAAGGCGACCGCCAAAGCAGCAAGGACATCGACAAGCTCTATGTCCGCAACCAGCGCGGTGAGCTGGTCAAGCTGAGCGAGGTCGTCGACATCGTGGAACGCGACACCCTGAAGAGCATCACTCGAAAAGACCGGGAGCGCGCGGTGGGCATCTTCGCCAACGTCGGCCCCGGCTATTCCCAGGCCCAAGCCTTGGAGCAGATCGAAAAACTGGCCAAGGAAAACCTGCCCGAGGGCTACCGCATCGTCCTGAGCGGCAGCGCGGAGACCTTCAAAGAGTCCTTCCAAAGCCTGCTCTTCGCCCTCTACTTGGGGATCATCGTCGCCTACATGGTGCTCGCCAGCCAGTACAACAGCTTCGTCCACCCCTTTACGGTGCTATTGGCCCTGCCCTTCAGCGTCTCGGGCGCCTGGCTTGCCTTGTATCTCAGCGGGCACTCACTCAACATTTACAGTTTCATCGGATTGATCTTGCTGATGGGCATCGTGAAGAAGAACTCGATTCTGCTGGTCGACTTCACCAACCAACGCCGGGCGGAGGGCATGGATAAATACACCGCACTGATGACCGCCTGCCCCCAGCGCCTCCGGCCGATCTTGATGACCTCCTTCGCGACTTTGGCGGCCGCGGTCCCACCAGCGATCGGCCTGGGCGCGGGCTCCGAGACGCGCAAGCCGATGGCGATCGTCATCCTGGGCGGCGTCTTGGTCTCCACCCTTCTGACTCTCTTCGTGGTACCGGCGGCCTACAGCCTCCTGGCTAGGCTGGAAAGGAAGGAACGCCGCGAAGAGAATTCCCACTCCACGCCGGAATCCGCCTGGGAGGCCGAGAAGCGGGCTCGAGCCTAATGCACGGTCTTTATTTTTTCTTGAGGTGAATCTCCATCCCGAAGACGCCGCCGCCGACCTTGGCGACGGTGTCGACCGGCGGCACCGTCAAGGGCGCCGCCACGACGAGGGTCATCTCGCCTTGGTCGTTGAGGGGAGAACCTTGGAAATTGATCGACCCGCCGACCACGTTGGGGGCCTTGTCGCTGCCGATGGTCAGGCTCTCGGTGGTCAAGGTGAGGCCGGTGAGGTTGACGACGTTGGATCCCGAAAAGGCCACCCCCTCGAAGCTCAGCTTGCCGTCGTCCCCGAAGTCCGCCTCGCCGGTGTCTTCCGCCAATTTAATCTCCATCTCGGCCAACGGCGAACCTGCGGGCAGGGGAAATTTAATCGCGGGCCAGTTCTCGGTCAGGATCTTCACCTTGCCGTCAGCGGAGCCCTTGCTGAGGATCAAGGTCCCGGTCACGGCGTCGTTGACGTCGAGATCGGTCACCACGTTGCTGCCGTTATCCTTGTGGCTCAGAGTGGTCTTCACTGCGGTGACCTCGAACTCTTGGCCATCTCCGGCTCCGCCATCCGTGGTACAGCCCGCTTGGGCGGTCGGCGCCTTGCCGCGCAGTTCGATCTGCATCACGCCCAGCTTGGGTCCGTTGAGTATGACATCGAGGTAGGTGTTGTGATAGGCATCGCCTTTGGTGACAACCTTGGGGTTATAGGCGACCTTCACCGTCATCACCCCGCCGGGCGGCAGGACGATCTCGGTGACCATATTCTTGACGGCCTCTTTTACGACGTTGCCGACCGCCACCTGCTCGACCTTGAAGAACTGAAAGTATTTCTCGCCTTCCTTGAGGGTATCCGGGTGATTGCCTTCCTTGTCGAAGTCGTTGGTCCCCAACTCAAAGAGGACGCCCTGCACGCGCTGCGGCTCGTCGGTGTTGTTGTTGCGGATCTGGAGGGTCTTTTCCTGGGGCACGCAGGCGGTGGTCTCGAAGTTGGCGATCGCCACCACCCCGCTGACCTGCGGAGGGGTTCCCTTGCAGGCGCCCAGGGCGCCGAGGGAGAGGAGAATGAAGAACAATTTCGCTAAATTCCGCTTCACAAAACACCCCTTGGGGCTCAATGATGGCCCCGCTACCAACCCCTTAATTTGGGTATCGGGCGGAGATCATAAATGTTGTGGGAATTCAAGAACTTGATGACTAGGCGCGTCAGGGCCCGGAAAGGCCCTGGCTGGGGTCGCTTTTTCGTCTTGGCCCTGGCCTGCCTTTGCCAAATCCCGGCCGCCGGCCCCGCTCGGGGCGCCGCTCCGGATCCCCCCTACCCCCAGGGCGACGGCCAGCTCCGGATCTTCAATTATCACTTGAATGAATTCCTTGAACTACGCTTTCGAGAAGGCAATCAATACATCCCTTCCGCCCTGGACCAAATCAACGCCCTGCTCCGCTCCCGCGACAACTCCGAGCAGGCCCCCATCGATCCCCGGCTCTTGGACTTGATCGACCACCTCCAAGACCACTTCCAGGCCGATGCCATCGAGGTCATCTCGGGCTATCGGAGGAAGGAATTCAACGAGAACCTGCTCAAGAACGGCCACTCGGTCAGCCCCGTCAGCCTCCATACCAAGGGCCAGGCCTTGGACATCCATATTGATGAGATCCGGGAAGAGACCTTGCGTGATTATCTGCTCGGCCTGCGGCTCGGCGGTGTCGGTTATTATGGACCGCTCGACTTCATCCACATCGACGTCGGACCGGTCCGCCGCTGGGGAGAGGGCTCCGCCGCCCCCCGCAAGTTGGTCGGCGTCCTTCAGCCCGAGGCCCCCGTCCAGCTGACCAGCGACAAGAACGACTACCTCCCGGGCGAGACCCTGCTCTTCACCTGGAGCGGGGATGCGGCGCAGATCGACAAGGTCTTCGGACTCAGGCTCGAGCACTTCCACCGCGGGCGCTGGTTGGCCTGCCCCTCCGCAGCCGGCACCGGCAAGACCTTCCGCCTGCCCACCACCGACCTCCGTTGCGCCCCGGAGGACAAGGGGGCGGCCCTGGGGAAATTCCGCTGGATCTTCCAACTGCCCGACCTGCCGGAACCCCTCTCCTCCAACGAGTTCTACCTAAAAAAACAATAGCTTTAACGCACCGTTCCATCGGTTTTTTCACAACCTTCTTGCAGGCCCCGCGAGAAGCCTTGACCCCAGGATAAGCGATAAGAAAGCATTCTTGTCTCGAGGTAAGGATGAGTTGGAGCTTTCGAGGGAGGGTGGAAGCCAGCGCGTCCCCGCGCGGCGGCTTCGCCCCAACGGCAAGGCTTGGATCGGACGGGGCCGAGGGCACGGCGGAGGCAGGGCGCAACACTTTATTGGCCCGGGCGCGCCAGGCCCTGGGGCCGCATCCGGCACCCGCCCTGCTCCGCGAATGGGAATCCCTCCAACATGAAACCGACCCTGATCTTCTAGAAGAGGCGCTGGTCCAATGGGGGGGCCGCTTCGAGACCCAAGGCAACTACCCACCGGCTGCGGAACTGTACCAGGCCCTGCTGCAATCCCATCTATCCGGAACTTCGCGCCACCGCCAAACGGCCCAACGGCGCCTCGATGCAATCCAAGGCCGCGGCGCCTGGGGCGGAAGGGCAGAATTCCTGCTTCGAAACCTAGCCCAGCAAGCCAGCGATCCCAGCGCCCTCTTGGCGATGGGCGCCGCCGGGACCGTATTTCGCCTGACGCGCCTGGCAACTCTGGCGCGCTTGACGGGCGCGAGCCAGCCGGGATTCCTGTCGCGCCTCCTCGGGGCGAGTCGCCTCGCCTCGCTGGCGGGCTTCGCGCTGGAGGCACCTACCTTCACCCTGGTCGGACGACTCGGCAATGAAGCCCTAGGAAGACCGCAAGATTGGAGCGCTCGCTCCCTGAGGCAGGATTTGGCCGCGAGCTATCTGGTCTTGGGCGGCCTCAAGCTGGGCGGCGCGCTGAGCGCCCCCCTCGCCGCCGGTCAGGCCGCTCCCCTGCGCGGTCTGCTGCAGCAGGGAGGACTGCTCGGGGGCATCTGGTTCGGTCATCGCTTGGAAACCTGGGCCGGCTTACGGCCGCCACAGGATGGGGCGACCTTGTTGATCGATTCCCTGGCCCTGCTGCTGCAGTTCCAGGTCGCGGGAAACCTTGGGCGCCTGGCCTTCGGCCCCCGGTTCAGCGCTTGGGAACAGGGCCTCGATCGGCAGGCCGAGGCCCTCGAGCTTTCCCGCCGTGCCCGGACGGAGCAGGAGGTGCATGGGATGGTGCCCGCCTCCTGGATCTCCGGCGTCGCTACCGCCGAGCCTCCGCTTCCGCCCTTCGCCTTCGCCATGACCGCCTCGGGCCGCGGTCCCGGAAGACGACTCCCGCCGGATCTCCTCGGCATGCCAGCGGCCAACCACAACCATGAGCCGGTGTCCCTCGAGCCGAGCGACGCCATCCCGAAAGACCGGCTGCAGCCCCTGCCGCGCGGCGGCGTCGTCCTGCAGACCGAGGCGGGAAAGGTCCAATTCGGCGTGCCGATGTGGACCAACAAGGACGCCTTCGAGATCTTCCAAAACGCGGGCGGTGCGCGGTTGGAACGCGACGAGATCCGGCGCCTCCTCCCCTCGCTCTATGTCTTCGACTTGGATTACGTGGCCCGGCACGACGGCCTGCTGCCCGCGGATTTCATGCAGTATATGTATTTCGTCAACCGGGGACAGGAACTCACCCTGCTCGCGCCGGACGCCGCGACCGCGAAGCGGCTGCGGGAGTTCCTCGATCTTTCCTACCGGGGGCCCGAGGAAGGCGATCTCAACGACAAGGTCCGGCGCGAATACCCGCGGGGCTCCCTGGGCGTTCCTCAGATGGGGGAGGAAATTCGCCGCGGCTTTCCCGCCGCGGAACCGGAGGTCTTGCGTCGCATCGCGCACTTCGACGAGGCCGGCGAATTTCACTGGGAAGGTCTAAAGATTCGGAAATTGGGACCGCGCCGTTACGAGGTCTGGGAGCGAAGCCAGCGCGCCGGCATCCTCGACTTGGGGGACTTCCCGGTGCCGCCCCCGGCGACGGACCGGCCCGCCCTCTCCCCCGCCGCCCGCGCCGCGCGTCGCAGGGTCTTGCGGGAAGGCCGTCCCGGCCTTTGGCCGATCGGCACGGGGCACGGCTTCACCCCCCGCGAGGAGACCAGCGGCTTCATGCTGTGGAACGGGGGCAAGACCGTCTTGATCGACCCGCCCTCCAGCACCTTGAGCCACCTCCGCGAAAACCGCATCCCACTGGAGGCCGTCGACGGGATCCTGTTGACCCACGGCCACACCGACCACTACGGCAATGCCGTCCCCCAACTGCTCGCCCTGCGGCCCGAATTGAAGATCTACACCACGCCGACCATCTTTCGCATGTTGCGGGAGCAATACCAGCTCGCGGTCGGCAGCTCGGGTCTGCCCTGGAATTTCATCCCGCTCTACCCGCAGAGTTTTTCCGAGATCCTCGACCTCCCGCTACGCCCGGACTACACCTTCCATCCGGTGCCCGCGCTCGGCTTTGAGATCTACGACCGTCCCGATCTCCAGACCGGACGCCTAGTCCTAGCCTTCACGGGTGACAGCTTCGCCGATCACGTGGAGCTGTGGCAGAAAATGAGGCCCGAAGGCGCGCCCTCCCCGATCATGAGCGTGGCGCGGGCCCAGCAGGTGCTGCGCCACGGCGCGCTGCTGATGGCCTCCAAGGGCCAGCAGCCGCCCCCGATCTTTCTCATCGAGGGCGGGGTGCCGCCCATCCACATCCCGCCGGCGCGCACCCGGGAGCTGCTGGACCAGGCCGAACAGCTGGGCGTCGACACCTCGCGGGTGCGCCTCTACCACGTGGCTGCAGAGGCCGCCGCGGCGGCGCGCGTCGCCAAATGGGTCGCGGGCCCGGAGGGATTCTTCGATCTGTCGGAATATTTCAGGAAAAATCGCCGCTAAGCGGGATCAGCACCCCAGGTGCCGGGAAATGACGATGCGCTGCACCTCGCTGCTGCCCTCCCCGATCTCGAGGAGCTTCTGGTCGCGGAAGAACTTGGCCACCGGGTACTCTTCCATCAGCCCGTAGCCGCCGTAGATCTGCACGGCGTGGTTGACGACCCGGTTCATCACCTCGGAGGCGAAGAGCTTCGCCATCGAGGCCTCCTTGCCGAAGGGACGCCCTTGGTCTTTCAGCCAGCAGGCCTTGTAGAGCAGGTTGCGCGCGGCCTCGATCTCCACCGCCATGTCGGCCAGCTTGAAGGCGATGGCCTGATGGCTGCTGATCGGCACGCCGAAGGTCTTGCGGACCTTGGCGTAGTCGAGGGCTGCCTCGAAGGCCCCCTGCGCCCCGCCCACCCCCATCGCGGCGATGCCGAGCCGGCCGTGGTCGAGGGTGGAGAGCATCATCTTGAAGCCCTCGCCCCGCTTGCCGAGCAGGTTGCCCTCGGGGACCTTCACGTCCTCGAAGTAAAGTTCGGCGGTGTTGGAGGAGCGCCACACCAATTTCTTGTGCATCTCGCGGGCGGTGTATCCCGGGGTGCCCTGCTCGACGATGATGCAGCTGATTTCCTTTTTGCCGGCGCCGTCCTTTCCGGTGATCGCCTGGACGGTGACCCCCGCGGTCATCGGGTTGGCCGCGTTGGTGATGAAGATCTTGCTGCCGTTGAGGATCCATTGCCCGTTCTCGAGCCGGGCATTGGTCTTGCTGTTGCCGGCGTCGCTGCCCGCCTCCGGTTCGGTGAGGCCGAAGCCCCAGAGCTTCTCGCCGCTGCACAGCGAGGGCAGGTATTTCTGTTTCTGCTCCTCGGTGCCCCACCGGTAGATGGGAAGGATGCCGAGGGTGTTCTCGGCGGCGACGGTCGCGGCCTGGCAGCCGTCGACCCGGGCCAGCTCTTCCACTGCAATGCAGTAGGAGAGGTAGTCCAGCCCCTGCCCTCCCCACTTGGGATCGACCGTCATCCCGAACAGCCCCAGCGCGCCCATCTTTCGGGTCAAGTCGACGCTGAACTCCTCCTTCTCATCGAGCCGCTGGCGGACCGGCTTGATCTCCTTCTCGCAGAAATCGCGGATCGTCTTGCGGAGCATGTCTTGTTCGGGGGTGAGGTCGTAGTTCAGCATAATTTTCTCCAAGGAATGGGGAAACCATGGCTAATTCGAGGAAAGCGGCTTTTCAAGACTTTATTTGAGGATGAGGCTGTCCAGCCCCTGCTCGCGCAGGTACTTGGGATAGAGCTCGTAGGCCGGCTTGATCGCGGGGAGCAGCTTCAGGATCTTGGGGATGGGCCCCTTCGCGACCATCTCGCGGCGCGTAAGGGCGGCGACCAAGTTCACCTTGCCGTGCCAGAAGCGGTGGGCCACGTCCGCCTTCATGCTCATCTGCACCTCCGGCTTGAAGGCGGCGTCGTTGAAGCGCAATTGGACGGGGTCTTCCGCGGTGTCGGCGGAGATGGAGAGCTCCGGGTCGCTGTACTGGAACTGAAGCTTCAATTTAGCCGCCCGGAGCTTGGGGCCGATCTCCGGGTCGGTGAACAGCCGCTGGAAAAATCCCCCGAGCACGTCCTGCAGTTGTTGGGATGATTGGAAGTAAGCCATCAGTATGCCTCCCGTATCTTGGCCAAGACCTCTTCGTAGGCCACCTCGCGCGGATTGAAAAAACTGGCCCCGTCTTCCACCGCGGTCTGGGCGATCTCATCCAGCTGCCCTTCCTGCACGCCGGCCTCGCGCAGGCGGTCCGGCAGGCCGCAAGCCCCCTTCAACCCGGCCCTCAGCTCGCGGACGGCCTGGATCGCGGCCCGCGCCGCCGCCGGACCGTCGAGACCCGAGGTCTTCACGCCAAGCAGCGGCGCGATCTCGGCATAGCGGTCGGCGGCGACCTCTAGGTTGTACTCCATGCCGAAGGGAAGAAAGATGCTGTTGGCCAGCCCGTGCGGGACATGGGCGATGCCGCCGGTGGCATGGGACATCGCGTGCACCACCCCCACCATGGCGTGGTCGAAGGCGATCCCCGCCATATTGGAGGCGATCAAGAGCTCCGAACGCGCCTCGAGATCGTCGCCGCGCGCGACGGCCACGGGCAAAAAACGCGCGATCCTGGGGATCGCCTGCGCCGCCAGGGCGTCGCTCATCGGATTTTTTTGCACGCTGGTATAGGCTTCGATGGCGTGGGTCAGCGCGTCCATGCCCGTCATCGCCGTCGCCTTCGGTGGCACCGACAAGGTGAGCTCGGGGTCTAACAGGGCCAATTGAGGACGCAGGAAGGCGTCGTTGAAGGAGAGTTTTCGTTGGGAGGCCTGATCGAAGATCACCGCCGCGGAGGTCACCTCGCTCCCCGTGCCCGCGGTGGTGGGGATGGCGATCAAGGGCTTCAAGGCGCGAGGAATGGTCTGGCTACCGGAGTAATCGGCGACCAAGTCGCCGCCCAGGCTGAATACGATATTTGCCGCCTTCGCGGTGTCCATGGCCGAGCCGCCGCCCAGGACCACCATCCCTTCCGCCCCCGTTTCGACGGCCATCCGAGCGCAGGCCCTCACCACCTCGACCTCGCTGTTCGGCGGGATGTCGTGAAAACAACCCACGACGGCGGCGCCGCCCGCCTCCATCCCGGCACGGATCGCAGCGGCGACGCCGCTCTGGACGAAGAAGGGATCGCTGACCAAGAGAAAGCGGCCCGCCGAGAGCTGGGCCAACTCGTTGGAAAAGTCCCGGGAGATGCCGGGTTGGAACAAGACCTTGGTGTTTAGAAAAAATTGATAGAATTCGCTGCCCACCGGCAGAGCGTAAACGGAAGCTCTCCCGCCGTCAATCTTTGAATAATATCAATGAATTGGAAGAACGCGCCGCGCAGGGTGGGTTCGCCCCCATGGCAGGACTGTTTTCTATACGGATCGGAATTTATCCGCATCAGGGCCCAGCGATCAAGACTAGCCCCCCTGACACAAAAGACCTCGTCTAGCCTTGGAGATACTAATGACCTTATCTAAAGCAATATTTCATAGGAGGAACCACCGACCCCTCACCGAATAATCTTAGGAGCGAAGCCGGCCATTCGGTTTTCTGCAAAATTAAAGTTTGCGTCATTTTTTCGTCACCCTTATCAGAATGAAAGATAAAATCGTCGCCCTTCCCCTAGCCCTGGGAGCGGAATTCGACCCTGAAAAAATAAATTCCCCATAATTTTCGTCTAGCTGTGGTTTTCACTCTCCAATTTGGCCCATGCTTTGCTTTTTTTTGACCTAGATCCCCAGACCCAAGGCTTTTGCTTTCGAGCAATGGGGAGGATCGCAGGTTTTTTGGAATTTAGGGTCTCCCAGAGTGAATAAGCGTCATTCACTACGGGTAAGGGAAGATTTGGCACTCCTCAATTCCCTTAGGTTTTAGGGCGACCATCCAGGCCCTAACGCCAAACGCTCGCGAGAGACTTATTCAAATAGAAATCCAGGATGATTTACCCGGAATTTCCACGGTTCGGGGAGAGGTACCTCTTTATGCAATATACCAAGACGCCATCGCTCGCTTCGGAATGTCCCTGTCCTAAACAACATCTCAAACAATTTTCAACCTTAGGTATCTTATCCTTGGCCCTGATCCTCGCCTGCCTTTGGATCCCCAAGGCGGCACAGGCCTACCAGTGCCCCATCCCACCGAACCCTGGGCAGTGCATCTGCCACAACATCACCGGTGGATCGGGGGAGGTTTGCCCCTCCTCCAGCGGCATCGTCCATGGCCATGACGCCCATATCACCTGCTTCAACAATGGAGGAGTCAGCTGCTCGGTCCAGGACTCCTGCGGCAAATGTAGCGGCTGCGGGAACGGGGTATGGGAAAAGAACCTGGGCGAAGAATGCGACGACGGCAATAACTTGTCCGGAGACGGCTGCGACGCCGATTGCAAGATCGAGTGTGTCTCCAACAGCCAGTGCGATGACGGGAATGTGTGCACCACGGACGTCTGCAGTCAACAAACCTTCCACTGCGTCCATACCAACAATCAGGCCTCCTGCGACGACAACAACCCCTGCACCATTGGAGATATGTGTTCGGGGGGAGTCTGCTCGCCTGGAGCGCCGAAGAGCTGCGACGACGGCATCTCCTGCACGATCGATTCTTGCGACTCGCAGACAGGGCAATGCCAGAACAACACCTCGCAATGCGAATGCCTAACCGACGCGAATTGCAATGACGGGAATATTTGCACGGATGAGTTCTGCAATGCGCAGCATCAGTGCGTCCGCAGCAACAACAGCAAGAGCTGCGACGACGGGCTGTTCTGCAACGGCACCGACACCTGCGGCGGCGGCACCTGCAGCGTCCACGCGGGCGACCCCTGCGCGAGCGGTGGCGAATGCGCCGACAGCTGCAACGAAGATAAGAACTCCTGTAATGACCCCGCTGGCGTTGCATGCAAGGACGACGGAAATATCTGCACCGACAATGAATGCAACGGCAACGGGGAGTGCGTCGCGATCAACAACACGGCGTCCTGCGACGATGGCGACAAGTGCACCGAGAAGGACACCTGTTCCGGCGGCAAATGTTCCGGATCCGAGGTCAGCTGCGACGACGGCATCTCCTGCACCCCGGACTCCTGCAACCACGAGACGGGTGAGTGCGAGAACCCCACCGATAAATGCGAGTGCAACACGGACGCCGACTGTGACGACCGCAACATCTGCACGGATGAGCACTGCAACGCCCAGCATCAATGCGTGCGAAGCGATAACGCCACGAGCTGCGATGACGGACTGTTCTGCAACGGCAAGGACACCTGTGGCGACGGCACCTGCAGCGTCCATGCGGGTGATCCCTGCGCGAGCGGCGGGGAATGCGCCGACAGCTGCAACGAGGAAAAGAACTCCTGCAATGATCCCGCTGGGGTGCCTTGCACGGATGACCGCAACGTCTGCACCGACAACCAGTGCAACGGCAGCGGGGAATGCGTCGCGATCAACAACACGGCTTCCTGCGACGACGGCGACAAGTGCACCGAGAAGGACGTCTGTTCCGGCGGCAAATGTTCCGGCTCCGAGATCAGCTGCGACGACGGCATCACCTGCACCCCGGATTACTGCAATCCGGATTCGGGCGCATGCGAGAACCCCACCGACAAATGCGAGTGCGACACCGACGCCGACTGCAACGACGGGAATATCTGTACGGACGAATACTGCAATGCCCAGCACGAGTGCGTCCGCTCGAATAACAGTGCATCCTGCGACGACGGCCTGTTCTGCAACGGGGCCGACACCTGCGGCGGTGGCACCTGCAGCGTCCACGCGGGCGATCCCTGCGCCGGCGGCGGCGAGTGCGCCGACAGCTGCGACGAAATCAAGGACTCCTGCAACGACCCGTCGGGTACGAAATGCACCGATGACGGGAACGTCTGTACCGATAACGAATGTAACGGCAGCGGAGAATGCGTCGCGATCAACAACACGGCCTCCTGCGACGACGGTGACAAGTGCACCGAGAAAGATATCTGCTCCGGCGGCAAGTGCTCCGGCTCCGAGGTCAGCTGCGACGACGGCATCTCCTGCACCCCGGACTCCTGCAACCACGAGACGGGCGCATGCGAGAACCCCACCGATAAATGCGAGTGCGATACCGACGCCGACTGCAACGACAACAACAGCTGCACCGACGAGTACTGCAACGCCCAGCACGAGTGCGTCCGCTCGAATAACAGCGTATCCTGCGACGACGGCCTGTTTTGCAACGGGGCCGACACCTGCGGCGGCGGCTCCTGCAGCGTCCACGCGGGCGACCCCTGCGCCGGCGGCGGCGAATGCGCCGACAGCTGCAATGAAGAGAAGAACTCCTGCAACGACCCCTCCGGAACCAAGTGCGCGGACGACGGCAATGTCTGCACCGACAATGAATGCAACGGCAGCGGAGAATGCGTTGCGATTAACAACACGGCCTCCTGCGACGATGGCGACAAGTGTACTGAAAAGGACACCTGTTCCGGCGGCAAGTGCTCCGGCTCTGAGATCAGCTGCGACGATGGCATCTCCTGCACCCCGGACTCCTGCAACCACGAGACGGGCGCATGCGAGAACCCCACCGATAAATGCGAATGCGACACCGACGCCGACTGCGACGACGGCAATAGCTGCACGGATGAGTACTGCAGCGACGAACATGAATGCGTCCGCTCCAACAATAGCTCATCCTGCGACGACGGCCTGTTCTGCAACGGGGCCGACACCTGCGGCGGCGGCACCTGCAGCGTCCACGCGGGCGATCCCTGCGCCGGAGGCGGCGAGTGCGCTGACAGCTGCGACGAAATCAAGGACTCCTGCAACGACCCGTCGGGCATTAAATGCACCGATGACGGCAACGTCTGCACGGACAACGAATGCAATGGCCAGGGCGAGTGCGTCGCGATCAACAACACGGCCTCCTGTGACGACGGCGACAAGTGTACTGAAAAGGACACCTGTTCCGGCGGCAAGTGCTCCGGCTCTGAGATCAGTTGCGACGACGGCATCTCCTGCACCCCGGATTCCTGTAATCCAGATTCAGGCGAATGCGAGAACCCGACCGACAAATGCGAGTGCGACACCGACGCCGACTGCAACGACGGCAACAGCTGCACGGATGAGTACTGCAGCGACGAACATGAATGCGTCCGCTCCAACAATAGCTCATCCTGCGACGACGGGCTGTTCTGCAACGGCAAGGACACCTGCGACGGCGGCACCTGCAGCGTCCACGCGGGCGATCCCTGCGCCGGCGGCGGCGAATGCGCCGACAGCTGCGATGAGAAAGCGGATTCCTGCAACGATCCCGCGGGCGTGGCTTGCAAGGATGACGGCAATGTCTGCACCGACAATCAGTGCAACGGCGAGGGCGAGTGCGTCGCCATCAACAACAAGGCCTCTTGCGACGACGAAAACGCCTGCACCGAGGGCGATCAATGCTCCGAAGGGAAATGCGTCCCTGGGGAGGAAAAGTCCTGCTCGGATGGGCGCGAATGCTCCTTCGATAGCTGCGACCCCAAGACCGGACAGTGCCAAAACGACCTAAGCGAGTGCGCCTGCTCCGAAGACGCGGACTGCGACGATGGCAACTCCTGCACCGAGGATGCCTGCGACTTCGTCAACGGCACCTGCTCCAATAATCCCATGCCTGGACTCACCTGCGACGACGGCAATGTCTGCACAGAAGACACGGAGTGCAATGAAGAAGGACTCTGCGTGGGCAGCCCCGCGTCGTGCAACGACGCCAATAACTGCACGAAGGATTCCTGCAACCCGGAGATCGGCTGCATCCATGAGGAAATTCCGGAATGCAAGAAATGCGTCGATTCCGACGACGACGGGGTCTGCGACTCCAAGGACAACTGCGTCAACACGCCCAATCCCGGTCAGGTCGACTCCAACCAGAACGGCGTCGGCGACGCCTGCGAACAGGGCGGCGACAATTCCGGCGCCGGCCCCAGCGGACCGACCGGGCCCAACTGCCTGCAGGGTTCGGGCGATTTCGGCACCGGCACCAACGGCTGCAAGGGCTTCGCCTGCTCGCTGAATCGGGATCCGATCGGACCCACTGGCAGCGCCCTCGCCTCCTGGCTCTTGCTGGGCCTCGGCATGGCGCCTTGGATCCTCTTCCAACGCAGGGTTCCGGGTAGAGACCGACGAAGCCCACGATAGGAAGGGCTTCGTCTACGTGGGCCGCCTCAGGATTTCATGCCTGAGGCGGCTCGTTATTGACGGTCAAAGATACCTACCCACCAGCCAAACACTGCCATTTATGTACATTTCGCCTCAATTTCAATCATTGTTGGAGCACCCCAGGGCTTTACGAGTTCCGACCGGAAGCGTCATTTTTTCGTCGGTCTTCTCAGTTTGAAAGAGAAATATTGGGGTACTAAGGCGCTTACTTAGCGCTCCCAATAAAAAATTATTGATATAAATCATTAAGTAATAAATCTCGCCCCAATCTTTGGCCTACGTATTGCTCCAATGAATTTCACTCGCTGCAAGTTTTTTTTTCGATTTGCCGAGCCTACGGGTAAGGAAAGATGAAACCGTCCGAGCCGATGTTCATTGCCGCTCGTTTCCCTTCCTTACGGCAATTATTTGAAATGCTGTTTTGCTGAAAATTTGGGTCTCCCAGAGTGAGTACGCGTCATTCACTACGGGTAAGGGAATCCTAGGCACTCCAGATTCTCCTTAGGTTTTAGGGCGACCTTTCAGGTCCTAACGCCAAACGCTCGCGAGAGACTAACTCAATAACCAGGAGAGAATTTTTACCCGAAAAATGGTTTTCGGGGAGAGGGGTCTCTATATGTCAAATTCCAAAGATCGATGTAACGGCAATTTTTTCAATGATATTATTTGCAGAACCTTAAGGAGAAGTAAGACCCTCGCTGGATTGTCAGCGGCCCTAATAGCGCCGCTATTCTTGGCAAATTACCCCTCGGCGCAGGCCGCTGTGGGCGATAGCTGCGGAGAGCAGCCCGTCAATATTTGCATCATGATGGACCGCACCGGGAGCGTCAGCTCCACGGAAAGGACCGACGAGGCCACGGCGGCGAAAGGCTTGATCGATCAGATCGCCACCCTGAACAACGGCACCAAAGTCGGGATCGGAAGGTTTGGCGACGCGACCAACGGCGGATCCGACGCCGAGATGAGGGACGCCGAGCCCAGCACCCCCGGGACCCAGACCTTCACCACAAATTACACCCAAGCCAAGTCCGCGGTGGACAGCGCCCTCTCCTCTTCCAGCTCGGTCGGCACCAATCTGGAAGACGCCGTCGAGGTATGCCGGAACGCCTTGATCGCCAATCGGGTGCCCAATTCGGGAATCCAAGATATCATGATACTGATCTCCGACGGGGACGCCAATGACCGGGATGAGGCCTCCCCGGACAATTCCAGCGAGAACCAAAACGAAAACGACGACGACCCCTTCAATTCCCCCGATTTTTCGGATGCGAATTACGATGCGGCCTTGGATGCCGCGCGCGAGGCCAAGGGCTTGGATCCTTATCTGCAATCGCCACTGACGACGCTGAACCCGGGAATCCGGATTTTCACCATCGCCTTCGGCGCGGAGGCGAACGGCGATGCCACCGCCCGGAAACTGCTAGCCATGATGGCGAGCGGAAACGCCCAGGACGACCATTGCGACGATACCGGGGACCTTTCCTGCTCGACCTCCGAACGAGCCTCGGAAAACACCGACGGCGACGACTTTTTCATCTCCCCCAAGACCCAGGCCGAGCTGGCCGGGGTGCTGAGCGAGATCTTCAAGGTCCTGCAATGCGAGGACGACGGAAACGCCTGCACGGTGGAATCCTGCAACGATGACACGGGCCTCTGCGAATCGAAGACGATCGAGAACTGCAAGCCATGCAAATCCTCGGCGGATTGCGACGACGGCAATTCCTGCAACGGAGCGGAGGTCTGCGGGGATAAGGGCACCTGTATGTCGGGAACGCCCCTGGTGTGCAACGACAACAACCCTTGTACCAACGATTCCTGCGACCCGAGCACGCGCCTGGGCTGCAAATACGTCCCCAAGGATTGCAGCGACGGCCTGTCCTGCACGGCGGACAGCTGCGACAGCCAGAGCGGCGAATGCAAGCATGACACCGCCTCCTGCGAATGCACCAACAACTCGATGTGCAACGACGGCAACCCTTGCACGGACGACGTCTGTAACCTCCAGACCTTCGCCTGCGAGCACCGCAACGACGACACCAACTCCTGCGGGGACGGGCTGTTCTGCAACGGTACCGAGAGCTGTCAGACCGGCCAATGCAAGCACAGCGGAAATCCCTGTGCGGGCGGCGGTGAATGCGCCGACAGCTGTGACGAAACCAAGGACTCCTGCAACGATCCCGCCGGCACGGCATGCACCGACGACGGCAACGTCTGTACCGACAACCAGTGCAACGGCCAAGGCGCCTGCGTGGCCGTCAATAACACCGCCTCCTGCGACGACGGGGATAAGTGTACCGAAAAGGACCTCTGCAGCGGCGGCAAGTGCGGCGGCACCGAGATCAACTGCGATGACGGGATCTCCTGCACCCCGGATTCCTGCAACCCGGACACCGGAGCCTGCGAGAATCCGACCGACGAGTGCGAATGCAACAGCGACGCCGACTGCAATGACGGCAACAGCTGCACCGACGAGTACTGCAACGAGGAACATGAGTGCGTCCGCAGCAACAACTCCGATCCCTGCGATGACGGGCTGTTCTGCAACGGTAAGGACACCTGCGGCGCCGGTTCTTGCAGCATCCACGCGGGCGACCCCTGCGCCACCGGGGGCGAATGCGCCGACAGCTGCAATGAAGAGAAGAATTCCTGCAACGATCCTATCGGCACGGCATGCACGGACGACGGCAACGTCTGTACCGACAACCAGTGCAACGGCCAAGGCGCCTGCGTGGCCGTCAACAACACCGCCTCCTGCGACGACGGGGATAAGTGTACCGAAAAGGACCTCTGCAGCGGCGGCAAGTGCGGCGGCACCGAGATCAACTGCGATGACGGGATCTCCTGCACCCCGGATTCCTGCAACCCGGACACCGGAGCCTGCGAGAATCCGACCGACGAGTGCGAATGCAACAGCGACGCCGACTGCAATGACGGCAACAGCTGCACCGACGAGTACTGTAACGAGGAACATGAGTGCGTCCGCAGCAACAACTCCGATCCCTGCGATGATGGGCTGTTCTGCAACGGTAAGGACACCTGCGGCGCCGGATCCTGCAGCGTCCACGCGGGCGATCCCTGCGCTGGCGGCGGTGAATGCGCCGACAGCTGCGACGAGGCGAAGAATTCCTGCAACGATCCTGAAGGCACGGTATGCACGGACGACGGCAACGTCTGTACCGACAACCAGTGCAACGGCCAAGGCGCTTGCGTGGCCGTCAATAACTCCGCCTCTTGCGACGACGGCGACCTATGCAGCGAGAAAGACATCTGTTCGGGCGGAGAATGCAACGGCAAGACCAAGAACTGCGATGACGGCATCGAGTGCACCCCGGATTCCTGCAACCCGGACACCGGAGCCTGCGAGAATCCGACCGACGAGTGCGAATGCAACAGCGACGCCGACTGCGACGACGGTAACAGCTGCACCGACGAGTACTGCAGCGAGGAACATGAGTGCGTCCGCAGCAACAACTCCGACCCCTGCAATGACGGGCTGTTCTGCAACGGCAAGGACACCTGCGGCGGCGGATCCTGCAGCATCCATGCGGGCGACCCCTGCGCCGGCGGCGGCGAATGCGCCGACAGCTGCGATGAGAAGGCGGATTCCTGCAACGATCCTGCCGGCACGGTGTGCACGGACGACGGCAACGTCTGCACCGATAACCAGTGCAACGGCCAGGGTGCCTGCGTGGCCGTCAACAACACTGCCTCCTGCGACGACGGGAACCTCTGTACGATTGAGGACACCTGCTCGGAAGGCTCCTGTCAGTCGGGTGAGCAAAAGTCCTGCGACGACGGTCGCAGCTGTTCCGGCGATAGTTGCGATCCCAAGACGGGACAGTGCCAAAACGACCTGTCGGAATGCGGCTGCTCGGAGGATCCCGACTGTAACGACAACAATCCTTGTACCGAGGATGCCTGCGACTTCGTCAGCGGCACCTGCTCCAATACCCCCAATGTGGGCCTGAGCTGCGACGACGGCAACGTCTGCACCGAGAACACTCAATGCGACGAGGAAGGCCTCTGCGTGGGGACCTCGGTCTCCTGCAGCGACGGCAATAACTGCACCACAGATACCTGTAATCCCGAATCGGGCTGCGAGCACCAGGCCATTCCTCAGTGCTCCCCGTGTCCGGACGCGGATGACGACGGGGTCTGCGACTCCAAGGACAACTGCGTCAACACGCCCAATCCCGGTCAGGTCGACTCCAACCAGAACGGCGTCGGCGACGCCTGCGAACAGGGCGGCGACAATTCCGGGGCCGGCCCCAGCGGACCGACCGGGCCCAACTGCCTGCAGGGTTCGGGCGATTTCGGCACCGGCACCAACGGCTGCAAGGGCTTCGCCTGCTCGCTGAACCGGGATCCGATCGGACCCAGCGGCAGCGCCCTCGCCTCCTGCCTCTTGCTGGGCCTCGGCATGGCGCCTTGGATCCTTCTCCAACGCAGGGTTCCGGGTAGAAACCGAAGAAGCCCGCGATAAGAAAGGCTTCGCCTAGCGAGCCGCCCCAGGCGCGATAGCCTGGGGCGGCTCTTTTTTTAGGAACTCAAGAAACCGAGGAACTCCCTTTGGCAGCGAGTTTTTGCAATCGTCCGCGAATTTCCTCCGGCTGGAAGACCGGGCTCGAACAGAGCCCCTGGCTGCAGAGGAAGGCCGCGCTCCGCTCCAATTGGGGGTATTGCACGTCTCCGTTGGGCATCGGACCCTCCCGGCGGTCCCACCATTCCGTCCTCAAGTACCCGGTCGGAATCCGCAGCGACTCACGGAATAGGGCCCCGGCTTGGGCATCGTCCTTCCGCCCAATGACCGTGATGTGGGTCGGTACGCCCCGCGATTCCTCGTCCGCCAGCAAGATACCGGGATCCGTCAGGCGCCCAAGGGCGACCTCCGGGGCGGCCAG
The DNA here is from genome assembly GCA_046346845.1 of bacterium. Lineage (GTDB taxonomy): Bacteria > UBA10199 > UBA10199 > DSSB01 > DSSB01 > DSSB01. The sequence goes on from JAXMHH010000001.1 coordinate 496,479, forward strand.
GTAGCGCATGGCCAGCTCCGCCGCCCCTTGGTACTCGCCGCGGCCGGAGTAATGCTTGAGCAAGTTAAAAAATCGCGCCGCGGCGATGTTTTCATCCACGTCGGCGACGGCCGGCAAAGGCCCCACCGCTCCGGAGCTAAGGTAGCCCGCCCCGCGAGGGTCCGCGAAATTGGCCCGGATAAAATCCGCGGCGCCTTCCGCGCAAGCCAACCAGTCCCGTTCCCCGGTCGCCCCGTAGAGGGAGAGACAGGCCCGTCCCATCGCCAGGGTATCGCCCAAAAAGGGACCGTCCCCATCCGTCTCGCCGTGGCGGAAACCTCCCGCCGGGGAACGCCCGTGGACCGCCAGCCAGCGGGCCGCCGCGAAGGGAGTTGAGGCCATCCGGCGATTTTTCAGGACCCATTCGGCCGCCCCCTTGGCCATACTCAGGGATACGAGATCCCCCGTCGCGCGATACACTTGCACGAGGCCCTCGATGGCCCAGCCGTTCTCGCGCGCATAGCGGTTTTTATCGACGCGGGGAATTCCCAAGGCGCGCCGCTCCGAATCTCCCCGCGCAAAGTACTCGGCGGCGTGTTCCCCCGGCACGACGTCCGCGTCCTGGCTCGTATAAAAGGCGCCCTCGGGACTGAGCAGAAATTTTTGCAGGTAGCCTTGGATGGCCCGGGCCACCCTGAGGTCCTCCGGATCGCCCCCTTGCGCATAGGCCAGCGAATACACTCTCAGGTAGTCGCGCTGGAAGGACATGATCTTCTCAAAGTGCGGATGGGTCCAATCCCGGCCATGCGAATACTGATAGACCCCGCCCCAGGCCGGATCCAGCAAGGCACGGGCGGCAAGCAAAGTCCGGCGCGCCCGGGCGGCCTCCGCGCTGTCCCCGGCCTGCGCGCGGCGCAAGGCGTATTCCAGGCTGTCGGCATCGACGTACTTATGGCTGAGCTTGAGGCCCCCGAGCTCCGAGTCGAAGGCCTCGCGGTGCCTCCGCTCCAATTCGAGCCTCAACTCCGGCGGCAAAACCCCCGCCTTCACCAGGGTGGGCCGCGCCTCGGCCTCCGGGGATACCGATTTGGGATCTTCCGCCAGACGCCGCAACCAATTCGCCATCTCCTCGGGCGCGATGAATCCGGCGCGCTTGGCCAATTCCCGGCCCTCGGCGTCAAACACGATGGTCGCCGGCCATCCGTAGTCGCGATAGCGATTGGCGAGGCCCGGCATCGCGTCCTGGTCGGCGCGAATCGGGATGAAGCGGCGTCGTATCCGATCCGCCACCTCTGGATGGGCATAGGTCTGAATCTCCATCACATGGCACCAGTGGCACCAAACCGCCTCCAGATCCAAAAGCACCAGCTTGTGGTCGCGCCTCGCCTCCGCAAAGGCCGTCTCGGACCAAGGCCGCCAAGCCACCTTTCCGCCGCCCTCCCCCGCCCTCGCAGGACCGGTGAGGGAGAGCCACCCGACCAGAAGCAAAAAAATCGATCGAAAAAAACGCATGGCAGCCTCCTAGATCCAGTAGTGGGAAGAGATCCCTTCAAGTCCGGCCGCCCCTGACAGCAGGGTCCGCAGAAAATCCGCCAGGACACTTGCCTCCAAGAGCCACCGCAGGGCCGGAAAAAGCACCGTAAAAAACATCAATAAAATCAATAATCTTTGCATTTCACCCTCCGGAATCTGCGGGTGAATACGGGGAAGTCCGAGGTTTGGATGCGGGGAGAATAGAATGTTTAGATGGGATAAAGGGCGCCTTGGAACATCACGGGCCCGGTGGGCGAGCCGGTGGGCGAGCCGCCCTTGGGCTCGAGGCTGACGGCCAGGCCGGCCGCGGCGGCGAGGACCTTCAGCTTTTCTTCCGAGAGCGGCATCATCATGGTTCCGCTCATCGGCAGGACGCCCAAGGAAACGGGGGCCTGGTCTTTGCCGGGCAACATCCACAGCTCGAAGGACATATCGGGCGGCATCGTTGGCGTATGCATGGCAGTGACCTTGAGCATTTTCTGATCGGACATCAGGCCCAGCATCCACACCGGCTGCTGTGGGGCCTTGGGATCCTGCAGCATCGCGATGTGGGACGGCATCGCCAATTCCGGGGCCTTGGGTCCAAAATTCAAGTAAACGATCAGCACCAAGGACAGGGCGCTGGCCAAGAGGGCCAAGGGTTTCCAGAGATTCAGGCCGGCCCAGAGGCCGCGGGGGGCAAAGCGCCGGCGCAGCTCGGGAAGCTCCTCGCAGAGGTTTTCCCAGACCCGGGGCGGCGGCTCGACCGGCTCTAGTTGGGAAACCACCGCATTGAACCGCCCCTCCCACTCGTCCACCGCGCCCTGCAGGTAGGGATACTCTCGCAGATAGCGCTCGAAGCGCCGCCGTGCCGAACCGGAAAGCAGGCCTAGGGCGTATTCGCCGGCAAGGATCTCGTATTGGTTGCGGTCGCGGAATTTCATCGTTCCAAGCACTTCCTTAGTTGATCCAGCCCCCTCCGGACCCAGGTCTTCACCGTACCCAGGGGCTTGACAAGGGCCTTGGCCAGCTCTTGGTGACTGAGCCCTTTCCAATAGGCCAAGGAGAGGCTCTCGCGCTGCTCGGCGCTCAATTCCCCGAGGCAACGCTGCAAGGCCGCTGCCTCCAGGCTTTGGGCGACCCGTTCCTGCGGTCCGGGACCCTCGTCGGGCAAGGCACGGATGGGATCCTCGGGGTCGAACAGGCTCTCCCGTTTCGCGCGCCGCAGGCGGTCGATGGCGGCATTGCGCACGATGCTGCCCATCCAGGTCAGCGGCGCCCCCTTGCCGGCTTGATAATCCGAGGCATGGCGCCAGATCTTCGCAAAGCCCTCCTGCAGGGCCTCTTCGGCCCACTCCCTCCGATGGAGAATACGCAGGGCGAGGGTGAACAGATGCGGCGAGGCGCTGCGATAGAGCTCGGCAAAGGCGCCGGGATCGCCCTGGACACAACGCGCGAGTTGTTCGGCGAGAGGGTGCATTCTTTAGGAAACCGAGATTTAACCCGAAACAGGGCCCATTCAAAGGAGGATTTTTTTCACGCCCAGGTCGGCCAGCAAGGCCCTGCCCTCTTTCAGGTACTCCGCGTCGGGCTTGATCGCGTGGGCCTTCGCTACCGATTTCAGCAAGGCGTCCGGGGAGCAGGGACCGCGTTCCAGGCGCCGGACCAGGGCCACGACCAGGGAGTTCAATTCCATGAACTTGACCTCGAGGCTGTCCGGCTCACGCCACAGCAGGAGGTGGTATTCCCCTTGGGGAAGTTTCTTGGGGTCGCGGAACTCCTCGCTGATGAAATGCACCGGCCAACAATAGGTGGCCAGGACATGGGCGGGGTTGAGGCGCAATTTGCCTCGCTGCGCCTTACCCTGGTCTTCCGGGGCGAAGCGCATCGCGATCTCGAGGTATTCGTATTCCAACAACTCGCCCAGGTAGGGATATTTCTTTTGCAGGGGGTGCCGATGGGACTTGAGGTACTGGGAGAGCTCCCAGGCCAGTTCGCGCAGGATCTCGGATTTCGGGGGGGAGTTCTTCAAATAATCCCAAAGCAGGCGCCACCACTCCCGCTCGCTGAGCAGGGCGCGAGCCACCGGCGAGATGTTCTGCAGGGTCTGCATCAGCCGCTCGGTGACCAGTTCGCGGTAGACTTGATAGCGCCCCTTGGGCTTGAACTTTCCGTCGAAGCAGATCGCCGCCCAAAAGGCCTCGCTCTGGCGCAGGGTCTCAAGCTTCATCTCCGCCCTCCCGCCGCCCGTTGGGCCGGGATCTCGGCCGATCCGCCCCCCTGCCCCCGCGCCTCCGCGAAGATGCGCCGGGCGGTCACGACCTCGGCGAGGCTTTCGTCCAGCGCGGGCAGATTGTGGTCGCGCTCGATGATCACCGCCTTGGGCTCGGCGCGTTCGGCCACGTAGCGCAAGAGCTCCCAAACCGGGTCGATCACCGGGGCGCCGTGGGTGTCGAGCAAGAAATCCTCGTATTGGATGTGCCCCGCGACGTGCATGTGCAGGACGCGCTCGAAGGGAATGGCCTTGAGGTAGTCAAAAGGATCAAAGCGGTGGTTGATGGCATTGACGTAGATATTGTTGACGTCGAGCAGCAGCGAACAATCCGCGAGCTCGGCCACCTCCGCCAAAAACTCCCACTCCGGCATCTCGTCTTTTCCGGCCGAGGCATAATACGAGACGTTCTCGATCGCGAAGGGCATCTCGAGGTAATCCTGCACCTGCCGGATGCGGGGCACCACGTGGCGCAGCGCCTCGCGGGACAACGGCAAGGGCAGCAGATCGTGGAATTGCGAGCCGAACACCGAGGAATAGCACAGGTGATCGCTCATCCAGAGGGCCTTGGCCTCCCGCAAGAAAACCTTCAAATCCTTGAGAAAGGTCCGGGAAATCGGATGCACGCTGCCCACCGACAGGCTCAGGCCGTGGATCGCGATGGGATAACGCTCCGCCAGCTCGCGGTATTGGCGATAGAGCTTGCCTCCGGTCTTCATGTAGTTCTCTGGGGCGAGCTCTAGGCAGTCCAGCTCGGCAGGCAGCCGGGCGACCAAGTCGTCGATGTTCTCCCGCCTCAGCCCCAAGCCGAAGCCCAGATTTTTTATTTTCGATGGAGGCTTAGCCATGAATTCCTCCTGCCCGCCCATCCGCCTTGGGCGGCCTGGCCCAATCACCGGTGGATTTTTTCGCAACCTGTTAAATAAAAAGGCCGGCCGGAAAATCCCGGCCGACCTCTTCAGAGTACTTCGCCGGCGGGATTACTTGCCCGCGCCGCAGGAACCGGCGCCGCAGCTCTTGCTGGCATCGCCCTTCTTGGCGTCGGTCGCCTTCGTGTCCGTGGCCTTGGCGTCGGTCTTCTTATCGCCGGAGCAATGCTTGTCGCCACTGCACTTCTTATCACCGCTGCACTTCTTGTCTCCGGAGCACTTCTTGTCTCCGCTGCACTTCTTATCGCCACTGCATTTCTTGTCGCCGGAGCACTTCTTGTCCCCGCTGCAGTGTTTGTCGCCGTCCTTCTTGGGGGCCGGCGTCGCCGCGGGAGCGGCCTCGGTCTTCTTATCGGCGGCCGCCTCCGCTTTCTTTTCCTGGGATTCGGCTCGAGCCAGGCGATACCCCACCTCTAATTGGGCGGTTTGGAAAAACTTGGCCCCCGAAGCGGTGTTCGCGGTCACGGCGAGACCGGGACCGGTGAGCACCAGGCCGGCCAAGGCCGAACCGAGAATGAGTTTTTTGTTCTGAGACACCTTCGACATAGAGTCCTCCATGAGTGTTGTTGAAGAATTAGACCCTCTACCTACGTCCTACTTGGAGCTTTGGATGCCGGGAATTTAAGGAAGGTACGAAAAATTGTAAAGCGAAAGGTCCCCGCGGGGGCGGAACATTAAATCCCTTTAATTTTCAAGGGGATTACCCCTTGGTTTCCCGTTCGGGATTGGCGTTGGGGTAGTCGGTCAGGGGGATGGGAAAATTCCCCGAGAAGCAGGCGTCGCAAAACCACTCGTCGTGGTTCTTGTCGAAATAGAACATGTTTTCGATCGAGAGGTAGGCCAGCGTGTCGCAGGTGATGTAGCGCCGGATCTCCTCGAGGCTGTGGGTGGCCGCGATCAACTCCTTGCGGTCGGGGGTGTCGATCCCGAAAAAGCAGGGCCACTTGGTCGGCGGACAGCTGATGCGGAAGTGCACCTCTTTGGCCCCCGCGTCCCGCAGCATCTTGACGATCTTGCGCGAGGTGGTGCCGCGCACGATGGAGTCGTCGATCAGCACGATGCGTTTGCCTTCGACGAGTCCCTTCACGGCGTTCAGCTTCACCTTGACCCCGAAGTGGCGGATCTGGTCGGTGGGCTCGATGAAGGTCCTCCCGACGTAATGGTTGCGGATCAGGCCCAGCTGGAAGGGAATTTTCGATTCTTCGCTGTAGCCCAAGGCGGCGGGCACGCCCGAGTCCGGCACCGGCACCACCATGTCGGCCGCGACGGGGTGCTCCTTGGCGAGTTGCCGGCCGAAGCCCTTGCGGATGTCGTAGACGTTGCGGCCGAAGACATTGCTGTCGGGGCGGGCGAAATAGACGTGCTCGAAGATGCACATCGCCTTCTTCTTGGGCACCGGAAAGGGCTTGTAAGACTTCATACCCTCGGCGTCGAAAACCAGAACCTCGCCGGGCTCGACCTCGCGGATGAACTTGGCCTCGACCAAGTCCAGGGCGCAGGTCTCAGAGGCGACGATGGGGCTGCCGTTGAGATCGCCCAACACCAGGGGGCGCCAACCGTAGGGGTCGCGGGCGGCGATCATCCGGCTCTTGGTGAGGATCAGCAGCGAATAGCTCCCCTCCACCCGCTTGAGCGCCCCGATAATGCGACCGATCAGGTCTTTCTCGTGGAAGGAGGCCAGGAGGTGGATAATGACCTCGGTGTCGGTGGTCGATTGGAAGATCGAGCCGTGGGCCTCGAATTCGCCGCGCAGGGCCTGCGCATTGACCAGGTTGCCGTTGTGGGCGATCGCGATCTCGCCACGGGAGTAATCGAAGACCAGGGGCTGGGTGTTCTTCAGCTGGGAGGCGCCGGCGGTGGAGTAGCGCACGTGGCCGATGGCGTTGTTCCCGGTCAACTTGTCCAGCTTGGCCTGGTTGAAGATATCGGCCACCAGCCCCATGTGGCGCTGGGCATGGAGCTTGTCGCCGTCGGCCGTGACGATGCCCGCGGCCTCCTGGCCTCGGTGCTGCAGGGCGTAAAGCCCCAGATAGGCAATCCGTGAGGCCTCCGGGTGATTGAAGATGCCGACGATCCCGCACATATTAAGACATTCCCCGCTTTAAAACCTTTTCAAAACCATCCTCCCAAACCGCGCGCAGCCGGTCCATGGGCAAATCCACGAGCGAACCCAGCTTAAAACGGCCCGGGCTCACGCTGCCGAGCCGGTGGATCGGGAGCGCCGCGGCCGCCGCCAATTGCAACAAGGTCTCGGCGGACTCGGGGGCGGTGGAGACCAGGATGCGGGAGGCCCCCTCGCCGAAGAGCAGCTCGGCGGCCTCGCGCCCCGACACGCCCGAGGCCAGGGAAATTTCCACGCCGGCCTGCCGTTCGGGATCGCAGAGGCAGGACTCGGCCAAGGCCACCGCCAAGCCGCCATCGGAAACGTCGTGGGCGGAGCGCAGCAGGCCCGACTCGGCGCATTGCAAGACGAAATGCTGCAGGGCCTTTTCCTTGGCGAGATCGAGGGGCGGCGGAGCGCCCGCGGTCTTGCCATGGAGGAAGGCCAGGTATTCGCTGGCCCCGAGCCCGCCGCCGAGCTCACCCAGCAGGAAGACCGCGTCGCCGGGCCGCTTGAACCAGGCGGTCAAGTGCCGCGCGACGTCCTCGATCAACCCAACCATGCCGATCGTGGGCGTCGGAAAGATCGAAACCCCGTTGGTGTCATTATAAAGACTGACGTTGCCGCTCACGATCGGAGTATCGAGGGCCCGGCAGGCCTCGCCCATCCCGCGCACCGCGGTGGCGAACTCCCACATGATCTCGGGCTTCTCGGGGTTGCCGAAATTGAGGCAGTCGGTGACCGCCAAAGGCTTGGCGCCGGTGCAGACAATATTGCGGGCGGCCTCGGCGACGGCGTGCTGGGCCCCGAGCTGGGGATCGAGGTAGCAATAACGGCTGTTGCAGTCGGCGGTGACGGCGACCCCCTTCTTCAATCCCTTCACCCGCAGCAAGGCGGCGTCCCCGCCCGGCAGGACGACGGTATTGGTCATGACCATGTGGTCGTACTGGCGATAGACCCATTTGCGGCTGGCCAGATTGGGGGAGCCGAGCATCTTTAACAGGGTCTCGCTCCAATCCCGGGGCCAGGTTATGGAATTCCAGTCCAGTAATTGGCGCTTTTGCAAGTCGACGGCCTGCTGGGGCCGGTCATAGAGCGGGGCCGCGTCGGTGAGCGGCGCGATCGGTAGCTCGGCGACGACCTGGCCGTCTTTCTTGAGGCGCATCCAACCGTCGTCGGTGACCCGGCCCACCACAACGGCATCGAGGTCCCACTTCTTGAAGATCTCGACCACCTTTTGCTCGCAGCCGCGCTTGGCGACCAGCAGCATGCGCTCTTGAGATTCGCTGAGCATCATCTCGTAGGCCGTCATGCCCTCTTCCCGCGCGGGGATCTTGTCCAAGTCCATCTCGATGCCGCTGCCCGCCCGGGAGGCCATCTCGAAGGAAGAGCTGGTCAGGCCGGCCGCGCCCATGTCTTGGATGCCGACCAGGACGTCGGCCGCCATCACCTCGAGGCAGGCCTCGAGCAGCAGTTTTTCGGTGAAGGGATCTCCGACCTGCACCGTCGGGCGTTTCTCCTCGCTGGACTCGTCGAACTCGCCCGAGGCCATGGTAGCCCCGTGGATCCCGTCGCGGCCGGTCTTGCTGCCGACGTACATGACGGGATTGCCGACGCCCTCGGCGAGCCCCTTGAAGATCTTGTCCTTGCGCACCAGCCCCACGGTCATGGCGTTGACCAGGATGTTGCCGCTGAAGGAGGCGTCGAAGAAGACCTCCCCGCCCACCGTCGGGATGCCCATGCAATTGCCGTAGCCGGCGATGCCCGCCACCACGCCATTCACCAAGAAGGGGGTCTTGGGGTGGTCGGCGGCGCCGAAGCGCAGCGAGTTGAGGTTGGCGATGGGCCGCGCGCCCATGGTGAAGACGTCGCGCAGGATGCCCCCCACCCCGGTCGCCGCGCCCTGGTAGGGCTCGATGAAGCTGGGATGGTTGTGGGACTCCATCTTGAAGGCCACGCCCCAGCCCTCGCCGATATCGACGATGCCGGCATTCTCGCCGGGGCCTTGGATCACCTGGGGTCCGCTGGTGGGCAGCTTCTTTAAATGGACCCGCGAGCTCTTGTAGCTGCAGTGCTCGGACCACATCACCGAGAAGATGCCCAGCTCGACCAGGTTGGGCTCGCGTCCCAGGATCTGGAGGATGCGCTGGAACTCCTCCTCGCTGAGTCCGAACTCTTGGGCTTGTTGCAATAGGGATTGGCTCATGAATGTCTCTTCAAATCGCCTTACAGCAGGCCGGCGAAAATCACCTTTCCGTCCTCGCAACCCAGCAGGGCCTCGCTCACGCGTTCCGGGTGGGGCATCAGGCCCACCACGTTGCGGCGGGCATTGCAGACCCCCGCGATGTTGTTCAGGGAACCGTTGGGGTTGGCGGCCTCGCTGGCCTCGCCTTGGGGGTCGACGTAGCGGAACACCACCTGCCCCTCGCCCTCCAGGCGCTTCAGCCCTTCCGCGTCGATGAAGTAATTCCCCTCGCCGTGGGCGATGGGGATCTTGAGGACGCTCCCCTTCCCCGCCTTGCGGGTGAAGGGCGTCTGGTCGTTGTCGACGCGGACGCGGGTGTAGTCGCAGATGAACTTGAGCGAGCGGTTGCGGATCAAGGCCCCGGGCAACAGGCCCGCTTCGGTCAGGATTTGGAAGCCGTTGCAGATGCCCAGGACCGGCCGGCCCTCCCGGGCGTGGCGCTGTACCTCTTTCATGACGGGCGAGAACTTCGCGATAGCCCCGCAGCGCAGGTAATCGCCGTAGGAGAAGCCGCCGGGGATCAGGACCGCGTCGCAGCCCTTCAGGTCGGCCTCCTTGTGCCAGAGGGAGACGGCCTGAAAGCCCATGATCTCGCCCAACACATGGTAGAGGTCATGATCGCAGTTGCTGCCGGGAAATACGACGACGCCGACTTTCATCGCTCAGAGGATCTCCACTTCGAAGTTTTCGATGACGGTGTTCGCGAGCAGCTTGTCGGCCAACTGGGCCAGGCGCTCCTTGGCCTGCTTGGGATCGGCGGCGCCCAGGTCGATCTCGAAGGATTTGCCGACCCTCACGTCCTTCACCTCCTCGAAGCCCAGGGCATGGGCCGAATTGAGCACCGCCTTGCCCTGCGGGTCGAGGACGCCGTTCTTTAATTTTACCGTGACTTTGGCTTTCATAAGGGCTTCCTACCTAGCACCCCCGAACACGCGTTGAAAGATGTGATCCACGTGCTTGAGGTGGTGCCTAATGTCGAAAATCGCATCGATCTCCCGGTCGCTCAGGTGCTTGCGCACCGCCGGCTCGGCCTTCAGCAGCTTGGCGTAGCTCTCCCGCGTCTCCCAAACCCGCATCGCGAGCCGCTGCACGATCGCATAGGCGTCCTCGCGGCTCAGACCGCCCTCGACCAGTGCCAAAAGCACCTGCTGGCTGTGCACCAGGCCGCCCAGCTTTTCGAGGTTCTCCCGCATGCGTTTGGGATAGACAACAAGGTTTTCCAGCAGATGGGTCAAGCGGACCAGCATGAAGTCGAGGGTCACGGTGGCGTCGGGGCCGATCACCCGCTCGACGCTGGAATGGCTGATGTCCCGCTCGTGCCAGAGCGCCTGGTTCTCGAGGGCCGACATGGCGTAGCCCCGGATGAGACGGGCCAGGCCCGAAAGGTTTTCGGAGAGGATGGGGTTGCGCTTGTGGGGCATCGCCGAGGAGCCCTTCTGCCCGGGCGTAAAGTACTCCTCGGCCTCGAGCACCTCGGTGCGCTGCAGGTGCCGGATCTCGGTGGCGATCTTGTCGATGGTGCCCGCGATCACGGCCAGGGTCGTGAAATAGAAGGCGTGCCGGTCGCGCTGGACGATCTGCGAAGAGGCCGGCGCGGGCTTGAGCCCCAATTTCTTCATCACGAATTTTTCGACGGCGGGCGGCGCGTGGGCGAAGGTCCCGACCGCGCCCGAGCATTTCCCGAAGGAGATCTGCTCGATGGCCAGGGCCAGGCGCTCGCGGTTGCGCTTCATCTCGTCGTACCAAATCGCGAGCTTGAGGCCGAAGGTGATGGGCTCGGCGTGGATCCCGTGGGAACGGCCCACCTGGACGGTGTCTTTATACTGATGCGCGCGCCGCTTCAGCACCTTGAGCAGGGCGTCGAGGTCCGCTGCCAGGATCTTGCCCGCGTCGCGCAGCTGCATGGCCAGGCAGGTGTCGAGCACGTCGGAGCTGGTGAGGCCCATGTGCAAAAAGCGCCCGGAGGGCCCGACGAATTCGGCCACGCAGGTGACGAAGGCGATGACGTCGTGCTTGGTGATCGCCTCGATCTGGTTGATGCGGGCGATGTCGAAGCGGGCCTTCTTTTGGATGTTCTGCAGGTCCTTGGCGGGGATCTTTTTGAGTTTTGCCCAAGCCTCGCAGGCGGCCACCTCGATATCCAGCCAGCGCTGAAACTTGGCCTGGGGCTCCCAGATGCGGACCATTTGCGGGCGACTGTAGCGTTCGAGCAAGGGACACTCCGAAGGGTATTTTCTTGAAAGATCAACGGGTTTGAGCGACGGGGCCTGGGATAGTATAGGGGCCGGGACGAGGCAAGAAAAAAGACCGGGTTTTGCCTGTGAATTCTTTCCTTCGTCTTTCGTTCGCAAATTTTGCATAATCTGCAAATGAACCCAAAGCTCCCCGCCGCCCCCGCTGGCCTGGAAATCCTTCGCCCCCTGGGCGAAGGCGGGATGGGGCGGGTCTATCTGGCCCGCCGCAAGGCCGACGGAACGGTCCTCGCTTTGAAATTTCTGCAAGCCGAGGGAAGCGGCGATCCCGCCTGGATCCGCGAGGAGGTGCGGCTGCTTTCCCAACTGTCCCACCCCCGCCTGGTGAAGGTCTTCGACTACTTCCCGGAAGGCCCCTGCTTCGCGATGGAATACCTGTCCGGCGAGACCCTGGATACCGCCCTGCCCCGCCTGCCTCCGGAGCGTTGGGCGCAGGTACTGGGGCAGGCCGCGCAAGGCCTGCATTACCTGCACGGACAAAATTTCCTGCACCGGGACCTCAAGCCCGCGAACCTCTTGATCGACGCCGCCGGCGAATTAAAAATCCTGGATTTCGGCCTGGCCGGCGCCGCGCCAAGCCCGGGCGCCGCGCGCAGCCCTCAGGGCACCCTGGCTTACCTCGCCCCCGAGGCCTGGGCAGGGGATTTTTCCGCGGGCTCGGACCTCTTCGCCCTAGGCGTCGCCTTTTATGAGGCGCTGGCCGCGCGCCTCCCCTATTCCAGCTCCGCCAGCCTCTCCCTCACCTTTCGCCAGCCCCCTCGACCCCTGCGCGAGCTTCGCCCCGATTGCCCCGAGTTTCTCTCGCAAATCCTGCAACGTCTCCTGGACCCGAATCCCGCCCGCCGCCCCCGTTCGGCCCTGGCGCTGTTGAAATACCTGAACCAACACCTGCCGCAGCAATTGGGGGGCGGCGATGCATCGGAAGCCGGCGCCCTCACCGCGACGCTGCCGCTGATCGGGAGGGAACAGGAATGGCGGGCGGCCTGGGAGTTCCTGCACGGCGCCTTGCCAGGCCGGCAGGGAAAACTCCTGCAGCTCACCGGGCCCGCCGGGATCGGGAGGAGCCGCTTGTTGCGGGAGTTGAAGTGGACACTGCAGCTGGAAGGAAGATCCGTGTTGAGCTTCGGGCCCGAGGGCGGCGCGGACTGGTGGCACGGCCTGTTTTCCGGCGAAGCGCCCTTGCCGGCCCACTGGCTGGGCTTGGGCCCCGAGCTTTGGGCCGAGGTGGCGAGGCGCCCCGGCGTGGCCTTGCTGCAGGACGTCCATCTTTGGCCCGCAAAAGCCAGGCAGGAGCTGCCGCTCTTCCTGGCCTTCGCGCGCGGCAAGGCGCCCGCCTGGGCCTGGGTCTTGGAGTACAACCCGGAGCTCGGCGGAGGGCTCACCCTCGACCCAGGCGAGGGCGACCAGACCGCCACACTTGCCCTGGTCTTAGGGCCGCTCTCGAAAACGGCCTCCCGGGCCCTCTTGGCGGCAGCGGATCCGGAGGGGATCCTCGAGCAGGCGCAACAAGCCGGCCTCGTCGAATCTTGCGGGGGCAATCCCCTCCTGCTGACCGAGGCGCTGCGGCAAGGCCTGGGCTCCCGCTCCGCCGCCGAGCTTCGGCTCCCGAACAGCATCGCGAAGGCGCTTCGCTACCGGGTGGAATCGCTCAGCGGCGCGGCGAAACGCTGGCTGGCCCTGCTCGCCACGGCGCAGCGGGCGCCTACCTGGGAGGAGTTTCGCGCCCTGCTCGGGGAAACATCCGAAGCTTTCGACGCCGCCCATTTCGAATTGCGCCGGGCCGGCCTGCTCGCGATCCAGGCAGAGCGCCTGGGACTGGCCCCGCAGGCCTCGAGACAGGCACTGCGCGAGATGCTTCCGGAAGAGCTATGGCATGCCGCCGACCGGGACTGGCTGCGCCACCTCCTAAAAAAGAATGCAGGGGCGCCCAGCGCCACTCCAGCGGCCGTGGCCGTCGCCGCCCATGCCCTGGCCTATCAGGAGGCGGAGACCGCGCTGCCCTGGGGCATGAAGGCCGCCGAATATCAAATCTCCCAGGGCCACCTGCGCGAGGCCGCCGAGCTCTATCAGGCGCTGTGGCCCCTGGCGCGCGGCGCGGAGCAGCGCTATCTCATTCAGGGCCACCTCGCCCCCCTCCTGTTTCGCCTGGGCCGCCTGCCGGAGGCGCTCGCGGCCTACGACCGGTGGATCCAAGATCGGCCCGACGACGCGAGCTTTTTGCAGAAAGCGAAACATCACTTCTACACGGGGCTGGTGCTGTTCGGCATGGAGGACAAGGCCGAGGCGGGGCGTCGCTTCGCGGCCTGCCTCGCCCTGGCCGACCCGACGGTGCATCCCGCCCACCGCCCCTATCAGGCCCGGGCGCATAACTTCCTCGCCGCCCTCGAGCAAGAGGCGGGACAACTCGAGGCGGCGCAAGGACACCTGGCGAAGGCGCTGGAGCTGGCGGCCGGAGACCCGCTGCTGCAAGGGGAAATCGAGCAGAGGCGCGGCGAGCTGGCCCGCGCGGCCCTGGATTTTCCCGAGGCCCGGGCCCGCATGACGGCGGCCTGGGAGCGCTACCGCGAGGCGGGCAACGCCCAATCGCAGGCGGTGGCGCAGCATTGGCTCGGCTTGCTGGCCTTGGAGCTCGGCGCGCTCGAGGCGGCCGAGACGGCCTTGGATGCGGCGCTGCGGCTCAGCGAGGTGGGCGGCGAGCTCTTGCAGTGGGCACGCTTCCGGCAAAACGCGGCGCAGCTGGATCTGGCCCGGGGCGATTACGGTCGCGCCCAGCAGCGCATGGAGGAGGCGCGGCCCATCCTGCGCCTGCTGGGGACAACCCACGACCGCCTGCTCTCCGAGCTGCAAGCCGCCGATTTGTGGAACCGCTCGGGGCGCACGGAGGCCGCTCGGGCGGCCTTCGCGGCGGCGGAGGCCGCTCGGGAGAATTACGCCAAGGCCGGACTGGGCGCCGAGTTGGAGCTCCGGCTGGCGGAAGACGCCTACCTGCGGCTCGACTTCCCGGCCGCGGAACGCCATTTTGCGGCGGCCGCGGCGCAGGCCAAGGCCCGCGGCAACTCCCTCGAGGCCTTGGCCGCGGCTTGGGGGCTGTGCCGTTGTCAGCTGAAACTAAGGACCTCCGACGGCCCACCCTCCGCCTGGGCGGATTTGCGAGGCCGGGCGGCGAGGATCCCCGGCCCCCTGTGGCCCACGCTGCTCGCCCTGCTGGAACAAGTGTTCGCCGGTCTTAGCCCGGCCCCGGAGCCGCAAGCCTGGCAGGCCCTGTTGGAACAAGTGAACGCCCTGCCCATGCCGGAGCTGCGGGCGGATGCCTTTCAACTGCTCGCCGAAACCCTGCTCCGCTCGGGCCTCAAGGCGAGCGCCCATCGACTGCAGATCCTCGCGCTGCAGGCCCATCTGGAAATTTTCAACCGTTTACCGGAGGAGATGAAAATGGACTTTGAAAAAAACCGCAAAGTGCAGAGCCTCGACGAGGCCTTCGCCGCCCTCACCCCCGCCCCCGCGGCCGCCCCGCCTCCCCTTCCCCAGCCGGCGGCGGAGGGACCGCGGCTCTCCGAACAGCGCTTTCGGCAGTTCACCGAGATCAGCCGCCAGATCTCTAAGCGCCACGAGCTGGGCGAGATCTTGGAACGGGTCATGGACGCGGCCATCGAGATCACGGGCGCCGAACGCGGCTTTCTCCTGCTGCGCAACCCCAAGGCCAAGGGAGGCGCGCTGGAGGGCTTCGAGGCGAAGACGGCGCGGCACCTCAACCACCAATCCCTCGACCAAGAGGACTTCAAGATCTCGCTGAGCGCCGTGCGGCAGGCGATGGACCAGGGCGGCACCCTGCTCACCGAGAACGCCCAGCTCGACCCGCGCCTGCAGGAAAAAAAGAGCGTGGTGCAGTTCCAGCTGAAGTCCATCCTCGTCGCCCCCCTCGAGCTGGAAGGCCGGGTGAAGGGCGCCATCTACCTCGACCACCGCTACCACCCCGGCTGCTTCGGCGAGGAGGACATCGTCTACCTCAATGCCCTCGCCTCCCAGGCGGCCCTCGCCATCGAGAAGGCGGAGATGATCGACGAGCTGCGCAAGGCCAAGGCGGCGCTGGAAGAGCGGGTGGCCAACCAGGAAAAGCGCATCGAGACGCTGTCGGACGAGCTCGCCCACGTCCGCGACCAGCTCCGCTACGGCTACGAGGAGATCGTCGGGCAATCACCCGCCATGATGGAGGTCTTCCACCTGCTCGACCACGTCACCGACACGCCGATCCCCGTCTGGATCCATGGCGAGTCCGGCACCGGCAAGGAACTGGTGGCGCGCTCGCTGCATTTCAACAGCCAGCGCAAGGCCAAGGCCTTCCTGGCGGTCAACTGCAGCGCGATTCCCGAGACCCTGCTGGAGAGCGAGCTGTTCGGCCACAAGAAGGGCGCCTTCACCCACGCCGACCGCGACCGCATCGGCCTCTTCGAGCAGGCCGACGGCGGCACCCTGTTCCTCGACGAGGTGGCCGACATGTCGCTCGGCATGCAGGTCAAGCTGCTCAGGGTATTACAGGAGGGCGAGGTGCGGCCGCTCGGCTCCGCCAAGAGCGTGAAGGTCGACGTGCGGCTGGTGACCGCCTCCAACAAGGATTTGGAAAAGCTGGTGGAGGAGGAAAAGTTCCGGCAGGACCTGTTCTTCCGGATCAACGGACTCACCCTGAGGCTGCCGCCCCTGCGCGAGCGGCGCGAGGACATCCCGCTTTTGGTGAAACACTTGATCGAGAAGCTCTCGCGGGATTTCAAATTGCCGGCCAGCGAGGTGACCGACGAGGCCTTCGACGTCCTGCTCGGGCATCCCTGGCCGGGAAATATCCGGCAGCTCGAAGGCGTGATGCGCAACGCCCTGCTCTTCGCCAAGGGGCGCCCCATCACCCCGGCCTTCTTGAATCTGGGCCGGGCCCCGGCCGAGGCGCCGGGCTTGGCCGGCTCGGGTTCCGCGGACAAGGAGACCCGCAACGAAGAGCGGCGTCTCATCCTCGAGGCCCTGCGCAAGACGCGCATGGACAAGGAGGCGGCGGCTCGGGAACTCGGCATCAGCCTGCGCAGTCTCTACATGCGGCTGGAACGGCACCGCATCCCCAAGAACAAGACCGTCCTGGCGAAATTCCTGGGGTTGAAGGCCTAGCTACAGCCCCTCGGCCATTGGTTGGGGAAGGATTTACCGAATTTTTCTTTGCGGAACGGCGGAATTATACTGGGCCCGCCACATCAAGCAGGTGGGCAGGCCGGCTAGAGTTGAGGGGTCGAGATTGGAAGAAAAAACCATCTCGACCTTGAAGGCATCGGGAGGGACGCAGGCCTCATCCGGACAGGGCAGAACTTGGTTCAATTTGTCCTTCGCCGCGGTTTCGGGCAAGAGGGCGACATTAAAGCCGGGCGGATAGGACCCGCTCAACTCCGCGCGAAAATGCCCCGTATAATTGAGGATCACGACGGCGGTTTTCTGGACGAAGCCGCCGTAATCTTCCAATTCGACGTCGAGGTAGGTCTTGGCGCCGGGATCGATCCAACGCAGCACCCTCCCATTGACCGGTTGTTTCATTCCAGGCGGGGCCACGTAACCCGAAAGGACATAGCCGTAGCGATCGGCCTCCTCCTCGCGGCAGACGGGGTCTTGCTCGTCAAAATTGACGGAAAAGATGTTCTTTCCGGGGTCGCCCTCGAGGCTGGGTGCGGGAAACCCCCCGCTGAGCGGCTGCGCGGCGGCCACCGTACTGGCCTGGCCCTGCCCGACCGGCCCGCCGGCCGAGGCCGAATCCAGGGAGGCGCCTCCGCGGGCGGGCGCGTTGGCGCCGGGCCCCATGCCCGAGCAGGCCACCAGGGCCATTAGGGCGAAATAGCCGAGCATCATGGAAAACAGCTTTTGGGTGCAATGCGAACGCATAACTTAATTATATATCGGCCAAAGGGGATTCGGGAGTTGACTCTAGCCGATGGGATCCCTTTATTCCTCCGGGTGATTGCCATCCAAAAGGAATTGTTGGGGCGGATCTAGGGAACCACCTCCGACCTCACAGACCCCAACCGGATCGCCGATCCCCGACTTGCCCATGAGCAGGCCGGACGTACTCTTGACGACAACTGGGATCTCGGGATCGGGGACGCAGGCGGCATTCGGGCAGGAGGTCCAGGGGGTGCTCACGCCCTTGTTGCCTTGCGGCGGCACTAGATAAAAGGCCACCTGATACTCTACCGGCGCCCAGAGCAAGAACTCAAAATAGCCGAAGCTAAAGACCTTCTGCCCCTCGTCGGTGAAGGTCAGCTTGTAGCTGAGGGGAATCTCCGTATACCGGGATTTTCCCTGATCGACCGCCCGGATCGAGCCCATGGAGATGATGTCGACGTAGGGCTCCGGGACCTCATTCGGATTTGAGATCCTCACGTAGCCGTGGATTTTGTATTGGTACAGGTCTTTCCCGCTGAGCTTGCACAGCGGCTTCACGTAGAGCTTTTCGACGAAGAAGCTGTGCTTGGTGGGATCCGGACCCGGAGCCGGCTGCCCCACCTGGAGGGGCTGGGCCGCGGCCTGCAGGGACCCTTGCGCCGCGGGCTCGGTGAGCTGGGTCGGGGCATCAAGCGCTCCCCCTCCCCCGCTCGGGCCTTGGTTGGGGGGCGAGCTGGGGGTCACCCCGGCGCAGGCCATCAAGAGACCGGACCAGACGAGGAAATGGGGCAGGCTTAGGAAATACCGGATGGAACGCATCGGCAAACCTCAAGAAAACAATAAATTCCGGGTTATTCCCGGTCCCCAAATCACCTCTAGATTATCGGAAGGCCTACCCCGAAGTCTTGCTAAAAAAGGCAGTCCCAGACATTTTTCATAATTTGCAGTATTGACCTACAAATATTGCATTTTTATATTCCTGATTTTATATATCTTATTGATATCTTTAATATTTTATTTTTCATCGGCCTGGCACAGGCCTTGCTTTTCTATCTTGGCAAGGAGTTGCCCATGGCCACGATGACCGAAAAAATCCAGCAGGTAAAAAAGCTTCTCAGCCTGGTCCCCAACCAGGCCCGCGCCGTCGAGGCCGAGGGCTCCTACCACAGCGCCGAGCGCCTCATGCAGGAGATCGAGCACAGCATGCTCGCCAACCCCTTCCTGCAGGAAGAAGACCTGGCGAACCTAGTCCGCTTCACCCGCGGACCGCTCTGGACCATGGCCCGCCGGCACGTCGAGACCCTGCGCCGCTCCGCCTAATTCGTTTTTTCCACGTCGTTTTCCCTCAACGTGGCATCCCCGCCGTTAACCCCAAATCACCGGCGGGTCCTGGGCCCCTCCCCTCGGGGCCCAGGTCTTTTTTATTCCGTCGCCCTATCCCGCAAAGCCCAGTACAATCTTTGTTGCCGCCCGAGGAGGCGAATACCGGGGCTTGGCAAAAGCTCTCAAAGCGGAGGCGAGGACTGCAAATTTTGCAATCTTCCGGACCGCGCCGGGATAGTACCCCTGATTTCATAAGGATTTTTTTCCAAACGACGATGGCACAGGCATTGCTTTTTGTTATTTGCAGCGGCCTGATGCCGCCGAGGAGGATCGCATGATTCACAAGACGGATAAGACGTTGGAGACGGGCAAGACCCTGGGCACCGGCGGGGAAGACTACGAAAACTACTACGGCAACGATGCGGCCTACGACTCCGAGGCCTACGGGGATTTCGACTTGGGCGAAGGCGAGGAAGCAGGCGAGCCGGCCGGGCCCATCGACTCGAATTCTGTCTACCGCGAGATTGAAGACCTCCGGACCATGGCGAGAGGCCAGGGCGCTAGCTCCGATTGGTTAAAACAACTCGAGGCCAAGAAAACCCTGGTCATGCAAAGCGCCTCCCTCTCCCCCGAGAAAAGGCAGGAGATCCTGGCCAGCGTCCGCGCGGAGCTGGAGTCGATGCAGGAGGGCCTGGCCGCCGACCTCGAGGCAGCCCCGGCGCGCGATGAATTGAAAAAGGAATTGCAGGACCTCCGCAAGGAGCTCGGCTCCGAGACCCTGGACGAGGAGACGAAAAAGTCCCTGGTGGAGAAGTGCACCGACGCCGAGCAGGCGCTCGCCAAGCACGACGTCGAGGGGGCCTCCGAACTCTACTCCGAGGCCAAGGAAGGATTCGAAGACGCCAAAACGAGCGCCGCGGAGACGGCGAAGGAGAAGGCGGACGAGCGCAAAGCTTCGGCGAAGGACCTCAAAGACCGCATCGACCATGCCTCGATCCCCGATGCCAAGAAGGCGGAATTAAAGAAACGGGTGGAAGACCTGGAAAAATCCTGGGAAGGCCAGGCCGTCGACGATGAAAAGACCAAGGAAGATTTGCAGGCGATCGAAAAAGACCTGAAACGGGAGAAAAAAGTGGCCGACCTGCGGCAATCCTTCGCCGGCTTTGCTGCGAAAATCCCCTCCTTCGCCGACTCCAAGCTCACCTATGACCTCGCCGAGCAATTCCGCAAAGGCATTGATTCCGGGGATTGGTCGTCCTTCCTGGCCAAACTGAAGGACAAGTCCCTCGACCAAGACAACCTCTACCACGGGGTCCGTCAGATCGTCGGCACCATGTTCTGGTCGCTAGCGGGAGGAGACGAGCACAAGCTGGAACTCCTGCTGGACCTCATTCCCACCGACGTCCGTCAGGCGATGATCGACGTCATCATGCCCAAATACGCGGATAACAATCACTGGTCTTCCAATCCGCAGGAAAGACAGTCCCACGGCTTGTATGGCGGCGGCAAAGAGACGGCCGGCCGCCTGCAGGAAAGCATGGCGAAGGATGACATCCAGGCGGAACTGGACAGCGAGTCGCCTAGCGCCTAAGAAAAACCCTGCGCTCCACGCGCCGCTTCTCGATCTTTCCCTGGAGCAAGATGCCCTTCCCTTGGTCCTTTAGCTCGGCGAAGGGGTCTTTGAGCACCTCGCCGTCGACGTGGATGCTTCCGCCCTTGATCTTGGCCTTGGCCTCGTTGCCGGTGGCGGCGAAGCCGGCCTCCTTCACCGCGTGGTAGGCAACAATGACATTTTTGTCGGTACGGACCGTGACATCCTCGATCGCCTCGACTTGACGCTGGGAAAAGGACTTTTCGAAGTGAGCGGCCGCCGCCTCTGCAGCCGAGGACGAATGAAGATACCCGATGATCTCCTTCGCCAGGCCGACCTTGACGGCCTTGGGATGCAATTTCCCGGAGGCGACCTCCTGTTGCATGCGCTGGATCTCTTCCAAGCTGCGGTCGGTGAGCAATTCGAAGTAGCGCCACATCAGGGCGTCGGAAACCGACATCATCTTGCCGAACATCGCGTCGGCGTCCTCGGTGACTCCGATGTAATTCCCCTTCGACTTGCTCATCTTATCGACGCCGTCGAGGCCCTCGAGCAGCGGGAGGGTCATCACGACCTGGGGCTCCTGCCCTTCCTCGTGCTGCAGATGCCGCCCCATCAATAAGTTGAACTTCTGATCGGTGCCGCCCAGCTCGACGTCGGCCTTCATCGCCACCGAATCCCAGCCCTGCAGGAGCGGATAGAGAAACTCGTGGATCGCCAGGGGATGGCCGGACTTGTAGCGCTTTTCGAAGTCGTTGCGCTCCAGCATGCGCGCCACGGTATAGCGGCTGGCGAGCCGGATCATCCCGCGACCGTCCAATTTATCGAGCCAGGAGGAATTGAACAGGACCTCGGTCTGCTTGGGATCCAAGACGCGAAACACCTGGTCTTTGTAAGTCTGGACGTTCCGCTCGATCTCCTCTCGAGTCAAGGGTGGGCGGGTCTCGTTGCGGCCGCTGGGGTCTCCGATCGCGGCGGTGTAGTCCCCGATTAAAAAGCAGACCTGATGCCCGAGGTCCTGAAAGGCCTTCAGCTTTCGGAGCAGGACTAGGTGTCCAAAGTGCAGGTCGGGGGCGGTGGGGTCGAAACCGGCCTTGATGCGCAGGGGTTTCCCGCGGGTCAATTTATTGGCGAGTTCCCCTTCCGAGATAATTTCGACGGTGCCTTTTTTGAGCAAATCCAGAGCGGCCATAAAGATTTAGCAGACCATAGAGAAGCCCGGTAGCGCTGTCAATCGAAGCAAAATCCAAAAATTATCAGGAAGGTGTTCAAGGCACCCCGGGTGAAAAGGAGATCCCCCCTGGAGCGGGTTTCGAAAAGGCGAACCCCTTTTAGCCTGTGATAATTTCGCCCTTTCGACCTTTCCCTGGGGCGGCTTGAGCCCCAGGGAAAAGAGCTCCAGGGGAGATCCCTTCTTCACCCGGCCTGCGGCAAACGAGGCAAGAACACCCACCCCGGGAAGCCGAAACCCCGCGACAAGCAACCAAAGCCAACAAGTTTAAAGACGAATCTGCACCCGCTCGATCTTGCGCGCCAATCCCGTCGACTCCTCGATCTCCACCAGGGCGGCGCAAAACCGGACATCCCCGTCGGCGGGCTCGAAGCGCGACTTGATCCCCATCTGGAACTTGCGCAGGACATTGTCGATCTTCATCCCGATCACGGAACGATACGGCCCCGTCATCCCGGCGTCGGTCAAAAAGGCGGTGCCGCGCGGCAGGATCTCCTCATCGGCGGTCTGGACATGGGTGTGCGAACCGATGACGGCCGCGACGCGCCCGTCCAGATGCCAGCCCATGGCGCGGCTCTCGCTGGTGGTCTCGGCGTGCATGTCGACGAAGATCACGTCGGCCTTGCCCTTCAGCTCGGCCAGGACCCGATCGGCGGCCGCGAAAGGGCAGTCGGCGGGTTCCATGTTGATGCGCCCGATCAGGTTGACCACGGCCAATTGCACCCCCGCATAGACCTCCGCCACCACGTAGCCCCGCCCCGGCGAGGCAGCGCTGTAGTTGGCCGGCCGCAGGAGCTTGGGCTGGCGGCGGAAATAATCGTGGACCTCGTGTTGGTCGAAGGCGTGGTTGCCGGTGGTGATGACGTCGATGCCGGCGGCGTAGAGCTGCTCGGCGGTCTTTTGGGTGATGCCCTTGCCATGAGCGACGTTTTCGCCGTTGCCCACGACGAAGTCGATCTTGCGGTCGCGGCGCAGGCCCGGCAGCAGATCCGCGACGGCCTTGCGCCCGGGCTCGCCAAAGATATCTCCAATGAAGAGTAGGTTCATAGCGGTTTGACACCACGCCGCGGGCAAAACTGCAACGATAATCAGGCAACTTCGGAATTTCCCTTATTTGGCGTAGTCGACGGCCCGGGATTCCCGGATCACGGTCACCCGGATCTGCCCGGGATAGGTAAGCTCCTCCTCGATCTTCCGGGCGATGTTGCGGGAAAGGATGGCGGCCTGGGCGTCGCCGATCTTGTCGTGGTCGACCATCACGCGTACCTCGCGGCCCGCCTGGATGGCGTAGACCTTGTCGATCCCCTCGAAGGACTTGGCGATGCGCTCCAGGTCTTCCACCCGCTTCACGTAGGATTCGAGCACCTCGCTGCGCGCCCCCGGCCGCGCCCCGCTGAGCGCGTCGGCGGCGTCGACCAGGTGGGCCAACGCCGTGGTCTGGGGTACGTCCTCGTGGTGGGCCGCGATCGCGTGCACCACCCGCGCGTCTTCCCCGTACTTTTTGGCGAAGTCCGCCCCGATGATCGCGTGCGAGCCCTCGATCTCGTGGCTGACGGCCTTGCCGATGTCATGCAGCAGGCCGGCCCGCCGCGCCATCATCTCGTTCATGCCCAGTTCCGCGGCCATCGTGCCGCAGAGAAAACCCACCTCGATGGAATGAACCAGGACGTTCTGGGCGTAGCTGGTGCGGAATTTGAGCGTGCCCAGCAGCCGGATCAGCTCGGGATGCAGGCCGTGAATGCCCAGCTCGAAACAGGCGGCGGAGCCGGCCTCTTTGATCTGAACGTCGAGCTCCTGCGTGACCTTCTGCACCATCTCCTCGATGCGCGCGGGATGGATGCGTCCGTCCTGGAGAAGCCGCTCCAGGACGATCTTCGCGACCTCGCGGCGCACCGGATTGTAGCCCGAAAGGATCACCGCCCCCGGCGTATCGTCGATGATGAGGTCGATGCCGGTGAGTTGCTCGAGGGCGCGGATATTGCGCCCCTCCTTGCCGATGATCCGGCCCTTCATTTCGTCGCTGGGCAGGTGCACCACGGTCACGGTCTTTTCCGCGACCCATTCCCCGGCCAGCCGCTCCACCGCCTTGGTGATGAGCTGCCGGGCCTTTTTGTCGGCGGTGGCGCGGGTCTCCTCCTCGATTTGCCGCAGGCGGCGTCCCGCCTCGACCTGCGCCTCGCTCTCGACCAACTTGACCAGGCGGGACTTGGCCTCCTCGGCAGACATCCCCGCGACCTTCTCGAGGGCGGCGCGGGATTCCTCGACCAAGCCGCGGTTTTTCTCCAACAGGTCGGCGGCGGCCTTTTCCTTGTCAGCCACCGCCTGTTCCCGCGCCTCGAATTCCCGCTCGCGTCGCTCCAGGGCCTCGAACTTCTTGTCGAGGCTCCCTTCTTTGGCAAAGATGCGCTGCTCGATCTTCTCGAGCTCCGCCTTGCGGCCGCGCCCCTCCTCCTCGAGCTCCTTTTGCGCCTTGAGCTTCAGGGCCTGGGCTTCGAGCTCGACCTCCCTGCGACGCTGCTGCGCCTTGCCCTCAGCCTCTTCCAGGAGGCGCTCCGCCTCGGTCTCCGCCGAGACGATCTTGGCCTCGGCGAGCTTCTTTCGGATCAAGACTCCGAGCCCGAGGCCCAGGAGCGCGGCCCCCAAGGCCGCCAGCAGTGTCCAAGTCACGGTTCCCTCCCGAAATCTTCCCGTCTCCGGCAATCGATCGAACGCGTCTCGGTGAATACCCAATGGACGCTCTCGTCGCGCGCCTCGGCCGGAATCTCCTCGAAGACCTGAAAATCGTAGGCCAGGCCCCAGCGCAGGCCGCCGTAGCCCCGCAGCGCCCGATCATAGTATCCCTTCCCCCAGCCCAAGCGGGCGCCGCGGAGGTCGAAGGCCAGGCCCGGCACCAAGACCAGGTCGATCCGCTCCAGTGGAACGGCGGGGTGCTCCGCAGTCGGTTCCGACAAGCCCATGGGGCCCGGAACCAAGGCCGAGGGGTCGGCGGCCTCGGCGAATTCTAAATTTTCCCCTCGCAGCCGGCTCAGGAAAACCGCCCGCCCCTCGGACCGCAGGCGCCGGTACAGGGCCTGGGTGGGCACTTCTCCCCGCACCGCCCAATACAAGGCAATGCTCTTGCAAGCGGGAAACTCCGGCCTCATCTCGAGGCGTCGGACGATCGCCGCCTCGGCCTCTTCCTGGGCTTCGCGGCTCAACGCGAGCCGCCGCTCGCGCATGGCGACGCGCAAGCGCTCTTTGGAGACAGCATTCATAAGGGGAAATCGAGGCGGGTGCCGTGGAGAAAATGCAGGCTATTGAAAAATCAGGTGATGCACGGAATCAAGGTTTTGGCTGCAAACGGGAAAAAATGTTTCTAAAAATAATTTTTTAATTTTATCGCGGGCAAAGTTGCAAAAATAAAAAGGCTCCAGGCTTTGATCCGACTCAATTTCAAGTCTTTTCCCCTCCCGAGGGAAGGGAAAAGACTTCAAATTCTCCCCACCTTCTGTCGTGTGGGCCGTGAGATTTGAACCTATTTAAAATAGGTGGGCGCTTCAATCACGACATTAGGCTTCCCGCATGCGGCCCCGAAGGGTCGGCGGGCTTGCTCACCGCCGTGAGCGGAAACTCCCGTTCTCATCAGCTAGGTTCTAAATCATAGAAAAAGCACCAAACGCGAACAAGGCAGGGAAAGGTCAATTCAAAGCTGTAAAAGAGCGAAATCTTTCTTTAGGCGCCCAGCTGCCGATCGATCAACCCGAGGATCTCGCGGACCTTGCCGCGCGCCTGGGCGATCTTCTCTTTCTCGACATTTTTAATTCTAAAGAAATCGTCGGCAATGTTCAAGGCCGCAAGCAGCGCGACGTTCAAAGAAGAGACGGATTTCGTCTTTTCTTGGATATCGAAGAGCTTTTTATTGACGAAATCGGCCACGCGCTGGACGTATTTTTCGTCCGACTCGCTTTTGAGCTGGAATTTTTGGTTGAGCAGCGTGACTTCGAAAGTTTTCTTCATAACTTGATGGCATGATGACCAGGGCCTGCTGCCCTGTCAAGGTTTTTACCCGCCCAAGGGGAGGCAAAAAATTTCAATCCACGGAGACGGTGGGAGCGCTCAAGGGCGAGGCCAGCCCCAAAGAGGGACGCCCTTGAAATAAGGAGAGAAATCCGACGTAGAAAAAGCCCACCTGGAAAAAGAGCAGGCTGTACAGAGACATCCACAGGCCGTGCAAGAAGGCGTAGCCGATGGCCAGGCTGAAGTACATCCCCAAAAACACCTCGAAAAAGGTCACCAGCCCGAAGGTGCTGCGGTATTTTTTATGCTGCCAAGCGTCGGACTTGGTGGCAATGGCGAACTTGGCGGTGCGGGTAAATTCGCTCTGTCGGTTGAGCAGGGCCTCGAAGACCGCCTTGGTGTTGTTGATCGCAAGACCGATGCCCAGCGCGATGTTCAGGGGCAGATACAGCAGGCGCGACTTCCAATCCGGGTAGATCTCTTTTTGGGAACAGATATAAAAGGAAGCGATCGAGAGCGTCGCCATCACGAAGACCGGCAGGTCGATCCACAAGATCGATTGCAGGCGCAGCTGGTGCCGCAGGTAGAGGGAAACGGGCATGGCCAGCGAGAGCAACACCATCAAGACGTAGGCGAAGTTGTTGAGCAGGTGGAAACAGGCCTCCATCTTGACCCGCGGCGGCAAGGCGCTGCGCAGGATGCGCGGGACCAACTTTTTGGCGGTCTGCACCGAGCCCTTCGCCCAACGGTGCTGCTGAGACTTGAAACCGTTCATGTCCACCGGAAGCTCGGCCGGCACCACCACCTCGGGCACATAGAGGAACTTCCAGCCCTTGAGCTGGGCCCGATAAGAAAGATCGAGGTCTTCGGTGAGGGTGTCGTAGTGCCAACCACCGGCGGCCTCGATGCAACGGCGGTCCCAGATGCCGGCAGTCCCGTTGAAATTGAAAAACCTCCCCGAGCGGTTGCGGGCAGTATGCTCGATGACGAAGTGCCCGTCGAGCAGGATGCTCTGAGCCTGAGTCATGAGGGAGTAATCCTGGTTGAGGTGCCCCCAACGGGCCTGGACCATGCCGTATTTGCGGCGGGCGAAGAAATAGGGAACCATCCGCTTGAGGAAATCCGCCTCCGGCAGGAAATCGGCGTCGAAGATGGCGATCAACTCGCCCTTGGCGACCTTGAGCCCCTCGTCGAGGGCCCCGGCCTTGAAGCCCTGACGGTTTTGCCGATGCAGGTAAACGATGGGCTGTCCCAGCTGTTGCTGCTCCCGAACGATGGCCTTGGCGATCTCCTGGGTTTCGTCGGTGGAATCGTCAAGCAATTGAATCTCGAGGCGGTCGCGGGGATAGTCGAGGGCGCAGATCCTTTGCACCAGGCGTTCCACCACGTATTTTTCGTTGTAGATGGGCAACTGCACGGTCACGAAGGGCACCCGCGGCAGAGCCTCGAAGGTGGGGACGTCTTGGGGAAGCCGCCTTTTGTTTTTGTAATAGAGGTAGGTGAGATAATAGCGGTGAAAGCCAAAGATCGCCAAAACCCCTAAGACCGAGAAATAAACCCCGAGAAATATAAAGGATACCAGGTCCATAATCGGGTTTATAAAAAGAAATGTTGAAAAGTCAAGGACTTAGAATAATTCGTCGGTGAGGTGCAGCCAGCGGCGGCGGTAGCTTTTCCATGCGGATCCAAAGCGCGCAGGCTCTGGGCCGGCCCTGCCGTCACGCCGACACCACCGAAAAAATCACCTGCCGCGCCTCCACATCGACCTTGGCGACGGTGACCGTCACCTCGGTCCCGATCTTGTAGACCTTGCCACCCTTGCGGCCGCGCAAGCGATGCTTCTTCTCGTCAAAGACGTAGTAATCGTCTTCGAGGTCTTCCAGCAACACCAGGCCTTCGACGAAGAAGTCGTAGAGCTCGACGAAAAACCCGAACTTCGCGATCCTCGATACCACCCCGCGCAGGGTTTCCCCGATGTGTCTTTGCATAAACAGGGCCTTCTGCAGGTCGATGGCCTCCCATTCCGCCTCCATCGCGACCCGTTCGCGGCGGCTGCAGTGGCCGGCCATGTTGGCGAGCTCCAGGGTGCGCGCCTCCTTGGCCTCCTCCGAACGCGGGGCCTCCCGCTGGAGGATGCCCTCGAGGATGCGGTGGACCATCAGGTCGGGGTAGCGGCGGATCGGACTGGTGAAATGGGTGTAGCAGGTCGAGGCCAGGCCGAAGTGCCCCAGGTTTTCGTGGGAGTAGACCGCCTGCTTCATCGAGCGCAGCAGGATGTGCTGGATGAGGCGCTGTTCGGCGTGGTCGGCCACCTGATGCAGGACGCGGTTGAAAAAGGCCGGCTTGGGGTTGGGCGGAAAGGAGATATTGAAGCCCAGGTTGTGCAGGAGCACCTGGAAGTTTTTCACCTTTTCGGGATCGGGCTCGCCGTGCACCCGGTAGACGCCGGGCACCTTGCGCTGGGTGACGAAGCGCGCCACCGCCTCGTTGGCGGCGATCATCAGCTCCTCAATCAGGAAATGCGCCTCGTTGCGCTCGGCCTTGATGATGTTCTCGATGCTGCCGTCCTCGAAACTGATCTGGATCTCGGGCTCGGGCATGTCGAAGTCGATGCTGCCCCGGTCGAAGCGCTGCTTGCGAATCTTTCGAGAAAGCTCGAGCGCCTCGGTCAGCATGGGCAAGAGCGGCGTCAAGGGCTCGCGCACCTCCGGAACCAAATCGACCAAGGCCCGGGCCACCTGCTTGTAGGTCAGGCGGGCCTTGGAATGGATCACGCTCTTGTAGACGTCGGCGCTCTTCGGCATCCCGCGCGCGTCATAGAACATCTCGCAGGTGAAGGTCAGCCTATCCTCTTTGGGTCTCAGGCTGCAGAGGTCGTTGCTCAGGGCCTCGGGCAACATGGGGATGCACTGGTCGGGAAAATACACCGAGGTGCCGCGCTTGAAGGCCTCGCGGTCGAGGGCGCTGCCGGGCGTGACGTAATGGCTGACGTCGGCGATCGAGACCCAGAGGCGGTGGCCGCCGTTCTCGGGCTGGACGCAGATCGCGTCGTCGAAATCCTTGGCGGTCTCGCCGTCGATGGTGACGAAGGGCAAGGCGCGCAGGTCCTTGCGACCCTCGCCGAGCGCGATATCCCGGCGCCGCTGCCAGTCGTCGGCCTCGCGCAGGACCTCGTCGGGAAATTCCCGCGGCAATTGATGCTTGAGCACGACGATGTCCGTCTCGGTCTTTGGCGTCCCTCGCTCGGCGAAGATCTGGACCACCTCGGCGACGCCCGGTCGGCCCTCTTCCGGGTACTGCACAATCTGCAAACCGACGCTCTGGCCGACCTCAGCGCCGTTGAGTTTTTTGGAAGGGACCAGAAATTCGGTACTGCGGCCCTTTTCGGAGACCACGGCGACGGTCTGGTAGCCGGATTTCTGCAGGCGTCCGATCATCCAGCCGGTGCCGCGCGATTTGATCTCGGTGATGGCCCCCTCGAGGCGCCCATCGCGCGGGTTGACGCGAACGGTGGCGATGACCCGGTCGCCGTTCATGGCACCGGCCATGCGGCGGGATGGAATGAAGACGTCGTTGACCCCCGGCTGCTCGGCGAGGACGAAGCCGTAGCCGTCCCGATGGATCTTGAGGACCCCCTCCAGGTACTGGGGAGGGGCTTCGGATCCCTTTTTGCCGGCGGCCTTCGCCGCTGGCTTGGGATGCTGGTGTTTTTTATGGGAGGGGGAGCTAGGGCGGGCCCTGCGGCTTTTCTTTTTTCTCACAGGGCCTTAAGGTATGCTGAGAATCCCGGCTTCGCAAGCAAGATATCGAAATATCGATAAATTCACGTTGACGAAGCCTTTCGGAATGAATAAACCCTGGGCGCCTTTCGCGAGAGTGGCGGAATTGGCAGACGCACTAGATTCAGGGTCTAGCGATCGCAAGGTCGTGGGGGTTCAAGTCCCCCCTCTCGCATATTTTTATCAAAGGACTTGAACCCCCAGGCTTTAGCCCGCGCAGCGGGCGAATGTCGTTCATTCCCCCCTCTCGCATATTTTTATCAAAGGACTTGAACCCCCAGGCTTTAGCCCGCGCAGCGGGCGAATGTCGTTCATTCCCCCCTCTCGCACATTCTTCTTTTCGGAAGACACCCGTCCTCGTCCATCACCTCTTTCCCCCCACTTAAGATCTCCACAAGAGGTTCGATCCAACTCAAAAAATCAAATAAACGCAAAATTGAAGGGAAAGGACACTGTCCCTGGAGGGCCATGCCTCCTCTCGTCGGGCTTGCTCTCTCCGGGAATTTTTGGTTCAGAATAAAAAAAATCGGGCTCAGCCACCGGCCGCGCCCGATCTCCCAACCATTTTCTTCAACATATTTAGATGGCCACCGCCTCATGGAAACACATCGCGGCGAGGGGCTCGACGGCGTTCTGGAAGCCCGCCTTCTCCAGCTGCTGCCAGGTCTCGCCCAGCGACTGGACATTGAGGGCGTAGTGCTCTTCGTGGAGGTAAACCGCGTCCAAGACCCGGGCGATCGCCTGGAAGCCGAGGTATTCGCTATTCCGGATGTAATCGAGGGTCGCGATCAACTCGCCATTGCCGCCCTTGCCGATCAGCTCGCAGGCCTCGGCCAGGGTCGCGGCGCCTTCGAACTCGACGGCGACGTTGAGGGCGTTCACAAAGGCATAGAGGCGGCGCATATCCTCGCGGATCTGCTCGAAGGGGCTGGTCTGGTGCTGCTCGGCCCATTCCTGGGCGTCGATCTCATGGGCAACGGCCATCATCTGGTCTTCGTAGTCGCGGACCAGGGCGGCCACGACCTGGATCATCTCGACGGCC
This sequence comes from bacterium, assembly GCA_046346845.1. GTDB lineage: Bacteria > UBA10199 > UBA10199 > DSSB01 > DSSB01 > DSSB01. Next base: position 526,638 of record JAXMHH010000001.1, read on the forward strand.
TGCACCTTCGCCTTGGCGCGACGGGCCTTCTTGGCCTGGGTCTTCTTGCGGAAGGCGCCCAGATCGACCACCTCGGCGGCCTCGTCCTCGGAATCCTGCGACTCGACCGTTTCCACCTCGGCCAACTCTTGCAGCTTCAGGAAATCTTCCACCGAAATCGTCTTGTCCAAGTTCTTCATGCGATCCGCCTTTCCTTTTCTGTCTCGAGCCCTCCGCTCGATGTCTTTAATTAAAGCAAAGGCGATGCCAATCCTGCCAAACAATCAACCATATGATTTTATTAATAAATATTTATTAAAAACAAATTTTATAATTACATATTATAAATATTAAAATATTTTTAAGAATTCTTTATATACTATGAATTTTTCAAGAAATTAGCCCCCACCCCGCATTCCACAAGCCCAGCCGGATCCCGAGGTGTCTCCGAGGAGCCTTGGAAAGGGCAAACACCATAAGGCCTTAAAGATCTTTGCCCTTTCCACGAGGCCGCTCCCCGGCCTGAGGGGAGCGGCCGGCTCCTCGGAGACACCTCGGGATCCGAGCGGGCGTAGACGGCAAAAGACAAGACCCAGGCAAAGGCTCCACAGAGCGCGGCAAAACACCGCCTGCAGGACACTCAAGATTCTTTTGAGATTAAAAAAGCGAAAGGTAGGATAGAGGGATCAGAAAGGAGAAAAGAGGGCAGAAAAAAAAGAGGTCAGAGCAGACTTCGATTTCTCTCCATCTACTCCGACCCGGGGGCACACTTTGTATTTTGTTTTATCTGAGGACTTTTTCTTTCCTCAGCGGCGTCTCTCGACGCACGCCAAGACTAGATTGCATCCTCTGTGCCACCCGGGATCTACAACCTCAACTAGCTGATTTTATTTAGAACTTTACTTTTGCGACTCAAAACCAACTAGTTTATATATATCCAGATTCTATAATTCAATTTCAAATTATAAAAAAGAGCCGCTTCTATGCAAAACTCAGAAATCTACCAGAGCAAGAAAATCACCTTGGAGGAATTTCTGAACCGGCTGCGCCCCGAGGACTATCTCAGCACCTCGATCGCCGCCGGTCAGCCTCGTACCCTACTCCAGCAATTAAGTGAACTAAAAAATCCGCGCGCGCTAAAAATCTTCACCGGCCTGCTCGCCTTCCCCTACCCCTGCCTTACCAATCCGGCGATCGAGGCGGTGAGCGGATATTTCGGGCCCATCGAGCGCATGCTCAACGACAACGGCTTCAACATGTCTTACCAGCCGCTCCCCTTTAACGGCTTCGAGAAGTGGGTCGAGACCTTTCCGCCGCGCGTGGTGATGACCACGCTCTCGCCGATGGATGAAGCGGGCTACCTCTCCTTCGGAGTCGATGCCGAGGCAGCCTACGTCCCCTTCCTCAAGGCCTGCCGCGATCCGGACCGCCTCGCCATCGCCGAGGTCAACGCCCGCATGCCGGTGGTGCGAGGGCTGCCCGAGCTCGGGGACAATAAGGTCCACGTGAAGGAGCTGAGCGCCTTGGTCGAGTCCGACATGAGCCTGCTCGAGGCTCCCGAAGCGGAGGCCAACGAGGTCGAGAAAAAAATCGCCGAGCACGTGGTCAAGCTGCTGCGCTCGGGCGATACCCTGCAATTCGGGATCGGCGCCATCCCCGACCAGGTCGCGCGCTACCTCACCCAGACCGAGCTGGGGGATTTCGGCGTGCATTCCGAGCTGATCAGCAACGGCTTCCTCACCTTGCTGGAGTCCGGGAAGATCAGCAACCGGCTCAAGGGCGTGCACGAGGGCAAGACCCTGTTCGCCTTCGCCCTGGGCGCGCAAAAGCTCTACGACTTCCTGGACGAGCGCAAGGGAAACAACCGCGGCAGCGTCCTGGCCGCGCCCGTCTCCTACGTCAACAACCCTTCGCTGATCGCCCAGCACCGCAACATGGTGAGCATCAACTCCGGCTTCATGGTGGATTTCTCCGGACAGATCTGTTCCGAGGCCATCGGCGAGCGCCAGTACAGCGGGGTCGGCGGCCAGTTGAACTTCGTCGAAGGCTCCTTTTTCAGCCCCGGGGGCCGGAGCATTCTCTGCATCAAGTCGACCGTCACCCTCGGGGACAAGCGCTTTTCCAACGTCGTCGACGCCTTCCCGCCCGGCTCCATCGTGACGACGCCCCGTCACTACGTGCAATGGGTGGTCACGGAATACGGCGCCGTCAACCTGTTCGGCCTCACCGACGAGGAGCGGCCCGCAGCCTTGATCCAAATCGCGCACCCCGATTTTCGCGACGAGCTGATGAAGCAGGCCCGGGAGCGCGATCGGCTCTATTATCACTCGCGGCTATCACGGGAGGCTGGGCCGAAACCGGGCTAATTTTCGTGGACAGCGCCCGGGCTTCTCCCTAGATTGAATTCAAATGGACGGCACTTTGAACATCTTCCTGACCGGCGCCGCCGGCTTCATCGGCTCCAATACGGTCGAGGCGCTGCTGGCCGAGGGGCATCGCGTGGTGGGCTTCGACAACCTCGCCCCGGTCTATTCCGTCGAGAAAAAGCGTCACAACCTCTCCCTCTTGCAAGGATTGGCCGCCGGCACGGGGCAATTCGAGTTTTGCGAGGGCGACCTGCGGCACCCGGAGACCCTCCGCAAGGCGATGGAGCGCGAGCCCTTCGACGCGGTCATCCACCTCGCCGCCATGGCGGGGGTGCAGCCCTCGATCGCCGACCCCAAGCTCTATGTCGACGTCAACGTCGGCGGCACGCTCAACGTCCTTGAGATCGCCCGCGCCTTGGGGATTAAGGCCGTCGTCGCGGCCTCCTCCAGCAGCGTCTACGGCTCCAATAAAAAACTGCCGTTCAGCGAGAGCGACCCCGTCGACCACCCCATCTCGCCCTACGCGGCCACCAAGAAGGCCGGCGAGCTGATCGCCCACACCTATCATCATCTGCACGGCATGAGCGTCGCGAACCTGAGATTCTTCACCGTCTACGGCCCACGGCAGCGCCCCGACCTCGCCATCTACAAGTTCACCCGGGCCATGCTGGCCGGCCGCGAGATCACGCTTTACGGGGACGGCAGCAGCCGGCGCGACTACACCTATATCGACGACTGCGTCTCCGGCATCCTCGCGGCAACCCGCTGGACCCTCGCCGGCAGCCGAAGCGAGCCCCGCTTCGACATCTTTAACCTCGGAGAATCCCAGACCGTCTCCTTGCTCGAACTCGTATCCCTCTTGGAAAAAAACCTGGGCCTGAAGGCCAAGCGACGGCACGCCGACTATCTCCCTGGCGACGTCTTCGCCACCTTCGCCGACATCTCCCATTCCCGGGCGGTGCTCGGCTACGATCCTAAAGTGAAAATCGAGGCCGGCATCGCCAAATTCTGCGAATGGTACCTGCGGGAAGAACAGGGAAAGCCCTGGGAGATCTAAACGGAAGAAGCGCCATGAAAAAATTTGCCATCGTCACCCTCAGCTTGAGACTCCTGCTCGGCACCGCCATCGCCCAAGCCGCGCCGCTCAAGATTTTATTCTTCTATCCGGGCGGCCAAGGCAGCCAGGAAGCCGCACAGCCCCTGCTCGACTCCTTCGCCGAATCCCTCAAGCAGGCGAGCGGCGGGAAGATCGACGCGGCCGTCACCTATCTCTCCGATAAAGAGGCGGGGCTCCAATTCATCAAGACCGAAAAACCGGCTGCGGCGATCCTGAGCCTCGACACCTACCTCCAATATGCCCCGGCCTGGGGGGCCACCATGGTCGCCAAGACCCTGCAGTTGCCCAGCGGCGATGGCACCGACCAGTATTTTATCGTCGGCGCGAAGGGGACCTCCCTGCCCAGCGGCGGAAAAATCTCCGTGCTTTCCTCGCGGCCCCTGGACCCAAGCTTCCTCGCGCAAAAACTCTTCCCCAGCCTCAAGGGCGCCGAATTCGCCGTGGCCCCGCTGCGGAACACCATGGGTGCCCTGCGCGCCGTGGGAATGGGGGAAAAGCCCGACCTGATCCTGCTCGACCAATACGAATGGGCCAATGTCTCGCGCCTGCGCACCGCCTGGGTCGCGGGCCTGGCCCCCCTCGCCAGCTCGGCGAAGATCTCCAGCGCCCCGGTGGTGGTCTTTCCCGACCAGATGCCGGCGGGCTTGAAGGCCGACTTCGAAAAGGCCCTAGTCCAACTGGGGCAAAACTCCGCCGCCCAGGCCACCCTCCGCGAATTGCGGATGAAGGGCTTTAAGGCGGCTGCCAGCCCCGAGCTCTAGACCTGTACAAAATCACAGGCGAATTCGCCCCCTTAGAAAAAAGAACAAGGATCGCGGCAACTTATCCCGTAGGCCGACGATAATCCTCTTGTTCCGGTCCGACGAAAAGGGACCTTATGAAAAAGGACGCAGGTGTAATGCACTCCATGAACTTTCACACCGAAGACAGCGATTTTGACTCTAAATCTCCTGAATCTTCCTTCAGCATTTCCCTGGCCGAGGGCCAAGAGATCGTGGCGGTCGATTACGAGGAAAACCCCAACCTGCTCCTCGAGATCGAAGAGTTTCGCAACGTGATCGGGCTCAACTCTCCCGTGCAGGCCGGCATCATGGTCAACCACGACAGCAGCTGTTGGATCACCAATCTGGGCCGCAGCGGCACCACCGAGGTGTACCGCCCCTTCAACAAGACCTATCGCAAGCTCGCCCGCCAACAGGTCGCCTACCTGCGGCACGGCGACTTCGTCGGTTTTTACGGCGCCTTTTATCGGGTGGAATTCGAGGACAACAAGCTCTGCCTCATCCCCGTCGACTTCCTCGCCAAGCCCCGCTTTCAGTAAGCCTGGCCGAAATCCGCAAAATCCCCATGAATCTGCCGCAGGGCCTCGTATAAGACGACCCCGACCGAGGTCGAGAGATTGAGGCTGCGGGTCGGTCCCCACATCGGGATGGCGTAGAGCCGCTCCGCGTACCGCGCCAGGATTTCCTCCGGTAAACCCTTGGTCTCGCAGCCGAATACCAGGAAATCCCCCTGGGAATAGCGAGGGGCCGTGTAGGGCCGCCGCGCCTTCTTGGTAAAGAAGTAAAGGTTGGCCTCGGGATGGGCGGCGCCAAAAGCCCCCCAGTCCTCGTGGTAGGAAATTTCCAAATACTTCCAATAGTCCAGTCCGGCCCGCTTCAAGGTCGCATCGTCCGTATCGAAACCCAGGGGCCGGATCAGGTGGAGATGGGTCCGGGTGGCCACGCAGAGGCGGGCGACATTGCCGGTGTTGGGGGGAATCTGCGGTTGGTAGAGGACAACATTCATAAAAACCTTGCCAATCGAAAATTTTGCGCCTATCTGCGGCCCGCGAACGGAGCGGCCCACGCCGCCCTAGGAGCGGGTTTGCGGGCGCGAATGCCGTGCCCTTAGCCTGCTTGGCGGGCATAACGCAACCTCTCCTGTTTTTACCCGATAAAGTCGGCATCCATCCACGGGGGCACGCGTGGAGTAGACGAATGACACCGCCCTTGCCCCCTGGATCCTCCTCTGGGACCTCGCGCCCAGCCCCCGATCCAGCACGCGCCTCGACTGAAGCCCCTGCGGCCTCGGACTTGCCTGCCGTCGCCCCGCTGCGCCTCTCCGTCGAAGGCAGCTACCTAGCGCTGGGCCCGGCGGGATTTCCCGCGCGCGCCGGGCTGCTTTTCAGTTACCGCCCCAACTATTTTCTCGGTCTGGGCCTCCACGCCGACACCAATTTCAGCGACCACTTCAGCGCCACGGGCCGGCTGGAGGCGATCTGGCCTGCCCACCGTTACTTTCATTTGGAGGGCGCCCTGGAGCTCGGCGCCCGCGCCTTGATCAACCAAAGCCAGAGGATCCAAGGCGCTCCGCAGGTCCTCTCCGGCGCCGCCTTCACCTTCGGCGCCGAGGTGGCGGCTTCCTTCCCGCTTTCGGACGCCTTCGGCATCTCCGCCTTCGCCCGTTTCTTCTATTCCCCGGGCGGCGGTTTCTCAACCCCGTCCCCCGACATGGCCGGTCCCGCGCGCGGCGTCTCCTTTGACGGCGGAGAAATCTTGGTCGGCCTCCGCTTGGACTTTTATCCACCGGTTGGCCGCCCCCATCGTGCCGCGCCGGTCGAGCCGGATACGGCGCCTCCGCGGCGCGAGGCCGAAGCGGCACCCCCCGCGCCGCGCGAAACCTTGCGGGATTTTGAAACCACCGTCGCCGACATCCTGCGCGAGACGCCGGAAGGCCATGGCACCGCCGATGCGGGCGCCCCGCCCGCCGACGCCTCGGCCACTCCTCCGCCCGATGGCGGCACCGACGCCGCCACGACCACGGATGCCGGATCCGCCGACGCCGGAGTTCCCGCGACTACCGGTGCGGACCGCGAGGAGATCCTCGCCCTGCAGCGCGAGATCCAGGCCCTGACGGGATCCGTCTCCTCCCTCGAGACCGAGATCGAGGCGGCTACCCAGATTCGCACCGACCTAAGCATCGGCCAGGAGACCGGCCAATCCTTCCATATCCGCATCGATCGACTCTATGACGGATTGACGGACCGACCCGTCCGCCTCGACACGGCGGAGTTGGGCAATTTCATCCGGGAGTTCCGGACGGCGCTCCACGACAGCGACCAGCTGCGCCTGCTGATCCAATCCTCCACTGAAAGTTTCGGCCCCGCCATCCTGCAAAACCTGACGGTATTCCGCGACACCCTGACCCGCTACCAGCGCGGTCTCCCGGTCCGGGCCTCGGGCGACGCCCTCAGCCGCAGCGCCCTCGACGAACCGCTCACGCAGCTCGGGGCCCTGATCCTAGAAATACAAAACCTCCGCAGCCGGCTCGAGACCACGGAGCCGCCGGCCTCCCAGATGAGCCTGTGGCGGGTCCGCATGGCGCGAATCCGAGAGCACATCGACCAACTGCGCCCCCGCCTCAGCGAGGAGCGGGCCCGGTCCCTGGAAGACCTCTACAGCCGCCTCGACCGTGGCTTCACCAACCTGACCGAGCGCTTGGAGGAGGCCAATCGCAACTGGATGGTGTCCCGCGCCCTGTTCAGCCACTACACCAATTTCCGGGCGGCGCGACGGCCCGCGCAGGCCCTCGCGGCGCTGCGGGCGATGCGCGACGAGCTGCTCGGCGCGCCCGCCTCCTACCGCCGGCAGCGCGAACGCAACATCGCGACCCTGCGCAATGTCTTGGATGAATTCGTGCAACGCCGCAGCGCCCATCCGGTCGCCGCCTGGAGCGAGGCGCGCAACTTGGCGATCGAGATCCTGCGTTGGATCGACCCGAGCTACTCCCCTCCCCCCTTGGCGGAGGCTGCGACCGGGACGCGACGGCGCGGTTCCTCGGATGCCAGCGGCACGGAGAGCCCCTTCCGTTTCCGGACGGGGGGAGGCGGCGAACACTCGCGCCGCGATGAATAGTTTTTTTCCGATGAAGGGTATGGGATGACTCCACCGTTTTTCAGATCTTTCGGCAGGCCCCACGGCGGGGATTTGGCCACCGGCACTTCGCCGATCGGCGAAATCCGGATCAGCCCCGAGCTGCAGCGCCTGACCGAATTGGTCACGCGCAGCCGGGACCTCGCCGGGGAACGAGGCAGTCGTTCCCTAGCCGATGCCATCCCCAATTGCGCGGGCAACCCCGACTGCCGGCCCAACCCCGACTTCCTGCCCGCCGCCATCGACCAAGGCGCGGAGGCGGCCCGGCACAACCCCGCCTTCTACCGCATGGTGTTGAATTTCCTGGCGGCCCAGCTGCTGCGCACCACGGATCCCGCCGCCCAGCGGGAACTGCGCAACCGCGCGCGACGCATCGCCCGCGAGGCCCTGACCGCCGTTTCCGACCCCGCCTTCTCGCCGCCCGCCGAGGACGAGGCGCACCTCGACGAGCCGATCCGCACCAAGACGCGGATGCTCTTCGACATCGCCTGCACCCTAAGCGCCCTGCTGACCGAGCCCGGCTCGGGGGAAACTTCCACGGAAGACCGAAACCTGCTGCGGGATTATTTCCATCAGATTCAAACCGGCGTGGAGCAAACCAGGGTCCGGAGCGCCCTTAACCCCAACAGCCCGCCCTTTCCCGATTATTTCGAGCACTACGTCCGCGCCCAGGCCGCGATGCTCGACAACGACCGGGAGGCCGCCTTCCGCCAGCTATTGGCGACTCGCGCCGAATTTCAGGGAATGGATCCCGAGCGCCGCGAACGGGCCCTGCCGCGCCTGGTCGAGACCAGCACCGAGCTCGCCCTGCAATCGATGCCGCGAGATCCCGCGGGGGAGCATGTCGAGACCCTGCGCAGCCTGCTCAGCCTGGAGGCCATGGGGTATTTTTACCAAGTCGATTTCTCGCTGAGCCGTCCCGAGAGCGAGATGCCCGTCGCCCAGCGCCGCAGCGCGGCCCTCAACCTGGCGGCCGGCGTCTACCTGAACGCGGGCCTGCCGGCCCCCAACGCCCGGGAGCTAAGCGAAACCCTGGCCAACCTCGGTGACCGCCGGGAGGCGCTGCTGCAGGCGCTGGAAGCCCGCTACGGGGCCGATCCCAGTTTCCAGCAGGGCCTGCGCCGGCTCTATTCCGGGAGCCTGGACCAGGCTTCGGGCCGCCGCGCGGTCTTCGAAGAGCTGCTCCGCGACGCCGCCGAAGTCTCCGGCCATATCGTCTCCCACCGTGACTCCGAGCCCTACCGCCTGGTCCTCGCCCGGGACCGCGAGGGGCGCGCCTTGCCGCAGGCCCTCGAGGCCCTGAACGCCAATGCGCTGCTCCTGGGCAACCTCCGCTCTTCGCTGGCCCTGCCGGAGGACGCACCGGCCGCGGGCATCGTCCGCCAGCTCTGCGAGCTGGGCCAACTTTTACCGGTGTTTTTGGAGACCCTGCCGGAGCTGGTGCGCAATGACCCGCAAAACCGGGCCTTCTTCGATGCCATCCGCCGCGCGGCCCAGGGCTATCGCGGCGACGGAATGCGCAGCAACGTCGAAGGCCCCTTGGTCGACCTCTTGGAGGGTCTCAACGATCAGGCTCGCAGCGACGACCGCTATGCCCCGGCCTACCATGCCTTTTTCCAAAGCCTGCAAAACCTCGAGCAGATCGCCCCCGACGCCTCGCTCAGCCCCGCGCTGCGGCAATCGGCACGGCGCTACGCCGAGGCCTTGACCGCCTTTTCCGGGGCGCGGGTGCTCCGGCACCTCAGCAGCCCGGAATCCGTCGGCATGCTGGTCGCCGGGGTCGCGCTCACCGAGCTCGCGCCGATCTGGATGCTGCGCGGCGCCCGCATCCCCTTCCTGCGAGGGGCCGAAGCGGCGGCGGCGGTGCGCGCCAGCGGCGAGCTGGGAGTCTTCGTGCGGGGCGGACAATTGACCTGGCAAGGCGAACTGGCCGTCGGCCTCGGGGTCGGCGCCGCCATGCACCTGGGCAGCCTGGGCACGCACCTCGCATTCAACCGCGCCCCCGGCGTGGGTCCCCTCGAGGAATTGAGCCGGCTGGGCCCCGGTACCTTGGCCTTGGGATTTTTGACCTCGAGCCTCGCGATGGGCGGGACGATTTTGGGGGGCAGGCTGCTGCGCAGCCGGCTCCTGCCGGAGGGCGCCGCGCTGGGCCCCGGCCGCCTGGCCTTGGGCCACGTCGGCCTGCGCCTGGGAAACTGGGCCCTGGGCGGCGGACTCATGTTAGGCGCCCATTCCGCGACCTCGGCCCTTACCGGACATTCGGCCACGCCGACCGGCGAGCAGGCCGCCGAAGTATTTCTCTCGATGGCGCTTTGGGACGCGGCCGCCGCGGGCTTGCGCTTCGGGGTCGGTCAGAGCCGGCTGTGGCGCCATCAAGTCGGTCCGTTCCGCGCCAATCAATTGGTCCGTGAGAACCTCAGCATGATGTTCCGGCTCGCGCCCGAATTGCGCGACCACGAGGCCTTCCTGAATTCCTATCTCCATGCGCAACTGGACGATCCCGGGCGTTTCCAAGAGATCACCCGCGCGCTGGCCCGGCGGGAGATCCCGCGGCTCAGCGGCGAGGGATCGCGCCGCCGGTTGATCTTCACTCCGCCGCCGCTGGCCGGCGACGCCCCGCTGACCCGCACCGGCGCGGCGCGCGCCATCTACCAACTCAATCCATCCGACCAGGCCAGGATGCAGCGGATCCTGAGGTTCATCACCGGCCGCCGGGATCCCAGCGGCATCCGCGCGGTGGAGCTGGAGGTGGAAAACCGCCTCGCCCAAGGGGAAAGCGACCCGGTGGTCTGGGTCCGCGCCCACCTGGAGGCCGAGAGCATCCGCTTCGAGATCCTCGACGACCGCCCCAGCGACGAGACGCGCGACGGCACCTTCACCATGGACCGCGAGGGGATACGCATCCTGCAAACCGACAATCCCGTGCTACGCGCCGTCATCGCCAGCTACCAAAACCAGCATTTCAGGCCGATCCTCCCGCCGGCGGCGGGCGTGCGGGAGACGCGGCGCGCGGGCTCCGAAGATCCCACGATCGCCGGCCGCGCGCAGCGGGCGCCGAGCACCGAGCCGGAAGGGCACGGTGCGGCGACCAACCCCGTCGCTACGCCTACGCCAAGCTCCGATTCAACGCCGGCTCGAGCGGAACCGGCCGCGAGCGAATCCGAACTGCCCGCTCCGACCGGAGACGTCGCCACCGCTCCGCCCGCTAGGGACTCCACCCCACCGACAACCACGAGGGAACCAACTACCGAAGGGGGCCGCGAGGCAAACGAGCCGGCAACAGCCCCAGGCGAGGCGAGCGAAGACGCTCCCCCCGTTTCCGGCACCGTTGCCGGCCCCAGGGAGGAATTCGACCAACAGGCGGTCACCGCCCCGCAACAACCCTCGGAAGCCCTGCTCGATCAAGCCCGTGGCCCAGCGGGGACAGGACCAAGGGCCGAGGGCGAGGCCCAACCGCAGCGGCGCCCGCGCGGCGACGAAACGGTGCGCTTCTCGACCGCAACCGCGGAGCGCCTGCGCCGCGCCAGCCGGGAAGGTCAAGCGCCGCGGACCGGGACCGCCCCCGAAGGCAGGGACGACCCCGCCGTGACCCGCCGTATCAGCGAGGCGGAGGGCGAGGAAATTCGCCGGCGCCTGGCCGGAGAGGCCGAACGCGCGGACCGCACCGAGGAAACCGCCGGCACCGAGGCCCCGGCAGAGGTCCCCGAACCGGAGGCTCGGGTCAGCGAAGCCCCCATTGATGTCGAGATTGAAGAATTCGAAACAGCGGAGCCGGAGACTCGCGATCCCTTGGATTTCTCGGATCTGCTGTCCAATCCCCCCGCTGCCGGGGCCGACAGCCCGAGCCCGGATGGAGTGACCCTGCGTCCCGCCCGGGTCCCCGCCGAGGCCGCCGATTTGGTATCGCCGCCGCAACCGCCCCCTCTGCCCAGCACGGGTCGCGCGGCCCCGCCGCCTCTCCCCGGGGCGCGCCGTCCCGGTCCCCCGCCGCTACCGCGCACCGCGGCCCGACCCTTGGACGAAGCGATTGAACGGGACTCCGCCTCGGCGATTCCCTTAGTGCGACTGCGGAACCGCCTGGCCAGCATGCGGCCCATGAGTCCCGAACCGCCAGGAGCCACCACCGTGGGCGTCGGGGTCTCCGGCGACGGAAGCCGCACGGTTCGCGGCGGCGCCGTCACCCCAACCAATATCGCCTACCAAGACCTGGCCGTCGAGATCGACCGCTTCCTAGGCCGTCTCTATGAGGCCCTGCAGGAAAATCCCGACCTGAACCTCTTCACCATCGAACTTTCGCCGAGCGGCGAGATGGAGGTCATTCCCGGGGTCCTCAATTTCAGGCGCCAGTCCGAGGGCTACGGCTATTTCACCTTGAGGCATGTCGCGCGGAACACGGGCAGCTCCTCGAACGACGCCTTCGTCGTCGACGGCGAGCTCACCCTGTCCCCCGAGCAGTCGAGAGCCGGATGGGAAACCTTTTTGAGGAATCTTTTTCAATAGTTGAACGTATCCAGGCCCGTCCGAACGGGCGCCGAAAATTAGCATCTTTCCGTACGGAAAAACGATAATGACATTAACCGCCGGGGGCACGTCCGGAGGTTTTTTTCATGACGCCCCCAGGTTCTTACCGTAACTTTCTCCTCGGCCGCAGCGGAGCCGTGCTCGAACATTCCGATCTCAGCGGCAGCGTCTCCCAGTTACAGGCCCTGGCCCGGCTCTCCGCAACCACCCAAGCCAACGTCACCTCGCGGCGCTCCGACACCGCGATGCGCCTCCTGCTGCAGGGCACCGAGCGCGCGGGCAACGAGATCCAATCTACCGTCTCGGAACATTCCGACGCCACCGTCCAGCAGGCGCTCGACGCCTATTTGGGGCTGGCGCGCGGCGGGGACCGGCGCAGCCATTACGACGCCATCCGCTGCTATTTCGTCCTCGTGCATCGCTATTTGAACAACCCCGAACGCCACGCGGAGGTCCCGCGCCTGCTCCGGGATTTTCGCCAGATCACCCGCGAGTACCGCGACCATTTGGCGGCCAACACCACACTGCAGCCCGAGGACCGCCTGCGCTACCTGTTCGCCGCCGCGGGCGTGGTCCGCAACATGCTGGGGCGCGTGCAGGTGAACGAAGCGGCCCGCACCGCCGCCGGGGGTGAGATCGAGGAGCTGCGCGGCCTGCTTCGCTCCACCTACGAGGCCATCCTGGACCACTACCGCCAGCACCTCCTGGCCCATCCGAACGGCGAATCTTATTCCGGCGTATTCCGCGAGATCCAAATGCGCCAAGCCCTGCTCGAGGGCAACCAGGACGTCGCCCGGCAACGCGCCCTGGAATTGGCGCAGTGGCTGACCGCCCATCCGCCCCCCGCGGAGGATCTGGCCGACGAAAGCACGCTGCGCTGGGATTACATGGCCGCCCGCGCCCTGACCAGCGATCCCGACTTCGCGACCCTGGTCCGCGGCATGGACACCCCTTCCTCCCCGGAAAACACCATCGCGATGCTGAACGGCGTCTCCTGGGAGCTGGTGCAGACGGTCTGCGCCACCCTCGACCAGGTCAACGAGGACAGCGAGGCGACGATCACGGCCCGCTATCGTTCCCTCGCCACCGTGGTGAGCGTCCTCACCCTGACCCGGCCCTACGCCACTCTCAGTGACATCTTGGCGGACCTCGGCAATCCGAGTCAGGCCGACGCCATCCGGCAAGAGGTTGAGACCGCAGCCCATGACAGCGCGGAGGTCAACCGCATCCTCACCGAGGCGCGCGGCGATACCGCGCTCGACCAGTTTATCGCCCGCGCCCGCGAAGGGGCCCGGCACGTCCAGCAGCTCCGAGAGGGCGCAGGCCGCAACGTCCTCGCCACCATTCTCAACGATAACAGCCGGCTCAACGGCATCCGCGACCTGGCCGAAGCGCTCGGGAGTCACCCCGGGCTCACGCAGAGCCTGGGCCTCGCCGCCGAAGACCGAAACAATCCTACGGCCCTGCGCCGCCTGGCTACCGAGCTATTCCGCCGCGGCCCGCTCGGCATCAGCGCCGTGGAGGAATACGGCAACGCCCATCCCGATGACGGCGTGCAGGGCATTCTGGCCATGCTGCGCGAGACGGGGAACGCCCAGACGACGATTAACACCTCGATCGAAGCGGTGCTGAACGCCTACCAAGAAAACCTGAACCATCGCCCCGACCACGAGCTGGCGGCGATTCACTCGGTCTTTCAGCTGATTTCGCAGACCAACCACATCAGCGAGGGGATCTCGCTGCAGAGCGCCCTCTCCACCCAGGCCCGCAGTTTGACCAACCGCCTCGAGAGCTATGAATTCCGCACCCGCCGCGTCTTTTCCCATCTCACCTCCGGCTCCAGCGTGATCACGCTGGGCGCGGGCATCCTGCTCGCCGAGACCCTGCCGGCCGTCCTGATTTCCCGCGCCGGCACCAGCGGCCGCCTCGCCGCCCCCCTCTTGGGGGAATTGGTCAGCGCGGGCCGTTTGACCGGGATGGGATCGGCCGTGACTGGCATCGGCAGCGGCTTGGCCATGTCCCTGATCGGCACCGGACTGAACACCCGCGAGCGCGCCTCCTTGGGAATGCGCACCCATTTTTGGCGGGACTTCGGCGAAAGCGCGGTCACCAACACCGTCGTGTTCGGCGCCACCATCCCCTTCGCCCGCGGCATGGGCCGTTGGCTCACCCCGGCCGCCGAGGAAGGCGCCGCCGTGGGCCAGCTATCGCGCCTGGGCCGCCTGGGCGTCCACGCGACCAGCACCCTGTTCGGCGGGACCGTGGCCCTCGGCTTCGGCGCCCTATGGCGCGGAGTGAACACGGGACGCTGGAGCCTGCCTTCCTACGACGAGGTGGCCGAGAACTATCTCTCCATCCTCTTCTACGAAACCGGCGCCGCCGCCTTCCGCGGCTTCCGCAGCCGGGTGGGCTTGCGGGCCGAGTTGGAAGGGCGTCCGGTCTTCAATCCGGCCGAGTCCCAGTATCGCCTGGTCCAATGGGGCAATCGCCGCATGGCCTCGGTCCTCAACACCCTCTTTACCAACCTGGGCCCCGCCCGGGCCGCCCGGATCAACTCCCTCGCCGCCAGCATCGTGGAGGGCCTGCCCGCCGTGGAGGTCGGTCCCGACGGACAACCCGTCCGGGATGCCGAAGGCAATCCCGTCATTCACCGGGTGGGAGGCAGCCCGCAATTGATCCCGGCACGGGAATTCATCGCCCACCAGCTCGCCCTGCGGGAGCTCAGCGCCCCCGGCAGCCTGGACGAGATCAACGAGGCCTTCCTGACCGAGCACCGCGCCTTCATCCGGCGCCGGGGCCGCAATATGGTCCTCGAGTTCGACCACACCACGACCTCGCAGGAAGCGCCGCGCGGCTACACCGCCGACCTGGTCGCGGCGTTACGGCGCCTGCACCTCGACAACGCGTCCTCCTCCGACGCGGATTACCTGCCTCGTTTCCTGCCCAACGATCCCGCAGTGGTCTTCGAGATCCGCGTGGACCGCAGCGGCCGCATCGTGAGCATCAACGGCCATAACCTGGGAGACACCGAAGGCAGCGTCAGCATCAACGCGAGCTACGACCCGGCGACGCGGCAACTGCGCCTGCCGCCGGTCGGAAGGGAGACCGCTCCCCGGGTCCTCGACCTTGGGCCCATGCTGGACGCGCACCGCAGCTCCCCCGTCCCCCTGCTGTGGACCTCGGAATTAGGGGCCCGGGTACTCGCGCGGCGGATGGACTCCGCGACCCGGGCGCGGGTGAACCAGACCATCGACAACCTCAACCGGGATCACGCGGTCGAGATCATGATCAACGTGGACACGGGCGAGATCATCAATAACGTCCGGTTCCGGGAAAACCCGCCCAGCAACATCCTGCACCTGATCGGCCGCTACAGCGGCGAGGAAAAAACGGTCACCCTGCCCGCCCCGCGCGGCGCCGAAGGGGAATACGTCCTCGACATGGAGTCCGGGGAAATCACCCACCGCCTGCCCGAGCGGACCGAAGGCTCTTCCGAAGGCCGGCGCTCGGGGGGACGGAGCGGCCGGGAAACGAGGCGCCGCCCCGAGCGTCGGGATGGCCGGCGGGAAAGAGCGGAAGCCCGGGAGGAGGCCGAGGAAGGCGCCTCCGACGCGGATGCCGCCGCGGTAGATGAGGCCCTGCGGGAAAGCGCTGCGCGGATCGCAAGCCGCGGCTCCAGCACGGTCAGTCCCCAGTTGTCCAGCACCTTGCGCGCCGCCATCGGGCGCAGCGTACCGAATTCCCAGCAGGGCGTCCTAACCGAGCCCGCGCGGGACGCCACCGGCCCCGTGGAGGTGACGGTCTATCTCGGCCGTCAATCCGGGAAAATCCTCGGCATCAGCCGGGGCCATCACCCCGTCACGCGGGATCCCGAGCATATCATCACCGAAAATCTGCCGAGCAGCGGACGTCTGCCCCGTATCAATCGCATTTCCCTGCAAGGCACCTTGGACGAAACGGCCCGCCGCATCGTCTTGGAGGTCCCCGCCGCCGAGGACCAAGCCGCCGGCCGTCTCATCATCGACTTGGGCATCGGCCGCATTCGTTTCGAGGCGAACCCCAGCGCCCCGGAGGGGCCTGGCGGAGGAACCCCACCTCCATCGCCTCCACCCAGCGGCGGCACGGATTCCCCGCCGCAGGATGGGAGCTCGGCAAACGCCGCTCCGGTTACCGTCGGATCCGAACCCCCGGCGGAAGGATCCGGGGAAGGATCCGGCGCCTCGACCGCCCATCCCGATGGCATCGATGACAACGCCGTCACCGGGCGATTTCACGCCGCCAATTCCGAGGTCACGGGCCCCCAACCGGCCATCCTCGCCACGGAGGACATCCACGCCCCCTTGGACTTGGCCGAGATCTTGGACCCAGGCGATACCCGCGCCGTGATCGGTCCCAACGGGCCAACGGGGTTACGTGGCGGACAGCACCGGCTTTTGATCCCGGGCATCGGCGAGGTCTCGGCCTTTACCGACGCGGGATACAGCAAGCACTTTCCGCCGCGCAACGAGGACGCCTACGGCGTGGCCGTCGCCAATGACGGTTCCCTGGTGGTCGTGGTGGCGGACGGCGCAGGCGGCAGCAGCACGGGCGAGGCCGCCAGCGCCCGGGCGGTGCAGACCGTCCTGGAGCAGGCGGTCGACCCGACCGTCAGCCTGGGCTCGGCCTTCCGCACGGCCCATGACGGCATCCTTTCGGATTTAACAGGGTCCATCGACCGCGCCAGGGCGGAATGCGCCGCCGGCGGATCGGTGCCGATTCCCGAGGATAGCTACACCGTTGCCACGGCCCTACGCTTCCGCCCAAACAGCGCCCCCGAGGTCGCGACCGTGGGCGATACCCAAGTGTGGGTAGCACGGCCGCGGGAAGGCGGCTCGCATGAGATCTTAGCCCCCTATCTGCCGGCAAGCATCCCGGGCGTCCAGCGCGCCGGGAATGCCCCCGGGGTGACCGACACCGTGGGCATGAACGCCGCGTCGGGCTATATCCTCAGCCGCCTGGGCGGGGCCCCCGGAGAGGCCGCGCCTCCCATCAGCTCCCGCATCCAATCCGGCCTGCCGTTCGGAATTTTCAACGCGGAACTGACCTTGCCTGGCCCGAACGGGGAACGCCTGCCCTTCACCCCCCAAGCCGGGGACCTCTTCCTCCTGATGAGCGACGGGGTCCATACCCTGTTCAACCGGCGCCAGATGGGCGAGACCATCCAAGGCCTGGACGGAGCCGAGGAAGTCCGTCGCGCCGTCCAAACCGAAACCCTCTCCCGCCTGGACTTGGTTCGCAACTTAGTGATCCCCCTGCAAGGCACCACGCGACGGACTCGCATCGGGGCGGGACGCTTCGAGGGCAATTACATCGACGCCAACGGCGACATCCACGACGCCGAGACGGGCGGTAACCGGATCGGGCACGTCGGTCCCGACAACATCGTGCTCTTGGTCGTCCGCTACAACCCGAGCACCGGCGCCGATTCCAGCACGGGCGGGGAGTGAGACGGAAAGGCTGAACCATGACCCCCCCTCGCGGCATTCGGAACTTCCTCCTGGGCCATACCCGGCCCCAGCCCGATTTGGAGCTCAACCCCGGCTCGACGCTGCGGCTCCGTGACGCCGCGAACGCCTTTTCGAATCAGGGGATCTCCGCCGAGCTCAACCGGGACCAGGGAGCGGACGCCTTTCTCCTCGATCCAACCGTCCGCTATCGGCCCGCCCTCGCCGAGACTTACCGCGACCAGAGCGCCGATCAGCTTGAGCTCTTCATCCACCGCAGCCTGGCCCTGGCGCGGGGGGGAGAACGAGTCAGCTATTACGACACCCTCTCGGCCCACTTCGCCCTGCTGCAACGCTCTCCGGCCGAGCGCATCGCCGCCGTCACCCGGCAGTTCGTCTCGGCGGTGGAGGAGTATTCGAATTTCCTGCGCTACAGTCCCGAGCTCAGCACCGAGGAGCGGATGCGCTACCTGTTCGCGGCCGCCCGGATATTGCACACCTACTGGGGGTATCTGCAGCGGCCCCCCTCGGGCGTCACCCTGCCCCCCGAGGCCGCGGAATTGCGTCGGCTGCTCGCCGCCACCTTGAACGAGGTCGATCGGCAGCTGCAGGACTATTACCCTCGCCTGCAGGCGGAAGGCTTTCCCGATCTCGCCCGCCTCGAGGGGGTGATGGAGATCATCGCCCTGCGCCGCGCCCTGTTCGCCGAGGACCGGGACGCCCAACGCAGCCACGCCATCGCCTTGGCGGACTACCTGCGCAGCCATCCCCCCGTCGCGACCGACTCGAGTTGGGAGGCCCGCGCCGAGCGCGGCCTCTTGGAAGATCCCCAGATCTTGGAACAGCTGGCCCGCTTCGACGTCCCGGCCCTCTACGAATACCGTTCCCAGACCCTCAACGCCTACTCCCTGGAACTCGCCGTCCTCGCCGCCGCCTCACTGGATCGCGCCAACGAAGAGGAAGAAGGGACGGTGCGGACCCGCTACCAAAGGCTGAGCGCGGTGCTCACGGCGGCCATCCTGCGGCACCCCGAATTCACCCTGGAAGAGCAGCTCAACCGCCTGCAAAATCCGGGAGAGCAAGCCACCCTGGTCGCGGAATTACAAGAGGCGCAGTTGCAGAGCGCCGAGCTCGCCCGGATGCTGGAATCCGTCCGGAACGGCCAGGGACTCGCGGAACTGGTGGTCGCGGCGCGGGAGGCCGGACAGCACCTGCAAGCGCTGCGCGGCGGCCTGGGCGCCAACCTGCTGCCGGGCATCCTGGACGGCAATCGCCGCCACCATCCCTTGCACCGCCTCGCCGCGGCCCTGCGGGACTTGCCGCAGCTGGCCCAGGAATTGAATCTCCCGGCTCACCGACCAGAGCGCGAGCTGCTCCGCCGCGGACGCAGCGGGATCCAGCAAGTGGAGGCCTTCCAGACGAGGCACCCGGAGCTTAGTCTGCAAAACCTGTTCGCCTGGCTCGATGCGGACGGCCGCTCGCCCCACCCCGCCGAGGGATTGACTCGCGATCTTATCGAGGCCTGGCAAGGACAATTAAGCGGCACCCGGGACCATGAGGCCTTCGCCCTGTTCAGCCTCTTGCATGCGGCGGCCGAGGACCGCGAGCTCGCGCCCGGCATTCGCCTCTCCGGGGATTTGCGCAACCAGGCCTCCACTACCGCCGCCCGCATCGAGGGCTTCGAATTCAGGGCGCGGCGGGTCCTGGGGCACCTGACGGCCCCCCAGAGTCTGGCCTCCCTCGGGATCGGGATTCTAGCCACGGAGTTTTTGCCCAGCCTCCTGATTGCCCGAGCCGGCGCCACCGGCAGCCTGGCCTTTCGCGGATTTTCCTTGGTGTCGCGCGGGACGCTGACGCCCTGGGGCTCGGCCTTGACCGGTATGGGAACGGGCTTGGGACTCAGCCTCGCGGGCGCGACCTTCAGCAACCTCGAGCGGTCCCGCCTCGGCCTGCGCACCCATTGGGTCCGCGATTTTCTCGGCAGCGGCGCGATCAACCTAGCGACCTTTGGCCTCACCATACCCTTTTCCAGCTGGCTGCGCGGGCGCCTGATGCCCGAGGCCCTGCAGGGCGGCGAGGTCGCGGCGCTCAGCCTGAACCGCAGCATGCTCCTGCACGGCGGCACCGTCGCCTTCGGCGGCGCCACCGCCTGGGGCCTGGGCTATCTCGGCCGCGGCGTCACCACCGGCCAATGGCAGGTGTCCGGCGAGGAGATCGCGGAGAATCTCGGTTCCCTCCTGTTATGGGAAGGCGGCGCGGCGGGGCTGCGCTCGATTCGCTCCCGGGTCAACCTCACCGAACGGCTCGGCGCCTATCGCTCGGCGCAATTGGAAGGGCTCGTCGATTCCCTGGTGGCCCGCAACGTCCGGCTCGCGCCGCAGCGCGCGGCCCTTTCCCGCTGGTTGGGCCGGGAAGAATACCGCCATCCCGGCACCTTGAACCGCTTTGCCGCGGCCCAGGCCGCCGATTACCTCCCCGTCCAAGAAGGTGCCGGATCAACCTTTCGTCTGCGCATGACTCCGCCGAATCGCCTGCCTCCCCCAGCCCCGGAGCCGGCCCCGGCGCCCACGCCACCGGCACCTCAAGAAAGGGTGCATTTCGTGGTGTGGGAGCGCGATCCAGTGCCGCGGCTCCCCGCCTCGACGGCAAGCGAGGCCCCGGTGACTCCGGCGCGTACGGATCCGCCGGCGCCGCATCCCGAACCCGTTCCCCTAGAGGCCTCTCCCTATTATTTTGAGGTTTTGCAGGCCGCCAATGGCGAGGAACCCGGCGGCACCTTTGAATTCGCCGATCTGGGCGTGGTCGAAGGGGATACCACGGTCCGCATCCTGGGGCGGAGCCAATTCCGCTTTCTCTCTGCCGCCCAGCGCCTCACCCTGAGCCGCAATCACCTGGAACTGACCCTGCAACCGGACGGAACGGTGGCGGCACGCAATCTGAGTCGGCTCTCAGAGGCGATCTGGGGCCGAGGCCGGGACCCCGATCGGCCCAGGGAAGAACGAAGCTGGGTACTCCGGCCCGAGGGTTGGGAGCCCATCCCCTCGGATCGCACGGTGACCCTGCATCCCAATGACACGATCGCGATCGGCAACGCGGCCAACGACGGGTTGGCGGACATGAGCGGCGCTGCCGTGCAATTTCGGCTGCGGCCCAATTTGGTCCCGCCCCTTTCACTGGTCCGGCTCGGCCCGGGGCGGCGGCTCCGCCTCGGCAATATGCAGCTGGTGCGCAGCGGAGAGGGTTCCGTATTCCGCTTGTTGGGCTCCGGACCAAACTCGATCGAGGTGATTCGGTCCTTGGGAGATTCCCCGGGGACTTCGCGCCGTTTCATCGCCACCGACAACCCGGTCATCGGGGAGATCGGCGAGGAGGTGCGCGTGACGGTCGGCGAGGGAAGCGAACGCCGCACTTACCGGCTGCTCCTGGATTCTCCGGACCGGCCCGCCCAGTGGATCCCGCAGATCGAGCTGAACTACAGCGGGAATGAAGAGAGCGTGCGATTCCGCTCCACCCGAAACAGCCTCTTGTTCGGCAGGAATCACCAGCCGGACTTCTTCACGGCCTCCTACATCTCGCGCAATCACTTCCAGATCAGCATCGCCTCCGACCAGGGGCATCCCCGCTACGTACTGCAGGTGCTTTCCCCCAACGGCCTGTACTTTGGCGGCCGTCTCCACCCACAGGGCAGTCAAATCGGCTTGTTTTCGGGATTCTATCAGATGGTCTTTCCGATGGACCGCAGCGGCGCAGCCCTGGATGCCCCATTCAACATCCATCTGCCGCCCATCGAAGGCGCCTTCGAGGAATGGCGCCTAGGTCCCCTGCTCCCCCATCACGACCGCGGGGTACCCGCGGCGCCACCGCCACCCCCGCCGCCTCCACCCGTGCAAGGCCCGCCGACCACCCCACCGCCGGCCGGACCCGCGCCCGACACAAGCTCGGTATGGGCAAGGCTACGCAATTTATTCCGATAAATTTTTTGGAAGGCTCAAAAAAGGACCGTTCCCACACCCTAAAATGGACCAGCCTCTGGGTCGCGGGGATCTATTCCCCGGAGCGGGTTTCGGAAGGTCAAACACCTCAAAGCCTAATAGTTTTTGACCTTTCGACCTTTCGACCTTTCGACCTTTCCCTGGGGCGGCTTGAGCCCCAGGGAAAAGAGCTCAGGGGTATAGATCCCCGCGACCCAGAGGCTGCCCCTCACTCGATCCATTTGCCAAAGCGATCCCAACGAAACCCGGCGATGCCGTTCTCCGGCCGATCTTCGTTGTAACGGAGGGAAAGCCAGATGAACATGGCCCGCCCCTTGACGTTCTCGATGGGGACGAAACCCCAAAAGCGGGAGTCCTGGGAATTGTCTCGGTTGTCGCCCATCACGAAGAGGCTGTCGGACGGCACCACGATCTCGCGGCGTTCCTCGTAGTGCTGGGGCGCCTCCTGCTTGAGATGCACCCTCGCCCCGAGCTTTTCGAGGTAGACCCGGAAGTACTCCCAGTTTTCGAAGGTCGGGATGGTCTTGAACGTCGAGGTCTCGCCGAAGGCTTGGACGGGCTCGAGGTCGAGCAGGCGGGGATTCTTGGCGTCGACGCCCAGGACGGGCACTTGGACGGACTCGAGCTTTTCGCCGTTGACGTAGACGTCGTCCCCGTCCAGCAGGATGCGATCCCCGGGCAGCCCCACCACCCGCTTGATATAGTCGAGGGAGGGGTCTTTCGGATAGATGAAGACGATGGGCTCGCCGCGTTGGGGCTCCTTGAATTTCCAAAGCCACTTGCGGGTGAAGGGCACGCGCAAGCCGTAGATGAATTTGTTCACGAAGATATGGTCGCCGACCATCAGGGTGGGAATCATCGATCCGCTGGGGATCTTGAAGGCCTCGACCACGAAGGAGCGCAGGAACAGGGCGATCAGGACCGCCGTGAACAGCGCCTCGACGTATTCGCGAAATTTGGACTTCTCTTGCTTGCCGGCTTGGAGCTTGGCCGAGGCGGCCGCGAGGGGTTCGTTCATGGGTTTCCTTTCAATCGATCTTGAGGGCGGCCAGGAAGGCCTCTTGGGGAATTTCCACGTTGCCGACCTGCTTCATACGCTTTTTCCCCTCTTTTTGTTTTTCCAAAAGCTTGCGTTTGCGCGTGATGTCGCCGCCGTAGCACTTGGCCAGGACGTTCTTGCGCATCGCCTTGATGGTCTCCCGGGCCAGGATGCGGCCGCCCAAGGCCGCCTGGATCGCCACCTCGTACTGCTGCCGCGGGATGATTTCCCGAAGCTTTTCGCAGAGCTCGCGCCCGCGCTGGTAGGCCTTCTCGCGGTGCAGGATGACCGAGAGCGCGTCGACCACGTCGCCGTTGATCATGATGTTCAACTTGACCAATTCGCTGCCCCGGTAGCCGATCACCTCGTAGTCGAAGGAGGCGTAGCCCTTGCTCAGGCTCTTCAGCTTGTCGTAAAAATCGAAGACGATTTCGCTCAGCGGCAGCTCGTACTCGAGGGCGACGTGCGTGGGCGTCAGGTAATCCATCTTGGTCTGGGTGCCGCGCCGCCCTTCGCAGAGCTGGATGATGGCGCCGATGTACTCGGTGGGGATGTGGATCGTCGCCTTGATGTAGGGTTCCTCGATGCTCTCGATATCCTGGGTCTGCGGCATCTTGGCGGGGTTGTCGATCATCAATTCCTCGCCCTGCACCGTCTTCACCTTGTAGACGACGGTCGGCGCGGTGGAGATGAGGTTGAGATTGTACTCCCGCTCGAGCCGTTCCTGGATGATCTCCATGTGGAGCAGGCCCAGGAAGCCGCAGCGGAAGCCGAAGCCCAGGGCCAGCGAGGTCTCGGGCTCGTACTGGAAGCTGGCGTCGTTGAGCCGGAGCTTCTCCAGCGAGAAGCGCAGGTTCTCGTATTCCGAGGAATCCGTCGGATAGATCCCGCAAAACACCATCGGCTTCACTTCCTTGAAACCGGCCAGGGCCTGGGCGGCCGGGCGCGCCGCGAGGGTCACGGTGTCGCCGATCTTGATATCGTGGATGTCCTTGATCGCCGCGGTGAAGAAACCGACCTCCCCCGCGCTGAGCGAAGGGACCTCCACGCCGTGCGGGGTGAAGACGCCGATCTGGTCGACGGGGTGCTTCTTGCCGGTCGCCATGAAGAGGATCTCATCCCCCTTCTGGATCCGCCCTTCCACCACCCGCATCAGGACGACGACGCCCTGGTAGGGGTCGAACCAGGAATCGAAGATCAAGCCCTGCAAGGGGTTTTCGGGGCTTCCCTTCGGCGGGGGAAAGACCTTCACGACGTTCTCGAGGATCGCCTCGATCCCGATGCCGGACTTCGCGCTGGCCTCCACCGCGTAGGTCGTATCGAGGCCGATCACGTCCTCGATCTCCTTCTTCACCCGGGCCGGGTCGGCGGCGGGCAGGTCGATCTTGTTCAAGACCGGGAAGATCTCGAGGTTGTTGTCGATGGCGACATAGACGTTGGCGAGGGTCTGGGCCTGGATGCCCTGGGAGGCGTCCACCACCAGGATAGCGCCTTCGCAGGCCGCCAAGGAGCGGGATACTTCGTAGTGGAAATCGACGTGGCCCGGGGTGTCGATCAAATTGAGGATGTAGGTCTGCCCGTCCTTCGCCTTGTAGTTGAGGCGGACGGTCTGGGCCTTGATGGTGATGCCGCGCTCCCGCTCCAGCTCGAGCTTGTCCAAAAATTGGTCCTGCATCTCCCGGGCGCTGAGCGCGCCGGTGAATTCCAAGAGGCGGTCAGCAAGCGTGGACTTTCCGTGGTCGATGTGGGCGATGATCGAGAAATTGCGGATATTCTTCATGGCGGGACCGGGGGCTTCAGGCATGGTGGGCTCTCTACTTGCGTTCCGTCCGGTCGTAAAGCCCGAGTTGCTCCCCCGGAAGCTCGGCCTTGTGCTTCTCGAGGATCAGGTCGATCCCCTGGCGGATGTATTCGGCGATGGGGACCTTGGTCTTGTCATTTAAGGCCTTGAGCTTGTCGTTCTGCTCTTCGGTAATATAGACGGTAGTGCTGATTTTCTTGCGTTGGGCCATGGACTATGGACCATAAATGACCATACACGTAGTGTCAATCTTCCAGCGGGACCCGGCGGAAGGCCGGCCGGGATCAGTCCGCCTGCACCACGCGCAGCTCGACGTTCTGCTCGTTACTCATCTTGGCGGCGAAGTCCTCGGCCAACTTGCGGTCGCCGAAGCTGCCGACCCGGACGTCGAAGGACGGCGTGCTGCCGCGCTGGTCGATGACCAGGAAGGCCTCATAGCCCTTGGCCTTGAGTTTGGTGATCTCGCGGGAGGCGAGCAGCTCGTCGAAGAACTCGCCCACTTGGATGGAAAACTTGCTATTGCCGCTGGACTTGAAGCGCACCGCGGTATTCTTGTCGACGTTGGTGGCGATGAGGCTCTTGTTCACGGCGATGTTCTCTTGGGCGGGCTCGGCCTGCGGGGCCGGCCGCAGCGAACCATCGGCGCCGACCTGATAGGTGGGGATGTCCTGGTTGGGATCTTCCCCTTCGGCCTGGGCGGCCTCCCCTTCCTGGCTACCCTCGCTGTCGACCAGCTTGTCGTGCTGAGGCGGCGCCTTCACGCGCGGCGCCGGCGGGGCCAGGTCTTGGAAGCCTCGCGGGTTGACGGCGACGGGCAGATTCGACTCGGGGAAGATGGTCTTGCCGAAGCGCGCGCCCAGCAGGAAGACCAGGCTGAGCACCACCACCTCCACGCCCAAGAGGAGGATGAATTGGCTCAAGGAGAATTTGATCGGGTATTTCTCTTCCATGGCTCACTCCCATCTCTGGAAATATTTACCCTCGGAACGCCTGGTTATTCCTCGGGCTCCCGCGTCATGCGCTCGGGGGCGGAGACGCCGAGGATATTCAGGCCTTCGCGGAAGACTTGGCGCAGGGTCTTCACCAAAAATAGCTTCGCCAAGGTCGTCTCGCGCTGCGGGCTCAAGACCCGATATCGGTCGTCGCCCTTGGCGCGGGTATAATAGTTTTGGAAGATTTTGGCTAGGTCCAAGAGGTAAAAGGCCACCCGATGGGGCTCCCGAACCTGTACAGCCCCCGCCAGCATATCCTGATAGCCCAAGAGGGTCTTGATGAGGACGATCTCCTCCTCCAACTGGAGGGGGCTCAGATCGACCTTGCCTAGCTGCTCGGGCGCCGGATAGCCGGCCTCCTCCGCCTTGCGGAAGATCGAGCACATGCGGGCGTGGGCATACTGAATGTAGTAGACGGGATTGTCCGTATTTTGCTGCTTGGCCAGCTCGAGGTCGAAGTCCAGGGTCGCGTTGTGCGAGCGCATCATGAAGAAAAAGCGCGTCGCGTCCTTGCCCACCTCGTCGATGACCTCGTGAAGGGTGACGTAGTCGCCGGTGCGCTTGCTCATGTTGACCACCTCCCCGCCCCGCTTGAGGTTGACCAATTGCATCAGCAGGAATTGAAGCTTCTCGGGGTTGTGGCCCAGGGCGGCCACCGCCGCCTTGAGGCGCTGGGTGTAGCCGCCGTGATCGGCGCCCATGATGTTGAGGTAGAGATCGAAGCCGCGGTCGAACTTGTCTTTGTGGTAGGCGATGTCGGGGGTCAGGTAGGTATAGGTGTTGTCGCTCTTGATCAAGACCCGGTCTTTGTCGTCGCCGAACTCGCTGCTCTTGAACCAAAGCGCGCCCTCCTGCTCGTAGGTGAGGCCGCTGGCCTGCAAGACCGCCAGGGCCTCGTCGATCTTGCCGCTGTCGTAGAGCGAGGACTCGCTGTAGTAGTGGTCGAAGACGATGCCCAGCCGCAGCAATTCCTCTTTGATGGCCTCGAGCAGCTCGACGCCCAGCAATTTCCCGACCTGGAGTGGGTCGTGCTTGAGCGCCGCGATCTGGTCTTTGAGCTGCTCCACCAAGTCCTCGAGGTATTTTCCCTTATAGACGTCGTCGGGCAAGGCGGCCTCGACCTCGCCGATCTTAAACATGGCGGTGTGGTAGTGGCAGCCGGAATGTCCCAAGGTCTTGATCTGGACGCCGTGGTCGTTGACGTAAAACTCCCGAGTGACGCGATGGCCGGTGGCCTCCAAGAGCCGGGCCAGGCAGTCCCCCACCACCGCATTGCGGCCGTGGCCGACATGCATGGGGCCCGTGGGGTTGGCGCTGACGAATTCGACCAAGACGCGCAGACCCCGGCCGACGTCGATGCGCTGGAGGGCATGCTCGTCGGCCCAGAGGGAGTTTAAGGATTCTTGGTAGGCGCTGGGCTTGAGGAAGAAATTCAAAAAGCCCGGCCCCTTCACCTCGATCTTTGCGAAGAGGGCCGTCTCACCGCGCAAGGACTGCGCGAGCTGCTCGGCCAGCTTGGGCGGGGGCAGCTTGGCGGCCTTGGCCAAGACCAAGGCGACGTTGCTGCTCAGGTCGCCATGCTCCTTGACCTTGGGCTCGTCCAGGACGAGCTCGGCGGGCGGTTCATGGCCCAAGCCCCGGAGGTGTTTCGAGATCAATTCGGCTAGGATCGTCTTCATTTCAGCCTTGCTTGGCGGGACGTCGCCGGCGGAACCACCCCGCTGCGGCGGCGACCGGCCTTATCGGGTTAAGGGAGCGAGCTTCGCGCCCGGCAAGGGCCCAATCTCCTTCGGATTACCCACCACCAACACCTGCAGGGCCTCCGGATTCAGGTATTTTTCGGCCACCCGACGGATGTCGTCCAGCGTCACCTGCTCGATGTTCTGGCGGAACTGCTCCAGGTAGTTGGGCGGATAGCCGAAATAGGCGAAACGGGCCTCGTCTTTCGCGAAGTTGTACCTCGGCTCGTACTCGGAATAAAGCGAGTTCAGCAGGCTCTGCTTGTAAAACTCCAACTCCGCGGGGGTGATCGAATCGGGCCTGCGGATCTCGGCCAGGATCTTGCGGCTCTCTTCCAAAACCCGCCGGGTATTTTTCGCCTGGGTCTGGGCCATGATGGAGAAGACCCCGTAGTCGGTCTCGAGGCCGAAGCGGGAATAGATCCCATAGGCCAGGCCCAGGGTGGAGCGCACCCGCTTGCCCAGGCGGCTGACCAAGGCCTCCCCGCCCAAGATGTCGTTGAGCAGGAGCAAGGCGTATTTGTCGGGATTGAAGCGCTTGTCTCCGAAATGGCCCAACATCAGGGTCGCCTGGTCGGCCTGCTTGGGGATCAGGGTCGTCCCCGAGCTCCAGCGCTTCTCGACGGGGGCCGGCACCGGCAAAGGCTCGCTGGCCTTGGCCCAGCCCGAGCTGAGACGCTCCACCTCTTTCACCAGGGCCCCTTCGTCGAAATCCCCCGAGACCGAGAGGATCACCCGGTCCGGCGAGAACGTCTTTTGGTAGAAGGCGAGCACGTCCTCTCGGGTCAGGGATTTCACCGATTCGGGACTGGGGCTGCGCGCCCAAACGCTGTTTGGGCCGTAGAGCAGCTTGGGAAATTCGCGGCTGGCGATCTTGGCCGGATCGTCGTTCTGGCGGCGCAGGGATTCGAGCATCTGGAGCCGCACCAACTCGAGCTTTTTCGGCTCGAAGGCGGGTTCCCGCAACATCTCGAAGACCAGGCCCAAGACCTTGGGCAGGTCTTCCTTCAGGCATTTGAAAGACACCAGGCCGTATTCTCGCGTGGTATCGGACTCGATCTCGGCGCCGACCGCGGCCAAGGCGTTTTCGAAGGCCTCGGAGGGATGGCGGCGGGTCCCGCCCTCGCGGAGCAGCTCCCCGGTGAGGGTGGCCAAGCCGACCTTATCGGCCGGGTCGTAGAGGCCGCCGGTGCGGAGGTAGAGAAAGCCCCGCACCACTGGCAGCTCCCGGTCCTGCAGCATCAAGAGCTGCAGGCCGTTGTCGAGGGTCTTGCGGTCGATCGCGGGCACATGGATCTGAGGCAGTGGGGTCTTTTCTAGGGACTGCCAGGACGGGGCCCCGCGCGCGGGCAGTAACGCAAAGAAATAACCAATAAAAACAAATAATAAGAGAATTTTCTTCATTAGAAGCTTCATGATTTTTTAGTCGGCTTCAAGATCGCCGTGCTCCGGCGCTCCGGGCCTAAGTAGGTCCGAACCAGGCCCTGGAGATCGCTCGAGTCGATCGCCTGGATCCGCTTGGGGTGATCGACGATGTAGCGCCACGAGCCGCTGACCGCCTCGAAGTAGCTGAGCAGCTGGGCCAACTCGTCATTGCTCTGCATCTCGTAATTCCAATCCGCCAGGAGGTTCTTCTTCGCCTTTTTCAACTCCTCGCCGGGCACCCCTTCCCGCTCGACCTTTTGGAACTCCTCGTCGATCGCCCGCAGGGCCTCGTCGGCGTCGTGCCCGGGCAATATCGAGGCGTAGATGAAAAAGAGGTTGTCGAGGCGGGACCCTGGGGTGCCGCCGCTGCAGGCGATGCTTTGCAGGATCCGGTCTTTCTCGACCAGGCGCTTGTAGAGCCGGCTGGTGCGGCCCTCGCACATCACCTGGTCGAAGACGTCAAAGGAATAATCGTCGGGATGGGGCATGGTGGGCTTGTGGTAGCCGACCATCAGCGCCGGCGCGGCGTCGAAGGGCACCTCGACCCGCTTTTCCTTCACGGGCATCGGCTCTTGGGCGCTGACCTTCGGGGGTAAGGGCCCGGCGGGGATCTTTCCAAAATACTCCTCCAAGATCCCCTGGGTCTCGTCCAGGTCGATGTCGCCCACGATGGCACCGACGATATTCCCAGGCGCGTAATGCCTTTGGTAGAAATTCTTCAGGTCAGTGGCGCTGAGCCGCTCGAGGTCGGCGATATAGCCGATGGTCGGACGGCGATAAGGGCTGGACTCGAAGGCCAGCTCCATGAGCGATTCGTAGAGTTTGCCGAAGGGCGAGTCGTCGATGCGGGTCCGGCGCTCCTCCATGACCACGTCCCGCTCGGAATAGAATTCGCGGAATACGGGGTCGCGCAGCCGAGCGGACTCGAGGAAGGCCCAGAGCCGCAATTTGGTATTGGGAAGCTTGACGAAATAGCTGGTGAGGTCCTGGCTGGTGGTGGCGTTGAGGTCGGCGCCGCCATTGCGCAGGTAGATCTTGGAGAACTCCTCCTTGGCGACCAGGCGGCCGGCCTGGGCGATCAGGGACTTTAACTCTCTATCTAAGGATGCCTTGGCTGGGCCCTGGGCCTTCAGCCATTCGGCGTGCAGGGCCTCGATGCGATCCAACAACTTCCGCTCGGCGGCGTAGTCGGTGGTGCCGATGTCGGAAGTGCCCTTGAAGGCCATGTGTTCCAGCAGGTGGGCGATCCCGGTCTGTCCCTCGGCCTCGTCGATCCCCCCGACCTTCACCTGTAAATAGCCGGTGAAGACCGGCGCCCCCGGCCGCCGCAGCAGCAGGAAGCGCATCCCGTTGGACAAGGTGACCTCACGAACCTGGTCGAGCAGGTCGGGATTGGCTCGCGCGGCAGGGGTCGGTCCAAAGGAGGCTAGCAGCAGGATCAAAAGAAAAAAAATTCGCGAAATCGGTTTAAGCACAATCCCCTCTAACAGGCTGTTGACAAACCATCTTACTTATTCCGGCCGGAGCAAATTCGGCCTCCATCGACCGCCCAAAAATCCGAAGGGTTTTCGGGACCCGCCAATCCACCTACGGCGGACTGGCCCGACCACCGTTTTTTGTCAACAGACTGCTAAATCGATCCCGGCCGGCTTGGCCAGGAGAATCGCCCGCCGCTTCAGCGGCAGCTCATACCCCCGCGCCCCTCGAAATCGGCGTGGCATTGGGTGGTCTTGCCGGCCCGCACGACGGCCGTCGCGCTGAGCGTCTTGCGCAGGGCCGAATTGCTGACCGACACCGCATAGCGACCCTCCGGTATCTTTCCCCGCACGACCGGGGTCTCGGCCCCGGCGATGAAGCCCGGCATGCTGACGCGCCCCCAGGGCGCCGCATTGACCCGCACGCTGCCAAAGCCAGGGGCCTTTTTTTCCAATTGAAAAACGTACTCCTGGGGCGAAGGGTCTGCGGCGATGGTGAAAGTCTTGGACTGGGGCTCGTATCCGGCGAGCGAGGCGCTGACCGTGACGGCGGCATTCGGGGACAGGCCGGCGAGCCGGAGGGCGCCCGTTCCCTGTTCCTTGCCCCCCGGATGACTGGCCCTCAACAGGGCGGAGGCGGGCAAGGCCTTAAGCAGCAGCGGACCGGAGACGGCGGCCGGACTCGGCGTGGGCAAAGCGGCCTGCGCGACGGGACGGGACTCCGGAAGCGGCGAATTTTGGGTGGGCTTGGGCGCCTCGCTCAATACCTGGACGGAACCGACGACCGAGGCAGGGACAGGAGGAGCCTGGCGACGGTTCAGGAGCCAAAGCCCTAGGACGATGGACAAGACGAGGATCGGCAAGGCCCAGGCCCAATTTCGAAAGGGTTTTGGCCGCGCATTTTCGGAAACTTTTGGGGCCGGGGCTGGCCTTCCATCCAAGAAGTCAGCTTCGCTCGTGGTACCGGCCTCCAACTCCGTCGGCCCCTCCTCCACCAAAGATACCGTCCGCTCCCCCTCCGCGGGCCCCACCCGGGTATGCCGCAAAAAGCTCTCCGTCTTTTGCCGCATCTCCTCGACATGCTGGCGCCGGTCTTGGATCTCGGCCGCGAACACCTCTTCCAAGAATGCGGCGAATTGGCGCCTCCCCGCCTTGCGCTCCCGGGGCAAGCAGGCCTCCAGGGCCTCGGCAAATTCCTCGGCGCTGGCAAAGCGATCTTCGGGGCGCAGGCGCAAGGCCTGTTCCAGGACCTCGCGAAGGCCGGGGTAAAGCGGCCGGTCCTCCGGGAAGGGGATTTCCGCCCGGCGCACCCGGTCGAGGGTCTCGATATCGGTCTTGCCCGCGAACAGCCGCCGCTCGAAGAGCAGCTCCCAGAGGACGATGCCGCAGGCGAAGAGGTCGCTGCGCGCATCCAAGGGGGCTCCCAGCGCCTGCTCCGGGGACATGTAGGCGTATTTCCCCTTCAGCACCCCCGTCTGGGTCTCGTGGGTCTGGGTCAGGGCCTTGGCGATGCCGAAGTCCGTGACCTTTACCTCGCCCTCGAAGCTGAGCAGGATATTTTGCGGGCTGACGTCCCGATGCACGATGCCCAGCCGGCCCCGGTCTTTCAGCGAGCGCTCATGGGCATAGTGAAGTCCCTTGAGGGCCTCGAGGACGATGAACAGGGCCAGCTCGGGCGGCAGCGGGCGGCCCGCGGCCTTCAGCTTTTGCTGAAGCTGGCGGAGGTCCACCCCCTCCACGAACTCCATCGCGATGAAATAGGTCTCGCCCTCGCGGCCCAGCTCGAAGACTTGGACAATATTAGGATGGTTGAGATGGACGAGGAGCTTGGCCTCGTCCACCAGCATGGTGATGAAGTCGCGGCGCTCCGACCAAAAGGGGTGGATGCGCTTGATGACGACCGTCTTCTCAAAGCCTTCGACCCCGACCAATTTGGCCCGAAAGATCTCGGCCATCCCGCCCGAGGCGAGCCGGTCGATCAATAAATAACGTCCAAAGGTGCTGGGAAAGGCCGTGGTCATTCCAGTTGCCGTCCGATGAAGCCCCCGGAGGCTGTAACAGCCTTTGGAGCGGAGTACAAGTCGTCCACAATGAATTTAAAAGTGCAAAATCGTATAAAATTTTAGGATATTTATCGAAATTTCTTGACCTTTTAATAAAATATAACGAAATTATATTAAATTATATGTCTCTGATCGCTTTTCCTGGGAGGGATGAGCCATGGACAAGGTCTTAAAAGAGCTGTGCGTCGAAATCGCCTCGGGGGACATCGGCAGCGAGCGGTTCAACCGCTTGTGGATCGAGAGCGGCATCCCCCTCGAGGGATCGGAATTCGAGGTGGCCAACCGGATCCTCACCAAGGCCCAGGAATCCAACTGCGAAGACTCCATCGACAGCCGCACCTTCCACTGATCGCAAAACTCCCTTTACTCCCCTCTTCTGCTTCGGACCGGAATCACCGGCTTGCCTCTTTCTTGGATCGACTCCGCTCCATCCTGCTAAATTTTTTTGACACCGAAAAAACAAAAACCCCGCTTCGATTTCTCGAAACGGGGTTTCAAACTCGTTACAACCAAAACGAGCTAACTATTTCTTTTTCTTCTTAGCCGTCTTCTTCTTGGTTGCAGCTTTTTTCTTAGCGGGCTTTTTCTTAGCCGCTTTCTTCTTCTTAACAGCCATTTTACCCTCCTTTAATTAAATAAGGTAATGACTGTGCCAACAATAAGTTCTCTTTTATGAACAGTCAACTATTATTATAACAATTTTAGTAAAATTATAGGTAATTGATAGGGAGCCCGTCCAGGAGAAAATCTTTTCGGCGAAAACCTTGACTTCACTTCCGCACAAACCTATAAGCTGCGTCCATCATTGCGGGGTAGAGCAGTCTGGTAGCTCGCCGGGCTCATAACCCGGAGGTCCTAGGTTCAAATCCTAGCCCCGCTACCCTCAAGGCGACGGCGTTCCCGTCGCCTTTTTTTATTTCCTCGCCAAAATTAACGCTCCGAGGCCGCGATGATCCAGGGCTCGCTTCGCGCGGCCTCCACCCACTCTTGAACCGCCGGCAAGGCCTCCATCGTGCCCATATAGCTGCGAGGTTCCGATCCCACTTCCACCGCATAGCGGGAGAAGCGGAAGACCACCGGCGCGTACATCGCGTCGGCGATCGAGAAGCGCCCGAACAAGAAGGGTCCCTGCCCCGCATAAAGCCGCCGGCACTCTTCCCAGATCGATTCGATGCGCCGCACATCCGCCTGGGCCGCCGGACTCATCGCGATCGGCGCAGGCCTGCGGCGAATGTTCATCGGCAGCTCAGACCTCAGGGCGGTGAAGCCGGCATGCATCTCGCTGGAGATCGACCGGGCCAAGGCCCGCGCCGCAGGGTCCTCGGGCCAAAGGTTCATGCGCGGAAACATCTCGGCCAGATACTCGGCGATGGCGAGGGATTCCCAAATCACCCTATCCCCTTCCCGCAGGGCCGGCACCTTTCCCGAGGGCGAGTACATCAAGATGCGGTCCTTGGTCTCGGGTCGATACAAGGGAATCAGGATCTCCTCGAAGGGGATTCCCATCTGCCTCATCAGCAGCCAAGGCCGCAGCGACCAAGAGGAATAATTTTTATTGCCGATCACCAGCGTCAATTTTTCGGACATCTAGGACCTCCGCTTGAACTGCACCGAATCCATCCCCTCGAAATCCGCATCCTGGGTCCAAAGCACGGCGCGATGACTCCAGGCCGTGGCCAGGACGATGCTGTCGGCCATCGGCAGCTTCTTAATCATACTCAGCTTGGCGGCCTCGAGGGCCAGCCCCTCGTCCAAGGGCACCACCCGCCCTTGGCGCATCAAGGCGGCGGCCTGAAGCGCCTCGTCCTCCCCTCGTTCCCGCAGGATTTTTTTGAATACCTCGAAACAGCAGACGGCGGGCACCAAGAGCCGATCCACCGCCTCCACGGCCGAAGCAAAAAAATCGGCGTTGGGGCCGTCGGCGAAATATTCCAACCAGGCCGAGGAATCGACGACGTTCATTCGCGGTCTTTCTCGCGCTCGACGCGGGTGTCGATGCCCTTGAGGAAGCCGCGCATCTTTTTCATTTCGCGCTGGGGAATGAACTCGATGCGGTTTTGATAGGGAAGCAGGTGGATCTTCTCCCCCGGCTTGATGCCCAAAGTCTCGCGGATCGAAGGCGGGATGACGATCTGAAATTTTGAAGAAACCGTAACTATTGCCATAAGTTAATATTATCGATCAAAATACGGTAAAACAATATCATGATCGATCATGGAGGTCAAGGCGAGCCCCCGTTCGGGGCTCAATGGAGCTTGCTGTCGTTCAGCTTCCAATCGTATCCGAAGAAGGAATATTGATAGTTCGGCGCCATCCCGCTCAGGTAATTCGCCAAGAAGGCCTTCAGATCGACGAAATCCTTCTCATAGAACAGGAGGGTGGAGTTGAGCAGCAGCATCTTGCGGTTGGCGTTGTACTGCATGTTGGCCGGATCGGTCAGGAAGGTCCTGGTGCGCTCCTCCAGCTGCTTGTCGATCTTGCGCGGGTCATAGGGCTCGCGAAGCAGGCGAGGGCTGCTGGAGGCGCCGTTGACCCGGGCGAAGACGGTCCTCGGCTCCTGCAGATCCTGCCGGAAGGCGATCTCCTCGAGATCCAGCAAGGCGTAATCCTTGCCCCCAACCTTGAAGCGCGGCGTCCCGAAAAAATTGGGGATCTTGAGCACGCTGTCGACGGGATAGTGCTTGAGGATCTCCCGGATCACCATGGCGTTGTAGAGGTTGAGCCAGCTGGCCAGCTTGTCCTGCGGATCCGAGAGGGTGGAGGGATTGAGGTCCGAAAGGTCTTTCACGTAGGCGTCGAGGTCTTCCATGGCCTCCTTGTCGCGCTTCAATTCCCGGTAGTCGAGCCAACCCGACTTGCTGACGTATTTCTGCAAGATCTTGCCGAAGACCTCGTGGTTGACGTAGACGGGAGGCGGCCCCTTGGGCACCGCGACGGGCTGGGGATTTTGAACCTCGTGATAGATGTACTCCGGGGGCTGCGGCTCGACCGGAGAATTGGGGAGACCGGCGGAGCCCGCCGACGGGGAAACCTCGCGGGGGGGCGCATCCCGCGGCGCGATCGATTCCCCCGAACTCTTGACCCGGTAGGATTTGGCCGAAAAAATATCCTGCCCCAGGGAAGCCCGGCCCGCGAGAAAGGCAAACATGACCGTCCAAGAAATCGTCGTCAGGTATTTCAAGGTCGAGCCCAGCGATATCGTCTTCATCAAAGCGGTCCTCGAATCCTACGAAGGCATGGTGGTCATGCGCACCGTCGAGGTGGGCAAACCGGTCATCGAGCTCTTGATCGCCCGGGACTTCGCGGCCACCGTCGACCGGGTCCTCGCCGATCTCCAAAAACAGGTGGCCATCGAAGAGGTGGCGCGCCCCGAAAACGCGCCCGCTTGGCCCTAAACTTCTGCGGTGGCCTCCGCCCCCCTCCCCTTCACTCTCCGCTGCTCCATGGCCGCCTTCAACTGCCCGCAGGCCCCCAGGATATCCCGGCCCCGGCTGGTGCGAACATTCGCCTGGACATGCCGGTCCAGCAAGTACTTTTGGAAACGGAACATGGTCGCATCCTCGCAGCGCTGGTAGGGGCTGCCGGGAAACTCGTTGAAGGGGATCAGGTTCACCTTGGCCGGGATCCCGTTTAACAGCTTGATCAGCCGCTTGGCGTCCTCGAGCGTGTCGTTCACCCCCTTCAGCAGGGTATACTCGAAGGTAATGCGGTTGCGGCGCTTCATGGGGTAATCGCGGCAGGCCTGCATCAAGGCCTGCAAATCGTATTTCCGGTTGATGGGAATCAGCCTGTCGCGCATTTCGTCGGTGGTCCCCGTCAGGGAGACCGCCAGCTTGACATCGAGCAATTCCCCGAACTTGAGCATCTGCGGCACCAGGCCGCTGGTCGAGACGGTCACCTTGTTCTTGCTCAGGTTGAGCGCCTTCTCGTCGATCAAGAGCCGCACCGATTCGACGACGTTGTCGAAGTTGTGCAGGGGCTCGCCCATCCCCATATAGACCACGTTGGTGATCCGCGTCTCGGGACCGATCGCGCGCTGGACGGCCATCACCTGCTCGACGATCTCGTAGTGGCTGAGGTTGCGGGTAAGGCCCAGGGTGCCGGTCAGGCAGAAGGAGCAGGCCATCGCGCAGCCGACCTGGGTGGAGATGCAGAGCGTCTGGCGATCTTCATTCGGGATGAGGACGCTTTCGATGCTCTCCCGGTCGCTCAGCTGGAACAAGAACTTCCGAGTGCCGTCCTCCGAGGTCTGCACCTGGACGGGGGTCATCCGCTCGATGACAAAATGCTCGGCGAGCTTGGCCCGCAGGGCCTTGGAGAGATTGCTCATCTCCTCGAAGCCGGCGGCGTCCTTCTGGTAGAGCCAGCGGAAGACCTGCTCGAAGCGAAAGCCCTCCAAGCCCCAATCTTTCAGGGTTTGGCTAAGCTGGGCCAGGGTGAGGGCCTTGATGTTTCGTCGTTTCTCCACGAAATGCTTATATATTTCATTACAATGGGGGTCAATCGCCCCTTCCGGCGGGGGCCTTTTTCACTGGCAACCAGGCCCAGCCTTGACCGATAAGCCCCCGTTCGATATTCCACCAAGATATCGCGGGGCACGCGAAAGGCCTAGCCATGACCCCGATCCGCCCCTTGCCTCGCGACGCCCACGGCTGTCCCCAAGTCCCCTCCGAAGAGTTCTCCCCGGCCCTCTTGCTCGCCCGCATCCTCGAAGGCAATGACAGCTCCCTTGGCCTGAGCCGCGGCGTCGGCACCTCGGGCCTGCGCGCTAGCCTGTCGACACTCCCCGAGGTCCAGCACCGCCGCCTCGCCGCGGCATGTGGCGGCTACCTCGAATCCTTCCTCTCCCTCTCCCGCGAGACGAACCCGGAGCTCTTTTTCGGCTCGCTGCTGCAGGTCGCCCGGGATTTGGAAACCGAAGAACGCTATGAGGTCGCCGGCCGGATCTACATGACGGTCGCCGCTTTCAACCACGAGCCCGGCTGCAGCGCGGCGCGGCGGCAGCTGGCGGAGCGCGCCCAGGAGCGCCTCGACTTCCTGGGCGGAGGGGGTACCTGGCGGGATTACGGCGAGCTGTTCCTGCGGCAAAGTATCGACCCCAGCGACCTGATCGCCTTCGGCGCCGCGGGCATCACCTCCCGCACCCTCCGTTTTGCCGCCTTGGGCAGGATCCTGCGCATTCGCGAGGGCTTCACAATATCACGTTACGCGCCTTGGTGGACACGGGGACCAGCTCCCCGCCTGATCGCCGGAATGGTGGGAGTCTCGATCGAGGCGCCCACCTTCGTGGTTGCCTCCCATGTCTCGCAAAACCTCTTGGGACGGAGTCACGACTGGGAGGGAGATGCCCTGGACCAAGAGCTGCGCGACGCCTACCTGTTCTTCGGTCCGGTGCGGGCCCTGGCCTCCGCGGCCTCACTCCTCGCCCGCAGCCGAATGGGCCTCGCCTCGATGCGCGGTGCTTCATTCCGGCAAAGGATCCTGCATGAGGGCGCCGTGCAAATCGGCATCCTGGGCGGACTCCTCCTCGCGCATGAGGCCCAGGCGGAACCGGGATCGGAGCATCCCAGCCCCGTCTCCGCGGCAAGCCTGAGCGACGAGGCCCGCCTTTACCTGCAGTTCAACGCCATGCGCGCGCCGGCCGCAGGGTTCATCCGGCCGCCGCGGGCGCTTGGGCGTTAACCCAAGGCGCGCCGGGCGGAAACGGCGGATGGGCGCTTTTCCTCTCAAACAGCAAAATCGGCAAATTTTTTGCGTAATTCCGGCAGGGGCGGGAAAGTCGCCAGCTTGGCCCGAGGGTCCCAAGGGACCGTGGGAAGCTTCCTTTCATTGTCGCAGGAGTAAGGCCGCCCCACCCCATCACCTCGATATTCCTGGTATTTAAGAGAACCGCCGCACTCCCTCGACGGCGCAACGAGTCCGGCCGCGTTTGCCGCCGGGGATCTGGCCGGAATTCCGAACTTTTGGCACATCCCTTGCTTTTCTCATCCTCGGGGAAGGGAACGGGGAAAGAGAGGTGTAGGGAAATGACGCCGCCAAATATAGACCTGGGGGACCTCGCGGTCCGGATCGCGGAACTCGTTCAAGAGAAGGCCCAAGAGGCCGGGACACCACGCCAGGAGGTCGTCTCCGGAAAAAAATCCGGCCAGACGGATCGGGAAGCCTTGCTGCAAAAATTGAAGAGGGAGGCCGTGATACGTCGCCATCTTCAATTCCAACAGCAACAACAATTAAGACTCCTCCAGCGCTTCGAGACCTATCGGAAGGCCTGGGAGTTACAGGCACGATGTTTGGGAAAGTCGGTGCCGGATAATACCGCTGCGTCGCCATCGAAACTCCGCGACGGCATCGAGCTAGGCTTCACGATGTTCTTTCCCTATCTGCTGCCGTTCCGACAAGCCTTGGGCGAACTGGCGGCCTCCCGCCCCTTTGGATTGAATATTTCATCGGAGGCGCTGCTGGAAGGAGTAAGTGAATTCATCAAGCAGACGAAGGAAAGCCGCCAGGCCTTCGAGCAATCCCTGGAAGGCGCGATCTGGAATCCCAAGAGCCTGGAGGAGCTTGTCCAAGGCAGCCGCTTCGTCATCGAGGAGGAAACTCTCAACGAGATGGTCGCCTCCCTCATCGCCTCGGGCCCCTCGGCCGACAAGCTGAGAAATGTCCACATCGCGATCGACGGCGACCGACTGAAGATCACCGGGGAATACAACTGCCCAATCGCCTGGGTCGCATTCAGCGCCCAGCTGGAATTCGAGCAAAGAGACGGAAAGACGGAGGGCGCCCTGACAAAAATCGAGGCGGCAGGCTTCGACTTGGGCGATTTTTTCAAGTCCGACATCCTCCAGGCCTTCGGCAAGCTCGGCCTTTCCGTGCCGGAAGACGCGGATTTGCAGGATCTATCTTGGATTCAGCTGCCGGGGATCCGGCGCCTGGAGATCACCCACGACAAGATCCTCCTCGAACGCGAGCCCCCGCCCAGCGGTCCGGCCTAATCGTGCGATGCCGCTAAATCGAGATATCAGGACATGTCACTGATTGCCCTCGTCTGGTTTCGAACCAGGCGAGGGATTCGCCGCGTCTTTACGGCCGCCGGCCTCGGAAGGCGGCGGCATCGTCGATTCGCCGCTGCGCAGACCGAGGCTGCCCCGGTTATTCCACACCCAGGAGCCCCAGCGGATCAGGCTGCCCAAGAGCGTCCGGGAGTAGGGTTCACCATTGGCCTGCAGGAAATTTTGCTCGGCAATGCGGTAACGCTCCCGGGCCCCCGCGTGGCCGGGCTCCGAGACCTCGCTGAGGCTGCGGAGGTGGCGCCGCCATTCCGGCCAGCGTTGCAAAATCGTGTCGATGACGGCGGCGTAGACTTCCAAGGTCCGCGGGGCGACCCGGCCCTTGGCCTTGAAGAAGGCCCCGACCATGATCTTCAGGGAGGGCGGGGAGCCCGGCTCCCCCTCTTCCACCGCGCTTCGCTCCTCACCGCTGCCGAGAAAATCCCGCCGCAGGGCCAGCAGGTTTTCAAAGAAAGACTCCGGCACCTGGGCCTTTTCCCTCAAGGCCTCCCATTGGGGCTCGAGGAAGGCGAAGAGCCGCGAGCGGCGGGAAGAAGCCAGCGGCGCCACCTCGATCGCGCCGGGCTCCGGCAACTGCAAGGCCTCGCGATGCCGCCAGAGGAACTCTCCCCAACGCACGAGGTTGCCGGCGTACGAATAACTGTAGGGCTGGCCGTTTTCCTTGAGCAAGAAACGCTCGGCGTAGCGCGGCCGCGTCCAACCCGCCCGGGTCCCGGTCCCCTCCCCGTTTTTGGGGATCTCGGACAAGTTGCGATAGTGCCCGCCCCACTGGGCCCAGTGGTTGTAGGCAAAATCCAGGACGTGGGCGTTGGTGATGGCGCTGTCGTTGAGGGCCCCGCCTTTGATCCTCTCCAAACCATGGCTGCGCAGCCCCGCCAGGACATAGCCGATGCTGACAGGTTCTCCCGAGTCGCCCAGCAAGAGGGTCTTGAGATGAAGCAGCCTCAGAAAAACCTGCTCCAAATCCAACTCCCTTAGGCTGGGGGTATCCAAACGCAGCCGTTCCAGGGGCAGGTCCCGCACGTAATCCGAGGCGGCGGCGACCATGACGTAGGTCTGCAACTGGGTCTTGGGAAATTGGGGATGCCAACGCAGGGCATCGACCAGCGTGGAGAGTTTATAGCGATGCTCCCGCTGCGCCTCGATGCCGGGGGCCAGTTCCCGCAGGCGCCGGACCAGGCGGTAGGGATCCGAAAAGTGGGATTTCCCTACGGTCTGCAGGGCGGGCGTCTCCAAGTAAAAGTCCAAGGACGCCGCGGCCGACAGGTATTGCCGGGTCCTCTCGAAGGGAATCCTGCCCCCGAAGGCGAGGGCCTGGACCAAGGTCGCGAGGGAATAACTGGACTGGCCCTGCTCCTTGGCGATGTCCACGCGCAACTCGCGGAGGCGCTGGGCCACTCCTTCCAAGGAATCGGGGGCCCCCTGCCGGAATTCCCGCTGCAGGATGGCCGAGTTGTCGAACAGGGCGCGGGCGAAGACCGCCCACTGCAACTCCTCCGCCCGCTCCGCGGGAATCGCTCCTTCCTCGAGCTTCCGCCTTAACACCTGCCACAGGCTCAGCTCCTCGCCGCGGCGGCTGAGGCGTTCCCGACAACGGATCATCTCTTGGACGACCTGATAGGCGTTTCGCTCCCCGAGCGGAACGGAGCTCCGGGCGCCGTTGCCGCGCGCGGCAGGGGAACGCGCCGGGCGCGGCCCCGTTCCGTTCTCCCCGCCCTGCATCAGCAAAATATGGGGCAGCCTTGGCCCTTCCGTGGCGCCAACCAAGGCGGGCGCCAGGACCTCCGCCGGCTTGGCGAGCCAGGGGCCGGGACGCGAGGCCTGCGCGAGTTCCTCGCTGCGCAGCTCCATGCCCCCTTGCCAGGCGGCCAGCCGCGGACCGCCCAGCTCTTGAGCCAGCCGTCCGCCGACATGGAATTGCAGGAGGGTCACCAGTGAATCGGTCAACCAGGTGTCGTTGCTTTGCGGGGGCCTGAGCCCCGCCCACTGCTCAAGGCGGTGGCCTGCCAAGATCCCCAAATAGGTCGAGAACTGCGGGAGGAGGGCACGCGACAGGGCGCCGGATCCGGCGAGACGGACCCCGGCCCGGCCCAAGCCGCCGAACAATTTAAGTCCCCCCAGGGTCAGGTAGGAGGCGAGGATTTCCCGGCCGAGCGGGGCCTCCACCGCCCCTGCCTCTCCCAGGACCCACCGAGTCCCCCGCGCGGAAAGGGCGAAGGCCGGGGCCTCCACGGCGAAGGCGCCCAAGGAGGCGAGGCCGCGCGCGCCCAGGCCGCGGGTCAGGAAACTAGCGGTCGGCGAGGCGGTCAGCCGCGAGAGCAGCGCGAGCCGAGAAAACTGGAACACCGCGGAGGCCGCCGTCATCCCCACCAACATCGAGGGACTGGAGGCTTCGCGGGCGAAACGCCGTGCCAAAAACTCGAGGCGAGGCCCGGTGGCGCCACGGCCCTCCATGGCGTCGAGCTCCCGCTGGGCCCGTTGCGCGGAGACCGGGTCGAGCTCCACGGCGCCTGCAGCGATGAAGGCCAGGATGCGCTGCGCCGGCTCGAGGTTTTCCTGCTGGGCGAGGCGGGAAGCGAGATTGCCCAAGGCCTCGAAGTACAGGCGAGGGTCGCTTTCGACCTCCAGCGACCGCAATTCGCGCAGCGTGGCCCTGCCCCAATAGGCCTCGAGCCTGCGGTCTTCCTCCGGCACTTCGCGAAGGGTCTCTTGCCCTAGGCTGAGCGCCAGCAGGCGAGCGTTGGCCTGGCGACCCAGCGCGGGAGAAATACGGCGAGGTCCACTCGGCAACGGCGCCGGGGACCCCTGGGCCAAAGTGACGGTCATCGACAGCTCCCTGAAATCAATAAAGAATAAATTCAGGGACTTATCGGACTTGGCGGCCGAAGGTTGTGAACGCAGAGGTATTATTTTTTATAGTAATATCAAATAGTTATATAGGAAGATTGAAGGTGCCGATGCGCACGGTGGGCTTCCCCAAGCGCCCAGTCACGTTGAGCGGATATTGGCCCTGGGGATTTTTTTGGTCTTCAATGATGAAAAAGACAAAGACCAAGGCCTTGCGCAGGTTTTCCGTGGCCGAAAAACCGCCTTGCAAGGCCAGCCGATAATCCCCGGCCCTGGCCCCTACTAAGTTGACCCGGCCGCTCAATCCCAGATCAAGATCGCCGTTTTTTAGGGACAGGGAGGAGATCTCGAGGTTGTCCTTCTTGACCTCGGCGCGCAGCCCGGAGTCTTTCGTACCGCTCAGCTTGACTCCGGAAAGGTCGAGGATGGCCCCGGTCGGCCCGCGGTTGAGGGCCACCTTGATGGGGTTGTCGGCGCCGGCCGCCTGGCTCTTGAGCGCCTCGTCGACCGCCCCTTCAAAGGCGGAAGGCAGGGGAATTTGGCTCGAATTAATCGCCAGGTTTTGGATGTCGAGGTCGATGGTCCCCGCGTTTTTGTTGGGATCGGCTTTATTGAGCTTGAGGTCGATATCGCCGTCGAGGATGCCGCTCAAGGCCATGCGCGTCTTGGCGCTGATGATACCCAGGTCGGAGAGCGGAAATCGGTCGAAATTGGCCTGCAGTTGCAGGTCGTCCCCGTCCTGGCGGTAGCTCCCCTCCAGGGATCCCTTGCTGCCGGCCAAGCTGAAGTTGAGATCCGGCTTCTTCGCCATGCTACCCAGGGCGAAGGGAGAAAAGCTGAGCTTGAGCTTGGGGGTCTTGAGCAGGACCTTTTCGGACTCGCCCACTCCCTCCGAGACCTTCAGGTTCTTGAAGGTCACGCTGCCGAAGATGCTGATATCGAGGGCGCCGACGTCGAACTTGTAGCGTCCTTGGGTCTGGTTCTCGATTTCCGTGAGGATGCGGGACTTCAGGGCCTCCGTCGGGAACAGCCAAACCAGCCAGAAAAAGAAAAAGAAGACTCCGGCCGCAAGGTAGACGATCATGCGCAGTTTCGAGTTTTGCACGCGGCTCAACCTCCTCCCCCGGCGGCGGGGGCCTCGCCCGGGGCCGCGCTGCTCACGAAGGTGCTGACGTCGAAATTGGCGTCGAACTGCTGCCGGTTATCGTAACGCGGCTTGAGTTGCAGGCGTTTCACCTGCAGGCTGATATCCTGCTGGCTCTCGATGCCGTAGAGGAATTCGATGATCTGGCTGAGGCTCAAGCGCGACAGCCGGACCGAGACGACCATCTCTTCGAAATCTTCACCGGGGGTGCCCGGAACTTCCTTGAGCGAGTCGATGTTCTGGCCGATGCCGCTCTGGGTGGCGAGGGATTCGAGCTTGGTGGTCAGCTGGACTTGGGATTTGGGGCGAATGCGGGACTCGACCCCCTTCATCTTGGCCTGGGCCTGCTGGAGCTCGGTGATCTTGTCGACGACCTTGGTGACGTTCTTCTCGTTGCTCTCGATGGCCTTCTCGAGCTTGCCCAGCCGCGAGGAGGCGCAGAAGGTAGGGATGAGGATCAGGAGCAGCAATACGACGCCGATACCCACGCCCACCAGGATTTGCTCGCGCGGGGCGAAGCCGATGAAGGTGTTGTAGAGCTCCTCGATATTGAGCCGTTCTTTGAGCGAGTATTTTCCGGACTTAGCCATCGCGCACCCTTAAGCCCCCGTCACCACGTCGAAGGAAAGGCTGAATTTGATCTCGTCGCGTACGCCCTTGCGCACGTTGCCCGTCTGCACGTTCTTGAAGATCTTGACCTTCTCCATCGAGGCCTTGACCTTGTCGACCCCCTCATAAGACACGGTACGGCCCTCCATCCGGACCCGCTCGGGGGCGATGTTCATGTCGTCGATGTCGACGACCAGCTCGTCCCGCGGCGGCATGGCGGCGGAGACCATCTTGAGCAGCTCGAGGGAACTGACGGTGCCCTCGCCTTCCACCCG
The DNA here is from genome assembly GCA_046346845.1 of bacterium. Lineage (GTDB taxonomy): Bacteria > UBA10199 > UBA10199 > DSSB01 > DSSB01 > DSSB01. The sequence goes on from JAXMHH010000001.1 coordinate 570,486, forward strand.
CTTCAACTTCTCATTGATCGCGGAGATTTTGCCGTCGAGCAAGGTCACCACCTGCTTGGCGCCCTGGGTTCCGCCCTTGGGGAGGTCGGGGACCGAGGCCTTGACCATCTTGGCCACGCCTTTGTTCATCTTGTCGACCTGCGAGGAGAGGGTCATGTAGGCGATGATGAAATACCCGATGGCCAGAGCCGCAACGGACGCGGCGACGATGCCTACGCGCTTGAGCGTACCGCCCAGCTGCTCGATGTCTTTTTTATAGGCGTAGTCGCCCCGCCGGAAATTGATCTTAGCGCCCTTATTAGGATAGACCGCGCGCAGGGCCTCGGCGAAGGCGGTCGGGATCACGTGCCGGGCGCCCTCGCGATCGTGCAGCTCGGTGAAGGCATCGTCCAAGACGTCCAGTTGGCTCACGTTGATATTCAGGCGGCTGGAGAAAAAGGTGTCCAAACCCTGCAGGCGGGAGGTGCCGCCCGAGAGGTAGAGGGCCTCCAGCGGCTTTTCCCCGGATTCGTAGAAGGCAAAGAGCGTCTGCTTGATCTGTTGCTGGAGATCCTCGACGGCGGCATGCACCGCCTGCAGGCCGGGATCCTCGCTGCTCGCAGCCACTTGGGCCTTGCCGTGCTTCCAAGCCTCCGCCTTCTCGTAGGGAAGGTCCAAGGCCTTGGCGATCGCCTTGGTGATGTGATGGCCGCCCCAGGAAAAACAACGCAGCCCCTTGATCTTGTTGCCCTCAAGGATCATCAGGTTCGATTTTTGATGTCCCAGGTCGAGCAAGGCGTATTGGCCTTCCGGCGGGAGAAACCCGGGGAAACTGAGATAGGACAGATCGATAGTGTCGACGCCCACGTAGCGCGGGTCGACGCCGCTGGTCTGGATCTGCCCCAGGAACCGCTTGAAGTCGGCCTCCTTGACGTAGGCCGCCAGGACTTTCGATTCCTGCGGCGAGTTGGACAAGACCGTGTAATCGAACAGCACCTCCTCGATGTCGAAGGGGATGAGGGTCTCGAGCTCGAACTCAAGGGTTTGGTCGATCTTCTTGATGTTGCCGAAGGGCATGGTCAGGCTGCGGAAGGAGGCCAAGGTGCCCGGCAACGACACCACGCAGGCGTCATAGTTGATGGAGTTCTCCTGAAAAAACTTGGTCAAGGCGGCGGAAGCGGATTGCTCGTAGGTCAGGACCTCCTCGGCGACCAAGGGGACCTCGTAAAAATGGCTCAGCTTGAACTCGCCGAAGCCGCGCTCGACCTGGGCGATCTTCACCGAGTAGCTGCCGAGATCGATTCCAAGGACGGTTTGGGGCATCTATTCCACCCTCCAGTAGAGCACCGGCCAACGATTGGGGTTGGGGCTGCTGGTATCGAGGACGGTCTTCAACCGTACCTCGGTTTCGCCGACCGTTCCAATGCCGATCACCGTAAAAATTTTATTCTCGCTTTTGATCATATTGGCGAAGGAATTCGGGACCGCGCCTGCCGCAGCCGGCGAGGTGGCACCCGTCAAGGTCGTGGTGGACCCGGATTTGCCGCCCGAACCGCTGGGCGCCGTCTCGCTGCCTGGCTGGGCCACGCCCAGGGCCTTGTCTAACTCGTTTGCCATAGCCTGCGTGTCAGGGCAACTGTTTAGAACGGCGTCGGTGGCCTTGGTCAGCAGCTCGGTGTTGTCGTCCCGCAGGGGCTCCATCTTGTCGGGGTCGCTTTCGGTGTAGGCCAGGATCACGGCCTTAACCAGGGGATCCTTGGCCCGGCAGAGGAAGATCTTTTCGTCCGCCCCGTAGATGGTCACGTAGGGCTTCAGCTTTTGGAAGATCTCTTCCGTCATCCCCGGCACCTGGCTCAGCTCCTCGAGCGACAGCAACTTGCCGTTCTTCATCTTGACCTGGGTCCCGGACCCTACCCCTTCCCGCCCGCGATCTTGACCGCCGGCCTCGTTTTGGGAGTCGTCGCGGTCGACATAATCCGCGATATTTTGCGCCAATTCCTTGGCGCCTCGGAACCGGTCCTCGAACAAGCCCTTAAAATCGTCGCTCAAGAGCAGATGATACAGGGTGCTCTTGAGCCGTTCATAGTTTTTATTCGTGGGGAGAATGCTGAAAAAGGCGTTGACATTCAGCTTGGCGTCTTCCTCGGAGATTTCCGAGGAAAAATTGCCCTCGAAGGCCAGGAAGGACTCGGCGCCCTTGAGATTGAAGCCGCCCAGGGCCTGGGCCGGATTGGCGCCCGGGCTGGCCGCGGCGCCCTCCTCCCCCCCCTCGGCCGCTTCCCCTCCCCCCTCGGCCTGGGTAATGCCGCGCAGGATCTCGGAGTTGAGCGGGATCATCTCGTAGAGCGGCTGGATCTGGATGTTCCGGCCCAGCTTGTTGCTGGCCTCCCCGGCCAGCTTGCGGGCCTCCTTGTCGAACTTGAGGATGAGCTTGCTGAAATTGAGGGCGGATTCGGCGAGATAATAGGCCTGCAACCGGTCTTTTTCGTTGAGGGCGAGGTTATAGGTGACGTTGCTGTTATAGGCGAATTCGACGATCAGGCTGCTGAGGATCGCCAGCGAGGCCAGGACCATCAACAAGGCGATGCCCCGGGCGGAGCGAAACGGACCGGATTTTTTGGGCCTCAACTTCATATTTAAAACGACAAGGGCCGGGTCAGCTGGATCGGGGCGATGGTGGCGAAGGAGCTTTTCTGCTCCTCGTCGGGCAACACCGCCTCGATGGTGATCTTCACGGCCTGCGGCAATTGGTTGTTGAAATCGATCGACTTCGAATCCCAGGTCTTCTTGAATTCCCCGCTCTTCGGGTCGAGGTATTCGAAACGCAGGGTCTCGACGTTTTCCAGCAAGGGAAAGGCGACGCCGCCTTCTTGGAGGTTCTTGTCGATCTTGGTGGATTCCCGTCGCATCAAGATATGCTTGTCGGGCTCATCCGGCATGGGCACCAGGAAATAGCTGATCTCCGCCAAGTCGCTCTCCTTGGCGCCCGAGATGAAGCGCTGGTGGGAAAAGGCCACGAAGTCGAGCCGCTCCTCGGAGCCCTCCATGGCGTATTCCCCGTCGAAGTCCGCTCCCAGCAGCTCTTTGCCCTTGACGATCACGGCCATGTCGAGGTCCGCGGCCATCCGGTTGAGGGCCTGGACGATGGCGTGGTTGGCATCGTCCCGGTCCTCCGTGCTCTGCTTGCTGTTCAGGGTCTGCTGTGTCGCCACGAACATCGCCAGCGCCATCGCGGCCAAGATGGCCAGGGCGATCATCACCTCGAGCAGGGTGAATCCGGATTGTGGTCCTCGAGTCTTCATTGCAGTTTCGCGATGTGGGTCGTCACGACCAGGTTTTGCTCCTCCTCCAGCTCTTCCCAAATCACCTTCGTCGTGATCTCCCGCACCGACTCGCTGATCTTCTTGGTGACAATCTTGGCCAGGTTCTCCTGGGCGGCCTCGGGGGCCTGGTTAGCGGCCCCGGGCTCCTTTCCGGTGCTAGTGGCCGGCCCGCCCCCGGTGGCGGCGCCGCCCTCCTGTCCCGGGGCCTGGATCACCGGGATCTCGACCTTGCGGACCGCGAATTCCCAGCGAAACCGGTCGAAGGGGGGATCGAAACTGCCCTGGTCGTTGATCTGCTCGTCCGGGAACTTGCCCTTATCCAAGTCCTTTTGCAGTTCGATCATCTTCTCGGTCATTTTTTGCCGAGCCAGCATCGAGGCGGTTTGGATGTTCTCGGCCCGTCCGCTGGCGCGCAGGCTGTTGCCCTGAGCGGCATAGATGCTGAGCAGGGAAATGGACAGGATCGAGAGCGCGATCATGATCTCGATCAGGGTAAATCCCCGGTCCCGGGTGGGCCGCTCGCACCTCATAAGGCGCCCTCCTTCGGCTGCGGAAGGAGTTCCTCGGGTTTGGCCTCGAAGTATTCGCTACGAATCTTGGCCTTGCCGGTGAGGGGGTTGATTTGCAGGGAGTAAAAGGTCTGCTCGTCCTCATCGCTCAGGTTGATCACGGTCGGCTCGACGAAGCCGTTGGGGAAGAAATAGACCTCCACCTTGCCGTGTTCCTGCCGGTCTTTCATGTGCATGACCTGGATGTCTTTGAACTTGATGCCAGCGGGAAGCTTCGCGGACTGTACCAGGAAGCCCTCCTCAGCGGTGAAGCCGGCGCTGGGGCTGGCCTCGGCCTCCTTGGCGGCATCGGCCTTCTTGGGCGCCTCCTCGATCATGCGCACCAGGAAAGGCTCGGAACTGGACTCCACCGACCAGGACTGGGAATCCAGGTCGAAGACCAGGCGGAAATACTTATTTTTGACTGCGGCCTCGTTATAGAGGAACTTGAAGGTGCCGGAGAGCTTGGCGGACTGGTCGCGCAGCTTCGCCTCGTCTCCGGGGAACAAGATAGTCACCCCCAGCCCCATCATCATCCCGATGATGAGCACCACGATCATGACCTCGATCAGGGTGAAACCCCGGGCGTCGGTCTTTCGGAGGTCCATACCCCAGCCCTTGCAAAAAAAAGCCCCTGGGAAGGGGCGCTAGTTCAAGGCTCCCGAGGGAGAGCCCCAAAAAAATCTCGGGACGACATCACTGGGGCTTCGCGCCCTCTTCCTTGGTCTCGAAATTGGTGATGTCGGCATCGAAGCCATCCCCGCCCTCCTGGCCATCGCCGCCATAGGAGATGATCTCGATCTTATGGCCCGCGGAGCCTGGCGAGGTATAAACGTAATCGTTCCCCCAACCGTCCTTGGGAACTGCCTTGAGGTAGCCGTCGGGCGGGTAATTGTCGGGGATCTTGCCGGTGGTGGGCTTGCTCACCAGGGCGGCCAGGCCCTGCTCGGTGGTGGGGTAGGTGCCGTGGCGCCGCTTGTATTGGTCGAGGGCCCCTTCGATGTTCTTCATCTGGATTTTGGTGGTCTCAACTTTGGACTCATCCAAATAATTCAAGACGTTAACCGTGACCAGGGCCGCGATGGACCCGATGATGGCCACGACGACCATGATTTCGATGAGGGTCATACCGGCCTGGCTGCGGACGATTTTTGCGACACCCCTGAGCGACATATTTCCCCTCCTTAAATGACGCGAAAAGCTAATAGATGGATACGCACCATATTGCCTTACGTTTTAATTTATTCAATATTTTTAGCAAGTTAATTTGGACCCGCGGTCACTTCACCATCTGGTTCATCTTTAAAATCGGCAATAAAATCGAGAGGACGATGGCCGCGACGACACCGCCCATCACCACGATCATCAAGGGCTCCAGCAGGGTGGTCAGGGTCGAGACCTTGGTCTCCACCTGGTCGTCATAGGTATTGGCCACCTTCTCGAGCATCGTCTCGAGCTCGCCGGTCTTCTCGCCGATCCCGATCATGTGGGTCACCAGCGGGGGAAACTGCCCGCTGCGCTTGAGAGGCTCGGCAATGGACTCGCCCTCTTTTACCGAATTGCGCGTCTCCTCGATGACCTCGGTCAAGATGACGTTGTCAACGATCCCCTTCACGATGTCGAGGGAGGGCATGAGCTGAACGCCCGCCCCCAACAGGGTGGAGAGCGTCCGGCAGAACCGGCTGACCGCGATCATCCGGAACATGTCGCCGAAAATGGGCATCCTCAGGCTCATTTTATCGAAGAATTTTCGCCCCGCAGGCTTGGCCTTGTACTTCTTGACCGCGTAAAACACGATCGCCGCGACGACGATGGCGATGTACCAGTAATGCTGCAGGAAGCCGCTGATCCCCAACATGATGCGGGTGGGCAGGGGCAAGGTGGCCTTGGCATCCTCGAAGATCTTGGCGATCTTCGGTACGACGAAGACGAGCAAAAAGCTCATCAACACGATGCCCACGACGCCCATCACCACCGGGTAGGTCAAGGCGCCCCGGACCTTGCTGTTGAGGCGCGCCTGTCCTTCGGTGAAGTCGGCCAGGCGCAGCAACACCGTATCCAGGGCCCCGGAGACCTCGCCGGCATGGACCATATTGATGTAGAGGTCCCCGAAGATATGCGGGTAGGAACGCATTGCGTCCGCCAACCGGATACCTTCCCGGACCTTTTCGCGAATCTCGGAAAGGGCCGACTTGAGGGTGGGCTGCTCGATCTGCTCGACCAGCGCCGAGAGCGCGTCGACTAGCGGAATGTTGGCGTTGATCAAGGTGGAGAGCTGGCGCGTCATGTTGGCGATATCCGCGACCTTGACCTTGTTGAAGAATTTCTTGAGGTCGAGCCCCCCGATCTTGGCGGCGCCGCCGCCGGCCGAACCGCCCTCGTTGACCTCGGTGGGGAAGACGTTGATCTTGCGCAGCTTGACCCGGGCCGCCTTGAGGTTCTCGGCGTCGATGATGCCGGAGACCTTCTTCCCGGCGGCGTCCATTCCTTTGTAGGAGAATACGGCCATTTAGGGATTATTCTCGAGCCACGTCTTCCTGGGTGACTCTCAGGATCTCCTCGATCGTCGTCTCGCCCTGCAAGACCTTCTGGGCGGCGACCTCGCGCAAGGTCTCCAGCCCTTTTTCCATCGCCTTGCGCTTGATGCTAGGGGCGTCGGCGTTCTTCATGATGAGGGCGCGGACCTCATCGTCCATCATCATGATTTCGTGCACGCCCAAGCGGCCGCTATAGCCGGTGTCGAGGCAGGCAGGACAGCCTTTCGCCTTGTAAATGAACTTGTCAGCGACCTGTTCGCGCGTCAGGCCGAGCTGCAATAATTCGAAGTCGGTGGGAATATGGCGCTGCCGGCATTCCTTACACAGGGTGCGGACCAGGCGCTGCGCGATGATGCCGATGACCGAAGAGGCCACCAGGAAGGGCTCGACGCCCATGTCGATGAGCCGGGTCGCGGAGGAGGCCGAATCGTTGGTATGCAGGGTGGAGATAACCAAGTGGCCGGTCAGCGAGGCCTGGATGGCGATCTCGGCGGTCTCTTTATCGCGGATTTCGCCGATCATCACGACGTCGGGGTCTTGGCGCAGGATGGAGCGCAGGGCCCCGGCGAAGGTCAGGTCAATCTTGGGATTGACCTGGATCTGGTTGATGCCGGGCAATTGGTATTCGACGGGGTCCTCGACGGTGATGATCTTGAGGTCGGTCGTGTTGATCTGCGACAGCATCGCGTAGAGGGTGGTCGTCTTACCGGAACCGGTGGGGCCGGTGACCAGGATGATGCCGTGGCTGCGGTTGATGAGGTCGAGCATCTGCTCGAGGGCCTTGCCCTGGACGCCGATGGCGCCGAGGTCGAGCAACACCTTGCTCTTGTCGAGCAGACGCATGACCACCGACTCGCCGAAGCTGGTCGGCAGGGTCGAGACGCGGATATCGATGTCTTTCCCCGCGATCTTGATCCGGATGCGGCCGTCCTGCGGGAGCCGCTTCTCGGCGATGTTGAGGTTGGCCATGATCTTGATGCGCGAGATAACCGAGTTCTGCACCTTCTTCGGGGGGTGCATGATGTCGTAAAGCACGCCGTCGATGCGGAAACGCACCACCAGGTCTTTCTCGAAGGGCTCGACGTGGATGTCGCTCGCCTTCTGCTTCACCGCGCGGAACAGCAGGGAATTGACCAAGCGGATGATGGGCGCCTCGTCGTCCGCCTCGAGCAGATCCACCGGCTCTTCCAGCTCCTGGGTGATGTTGTCGAGGTTTTCCTCTTGCAGGTCGCTCATGACCGTGCGGTCGGTTCCGGAGGCCCGGTTGTAGACGGTATTGATGGCCTCGGTGATCTGGGCGCTGCTCGCGATCATGGGACGGATATTCGCGCCGTAGATCAGGCGCAGGTCGTCTAAGGCCGGGATATTGACCGGATCGGCGATCGCGACCTCCACCCGGTCGGGGTATTTGGCCAGGGGGATCAATTCGTTTTTCTTGGCAAAATTGATGGGGACCGGATTGGCCGCCTCGCTGGAGATGTTCTCCGGGTCGATGGTGCTCAGGTAGGGAATGCCGAGTTGGATGCTGACGGCCTTGAGGATGTCCTCGGAACGCAGAAATCGCAGTTGAATGAGGGCCTCGCCCAAGCGGATGCCCTTTTCGCGCTGCACCAAGAGACCCTCTTCGAGCTGGGCCTCGGTCAAAGTGGTATTTTCGAGAAGGATATTCCCTAGGCTTTTATCCAACATACCCGTTACCCCGATCAATATTCCTGATTTCGATATTTTTCCAGTATCTTAGCATGACGCTCGGCTGGGAAAGCAAGGCCATTACCTCGGAAATACGGTTGAACGGGGGGCGGGGTCTAAAGATTCGGGGCGCCCCGGCCGGGGCGCCCCGACAAAGCTCAGCGGGCGTCGTTGGACTGGGCCGCCTGCATCAATTCTTGGTCGTGGTCGGTCAGCCGCGAGGAATCGCTGGATCCCTTCGAGCTGGAGCTCCCTCCCCCGCCGGTTCCGGAATCGATCGGAACCACCCGGGTCCCGGTGTCGTTTTGGAACTCCCAATCCACCCTTTGGATATCCTTGCGGAATTCAAGCAGGTCCGCGGCGTGGTTGCGAATCGACTGACGAATGACCTTCTGCTGGCCCTTCCCGTAGTTTTGGGCCACGAACATATTCCGCTCCTCGACCTTGCGCTGCAGGATCTTCAAGAAATCCTTGGAGTCGCGGATGATATAGGGCCGCATAAAGACGAGGATGTTGGTCCTGGCCTTGGTGGTCTTCTTGTTCTTGAAGAGGTTGCCGAACAGGGGAATGTCTCCGAGGAACGGCACCTTGGTCGTCGTAATGGTCACCTTGTCGTCAATCAAACCGCCGATGACGATGGTCTGCTGGTCTTTGGCCGCGACCACGGTCTCAACCGAGCGCTTGGTCGTGGTGGGTCCCAGGCTGGTCAGGACGGTCTCGGAGGCCCCCGGCACGACCGAGCTGATCTCTTGCTTCAGCTTGATCTTGACGACGTCGCCCTCGTTGATCTGGGGCGTCATCTTGAGCTTGATACCGACGTCCTCGCGGGTGACGTTGAAGGTGGTATTGCCGCCCGGAGTGAGGGTGGTGCCGGACGGGAAAGGCTGGGTTTGACCGACGACGATCTCTGCCTCTTCATTGTCCAAGGTCAGCAAGTTAGGCGTCGAAAGGACGTTGACGTCGGTGTCCTGCTGCAAGGCGTTCAGGATGACCCCGAAGGTGGGGATTTGCAGGTTCGTGATCGTTCCGTCCGGATTGGTGACGGGAATCGTCTGGGTCGCTTGGCTGACCACGCCCGCGGCCAAACCGCTGAGGGCCGCCGCCGAGAGCCCGGCGGCCGTGCCGCCCAGGGAAGAACCGAAGCCCAAGGTGGGGTTACCGCCCAGGCTAAATTGCCCGCCGCCCTGGCCGCTGACGCCCAAGGTGCGGTTCTTGTCGATGGTCAACTCCATGATGACGACTTCGACGTAGACCTGCTTGCGCGGGATATCCAACTTGTCGATCACCTCTTTGGCGAGGGTGTTGTAGTCCTTCGCGGTCGCGGTGATGATCAAGGCATTGGTGTTTTCATCCGGCGCGATCTTGACCCCGCCCTCGAACTCCGCCGTCACGTCGGTCGCCGCCACTTGGCGGCCCGGGGTAACTCCGCCGGGGGGGACGCCCGCGGCGGAAGTCTTGGTCGCCGTCACGCTGCTGGCCGTGAGGGTGCTCAGCACCTGGGCCAGGTCTTTGGCGTTGGCGTGCTTGAGGTAATGGACGTGGATCTTGCCTTCCGCGCCGACATCCAGCTTGCGGTCGAGCCGGGCGACCAGTTCGCGGACCTTCGTCAGCGCCCGCTTGCTGGCGAGGACGATGACGGAATTGGTGCGGTCATCGGGAATGATCTTGGAGATGTAGGGGGTTTCCTCGAGCTCGGGTCCGCGGGTCGCGGGACGGCGGGCCGCTCCGGCCTGGGCGCCTCCCTTCTTGGCCAAGTCATCCGCATACAGTTCGTTCACCTTGGTGGCGATGTCCTTGGCGCTGGCGTAGCGCAAGGGAATGATGTCGATGGTCTCGGAGGGCCCCTCTTGATCGAGCTCTTTCATGATCTTGAGCAGGCGGTCGATGTTGCTGCCCGTGTCGGTCACGATCAGGGTGTTGGTGGCCGGATAGGCGAAGAGGTTGCCTTCTTTGGACACCAGGGTCTTCACGGCGTTGGACATCTCGAGGGCGCTGATGTTCTTCATTTGGATCAGCCGGGTAATGAAGGCGTCGGTTACCGGGCTGTCTTCGCGATAGATGGGCAAAGGATTTTGCAGGGCCTCTTTCATCGGGATGACCTTGACCAGATCGCCGGGCGCGTTGACGACCGTGAAACCAAGCACCTCCAGGGCGGACAGGAAGGCCTGGTAGGCCTCCTCGATGGTCATTTTCTTCTCGGAGATGATGGTGACCTTCCCGCGGACGCTTTGGTCGACGAGGAAGTTTTTGCCGGTCACCTTGGCGATCTGCTTGATGATCTCGCGGACGTCAGTGTCGACGGCGTTGAGGTAGAGGCCCTCGTCACTGCTGGGCGCCGGGCTGGTGCCGGGAGCCGCAGCGGGCCTGGCTTCGGTCGTGGGCTTGACCGGAACGGCCTTGGGCACGTTCAATTCTTCGTAACTGGAACCGGGGGCCGCCCCGCCCGGCTGCGGAGGCGGAGGAACTTGACCGAACACCGTGGCCGCGGTCATTGTCACGCAGCCCATGAATAGAATTTGAGCTAATCGGAATTGAGATCGCATCGCGTCCGTTCTCCTTCGCTTTCGCACCGTGAATTATGTCTACCGAGTATTGCTGGCGGATAATGAATAAGGCTCTGAAAAGTCCCAGGTTTAAGCGACTTGTTAACAAAAGAGGGGGAAATATAAAAGGAAAAAATAAGGCCCCGCCGCAGGGACGCCGAGCGTCAATATTTGGACGCTCATTGGATATCGTATTCCAGGGTGGTCTTTTTGCCGTCCCGAACTAAATCGATGGAAATGCGGTTGGAGTCTTTGAGTTGCCCGAAGATCTCCATGCCCCGTTTCATGTCCATTTCCTGCCCATTGATGCGCTCGAGGACGTCGTTGCGCTTCAAACCGAGCTTAGCAAAAATGGAGCCACCTTTGATGCTGAGCAGCTTGAGACCCGAGGCCTTGCCGCCCTGAAACTGCGGGACCGCCCGGATTTCGGTAAAGAGCTGGTCGAGATTGGAGAGGGCCGCGTCCAACTCGCCGCGGTCGACCACAAACTTGCCCTGCTCCAACTGCTTGACGCTATCCCCGCTGGGGGGAGTGCCCGCGGCCGGGGCGGGCCGGTCCAGGGCTGAAATGGGCTTGGAGGTGTTCATGGCCGCGCCGAATTTTTCGATTTCGGCGAACTCTAAACGGGGACCGTTGATGAACTCGATCCGGTCGGGCAGGATCTTGGTGATCTTCACGCCGGGCGCGAACTGCTTTTCGTCATCGACGGTATAGGTATCGGTCGTGGCCCCCCCCTGCCCTCCCATGACGGTCGCCGTGGAGCGCTTGTCGGTGCCGGAGCCGACCGAGAAGGTGCTGACCAGCTTGATATTCAAGCTGGTCTTGACGGCGGGGGCATTGGGGTCCAGCTGGGTCGGTTCGGCGGTGGGAGCCGCTTCCGCCGCGATCTCCCGGGAGTCGAAGATGTTGCGATCGAGGATGACCTTATAGTCGTCGAAGCCCACCCGGGCCTTGGTCGGGGCGAAGGCCACGTTGACCTTGGCAACCTCCAAATTTTTATCGATGCGGAGCTTGCTGGCGATGATGGTCGTCGCAATCTTGGCCAAAAAGAGGGTGCCGATAAAAATGAAGAACAGGTAGACGACCCAGAGATATTTTTTGATCAAGATTGCCAAGCCAAGGCCTCAAATCTTTGTCTTTTCACTGTTTCCGACGCATGAAATCCGGAAACGGTTGTACAATTTACACACAAGCTCCAGGGAGGGGAAAGAAAATTCTCAATGCCCAACAGCAGCTAGGGCCCCTCTTCTATCCTGCGGTGGCGGACCTTGCCGGGGCCTTCTCCTCAGGCTCCTTCAATACCGGCTTTTTCCCGTGGTAAAGCTGCAGGCTCTGCACGCTGAAACCCCGCTTCACGATCGACTCGATCCCGCTGACGGCGGCATTGGCCGCGGCGGTGGTGGTAAAATAGGGGATTCCATATTCTAGCGCGGTGCGTCGGATCGAGTAGCTGTCTTGGGCCGAATTCTTTCCCAAGGGGGTATTGATGACCAGGGCGACCTCGCCGCTCTTGAGCTTGTCGACCACGTGGGGCGAGCCCTCGGCGACCTTGTTGATGCCCTCGCAGGCCACGCCGTTTTCCATCAGATATTGCCGCGTGCCGCCCGTCGCCAGGAGCGAAAAGCCTAGGTCTTTCAATTTGCGGGCGGCGGGCAGGATGGAGGGCTTGTCGTGGTCGTTCACGCTGAGAAAGGCCTGCCCGCGGAGGGGCAAATGAGTCCCCGCGGCGACCTCGGCCTTGGCGAAGGCCGACCCGAAGTCGCGGTCGATGCCCATCACCTCCCCGGTGGATTTCATTTCGGGGCCCAAGAGGGTGTCGACCCCGGGGAACTTGGCGAAGGGCAACACGGCCTCCTTCACCGACAGATAAGAAGGAACCACCTGTTTGGTGAAGCCTTGCTTCTTCAAGCCGATCCCCGCCATCGCCTTGGCCGCGATTTTCGCGAGCGGATGGCCGATGGCCTTGCTGACGAAGGGCACCGTGCGGCTCGCGCGCGGGTTGACCTCCAGGACGTAGACGGTCTTCCCCTGGATCGCGAACTGGACGTTCATCAGCCCCACCACCTTCAGGGCCTTCGCCATGAGGATGGTCTGGCGCTTGATCTCTTCCGAAAGCACCAGGTCGATGGAATGGGGCGGCAGGCAGCAGGCGCTGTCGCCGGAATGTACCCCCGCCTCCTCGATGTGTTCCATCACCCCGCCGATCACCACATCCTTGCCGTCCGAGATGCAGTCGACGTCGATTTCGATCGCGTCCTCGAGGAACTTATCGATGAGGATGGGGTGCTCGGAGGAGGCCTTCACCGCCTCCTTCATGTAACGCGCCAAGGCCTTGTCGTCGTAGACGATCTCCATCGCCCGTCCGCCCAGGACGTAGGAAGGCCTCACCACCACCGGGTAGGTGATGCGCTTGGCGACCTTGAGGGCCTCGGGGAGCGAGCGGGCGGTGCCGTTGGGCGGCTGCTTGAGCTTGAGCTTCTTGAGCAGGGCTTGGAAGCGCTTGCGGTCCTCGGCGACGTCAATGCTGTCGACGGAGGTGCCGAGGATACGGAACTTCGCGTTGTGGATGGCGTGCGCCAGCTTGAGGGGCGTCTGGCCGCCGTACTGCACGATCACGCCCAGCGGCTTCTCGCGCTCAAGGATGTTGAGGACGTCCTCCTCGGTGAGCGGCTCGAAATAGAGCCGGTCGGAGGTGTCGTAGTCGGTGGAGACCGTCTCGGGGTTGCAATTGACCATGATGGTCTCGAAACCCGCCTCCCGCAGCGCCATCGAGGCGTGGACGCAGCAGTAATCAAATTCGATGCCCTGCCCGATGCGGTTGGGTCCGCCGCCGAGGATGACGATCTTTTTGCGCTTGGTGACCCCCGCCTCGTCTTCCTGGTCATAGGCCGAATACAAATAGGGCGTGTAGGCCTCGAACTCGGCGGCGCAGGTGTCGACGCGCTTGTAGACGGGCTCGATCTTGTGCTTCTTGCGCAGGGCCCGCACCTGGGCGGGTTTTTTGCCGAGCAGCTCGCCCAGGCGGCGGTCGCTGAAGCCCATCTGCTTGGCCTCCCGCAAGAGCGGCGCGAAGGCCTTGGTGGCCGCCCGTTTGGCCTGCCGCTTGAGCTCGCCTTCCGCCTCGACCACGTCGCGAATCTGGGCGAGGAACCAGGGGTCGATGGCGCTGAGCTCGAAGATCCGCTCGTCGCTCATCCCCAGGCGCATCGCGTCGGCCACGTACCAAAGGCGCTCGGCGTTCGGAACCTTCAGCTTCTGCTCGACCAGGGCGCGGGTGGCGGGGTCGGCCTTCGCCTTCACCTTGGGCTCGAAGCCGGCGCTGCCGATCTCGAGGGAGCGGATGGCCTTTTGCAGGCTTTCCTTGAAGGTGCGACCGACCGCCATGACCTCGCCGACCGACTTCATCTGGGTAGTGAGGGTCGCGTCGGCGGTGGGGAATTTCTCGAAGGTGAAACGCGGGATTTTCGTGACCACGTAGTCGATGGTGGGCTCGAAGGCCGCGGGGGTGTAGCGCGTGATGTCGTTTAGGATCTCGTCGAGGGTATAGCCCACCGCCAGCTTGGTAGCGATCTTGGCGATCGGGAAACCCGTGGCCTTGCTGGCCAAGGCGCTGGAGCGGGAGACCCGGGGATTCATCTCGATGGCGATGAAACGCCCCGTCTTCGGATCGACCGCGAACTGGATGTTGGACCCGCCGGTGTCGACGCCGATGCAGCGGATGATCTTGAGCGAGGCGTCGCGGAGCTGCTGGTATTCCTTGTCGGTGAGGGTCTGGGCGGGGGCGATGGTGATGCTGTCGCCGGTGTGCACGCCCATGGGGTCGAGGTTCTCGATCGAGCAGATGATGACGACGTTGTCCTTGGTGTCGCGCATCACCTCGAGCTCGTACTCTTTCCAGCCGAGCAGGGATTCCTCGATCAACAGCTGCCGCACCGGCGAGGCGTCGAGGCCCAGGCGAACGTACTCGCGGTACTGTTCCATGTTATAGGCGATGTTCCCGCCGGTGCCGCCCAGGGTAAAGGCGGGGCGGATGATCGCCGGAAATCCGGTCTCTTCGACCACTTGGAGGGCCTCCTCGAGACTGTGGGCCAGGCCCGACCGGGGCACGTCGACGCCGATGCGCAGCATGGCCGCCTTGAACTCGGCCCGGTCCTCGGCCATCTTGATCGCCTTCAGGTTGGCGCCGATCAGCTCGACGCCGTATTTCTCGAGGATGCCCATATCGCCCAGCCGGACGGCGAGGTTGAGGGCGGTCTGCCCGCCCAGCGTGGGCAGCAAGGCGTCGGGGCGCTCCTTCTCGAGGATGCGAGCCACGATCTCGGGCGTCATCGGCTCGATGTAGGTAGCGTCGGCGAAATTGGGATCGGTCATGATGGTGGCGGGGTTGGAATTGATGAGCACCACCTGGTAGCCGTCTTCCTTGAGCGCCTTGACCGCCTGGACGCCGCTGTAGTCGAATTCGCAGGCCTGGCCGATGACGATGGGGCCGCTGCCGATGAGCATGATTTTTTTGAGGTCGCTGCGTTTGGGCATATTAATTCTTCTGGTCCATTAGATTTCGAAATTGTTGGAACAAATATAGCGAGTCATGGGGCCCGGGGGAGGCCTCGGGATGGTACTGCACCGCCATCACCTTCTCCTCGTCCTTGGCGAAGCCCGACACGGTGTTGTCATTAAGGTGGACATGGGTCAGGGCCCCCACCTTGCCGAGCGATTTCGGCTCGATCGCGAAGCCATGGTTTTGCGCCGTGATCTCGACCCGGCCGTTGCGAAGGTTTTTGACCGGCTGGTTCCCGCCCCGGTGTCCGAACTTGAGCTTGTAGGTCTTCGCGCCGAGTGCGAGGCCGAGGATTTGGTGGCCCAGACAGATGCCGAAGAGCGGCACCCTGCCGATCAGCTTGCGGGCGTTCTCGATGCCGTAGCTCACCGCGGCCGGATCGCCGGGGCCGTTGCTCAGGAACACGCCGTCCGGCCGTTCCGCGAGCACCTCCTCGGCGGGGGTGGCGGCGGGCACCACCTTCACCTCGCAGCCGACGTCGACCAGGTTGCGAAGGATGTTCTTCTTGATGCCGAAGTCGTAGGCGATCACCTTGCGGCAGGGCCCCGGAACCGGCGGCATTAGCCCGCCCTTTTCCACCGAGTAGGTGCCTTCTTTCCATACATAGGGTTTCTTGCAGGTAACGTCTTTCACCAGGTCCTTCCCCTCCATGGAGGGGAGCTCCCGGGCCCGTTTTTTCAGGCGCTTGAGATCGAGATCGTCGGTCGAAATCAGACCCGGTTGGGCGCCCCGGTCGCGGAGATGACGCACCAGGGCTCGGGTGTCGATCCCCTCGATACCGGGGATCCGATAGCGCTTGAGGTAATCGCCCAAGGATTCCTGGGCGCGGAAGTTGCTGTAGACCCGGGAGTATTCCTTGACGATGAAGCCCTCCACCTGCGGGACCGAAGACTCGACGTCGACGGCATTGACGCCGTAATTGCCGATCATCGGATAGGTCATCGTCACGATCTGCCCTTTATAGGAGGGATCGGTGAGGATCTCCTGGTAGCCGACCATCGAGGTGTTGAAGACCACCTCCCCGCTCGCTTCGCCGGCGTAACCGAAGCTATAGCCCTCGAAGTGGGTGCCGTCCTGCAGCATCAATATGGCTTTGTCTTTTTTTAGCAGCATAAATTCCTTCTCCAGGCGCGTCGCGCGCTAGACTCCATGAACCCGCCTGCCTTCGACCCACGTGCCGAGTACCCTCCCCTTCAGTTCCCAACCCTCGAAGGGACTGTTGCGGCTCTTGGAGAATCCCTCCGCGGCGCGGTAGGTCCAAAGACCCTGCAAATCCACCAACGCAACATCGGCCGGGGCCCCCACTTTAATCCCTTGGTAGGGGCGCTTCAACACGGCCAGCGGCCGGGAAGTCATGGCGCGGACCATCTCCGCCAAGCTGAGCTTGCCCTGCTCGACCAGCCGCAGGCTCAAGGGCAGCGCGGTCTCGAAGCCGAGGATGCCGAAGGCGGCTTGGTCGAATTCGGTCTCTTTGTCAACCGTGGCGTGGGGCGCGTGGTCGGTGGCGATGCAGTCCAGGGTGCCATCGGCCAGGCCGGCGACGACCGCTTGGCGGTGCTCCTCGCTGCGCAGCGGCGGGCACATCTTGGCGTGGGTGTCGTAGCCCTCGCAGGCCGAGTCGGTCAGGGTGAAATGGTGGGGCGCGGCCTCGCCCGTGACGGGCAGGCCCTGGCGCTTGGCCTGGCGGATCAGCTCGACGCTGCCGGCGGTGCTGACATGGGCCACGTGGAGGCGACAGCCGGTGAGCCGGCTCAAGTAGATGTCGCGGGCCACGATGATGTCCTCGGCCTCGGCGGGGATGCCCCGGAGTCCGAGCCGGCAGCTGACTTCCCCCTCGTGCATCGACCCGCCCTTGGCCAGAGCAGCGTCCACCGAATGGGTGAGCACGGGCAGGTCGAAGCCTCGGGCATAATCCATCGCCAGGCGCATCAATTGGCTGTCCATCACCGTCATGCCGTCGTCGGAAATTCCGACGCAGCCGGCCGCCTTCAGCTCGCCGATCTCGGCCAGCTCGGCGCCTTGCAAGCCCTTGCTGATCGCCCCGATCGGCAAGACCCTCACGCTGGCCCCCTCCCGCGCGCGCTGCAAAATGTAGGAGGTGATGGCGGCGTTGTCGTTCACCGGATTGGTGTTGGCCATGCAGCAAATGGTAGTGAAGCCGCCCGCGGCGGCCGAGCGGGTGCCTGTCTCGATCGTCTCTTTATGCTCGAAGCCGGGTTCCCGCAGGTGGGTATGGAGATCGACCAGGCCGGGCAACAAGACCAGGCCCTTCCCAGCTACCGTCTCGCCCGACCCTGATAATTGCAATCCGGGCCCGAGCGCCGAAATTTTTCCTTCGCGGATCAAGAGATCGCCCACCTGATCGAGCCCATGGGTGGGATCGAAGAGACGGACATTTTTTATCAAAGTCTGGGTCATTTAACTCTCCACCTCCCCCGCCAGGAGATACAGCAGGGCCATGCGCACGGCGACCCCGTTCTTCACCTGGTCGAGGATGAGGGAATAGGGCCCGTCCGCCACCTCCGGAGAGATCTCGACCCCGCGGTTGACCGGCCCCGGATGCATGATCACCACGCCGGGCTTGGCGCGCTTGAGCAGAGTGGGGTTCAGGCCGAAGCAGCGGGAGTACTCCCGAAGGCTGGGAAAGGGCGTGCGGTCGAGGCGCTCGGTCTGGATGCGCAACATCATCACCACGTCCAATTCAGGAAGCACCTCGGCCAAGTCATAGCTGACCTCCACGCCCAGGGCGTCGATGCCCAGGGGGATCATGCTCTTGGGGCCCACCACCGTAACCTTGGCCCCGAAGGTCTGGAGACCGCGAATATTGGAACGGGCCACCCGGGAGTGGGCGATGTCGCCCACGATCCCGACGTGGAGGCCCTCGATCTTCTTCTTGTGGTCCCGGATGGTCAGCAGGTCGAGCAGGGCCTGGGTGGGGTGCTCGTGCGCCCCGTCCCCCGCGTTGATGATCCGCGCCCCCTGCAGGATCTTGGCGACCGCGTGGGGCGCGCCGGCCGAGGGATGCCGCACTACCAGGATGTCCGGCGACATGGCGATGAGGTTCTTCGCGGTGTCGAGCAAGGTTTCACCCTTGCTGGCGGAAGAGGAAGACTTGCTGATGTTGATGACGTCGGCGGAAAGGCGCTTGCCGGCGATCTCGAAGCTAGTGCGGGTGCGGGTGGAATTCTCGAAGAACAGGTTGATGACGGTCTTACCGCGCAGGGCAGGGACTTTCTTGATCGAACGCCCCCCCACTTCCCGAAAGGTATCGGTGGTTTGGAAGATGAACTCGATCTCCTCCCGGCTCAAATCCGACATGCTCAAGATGTGAGGGTTCTTCAGCGCCATAGGACCTACAATTTCGCCACCACCACTTCGTCTTTGCCGTCCGTCTCGCGGAACCGCACCTTCACCACCTCCCCTTCGGGAACCGCCAGGGATTTGCCGCAAAAATCGGCTTGCAAGGGGATCTCCCTTCCCCCGCGATCGACCAAGGCCAGCAGCTCGATGCGCTTGGGGCGCCCCAAATCGAACAGAGCATCCAAAGCAGCCCGCACGGTGCGCCCGGTATAAAGCACGTCGTCGACCAGCAGGATGCGGGCACCGTCGATGGGAAAAGGCAGGACGGTTTCCTTCACGATCGGCATATCGGCCACCGCGCTCAGGTCATCGCGGTAGAGATTGATATCGAGGATGCCGATGGGACCGGCTCCCTTCAGCTTGGCGGCCAGACGCTGGGCCAAGGGCACGCCGCGGGTGTGGATGCCGACCAGACGATAAGGCCCGTCGCTCTCTTGCCGCTCCGCGATCTGGGAAGCCAGGCGCGCCAGAGTCGCCTCGAGCTGGGCTTCGTCCATCAGTTGCTTTTCGGAGTCTTTCGCCATCGCATTCCCTTCGCTCGCGGACCCGACCCGGACCCGCGAAATGGTCAAAAAAAAACCTCCCGTTACCGTGGGAGGTTTTTGAAAATCCGTTCCAGCGTCTTCTTTTTCTTTTCGAATTCTTGCCAGGTCTTGCCCTGCACTCTCGTCTCCTTGGCGCCGCACGGCGCGGCGCCACCTTGCAAATTGACGGAGCCTTATAGTCGGGGCTTCGCAGGTGTCAACCTTTATATTGGCCCCAGGGAGTCTTTTTCGGCCGCCTCACATGTCGCCCGAAATTTCGGGAAATCTTATCGCCAATTCCGTCTGTTTGCCAGAGCCTACCGTCAGGGAGACGTTCTTGGTGTACTTCTTCACCGCCGTGGCCGTGACGGAATATTTTCCCGGCTTCAGGTCGACCAGGATCCAGGGGGCGTCGCAATCGGTCTCGAAGACGAGATTGCCGGACGCGTCTTTCACGCTGAGCTGAATATAAGAGACATAGGCCCGTCCACCGGTCGTGAACATGAGCTTGGTCGAATATTTTGACCAGCGCGGATCCTCCTTGGATTCCGCAACGCCGGTGCAGGCAAACTTGAGGTCTTTATAGGTAAGCTCTTGATCCTGGGCGACTTGGGCATCGACAGAAAAGGATAGGAGAGAACCAGCAAAGATAGAAAGGAATAGGAACAAACCCTTCTTCATAAGGACTTCTCCTTAATTAGACCTGCATTTTACTACCGCGCGGTTTGCCCGGCCACAAGGTGGCCGGGTTGCCCGCTTGCTTGCTCCGAGCTGGCAACCCGAGCTTTAGCCGGCTCGGAATGCTCCGAGCTGGCGAATAGAGCCGGGAAACGGACTTGAACCGTCGACCTACTGATTACGAATCAGTTGCTCTACCGACTGAGCTATCCCGGCGAAAAGACAAGCGTCTTTAAGTGAACCCTTTCATAACTCGGTCCCTCGATTCAACCGGAAAATTCCGTCGACACCCCCAAGGGGCGATGTTAGGCGAAGGCCATGGACCTTGGCACGCTGGAAACTCAATCCACCGCCGAACTCTTTCTCACCTTATTGCAAGTAATGGACGAGCTGCGCGGGCCTCGAGGCTGTCCCTGGGACAAGAAGCAGACCCCCTCCTCCCTGGTCCCCTGTCTCCTGGAGGAAACCTACGAGGTCATCGCGGCCATCGACGGCGGGGATCCCCAAAATTTGCGGGAAGAATTGGGCGACCTCCTCCTCCAAGTCGTTTTCCACAGCCGCATCGCCTCCGAGGAAAAGAGCTTCGAGATGGGCGATGTCCTCCGGCACCTGATCGAAAAGTTGGTCCGCAGGCATCCCCATGTCTTTGCGGAGGGCGAGGTCCAGGAGGCCGAGGAGGCCCTCCGGCAATGGGAACAGATCAAGGCCCGGGAAAAGGACCCCGAGACCTCGCTCCTCGCGGGAGTCCCCCTGCAGCTGCCCGCCCTCGCCCGGGCCTACCGCCTGGGCAGCAAGGCCTCGCGCGTCGGCTTTGATTGGCCCGATATCGAGGGAGTCTTGTCCAAGGTTTCGGAAGAATTGCTTGAACTCAAGGAAGGCATCGCCTTGGAAAACCAGGATGCCGTCGAAGAAGAGTTCGGCGACCTGCTGTTCTCGCTCGCCCAGGTTGCGCGCTTTCTGAAGATCAATCCGGAGGAGGCCCTGCGTAAAAGCACCTTGAAGTTCCAACGCCGCTTCGAGCGGATCGAAAAGCAGGCTCAAGGCACCGGCAAAACGCTCTCGGAACTTTCTCCGGAGGAATTGGACAGACTCTGGGAGGCGGCCAAGTCGTTCACAGATTCTGTTAAGAACTTGTGATTAAGTCGGTGAATAACGCGAGACCGCTCGGACTCCGGCGGAATTTCCCGAATCAGGACGCCTTATATCAAGGGCCGCGCTTCGCACCGGCATCGGAAAGTCGGCTTAGCACTTTGCATAATTTTTAAGCAGCGTTTTACCGGATGAACAAGCCCCACTCAAAATGGATGCCCTACCTGCTCAGCGCCGCAGTCATTCCAGGGGCCGGCCAATGGTACCTGGGACAACGCCTCAAAGGGGGCTTCATGATGGTGGTGACCCTCTTGTTGGTGATGGGAGGAACGGCGCGGTTTCTCTCGGTGGTATTCGCCCTCGCCAACCAAGCGGGGGTGAGCCGTCCGCCCCGCCTCAATCCCTTCCCAGTCTTGGGGAGGGCTTGGCATCTGGACGAAAAGGTTCTCTTGGCTTTCCTTTTGAGCCTGGCGGCGATATGGCTCCTGTCGATTTTAGATCTGTGGCTCCAGCCCAAGGAGGATTCCGCGAAATGCCGACAGCCCTAAGTTCTCGCTTTATCTCATGCCTGTTGCTGGGCCTGGTCTCCATCGGCCTCGCCTGTCACCGGGCCCCTTCGCCCGACCGTCCCATCGAGGCGCCCAAGGCAAACCCCGGAAAGAAACTCGAGGGCAAGGACCTCATCCTCCGCAAGGGCCTTGAAATCAAGATAGTATCCCCCGACGGCGGGAAGCGAACGCTGCGCATCGACAATCCCAGCGGGGCCGAAGGGCTCACCTTCGAATGGCGCCTTGCGAGCAAGGGCGATGCAACCGAGACCCGCCCCAGCCCGGGCGCGGCTTCGCTGGAGAATTCCGGAAAAATGACCCTCGCCAATACGGTCGACGGGCGGCGCATGACCCTGCCGGCCTTCTGGCCAGGCGGGGAGCTGTTCATGTCCAATAGCTCGGCGCTCTGGCTCTCCGATCGGGCCTTCAGCGAGCTGAAAAAGGACGGCAAGACCCAATGGACGCTCGGCCTGCTCGACAACCCCCTCATCGGCCCGCTTCAGGGAAACGACCTCGTGGAGGCCAGCCTTGAGATGACGGGGCGCAGCCTGGACAACAAGCCCGAGCAGAAGGCCCAGGCCCAGGAACTGAAAGTGACGGACAAATCGGCCGATTTCGCGCTGAAGTTGAACGGCGCCGACGCCGAGGTGGAGGTGATCGAGGCGGGCAATTGGTTGGCGAGGCTAAAAATCCTCGACAATACCCAGAATCCCCTCATCGTCGAATTTGAGGTGGCCCCCGAGGCCAAGGGCACCGCGGCCCTCTTCATGCCCCTGCGTTGGATCCAGGATAAGCTCAATTACCGGGTGGAAGAGATCTCGCTGCAATAGGGTAAAAAAAAAAGGGACTCCCTGGGGAGTCCCTGCTGGTGCCGGTGGTCGGGGTCGAACCGACATGAGCGTAAGCCCACACGATTTTGAGTCGTGCGCGTCTGCCAATTCCGCCACACCGGCGATTCGCTCGGCCCGGCAAAGCCGGACCTCGCTAAAGCCCAGGGGGAGAATTCCATTCTCCCCCTTCAACCCCCATCGGTTTCGGTGGGAGCCGTTTGAGTGCTCGGCCCGGCAAAGCCGGACCTCGCTAGAGCCGCCCACCTTCAAGCAGTTTTCGCGAAATTTGTCTAGCGCCTTCACCGGCCAAGCGAGCCCTAGGAGCCGGCCCCGCAGCCCGGCTGCCAAAATATCCACGAGGTGTTAGGATCAAGGCTTCATGGCAGACACCTCTTTGAGCCCGCTGGAATTCGACCGGTCCCCCGCCTACCTCCAATGGCGCTTGGACCGGATCGCCCGTCGTAACGGTCTACGTATCGGCAATTTGACATCGTTTCGCGACGAGGTGCTCGCACTGCTCGGCCGCGGCCCGGAGGGCCCCGCGCTCGCCCGGTGCCGGCAGGGTATCCGCGAGGATTTCGAAATCGTTCAGTCCCGACGGCTGGAGGCGGACCCGGCACGCTACGATTTAGCCGTGAAACGCCTGATGCGCCTGGCCCGGCACTACAGTCTGGATTTCCCCGGCCCTACTCCCCGCTTCCTGCTGAAGAGCCTCCCGTCCTACGCCGCGACCGGGAACCCTCGGCCCCAGGACGCCAGGGCGGAACGCCTCGCCTACTACGAACAATACGTCTCGAAGCACCATGCGACGGTGCATCAAGCCCTCCCCGTGAGCTATGACGCCGCGGCCACCGCCTGCCTGAGCCATATTTGGGAAGCCTTACCCAAGACCCAGCCCCCGCGCCTTCAAGTCGACCGGCTTTGGCAATACCAGGCGCTGGACTTCGCAAGCTCCATCCCGGGTGGCCAGGCCCGAATCCGGGACGTCGCCGAACTCCTGAAGCCCCTGGCGCCCGACGAGGACATCGCTCCCAAGGAGACGCTCGAACGGGCCCTCCAGCTGGCGGCCGAGCGGGGTTGCGCCGAGACCGCGCAACAGATCGTCGAGATGGAGATCCCCTGCGGGCTGATGCTCTTTGGCACCGAGGCCATGCGCCTGAACGGGGATTTCGGCGAACTCTCCAATTTCGTGGGAAAGATCGAGGCGACGCTCGGGAGATCGGTGCGGTTGATAAGCTCCAGCGGGGACCGCATGAGCCTGCGGATCCCCTCCGCCAGCCTCTTGGATGCCTTGTTGGAAACCGTCCTCCCGGAACGCTGCCCGCGATTCCATTTCGTCGACGGCGCAATTAGCACAAAAGAATTCAACGATCTGCATGCCCAGTGGAAAATTCCCGTAGGGCTGTCCCGACAAGCCATCTATCTCAAGGATTTCGGCGTTAAGGTGCATCCCTTCTTCTACACCTTCCACGATTACTTCCACGGCTACATGGCGACCTACTTGCCGGCCTCGGTGGTCGCGACCTGCGTCGAGCTGTACCGCCTGGCGAGCCGCCTGCCCGCCGATTCACCCTTTCTCCGCCACCATCTCAACGCCCTCCTCGATCTCGATCCCGGAATCTCCGAAGACCGGTCGATGTTGAGGTTTTTCAAAAAATCCCTGAACCCGCTCAACAAGGTGATGGGAGACTTGGAAAGATTGGAAAACTCCAGCCGCCTGGGGGTTGCGAGCGATTTGCGGGCAGGTATCCGCTTTTTGGAAAACTACCTCCACATCCTGCGCGAAAACCCGGCGGCGAATCCGGAGACGGCGGCCCATTTTCTGGAGATCGAAACCGACCTGGAACTCCGGCTGCGCGCGTTCCAAAACGAGCTGGAGGCACAGCTCAGCGCCGGGGGCGTGGAAGCCATTCCCGAAACGATGCCGACTTGATCCTCGGCGTCTATCGCTTGGATGGTTCCGCGCTCGACACGGATGGGGCAATTTGAGAGGCGACCTGCGAGGGTTCAGGCGACGCCGGCGGAAGGAGCCCGGTCTAAACCCGCCGGGGAATCCTGCCGGCGCCAATTGTCGACAGAGCTCGCGGCCCGCACGCAGCCCAGGGTGCATTTATCCTGGCAGGACTTGTAGGTATAGAATTCCCGGCGCAAGTCTTCGAAGGTATACTCCATCAAATCCTTGCGAAACGCTTCCCGCGTTTGGGAGCACCAGCTCACCACGCCCTCCTCGTCGACATAGAGGTAGCGGCTGCCGGCGCGGCACTTGAAGGGAGCCGCGCCGGTGCGGATCATCTCGTAGCGGTAATCGGTGAACTCGGGAAAACCCTTGGGAATCAATTTCTTGATCTTCTCGAAAACCGCCAGCTGCTCGGAGTCGAGCTTCACCTGCCCGTCTTGGTCGTGGATGATCAAGACCCGCGGCTTGAAGCCCATGTCTTTCGCGAATTGGATGACCTCATAGGTCTCCTGCGGCGGGCAGGAGCCGATCACCCCCGAGACGACCACCTCGAATTTCGCATAGTCCTTGAGGTAGCCCAGTCGCTTGCGCAGGCTGTCGAGCACCTTCACAGTGACCTCGTTGGGCTTCACCCCGTCGATGGAGATCTGCATCGCCTGGAGGCCCGCATCGTTCAGCGACTCGATCAGCTCTTGCTTGAGGTAAAAGCCGTTGGTGATCATCGAGGTGTTCAGGAATTTCAACTCCCGCCGGCAGTAGCGGATCAGCTCGGGGAGGTCCGGATGCATGGTCGGTTCCCCGCCCGTGAGGTTGATGGAATAGGCGCCCAGCTCTTTTAGCTTGCGGGCGCGCGCCTTCAGGGTTGCGAGCGGGATGGGGTCGGACTTTTGGTCGAATTCGTTGCAGTAGGTGCAGCTCAGGTTGCAGCGGCGGATCACCACCAATTGGGTGAACCAGGGCGAATAACGTATGCGATTGATCAAGCCAATAGACATATTCGACGGAAGGGCGGGATTAGCATCGCCAAGGAGCGAAGTAAATACGGATTTAGCGGAAGCGGGAGGCGCTTTCGAGGTCCTCGGCCTCCAAGGCGCGCAGCGCGGCCTCGGCTTTGGCCAGGTCCTCACGGGTGTCGACTTCGTGCCAAACGTTCTTATCGAAGGAAACGACGCGAATCGCCTCGCCCTGGGAAGCCAAGAGGGGCAGGACGTTTTCCACCACCGCCTTGTCACCGAAGGCCTGGGCCGTCTCGGCGAGGGCCTCGCGGTAGAGCTCGACGCGGTCGGAGGTCATATAGGTGAGGCCGACGTATCCGGCATCGTAGCTCTCCAGGGTCTTGCTCATGTTGACCAGACGCTTGTCGGCGTCGAGCAAGACCTTCATCTCGTCCTCGGCCAACGGCCTCAGGAAATCGCAAAAGATGGTCGGAGCGGCCCGCTCTTGGAGGATGAAGGCCCAAGTGGCTTCGGAGAAGACGTGGTCGACGTTGCAGACCAAGAAGGAGGAGCTCAGGTACGGCAGCGCGGCTTCCATCGTGTAGAGATTTCCGCGGGTGAATTGGCGGTTTTCCACCAAGCGCAGGCGGTCGCCGAACAGGCTGTAATGCTCGTCGAGATGGCGCTCGAGATTGCCGTGCTCGAAACCGCCCACCACGATCACTTCT
Organism: bacterium; assembly: GCA_046346845.1. Lineage (GTDB taxonomy): Bacteria > UBA10199 > UBA10199 > DSSB01 > DSSB01 > DSSB01. Next base: position 596,312 of record JAXMHH010000001.1, read on the forward strand.
TCCACCCGCTTGCTGGCCAGGAGCCTTGGCAGGGTGTAGTCGATCAGGGGCTTGCCGTTGAGGCGAATCAAGGCCTTGGGCAAGGCCCGGGTCAGGTGGCCCAAACGAAGCCCCATGCCGGCCGCCAGCAGGACTACTTGCATAATACCCCCATCAATTCGTGGAGACCGCGAATGGTCGTGGCCTCCGGATGCACTTCGTTGAACTGCTCTTCGCGGAAAGTCCCCACGCGCCCGACGAAATCGACGCCGAATTCCAGGGCCTGCCGCGCGTCATGCAGGGAATCTCCGACGAACAGCAGGTCGGAGGGATCGGCCGCGAAATGGCTCAGCACCTGTTGAAAATGGGCCCGCCCCTTGGAAAAGCCCTCCCGAAAACCCAGCACCAGGTCGAAGCGGGTCTCGGGACGGCGCTGGAGATAGGCCTCGACCAGTTCTTGGCCGTTGTTCGAGGAGACTACGGCCCGTACGCCCCGCCTTTGCAGCTCGGCGATGGCCTTGGGCACTTCCTGGAAAAACGGGGTGGCGAAATAGTCGGAACGCTTGCGCTCCTCGAAGGCGGCCGCCACCCCCGCATTTCGGGCGTCGGAGGGGAACAGGGCCTGCAACTGTTGGAAGAAGGGCATCCCGGAGGTCTTCAGGTAATCCTCCCGGGCGGACTCGGCCGCCACGCCGTAGCTGTCCGAGATCAATTCTGCCGCCAGATCGGCGAAGCCGCCCATCGAATCGACCAGGGTACCGTCGAAATCGAAGACGCAAACCGACTTGTTGGGCGGCCCTTCGTAGCTCATCAGGAAGACACCCCCGTCGCCTCCTCGTTGACCACCGCTTGGGCGGCCAGGGCCTTGCGGGCCCGCCGTCCCTTGAAGGCGATCACCGAGAGGACAATGGCCACCGCGGTGGTGCCGAGGGCCGCGAAGAACACGATGGCCTCGGGCCAACCCAACAGGGCCAAGGAGAAGAAGAGAAAGGCGAAGAAATCCTTTTTCACCAAAAATTTTCCGTAGTGGACGGCCTTGGCGACTAAGGGATTCTGCCGCTTCGCCCGGGCGCTGACGACTTCCTTCTCGTAGGTGACCAGGGAGGCGGAGGAATTCTTCTGCTGGATCAGGTAGCTGATCATGATGCTGAGCAGGACGGCGAAGGAGAGGAGCGCCAGCTTGGCCAGATGCAGTATCCAGACCGCATGGGTCTCGCGATAGAGCCCGAAGGTCACGCCGGTGATGAAAACCACGAAGGAGAGATTATCCCCCACTGTGTCGAACCAGGCCCCGAACTTCGTCGCCTTATGGTTGAGCTTGGCGACCTCGCCGTCGCAACCGTCGAAGATCGAGACCAATTGGAAGAGGATGCCCGCCAAGACCAAATTGCCATAGCCACCCCAGGAGGCCATCAATCCCGAGAATAGGCCGAGCAGCAAATTGGCAAAGGTGATTTGATTGGGGGTGATCCCCGTTCGGGCCAGCAGGATGCTGATCGGCAGGGAAATCCGTTTATTGATATTGCGGGCGATCCAGGCATCGGTGGAGCCCAGGATCTTTTGGCTGCAGGCCTGTTCGGAGGGGCTAAGCCGGAGCAACCTTAAGGGGAAAGGAAGTTTACTCATAGCGTCAAGAATCCCTTCTTCTCATCAGACCGGGAGCCCATCATGAAAGATATACGACACCCACTTCCGTCCCCGATTCAAGGGCCCCAGAAAAATTTTAGCCTTCCTTGGCCAAGCTAGCGAGAAGTTTGAAGATTATCGGGCGGTTATAAGGTTTTTGACAAGCCGGTGTCAACGGCAAACTCCCGTAACCGTGGCATTTTTGCCTATCCAGCGGACTTGCAATCGGTTACAAAGGCCAACCAATAACCCCATGAATTTATTTAAATCCCCGCAATTTCGACTGCGCCTGCGACAATTTTTTTTCCTGGTCGGCCTGGGCCTCTTCGTCTACCTGGTAATCAAGCTTAAACCATCGGTTTTATTGTCTTATTTAAAGACGGTGGGCTGGAATTTCGGCTGGATTTTGCTGGTCAGCTTCGCCTGGTACCTGGCCTACGCCCTGGCCTGGGAAATTTTCCTCAAAGAGCTCAGCAAGCGGGTCCATCTTTGGGACATTTTCAAGATCAAGGCCTCGGGCGAGGCCATCAACAGCATTACCCCCCTCAGCTGGGGGGGAGGCGACCCGGCCCGTATCCTCATGCTCAAAGACCACATCCCGGTCACCGAGGGCACCGCCTCCGTGGTGGTCGACCGCACCCTCAACAACCTGGCCATCGCCCTCTTCATGCTGTTGGGGGTGCTGATCACCTTTATCCGCTTCCGACTTCCGCCCAGCCTCGAGATCGGCCTGCCGGTCGCCCTCTTCGTGATTTTGGGGGCCTCGGGCTTCCTCTACCACCGCTCCCACGAGGGCCTATTCACCTTCTTTCTCGACATGTTGAAAAAGCTGCGCTTGAAGCGGAATTTTTCCGAAAAGACCCTGCACAGCGTCGCCGAGATCGACGGTCATATCTCCAATTTCTATAAAATGAACCGAAAGGGCTTTCTGGCGGCCTTTGCCCTGCATTTTTTCGGGCGCCTCTGCGGGGTGATCGAGATCTTCCTCGCCGCCCGCTTTGTGGGCCACCCGCTTTCCATGATCGACAGCTACCTGCTGGCCTCCATGACCGTGATCATCAATATGATCTTCGTCTTCGTCCCCGGGGGCCTCGGGGTCATGGAAGGCGCCTTCGCGGGGATCTTCGCCCTGCTGAAACTGGATCCGGCCATCGGCACTTCCATTCAAATCGTGCGCCGCACCCGAATGCTGTTCTGGACCGCGGTGGGCTTCGTCTTCATGTCCCAGATGAAAAGAAAGGAAGGCTAAATGGCCGCGCCGGGCGTATTCGACCTATATTGTCCAAAAAACCCTTGATAATACCCCACAAACCTTGGCATGAAAAAAGAAATTCATGAATAAAACTCAAGCCTTCCATCAAGCGTGGGCGGCCGGTCCCGCGCGGGTAGCACCTTTGAAAAGCCGTTTATTAAAAATTCTCTCCTTTTTCACCCTGCTAGCCGGGGCCGTCGCGCTTTATCCCAAGTTTCAAGAATACCGCGACCGCGGCGGCCAAAACTCCGCCCTCTCCGTCCCCGCCTCGGCGCCCGCTTCGGAGAGCGATTTCGCCAGGGCCGAGACCTTCCGTCAAACGCTGCGCTATCTGGTGAAAAACTACTACGACACCGAGGCCCTCGGCCCGAAAAGCCTGCTCAAGGAGGCCCTGCTGGGGCTCTCGCGGAGCGTCCCCGAAATCCTGGTCCTGTTCCCCGACGGCGCCGGTTCCTTCACCCTGGAAGTGGGCGACAAGAAAAAGACGATCAACCTCCCCAACATGAAGACCGCCGAAGACATGCTTCCCGTGGTCCAAGAGACCTTCTCCTTCATCGAGGCCAACTACAAGGGTGAGGTCAAGCTCGAGGACATGCAATACGCCGCGGTCAACGGCATGCTGGACTCCCTCGACCCGCACAGCGCCCTGCTCCCGCCCAAGATATTCACCGAGTTCAAGACCCAAACCGAGGGTGAATTCGGCGGCATCGGCATCGTCATCGGCCTGAAAGACGGCGAGCTGACCGTGATCGCGCCCCTGCCCAACACCCCGGCGGCCCGCGCCGGGCTCAAGCCCAAGGACAAGATCGTGAAGATCGGCGAAGAGGCCTCGATCAACATGGACCTCACCGAGGCCGTCGAGCGGCTGCGCGGCAAGATCGGCACCACCGTCACCATCACCGTGACCCGCGAGGGAGCCGAGGCGCCGATGGACTTCACCCTCACCCGCGCCAATATCAAGATCGAATCGGTGCAGTCCAAGCTCGCGGAGAGCCCCGAAGGGGACATCGGCATCCTCAAGGTGAAGAGCTTCCAGGAAGAGACCGGCCGCGAGATGAACCGGCACCTCAAGATGATGCGGGACAAGAGCAAGAACTTCAAAGGCCTGGTGCTCGACCTGCGCAACAACCCCGGCGGGCTGCTCAACCAGGCCGTGGATATCGCGGATAAGTTCCTGGCCAAGGGGACCATCGTCCTCACCGTCGGGGCCAACAACCAGATCCTCGAGGTCGACGAGGCCCAGGCCGGCGACACCGAGCCCGATTACCCCATCGTGGTGCTCGTCAACGACGGCTCGGCCTCCGCTTCGGAAATTGTCGCCGGCGCCCTCAAGAACAACAATCGTGGCGTGGTGTTGGGCACCCAGACCTTCGGCAAGGGCAGCGTCCAGTCGGTCTACTCGCTCAAGGACGGATCGGCGCTCAAAATGACAGTCGCCCAGTACCTGACGCCCGGCAACGAATCGATCCAGTCGGTCGGGATCACCCCCGACATCCAACTGGTCCCCGAGAGCGTCCAAAAGGACAAGGTGGACCTGATCGAGAGCCAGACCTTCGGCGAGAAAGACCTCGAGAAGCACCTCGAGAGCAAGTTCAAGACCTCCGGTAAACCCACCTACACGCTCGGCTTCTATCAGGAGAAGAAAGGCGACAAAGACAAAGAGGAAGGAGAGGAGGACCGCTCCAACTACTCCAACGAGGTCGAGGAAGACTTCCAGATCAAATTCGCCGAGCAAATCCTGCGCAAGGTCGATAGCGCCGACCGCAAGAAGATGCTCGCCGAAACCAAAGACCTGGTGGCGAACGTGGCGAACGAAGAGGACAAGAAAATCCAAACGGCCCTCGCGGGAGTCGGCGTCGACTGGTCGCTGAGTCCCGCCGCCGGCAAACCCCAGGCGGCTGTCACCTTCAATATCCAGTCGAGCGCGGGCCAAGTCTTGAAGGCTGGCGAAGAGGTCAAGCTCGACCTGCAGGTCCGCAACGTGGGGCAAGGCCCCTTCTACCAGCTCATTGCCTCCACCGAGAGCGACAATTTCCTGCTAAAGAACCGGGAATTCATCTTCGGCAAGCTCAATCCGGGAGAGAGCCGCTCCTGGACGGTCCCGATCAAGATCCCCGCCGCCGCGCTGCGCCGTGAAGACAAGATGACCTTCGTGTTCCGCGAGGGCAACGGCAACGTGCCGGAAAAATTCCAAAGCATGGTGCTGACCGAACCGATGGCGCGTCCCACCTTCGCCTACCAATACGAGTTGGTCGACGACGGCCGGCACGAGTCGCGAGGCAACGCCAATCAAAGGGTGGAGAAGGGCGAAAAGGACGCGCTCAAAGTCACGGTCAAGAACGAAGGGCCGGGTATCAGCAAGAAAACCGCGGTGAATCTCAAGAACCTCGACGGAGGCGGGATCTTCCTCGGCAAGGGCCGCGAGAAATTAGACGAGCTCCCGGTCGGGGCCACCAAAGAGGCCACCCTCAATTTCACGGTCGACAAGTCCTACACCAAGGACAAGGTCGAGTTGGAGCTTTCGGTCAGCGACCAAGAGACCCAAGAGATCTTGGGCGACAAGCTGACCATTCCGCTGGACGGAGGTCAGATCTCCCCTCCGCCCGGAGTGCTCGAGTCCGCGCCGGTCATTCACCTGGACAAGGCGCCCTATCCCTCGCGCAGCGGTGAGAAAAAAATCACCGTCTCCGGCAAGGTGGAGGATCCCTCCGGCCTCAAGGATATTTCGCTCTATGTGGGCGACTACAAGGCCTATCTGAAGGCCTTCGAGGCCGACGCCGCCACCGGCAAGGCGGCTACCTCCGCAACCTTCGAGGCCACCCTCCCCCTGAAGGAGAAAGAGAACAACCTGATCTCGATCCTGGCCCGGGACAAGAACGACCTGGTCTCCCGGCAGAGCTTTTACATTTTGCAAGAGTGAAGCCTTGAAGGTCTACTACGGCTCCAAAAACTTCCCGGCCTCGGTCCGTCGCCCCGTCGTCGCGCTGGGCAATTTCGACGGCGTGCACCTCGCGCACCAGAGGATGTTTAAGCTTGCCAGGCGGCTCGCCAAGCAGTTGCGGGGCACCGCCCTGGCCTATACCTTCGACCCCCACCCCGTGAAGGTCCTGTCCCCCGTCACCGCCCCGGCAATGCTCAACACGCTGGAACAGCGGCTGGAATTGCTCGAGACAACCGGCCTCGACGCCGTGGTGGTCGAGCCCTTCGTCCTGAAATTCGCCCACCTCCAGGCGGAGGACTGGTTCCGCAAGGTGGTCGTCAAGCACCTGCACGCCGCCGGCGTGGTCGTGGGCTACGACTTCACCTTCGGTTCCCACCGGGGCGGAACCGTCGAAACCATGGAAAAGCTCTGCGCCGAGGCCGGCCTTGCCTGCCGGGTGCTGGAGGCGCAGATGAAGGGAGAGACCCTGATCAGCTCTTCCAATATCCGGGCCTTCGTCGCCAAGGGCGCCGTGGATCGCGCCGCGGCCCTCTTGGGACGCCCCTACTTCGTGGACGGCACGGTGATCCAGGGCGCGGGACGCGGCGCCAGCCTGGGAATCCGCACCGCCAATCTCAAGGTCGAAAACGAATTGCTCCCGCTCGGCGGGGTCTACGCCTGCTGGGCCGAATTGGGCCGCAGACGCCACCGCGCCGTCGCCAACCTGGGCCTCAATCCCACCTTCGGCGGCAGCGCCCTCAGCGTCGAGGCGCATCTCTTGAAATTCCGCCAGGACCTCTACGGCAAAAAACTCCGCCTCCACTTCGTCAAGCGCCTGCGCGACGAGCGGCCCTTCGCCTCGGTGGAGGCCTTGGTCCGACAAATCCACCGGGACATCCAGGCCGCGGAAAGAGTGCTCGCCTAGGGCCCGCGTTGTCCATGGGATAGGGGGATTTCTATTCTAGGGTGGAAACCCGTCAGGGGCCGTATTCATCGACCGGGAATCGAGGCGAGGCAGGCCCTCCCGAAGAACCCCCCAAGAGGCTGATCAGCAGGTACAAGCCGGCACCCACCACCGCGCCCCCGAGGCCGGTGAAACCGTCCCAGAGATAGTGGTTGTGCACGCCCCGGCTGAGCTCCGGCCATAGAAAATGGCCAGCCAGGGCCGTGCAACCCGCCCCGCCGAGACCCGCCGAGGCGGTGCCGATGCCCAGCTGCAGGTCCCGATTGCCGGAGAGCTCCGGCACCAGGTGGGCGCTCAACAGGCCCGCGGCGCCCACGGCGCAGAGCGTGCCTTCGAGGATGGGGAGGAGGAGATCGCTCTGCTCGTGGCTGATCTCCAGGCGGTCGACGAGCGATTCTTGAAACTGCCTCAACAGTCGTGCGTCTTCGGGCGAAAGCTGCCACGCGACTTCCCGGAATTCTCCCTCGAGAAAGACCCGGGCCGGCGGGATCTCGCCGCCGTCGGGAAACAAGCTTCGGACCAGGGCCAGGGCCGCCAGGACGTACTCGCGACGATGGGTGGACTGGGCGCCGATCAGGGTGTTCATCTCCACGATCAGCGGCGCCACCTCGAGGCTTAAGCGCGGGGCGCTTCCCTCGGCCTCCGCCGCTTGCAGAACAATCCGGTCGACCAGGATCCCGGCCACTTCGCCGATGCGCCCGCCCGAATCCGGATCGCCCTGCTGCATCAGCCAATCGATGCGCATGTTGGCGGCCGCGCTCTCGGAGCTCACCACCTCCTGGAGCCGTCGCCGGCTGGCCTCGCCCAAGAGGCCTTCCAGGAAACTTTGGCGAGCGGCGTTGACCGGAGGCAAGTCGGTCATCCGCGAGGCCAGACGGCAATCCGCAAGGAAACGCTCGGGAACGCCGCGGGCGCCGCGCAACTCCCGCAAGGCCTCCTCCAGCACGGAGCAGAAATCCGGCCGGGTACCCTCGGCGATCTCGGCGGCGTAGATGCCTTGATAGGCGGCCTCGGCGCTGCGAAAAGCGTCGGAATAGCGCAGCGGTTGGTCGAAGGCCTCGGCGAGGATCACGGTGCGGGTGAAATTCGCGATCGCCTCCACCTGATGCCGTCGCTCCGTCGACAGACCGGCCCAATTGGCAAATTCGCTCTCGCTGAGAAAATGTCGCCGCATGGCGCGATAGCGCGGGCTCAAATCCGACATCTCGCTGATCCAACGCACCCGCTCCCGGGCCTCCGAGGAGAGCCAATCCTGGCTGCGCAGCACGGAAAGCCTCCCTAAAAAGGCAGCGAGGCCCGCCTCGGGGGAATCGGTGAGCATATCCAAGACTCCGGAGGCCAGGGTGGTCCGGTCTTCCTCGCTCAGCTCGCCATTGGGCCCCTGCCCGGTGACGATATAGTTGGCCAAGATCGTCAGCACCGAGAGGATGCCGGGACTCCGGGCCAGCCGTGTACCAGTAGTTAGGGAATGGACGACGCGGAGGGTCTGCAGGACGGAGGGCAAATTGGCATGGGTGCCGACCCAGGTAAGGGTATCTCCGCCGTTGGCGGACGAAAGGATAAACTGGTCGCCGCGCCGGTCGAAACGCACGGGGTGCGCGGGTAGCTCCGGGGCCTCGTCACCGACCAAGGGCAGGACGATGTTGCAAGGATCCGTCCCGCTGCTGGGCGGGGCCTCGAGACAGGCCTCGGGGATCAGACCCAGGCTGCGATAATCGACGATCAGGTCACTCATAACTCCTCACATCCTAAAGGCCTCAGGGACCATAAGGGTCGGCCGGAAAACGCGCGTTGGGGTTCATGGCAGGTCCGCCCAAGAGATTGATCAAAAGGTAAGTGGCGATGCCTATGCCGCTGCCCACCGCGGAACTGCCCAGATCCCAGGCATACCGATTATGGACCGCACTCGGCACCGCGGCCGGCCAGAAATAATGTCCGGCCAGCCCCAGGCAACCGCCCCCACCCAGGCCCGCCGAAGCGGTTCCAAGCCCCAATTGCAGGCCCCGATTTCCTTGGATGGCAGGCACGGTATGGCTCAGGACGATGCCGCCGACCCCGAGGGCGCAGGCGCTCCCCAGCAAAACCGGCATCCCAGTCGTCGCGAAGTTCTGGCTGGTCTCCCGCCGCAGGCTGAGCGAGGCGATCAGGTCGCGGATCTGGCGAAGCTGCGCCTCCGGGATCTGCCAGGCCAGCTCTTGGTAGGAACCCGCGTAAAACACCCTCAGGCGAGGCGGCGCGCCTTCGCTTCCGAACAGGCGGCGCAAGAACGCCAGGGCGCTGAGGTCGTACTCGCCACGGCTGCTCAACACCGTCATCAGGCGCAAACTCCGCTGAAACTCGGCGATATTGAATTGCAGGCGCCCCTCCCCTCCCTCGCCAGCCGGAGCAACTATAGAAATATTCTGCAGGACCGCGCCGAAGACGCTGCCGAAGCTGCTGCGCCGACGCAGCCAATCCATGGTCATATTCGCGCGGGCGCTCTCCGCCGTGATCATCCTTTGCAGCCTCGGGATTTCGGAAGGCGCCACCAGGGAGGCGAACAAGCCGTCGCGCAGGGCCTCGAGGGGCGGGCGCTGCCCCAGCCTCATCCCCTCTTGGCATTCGCCCATCAGGCGATCCCCCGCCTCCGCGGAGCCGGCGCGCTCCCGCACCGCCGCCTGCAAGGCCGAGCAGAAATTGGGCCGGCGGCCGGCCGCGATATCGGGGCCAAATAATTGCTCATAGGCGCGGGAGGCCGCCAGGGCCTCCGCATCGTAACGGATGGGCCGATTTTGTGTGATTTCGAGGAGGCTGCGCCGCAAAAAGGTGTAGACGATGACGTAGGTGTTGAATCGCTCCTGAGCATTGCTCAATAAATCTCTCAGATCCTGGCTGGAGAAAAAATGCTGGTTGAAGGCGCGATAGGGCCCGACCAGATCCAGGATCGAGGTCATCTGCTGGATCCGCTCCCGAATCCCCTCGCTCAGGTCGCCCTCCCGGCGAAACATATTAATGGCCCCGATCATCGGCGTCAGGAGCCGATCTCCGGCCCCGGAAAAATATTCGAGGAGCATGGCCGTCAAGTCGACCTGGCCCACCTGCGGATGGTCGTCGTGCACAATACGACCGGTCACCAAATACCGCGCGATCCATAGATTGAAGCCCAGGGAAAAACGATCGGTCGCCGCGCCGCGCCCCGTGTGCCGGAGCAAGCTGCCGGCAACCCGCAGGACGTCCAAGACGGCGGGCAGATTTTGGTGGGATCCCACCCAGGTCAGGGTATCGGCGCTGTTGCGGGGCGAAAGGACGAAGCGATCCCCCTGCCGGTCGAAGACCACTTGTCGCGGCGCCGGAGGATTCGTCGTATCCAGCGTCAAAGGCAAGGCGATGGAACAGGCGTCCGCGGGACGCGGACCCCGCACGGGGGCCGCCGGCGGCGCGGACTCGCAGGCGGCCGGCGCCGCCAATTGGGGAGAAGAATCGGAATTATCGACGTAGATGCGAAGATTCGACATGGGGGCAAACACCTTCGCGCGGCCAATCGACCGCGGCTTGGTGCCCCCAATTTGCGGATGAATTTAACGATCTAGGGGTTTATCGAAGGGGAGTCAATAAAGTTGCGGACCGCGGCGACCACCCTCGCAGGCGGAAAGCCTTGGATATTTCTGAAAGAAATCTCGGGGGCGACGGAGCCAGCGAGCCGCCCGCCTGGCCCCCGCCAGGTCGAGAGTTCACCTGAGGATTTACCTCTAATTTATTGAAAATTATAAATTATTTATCAAAAACGAACGGTGCGGACGCTGTTGAACCAGGAGTTCCACCGCTCGTAGAGCGCGCGAAAGGCCTCTTGGTTCCCCTGCTCCCAGCGGCCATGGCTGACCGTCTTGCCATCGGCGCTGATCTCGAAGACCTCGGAGACCGTGCTTTGGTGCGGACCCTCCGGGTTCTTCGGCCAGGTCATGAATCCGCTGGAGACGACGACTTGGTAGAGCTGATCCAACTGCTCGTCGGAGATCTTATAGACCTTGTCGTACTTGGTCTTCACCCCCTCCTCTCCGACGATCTCGGCATCACGGCGCACCGTGACCGAGCCCTTCGTCACCTCAAAAGTCTCCTTGGTGGCGCGCTCGAGCTCGCCGGCGCTGGAGCGAAACACCAGTTTGAAATCCTTGGGGGCCTTGTCGCCGGCGAAGGCGGAAAGGGAGAACAATAGAACCGGGAACAGAAAGACCAGGGCTTTGCGCATAACAGACCTCCGGATGCCTTGACCCGCTTAGCGCGAGCGGAACCATTCTAAGGTCTTCTTCAAGCCCTCGGCCAGGGAAAATTTCGGCGTCCAGCCCAGCTCTTTTTGGATCTTGGCGTAGGAGATCACGCTGCGCCGCTGCTCGCCGGGCTTGGCGGGCCCGTGTTTCGCGGCCTGGCCCACGCCGGCGGCGGCCGCCAGATTTTGGTAGATTTCGACCACGTTGGTCTCGACGCCCGTGCCGACGTTGTAAATGCCGCGCACGCCGGGTTTCAAAGCAAGCAAATTGGCCTGCACCACGTCCTCGACGAAGACATAGTCCCGGGTCTGGAGGCCGTCCCCGTTGATGGTGGGGATTTCCCCCTTCAAGAGCTTGGTGGCGAAGATCGCGACGACGCCGGCTTCGCCGTGGGGGTTTTGCCGCGGGCCGTAGACGTTGGCGTAACGCAGCGAGACCGTCTCGATCCCGTAAGTCTCTTGGTAAAAATGCAGGTACTTTTCGCCCAACAACTTGGTGATGCCGTAGGGGCTGGCCGGCTGGGTGGGATGGTCCTCGCCGGCGGGATAGGCGATCTGCTCGCCGTAGATGGCCCCGCCCGAGCTGGCGAAGATCACCTTTTTCACGCCGTGCCTGCGGGCGGCCTCGAGCAGATTGAGGGTGCCGATGCCGTTGACCTCGCAGTCGTAGATGGGCTCGGCCACCGAACGCCGGACGTCCATCTGGGCGGCATGGTGGGAGAGGGCCTCGGGACGGAATTCGGCGAAGAGGCGGTCGACCTCCGGAGCGCGGATGTCTTGCCGAAAAAACCGCGTCGCGGCGGCCAAATTGGCCTCGCTGCCGGTCACCAGGTTGTCGAGCACCGCGATTTCGTGGCCCGCCTTGGCATAGGCGTCTTGGATGTGGGAGGCGATGAACCCGGCGCCGCCGGTGATGAGGATTCGCATGCGAATGCCCTAAACCCGCTTCCACCATTGGTCAAGCCGGCTCTTTACACCGGCCGCCTTTCGCCATAAGTTGGAGGGGTATGGACCTTCTGGAAAAAATCGCCGCCGAGAAAAAGCGCCTCAACGCCGTGATCGTCTCACACTATTACCAAGAGGACGAGATCCAGGATCTGGCGGACTTCGTCGGCGACTCCCTGGCCATGGCGCAATACTGCGAAAAGTCCCAGGCCGACGTCCTCGTCGTCTGCGGGGTCCGCTTCATGGCCGAAACGGCCAAGATCGTCAACCCCGGCAAGCGGGTCCTCCTCCCCGACCTCGAGGCCGGCTGCTCCCTGGCCGACAGCTGCCAACCGGCCCCCTTCCGGTATTTCAAGTCCAAGCTGAACAACCCCTATGTCGTGATGTATATCAACTCCAACCCCGAGATTAAGGCCCTCTCCGACGTGATCTGCACCTCCAGCAACGCCGAGAAGATCATCGCCTCGGTGCCGAAAGATCGCGAGATCCTGTTCGGCCCCGACCGGCACCTGGGTCGCTACCTCATGCAGAAGACCGGGCGACCGATGACGCTGTGGCAAGGGGTCTGCATCGTCCACGAGACCTTCAATATCAAGAAGGTGCTGGTGCTCAAGGCGGAGCACCCCGATGCCGAGGTGATCGCCCACCCCGAGTGCGAGGCCGAGGTCTTGAAGCACGCCGACTTCATCGGCTCCACCTCCGCCCTGCTCAAATACAGCCAGACCTCGCCCAAAAAGAAGTTCATCGTCCTCACCGAGTCGGGCATCCTGCACCAGATGCGCAAGGCCTCCCCCGAAAAGACCTTCATCGAGGGTCCCAACGACAGCGGCTGCAAGTGCAACGAGTGCCCCTACATGCGGCTCAATACCCTCGAAAAGCTCTACCAATGCATGCGCGACGGGAAACCCGAGATCCTGATGCCCGAGGAACTGCGCCTCCAAGCCTATCGCCCCCTGAAGCGGATGCTCGAGATCAGCGCCGCCTAAGACCTCCCGGCCCCGTTTTTTTAATTCGATATCCCAGGGAGCAGGATTAAGGTATTCTACCAACAATCCGCCCGCAGAAATTCACGATTCATTTTTTGAAAAACCTCAAAGGAGGACCCGTGAAAACCTTGTCTCGAATCTCCACCCTGTTCTTGGTCAGCTTGGGATTTGCCTGCACCGGGCCCAGCGTTGAAACCGGCCCCCAATACGGAAAGGAATACGGCGCGCCGCCCGCGCAATTGGGCAGCACCCTCCCCACCGAGTCGAAATACTTTCAGGGCAACGTCGCCCTGCTCCCGCAGGTCCCCGAGGTCGACGCCTCGCCCGTCAAGGAGGTCCGCCTCGACGTGACCCATAAGGTGGTGGAGCTGGACAAGGGCGTGAAGTTCCACGGTTGGACCTTCGGGGACGACATCCCCGGCCCGACCATCCGCGTCCGCCAGGGAGACAAGGTGAAATTCACCCTGACCAACCGCAGCAACGAGACCGTGCAGCTGGTCCCGCCGATGCCGCATTCGATCGATTTCCATTCCGCGATGGTCTCCCCGCAGGACAAATACCGCTCCATCGATCCCGGTCAGACCCTGAGCTTCGAATGGACCGCGAATTACCCCGGCGTCTTCATGTACCACTGCGCCACCCCGATGGTCCTGCAGCACCTGGCCTCCGGCATGTACGGGATGGTCATCGTCGATCCCAAGGACGGCTGGCCCACCAAGGTGGACCGCGAATACGCGGTCGTGCAGTCCGAGTTCTTCTTGCAGGACAAGCCCGGTCCCGACGGCATTTATGAGATCGACATGGACAAGGTCGAGATGAAGCACCCGACCTACGTCACCTTCAACGGCCGGGTGAACCGGCACCTCACCGAGGGACTCAAGGCAGCCCCGGGAGAGCGGGTAAGGCTCTATGTCCTGAACGCCGGCCCCACCGACACCTCGAGCTTCCACGTGATCGGGACCATCTTCGACCGGGTCTGGCTGGACGGAAACCCCGCCAACGAATTCCGCGGGCTCCAGACCATCTTGCTCGGCGCCTCCAACGGGGCGGTGGTCGAATTCCCCATCCCCGAGGCGGGCAAGTACGTCCTGGTCGACCATGAATTCTCCGACGCCCATCACGGCGCCCTCGGCGCCATCGACGCCACTGTGGGCAAGGCCGGCGCCCCGGCGGAGGCCCCGCCGAAACCCGCGCCCAGCGCGCCGGAGCCGGCAAAACCGGCGCCCACTCCCGCGGCCCAGGCGCCCGCCGAGGCGGGAACGGCCAGCGCCGGTTTGCAAGACATGCCGGGGGCGAAGCTCTTCAAGACCAAGACCTGCGTCACCTGCCACACCATCGGACAGGGCAAACGGATCGGGCCGGATCTGAAGGGCTTGTTTGCACGACGCGATGAGGCCTGGCTGCGCAAGTATATCCCCGATGCGACGAAAGCGACCAAGGAAGACCCCATCGCGATGCAATTGAAGGCCGAGTACAAGACCCAAATGCCGAAACTGCCCTTGACCGATGAGGAATTGAATCAGATCCTCGCCTATCTCAAGGAGGCCACGAAGTGAGGTTTCGAGGCATTATGGCGCCATGGCTGTTCGGGGCCCTGGCCGTGGCGGGGGCCCTCGCTCCTGCCGTTTCCCTGGCCTGCGGGCTCTGCCACGAGGACGATCGCTCCGCGGTGTATTCCTACGCGGCGGTCCAAAAGGTGAAGGCCGACCCCGCCCGACTCGAATTTGCGGTGTTCAAGATCATCGGCCCGCTGCCGAAGGACACGGTGGAGCGCCTGAACCGATGGCTGGCCGCCCGGAAGGGAATCGATCCGGCCACCATCAAGATCTCCAGCTCCCAAAAATCGATGGGCTTCGTCTGGGAGAAGGCGGGCTCGAAGGAGGCGCTGCTCGCGGACCTGCAAAAGGAGTTTCCGGATCTCAAGGCCCATGCCCTGAGCTACGAGGATCCCAAATAAGGCCGGCGCCGGACGCCATCGGCTATTCCAGCATTCGCAAAAATTCTTCTTCGGAAAGGATCTTCAGGTCCGCGCCCTTCTGGATGAGGGCCTCGGCCTTGATCCACTTGTTGCCCTTCTCGCGGTTTTTGTAACCCTCGCTGCCGATCACCAGGTAATCGAGCTCCTTGCTCACCCCCGCGGCGATCTCGCCCCCCAAGGCCTCGACCCGCTTCTCGACCTCGCCGCGCTCCATGGCGGCCAGCCTGCCGGTGAAGAGGAAGCTCTTGCCGGAGAGCTTGCCGGTCTTGGCGGCGCCGCGCTCGTCCAGCGAGACGTATTTCAGCAGCTTGTCGATCGTCCTGCCCTTCTCCTTCAAGCCCTTCACCACCTCGCGCGCGATCACCGGGCCGATGGTGTGGATCTCGCCCAGCTCCTCCTCGGTGGCCTGGCGGATGCGTTCCAGGCTGCGGAACTGTTTTACCAAGACCTCGCTGCTGTGCTTGGCCAGCTCGGGGATCCCCAGGCTGCGCAGGAAGAGGGCCAAAGGCACGCGCCGCCGGGACTGGATATTATCGATCAATTTGCTCGCCAGGATCTCCCCCATGCGCTCGAGGTTGAGCAGGTCGTCCTTCGTGAGGCGGAAAAAGTCCGGCAGGTCCTCGACGTAGCCGTTGTCGTAGAGCTGCTCGATGGTCTTGTCGCCGAAGCCCTCGATCTCGAGGACGTCCACGAAGTGCCGCAGTTCGCCCAGGCGGGTGCTGCGGCAGCCCTTCTCGTTGGTGCAGTAGAGGAAGTCGTCGCGGATCTCGGTCTTGGCCCCGCAGCTGGGACAGGTCTTCGGGGCCTCGACGAGGTGCTTGGTCTTTTCTAGGACCTCTTCCAGGTTGGGAATGACGCCGCCCCGCCGCATCACCAGGACCTTGGCACCGATCGAAACCCCCATCTTTTTCATCAGGCCGTAATTGTGCAGGGAAACCCGCGATACGGTCGCGCCGCTCAGGCGCACGGGGTCGATGATGCCGATGGGGGTGATGACGCCGGTGCGAGAGACGCTCCACTCCACCTCCCGCAGGACGGTCTTCCCCGAGTCGCCCTGGAATTTATAGGCGATGGCCCAACGCGGATGGTGGGAGCTGGCGCCCAAGCGGGTCTGGTCGGCGACGTCATTGGCCTTGTAGACGACGCCGTCGAGCTCGTAGTCGAGCTCACCCCGCGTCTGCAGGAATTGCTCATGGACCTTCGTCAAGGCCTCCGGCTCGTTGGCCACCCGCTTGGAGGCGATGACCTCGAAGCCGAGCTTCTTCAGCCTTTGCAGCTTGTCCATCTCGTGGGGCAGGTCCAGGCCGATCAGCTCGTAGGCAAAGAAATTCAAGTCGTATTCGCGGGTCTTCTTGGGATCCTTTTGCTTGAGCGCGCCCGCCGCGAGGTTGCGGGGGTTGGCGAAGCTCCCCTGGTATTTCTGGAAGACCGACTTGCGCATGTAGACCTCGCCGCGCACCTCCAAATTGGCGCCGGCGATCTTGCGCGGGACGTCCCCCACCTCCTGCACGTTGCGGGTAATATCGTCGCCCTTCACCCCGTCGCCGCGTGTCTCCGAGAGGCGTAGGCGCCCCCCGGCGTCGTAATGGATAGCGATGGCCAGGCCGTCGATCTTGGGAGAGGCCACCACGTCACCGTGCAGCTTCTTGGCCCAGGCGAGCAGATCCTCGTCGCTGTAGCACTTGTCGAGGCTGAGCATCGGGGAGGAATGTTCTACCTTCTTGCCCGGGGCCTCGCTCAAGTCGGAGCCGATCTCCTCGAGCACAGGGGAGTTGGGCTTGAGCTTCTTGAGCCGCTCCACCATGCGGTCGAACTCGTAGTCACTGATCTCGGGCTTGGCGAGCTTGAAGTAGAGCTCGTTGTGGTGGCGGACGGCCTTCTCGAGCTCGGCGACCGACATCTCGGCGATGGGTTTCTGTTCCTTCAAAACGCGAACCTCGTCACGAAGAGGCGATCCAAATCCCCGCGCTGGTTGACGCAGACCACCCGGTCCCAGCCTTGGGGATCGCATTCCAAGAGCGAGACCGAGACGTTGTCGATGCGGAACTTCCAAATGTTCCCGTAGGGGATGCCCAAAAATTCCATCAACAGGCACTTGATCCAGTCGGCGTGGGACACCGCGATCACCGTCTGGTCGGGGTGGCTGCGCTGGATCTGACGGACGAAATCCAGGGCCCGATCCCGCACTTGATAGAGCGTCTCCCCGTTGGGCGCCACCGGAGTCTCCAGGCGCTTGAAATAGGGGATATAATCCGGGAGCGCCCGCACCTCCTCGAAGGTCTTGCCGACCCAGTCGCCGTAGTGGATCTCGACCAGGCGCTCGTCGTAGGCGATCGACAGGCCGCGGGCCTCGACCAGGATCTGGGCCGTCTCCCGGGCCCGGCAAACCGGCGAGCTGTAGACCGCGTCGACCGGAAAGCGGGCCAAGGACTCCTGGAGGCTCAAGGCCTGCAGGCGGCCGGTCTCGTTGAGGCCGATCTCTTGGCGCCCCATAATGCGCCGGTCGCGGTTCCAATCGGTCTCGCCATGGCGGACTAACAGCAGTTTCAACATGGATTTTTTCTAACCGAGGAAGGAAGTCGAGACCAGGGGAAAATTTTGCTTTCCAGGCCTTCGAGATTCATGATGAGATGAAGCCATGCTGCAAATCCATCGCGAAGTTTTGCCCAATGGTCTGACCCTACTCCTCCTCGAGAGCCACCAGGCCCCCGTCGTCTCGCTGAATATCTGCGTGCGGGTCGGCTCGCGCTTCGAGACCGACCAAGAGGCCGGCCTCTGCCACCTCATCGAGCACATGCTCTTCAAGGGCACCTCCCGGCTCGGGCCCGGCGAGGTCGCCAAGCGCATCGAGGCCAGCGGAGGCGACGTTAACGCCTACACCAGCTTCGACGAAACGGTCTATTACTGCACCCTGGCCAGCCGCCACTTCGAGGCCGGCCTCGACATCCTCTCCGACGCGGTGCTCAATTCGGTCTTCGACCCTGAGGAGCTGTCCCGCGAGAAGGAGGTCGTCATCGAGGAGATCCTGCGCAGCAAGGACAGCCCGGGCAAGGTACTCTCCGAGGCCCTCTTCGAGAAGGCCTTCCCCAAGCACAACTACGGCCGGCCCATCATCGGCTTCAAAGAGACCGTCCAGGGCTTCAACCGCGAGAAGATCCTCGATTTTTACCGCTCCTGGTACGTCCCCGAGAACCTGGTCGTGGTCGCCGCGGGCGACTTCCAGACCGACCGGGCCCGCAAACTCTGCGACGAGATCTTCGGCAAGCTCCCCGCCCATCCCTCGCCCCAGGCCGATCCCGGCCGCGAGACGGAACAAAAGGAGCCGCGAGCGGTGGTCTTGACCAACCCCATCCAGGGCAGCACCATGATGATGGGCTACCACGTCCCGGGGCTCGACCACGCCGACATCCCCGCCCTCGACATCCTCAGCCATATCCTGGGCGAAGGGGAAAGCTCGCGCTTCGAGCTCAACATCAAAGAGCGCAAGGGCTTGGTGAACTCCATCTACAGTTACGTGTATTCCCCCGCCGATCCCGGGCTCTTCGCCGTGGGCTACACCTTGCCCGAAAAAAACCTGCCCAAGGCCACCCAGGCGATTGTCGAGGAGATCTATCGTTTTCAGGACCGCAAGCTCGACCACGACGAGCTGTCGCGAGCCAAGATCAACATCAAGAGCGACGCGGTCTACGAGAAAGAGACGGTCGAGGGCCTGGCGCGCAAATACGGCTACTTCGAGACCCTGCTCAAACAGTACCAGTTCGACGAACATTACTACCAGAAGATCGACGCGGTGACCCCCGACGACGTCCGGGAGGTCGCCGCCAAATACCTGCGGCCCGAGGCGCTCAACATCGGCCTAATCTACCCCCAAGACTCCAAGCGCAAGATCCAGGCCCAAGACCTTTTGGATTGGACGCGCCCTCCCAAGCCCGCGAAAACGGCCAAGGCGAAAGCGGGCCCCGACGAGGTCCACTACCTGAAGCTCAAGAACGGCGTGCGGCTCATCTTGAAAGAAAACCATCACGTCCCCACCGTGGTCATCCGCACGGCCCACCTGGGCGGGCTCCGCGCCGAGACCCCCAAAAACAACGGCATCCACGGCCTGCTGGCCCAGCTGTGGGGCAAGTCCACCGAGGCCCTCGACGCCGAGGCCATGGCCCGCCAGATCGAGCTGATCGCGGGCAGCATCCAGGCCTACAACGGACGGAACGTCACTGGCCTGAAGGCCGACTTCCTCAGCGAAAAATTGCGTGACGGCGTCGCCCTCTTTCTCGACGCCTTCCTGCATCCGCGCTTCGACAAGCAAGAACTGGAGCGGGAGCGGCAGAACATCCTCGAGGCGCTGCGTCGGGAGGAAGACCAGCTCGCCTCGATGGCCTTCAAGCTCTTCCAGCAGTCGCTCTTTCCCAAGCACCCCTACGGCATGTCCCTCTTGGGCACCCCTGCCAACGTGAAGCGCTTCAAGGTCCAGGACGTCCGCCGCGCCTTCGAGGACAACCTCGACCCGCGCAACCTGGTCGTCAGCGTGGTGGGAGATTTCGCCTGGGAGACGATGGCCGGCCTCCTGCGCCCCGCCCTGGAGGCCATTCGGGGGCGACGCAAGGGCTTCCGGCCGCCCAAGACCGACCCCGCGCCAAAGCAGATCCAGCGGGTCGAGAAGATCAAAGACAAGCTTCAGGCCCACCTCGTCCTCGGCTTTCATGGGGTGCGATACGCCGACAAAGACCGCTACGCCCTCGACGTCCTCAACAATATCCTCGCTGGCCAAGGCGGGAGGCTCTTCCTCGAGCTCCGCGACAAGCTTTCCCTGGCCTACTCCGTCACCTCCCTCAACCAAGAGGGCATCGAGCCCGGCTATTTCGGGGTCTACATCGCCACCGAGTCCCGCAAGGTGCCGACCGCCATCGAGGGCATCCTGCGCGAGTTGAAAAAGGTCACCGAGGAGCTGGTCACCCAGGAAGAAATCGACCGGGCGCAGCAGTACATGGTGGGGGCCTATGAGATCGACCTGCAGCGGAACTCCACGGTGGCCACGCAATTGGCCTTCAACGAGGTCTACGGCCTCGATCGCAGGGAATGGCTGCTGCTGCCGGAAAAGGTCCTCCGGGTGACCCGGGAGGACGTCCTGCGGGTCGCCAAGAAGATCCTGCGGCTCGACCGCTACGTCTTGTCGGTGATCCGGCCCTAATACCCCGAAAAATTTTCCAAGACGCCGGCCCCTCCTATCCCTTATCCTAGTTCTTTCTAGATTTGCCCCAGAGAAAGGAGTCTCCCATGACGCAGTCTGTCCTAAGAAACTTCCTTCGCCTCTCGCTTCTGGTCGCGACCTTGGCCTGGGCCCCCAGCTCCTTCGCGAAGGTCTTCGCCCCGGACGGCGCGGGCTTCAGCATCAACATGCCCGGGACACCCAAGGCCACCGAGACCACGCACAAGAGCTTCGTCGGCGCCGTGCAAGAGACCTCCTACACCCTGAAGAGCGGGGCCATCACCTACACGGCCTCGGTCTCCAACCTCCCGGGGGCGGCGGTGGCGCTGGGCGGCAGCGGAACCATCCTGGGGAAGGCCAAGGACGGGTTGTTGAAGGAGTCCGGGGGCTCCGAGACCTCCTTCACGGACATCAACCTGGGGAAATACCAGGGCCGCGCCCTGAACTTCACCCTGCCCAACGGCATCGGCCAGGCGAAGCTCTACCTGGTGGAGAAGCGGCTCTACGTCCTGGTCGGCAGCGGACCCGCCAGCGCCTCCGCGGCGATCGGGCGATTTCTCAACTCCTTCCAGCTGACCTCCAACTGACGGTGAGCCCCCTGCGTTCCATCTGCGTGTTTTGCGGCTCCAGCGAGGGGAAGGATCCCGCCTACCGCGAGGCGGCGGAGGCCTTGGGGCGCTTGCTGGCGGCCCAGGGCCTGCAACTGGTCTATGGGGGAGCGAGAGTCGGACTGATGGGACGCATCGCCGACGCCGTCTTGCAGGAAGGCGGCCGGGTCGCGGGCGTCATCCCCGCCGCCCTCTTCCCCAAGGAAATCCCCCACCCCAATCTCACCCAATTGCACGTGGTCGAATCCATGCACGAGCGCAAGCGGCTGATGTACGAGCTCTCGGACGGCTTCATCGCCCTGCCCGGCGGCCTGGGCACCCTGGACGAGCTCTTCGAGATCCTCACCTGGGGCCAGCTCGGCCTCCACGCCAAGCCCTGCGCCCTGCTCAACGTGGCGGGGTATTTCGACCCGGTGTTGAAATTCTTGGACGAGGCGGTGGCCCGTGGTTTCCTCAAACCCAAGCACCGCAGGCTCCTGCTCGACTGCGGCGATCCCGCGGCCCTGCTCGCGGCCTTGCAGGCCTTCCAGCCGCCCTCCGCCGAAAAATGGATCGGCCCCGCGGAGACCTGAGGCGCCCCGTTGACAAAGCCCCCTCCCTTTGCCAAAACGAATTCGCAACCCGAATGGATTGGAGAATGCGATGCTCAAATTGACCGAGAAAGCGAAAGAAAAGGTCCGCGGCCTCTTGAAAGAAAAAGACCCCAAGACCTGGGGCGTGATGCTGCCCGACCAGGCCGGCACCTACCTCCACCTGCCCCTCATCGACCTGGCCACCCTGCCCTCGATCGACTCGGTCGAATTCATCGAAGACCTCAAGCTGGTGGTGGACCGCACCTCCAACGAGGAGATCGAGGAGCTAGCCGTCGATTACATCGACGGCGGCGTCCTCTCCGGTGTCTTTGAAGTCAAGGTAAAGAAGCCCCAGACGGCGGGCACGGGCAACCTCGACCTGGGCAACCCCCAGGTGCAAAAAATCCTGGAGGTGCTCGAAAAAGAGATCAATCCCGCCGTCGCCGGCCATGGCGGCTATACCAAGCTGTTGGATTACAAAGACGGCAAGGTCTACCTCTTCATGGGCGGAGGCTGCCAGGGCTGCCACGGCGTCGACCAGACCTTGAAATACGGGATCGAGACCCGTCTCAAGGAAGTGGTCCCGGAGGTAGTCGCGGTGATCGACCAGACCGATCACGCGGCGGGCACCAACCCCTACTTCG
Source organism: bacterium (assembly GCA_046346845.1). GTDB lineage: Bacteria > UBA10199 > UBA10199 > DSSB01 > DSSB01 > DSSB01. The sequence continues at coordinate 618,235 of JAXMHH010000001.1, forward strand.
CCGCCCCCCGACACTAAGCCGCGAAGGCCGTTCACCAGTTGAGTCCGTGGAGGGGGCATCCCTCGCACTTGGGCTTGGGCGCGCAATATTCCTTTCCGACATTCACCAATAAGGCGTGAAACTCGTTGTAATGGGCCGTTTCGGCGGGAACGTGGTCGGTGACGAGCTCCTGTAATTCGTCGTAGCCCGCCTCTTCCGGCGCGAGGAAATGCCGCGTGAAGACCCGATAGGTATAGGCGTCCACGACGAAGATCGGGTGTTCCAAGGCATAGAGCAGGATGCTGTCGGCCGTCTCCTTGCCGATCCCTTTCACCCCGAGCAGCGCCTCGCGCAAGCCTTCGGTCGGCTGGGCGCGCAGGCCCTCAATATCGCCGCCCCGGGCGTGCAGGAAATCCAAAAAGGCCCGGAGCCGCTTCGCCTTCACGTTGAAATAACCTGCGGGCCGGATCAGCTGGGCCAGCTCCGCCTCTGAGAGGCTGCGCAGGCCCTCCAGGCTCAGCAGGCCCGCTCCCTTGAGGTTGGCGAGGGCCTTCTCGACGTTCTTCCAGCTGGTGTTTTGCGTGAGGACGGCCCCGACCATCACCTCGAAGGGCGTCTCGCCGGGCCACCAGTGCTGGGGCCCAAAATGCCGGAGGAGCCGCTCGAACATCTCTTGAAAGATTTTTTTGGATTTTGCTGCCAAGACGTGCTCCGATATCCCCATGGCGGCCTTTTCTGAGGATGAAATCCGGCGATGGCGCGAATTGTTCCCGGTGACTCGGGAGTGGGTTTATTTCAACCACGCCGGCGTCGCCCCCATCAGCCTGCGGGTGGCCGAGGCCGCGGCGGCCTTCAACCGCGAGGCCCTCCAGCATGGATACACCCAGGCGGGGCGCTGGCACAAGCGCATCGAGGAGATCCGCGGCGCCTGCGCCCGGCTGATCGGCGCCGATCCGGAGGAGATCGCCTTCGTCAAAAACACCTCGCACGGCATCTCCCTGGTGGCCCAGGGCCTCGACCTGAAGGAGGGCGACGAAGTCATCCTGAGCGAGGCGGAGTTCCCGAGCAATGTCTATCCCTGGATGGCCCTGGAGAAACGCGGCGTCGTCCTGAAAAAGATCCCCTTGCGGGGCGCCGAACTCGACCTGGACCGGCTCGCCGGACTGGTCACCGCCCAGACCCGGGTGATTGCGCTCAGTTCGGTCCAGTACGGCAACGGCTACCGGCTACCGGTGGCGGAGATCGGCAAGCTCTGCCGCGACCTGGACATCCGATTCTTGGTCGACGGCATCCAAAGCCTGGGCGCCTTTCCCTTAGACGTGCGGCAGGACCGCGTCGACTTCCTCGCCGCCGACGCCCACAAATGGATGCTCGGACCGGAAGGTATCGGGATCCTGTACGTGCGAAAAGAATTGATCTCCCAACTGGAGCCGGCCCTCTTGGGCTGGAACAGCGTGGTCCAGCCCCTCGACTTCGACCGGCTGCATTTCGAACTAAGGCCGGACGCCGGACGCTTCGAGGAAGGCAGCCACAACGGGATGTCGATCTACGCCCTGGGCGCAGCGGTGGAACTGCTTTTGGAGATCGGCGTCCCCCGGATCGCGGAACGCATTCTAGAGTTGACCGACCACCTCCAGACCGGCCTGCTGGAGTTGGGCATGGAGCTCCTCCATCCGCAAGCCCCCGAGCAGCGTTCCGGGATCGTCAGCTTCCGCCTCCCCGAGGATCCGGAAGGCAAGGCCTTGCCGGCCCTGGAGCGCCGCCTCTTCGCCGAAGGGATCTACGCCTCGGTGCGCCGCCGCGGCCTCCGCCTCTCGCCCCACTTTTACAACCACGAAGCGGAAATCGACCGGGCCTTGGCAACCCTAAAAAAGATTCGACAAGTTCCGGGCTAAGCCCCTATTTTGGACCGTATGAAGCGCCTCTGGATCCATTTGGCCTTGCTGTTGTCGTTCCTCCCGGGCGCCTCGCAGGCGGCCTTCCCCTTCGACACCTCCCTCCTGACGGGGAAAAACGGGGCCGCCCCCAGCCCGGCTCCGCAGAAAAAGCCGCTTGCCGAAGAGGAGATCCGCCTCCAAAAAGACGAGGCCGCCCAAGAACTGGAACAGGCCAAACTGACCCTCGGCCAGCTTCCGGAGAGCGCCCCGCAAGCCGAGACGCAAAACCTCAACGCCCGCATCCAGGCCTTGGAGAGCCTGGACCTCGTCTACGGGGATTTCCTCGAGGCCTTGGCGAGCCAAAAAAAGATCCAAGCCCGGCTCAAGGGACTGGAAGCCGAGGAGGCGCAGTGGAAGTCGGGGACCCCTCCGAAGGACTTCGCGGTCGACTTCTCGACCCTCGACCGGCTGCGCGGCCAGGAGGTCGAGGCTCTCAAGTCCCAAGCGAGCCGAACTCAGGTTTTTAAATCCCGGCAGGAAGCGGTCGACGCGGCCAAAAAGGAATTTCAGGCCGCCGAGCAGGAACGCCGCAAGGCCAGGGAGGATGCGGAGACCTCCAAGGATCCCGCCGTGCGGGCCAACCTTGACCAGGCCTTGGCCCTGGCCCAGCTGAAGAGCCGGGTGGCGGAGACCCGTCTCGCCCTGCGCGAGCTGGAATTCGAGGTCGCGAAGACCTACCGCGAGTACTTCCAAAGACAGCAGGCTCTCGTCTCCACCGAGATCGCCTACCTCGAGCAGCGCGTGAAGTTCAGCGAGGAGGACCTGAAGCGCGAGCTGAACCTCCTGGACGCGGAGGAGGAGAAAACCAACCGCCGCATCGAGCGGCAAAAAAGGGAGCTGGAGGCCGCCCAGAAGGACTACGACCGCGTCCGCCAAAAATTGGACGAGACGGCCGAGCCCAGCCCGGCCCTCATCGAAGAAGTCGAGTCGCGCCGCCTGGCCCAGAGCGCCTTGGACCAGGAAGGCCAATTGCTCGCCGAACGGCTCAAGTGGGTCAAGGAACTGCGAGGGTATTGGAAGCGCCGCTACGCCCTGCTCAACAACCAAGTGGAAAAGCCGGAGATCGCGGTCTGGCAGCAGGGGACCCGTCAGAACCTAGACCAGCTCAAACGTGAGGAGGACCTGAGCAATCTGCGCCTAGTCTCCGTGCGCAACGCCCTGGTGGAGAACGAGGAAAAGATCCGGGCCAAGGTCGACGCCGACCCCGACACCAAGCGTTGGCTGGAACAGCAAAAAGAGACCCTCCAGGCCAACCTGGCCCTGATGCAGGATCACCTCGCCTCCCTGGCCCTGGTCCGCAAGCTCTATGAAAAGGTCCTGGCCGAGCAGGAGACGCGCTACGCCCAGGTGACCTTCTCGGAACGGATGTCCCGCCTCTGGGAGCGCTTCCTGCGGGTCTGGAACTTCGAGCTCACCTCGGTCGACGACAGTCCCATCACGGTGAGCAAGATCTGCTTCGCCCTCGTCTTGATGGTCTTCGGGCTGATCCTGGCGAAGCGCCTGAGCAGCGCCCTGGCCGAACGCCTCCTGCCCCGCTTCGGCGTGGCCCCGGGCGTGGCGGCGGCCCTGAAAACCCTGATGTACTACGCCCTGGTCCTGCTCTTCGTCTTGACGGCCCTGCACATCGTGCGGGTGCCGCTCACGCTCTTCGCGGTCTTGGGCGGCGCCGTGGCCATCGGCATCGGCTTCGGCAGCCAAAACCTGATGAACAATTTCATCAGCGGCCTGATCCTGCTGATCGAGCGTCCCATCAAGATGGGGGACATCATCGAGATGGACGGCAACTCCGGCATCGTCGAGCAGATCGGCGGGCGCAGCACCCAGATCCGCACCTTCAGCAACATCCACATGATCGTCCCCAACAGCGCCTTCCTGGAGAAGACGGTGGTCAACTGGACGCTCTCCGACAGCATGATCCGCTCGGGGATCCGCGTCGGAGTGAGTTACGGCACCGATACCCGCCAGGTCACGGAGCTCTTGAAAAAGGCGGCCCAGGAGCACGGCAAGGTGCTGAAGACGCCGGAGCCCATCGTCCTGTTCTCGGATTTCGGCAGCGACTCGCTGGTCTTCGACCTGTATTTCTGGCTGCGGATCCAGACCGCCTTGGAACGGCGCATCGTCGAGAGCGACCTGCGCTTCATGATCGAGGGCGCCTTCGCCGAGGCCGGCATCGTCATCGCCTACCCGCAACGGGACGTGCACCTCGACACCCGGCAGCCCTTGGCAGTAAAAGTTTTGAAGGAGTAATTCAGGATCCTGGGCTTGGGGCCTCCACCTCCACGGCGAAGGACTTCCGCAGCACCTTCCCGCCCACCTCCGTCAACTCGAGGGTGAAATCGAACTCCCCGGACTCCTCCGGGATGCCGCGTACCGTCCCGTCCTCCTGCAGGGCCATGCCCGGCGGCAGCCGTCCTTCCACCACGTTCACCGATTGGAGGGGCTGGGAATGCGGGGTGCCGATCACCAAGACGAAACCGTTTTGCAGGGCCTCGTCGACCTGCCCGGCATTGAAGCTCACGAACCAATCCACCGACCCACAGGCCCCGCCCAGACCAAGCAACGCCGCGAATACGGCCATTTTTAGGAAAACGCCGCTTTTCATCGACCTCACCATCCAAAGAAAGAACTCTTTCGTATCCCAGTGGTAACGACTAAAATTTTACCCGACCTCGGAGGGGAAAAAAGGGGGGATTTATGCAGCGGACGCTCTCGGGGGTTTTCCTTCTTATTTTGCTAAGCTTTTCGGGAACTTCGGCGCGAGCCCAGCAAGACGGCTTCTTTTTCCAGATCTTCAAGGAGGTGGAACGGTCGCGGCAGGCGAAGCCCGTCCAGGCCCCGGCCCCCGCCATCTCCACTACTTCCAATGCGGGGATGGAGCAGGTCGCCCCCGCAATGGCTCAGGCCGGCCCGCCGGAACCCCAGTACTTGACCGCCAAGCAGATCCAAAGCTTCCGTCGATTAATAGTGGAAGGAATAAAAAGCCCCACCGGAACCTTCCGGTGCCTACTCGGCGAACAGGGCCAGGAAGCGACAGCCAACGAGGCCGAGATGAGCCAGGCGGCGCGCGATTTCCTCTGGAACAGCACCCTCGCCTTCGCGTCGCTCCAGACCTTTGTGCGCAACTACGCCCTCACCCAAAACACCGCCAATACCTATGAGGGGCAACAGAACGTGCGCAACCTGATCAACGGCGAGGCCGTTGAGACCGCGGAGACGATGGCCCGCGCCTTGGTGGAGAAATATCCCTGCCTCGACGAGAAGGCGGCCGGCGCCCTGAAATTCGGCTTCGGGATCAGTCTGCAGGGTTATTAGGAGAAAGCAGATAGCGCCCCAGATTCCCCACCGCCACCGAAGCGGAGACATAGAGCCAGGGGAGCCAAGAGCCGACCCCGAAGAGCAGGTTCTTGGGCGGGTTGTACCAAAAGGCCCCGATATGCACGAGGGTGATCTCGACGAGGGTGCCGACGACCGCGGTCATCGCGGCGAGCAAGGCCCCCTGCCAGGTACGGTCGAGCAGACCCCAGACCAGGATTGCAGAGCCGGCGATCAAGAGGTCGAGCGGCCCGCCCGAGGCCAAGGGGACGAAGGCGGTCATCGCATAGATGCCCAAGAAGGCAGCGACGCCGAAGATCACCGCCGCGATCCCCCGTGAACCCGGGCGATCCCGCGGCGCGCCCAGCCAACGGTCCATCTGCGGATGGCTAAGTCCGATCGCGACCGTCGCCGTGCCGAAGATCAAGGGCACCCACCAAGGCAGGCGCCAAAAGTAAAGCTGGAAAATGTTTTGCGGGTAGTCCGTCGTGCCGGAGACGACGTGGAAGGAATCGCCGACCGGGCCGAAAATGGCCCCGACGAGGAAGAGCAGGACAGCGGCCTTGGCCTTACTTGGCATCTTGCAAGCCCCTTCTGGTCAATAGTCCTGATAGACCGCGCCGAAACTCCGCTCGGGAACCAAGCGATATTCCGCGCGATCGCCCCAATGGCATCGTCTCGAAAAACCGTCGAATCCGGTTCCATTCATCGCCCGTTCGAAACAGCGATGGGCCCAACCACGGCTGCTTTTCAAGCGCCTGCTGGAAAAAATTTTAGGAGGCCGCGCCTTCCGCCGGGGCCGGTGCCGCCTCGGCGACCGCCACGGCGGTTTTGCGGGACTTGAGCCAGGCCTCGTAGTGGGCGTCGCAGAGGCCGCGCTTGCCCATCGGCTTCTTGCAGCTCTCTTGGCTGCAGGTCTTGTAGCGCTTCTTGCCCAATTCGCCCTGACGCCATTTCTTGTAATGGACGTTACAATATCCCTTCGCCCGGTAAGGGCGCTTGCAGTCTTTCGCCTTGCACTTCTTCGCTTCCGCCATTTCGGCTTCCTCCTATGGATTCGCATTGCTGTAGGCCTGGGCCTCAGGGGTGATAGGCACCACACTTAGGCGCACCAAGTCAACTTTCCAAATCAAATTTCCCCCGCCCTGGGGCGGCAAGGCCTTCACCAAAACCGTACCCTTGACCTTTGATTCCAGCTGGGGTTCCCAGGAGATGAGGTCGGGCCTCACCCCAAACTGGCGGGCCACCAGCTCCTCGAGACTGGCCCCTTGCGGGCCCGCCGGACGGGCCAAGCGGACCGCGGCCACCGAGTGCTTGAGATCCGATTGGTCAAAGCGGAATTGCAAATAACTGACCGACATCACCCCTAACAAGACCACCGCCACGGCCCCGACATATCTCAATAATGACTTCAAGGCTTGATCCTAACTATTTTAATTGGAAGCTTTTTCTAGAATTTTCTCGAGGGCCTTGCGGTCTTGCTCATCGAGTTTTTCGAGATGGATGACCTTGTTTTCTTCGCCGGGCTTGGCGGCGGGCGGTGCCGCGGGGTTAGGGGCGGCCGCATTGGGACCGGGGGACTTGGCGGCGGGGCCCTTGAGATTGAGGTCGGGCTTGAAGGCGTCTTCCACCGAAATGTCCTTGCGAATGACGGCCAAAACCCGGTCTCGAACCACGCCGTAGACCTTCTGGACCCCTTCACTCTGCCAGATTTCGAGGGCCCGATCGCGGGCCGGCCGCCCTCCAATGTTTAAATTGAGCACTAGGGCGACGACGACCAGCACCCCTGCCAAGGAGAGGGCTTTCTTCAGAAGCGAAATCATGAGAAGGTCTTATAAACGCTTCACCTGTGCCCGGCAAGGTGAATCCAGGACATCAAGCTTTCCCTAGACCCTAAGTAAAGGCATTTGTTAGGATTTACCCATGTCCAAGGCACCCGCTCTGAGCATCGCACCGCAAAAGAAGCCCAAAGTACTGATCGTTGACGACAATCCCACCAATGTGGAACTCCTGCTCGCGCAACTGAAGTCCTTTCCCTATGAGTTGGCCACGGCCTACGACGGCGAGGCCGCGCTGAAAAAGGTGGCGGAAGACCCGCCCGATCTCATCCTCCTCGACCTGATGATGCCCCGACTCTCCGGCTATGAGGTCTGCCAGAGGCTCAAGCGCGACAAGAAGACGCAGTTCATCCCGATCATCGTGATCACCGCCCTCAAAGAGCTGGAAGACAAGCTCCGGGCGATCGAGATGGGCGCCGACGATTTCCTGATGAAGCCCTTCAACAAGGTCGAGCTGGTGACCCGCGTGAAGTCGCTGCTCAAGCTGAAGGAGCTCTACGACGACGTCGACAGCAGCGAGACGATCATCTTTGCCCTGGCCGAGATGCTGGAGGCCAAGGACGTCTACACCCGCGGGCATTCCGAGCGGGTCGCGCGCTACGCCATCCTGCTCGCCCGGCGGCTGGGCCTGAACGAGGCCGACCAAGAATTGATCCGGCGCGGCGCCCTGCTCCACGACGTGGGCAAGATCGGCGTCCGGGAGATGGTGCTCAACAAGCCGGAAAAGCTCTCCCAGGAAGAGCTGGCCCATATCCGCTCGCACCCGGCGCGGGGCTGCGAGATCTGCCGGGCCCTGAAGAGCCTGGCCCCCGTGCTCCCGATCATTCGGCACCACCACGAGCGGGTCGACGGCCTGGGCTATCCCGACGGCGTCAGCGGTCCCGAGCTGGCCTTGGGCCCGCGCATCGTTTCCATCGCGGACACCTACGACGCCATGACCAGCAACCGTCCCTACCGGAAGGGCATCCCGCCCGGCGACGCGCTGAAGATCTTCGAGCGCGAGAAGCTGAGCGGGCAGTGGGACCCCGAATTGGTCGACCAATTCATCCAGATGATCAAATCCGAAACCGGAACGTAATCACGCGAGCGCCATGAAAATCCTCGTCACCGGGGCCACCGGCTTCATCGGCTCCCACATCGTGGAAGAACTGACCAAGCAGGGCCTGCCCCTGCGGGCCGCCTATCGGCCCGGTGCCGCCTTCTCCGAGGCCGACGACTTCATGATCGACGGCCTCGACCTCGAAAGCTTTCCGCTCGACGTCACCAACCGCAATGCGGTGTTCCAGGCGGTGCAGGGCTGCCAAATGCTGTTCCACGCCGATTACCTCTGCTCCTTCGCCGGAAAAGACCGGGCGCGGATGGAGGCGATCAACCAGCTGGGGACCAAAAACGTGATGGAGGCCGCCCTCCACCACGGCGTCGAGAAGGTCGTCTACACCTCGGGGATGGAAACCCTCGCCGCGGCTCCGGGCAAGGAACTGACCGACGAGTCCGACGGCGTCTCCCTCGAGGACCTGAAATCCCCCTTCGAGCGCAGCCGTTTCTTGGCCGAACGGGAGGTCAACCGCCTCAAACAGCAGGGCCTGCCGGTCATCATCGTCCACCCCACGGTCTGCCTGGGCACCCGCGACCGGGATCCCTCGCCCTTCGGCGCGTATTTGCTGCGCTACCTGAGGGATAAGGTCCACTTCTACCTCGACACCGGCCTCAACTTGGTCGACGTCGTGGACGTCGCGAAGGGCCATCTGCTCGCCGCCAAGCGCGGGCAGGTGGGCCACCGCTACATCCTGGGAAATCAGAACGTCTATCTGCTGGAAATCCTGCGCAATCTGCAAAGGCTCAGCGGGGTCAAGGCCCCCGCCACCGCCCTGCCCTTCGCCCTCGCCAGGGTGGGGAACACCCTGTTGCGCTCCGTCTTTCAGCTCAAAGGCGGCTTGGCCAATCCGGTCTTGTCGCGGCTGAACCGCCCCCTCTTCTTCAACCCGGCCTTGGCGCGGGCGGAACTGGGCATGCCCCAAGGCAACGTCTGGGAGGCCCTGAAACGGCATCTCGTCTGGTATAAAAACCAGTATCAAATTTGAGTTTACCCGACCGCCCGAACCGATTAGGGATGCGGCCATGCTGGATGCGATCCTCCATACCGTGGTCAAGCGCTGGTACGTGGTCGCCTTCCTGGTCAGCTACCTCGGTATCGCCTCGCTGCACTGGGGCTGGCGCCGCACCCTCAAGCTGCTCGTCCTCGGTTATTTCATCGCCTGGGCCTCCGAGGCCTCCTCAATCCGCAACGGCTTCCCCTACGGCGATTACAGCTACCGCTACGAAAACATGCCCGGGGAAATCTTCCTCTACGGGGTGCCGGTCTGGGACTCCCTCTCCTATGTCTTTCTGAGCTTCGCGGGCTATATGGCCGCCCTGTTTCTGCGTAGCCGTTGGAACCCCTATGCACCGCTGAACGCCCTGCAGCGTAGTTGGAAGACGGTCTTGGGCGGCGCCGCCCTCACCATGGTCCTCGACATCGTGATCGATCCCGTCGCCAACCTGGGCGAGCGCTGGTTCCTGGGCGACATCTATTATTACCCGCACGGCGGGCTGTATTTCGGGGTACCCCTGAGCAATTTCGTGGGCTGGTTCTTGACCGCGCTGGCCATCCTCGCGGCCTTCCGGCTCTCGGACTCCTTGGAGGGGATTCCCAAAAGCATCGATACCGTGAAGCTGGGCCTGGCCCTCTTCCTCGGCGTCTATTTTTTCAACCTGGGGATCACGCTCTACCTGCGCGAGTACCGATTGGCCGCGGCCTCCGCCGGCTGGGGACTGGGCTTGTGGCTGCTCAATCGCCGGGGTAAACCCAAAAACCTCGTCGACCTCCTCTGATTTTCTTTTGGCATGGGGATCCATGGAAGCGGGCTTCCAATTATTTTTGTTTTCCGTCCAGGCAACGACGATCCGGCAGGCTAGGGAGGCCGGCATCGACGGTCTCGTGGTCGATTGGGAATCCCGCGGCAAAGAAAGCCGGCAATCCGGCTTCGATACCCAGATCAATCACGACACGGTCGATGATCTGCGCCGGACGCGCGAGCTCTTCGCCGGCACCATCCTGTGCCGGGTGAATTCGGACCATCCCGGCCGGGAGGAGGAGATCGAGGCGGCCATCGCCGGCGGCGCCGATGAGATCATGCTGCCGATGGTCCGCACCCCGCGGGAGGTCCTCCTGGCCCTGGAACAGATCCGCGGACGCGCCAGGCTCGGCATCCTCCTCGAAACCCGCGAGGCCTTGAACCATGCCTCGGACTTCGCCGCTCTACCCCTGTCGCGCGTCTATCTCGGGCTCAATGACCTGGCCATCGAGCGGGGCGAGCCCAATATCTTCCGCTTCCTGCTCGAAGCGGGATTGCCAGAACTGAGGCAGAGCTTTCGCTGCCCTTTCGGCTTCGGGGGGCTCACCCTGCCGGAGGCCGGCGACCCCATCCCTTGCGCCCTACTGATGGGCGAAATGGCGCGCCTGGACTGCCGGTTCAGCTTCCTGCGGCGCAGTTTTTTGCGGGATATCCAAGGCAGGGAGATGGGCCATGAGGTCCCCCGTATCCGGCAGGCCTTGAGGAAAAATTTCGACCGAAGTCCCGAACGTATCCAAGCCGATCGGCTCGCCTTGGAAGCCGCCATCTTGAAGATTGAGGCCTGACCAAAGCCGTGAGCTCAGGAACATGGAAAAATAAAATCGTTTTGGTGACGGGAGCCGCGGGTTTCCTCGGCTCCAGCTTGGCGCGGCGGCTCACCGGCCTCGGTGCCGAGGTCCATGCCTTGGTCCGCCCGGAAAGCAACCTGGCGCGCCTCCAGACGATTTCGTCCGAGCTGCAGATCCATCCCTGCGACTTGAGGGACGGATCTCGCCTCGCCCGAGTCCTGCAGGAGATCCGCCCGGAGCGCCTGTTCCACGCGGCCTTTCCGCCCGGCCATCCCAGAGATGCCCAGGCCAGGGTGGCCATGTTGCACGACGGCCTATCCGGCACCCTGAATTTTCTCGAGGCCCTGGCGCCCCGGGATTACGAGTCACTGGTGGGGCTGGGCAGCTCCTTGGAATACGGCTCCAAAGAGGGGACCATGCGGGAGGGGGATCCTCCCCAGCCCGACTGCTGGCGGGGCGCCTGCAAGGCCGCCGAAGCCCACCTATTTCAAGCTTATTGCAAGGAGAGGCGAAGGCCCGGGGTATGGCTGCGACTATTTTCCGTATACGGGCCCTGGGAGCCTCCTCATCGTTTCATCCCAACCCTCCTGCGTTCCCATCGCGAGGGCCGGGCGATTTCGCTCACTCCCGAGGCCTACCGCCACGACTTTATCTATGCAGAGGACGTCGTCGATGCCTGCCTGCTCGCCTCGGCCCTGAGCTCAGGTTTTCACCTGTTCAACGTCGGCTCGGGGGAGCAGCATTCCAACCAGGCAGTCGCCTCCCTGCTCGAAAAGATCACCGGCCGCCCCCTGCTCCGCTCCCCGGCCCCCTACCCCGTCGGATCCCAGGATCGCACCTCCTGCGTCGCGGATCTCTCCAAAATCAGTTCCGTGCTGGGCTGGAGGCCGCGGCATTCGCTGGAGGCCGGCCTGCGCGCCAATTGGGAATGGGCGGTGGCCCATGCCTAAGGTGGATATCGTCATCCCCGTGTATCGCAACGCCGCGACCCTGCCGGCCTTGGCCTCGAGCCTCGACCGGGTCTGCCGGGGGGCCGGTTGGGATTTCACGATTCTATTCGTCATCGACGCCTGTCCGCAGGGTTCGGAAAAAATAGCCGAGGCACTGGCCGCCGGCCATCCGGAAATTGCGGTCTACCCCTTGGAAAGGAACCTCGGCCAGCACCGGGCGATTTGGTTCGGCCTCCGTCAGGCCAAGGGAGACTTTACCTTCATCATGGACGCGGACCTGCAGGACCCTCCGGAGGCCCTGCCCACCTTGCTTCCTCCTCTAGTCGAGCAGGGCGGGGTAGTTTTCGCCGGACGCCGTGGGCATTACGAATCCCGGTCTCGCCTCCTCAGCTCCAAGCTCTTCAAGACCTTATTGCATTGGGCGACCGGCATCCCGAAGGATGCGGGGCTCTTTCTCGTCATGGATCGCGCGGCCCGGGAGAAGATGCTGCAAGATCCTTTTCCGCAACCTTTCCTACAGGCGATGATCGGTTGCCTTAAAATCCCCTCTCGATCGATACCTGTCGAGAGAAACCGACGCCCCGAGGGAACCTCCAGCTATCGCGGCTTGGACCGCTGGAAGCTGGGCATCGGCGCCCTCCTTGCCGTCGGACGCTATCGCCTGAGAAAACGCGGAACGAAAGCCGGAGGATGGAAGGAATGAAGAAGGATATTACCGAACACAACCGCCTCCAGGTCGAATACTTCGAGAAGAACTACAAGGCCCGGATGGAGCCGCGAGACTCTCCTTATGTCCGCCGGCAGGTCGGAATGGCCATGGCCTACTCGGGACTGCGCCCCCCGCTGCGACTTCTGGAAGTGGGCTGCGGGATGGGGCGCTACACCTTCACGCTGGCCAAGCTAGGATTCGAGGTGGAGGGCCTCGACCTGACGCCCAAACTGCTGGAGCGGTTTAGGTCCTTCGAAGGCGGTCCATCGCGCATCCCCCTGCATTGCGGGGATATCGCCTCCCCGGCCCCCGAATTGCGGGGGCGCTTCGACGCCTTGATCGGCTTCTTCGTCCTGCACCACATGCACGACCTCAGGGCCTGTTTCCGCGGCATGTCCAGCGTCCTGCGCCCCGGCGGCACCTTGCTCTTCATCGAGCCCAATCCCTACAACCCGCTCTATTACCTGCAGATCGCGATCACGCCCGGGATGACCTGGGAGGGGGACAAAGGGATCCTCGACATGCGGAAAAAACTCTTATTCGGCGCGATGCACGAGGCTGGCCTGGAGGCTCCGGACTGCCGACGCTTCGGCTTTCTCCCGCCCGGGCTTGTTAATTTGCCGGGGGGCCTGGCCTGCGAAGGGGTCTTGGAAAGGCTGACCCCGCCCCCGCTCCGGCCCTTTCAGTTATTCTTGGCGAAAAAACCCCGGGCCCTTCCCGCATGAAGGAGTTTTGGAAAAGAAAACGATGGCTGATCCTGGCGGGCTCGGGGCTGCTCTCCCTGATTCCCCCGCTGCGCATCCTCGTCCTCTTAATCCATCAGGGGGCCTATAATCCCTCCAACGACGACCTCTTCCTCGTGCATTTCATGCGCAGTCTTTTGGAACAGGGCCCGTCTTGGCGGACCCTCTTCCAAGAGACCTTCACGACGGGACATTCCCATCTGCTGCCCATGCTGTTTCATTTCCTCTGGATGAAACTCACGGGGTGGAACCTGGAGTGGCTGCTTTATGTCGGGATTGTTTTGGCCTACGCCAAGGTTTGGCTCCTCTACGACCTGGTCGCCGATAAGTTGCAATCCCCCTGGAAGGCCCTGCTCTTGCCGTTGATCAGCGGCCTGGTATTTTCCTACACACAGCTGAGCGCCTTCGATTTTGAATATGTCACCATCTCTCGAGGGCTTTCCCACCTGGGATTTCTTGTCGGACTCTGGGGTCTGTTGCGGCGGCCCGGCACGTGGACAGGCTCGGCCTGGATGCTGGCCGGTGGCCTCGTGGCCTCCCTCTCCTCGGGCAACGGCCTTTGCGCCTGGCCGGTCTATTTTTGCGCCCTCTTCTTGCAACCCCGAAAAAAATGGGTTTTTCTAGCGGCCTGGACGCTGGGCCTCCTGCTCGTCGCTCCGCTCTACGCCTACAATCTCTTTTGGGTGCCCAAATCCTACACCCGTCCCGAGTCGCTGTTTTCCCTGCGGGGTAGCTATCTCCTGGAAGGCATCGGCCTCTCCATGGCCGCGGGGAATTTCCCAAGAGAGGCCTTGCTCCGCGGGGCCTTCGGCCTCGGTTCGTTGCTCCTGCTGCTGGGAGTCGGCCTGCGACGACAAGGGAGGGCGTGGTGGCCCATAGCCGCGGCCCCCGCATGGATTGCGCTCTTTTCCCTATTGAATGTCCTCCAGATCGGCCTGGTCCGCACTCATTTGGCCCCTTGGTACGCCTCCTCCTTCGTATTGTTTTGGGTCGGACTGGCCGGCCTGACCTTCGCTTTCTGTGAAATATCACCCAGCATCCCTTGGAAGATTCCGGCCTGGGCCTGCCTGGCGCTGATCCTATTTTTCTTATTCACCGGAAATACCACTTGGGCCGACAAGGTCTTCTATCTTAATTCCCGCACCCCCTTCGCCGAGACCTGCCTAAGGCACCGCCGTTCGGACTTGGCGGAGTGCCGGCGCAGCCTATTTCAATGGGGAGACGAAGGCCCCTCGCAATTGGAATCCCTGTCGGACGCCCTCCGTCGTTACGGTTGGTCCATCGCCGCCCCCCGCCAGCGCTGGAGCCTGCAAGGAGACTTCGCCATCCGGCAGGCGACCGCCTCGGCGAGTCCGGGCATCCCGAAACCCTCCTGGTGGGAGGGACTGGCGGGGCCGGAGGGCGACCCGCGGGGCTACCGCCGTTTGAATCTGTTCCTGCATGCCCCCAATTCGGTTTTCTGGGATCTCGAACTCCCCAATCATTTGCAAGGGGCGGTGTTCCGCACGGCCTTGGCCATCAGCCCCGCCGCGCCGCAGGAGGCGGTCTCGGATGGAGTCGATGTCGCGATTCGGATTCGAAGGGAGGATGGAGCCGAGCAGGAGCTCCTCCGAGAGACGCTGTCGCCCAGCCAGCGGGAATGGCGCCCCCTCGCCCTGAATTTAGCCGCTTATGCGGGAGAAAGGGTGACCTTGATCCTGGCCACGGAACCCCGCGGAAATCCCATCCACGATTGGGCCATGCTGAGATACCCCACCCTCGAAATCGAAGGCCGCGATCACAAATAATCTCGGATCAGGATTTCCGCGATCTGCACGGCGTTGGTCGCCTGGTAGGTAGAGACCACGATGAGCTTGATCTTAGCCTGACCGTGGATTGGTTTGAGAGCCACCTTGGCGGAAGATTTTATCTCGGAATTTTAAGCGAAGCTTTTAATCTTTGGGCGGGATTTGCGGATTGTCCGGAATAATGTCGACATTTTTCCCAGATGGAAAAGCTTTCTATGTAGATTCTGTACAAGTTAAGCCGCCGAAATGAATTGCCTTGACCCATCAAAATTTTTTACATGGTGTGTGACTTTCCTGTTTTGGATTCGTTTTATTTATTAATCCACCGTTCCGTTCCTTAACAATTCACTCAATAAGCACTCCGGCTGGCGAGAAGATGCTTAGGAATCCATCCCGCGCAAAGGCTCGCTAGCCACTCAACAAGGAGAAGTCTATGAGTTCATCGTTTGGCCAAAAATGGATGATTTCCTATTGGGTCTTAACGGCGGTCGCCCTTGCGGGCCCCCGGGCCGAAGCCGCGACCATCAATGTCACGGGCACGGCAGTCGCAGGAGACTGTTACAGCCCCGGCGGCGACCCTTGCACCGATTTCAACGGCAATGATTGCACGCTTCAAGATGCCTTGGACGTGGCGGAATGCAACGGCGAAGGGGACACCATCAACATCGCCGCCGGAACCTACGACGCCGACGCCGCGGGCATCTTCCAATATTTCGCGGCGGATACCGAAAACTTTCCCCTGGAACTCGTCGGTACCGGCACCGGAACGGTCATTGACGGCATGAACAACGATCAATGCATGGAGCTCAATACCCAGCTGATGGCCGGGCCTGATGATCAAGCTAATATCTCGGTCTCCAACATCACATTTCGAAACGGCAATTACGGCGGGCCTGGCGGCGGATTGGCGGTCAATGTCACCGACGCGGACGTCTCGGTGCAGAATTGCTCCTTCCTCAACAACCTCGCCGATGAATGGGGTGGCGGCCTCTATGCGGACGCCTTCGGCGACAGCATGATGTTCTTCAGCACCAATTTGTTTTTGGGCAATACGGCAAACTTCGACGACGGCGGCGGCCTCTATGCCGAGTCGGGCCAGGGTTCGATCACGGCCGTCAACAACATCTTGGCACGCAACACCTCTAACGACGGAAATGGCGGCGGCATGTTCCTGAACGCCAGCGTCGGCAACATCACCGTCACCAACAATACCCTGTTCAACAATACGGCCACCAATGGAGACGCCGGCGGTCTCGGCGCCCAAGTCGACGACAGCGCCAGCATCTTCAACATTTACAACAACATCGTGTTCGGCAACACTGCCGGCGGGAACGGCGACGACATCTCCACCTGCGAGCAAGGCGCGACGGTCAATCTCTTCAACAACGATTATACCGAATACTACAGCCAGGCCCTGGACGGCGGGACCTGCGGCGGCAGCGCGACCTTGAATCAGGGCAGCAACATCCCGGATAACCCGCAATTCGTGAACTCCGGGGCCGACAATTTCCACCTCCAGGCGACCTCGTCCGCGATCGACAAGGGAGATCCGGCGGCGCCCGCCATGCCCGCAACAGATTTTGACGGCAATCCTCGGCCCGCGGTCCCCGGCACCAATCCCGACATGGGAGCGCTGGAATTCCAGCCTATTCCTACGCCGCCCCCCAGCCCGACCCCGCTGCCGACGGCGACCCCGACCCCCTCGGGCTTCCTCGAGGGCAGCGGTTCCCTGTCCTGCTCGCTGCAGACAGGCACCGGCGAAAACCCGCTCTATTCCATTCTGGCGATGGGTATCGGATTGGCCGGAGTCCTGATTCTCCTGCGCCGTAAGGCTCAAGAGTAAAATTCAAAGCGCCGCGATAAAGCCCCGCCTCCGGCGGGGCTTTATTTTCTTCAAACTTGAGGTTTCGGCCAAAAGCAGAAGCAACTGAATTGCAAGATCCAGGTGTTTAAAATAAATTTTTGGGAGGATTCATGGCAAATTTCATTTCAGGATGGATCGTAATGGGGATGGTAATGATTGCATTCAAAGCGCCGATAGCTGGCGCACAGCCCGCAATGGGCGAGCGTATGGATCCCCTAGATCTTGCTAATGGGGCTGTGGTCCTTTCCAAGACAAGCCAATATGGGGTTGGGCAGTGGAGCGCACTAGCCCTAATCGACGGAACTCCACATTTAGGCTGGTGCAGTGAAGAAGGCGCGGCTTTTCCCCATGAATTTGTCATCGAATTGGCTCGACCTATCGCCCTCGAATCCATGATTTTTGATAATACTCAAAATCAGGAGGCCAATTACACGGGAATTTCGGCGAAGGATATCGAAGTCTATGCTTCCAACACTTCACCAACTGAGGGTCTAACCAAGGTTTTACAGGTACAACTTCCCAAGGCTGGGAAACAGGAATTCAAACTCGCGACCCCGATACCCGCCCGCTGGCTCAAAATCGCGATACTCTCCAATTGGGGCCATCCCAAATTCACGGAATTAATGGAACTGGAAGCGATTGGGCAGCCTTTGCCTGGCGCGGTCGCCCAAGCACCTCTCTCGGGGACCTACAATACCAACTACAACCTCATTCAATTTGAACAATCAGGAAATACAGTGAAGGGTTGTTATTACGAAGGAGCCGGCACCTTCAATGGGACCACGGATGGCCGGGTGGTACAATGCGAATGGCGTCAGGATCATGGCAAACGTTTTGGCACGGCTTTGATGGTTTTGTCCGCGAAAGGCGATTTCATCAATGGTTTTTGGTACGAAAACGGGAATCTGGCTGGTTCGTGGTTTGGGCAACGTGGAAAGCCTGGCGACGATGCAAAGTGCCAAGTTGACATAAAATCCAGCCCGATCGTCAGTGGCATCGCCGAGACCGGCCGCGCAATCACCTACGGCATCCTCTTTGACACTGCCTCGGACAAAATAAGACAGGTATCCGAACCCACATTAAATGAAGTGTTGAACCTAATGAAATCGCAACCTGCCTTAAAGTTGGACATTGAGGGTCACACCGATGCCCAGGGTACCGACGCCTATAATCAAGATCTTTCCCAACGCCGTGCACAGGCCGTCGTCGCCTGGCTGGTTGCTCATGGGGTAGAGTCAATCCGGCTCAGTGCATCGGGTTATGGAAAGACCCGACCCATCTCAGACAATTCGAGTCCACAGGGCAGGACTCTCAATCGTCGTGTGGAATTAGTAAGAAAATAGTTCAGGGTTTCCCGCCGGTTTTCTGCAGGCATTCCTGCACGGCGTCACGGCGGATCCCTTCAGCTTCTTGCTCCAATGCTTGAGCCCTCTGTTCAGAACTTGCCGCGCGCTGCAGGTCATATTCTCCGCTCGCCTCCTCGAGTTCGGCTCGCTTGTAATATTCCTCAATTTGTTGTCGCAATTCGGCCTCGGTCTTTTGATCCCCATTGCTGATGGCCTTGACCAAGGTCCCTTTGGCGATTTCGGCCAGTTTGCGATCGCCCTCCGCGGTCTTCTTCGAATTCATACCGCTCGAACGGAAGGTTTCGGCAGCGTGTCGTGTCATCGCGGCGTCTCGAGATTTGTAATCGGCTTCCCTCATCATTTCTGAATATTTTGGGTCACATTGTTTTCGAACCGAATCGGGAATGGAGGGAGGCGGGAGTACCCCCGGTTTGGGTGAGGGAACAGGTATCGAAGGCTTGGGCGTTTCCTCAGCCTTTGTTCCAATACGTTTAAAAACGAAGGTACGCCCTGGGTCCTTGAAGGTTAGCTGGTATTCGTTGCATTGATAACTTTGATCCATGGGATTATTTCCCAAGCCTGCCGGCCCCAAACTCCCGCTTAAGGAATTGGTTCGGGTCATGCCATTAGCGCCAATATATTTATGGACAATGTCGGATCGCTCCACGCTTTTAATTTTTGCGATTCCCTTGTCCGTCATGATGTGCCCTTCCGCGGTCCCGATCCAAAAATTCTTATCGCCGAACCCACCGAGGAAGGGCTGCATGCCATTATAGTCGATGCTTTGAGTGCCGTCGGCCTTGAAGGCGAGCAGGATGCCGTCCCCACCGGTCACGCCAAGTTGATTGGGGCCAACCGGATCGGACTTCCACGATCCCACCAAACAAGAGTCAAAGGGTGCAGAAACATTGAAATAGGGGATATCTTTGACGGGGGGCGGATTGGGATTTTTGATCAACCAAGTCGGCAAAGGAAACGGGGAGGTGCCGGCGCCTTGCTGGGTCTTGGGCGTTGGAGCAGGTGTGGAGAGGGCCATTTGTTCCGTCACGGGGAGCGGTTTTTGTTGACCGCCAGGTAAGGGGGGAACAAACACACCGGGAGGACAATCGAGATAAAAATCTTCGCCAGTATCAGAACGTCGAGCTTTTTTTGGATCGGAGGGATCCGCTTCCGCATGAAGCGGATAGGTTCGCACGGGTACTCCCGTCTGAGGATTTTTCCAAATCCCATTTTCCCGGACAAATTGCAGACCAGTATCCGGGCGAACGGCCCGATTGGGGTCGGAAGGATCCGGATCGGCCCGATAGGGGTAGTCCGAAACGCTCATCCCTGTTTTGGCGCTCTTCCATACGCAAGAGGACAATCTATTGGCTTGGGAATGGGCGGGTCTACTACCAAATGCTGGCCCTAAAATTAATCCAGCCAGCAATATGGCAGCAGATCGGTTCATTAAGTAGAAATTTATATTACTCCCTGAAAAATTTATATCAATTTATTCTTTTCCGATACTGTCTAAGTCAAGGAAGGGAGCCGGCCAGCCGGGAGACTTCGCTGCCCCTGTGCGTCTTTGGGATTACCTAAGGTCTCGCCAAGCCCCGTACCCAGTACATGGGGATCCCCCTACTCCTCCCTCCCTCCGTCCGATCTCTCCTTTTTTGGTCCATGGTCCAAGATTCCAACCTGGCCTGAGGAGGGGCCCGGGCCGGGGAAATCTTGGGAGGGCCGGGTATTCCCGTAGGAAGTTGCCCCCGCTGACCGCGACCTCGGCGCTGTTGGCAAGGAGCCACCACTCGAAGAATCTGCAGGAGTTACTGCAGATCGAACCTTTTGTTGAACCTTACAGGTAATCCCGAATCAATATCTCCGCAATCTGCACGGCGTTGGTCGCCGCGCCCTTGCGGATATTGTCGGCCACGATCCAGAAATTGAGGCCGTTCTCGACCGACTCGTCGTCGCGGATGCGGCCGACGAAGACCTCGTCTTGGTTCACACAGTCGATGGCCAGCGGGTATTGGTTGTGCGCGACGTCGTCCTTCACGATCACGCCCGGGGCCTTCTCGAGCAGGGCCCGCGCCTCGCGGGCGGTGAGCTTCTTCTCGGTCTGGACGTTGACGCTCTCGCTGTGCCCGCCGAAGACCGGGACGCGGACGCAGGTGGCCGTGACCTTGATCGAGTCGTCGCCCATGATCTTCTTGGTCTCGTTGACCATCTTCATCTCTTCTTTGGTGTAGCCGTTGTCGAGGAAGACGTCGATGTGCGGCAAGCAGTTGAAGGCGATCTGGTGCGGAAATTTCGCCTTTTGCAGCTCCTCGCCGCTGAACAGGGCCTTGGTCTGCTGGGCCAGCTCGTCCATGGCGCGCTTTCCGGCGCCGCTGGTCGCCTGGTAGGTCGAGACCACGATGCGCTTGATCTTGGCCTGGTCGTGGATCGGCTTGAGGGCGACCACCATCTGGATGGTCGAGCAGTTGGGATTGGCGATGATCCCCATCTTCTTGTAATCGCCGATCGCCTTGGGGTTGACCTCGGGCACCACCAGCGGAACCTCCGGGTGCATGCGAAAGGCGGAGGTGTTGTCGACGCAGACGGCGCCGGCCTGGGCCGCAATGGGCGCGAAGCGCTCGCTGATCGTCCCCCCCGCCGAGAAGAGGGCGATGTCCACGCCCTCGAAGGCCTTCGCGTCCAGCACCTCGACCGGGATTTCCTTGCCCTTGAAGCTCAGGCGGGTGCCGACGCTGCGCTCACTGGCCAGCAGCTTGAGCTTTTCGACGGGAAAATTCCTCTCCTCGAGGACTTCCAGCATGGTGTTGCCCACCGCCCCGGTGGCTCCGACGACGGCGACGTTGTAGCGTTCCTTTTTCATAATTTAATAACCCTTCTTTAGCTCTGCCGTGATGGCTTCACCCGCCTCCTGGGTCGAGGCCTTGGCCTCGCCGGGCTTGGCGATGTCGGCGGTCCGCAGCCCCCGCTCCAACACCTTCTCGACCGCGGCCTCGATCTTCTGGGCGGCGGACTTCTTCCCGAAAGTCAGGTCCAGCATCATCGCCGCGGACAGGATCGTGGCGATGGGATTGGCGACGCCCTTGCCGGCGATATCCGGGGCGCTGCCGTGGATGGGCTCATACATGCCCTTCTTGCTGCTCGCCAGGCTGGCCGAGGGCAGCATGCCGATCGAACCCGTCAACATGGCCGCCTCGTCGCTCAGGATATCTCCGAACAGGTTGCCGGTCACGATCACGTCGAACTGCTTGGGATAGCGCACCAACTGCATGGCGCAGTTGTCGACGTACATGTGCTTGAGCTCGACGTCGGGGTAGCTTTTCCCGAGCTGGGTGACGATCTTGCGCCAGAGCTCGGTGGTCTCGAGGACGTTGGCCTTGTCGACGCTGGTCACCTTCTTCTGGCGGCCGCGGGCGATCTCGAAGGCGAGCTTGGCGATGCGCTCGATCTCGTGGGTGGTGTAAACCATGGTGTTGACGCCGCGCTCTTGGCCGTCCGGGAGTTTCTCGACCCCCTTGGGTTTGCCAAAATAGATGTCCCCGGTCAGCTCGCGAAGCACCATGATGTCGATGCCCTCGACCACCTCCCGCTTGAGCGAGGAGGCGTCGACCAAGGCCGGATAGACCTTGGCGGGGCGAAGGTTGGCGAAGAGCCCCAATTCGCTGCGCAGGGCCAGGAGGGCCCGTTCCGGCCGGACGGAATAGTCGAGCTCTTCCCATTGGGGGCCACCCACCGCCCCCAGCAGGATCGCGTCGGCGGCCTTCGCCAGCCGGAGGGTCTCGTCGGTGAGGGGCTTGCCGTGGGCGTCATAGGAACAGCCGCCCACCAGGGCATTTTCGAATTCCAGCCCCAGCTTTTCTTGGGAGTTCACGAATTGAAGGATCTTGACCGTCTCGGCCATCACCTCGGGACCGATGCCGTCGCCGGCCAATACTAAGATTTTCGCCATAACTTTCCTGTGGGGGGTATTTCCCTTATTTATGATTTTTTGAACAAGGCGTCGAGCTTGGCCTTTGCCTCGTCCTGCTTCTTGTTCTCCCCCGCCCGCATCGCGTGATCGCTGGGGGCGAAGTAATCGCAAAAATTGGCCTTATCCTTCTCCAAGACCCGCTCTGCCTGCGTCTCCTGGCACTCGTTGTAGGCCTTGGGGTCGTAGTGCAGGCAATTGTAGCAGACATGGGCGTCGTAGCCGCAGTGCGGGCAGGTCTCGGTTCGGCCCACCCGATCGCCAAAATCGCTGGTTTTTCCGCAGTGATAGCAAAAAACCATAGGGGCTTGCCCTTAGCAAAGGCCGCCGCCGGGCTCAAGGCGGAAAATACAAAAAACAGCTTATCGAAGCAGATCCTCAACTTGACGCTGCGGGACCCCCTATCGTAAAGCCCAGAGGCCGGCATTTCCTGCCCGCACGGCAAATTCCGAGAATTTGCGGAGAAAAACAAAATGTCCAAGCCTAAGACCTTATTCGAAAAAATCTGGGAAAAACACCTCGTCTCCACCCTCGAGGACGGCACCGCCCTCCTCTACATCGACCGCCAGCTGGTTCACGAAGTGACCAGCCCCCAGGCCTTCGAGGGCCTGCGCCTCGGCGGCCGCAAGGTCCGGCGCCCCGAGCTGACCTTCGCCACCATGGACCACAACGTCCCCACGGTCGACCGCTACAACATCAAGGACGAGATCGCCCGGGCCCAAATCGAGGCCCTCACCCAAAACTGCAAGGATTTCGGCATCCGCCTCTACGACCTCAACAGCGACCAGCAGGGCATCGTCCACGTGATCGGCCCCGACTTGGGCATCACCTTGCCTGGCGCCACCATCGTCTGCGGCGACAGCCACACCTCGACGCACGGGGCCTTCGGGGCCCTCGCCTTCGGCATCGGCACTTCCGAGGTCGAGCATGTCCTGGCCACCCAGACGCTGCGGCAGAAGCCCGCCAAGACCTTCAAGGTGGAGTTCCGCGGCCGCCCGGGCCCCGGAGTCACCGCCAAAGACCTGGTCTTGAAGTTCATCGGCCTGATCGGCACCGCCGGCGCCACCGGGCACGTCCTGGAATACACCGGCGAGGCGATCCGCGCCCTCTCGATGGAAGGCCGCATGACGGTCTGCAACATGTCGATCGAGGCCGGCGCCAAGGCGGGGATGATCGCGCCGGACGAGACCACCTTCGATTTCTTCCGAAAAGTCGAGCGCCCCTTCGCCCCCAAGGGTAAAGACCTCGAGGCAGCCATCGCCTATTGGAAGACCCTGCCCAGCGACCCGGGCGCGGTCTACGACAAGACGCTCACCATCGACGCCGACAAGGTCGCCCCGCAGATCACCTGGGGCACCAGCCCCGGGATGGTGATCGACGCCGACGGCTTGATCCCTCAGCCCGACAAGGTCCCCGGCCTGGCCAAGAAAGACGCCGAGCATGCCCTGGATTACATGGGGCTCAAGCCCGGTACGCCTATCACCGACGTCAAGGTCGACGTGGTCTTCATCGGCAGCTGCACCAACTCGCGCATCGAAGACCTGCGCGCGGCCGCGAAGGTCTTCCAAGGCCGCAAGGTCGCCGCGGGGGTCCAGGCGATGGTGGTGCCCGGCTCCCAGCAGGTCAAAAAACAGGCCGAGGCCGAAGGGCTGGACAAGGTCTTCGTCGCGGCCGGCGCGGAGTGGCGCGAGTCAGGCTGCAGCATGTGCCTGGCCATGAATCCCGACCAGCTCAAGCCGCAGCAGCGCTGCGCCTCCACCAGCAACCGCAATTTCGAGGGCCGCCAGGGCAAAGGCGGACGCACCCACCTGGTCAGCCCCGAGATGGCCGCCGCCGCGGCCGTCGCCGGTCACTTCGTCGACTTAAGGAGATGGTCCTAATGGAAGCCTTCAAATCGCACCGCGGAAAAATCGCCACTTTGGATCGAGCCAACGTCGACACCGACCAGATCATTCCCAAGCAGTTCCTCAAGTCGATCCGGCGCACCGGCTACGGCGAGAACCTGTTCTTCGACTGGCGCTACCTGCCCGACGGCAAGCCCAATCCCGACTTCGAGCTCAACAAGCCGCGCTTTCAAGGCGCGAGCATCCTGGTGACGCGCAACAACTTCGGCTGCGGCTCCTCCCGCGAGCACGCGGTGTGGGCCATCACCCAGTACGGCATCAAGGCCATCCTGGCCCCCCGCGTCGGCGAGGTCCCCGCCTTCGCCGACATCTTCCACAACAACAGCGTGAAAAACGGACTGCTCAACGTGCAGCTCGAGGCCGCCGAGATCGAGGAGATCTTCCAGATGGCCGGGCGCTACGAGGGCCTGGAGGCGACGGTCAATCTCGAGGAACAGCGGGTGACCCTGCATCTGCCGGAGGAGCTCTCCTTCCACTTCCAGATCGACGCCGCGGTGAAAAATCACCTGATCCGGGGCCTGGACGAGATCGGCCTTTCCCTCCAGCACGAGAGGGAGATCACCGCCTTCGAAAAAACCCATTCGGCGCAGACCTATTGGTAATGCCCAAGCCCTTTTACCGCCGCAAACGCCTCTGGATCCCCCTGCTCCTGCTCGCGCCCTTCGCGGCCCTGCTGATCTACCTTTCGCTCGACCCGCTGCCCCACTTCCGCAAGACGGTGAATTACCTGCTGCAGCACTTCGGCGGGATCGAGGAGCAGTTCCTCCGCGCCGGCCGCTACAACCTGCATTATTACGAGGGCGGGAAGGAGCACCCCCAGACGGTCCTGCTGCTGCACGGCTTCGGCGGCACCGCCCAGCTGACCTGGATGCGCCTCATGCCCGCCCTGGCCAAGCAGTACCACGTGATCGCCCCCGACATGGTGGCCAGCAACTTCCTCCGCCTCGACCCCAAGACCTACTCGATCGACACCGAGGTGGGAATGACCCTGCAGCTGATGGACTCCCTCGGGATCCAGCACGCGAGCCTGGTGGGGCTCTCCGTGGGCGGTTGGGTGAGCCTGCTGATCGCCCTGGAGCATCCCGAAAAGGTGGACCGGCTGATCTTGGTGGAGAGCGCGGGGCTGAAGACCGAGATCCCCGAGCTGGCGCGGCTCACCCTCACCGACCGGCCCAAGGCGAGGCGTTTTTTGCAATTGCTCTTCTACAGCCCTCCGCCCCTGCCCGGCTTCGTCTTGGACGAGCTGATCAAATCCTCCACCCGGATCAAGGCCAAGTACGAGGCGGTCTTCATGGGCTTCATCATGAACAGCAAGGGCCGGCTCTTGGACGACCGCGTGGGGCAAATCACCCAGCCGACCTTGGTCATCCATGGCCGCGACGATCTGGTGATCCCGCTGGAGGTCGGAGAACGCCTCCACCGGCTCATTCCCCAATCGCAGCTGGTGATTTTGGAAGAAAGCGGCCACGCCCCGGTGTGGGATCAACCGGCGAAGCTAAAACAAGCCATCCTGGAATTCTTGGCGGCAACGCCAGCCCCCTAAGCCACGGACCTAGCCTTTTTGCGAATACACCGGCATCAGGAAACCCGTCCCGCCGTCGGCGTAGAGCGTCTCGCCGTTCATCCAGTCCGCCGCGGGGCTGCAGAGGAAGGCGATGAACTCGGCGACGTCCTCGGTGGGCATCAAGCGCCCCATCGGAGTGAGGGCGGAGAGCCCGGCCTTGTACTCCTCGTAGCCCGTCCCGAAATAGACTTTCAGCGAATCGGTGTCGACCAGGCCCGGATTGATCCCGTGGACGAAGATCTTTTCGGCCGCCCATTCCACCGAATAATACCGGGTGAGGGTCTCCAGGGCGGACTTGGCCGCCGCGAGCAGGCCATGGTTGGCGCAAAACTTTTTGGTGTCGATCCCCGAGACGGTGATCGCCTTGCTGCCTGGGGGCATCAGGGGCTTGAAGGCGTTCATCGCGAGGATGAAGGCAGTGACCGTGATATTCATGGTCTTGGCGATGTGGTGCTCCTTGATCTCGGAGAGCGGCTTGAAGGCGGTGGCCGCCGCGTTGGCGACGAAGATATCGAGACGGGAGTGCCGCGCCCTCACCTCCTCGATGAAGCGGTGGATCTCGGTCAAGTCCGAGAGGTCGGCCGCCACCTTGTCGACCTGCACCCCGAATTTTTCCTTCAGCTCGGCCTCGAGGGCCGCCGCTTCCTCCAAATTCTTCCGGTAATGCAGGATGAGGTCGGCGCCCAGCGAGGCGAATTTGAGGGCGGTGGCCCGGCCGATGCCGCGCGAGGCGCCGGTGATGAGGGCGGTTTTGCCGCGAAGGGACAAGGTCATGGGTATGCTCCGTATTCAATTCTGTACTGTTGCCTTATAGGCCAGGGCTGAATTGCTCGTAAACGCTTTATTGCAGGAAAGGTGATTGACAGGCCCCCCGGGCCCCGCTAAGGCCTGCCCTGGGTATGGCAATCTCGAGGAGAGACCATGAAAAAATCGCTCTGGAGCGCTTCGCTGCTCGCCCTGGCTTGCACTGCCCTACCCGCCCTCTCGCCGGCCGTCACTTGGGATGGCGGCGGCACCAACAGCAATTGGTCCACCGCCAATAACTGGAACCCCAACGGCGCGCCCGCCGCCGGCAGTCAGCTCCTCTTTCCGCCGGCCGCCCTCAAGCTCACCAACGTCAACGACTTTCCGGATCTCACCAACTTCCAGTCCTTGCAGCTGTCCGCGGCCAACTACAACCTCGGCGGCAATGACATCCAACTCAGCAACGGCATCCTCGCCAGCCACGCCGGCGGGACCAACACCCTGACCCTGGGCGTCCAGTTGACCCAGAACCAGAGTTTTACCGTCCAAAACGACGGGGCCTTTCTCAAAGTCGACGGCGACATCGACCTGAAGACCTTCACCCTCACGGTGGGCGGCGAAGGCAACCTGATCTCCAACGGAAAGATCCTCGGCTCCGGCCAGATCATCAAGAACGGCCCGGGCTTTCTGCGCTTGACCGGGGATAATTCCTTCGCGGGAGGCATCACCGTGAACGGCGGCAGCCTGCAGGTGGATAATTCCGCCGGCTCCGGCACCGGCGGCGGCGCCGTCGTCGTGGAGAGCGGGGCCGAGCTGCAAGGCGACGGCGCGATCCAAGACGAGGTCCTGATCAAGGCCGGAGGCAAGGTCTCCCCCGGCGACAGCGAACCCGCCCTGCTCGCGGTCGGCAACTTGATCCTCTCTCCCGGCTCCGCCTACGTCGCCCAGCTCAACGGTCAGATCCCCGATACCGAATACAGCGTCCTGCAGGTGAACGGAACGGTGGCCTTGGACCAGTCCGTCCTGCGCATCGCCCTTGGACCCAACGTCCAGATCGGCGACGACTTCAAGATCATCGACAACGACTCCACCGACCCGGTGGGCGGGGTGTTCGAGGGCCTGAGCGAAGGCAAGACCTTCCACCTGGTCGGCTTTGACAATATCGGCTTTAAAATCAGCTACCAAGGCGGAGACGGAAACGACGTGGTCCTGCACTCGATCCCCACGCTCACGGTCAACGACGTGACGGTCCGCGAGCCCTCCACGGGCGCCGCGACGGCCGCCTTCGTCGTCCAGCTCAACGAGGCGAGCAGCGAGACGGTCACGGTCAAATACGCCACCGCCCCCGGCAGCGCCCTGGCCGGCGACGACTACGAGGTCGCCAACGGGACCCTGACCTTCAACCCGGGTGTGACCAAGCAGACGGTCAACGTAACCATCGACAGCGACGACGTCGCCGAAGGCAACGAGGAATTTTCCTTCAAGATCTTCTCCCCAAGCAACGCGACGGTCATCAAGGACTTCGGCACCGGGACCATCACCCCGCCGACCGACGGCGGTTCCGGCGGCAACGGCAATAATGGCGGCGGCAGCGGCGGGGGCTCGAGCAACCCGCCGGGCAACGCCGCCTCGGACGGAGGCTGCAGCCTGCATCCGGGCGCCGCTTCCACGGGAAACCTGTTCTTCGGATTCGGACTCATGGGCCTGCTGGGCGTAGCGCTGCGTTTCGCCAAAAGATCCTAACCCTGGCCGATCCGGCGCATTGTTTTTCTTTTTCACGTGGGAAGAGGAAGCCTGCTATATTAAGGGCCTATGCGCCTTATCGCCTCCTGCCCAGACTGCCAAACCCAGTACTGGTCCGACGAAAGTGAAGACCGGCAGAGCCTCAACTGCTATTGCGGAAACGTCCTCCAATTGCGATCGGGACCGCCGGTCGATGCCAGGGTGGTCCGCTGCTCCTCCTGTGGAGCCGCGCGGGAATCGGGGGCAAGCGCCTGCCAATTCTGCCATTCCGACTTTACCATCCACGAGAAAGACCTTAACACGATCTGCCCCCACTGCATGGCGCGAGTCAGCGACGTCGCCCGCTTTTGCCATTATTGCGGAGGAAGGATCCAACCGCAGTTCGCCTCCGGGACCCGCAGCGCCATGCTCTGCCCGGCCTGCGAAGGCTCTCGGCCTCTCTACTCGAGAAGGGAAATCGGCCAGATCCCCTTTCATGAATGCCACCTCTGCGCGGGGGTTTGGTTGGACCTGACCTCTTTTCGGAATTTTATCGAGAACTCGAAGTCCGAGGAGACCCTCGCATTGCTAGGGCAATTGCCCAACCCCAAGGTTTCGGTGACGGACCTCAGCGGGGAAGCCGGCCCTCAATCCCGTTTCTATCGCCCTTGCCCGGCCTGCCGCACCATCATGAGCCGGCACAATGTGGCCTCGAAAAGCGGGGTGATCGTTGACCTCTGTAATTCCCACGGGGTTTGGTTCGACGGAAACGAATTGGCCCAGCTCATCCAATGGATCCGTCGTGGGGGCCTGGAAAGGGCCCGGCGAAACCAAGCCACCCTCAAGGCACCCGCCCGCGAATGCGCCGGTCCAGGCATGGATTTATCCGGGTATTTGCTGAAGGCCATGGCCGATCTCTTAAAAGGCTAGGCCTTTATTTGATCCTGGGGCGAAAGATCACCCCGCCCGCCCAGGGGTACACCCTGCGGTTCGCAAAGCGGCAGGTCGAGAAGGAATAGTAGGTGGGAAGCCACGGATAGACCTGGCGTGGGTAGGCGATCAGCACCACCGACTCGACCGGCGCTTGGTAAAACTGCAGCAGCGCCCCCATCAAAAAGGCCGTCTCCTCGAAGACACGCGGGTCCAAGCGGTAAAAGGGCCGCGCGACGAAGGCGTCCTGGGCCGCCACAAAGGCCTCGCCCAGCTCTTGATACGAAGACACCGTGCGCCACGGGCTTTTGGTATTCCTGACAACCCGGTCGTAGAATTGCGCCGCCTTCTCGTTGAGGAGCCCCAAAGGGGCCAGGAGCTTTTCGACGGAATAATCCGAAGCCGCCTGGCCTCGCGCCAGGGCGAGGAGCTCCGCGGAATTGGCGTTCAAGTAATAGGCGATCTCTTGGATGGCCGGCATCTCGTCGACCTTGGGGTCGCGGGCCAGGGCCCGTCCCCCGAAGGACATCGACAGGATCACCGCCAGGAGGAAAGCCGCCGCTGAGGGAGTTTTCATCGCGTTCATGCCCCTTAGCAGTCTGTTGACAAAAACCGGTGATCGGGCCAAGCCGCCGTAGGCGGATCGGCGGGCCCCGAAAATCCGAAGGATTTTTGGGCGGCCGATGGAGGCCGGATTTACTCCGACCGGAATAAGATGGTTTGTCAACAGCCTGTTAGACCCTCCCAAAATAACAAGGCTGTGGGAAAATCACAACTTTAGCCCAAAACCGGCGAAAACCCCGGAGAATTCTTGGATGCGCCCCCAGGGGCGCGCCGCCAAGGGACTCGGGGCACCATGTCAACGAAGTGGGTCAAATCCGCATTGGAAATGCGCTCTCCGGACGGCCTTTGCACGGGAGACGGTTACCGCGCCTTGTCCGCGGACGTGGAACGGGAGCTGAAGGCCTCCGGCAAGACAACGCTCAGCCTCGACACCTACCTAAAAAGTCCCGACAAGGACAGCTGCGCGGACCGCCTCCTCAAAGATTCCAAGACCTCCTCCCTTGCCAAGCAATGGCTCTCGCAGATCGCCGCCTATGACGAGCAGAAGGATTCGATCTCGCCCTTCGACCTCGCCTATTTGCTCTTCGATCTCTACGGAGAAAACTTCCAGGAGGACTGGCAAAAGTTTTTTTTGGCAGGCGACGGCGCCTTCTCGGCCCTGCAAAGGATCCGCGCCGTCGGATCCCCCTTGTTAGATCCAAGCGCCGCGAACTCACTAAACACCAAGACCCTGCTCCTATTACGGGCGCTGGCGGTCTACGTCGGGGCCCGTTCGGCGAAGGAGCCTGCCGCCTCGGCAAGCGGCGCGATCGACTTCTATTTCAACCAGCGGGAACCCGGAGGATTTGCGGATTACCTGGGGGTCTCGCTCAAGGATTTCCTCGGTCTCGACGAGGGCCGCCGCTCGGCACTTTTTGCCAAGGCCCTGCAACAAAAATTCCCGGAGGCAAAGACGGTGGAGTCCCTATTCCGCTACTTTTCCTTTTCGGAGGCCTTGGACTTCAGCCAACAGGCGTTTCGGACCAACCCCGCCGCGGCGCTGGCCTTGTTCGAAGGGGTTCGACTCCCCGGCCTTCGCTCCGACTTCGAACTGCGGACGACGGCCTCAGGCGAAGCCCAGTTCTTTCCCAGGCTCTCCCAAAACGCCCGCTATGCGGACCGGCAACAGGCCATCGACGCCTTCTTGGGCAAGCCCGTTTTGACGAGGCGGACCAATCTCTGGATCGCCGCCAAGACGGGCGCCAGCACCGTCCTGAAAAAACACCTCTGGCCCGGCAACACCGAGGTCTTTTCCATCGAATCGAGCGCGCCCGGACCTACGACCTTGGTATTCGCCCCTCATTTCCATGAGGACAACCCGCGCAAGGTCTTTCACTGGATCAAGGACCTCCCCCTGCAAAGCGGGCGCCTCCTCGTGATCCCCGAGGCCAATCGGGCGATGGGAAACTTGGGCAAGGATACCGTCCGAATGAACCGGATCTTCAATCAGGCCTTGAATGACGACGCCCCCGATTATCTGGTCGTGCGCCGGGCGGAATATCTGATGGGGCTGGTGGACGGCATGGTGGGGCTCCATGATTGGAACGGAATGGCCCCCTTCTTCATCTCCGACCTGACCTTCGATCCAAGCAAAGGGGGGCCGAATGACCCCGGCCCCCTCGCCTCGCCCTGGCTGCCGGCGCAGGCCCTGCAGATCCAAACCATCGCGGGCCGGGACATCTTTACGGAAGGTCCCCTGGAAGGCCAATTCACGCGGGCCAACCCCTCGAGCTTGGGCAATCCGCCCCAGCCGCAATGGCGAATCGCCGAGCTCGCGGCGAAGAGACTACAAACGCTGACCGGCCTGTCTTTCAGCTTCCGAGCCTCGCCCCTCACCCAGGCCGATTCCTTGCGGGCAAACAATTCCACCGCCTACATGAATTTTTTCCTCAGAAAACCCGCCATGACCTTCGAAGGCCGCAAGGGCGTCGAGCAAGGCCGACTGATGGCCCAGGCGCTCTACGCGCTGCTGTTGGCCTTCGGGCATCGGGTGGATCCCAGCTTCGAAGCCGCCTTGCAGTCCGCGCCGAAACCGGAGCCGAATATCTATCAGGGCCTCCCCGCCGATGCGGGAGAGGCGCAAAAATAATATTTCATAATTCATTTATTGTTCAGAAAGAGAGGCGAATTTCGCAAGGTGTCTCGAATCGTGGGGCTCACAGCCCCGGCCGGTTCCGCGGCGGGCGCCAACACTCCCCGGACGCTGGGATTCGCGTCTTGCAGGTACATCTTGAAGGGCAAGGCCTCGGGGACCTCGAAGCAGAAGTAATTGATCGTCAGGCCCGAAAAGAAATCGTCCGCCGGCTTCCCAAGGTGAAATATCAGGGCACTTGACGTGGCGGAAACGGCGATGGCGGGGACATCGGTGCTACCACCTTCCAGGCCAAAGGCCAGGTTCGCGACACAGGCGGGAGGCTTATAATAAAATACTTTAATTCTTGTAAACTAATACCATGTAACTAAACATTTTTTACTCCGAGACGCGGTGCCCCAGAAAAGCTGTCTTTCATGAAAACGAAGAGAGCCGCCTTTCAATGCGCCGATCGGGAATCAACCAGATCAGCGCGACCGTGACGTACAGGGCGCAGGATAGGAGCGGCCGCCACCGGGCCACCAGCACCGCGACCAAATAGAGCAGAAGCGAGGCCTTGCCCTTGAGGTCCCTGCCAAAGGCCTGTCCTAGGGCGGAATCTTTCCCGTGGAAGGCCACCAACACCCGAGCCAATAGGTAATAGGCGGTGCCGGCCAGCAGCAGGATGACCCCGTAGAGTGTCACCGGCCAGGCGGCAAATTGGTTTTCGCCCATCCAAGCGGTGGCGAAGGGCAGCAGGGACAGCCAGAACAACAGATGCAGGTTGGCCCAGAGGATGCGCCCGTTTACCTGCTGGGTGGCTTGCAACATGTGGTGATGGTTGTTCCAATAGATCCCGATGTGGACGAAGCTGAGGATATAGCTCAAAAAAACGGGGATCAAGGCCTGCAAGGCCGAGGGATCGGCACTATGCGGCACCTTCATCTCGAGCACCATGATGGTGATGATGATGGCCAAGACCCCGTCGCTGAAGGCCTCGAGTCGCGATTTGCTCATGGGAGACACCGCCGCTGCGGCGAATTTACCCGAAGGAACCGGACTCACCAAGCGGATAATGCCCGACGACAGGTTCACCGTCGCCGGGCCTTATCCCTCGAGGGTCAATCCGCCACCCGGAACAGGCCGTCCGGGGAATCGGCGATTCCCGTATTCCTTCTCAGGATATCAGCGAGCCGCGTCCCATGGATCTCCTGGACCTCCTCGCGACTAAAGGCAGGATCGCGCTCGTACCAAAAGCGGTCGCCGGCGCGCAGACGTTCGAATTGCATTTTCAAGGCACCAGCGATGGAGGGGCCTACGCTCGCGCCCCGCAGGTGATCCTCGGCCAGGGCCCCAACCCAGGGGTCCACCTGATCGACGGTCCCGTAAATCGATTCCAGCTTCGACGCCAATTCCGGATCCGAGGTGATCTCACCGAAGTCCTTCACGGGAGCGAGGTCCAGGGCCGCGCGCAAGGTGTTGTAATCCGGCAGCCCGTGGTCCCGCCCCCGCTGCATATTGAGGGAGGCCAGATCCAACCCACCGGCGCCGGGAGGGCCGAAGAGGAAATTCCTCACCCCATCGACGACATGGACGTCGATCTCCTGCATGGGCTGAAAGGCGAGGCCCCGAAGCAAGGGGTCGATTCCCTCGCTGAGCAACGGTTCGTTGTTGAAGAAGGCCTCCGCCAAGGGAAGCGCGCCCGACGCGGTCTCGCGGCCGTCCGGCCCCAGGCGGAGCAAGGCGTTGTTGAGCATGGTATGGCCCACTCGGAAGTAGGCCGTGGAAAATTCATTGAAGATCGCGGGGTCGACTTCGGGATCGTAGCCGAGGTCCGGGCCGGGGCGGTGCGGTCCCAACAAGGCAGGCAAAAATTCCTGGTAGGTGATGGCCTGCAGAAATGCCCCGACGAATTTCCTCGCCCGCTGGTAGATCCGTTCATCGTCCCAATCGGGATGGCTTTTCTTGAGCTCGTCGCAGAGCCGATTGTGCTCCCGAAGGAATAGCGTATGGATGGCGGCCAGGGCCGTCTGCTCGTTGACACGGATGTCGCCGGCGACGAAAAAATCCGCGGAGGCGCTCGGCGCATTGGCGACGCTGCCGTCGTTGAAGGGCAAGAGATTCCCCTCGCTGATCTTAAGCTTGCCATCCCGCCCAGTTCGTAACCAAGTGGCACGGGCCTCGTCCGATCCGTAAACTTGGGAGGCGTCCAGCCAGGCGGTCAAGGCGTTCGCTTGTTCCCGCGGGTGGGAGGCGTCGGTCCCGGTTCCGTCCAGAAAGGCGCTGCGTGAAAACGGGATCACGGCGGTACCGGTACCCTGAGGATCGAAGTAGGGATCTCCCTCCGGAACAGAAATGGGCAAGGGTTGGCTGGAGTCGGTAAGGGTCAAGTCGAGATCATGGTCGAGAAATTGTCCCCAGACGAACATATAGCTCGACAAGCCACGGGCATTCGGGATGGGACCGCCTTGGGAGTTGATGAGATTGCTGATCTCGCGTGGATTCGGCCGGCTCGCCCCGGCGGGACTTGAAATCCCGTCCGCATAGGCGGGATCCGCCAACCTGGCGAGCGCGGCCCCTGCGGCACCCCACTCCGGATGTTGCAGGTTATTTTGGGTACCGTCGATGTTGCGGTTTTCAGGCTCCGGTTCAGCGACAGCCTCCCTTCCGGTCCCGACCCCTCCCTGCGCCGTCCCCTCGGCCGAGGATGACCCCGCCTGATTCGGGGAAACACCCCCTCCGCAAGCGGCTAGCGTCAGCAATGCAAACACAAAAGAAGCTCCAAGCCATCGGGCGATATTGCGGTGATGACCCCACATAGACCCTCCTAGAAATTAATTATTGGATTTGAAGTCGTGGCAGCCGGTTACCGTATGAAGGTATTACGACCCTGGCAGGGGAAACCTTCGCCGAAAAAACTCTCTCCGATTTTTTCAGGTGAAAGGACCCTCGGCAGGGAAAAGCAAACGGACGTCTTTTCGAAAAAAAAGGGCGGCGTTACCGCCGCCCCCGAAATCCTGGGCTACCCGTAAGTCCCAGGCGTTTCCTTTGGATGGGTCCTTATTCTTCCGGAGGGCGCTGCCCCTGCCCACCGCCATTCGCGCCCGGCGGCTTCGGCATCTCCTCCGGGCTGAGATAACCGTCATTATTGGCGTCGGCCTGCTGGAAACGCTCCGAGGCATGGGCTACCACCTCTTCCAAGGTGATGGCGCCGTCTCCGTCGGTGTCGTGGCTTTTGAAGCGCGCCTCGGCGGGGGCCAAGAATTCTTCCTTCGAGATCTGCCCATCGCCGTCGAGATCTTGGGGACCGCGACCCGACCCCTGCCCCATTTGCGGACCGGCACCGGTAGAGCCCGATGGAAATTGAGCGCCCTGCCCCGGTCCCTGCCCTTGCGGGCCCCCGGAAGGGGGTCCGCCTGGACCGCCCAGGCCTTGTGCGAAGGCCGGCCCAGCCAGAATGGCGAGGGCGCCGAGGGTTAAAAGACTTTTCGAAACGAGCTTGGTGTTCATGGTTTCCTCCGTATGGAAAGGGTATTTCCCCTGCTACGGCCCAGCCGGCAAAAACCTTCGCGACCGAAGGTTTTTCCCACTTCCCGCGTATCATCCTAAGAAAACGGAATATTTTTGGAAGAATCGAAAAAAACTGGCAAATAGGAAGCCCATGGTCGAACCCAGCGCATCCAGCTCGGACGAGGACTTGGCCCAACAGGCCCGGCGGGGAGACCACGCCGCCTTCGCCGCACTGGTAAAAAAGCACGCCGACCGCTTTTACCGGGTGGCTTACCGGTTGCTGCGAAACGCGGGCGAGGCGGAGGATGTCGTGCAACAGGCCTATCTAAAATTTTGGCAGGACCCGGGAAAATTCGACCCCGGAAAGAACACGCGGTGGAGCACTTGGTTCTACCGGGTGATCGTCAACGCCTGCCTGGACCGCCTGAAAAGGGGCGGCCGTGAAAGCGCCCCGGCGGAACTCGACCTCTCTGCCGATCCTGCGCCCGGGGCGGACACGGAGTTAGCCGCAAGACAACAGAGCCAAGCCTTATCCAAGGCCTTGGCCGCGCTGCCGGAGCGACAGCGCACGGCCCTGACCCTCTGTTTTTGGGAGGGCCTCAGCAACCAGGAGGCGGCCGACCTGATGGGACTGCGGCTCAAGGCCCTGCAGTCCCTCTTGGTGCGAGCCAAAGAGAACCTCAGGGCCGCACTCCGGCCGGAATGGGGGTTGAAGGCGTCATGACCCAACAGGAATTCCAAAAATACCTGCAGCTGTACGGGGCGGATTGGAAGGACTGGCCCGAGGCCCTGCGCGCGGCGGGAAAACAAGCCGCCGCGCTCTTTCCCCAGCTCTGGGAAGAGGAACGGCGTTTCGAGACGATGCTGCGCCAAGCCGAGACTATCCCTGCCCCGGGGGGACTGGCCGAGCGGATCCTCAAGGCCTCGCGAGGCCTTCCCCAGGCAGAGGCAGCTAGTGTCCAAGGCCTGCGGGACTGGCTGCAGAGCCTCTGGCAGCCCAAGCCCGCCCTGGCCCTGGTCAGTCTCCTGGTGATCGGTTTCGTCGCCGGCTTCTGGCTGCGAGGCGACCTCTCGACCAAGGGAGGCAGCCAAGAGCTGGCCTCTCTCCTGTATAACGAGGAGCAAGTCCTATGGTGAACAAAGTCAAAATCATCTTGGGCCTCTCGCTGGGCCTCAATCTATTGTTGATTGGAATGGCGGTCGGCTACGGTTTCAAGGGCTGCCGGCGTCCTCCCCCGCCCTTTCCGCCTCCGCCGGCGCTCCAGGGCAAGCTCAGCCCAGAGCACGAGAAATTGTTCTCCGACGCGATGCGCGCCCTGCATGAGAAAAATCGGGACACGGCCGAGCGGATCGAATCCACCCGCCGCGAGATCCTGCAGATCTTGACGGCGCCGCAATTCGACGCCGCGGCCTACCGGACCAAGACCGCCGAGTTGCACGAGCTGCACGGCAAGATGAAGGCTCAATTGACCCAAACAGTCTTGGAGTTGGCCCAGCAATTGAGCCCCGAGGAGCGAAAGGCCTTGGCGGGATTTTTAGAAAAGGGGCCTCCCGGCCCCGGCGGACCGCCGCCGCGCGGCGGGCCTCCTCCCTGGGGCGGACCTCCGGAGGGCCCCGGGCCGCGTCCGGGACCTCCGCCGCAGGAGGGTCCCCCGCCTCCACCCGAGGGAGGTCCTCCTTAAGACTTAGGGGGCGGCATCGAATAGGTATTGCCGGCCAGCCGACCCAAAGAGCGTCCCCTCCCCTTCCACCAGACGATGCCATTGCCCAGGCCGGCGGCCAGCCGGCTGCCCCAATGGATCTCGTATTCCTTGATCGGCACGCGCTGTGCGTCCCGCTCGTCTTCCAGCAGGCAATTGACAGTCGCCATCCCGCTCTGCACCGCCGACTCCATGCCGATCCCGATGGTGCCGCTGTGACAGCCGGCCACGTACCAATTGGCCGCGCCGGTGCGGTGGGTGTCGAAGAAGCGGTGCAGCCCGGCGATGGCCGGCTGCTCGCTCAGGTAGAGCACCTCGGGATAGATATCGGCGAAGGAGACGTGCTCGACGAGGGAGGGATCGGCGTCGGGGTAGACGCGCTGCAGGTCGACCAGGATTCGCTGGATCTGCTCTTCCTGGGTGTGGGCATCGCGGACGATTCCGACGTCGAGCAGGACGTCGACCACGTCCCCGTCATAGCCCAGGTCCTGGGCCCCGAAATTATTGAAGACCGATTGGCAGCCGTTGAAGGCCAAATAGGGGTTATGGGTCCCGGTGATCTCCCCGTCGCCGCGGGTGACGGGCTTGCGATAATAGACGCGCCCCACGGAAAGCTGCGTCTGGTTGCCTCGGGCCGAGAAAAAGGACCTCACGTAAGGATGGCGACGCAAGGGCGAACCCAGCGGAAGCAGTTTGGCGATCATGTGGGGATACATTGCCGTTACCAGGCGCCGGCACTCCACGGGGGCATAGCCGCTCTCCTCGGGCTTCATCCACAACTCGCGGTGCACCGGCTTGGCGATCTCGCCGCTGCGCACCCGATCGAGGGTGCAGTCGCGGCCGCAGCGCGTGCAAAAGGCCCGGTCGAGGTAGTAATTCTCGGCACCGCAATTCTCGCAGATATAGCGCCGGGCCTCGGGATGCTCGGGGCCGTAGGGCCGCAGCCAGACCTTTTCCACTTGAGACCCGTCGGGACTGGCCTCGATCCGACGGGCCTCCGTCCAAAAGCGAAACTCCACGCCCATCTGCTTGAGCCGTTCGACGTAACGGTCGATGAAGGCCGCGTTATAGTTCTTGCTGAACACGTGGTAATGCAGAGAGTCCTTGGACAAGGTCATCGTCCCCGCCATCACCCCGGCCATGCGCGGCGCACTGGTGTACCAGGGATGCAGGTTGTAGATGCTGGGGGTCACCGCCTCCAGGAAGTCCCGGGCCTTGGGCCCCATATTCAAGATCAGCTCTAGGCTTTCCAGGCTTAAGGTGTTGGGCACCCGGCGCGGCTCCTGCCGGCCTTCGAGGATTTCCTTGGCGCAGTAAGTGGCGACGCAGGCCAGCTTGAAGAGGTCCCACTTCTCCCGCACCGGCATCTTGAGCTTGGCGAACATCCCCAGGGCATGAAAGGGGGGCGGCAGCTTCCGCGCGGTCCAGTCGTCCATCGCGAGGCGATGGCGCTGACCGTCCCCCGTGATGATCGTGTAGCCTTTGTAGAGCGGAGACAGGGAGCCACCGACTTCCTCCACCAGCCGGATCAAGTTTTGGTACTTCTGCCGAAACACCATATGCATGGGCATCTGCAGCTTTTTGTCGGGGCCAAAGCGGTGGTCGATCCAATTGCCGGTCAGGCCGCCGGCGGTGCCGGACCTTTCCACCACCAGGATGTTCCACTCCGGTTTGGTCTTTTTGAGATAGTAGGCGGTCGTGAGTCCGGACAGCCCGGCCCCGAGGATTAGGACGTCATATCGAGCGGAATTTCCCTGCATCTCAGTCCCCCTTTCCTTACCTTTGTTGATAGTAACCAATCAGTTACAAAATAGAAAAGGGAAAAATGGGGCCGGTGGAAATCGAACTGCCAAGATTCGAAGGATTAAGGCGGGTGGCGGATAGGCTAGCGGGCCGGCTTGGGGCGACAAGGACCCGACCCTCCAAGCGAAAATGATTGCCTCGGGCCCAAGGATTTGAAAGAAATCTCCCCCTATCGGAAATCGCGAATCGGAGGGAGACGGTATGAAATCTTGGCACGGCCTATTGCTTTTCACCATGCTAGGGACCCCCTGGGCCCTTGGCTGCTCGCACGGCGGTTCCGGTTTCCCCGAACCCCCGGTCATCCAAAGCAAAGGCGGCGTCCTCCAGGCCACCCTCACCGCCGAGGAAAGGCAGATTCAGGTGGGCGGCGTCACGGTCACCACCCGGCTCTACAATGATCTCTTGGTTCCCCCCACTTTAAGCGTCAACCCCGGGGACACCATGTTCATCCAACTGAACAACTTCATCGACGAAGACAGCAACCTGCATTACCACGGCATGAACGTCTCCCCCCTCCAGCCCGGCGACAACGTCTTCATCACCGTGGCCCCCGGCGAGACCTTCAATTACGAGGTCCACGTGCCCGAGGACCACCCGGAAGGCATGTTCTACTATCACCCCCATATGCACGGGCTCACCGAATTCCAGATCGGCAGCGGCATGTCGGGGGCCATCATCGTCGAAGGCCTCCTCGACCCCTTTCCCGAATTGGCGGGAATCACCCAGCGGGTGATGATGCTCAAGGACATTCAAATCGTGAACGGAAGGGTCCCCGATCCCCCGGTCAGCGCCAATCCGACCATGCGCACCCTTAACGGGCAGGTGAACCCCCAGGTGACCATCCAACCCGGGGAAATCCAGCTATGGCGGGTGGGAAACATCGGCGCGGACATCTATTACGACTTGCAGCTGGAAGGCCATACCCTCTACGAGATCGCCCGCGACGGCAACCTCCACAACCAGCTGGTGCCGCGCGACCACATCTTCCTGCCGACGAGCGCCCGCACCGAGTTCCTCGTGGTCGGCGGCCCGCCGGGCCAATACGCCTTCGTGACCAAAGGGATCTCGATGGGACCGCAGGGCGACACCTATCCGCAAACCACCCTGGCGACCCTGGTGTCGCAGGGCAACCCGGTGCCGGAGATCCCCCTGCCCCAAAATTTTCCTCCGGTGCAAGACCTGCGCGACGCCCCGGTCTGCTGTAGCCGCAGCTTCGACTTCTCGGAGACCCCGGACGGGTCGCAGTTCTGCATCAACAACGCCCAGTACCAGCCGGACATGACCAACACGACGGTGCAATTGGGCTGCGTCGAGGAGTGGACCCTCAACAACTGCGCCGGAGAGAACCACGTCTTCCACATCCATCAGTTGGATTTCCAGGTGGTGGAGCAAAACGGGCAGCCGGTGGACTTCATCGGGCGTCAAGACACCGTCAACTTGGACTATCGCGCGGCGGATTCGACCCATCCCAACCGCTGCCAGTGCGACGATTCTGGGAATTGCAGCAACTGCACCTGCCCGACCCCTGAAGATCCCAGGGGCTCGGTGAAAATCCGGGTGCCCTTCACCAACCCCGTGATCCTCGGCAAGTTCGTCTACCACTGCCACATCGGGGAGCATGAGGATAACGGGATGATGCAGAACATCGAGGTCTCGGAGACGGCCGGCGCCTGCGAGGCCGGGAGCCCGGATTCGACCGCGAGGGGATCGCTCACCCCCGAGGAAAGGGCCATGTGCAACGTCAGCGCGATGCACATGCATTAAGCTTCAAGGTTACTTGCCTTTTTCGAGGTCGGGAATGAAATTGGTGATGAGGGGGAAAGAGTTTTGCTCGGCCGGGAACACCTTGAAGCTGCCGCGCGCCGTAGGCGCCGCGGGGGCGGGCTGAGCGTTGGCGTCGGCGGCGTTCCCTGTCGTGCTGGTCGTGCCGATGATACTGATCGAGGGCGCCCCCGGAACTGCGATGAAGGTATTGAATTCATAAAAAGAGACAAAGCTGTTTCCGATGCGGAAGCTGACATTGGCCAGGGGCTCGCCGCCGAAATCCTTCTCCTCCGCGTTGGCCACGCCCTCCGGCGAGACATTCCCCTCTTTATCCGGATCCCCGACGATTTTTTTCACGAAGGCTGCGAAGAGGATCGGCGCGGCGAATTTGTCGCGGATCGGGGCGAAACCCGGGTCGGCCAGCAATTCCTGCATCGTCGCCGGCTCCAGCCGGAAACCGAGGATCTGGGCCCCGGCCAGGACGCGCTTGCGCAGCTCGAAGGCCTGGGCGGACATCGCGGCATAATCATCCACCGCCTTCTGGCGCAAGGCGCGCAATTCCTCCTGAGCCTCGAGGAAGGAATCCCCGAATCCCGCATTCCCTTGGCCAAAAATGGGACCATTCGCGACGGTCCCTTTTCCAAGGTTGGCCGATAGGCTCGGCGAAAGCGCAAGGCTCTTGGCCTCCGCATTCGCGCTGGTTCCAGGCAAGGACGGTAGGATTTGGGGGTTGGCGGTGGTCTTCAAATTCGCGACGTTAAACGAGAGAAAGGCCGTCTGATTGCGCCGGTTCAATTCGTCGATGCCTTGGGAAAATACCCCGTCTTTGGCGAAGGTCAGTTCGAGGAAGGCCTGGGCCTCGACTTCGTTGAGCGCCGCATTCTTGCCGACCTGGCCGATTAAGCCGGCCTGGGTCAATTCGTCTTGCGCCTGAACCGGATCTATGCCGACGAATTTTCCCCACTCGGCCACACGGTTTTGCTGGACCGCCGCGTTCTTATCGGCCTCGGCGTTGCCGCCCCCGCCTCCCCCCGAACAGGCAACCAGGGCGAACAGACCAGGGAGGAGGAACCACAGCGAGAACAAGCCGCGAGGGCGCATAAAGATCCTTTGTGTTTTTGGAGGAGTGCCTTGCAATTTCGAGCGGTGGGGAAACCCGGCCCTAAAAAAGCCAGGAGGCGAGGAATGCCCCAACCGGTCTTATTTTCGGATTCGAAGGCCCAAGAATTGCGTCTTTCTTGAGAAAATCAATAAATTACAACGGCAGGCAAACCCTGACCGCCACTCCTCCATAACTTATTATTTTATATACCTATTTTCCAAGGCTACCGATATTGTGACCTAAGAAAGCCCCCCTATCCAGCTAGAAAAAGGTCGGTGGGCCCATCCGGCAGGTAATCTCCTCGAAGGCGTCGCAGCCGCGCACCTTGCAGGTCCCGTCGCTGCCGATATAGCGGGTCGCCTTCACCTTGCCCCGGTCTTGCTTGAAGACCTTCCAATCCTTGGCGCTCTTGAAGCCCTTCGCCTTGCACCAGGCATTGGCGGCCTTCTCGCCGCAGCCCTCGTCCGGAGAGTAGCAATAGGCCAGGCGCTGCTTGCCTTGTTTGGGGGCCTGGAAGGTCTCTTGTTTGGGCTTGTCGTCGGATTTGGCCAAGGTCGCGTGGGGGAGAAGTGCCATCAGGCCAAGCAATCCGACCATGGCAAAGACATAGCGGGCGTATTTCATGTGGACCTCCTAAAAATTCCAAACCAAGTTTGTTTAGCGAAGTTTTTCGGAATAAAGGTGCACCGCCCCTTCCATCCCCTTCTTCCAATCCGGGAGGTAGAGGCTCTCGTTCTCGCCATGGGCGTTGCAATAGGGGTCTTCCAGGCCGATCAAGAGCGCCGGGATGCCACCGAATTCCTTCGTGAGCGGCTCGACAAAGGGGATGGAGCCCCCGCAGCCGATGAACACGGCGTCGCGGCCGAAGCCCTTCTTCAGGGCGCGCGCGGCCGCCTCGTAGGCCGGCCCCACCGGCTCGACCTTCCAGGGCCGCCCCGCCGTGCCGGCCTTCACCCTCACCTCCGCGCCGTAGGGTGGATCCTTGGCGAGAAAGTCGCAGAGCCGCTGCCGGCTCTTTTCCGGATCCATGCCGCTGACGATGCGGATCGAGACCTTGGCCCGCGCCCACTCCACGATCTGGTTGCTGGTCTTGGCCACCTGCGGGGCGTCAATGCCCAGGATGGCGCAGGCCGGCCGGCACCAGAGGCGCTCGTAGACGCTGAACTCCCGCTCGCCGGCCAGTTGCAGCGAGGCGACGCCGCCCAATTCCTGCAGGAACTTCTGCTCGTCGAAGGGCAAGGCGCCCAGCCGCTCTTTTTCGATGCCGACGACCGGCTCGATGCCCTCGTAAAAATCCGGGATCGCGATCTTGCCGTCGGCCGTCGTCAGGCGCGAGAGGATGCGATTGAGACAAGTGAGGGCATCGCTGGCCGGCCCGCCCCACATCCCGCTGTGCACGGGGTGATCGAGGGTGCGCACCTCGACGATCGCGTCGACCAGGCCGCGCAGGCGGTAGGTCAGCGAAGGAACGCCCACGTCCAAGTTGGCCGTGTCGGTCAGCACCATGAGGTCGGCCCGCAGCCGGTCTTTGTGGAGTTGGACAAACTCGCCCAAGTGCTCGCTGCCGGTCTCTTCCTCCCCCTCGATCAGGAAGCGCACGTTGACCGGCAAGCGCCCGCTCGTCTTGAGGTAGGCCTCCAGGGCGAACAGGTGCATCAGCGCCCCCGCCTTGTCGTCGACCACGCCGCGCCCGTAGAGGCGGTCGCCGCGGCGCTCGGGTTGGAAGGCGGGAGACAGCCACTTTTCGGGCCTGCCCGGCGGTTGGACGTCGTGGTGCGCGTAGAGCAGGATGGTCGGGGCCCCCGGCGCGTGCAGCCAATCCCCCACCACGAAGGGCGGCGCGCCGTCGATCTCGAGGACCTGGACGTTTTCGAGGCCTGCGGATTCCATCTTGCGCGCGGTCCAATGGGCGGAGTCGACCAAGGCCTCCGGTGGGTAGCCGGGAAAACTGACCGAGGGGATCGTCGCATATTCGGTCAGCTCTTGGATGAATCGTTCGAAATTGCTGTGGATATACTGAATGGCTTGCTCAGGGTGGCTCATGCTGGCAAGCTACGCCAAAGCGATTTTCCGACCAAGTTCTTTCCTACAGAGGAGCGGCCATGCCCTATATCAAACCGGAACAGCGTCAAAAACTCGACAAGGACCCTCGGCCCAGTGACGCTGGGGAGCTCAATTACCTCCTTACCCGGCACCTCCTGACCTACCTGGAAGACAAGGGAATGAAGTACGCAACCATCAATGAAATCATGGGGGTATTGAACTGCGTGACCCAAGAGTTTTACCGCCGCTGGGCCGCCCCTTATGAAGACCAAAAAATCCGCGAAAATGGCGACGTCGGCCCCTTTCCCCGCTGAAAAAGGCCCTTCAATTTGAGAATTTCTCAAAATCGTTTTTCAAATTGAAAAATCAACAGTTTATCCACAAATCCTAAGCCCCTGAAATCATTCCTTAAGGAATTTTTTATCCACAGGGTTATTGGCATGCTGTTGGCAACAATAGGGTGCATGACATGTATGGCCATTCCTCAGGGGATGGCCCCTTAGGACAAGGAGATCCGTATGGTGCATCCCAAATTCCATGCCCTCGCCGAATTGGTCAGCCAAAGGCGCCAGGAGCATCTCGACCAGATCCACCGCCAACAACCGCAACCCTGCCCCTTCCCGGAGGAAAGGGACCCGATCCCGGCCCCCAGCCAGATGGCCCTGACTTTCGAGGACCTAAGCCCGGTCCTGGAGGTCTACCAGCGCTTCGACGAGGACCATCGGGAGATCGAGTGGTCGTTCTACAGCGGCACGGGGGAATTCCTGCTGCAGTTCGGCTTCTCCCTGGCCGAAGGGCGCTACCAGATCCACAGCATCCACCCCGAGCTCTTCCTGGCCCGGGAGGAGATGCGGGGCTACTGCGAGGCGATCAACCGGAGGCTGGGCACCGGCTACCCGCTCTTGGAGCTGGTCCTCGACGCCGAACGCAAACCGCTCATCCAAAGGAAGGCAAATTAGATTGAAGCGCGGCCCTCGGGCGCATACAACCGGGGCATGCCCGAACTGCCCGAAGTCGAGACGATCCGACGCAGCCTGAGGCCCATCGCGGGCAAGCGGCTCACCGCGATCGACTTCTCGCCGCTTGCGCCCATCGAGACCACCGGACCGCGGCAGATCCGCCGTGCCCTGGTCGACGCCGCGATCGCCGGGCTGGAACGGCGCGGAAAATACCTGCTAATCCGCTCCCAGCGCGGTCCCGCGCTGGTGATCCACCTGGGGATGAGCGGCCAACTCCTCCTTCACCCCCAACTTCCCAAGCCCCTGGAAAAACACAGCCATATGGTGA
Organism: bacterium; assembly: GCA_046346845.1. Taxonomy (GTDB): domain Bacteria; phylum UBA10199; class UBA10199; order DSSB01; family DSSB01; genus DSSB01. The sequence goes on from JAXMHH010000001.1 coordinate 663,093, forward strand.
TGCGGTTCGCGGACGGCGCGGTCCTCGTCTTTCAGGACGCGCGGCGCTTCGGCACGCTCTCGCTCACCGAGCGGGAGGACGGTTCCGACAACGCCTTCCTGCAGCGCCTGGGTCCCGATTACCTCGATCCCCAATTGACTCCGGAACTCTTCATCGCCCGCTGCCGCCGGCATCCGGGCCTCCAACTCAAGGCCTTGGCGCTCCACCAGGGGGTGGCCTCGGGCCTGGGAAATATCTATGCCTGCGAGGCCCTGTACCGCTCGGGCCTCGACCCTCGCCGCAAGGTCCGACGGAGCAAGAACGCCGAGCTGGAGGCCTTTCTCGCCGCAGCGCGGGAGACCCTGGAGCTTGGGATCCGGCACGGGGGCAGCAGCCTAAGGGATTACTTCGACGGCCTGGGAAATCGCGGGGTGATGAAGGACTTTTTGCAGGTCTACGACCGGGAGGGCCAATCCACCCTGGACGGCCGGGGCCGGGTCAAACGCATTGTCCAGCAGGCCCGCAGCACCTGGTATTGCCCTGAGGTTCAGCGTTGAATAGGGCTGAAAAATAGCGATAATGATTGACTAAATTCCTTGGCCTTTATAGAGGATGCGCCTTAAAATTTGCTTTGTGAAAATGGGGACGTAGCTCAGCTGGGAGAGCGCCTGAATGGCATTCAGGAGGTCGGCGGTTCGATCCCGCTCGTCTCCACCATTTTTTTCCGAAGGAAAATTCCTCTAATTTCAATTGCGATGCCACTTCACCCAGACCACGCATTTCCCAAAATCAGTCTGACTGTTGAGCCCTAGCAATAGATCAAACCGCATCCCGCAGCAGCTCGCGGGCCAGCTTCTTCGCGGTCTCGGGAATGGAAGGATCGTGATGCATCTGGCCTAGCACGATGGCGCCTTCGAATAAGATCATGATCTGGCGTGCGATTTTCTTGGGCTGCTTGCATTTAGCTTGGACGCAGAGAGCCGTCACGAATTCTTCGAGTTTTTCATAGAGCGTTTTGCAGGCGGCCTCGATCTGTTTGTCCTTCCCTTCGAACTCGAGTTTGGCGTTGACGGCGAAACATCCATTGTAGTTCTTCGCCTCGAATTCCTCCCGCTTCTGGTCGAAGAGATACAAGATCTGCTCCTTGGGGTCGCTGCTGCGTTTGACCATTTCCTTGCGGACATCTTGAAAAAGTAGGTTTTGATAGTACTCCACAATCGCGGCGATCAGCTCCTCCTTGGAGCGGAAATACTTATAGAGGGTGCGTTTGGAGATGCCGGAGTCGGCGAGCAGAGTATCCACGCCCGTCGCATGGAAACCCTCGTCATAGAAAATCTCGAAGGCCCGCCGGATTATTTCCTCACGCTTATTCAGGGGTTCCATTCTCATTCCTCCCGATACGGGTTTTGTAACAAAATGGCTTGACGAAGTAAACAGATAGGTTTACTACTGTAAACAGACTAGTTTACTTGAATCTCATTATCCAAGGAGGCCTTATGGCACGCATTACCCCCAATACCAAACCCGATCCTAAGTCCCAGGAGCTGCTCGCGGGCGTCAAGCAGATGCTTGGAAGTACGCCCAACATGTTCACGACCCTGGCACATTCAGCTTCTTCCCTCGGCTTTGCGGTGGCCGGCTTTACCGGCTTCGGCGAAAGCAAACTCTCCCCTGCCCTGCGCGAACAGATCGCTCTGACAGTGGCCGGCGCCAATGCCTGCGATTACTGCGCCTCGGCCCACACGGCGTTGGGGAAGATGCACAAGGTGTCCGAGGACGAGTTGTCTCGAAATCTGCAAGCCCTTTCCGATGACCGCAAGACCCAGACGGCGCTCACCTTTGTACGGAAGCTCGTGGACCAGCGCGGCCGCGTTTCGGATTCCGACGTGGAGGAAGTGAGAAAGGCCGGCTACAGCGACGGGGAGATCTTGGATTTGGTCACCGTGACCGTGTTCAACATCTTCACGAACTACATCAACCACGTGGCGGGAACGGAGATCGATTTCCCCAAAATCAATACCGCCCAGGTTGCGGCGTAGCCTCAGATTCCTTTTCCACTCCTCGCTCCTCATCCGGCGGGGTTCTCTTCAAGGCGCAAGCCAACAACAATTTTGTTGTCATGCGCCTTGACGGTGAGAATTCTTACCGCCGGATGAGGATTCCTCGCTCGATTCGAACCCCTTATTGGCATCCTGCCTGGCCGCGTCGATCCGCTACCGGATCGCCCTTGGGGAGAGGGCTGGCCAAAGGGTGAGGAAGCTAGGGACCCTCCGGGAATGCTTCTACGAAGAGGCGGAATTGACCGGGTCCCGCTGTGCCGCCCTCGGGGGATTCTCGCTCCATGCCGATACCGCTTGTGAATCCTGGGAAAGGGAAAAACTAGAGCGCCTTTGCCGCTACGTTGCAAGACCCGCGATCGCCATAGATCGGCTCTCGAAGAGGCCCGATGGGCTATTGGTCTACAAGCTTATAGAAGCCTATCAGGACGGAACGGAGTACCTCCTTTTCTCCCCAGAAGAACTTTTAGAGAAACTGGCAGTCTTGGTTCCCATCCCCAGGGTGCATCTTACGAAGTTTCACGGCTGCCTTGCCCCCAATGCCAAGATTCGAGCCAAGGTCGTTCGGCAAGCTAGAGAGAATCCATCCGAGGCCGCCCAAAAATCCAAGCCCTATCGAAGGCGGCGCCTTTCCTGGGCCCAATTGATGAGGCGGGTATTTCAGATAGATCTTGAGGACTGCACCTGCTGCGGAGGGAAGGTAAAGATCCTTGCCGCCATCTTGGATGGCCCGACAATCGAACGGATCCTTGGCCACCTTGGCCTTTCCACTGTACCTCCCATTATTCATCCAGCCAGGGCGCCGCCCCAGGTAGAATTCGGATCCTGATATTATTACCGAGAAAAACCGTCGTTTTCGAAAAAGAGCGACCGGAGGCGGATGGGTCCATCTAAATGACCAATAAACAGTATTCCGCGGACCGCATCTTGCCACAACGGAGTTCCCTCATACTCCTTGGCCTGGCCTAACCTTGCCGGCACTACAAATATTCACCAAAACCCAGCCAATCGTGCCATTGTATAAGGCCCGGAACCGCAAATTGCGGCTTTTGATTTTCTGATACTTGGCAGTTCCTGCAAATAAATAAAAATCATACCTCCGTCTTTATTTCTCCTTACCAACCTTTCTTGGGTTTGATCTGGCAAAAATTATCCCAACAATCGGGTAACTTTCAGATTAAGCTGAAACCACTACCCTTAAAAGTATCTAGCTGCCTTCATCGTATTTCAAACCTCCGTCTTTTTTTCGTTCTGATCCCCAACAAAACAATAGCAATTGACCAATCCTCGCTCGAGCTTCACAATTGACGAACAGGAGGGGGTATGTGGGTAAGAATTTTTAGTTTTCTGTCAATCTTGTTCACTGTCATTTTGATTCACTCCACGGAAGCCTTTGCGAGCGTAACCGTCGGCGATGCGCACCTTACCGTCAAGGCGAAGATGTTGACCGGGGTTCCGAATTCCCATGCCGCCATTTACAATCGCGAAGGAGTCGAGATCAATATCTTCAACCTACTAGGCGGCGAACCCATTCTCGTCGCGGCGGGCAACTCCGCCAATATCGTGGTTCGGTGGTACATGCTGCTGTATCGAGACTGCGAAAACGCGGTCTTCGCCTCGGATCCAGATACGCCGTTCGTTGATCCGAATTTTGGGATGGGACCATGCGAATTTCTCCAGAACAACTTCGGCTTAGACATCTCGAACAACATGGCCTGGGCGCGAGATACGCTGAATCACATCCAGATCTCCTTTACGTTTGACGGGGGACCCCGTCGGGCCACCGCGCAGATGATCCGGCCTCTGGAAAGCTATATGAGGACGGATGGTTCCATCTCCTACTGCGAGGAGGATTACGAGTATTTGTTCGCTGCCCTAGCGGAAGAATTTGATTACTTGGACCCCAACGGGAAAAGTCCGAAGGATACCTGTATCGCCAAAACCGTGAGCCTGGGCCTTGGCCCTGACCTGCTCACCGTCGGCACGCATTCCTTAACTGTCACATACATATTTGATTTCGAGGGGGATCCTGTCGTCATGAATTTTCCGGCTGAGATCATCGTGGAATAAAAAAGGGGAAAAGGAGAAGGGTATAAAAAAAGGATTTAAGACGGAGGTTCGAAATGCGAACTCATTAGGAAGGAATCGACCGAATTTCATATCTCCGTTTAGTTATTTTTGGCCGCATTCACTCGCATCAGCAAGGGGCGTCGCCATGTAGACTTCCCCCCACCTGTCCTCGAACCGACGGGAGAATGACCCACGGCGCCTCCCACGAATTTCATACCTCCGTCTTATTTTTTGTCCGCGCAGGTTATTGTCGTGCATCCGGATTTCTGCCCCGCTCCCCTTCCCTGCCTCGTCAGGCTTAAAAAATGTTATCTGAGGGCCCCCAAAAAATACCGCCGCAAGGCCTCGGCATTATTGAGCCGCGGCTCCTTAGAGGAGAACAGCAAGGTCACCGGCCCCTTGGTCAACTGGGATTCCAGCTCCGCCACCGCGCCGGGATTGGCCTTGAGCTCCGCGAAGTAGCGCCGGCAAAAGCCCTCCCATTTCTCGGGATCGTGCCCGTACCATTGCCGCAGCTGGGTCGAGGGGGCGACGTCCTTGGCCCAGAAATCGACCTTGGCCTTAGCCTTGGAAAGACCACGGGGCCAGAGCCGGTCGACCAAGATACGCCGCCCGTCCGTGGCGCAGGGGCTTTCGTAGATTCTCTTGATCTGGAGCGCGTATTTTTTCATGACCGATCTCCCGCTTTGAAAATAGGTCCATGGGCAGGGTCTGGCAACCCTTTCGAGTAAGTTCCCGAAGCCCCGCGCAATACTGGGATGCATTCCCCCATTCGAGGTTTTCTCCTGCCTCGGCGACCGTTTTTTGGCCCAAGTCCGAAATAAATTCAAACCTCCCCAGAACTATTGAATATTTCCGCTCCAACCCGCAAAATATCGCTATCGCTTCGATCCACAGCGCATTGCCAGGGGGGCCAGGGAGGGGAGATGAGAAGCTCACTGCCTCGCGCATTTCAGAGGGCCGTCCTAGCGGCATTGACCTTACTGCCCTGCACGGCACTTTATTCCCAAAGCCTCAGTTCCGAGCAAAAGATCGATGTCATTTTCAATTACGCCGAGGCCTGCCGTTGGCTGAAACCCTCGGACTGCGCCAACCTCGACCCCAACTTCAACGATCTCCCCTCGGTCGGACCCTACCGAAACCTCTGCGGCGAGAGTCGCCCCGCCTCCTGCCTGCAGGAAGGCCTCGGGCTAATCCCCGTGGGAAATGCCGCGGGCCCTCTGCCCCTAGAGACCTTCCGGCTCTTGGAGACCTTCATCGCCGCCGCAAAAACCGTCTGCAACCTCGACGGCGGGGTCCAAGGCTGCGTCGCCGAGGACCCGGCGCGTCCCGAGAATCGCCGCCTGGTGCGGACGCTCGCCGCGAAGGACCCCGAGGAGTGGTATGTCTTCTGGCCCTGGCTGCTGGCGCGCTACGCCGCATTTTGCGGACTGAATCTCGATCCGCAGGCCTGCCTGGAGTCCTTCGCCCCGCGTCGCCCCGGCGCCGCCGGCCCCCAAGTGGATACCGTCTTCAATTACGCGGAGGCCTGCCATTGGCTGAAGCCTTCCTCCTGCGCCAGTCGCGACCCGAACTTCGCGAGCCTGCCAGCCGTGGCCCCCTATCGCCAGCTCTGCGGCGAATCCTCGCCGGCCCAATGCCTCTTGAACCAGAACCTCCTCCCCGCTCCGCCGGGCAACCGCCAGCCGCTGTCGATCGATTTGTTCCGCAGCCTGGAAAGCATCGCCTACAACGCCAAGTCGACCTGCAACCTCCTCGGCCGCAGCTATGCGGCCTGCCGCAACGAGGACCAGGCGCGCCCCGAGAATCGCCGCCTGGTGCGCGACCTCTGGGCCCTCGATGACAACCACGCCTTTACCTTCATGCCCTGGATGTTGGGGCGATACCTCGGCTTTTGTGGGCAGAATTGGGACATCCCCACCTGTCTGGCTTACTTCGCCCCGACGCGCCCCTCACGCGCCGCCGTCCCAAGCGCCGCGCAGGTGGATCCAAACCTCTTGTCAGAGGTGGTGGCCAATGCCCGGTTCCGGGTTAACCCGCCCCGGGCGGAGGGCGAGGCCAGCCCCGGTGAGCGGAGAGAGGCCTCCCCGCCGGGCCCGGTGGAAAACCCCGGGGTTCAATTGGGCGAGCCGCCGCGGCGAGAGGAGGCGTCTAGGGAGGGCGAAGGCGCCCCCAGGCCCGGGAGGGAGGATGGCCCAAGAGAGCATGCGCCGGAGCGTCCCTTCCACCCGGACATTCCAAACCTCAACGGCGATGCGCCCGAGCTCTCGGCGGTAACGGCCAAGCCTCCGGAACCCGCCCTGCCCGCGGGCCCAGCGGCAGGCGGGGCCAGGCAGCCCGCGATCACCGGCGGAGGTTGCAGCCTGCAAACCCAAGCGCGTATCCCCATGCCTCTGCTGGCCCTTGCCCCAGCGGCTTTCCTGCTCGGGATGGGCCTGCGTCGCGGCACCGCCTTGCCGCAGCGCTATCGCAAGCGGACGCGAGGAAATTGACTGAGGGGGATTTTGCGCCTAGGAAAAGTCATGCCCACCAGCCCCCCTATGGATTCCCCAACTGTCTTGCGCCGCCTTCGCCGCCTCCGCGGCGCACGCGCGGCTTTGGTCTTTTCACTAAGCGTCCCGACGGTGGGGACGGGCCTGTTGGTCTTGGTGAACAAGCTCACCCACGGCGGACTGCATTTTCTGGTCAGCGGCGCCCCCTGGACCCATTGGTTTTGGTCCGCCCTCTTTTTTCTCCTGTTGGTCGGCGCAATCCTCTCGGTCGTCGTCCTCGCCTGGCCCTGCCCTCGCTGCGGCAACAATTTCTTCCGGCGCCGCGACTACGATCCGCACCATCCCCCCGTAAGCCTGGGACAGACCGGGACACGCTGGAATATCAATTGTTTCAGCTCCCGCTGCCTGAATTGCGGGCTGAGTATCGACGGCGCGAATCTGGACATGCCCCCGGGTGAATAGCGAAATGCCCGGGAAATGGCCTTCCGCAGGGCGGGATTTCGCGGTGTCACCAGGGTTGAAATGGGGGTAAAATTTAAAAGGGAGGAATTATGAAATCCCTAAAAACGCTTGTTTTCTGTCTTGCGATCGGCATGACGGTGTCCGGCGCCACCGCCCTCGCTCAAACCGGCTTCAGCCGTCTCCTGCCGACTTGGTTCACGAAATCCCTCAGCCCCGAAAAACCTGAAGTCGCGCCCAGCACCGTGGAGGTCTCCCCGGCCCTCAACTCCAAGTCCGTCACCGAGGTCCTCGCAGTCAATAAATGCGAGGAATTCAAGCCCTACCTCGAACAGAGCCGGGCCGAGATGGAAAAGAAAAACGCCTTGGAAGCGAATGCCTGCCAACTTTACAAGAGCTGGGCCAAGCTGTGGCAGGAGAGCCATTGCGATGCGAACAGCTACGCGGACGCGGAGGCCCTGGTTTGCAACGAGGGCTATCTCCTGAAGGCGGATCAAATGCACGTGGGCGCCGCCCTGCTTGCGGTGAAGACCTGCGGGCAAATCCAGCAGGAGTACACTACCGCCATGAATTGGGTTCAGGCATCCTTTGAGGCCTGCGATTATTCGATGTTCGCGGCGGGCTGCGACGATCTGGCCGAGTCCGCGGCGCTCTGCGAGTCGAGGGCCTGCCCCGGCGCCTGCACCTTCCGGTATCCCTGCTCGCCGGAGAGTTATAAAACCCTGATTCGAGCCATCCCGAACTATTTCAACAATCCGGCCCGGCTCGACCAATGCATGGAAAACCTGCGGCGCTCGGGCATTTAACGGGACGGTTTCAAGGGATGTGTTGAAGGATCAACGGCGGCGGGCCGGCCGTTTCTTGGCGGAGGTCTCCTCGCGGTGGAAATCGATCCCGTCTTTCCCCCCATAGTCCTCCCGGGAAAGGAGCCGGTCAATTTTATGGATCTGCTCGACCACCCGCTTGACCTCGGGCGGGGCCTCGGGATGGTCCTTCACCCACTCCACCACCCGCTCACCCAGCTTCACCAGCAGCTTCTTCTTCTCCTTTTGGAGGAAGGCGCGCTGGGCGGCGGTGCGGCCTAGCTTGCCGAAATGACTCAGGCTATGCGCCCAAGTGGAGGCGCGTTGTATGATTTTCCTAATCATCATGCCTACTTGACACCACTTCTGCGGACATATTAGGCTGAAAGCGTGTATCGGAATCTACTAAAATCGAAGATCCACCGGGTGACCGTCACCGACGCCGACCTGCATTACGAAGGCAGCGTCTCGGTCGACCTCGACCTGCTCGAAGCCGCCGACATCCTGCCCCACGAGCACGTCCATATCTGGGACGTGACCAACGGAAATCGCTTCGAAACCTACGCCCTCGCCGCCCCCCGCGGCTCCGCCACCGTCTGCATCAACGGGGCCGCCGCCCACCTGGCCAAGAAGGGCGATATCGTCATCATAACCACCTTCGCCAGCCTTCCGGAAGACCAGGTGGCCAACCATCAACCCAAGGTCGTCCTGGTCGACGCCCACAACCAAATCGTCCCCGAAAAATCGCAGGGGCTGAAGCACTTCAAAAAATAGGGTCCTAGGGCTGCGGCAGATAGCGCTCGATCTTCTTCGCGAAGACCTCGTTCTCGTAATTCTGCGGCCCGACGAACTTGTCGACGACCTTTCCCTCGGGGTCGATCAGGTAGGTCTCGGGGATCCGGTAGACCTGGTATCGGTCGCTGACCGTCTGCTGCTCGTCCAATAGCACGGGAAAGCTCACCGGAACCTGCTTGAGAAAATCGTCGATGGCCGTCCAGCCCTCCTCGTCCAGACTCACCCCCAAGACCTGGAGTTTCCGGCCGGCGAAGCGTTTCGCCAGGCCCTCTAAAGACGGCATCTCCTGCTGGCAGGGGCCGCACCAGGTGGCCCAGAAATTCAGCAGGACGACCTGGCCGCGAAAGCCGCTCAGCGCCACGCTCTGGCCCTGCCGGTTGGGCAGACTGAAATCGGGGGCTAAGGCCCCTAGCTTGGGCCCGCTGACCTGGCCGCGGTGGAAGAGGAAGTAAAGCCCCGCCAGGGAGATCGCAAACAACAGGAATAAAAGGTAAAGGCGCTTGTTCATATTCCAAAGCAAAACGCCCCGCAGGTGCGGGGCGCCTTGAATCCATCGCGGCAGGCTTTATTTTCCCTTTTTCGCCTTGGGCTTCTCCGCCTTTTCGGCCTTCGCCTTGGCGGGTTTCTTCTCGGCCTTGGCCGGCTTCTCTTCCTTCTTGGGCTCTTTCTTCTCGGCCTTGGCCTTTTCTTTCTTGGGCTTTTCTGCCTTTTCGGCCTTGGCGGGCTTCTTCTCGGCCTTGACCTCCTCGCCACCCGCAGCCGCTTCGCCCTTGCGCTTCTTGGGCTTGGCCACGAACCCGAGGTACTCGATGATCGCCATCGGAGCGCCGTCGCCCAGGCGGTTGCCGAGGCGGAGGATGCGGGTATAGCCGCCCTGACGCTCTTTGAAACGGGGGCCGAGCTCGGCGAAGAGCTTGTGCACCGCCTCGTTGCTGCGGACAAAGGCCGCGGCCTGGCGACGCGCGTGCAGGCTGCCGTTTTTGGCCAGGGTGACCATCTTCTCGGCGAAGCGACGCAGCTCCTTGGCCTTGGGCAAGGTGGTCGTGATCCGCTCCTCTTGGATCAAGGAGGTGACCATGTTGCGGAACATCGCGATGCGATGCGAGGTGGTGCGGGAAAAACGCTTTTTACGGACTTGGTGACGCATAATTACCTATCATTCTTCCGAAGGGACCGAGGGTTCTTCGCCGCCGACCGGAGCAATCCAGCCCTCGACCTTCATGCCGAGACCCAACCCCATCTCGGTGAGGATTTCTTTGATCTCGTTGAGGGATTTGCGGCCGAAATTCTTGGTCTTGAGCATCTCGCTCTCCGACTTCTGCACCAGCTCGCCGATGTACTTGATGTTGGCGTTCTGCAGGCAGTTGGCGGAGCGCACCGAAAGCTCGAGCTCGTCGACGCGCTTGCTGAGGTTCTCGTTGAAATTGGGGCGGTCCTCGCGGATCTCGATGACCTCGGGCTCAACCTCTTCTTCGAAGTTGATGAAGATGCTGAGCTGGTCCTTGAGGATTTTTGCCGAATAGGCCACCGCGTCTTCCGGGAGCACGCTGCCGTCGGTCCAGACCTCGAGGGTCAGGCGGTCGTAGTCGGTGGAACGGCCGACGCGGGCGTTGGTCACGTTGTAATTGACCTTGAGGATCGGCGAGAACAAGGCGTCGATGGCGATCTGCCCGACGGGGTCGCCCTCGGCCTTGTTGAATTCGGCCGGGACATAGCCCTTGCCCATCTTCACCTTCAGCTCGACATTGAGCTTGGCATCGGACGAGAGGGTCGCGATGTGCAGGTCGGGATTGAGGACCTCGACATTTTGGGTGACGATGATGTCCCCCGCCTTCACTTCTTTCTCACCCTTGGCCTCGATGCGGATCACCTCTTCATCGACGGTATGGAGCTTCAGCTTGAGCTCTTTGAGGTTGAGGATGATGTCGGTGACGTCTTCCTTCACCCCGGGGACGCTGGAGAACTCGTGCAGCACCCCGTCGATTTTGATCGAGGTCACCGCGGCGCCCTGGATCGAGGAGAGGAGGATGCGGCGGAGCGCGTTGCCCATGGTGAGGCCGAAGCCGCGCTCGAGCGGCTTGGCGATGAACTTGCCGTAGGTCGAGGAATGCCCTTCCTTCTCGATCTCGAGGAGCTTGGGTTTAATCAGACTGCGCCAATTTTTCGCGACGATCGCATTTGCCATGTCGATCTATCCTCCAATGTTAAAGCTTATTTCGAATACAATTCGACGATGAGCTGCTCGCTGATCGGCAGGGTCAACTCGGCCCGCACCGGCGCCGACTTGACGGTGGCCTTCATCCCGGCCTTGTCGAGCTCGAGCCACGAGGGCACGCCGCGCCGGTCGACGGCCTCGAGGGCCTTGACGATGCGGTCGATCTTGCGGCTCTTCTCGCGCAACTCGATGACGTCACCCGCCCGCACGATATACGAGGGGGTGTTGACCGTGACGCCCTTCACCGTGAAATGCCCGTGCAGGACCAACTGGCGCGCCTCGTTGCGGCTGTTGGCGAAGCCCGCACGGTACACGAGGGTGTCGAGGCGGGATTCGAGCCGGTTGAGCAGGTTTTCGCCGGTGACGCCCTTGCGGCGCTCGGCCTCGCCGAAGGTGAGCCGGAACTGCTTCTCGAGCAGCCCGTAGATGCGCTTCACCTTCTGCTTCTCGCGCAGCTGGGTGCCGTATTCGGAGAACTTGGTGCGGGCCTGGCCGTGCTGGCCTGGCGCGTAGGCGCGGCGCTCGATGGCGCACTTGTCGGTGTAACAACGGTCGCCCTTCAAGAAGAGCTTGAGCCCTTCGCGGCGACAGAGACGACATACGGAATCTTTGTATCTTGCCATGGTATCCTCGGATTAAACCCTTCGCTTCTTGGGGGGACGGCAGCCGTTATGCGGAATCGGCGTCACGTCGCGGATGTAGGTGACCCGCACCCCGGTGTTGGCGATGGCGCGAAGCGCCGATTCGCGGCCCGACCCCGGCCCCTTCACCAGCACGGTCACGCTGCGCAGGCCGTGCTCCATCGCCTTGCGGACGGCGTCTTCGGCGGCGATCTGCGCGGCGAAGGGAGTGCTCTTGCGCGAACCCTTGAAACCTTTGGCACCCGAGGTGCTCCAGGCGATGACATTGCCGGAGACGTCGGTGACGGTCACGATGGTGTTGTTGAAGGTGGCGTTGATGTGGACCACGCCGACGCCGATGTTCTTTCGGACCTTCTTTTTCTTCTTGATCTTCTTGCCGGGTTTCCCCGCCGCGGCTTCCGCGGGCGCCGGGGCCGCTGCTTGCTTTTCCGCCATGTTTCAAATCCTTATGAAGAGAAATTAACCTTTCGAAGGAGCCTGCTTCTTGCCCGCCACCGTCTTGCGCGGCCCCTTGCGGGTGCGGGCGTTGGTCTTGGTGCGTTGGCCTCGCGCCGGCAGGCCCTTGCGGTGCCGCATGCCGCGGTAGGTGCCCTGGTCGACCAGGCGCTTGATGTTCATCGAGATCTCGCGGCGCAGGTCGCCCTCGACCTTGAAGTTGGAATCGATGTAGGCGCGGATCTGGGCCACCTCGGCGTCGCTGAGCTTTTCGGCCCGGAGATCCGGCGAGATATTGGTGGCCTTCAGAATTTCTTTGGCCCGGGTCTTGCCGATGCCGAAGACGTACTGCAGGGCGATTTCGATGCGCTTTTTACTGGGGAGGTCGACTCCCGCGAGACGTGCCATAACTCGAATTCCTAACCTTTACGCTTATCCTTGTTTCTGCTTGTGCCGGGGGTTCTCGCAAATCACGCGAACGATGCCCTGGCGGCGGATGATCTTGCACTTGGGACAAATCTTTTTCACGGAGGAACGGACTTTCATAATTTACTCTGCAATCATTGCGCCTACTTAGCGCGATAAGTGATGCGGCCGCGGCTCAGGTCGTAGGGAGAGAGTTCAAGCTTAACTTTATCGCCGGGCAGGATCTTAATAAAATGCATCCGCATTTTTCCAGAGATATGTGCCAGAACTTTATGACCGTTCTCTAGCTCGACCCTAAACATGGCGTTGGGCAGCGGCTCTAGGACCGTTCCCTCGACCTCAATGGATTCTTCTTTTGGCATATCAAGCGGTTACGCGCCTTTTTTCCACCTCGAAAAAAGGTCTCGCCCTATACACATTTATTTTAATCGCGTCAAGATTTCCGGACCCTTTTCCGTAATGGCGATGGTATCTTCGAAATGGGCGGAAAAACTGCCATCTTTCGTCACCACCGTCCATCCATCCGACAATATGTACGTTTCGGCCCCGCCCAGGTTGACCATGGGCTCAATGGCCAGGACCATGCCCTCTTTCAGCCGCATCCCGGTTCCCGGGGTCCCGTAATTGGGGACCTGGGGGTCCTCATGGAGGGCCCGGCCAATCCCGTGGCCCACGTACTCCTTGACCACGCTAAACCCCTGTCCCTCGGCATGGGCCTGGATGGCAGCCCCAATGTCAAAGAGACGCTTATGAGGGTGCATCTGCTCGATGCCCCGGTCCAGCGACTCCCGGGTAACGTCCAATAGCTTCTGGACCTCGGGGTTAATCCCCCCACAGGCCAGGGTCCGGGCGCTGTCCCCGTAAAAGCCCTCGTAGATGGCCCCGCAGTCGATACCGAGGATATCCCCCTCTTTCAGGATCCGCTTCTTGGAGGGGATCCCATGGACCACCTCCTCGTTGATCGACAGACAGAGGGTATGGCGAAAGCCCAAGTAACCCTTGAAGGCCGGCTTCAAACCCTGCGAAACTATGAACTCTTCCGCGATCTTGTCTAAATCCAGGGTGCTGACCCCCGGTTTCAAATGCTCTGCCGTCCGCAGGATGCACTCCGCCACCACTTGGCTCGCGCGCCGGATCTTTTCGACTTCGTCCTTGGACTTCAGCGTAATCACTTTGTTTACCTGCGCGCCGATTGTACCCAAGGACCCTAGCGCTTTCCAAGTCCCTCCAAGATGCCCACCAGGCGCCCAAACACCTCTTCGGTGGTCCCAATCCCCGCGCTCTCCCGCAGCAGACCGGCCCTTTGATAATAATCGACCAGGGGGGACGTCTGCTCTTCGTAGACCTTCAGGCGCTTGCGGATGGTGGCCTCCTGGTCGTCCTCCCTTTGGATGAGCTCCCCCCCGCAACGGTCACAGACCCCCTCCCGCTTCGGCGGGGAGAAATGCAGGTGGTACCCCGTCCCGCACTTAGAACAGGTCCGGCGACCGGTCAGGCGCTCGACCAGCTCGGCCTCGGGCACCGCCAGGTTCACCACCGCCCCCAGGCTGCGGTTTAATTCCTTTAACAAGGCCCCCAGCGCCTCCGCCTGGGCCACGGTGCGGGGAAAACCGTCGAGGATAAAGCCCTCGCGGGTGTCGGGCTGGGCCAGTCGCTCCCGGATCAGGCCGATCACCACCTCGTCGGGGACCAGCTTGCCGGCGTTCATATAGGATTCCGCCTGCAGACCCAGCGGGGTCTTCGCCTGCTTCGCGGCGCGCAGCATGTCCCCCGTTGAAATTTGAGGGATTTTCCACTTCTCCTGGAGCAGTTTGGATTGGGTGCCCTTGCCGGCTCCCGGAGCGCCAAGGAGAATCAAGTTCATCGCGTGGCCCTTCTACCCTTGAACTTGCCCGCCTTCGAGCCGAGGAAGCCCTCGTAATTGCGGGTCAATAGATAAGACTCCATCTGGGCGACCGTATCCATGGCCACGCCCACCACGATCAAAAGCGAGGTTCCGCCGAAGGTCACCGCCAGGGATTGGGGGATGCCGAAACGCGTGATGAGGATCTCGGGCAGGACGCAGATTGCGGAAACGTAGATCGCGCCGCCCAGCGTGATGCGGGAGAGCACGCGGTCGATGTAATCGGCCGTGGATTTCCCGGGCCGAATGCCGGGGATGAAGCCGCCGAACTTCTTGATGTTGTCGGCCACGTCCACGGGGTTGAAGGTCACCGCGGTATAAAAATAGCAGAAGAAGATGATCAGCGAGACGTAGAGCGCCGTGTGCAGCCAGCCCGAGGAGAGGCTCCCCGCCAGGGCCTGCAGCTTGGGGTTCTTCACGAAGGTGGCGATGGTCGCCGGGAACAGGATTAGCGAAGACGCGAAGATCGGCGGGATGACGCCCGAGGTGTTGATCTTGAGCGGCAGGTGGCTCGATTGCCCGCTGTACATCTTGCGGCCCACCACGCGCTTCGCGTAGTTGATCGGGATGCGCCGCTGGCCGCGCTCGCAGAAGATGATCAGCCCGATGACGACGACGATGAAAGCCAGGAGCAGGAGAAAGCCGAGCAGGCTGCCGAACTGCTCCTTGACGTTCCAGGCGTCGCGCATGGCGCCCGGGATGCGGGTGACGATGCCCCCGAAGATGATCAGCGAAATGCCGTTGCCGATGCCACGCTCGGTGATCTGTTCGCCCAGCCACATGATGAAGGCGGTGCCGGAGGCCAGCGTGACGACGGTCAGGAAATAAAAGGACAGGCCGCCGGCTCCGGGAAGCAGGACGCCCTGCTGCTCCAGGCCGTAGCTGATGCCGAGGCCCTGGATGACGGCAAGCAGGATGGTGCCGTAGCGGGTCCATTGGGTGATCTTCTTGCGGCCCGCCTCCCCTTCCTTTTGGAGCTTTTCCAGCGGGGGGATGACCACCGCCAAGAGCTGCAGGATGATCGAGGCGCTGATGTAGGGCATGATCCCGAGCGCGAAGACGGAGAAGTTCTCGAGCGCGCCGCCGGAGAAGAGATTGAAAATGCCGAAGACGGTGCCCCGGTTGACCAGCTTTTGGATGGCCTCGGGATTGACCCCG
Source organism: bacterium (assembly GCA_046346845.1). GTDB lineage: Bacteria > UBA10199 > UBA10199 > DSSB01 > DSSB01 > DSSB01. The sequence continues at coordinate 678,526 of JAXMHH010000001.1, forward strand.
GGAGTGGGTACGTAGACCCCGATGCGGTAAACTCCCAGCATCAGGATGGTGAAAAGGATGCGTTTGCGCAGTTCGGGCAGTTTGGTGATGTTTCCGATGCTGGACATTGGGATGTCTATTTCCCGGCTTCGGGTTGTGAGGTGGCGGCTTCCAGGGTCTTGGCCGAACCGCCGGCTTTTTGGATCTTGTCGAGCGCGGTGGCGGAGAACTTCGCAGCCACCACCGTGAGGGCGACCTTCAACTCACCGTCACCCAACACCTTGAGGCCGTCGCCGACCTTGCGGATCACGCCATTGGCCTTGAGGTAGGCGGCGTCGACCACGGTGCCCGCGGGAATGCTCGCCAAGTCGGCCAAGTTCACCACGGTGTACTCCTTGCGGAACGGGTTGTTGAAACCGCGCTTCGGAATACGCCGGAACAGGCGCGTCTGACCGCCCTCGAAAGTGGGACCCTTATGGTATCCCCCCGCCCTCGCGCGCTGCCCCTTGTGGCCCTTGGTGGAAGTGCCGCCGTGGCCCGAGGCATCGCCGCGGCCGAGGCGTTTCTTGTTTTTGACGGCGCCGCGCGGCGCCTGCATTTCGCTTAAAAATTTTCCCATAACCTATCCTTTGGATTTTTTCGGGGAAGCCTTCTTCGCCTTGGCGGCCGGTGCGGCCTTGGCCGACTTGGCCTTGGCGGCGGGTTTCTTCTCCTGGCCCTCGCCGGACGCCGCTTTGGCGGCCTTGGCGGCCTTTCGGGCCTGGGTCTTGGATACCTTCCGCTGCGAGGCATCGGGCTTGGGCCCAAGCTTGTAGGTGACCGGCGCTTCGGGCTTTTTCAGGGTGCCGGATTCGGAAGGCTCGAACTTCACCAGGTCAAAGACCTTGCGGATCATGCCGCGGATCGCCGGCGTGTCTTGCAGCACGCGCTGTTGGTGTCGACGGCGCAGGCCGAGGCCGCGCAGGGTGTCTTTTTGCCGCTGGTCGCGGGCGATGGCGCCGTGGAGGAGCTCTACTTTCAGGAATTTCGCCATAATAATCTCTCGGATCTAGATCTCGCTGGGTTTAGCTCGCCCGGCGGGTCGCTTGGACCTGCTCGACCGAACGCAATTGGGTCAAACCGTTGATGGTGGCCTTGACGACGTTATGCGGGTTGTTGGTGCCGATGCACTTGGTGAGAATGTTGTGGATCCCCGCCGACTCGACCACCGCGCGCACCGCTCCGCCGGCGATGACGCCGGTACCGTCGCTGGCCGGCTTGAGCAGCACGTGGGCCGCGCCGTAGTTGCCGACGATGTCGTGCGGGATGGTGCCCTTGACGACCGGTACCGAAACCATGCTCTTGCGGGCCTGGTCGGTCGCCTTGCGGATCGCCTCGGGGACCTCGTTGGCCTTGCCCAGGCCTACGCCCACCTTGCTTTTCCCGTCGCCCACCACCACGAGGGCGCTGAAGCTGAAGCGCCGTCCGCCCTTCACGACCTTGGCCACCCGGTTGATGCTGACCAGGCGTTCGGTGAGTTCGCTGTCGTTGGATTCGAGTCTTCTTGCCATAAATTTCCCTTTGGGGCTTGGCCCCGTTAAAACTGTAGTCCCGCCTCGCGAGCCGCGTCGGCGAAGGCCTTCACGCAGCCGTGATAGATGTATCCGTTCCGGTCGAAGACGACCTTTTCGACCTTGGCGGACTTCGCCTTCTCCGCCAAGCGCTTGCCCAACTCGACGGCGCTCGCCTTGTTGCGGCGCCCCTCGGGTTGGCCCTTTTCGTTGGTCGAGGCGGAGAGCAAGGTGCGGCCCGTCGAATCATCGATAACCTGGGCATAGATGTGCTTCAGGCTGCGGTAGATCGTCAGGCGGGGACGCTCCTGCGTGCCGGTGATCTTCTTGCGGATGCGTAGTTTACGCCGGATGCGGCCGGCGACTTTATGCGCGCTCATTTACTTTCCTCCCGCGGCGGTCTTGCCAGCCTTGCGGCGGACGGTTTCGTCGGAATATCGGATCCCCTTCCCCTTGTAGGGCTCGGGCGGACGCAGCTCGCGGAGATTCGCGGCCACTTGGCCGACCAGCTCCCGGTCTTGGCCCTTCACCACCAGGTGGGTCTGCTTGTCGACCGTGATCTTGATCCCGGTCGGGATGGGAAAGATCACCGGATGGGAAAAGCCCAGGGTGAGGTTCAACTCGTTGCCCTTGACCTCGGCGCGGTAACCAACGCCTTGGATGTCGAGCTCGCGGCTGAACCCCTCGGTCACCCCGTGCACCATGTTGGCAACCAGGGCCCGGGTCAGCCCGTGGAGAGAACGCGTGATGGGCTGATCGTCCCCGCGCTGCACCTCGAGCGACTTGTCCTTTTGCACCACCTTGATGGCGGGATGGATTTTGCGGCTCAGCTTGCCGAGCGGGCCCTCGACTTCGACGCCTTGCTCGGAGAGCTTCACCTTCACTTTATCCGGGATCGGAATGATTTTTCGTCCAGTTCTCGACATAATTTTTTACCAAATGCTTAGAAGTAGTTCTCCGCCAACCTTGTTCTCTCGGGCTTGCTTGTCCGTCATCAGTCCCTTGGGAGTGGAAAGGATGGCGACTCCGAGGCCGTTCAAGACCGGCTGGATTTTCTCGTAACCGACGTAGACGCGGCGCCCCGGCTTGCTGAGCCGGCGCAGTCCCATGATGACGGACTGGTTCTTGCCGCGGTACTTGAGGTTCACGAGGATCTTCCCCTGGTTCTTGTAGTCGACCACGTGAAAGTCTTTGATGAACCCCTCATCCTTGAGGAGTTGCGCCACAGCGATCTTCAGCTTGGAGGCGGGAATTTCCACGACCTCGTGACGGGCTTGGACCGCGTTGCGGATTCGAGTGAGCATGTCTGCGATGGGATCTGTCATCGTCCTGTCTCCAAATTTCTTACCAGCTCGCCTTGGTTACGCCGGGAATTTCGCCCTGTCGGGCCAGCTTCCGGAAGCAGAGGCGGCACATCTTGAACTTTCTGAGAAACGCCCGGGGTCGCCCGCAGAGCGGGCAGCGATTGTAGGCCCGGACCTTGAATTTCGGCTTTCTAGCCGCTTTGATCATTAAGGAGGTTTTCGCCATGTTCTTTTCCTATCCTGAACTCTAGTCCTGTGATTCCTGGACTAATTCCTAAACGGCATCCCCAGGTGCTTGAGCAGGGCCTTGCCCTCCTCGTCGTTGCGCGCCGTGGTCACGATGGTGATGTTCATCCCGCGGATCTTGTCGATGCGGTCGTAGTTGATCTCGGGAAAGATGATCTGCTCGGTGACGCCCAGGGTGTAGTTCCCGCGGCCGTCGAAAGCCCGGCCGCTGATCCCCTTGAAGTCGCGGACGCGCGGCAAGGCGATGTTGCAGAGCCGGTTGAGGAACTCGTACATCCGATCCTTGCGCAGCGTGACCATCACGCCCAGCTTTTGCCCCTCGCGGAGCTTGAAGGCCGCAATGGACTTCTTAGCCTTGGTGATGACCGGCTTTTGGCCCGTGATCGCCTTGATCTCCTCGGCTGCCACGTCCAAGACCTTGCTGTTCTGCAGGGCCTCGGCCAGGGACATATTGACCACGATCTTCTCGAGGCGCGGCACCTGCATAGGATTCGAATACTTGAACTCCTGCATGAGGGCCGGCACCACTTCGTTCTTGTACTTTTCGGCGTATTTCGTTGCCACGGTATTACCTATTCTTTGCGTTTCGACCCCGCATGTCCCAACGCGGGGACCTTGCGGGCTCATTTCTTCCGCTTAAACCTATTTTGCTTCGATAACTTCTTTGCTCTTCTTGCTGACCCGAAGCTTCTTTCCGTCCTGGACCTTGAAACCGACGCGGGTCCGTTCGGATTTCTTCGGGTCGATCAACATCACGTTGGAAACATGGATGCTCGCTTCCTTCTCGAGGATGCCGCCCTGGCGGTTCTTCATCGAGGGCTTGCTGTGCCGCTTCACCAGGTTGACCTTCTCGACGACGAGCCGGCTTTCCTTCGGCAGGACGCGGAGCACGCGCCCGATCTTGCCCTTGTCGCGCCCAGCGACCACGATAACTTGGTCGTTCTTGCGAATAGCCATCACAGCACCTCCGGGGCGAGCGAGATGATCTTCATGAACTTCTTGGCACGCAGCTCGCGGGCGACGGGCCCGAAGATACGGGTGCCGACCGGCTCGCCGGCCTCGTTGATCAGCACGATCGAGTTCTGGTCGAAGCGGATGTAGGAACCGTCGGCCCGGCTGATTTCCTTGCGGGTACGGACGATGACGCCCTTCTTGACGTCGCCCTTCTTCACTTTCGAGTCGGGCATGGCCTCTTTGACGGAGACCACGATCACGTCGCCGATGGTGGCGTACTTGCGGCGCGTGCCACCGAGCACCTTGATGCACATCAGTTTCTTGGCGCCGGAATTGTCGGCGGAATCCAAAATGGTTTGGGTCTGGATCATGGCTTACTCCCCGCCCTCCGCTTTCTTCAGGATGGCGCGAACCGCCCAACGCTTGGTCTTGGACAGCGGCCGGGTCTCGATGATCTCGACCTGGTCGCCCACCTTGCACTGGCCCTTTTCGTCATGGGCTTTGAACGTGGAACGGCGCTTGTAATATTTTTTGAAGGTCGGGTGCAACACGAGGCGGTCGACCGAAACGGTGACGGTCTTCTGCATCTTGTTGCTGACGACGGTTCCGACCTTGGTTTTTCTTTTATGGGTCTGTTCGGACATAGGCTTAGGCCTTCGCTCCCTTCTCGGCGGCGCGCTTCTGCCGGGCGACGGTCATCACCCGGGCGATGTCGCGCTTCACCTCGGTCAGGCGGTGGGATTTCTCCAGCTGACCGGTCGCGTTTTGCATGCGCAGCTTGAACAATTCCTCGCGAAGGTCTTTCTCGAGGACCGCAAGCTCCTTCAAATTCTTCTCTCGGATCTCACTTGGCGTCACGGTATCCCTCCCGGGTCAGGATTTTGGTGCGGACCGGCAGCTTGTGCTTGGCCAAGGTCAGCGCTTCGATGGCGATCGCCCGTTCCACGCCTTCCATCTCGTAGATGATCCGGCCGGGTTTGATCACCGCTACCCACTCTTCCGGATTGCCCTTTCCTTTACCCATACGGGTTTCGAGGGGCTTCTTGGTGATGGGCTTGTCCGGGAACACCCGGATCCAAAGCTTGCCGCCGCGCTTGATGCAGCGGTTGATCGCGATACGCCCCGCCTCGATCTGGCGCGAGGTGAGCCGCCCACAGTCGACGGCTTGGATGGCGAAATCGCCGAAATTGAGATTGCAGCCGCGATAGGCCTTGCCGCGCATCCGGCCCTTTTGTTGTTTTCGGTACTTTACCTTTTTGGGAATCAGCATGATTCAAATCCCTTTTTTGCTCTATTCTTCCGCAGCGGCCGGAGCCGGCGTGGTGGAGGCCTGGAACGGAGTCGCTTGCGTCTCGACCGGCCCCAGGATTTCACCTTTGAAGATCCAAACTTTGACGCCGATCAGGCCGTAGGTCGTGTTGGCCTCGGCCGTGGCGTAATCGATGTCGGCGCGGAGGGTCTGCAGGGGAACCCGCCCCTCGCGGTACCACTCGGTGCGGGCGATTTCGGCGCCGCCCAAGCGCCCGGCTACCATCACCTTGATGCCCTTAGCGCCGAATTTTTGCGCCGATTGCACCGCCTTTTTCATCGCGCGGCGGAAGGCGACGCGTCTTTCCAGTTGCATGGCAATGTTCTCGGCGACCAGTTGGGCGTCGATCTCGGCCTTGCGAACCTCTTGAATGTCGAGGAATACCTCGCAATTGCTCTTCTTGGCCAGATCGGCGCGCAGGGCATCGATGCCGGCGCCCTTCTTGCCGATGACGAGGCCGGGACGCGCGGTATGGATGATGACCTTCACCTTGCGCGCGGCGCGTTCGATCTCGACCTTGGAGACACCCGTCGAATAAAGCTTCTTCTTCACTTCGCGACGGAACTTGATGTCTTCGTGCAGGAACTCGGCGTAGCTGCGCTTGGCGTACCACTTGGACAGCCAAGGTTTGGTGACTCCGACCCGAAATCCGTAAGGATGAACTTTCTGACCCATAGCGTTTCCTATTTCTCTTCCAGAATCAAAGTGACGTGGCTGGTTTTCTTCTCGACTTTGTAGGCCGAGCCCCGGGCGCGGGCTTGCCAGCGCTTGATCGTGGGGCCTTGGTCGACCATCACCGTCTTGACGATGAGGTTGTCGGGATCCATGCCGCCCTTCTGCTCGGCGTTGGCCAGGGCGGAACGGAGCAGCTTTTTGAAATCCTTGGCGACGTAGCGGTTGGTGAAGGAGAGCAGGTCGAGGGCGGCCTGCACCTTCTTGCCGCGAATCAGGTCGGCGACCAGCCGCGCCTTGCGCGGGGTCACGCGGAGATAGCTGATGCGAGCGGTAGCGGACATGGCTATTTCGCCTCCTTGGCCTTGCGGTCGCCGGAATGCACGTGGAAGGTGCGGGTCGCGGCGAACTCGCCCAATTTGTGGCCGACCATGTTCTCGGTGACGAAGACCGGGATGAACTTGCGGCCGTTGTGCACCGCGAAGGTCAGGCCCACGAAATCCGGGGTGATCATCGAACGGCGCGACCAGGTCTTGATCACTTTCTTGCTTTTTTGGTCCTGCTGGGCGTCGACCTTTTTTTGCAGGGAGGGGTCGACCCAGGGTCCTTTTTTCAACGAACGAGGCATACGTTACCTTAAGTGTCTGAGTGCTTAAGTGTCGAAGTGTCTAAGTAAAAACTTAAACGCATTTTGGTTTCAAAGAAACTTAAGCACTTAGGCACTTAAGCACTTCGACACTTAATCTAAAGTTTGCTTCTGCGATCCTTCACGATCATGTTTTGCGTCCGCTTGTTCTGACGCGTCTTGTATCCTTTGGCCGGGGTTCCCCAAGGGCTGGAAGGATGGTTGCCGCCTTTGCTGCAACCTTCGCCGCCGCCGTGCGGGTGGTCGACCGGGTTCATGACCATACCGCGAACCGTGGGGCGGATGCCACGCCAACGGGTCCGGCCGGCCTTGCCCCAGGTGATGTTCTCGAATTCGGGGTTGCTGACCTCGCCGATGGTAGCCATGCAGTCGATGAAGACCTTGCGGACCTCGCCGGAAGGAAGCTTCACCAGGGCGTACTTGCCTTCCTTCGCCATCAGCTGGGCGAAGGTGCCGGCGCTGCGGGCCAATTGGCCGCCTTTGCCGACCTTCAACTCGATGTTGTAAATATTGGTGCCGACCGGGACGTTGCGCAGGGGCAAGGCGTTTCCCGGCAGGATATCGGCCGCCTCGGAGGCGATCACTTCCCGGCCCACTCCCAGCGATTGCGGCGCGATGATGTAGCGCTTCTCGCCGTCGGCGTAAAAGAGCAAGGCAATGCGCGCATTGCGGTTCGGATCGTACTCGATCGCTGCCACTTTCGCGGGGATGTCGAGCTTGTCCCGGCGGAAGTCGATGATGCGGTAACGCTTCTTGTGCCCTCCGCCGATATGGCGGGTGGTGATGCGGCCGTGGTTGTTGCGTCCGCCCGAGCGCGTCTTGTGGCCAAGCAGGGACTTTTCAGGTCGCTTCTTGGTGATCTCGGCAAAATCCGAGACGTTCATGCCGCGCCGGCCGGGGGTAATCGGATCGTATTCTTTAGTGGCCATGGTTATACGCCTTCAAAAAATTCGATTTTCTCGCCATCGCGCAGGGTGACATAGGCCTTTTTCCAGTTGGAACGGCGGCCGACGTTGCGCCCGACGCGCTTCAATTTGCCGCGCACGTTGAGCGTCTTGACGTCCTCGACGTGCACATTGAAAAGTTTCTCCACCGCGCCCTTGATCTGGTGCTTGCTGGCCCGGTGATCCACCTCGAAGAGGTACTGCTGATGGAGCTCGCGCACCTGGGTGCCCTTCTCGGTGACCAGGGGACGGCGGATGATCTGATGCATTTCCATAAAAACTCTCGCTATTGAATCGCGGCGCCCACGCGGGCGACGACCGCCTTCAAGGCGTCTTCGGTTAATACCAGGTGATCGTACTTCAAAATGTCGTAGACATTGAGGCCCTCGGCGCGCAGCACCTTGAAGCCCTTGAGGTTGCGCACCGATTTCTCGACGACTTCATCGGCCGATCCGATGACCAGCAGGGCCGATTTGGAATCGAGGGCCTTGAAGAATTCCTGCGCCTGCTTGGTCTTGATGTCTTTCCAGGCCAGGTTTTCGACGACCTTCAGGGCACCCTCTTTGTTCTTGAGCGCAACCGCGGTCTGCAGGGCCCGGCGCTTGGCCGGCTTGGGCGTCGTATAGCTGTAATCGCGGGGATGCGGCCCGAAGATACGGCCGCCGCCGACGAAGATCGGGGCCTTGATGTCGCCGTGGCGGGCGTTGCCGGTACCCTTTTGGCGGTAGATCTTCTTGGTCGAACCGGTGGTCATGCCGCGGGTCTTGGTGGCATGTGTACCCGCCCGACGATTGGCCAGCTGGTTGCGGACCATGTAGTACAACAAGGCCTTGCGGATCGGGCCGGCGAGCAGGCCGTCGGCCACTTCGATGTCCCGAACCTTCTTTCCGGATTGGTTGTATAGGGCTAAAGTGCTCATAGTGTATTCTCCGCGGCGGATCGCTCAGGCGATACTTACGCCACCGCCTCTCCTTCCGCCTTCGGCGCCTCGGGGCTCGGCTCCGGGGCCTGGGGCGCTTCCTGCGCCTTCAAACGGCTCTCGAAATTGGGATCGGCGCTGCGCACCAACAGGATGGCATTCTCGCCGCCTGGGACCGCGCCACTGAGGACCAACAAATTGCGCTCGACATCTACCTTCAGGACCTTCAGGTTGCGCACCGTGACCTGCTCGTCTCCCATGTGGCCGGGCAGGCCCATCAATTTGAAGACTTTGCCGGGATAGGTACGTTGACCGATGGAACCGGTGGAACGGTGAAAGCAGGAACCGTGGCTGGCGGGACCGCCCGCCTTGTGGTGCCGCTTGATGACGCCCTGGAAGCCTTTGCCTTTGGAGACCCCGGTCACGTCGACCCGGTCGCCCACTTGGAAGGCCGAAACGCTGAGTTTTTGACCGACCTTGAAGGCGGAGGAGTCGCTGACGCGGATTTCGCGGAGCTCGCGATAGGCGCGCAGGCCCTTCTTCTCGAAATGACCGCGGGCCGCACGGTTGACCCGGCGGAATTCCAGCTCGTCGAAACCCAATTGCAAGGCACTGTACCCTTCGGTGTCCGGCCGCTTGACCTGGGTCACCACATTGGGGCCGACCTGCAGGACCGTGACGCCGGCGTAGTTCCCCTCGTCGGAGAAGATCTGGGTCATCGCAATTTTTTTCCCGATCAGGCCGGGTTTGATCATTTTCTTGCTCATACCATCTTAATCTCGACTTCGACGCCCGCCGACAGGTCGAGCCGCATCAGGGCGTCGATGGTCTGCTGGGTCGGTTCGAGAATATCCAAAAGGCGTTTGTGGGTCCGAATCTCGAATTGCTCGCGCGATTTCTTGTCGACGTGCGGCGACCGGAGCACCGTGTAGCGTTCGATCTTGGTCGGCAGGGGCACCGGCCCGGCGATCCTCGCCCCGGTTCGCTTGGCGGTCTCGACGATCTCGGAGGCCGACTGATCGAGCAGCTTGTGATCGAAGGCCTTGAGTCGGATTCGGATTTTTTGTCCTGGGGTTTCCATAGTTTGCCGATTCTTTCTATTACTCG
>JAXMHH010000002.1:0-588340 GCA_046346845.1 bacterium
AGGAGGTGTCCCACCAGCCTTCCATCGCCCAATGACCCAATCGCTTCTCCATGGCCGCCTGCACGGAGCCTTGAATGCCCAGCTCGGTGGGCAGGCCGTGCAGGAGGGCCCTGCCCGCCAGGACTTCGCGGAGCTGGCGGGCGAGGGATTTTTCGGCGCCGGTCTCCCCCGCCTCCAGGGCCGGGAGCCAGGACTCGGGCGCGGGATCGGCGCGGAGCAGGGCCGCGATCGCGCTCTGCCGCTTCAAGGGCAACTGGGCCAGGGCGGCGTACAATTCGGAGTGCTGCGGCAGGCTGACCTTCAACCGCCGGATCGGAAAGAACAGGGTATCCCCCTCCTGCAAGCGCACCGGGCTGTGGGGCCGCAGCGGCGATCCATTGTAGAGCAGGGGCTGGTCGCGAAAATTGAATCCCTCTCTTCCACTCGTGCGCCACTGCGTGACGCCGGGGCGGCGATCTTCGAGGAAGACCGCGCCGGCCGCGTCGCGGAACAGCCGAACCTTCCCGCCTTCATGGCCGAACAAGAGATAATCGAGAAAGGCCTCCCCGCCGGGGGGAATCCGGAAGTCAGACTGCAACCCGCCCTGGTTGAGGTCGAAGAGGCGCAAGCTGGGAATACCCTCGGGCCGCAGGATGAACTCCGCGCCCAGGGTCCCGACCTTGCCGGCCCCCTGCGGCGCGAGCCGGAGCGAGGCCGCCACGCCCTCGCGTGCCAGGCGATGCAGGGCGGACAGGTGGCCGCCGCTCAAGCCATCCGCCAGGCGATAGCCGAGGCTCGCCTGCAAATAGGCCAGGGAGGAATCGATGAGATTGGCGCCGAAGCCCTGGCCCGTGTCCGGGGCCCAACCCAGACGTCGGCTCAGGGCGGCGGAGAGTCCCATGGCGGCCAGGCCGCTGCCGTGCTGGACCAGGGCGACGAAGCGCCGCCCCGCGGCGTCGGCCGCCTCACCTCCGACCCGCCCCAGGGCCCAATGCCCTCCCCAGGCCGCCAGGCGTAGGCTCCCGAACAAGAGAACCGAGGAAAGAACCTCTCCGCGCAGGCCGCGCCAAGCCGTCTCGGGCCCCTGGGTCCATCGTTCGAAACTCCGATGCACCCCCGTGAAGGCCAGGGCCTCACCGCCCATGCCCAAGAGGGAGGCCGCCCAGCGCCAGCCGGAACCAAGCCGCAGGGTCTGTTCCGCGCCCAGGCCCCAGGCCGCCAGGCGCAGCCCGCCCCACTCCGCCGCGACCCCGGCGAAGGGGGCGATCGTCATGCCCAGCAGGGTGGAGGGTTTCACCACCTGCCGAGAAAATTCCGGGAGGAGGAGCTCGAATTTTTTCCCCAGCGGGGCACGGCCCTCGGTGAGGGCCAGGAGGGCCGCGGCGCGGCGGCCGACCCTCGCGTCCTGGGAGAGGCTTTGGGCCAGGCAATGGGCGGCTTGCACCAGGCCACGGTCTCGCAGCATGCCATGCTCGGCCAGGCGCAGGGCGCTCTCGGCCCACAGCCCAGCGTCGGTCTCGCGGGCGAGGTCGTCGAGCTCCCGCAGCAAGGGATCGGCGGCGAGGCCCGCGCGCAGCTTGGCCTCCTCCCCACGCAGCGGGAGCCCGGCGAGGACCTCCAGTGGAGTTCGGCTCGAGTCGCGCTGCAGGCCGGCCCGCACCTGATCCGACAATTTTTCCAGCCGCGCCCGGGCCTCCGCCTCGGCCAAGGGCGCGCCGGCATGCCCCCAGCCGCGGCTGCGCTCCGCGCGCCGCGCAAGTTCTTCGATGGCCACCGCCTGCATCGCCTCCCAGGCGAAGCCCGCCGCGGCGGCGCGGCCCCGCGTTCCCTCTCGAGCGCCCGGACCCGCTTTCCCCAAGGCCCCGGAGGGCGCGGCAAAGGCCGAGAGGAGCTCGAGCGGATTCGCGCGGGCTTGCGGACGGAGGCGCGGCAGCAGGGCCTCGAGAAAGGCGGCGGCCGCCTCGAGGTCCGGCGGCCTTTCCCGGTTGAGGGCGGCGAGCAGGGCCCGGGTGGTCCGCCCCACCGGTTCCGAATCCGGACCCACCTCCCAGCGCCGCTCGTGTCCCAGCATCCGGCCGCTGGCGGCATCCACCGAAAAGCGCTCCTTGAGGAAAATCCTCCCGTTGCCCGGGTCCGCATCGTCATCCACCGCCAGTGCCAAGACGACTTCCAGGGAGGCGCCGCGGGGCAGGATTTGGAAGTAGCTCTGGGGATCCCCAACCTTGATCTTGAACGAGGGGCGGCGTCGGCGCACCAGGTCTCCCGCGGCGCGCAGGTAGTCGCCCTGGGCCAGCAAGGCGGCGAGCAGCTCCGGCTCCAAACTCCCGTCCGAGGCGGCGAAGGGACGGGCGTAGCTGCGCCCCGCTGAGGCGGCGAAATCCCTAACCAGGGGGTGACGACGATCCCAGGCAAAGGAGGCCGTCAAGCCCCGGCAACTCCGCAGCCAAGGGGAGTCGGCCCCGGAGGCCTCGCGGCACTCCCGGGAAAAATTCTTCAGCAGGCTCTCGCTCGGATCGAAGGTGAAGACGTCTCGCAGGTAGAGGCGGCCGTCCCCCGGATCCGCATTGTCGTCGAGGGGATAGACCCAGGACACCTCCCGGTCTCCGTTGGGCAGGAGTCGGAATTCGGTTTGCGCCTCCGGATCCTTGCCGAGGAGGCGCGGCAAGTCGCCTTGCGACGCCGCCACCGAGAAGGGCGCGAAAAAATCCAGGTGTTCCCGGAGCAAGCCCCGAGCCTCGGGCGTAATTCGGAATATAACCGTGTCAGACACGGCGAGCCCCCAAGCCATAAATCGCGGGGATCCGACCGCGCGAACGGAACCGGCACCCCGCGGAGTGAAAAATGCCCAGTAATTATTAGGTAGGTAGGAATGAGCCCCGGGCACGGGAGGTATCGATCCACAGGTACAAAAGTTGCCAGGGGCGGAAAATGCCACCTCTCCGGAGCGCCGACCCGCGCGGGAAGCCTTAGACGAATCGAGCAGCGAAAAACCGGTATCGCCAACCACCGCCCCCCAGGGCCTCGAGACCTCGAGGCATTGGGCGGGAACGGAACGGGGCCTAAAATAAGGAAGCTCCCAGGGAATTCAGGCACGGAAAATGAAAGCCCAATCAATAGCTTCGATTATGGGGCGCAGAGCAAGGTTAGCCCTGGAATTCCCTGGTCCAGGGAATTAACATCTCCGCATTCCATTTAAAAAAGGAGCAATTATGGCCTACGTTGACGGTTTTGTCCTGCCGGTCCCCAAAAAAAATATTCAAGCCTATCGCCGCATGGCGAAGCAGGCGGGCAAAGTATGGCGAGAACACGGCGCGCTGGAATACCGAGAGTGCATAGCCGACGATGTAAAACCCGGCAAGTGGACCTCCTTCCCCCAGTCGGTCAAGCTGAGGCCCGGCGAAGTGGTTTGGTTTTCCTGGGTCGTCTACAAATCCCGCAAGGACCGGGACCGGATCATGAAAAAAGTGATGCAGGACAAACGGCTGGCCGCGATGATGGACCCGAAAAAATTACCCTTCGACGGCAAGCGCATGTTTTGGGGCGGGTTCAAAATGATGGTGGATTTGTAAAAATCCTCCGCGGCTCGCCCTGCCCCGCGGCTAACTCACCGAAAAAAGGTGATCGATCTTGAAATAAGGCAGGAACATCCAGCGGCGGGGCGGGGCGAACTTCTGCCGTTTCTCGTTGAGGAGTTCCCCGAGTTCCACCGTCAGGCCGCCCTCGCCGGCCTCCAGGACGGTGCCGATGATCTTGGCGATCGCCTCCTCGCGATTCTTGTGGGCGCCCTCCCCTTCGCCAACCTCGATGAGGATGGGGGTATTCAGGGTGATTTCGACTTTGTTGCCTTTCATGGGTGGAATCCTTCGCCCTTTCAGACCCGCGCATGCGGGTCGAACAATTTATGATGTTCGTCCAAGGCGTAGCGATCGGTCATGCCCGCGATGTAATCGCAGATCGCCCGCATCGGATCGTCGCTGCCCGCCCGGTCAAAGACCCAGGGCGGCAAGATCTTGGGGTTGTGGGTATAGGCCTTGAACAAATTGCGGAGGATCCGCTCCGCCTTGTCCGCCATCCGCTCCACACGGTAATGCCGGTAGAGGTTTTTGAACAGGAACTTCTTCAGCTCGGCGTTCTTGCCCCGAACCCGCTCGCTGTAGCCCACCAATTGACGCGGAGCCTGACGCACGTCCTCGATCGTGCGGATGCCATGGGTCTCGATGCCTTCCATGGTGTGCTCGACCAGGTCGGTGACCAGACGGTTGATCAGGCGGCGAATCGCCTCGTGCACCTTGGTCTTGAGGCGGGCCTCCGGCAACTCGCGCTCCACCGCCTCGAACAATTCCTGCCAGATCTCCACCTCGCGAAGCTGCTCCAGGGTGATCATCCCGCTGCGCAGGCCGTCGTCGAGGTCGTGGTTGTTGTAGGCGATCTCGTCGCTCAGGTTGGCGATCTGGGCCTCCAGGCTGGGCTGGCCCTCGCGGTGGAAGCCCCGCCCGTCGGGCAGGTCGTAGTCGGTGAAATGCTTGGAGATCCCCTCGAGCACCTCGAAGCTCAAGTTCAGCCCCGGGAAATGGGGATAGCGGTCCTCCAACACCGTGACGATGCGGAGCGACTGGCGGTTGTGCTCGAAGCCCCCCTTGTCTTTCATGAGCTCGTTCATCACGTCTTGGCCGGAGTGCCCGAAGGGCGGATGCCCCAGGTCGTGGGCCAGGCAGATCGCCTCGGAGAGGTCCTCGTTGAGGCGGAGCATGCGGGCGATGCTGCGGGAGATCTGCGCCACCTCGAGGCTGTGCGTCAGGCGGGTGCGGTAGTGGTCGCCTTCGTGGTTGACGAAGACCTGGGTCTTGTACTCCAGGCGGCGGAAGGCCTTGCTGTGGACGATGCGGTCGCGGTCGCGCTGAAAGCGGGTTCGGTAGGGGTGCTCCTCCTGCGGGTACTCGCGCCCCATCGACTGGGCGCTGTGGCTGGCGTAGGGGGCGAGGGTCTTGGCTTCGTAGGCTTCCAGGTCTTGACGCGTCTGCAGGGGCATCGCTCACCTCCTATAACAGGCCCAGCATGGGGTGGACCTGGGGAATGACGCGCACGTCTTCCAGGTGCTGTTTGGAAAAACGGTAGAGCTCTTTGAGGCGTTCCTCGGGGATGCGCTCGCGCACCGCGCCCGCCGGGGTCACGGGCTGCAGGATGAAAGGCGCGCCGGGCGCCTCGGTCTCGACGATGCGGATCGCCTCTTTCAATTCTCCCAAGTCCGTCGGGTTGGAGACGACCACCTTGACGTAGACTTCCTTGCGGCGGGCGAGCTTGAGAAATTCCGCGTGCTCCCGCCAATAGGGCCGCATCCCCGTCACCGAGGGCAGCTTGATGTCCATGCTGACGATGTCGACCTGGTCGAGGACCTTGGCCAAGGCGGCGGGCAGGACGCCGTTGGTCTCGAGCAAAACGGGGTCGCGCCGGGGCCGGGTCGGGAGCCAACCTGCCAGGAAATCCGCCTGCTGCAAGGGCTCGCCGCCGGTGATGCTCAAAATTTGCCCGGCGAAGGGCTCGAGCCAGCGGTGGAGGGCCTCGCCGTCGACTGGATTGGGGCGATATTCAAAGCGGCCGCTGAAGGGAGGCGTCTCGATCCGAAAGCGGGCATGCCGCTCAAAGCTGGCCGGGGTGTCGCAAAAGCTGCAGGATAAGGCGCAATCCTGCAGACGCAGGAAGGTCATCGGCTCCCCGACACGGGGCCCCTCCCCTTGGTAGCTGGCAAAAATTTCGATCAAGTTGGCTGGCATGGCCTAGTTCACCGGCCTCACTTTATAGGTGGCCTTCAGGATTCCCTCGTATTCCTCCCGGAATCTCTCCAAGCAGAGCTTAGCGAAGGCCGTCGCGTCAATCCCTAATTCCTCCAAGCCAATGGCGGCGACGGGGGCGCCGACTCCCGTCAGGTTCAGGCCCAAATGGATCAGGCTTGACACCGGGGAGGCCGCGGCGATGGAGACGCTCAGCTTTCGGTCGGCGACGTAGAGGTCGTCGCCGCGGCGCACGGGCTCGGCGACCCCGTGGCGGCGCAACTCCTCGGCGACCACCGCGACCATCAGGCGCTGAAAGCTCGCCGCCGCCCGCAGGTCGAAGGCGAAGCTCTCCCAGAGAAAATGCAGCATGCGCCGGCTGAAGATCGGGGCGCTGCGCCGCACGTCCTCGAGGTCGACCATGGCCTCCAGCTTCACCTCACAGGGCCCGATGAAGCCGACCAGACTGTCGCCCAGGAAGCCGAAGCTCCGGTAGGCGAAGTGGCTCGCCAACTGGCTGCCGTCGTACTTCAATTCGATCTCGGAAAAGAGGGTCTGCACGGCTCAGGCTCCGAAGCGGTTTTTCAGCAAGGGCCAAAGCCCGGCGTTTTGGTAGGCGCGCATCGAGCGCAGGCAGGACTCGCAGCGCCCGCAGTGGCGCTTCTTGCCTTGGTAACAGCTGTAGACGTCGCCGTAGGGCACGTCGAGCTCCATGCCCAGCTTGACGATCTCGGTCTTGTTCAAACCGAGGGTGGGCGCGCAGATCTTGATTTTTCCCAGGGTGGAGAGCTCGAAGCAGCGCTCGCTGCGCTCCACGAAGTTGGCGCTGTTATCCGGGAAGGTGGCAGCCTCCTCGGCGTTGAAGCCCACCACGATCTCGGAAAAGCCCTCCCCCTCCGCGACGCAGGCGGCGATGTTGAGAAAAAGCCCGTTGCGGTTGGGCACCCAGACGTCTTGGGCGCTCTTCTCGGTCTCGCTGCGGTCGTCCAGCTTGGCCATCTTGATTTGGGGGATGACTTGGTCGTTCATCACCAAGGCGGTCTTGGTCACCTGGGCGAGGAAGGGCAGCTTGATCAAGCGGCACTCGGCCTTGAGCCGCTTGGCGATCTTCTTGGCGGCGTCCGCCTCCGCCTTGGCGGCCCGCTGCCCGTAATCGAAGACCAAGGCGATGCCGACCGGCCCCTGCCGGCGGGCGGCGAAGGCGGCTACGGTGGAATCGAGCCCTCCGGAAAGCAAAGCGACATAGGAAACGGCCATGGTCTATTCCGAATAACTGGCCGCGCAGTCTTCGGTCTCCCAAACGGTGACCTTGCTGACCCGCGCGACGGGGTGTTGAATCTTGCCCTGCATCTTCTGGAACAACCAGAAGGCCACCACCTCGGCGGAAGGGTTGCGCCCCTCCAGCTTCAGGTTTTCGTTGAGGTAGGTGTAGTCGAGCTCTTTCAAGAAGGCCTGTAGCTCTTTTTTGACCTCGAGGAAGTCGATCAAGACCTCGATCTGGTCTAAGTCCCGGCCCGCCAGCCGGACCTCGACCTTCCAATTATGCCCATGCAGGGGCTCCCATTCGCCGTCGTAGAGCTTGAGGCGATGGGCGGCGGTAAAGGGCTGGGTGATGACGACCTCGTACATCCCCCCTTCCTATCTCCCCCCAACAAGCTCGTCCAGCGGGATTAGGGGATTGAGGGGGCTAACACCGTAGGCACAAAAACCGGCTTTCAGGGCCGAGAAAAAAGACCAAAAAAACCGAAATTGAGACGGTAGAGGGAGGAGAACGGGGGATGCCCCTCGGAACGGGTTTTCCAAAAGCCCTCACCCTAAAGCCTCCGATATCACGGCTTTTGGAACCTTTGTCCCGGCCGGCTTGAGGCCGGGACAAAAGAGTGGAGAGGGGCATCCCCCGTTCTCCTCCCTCGGGCAAGGACACCCACCAAGGCAAAAAAAAGAGGCCGTTCCAAACAACGGCCCCTTCAAACCTAATTCAGACCCGCGAGACTATGCCGACTTCTGATAATCCTTGAGCTTGCGCTCCAGCGTCGCCATCTTCTTGCGCAGGGCCCGCAGCTCCGCCTTCACCTGCGGGATCCGCGCCGCCGCCCCGCCCCCGCCGAAGGGAATGCGGACCTTCTCCTCGACCTTGCGCTGCAGCTCGTCGACCGTCTTGTGGGCGCGGTGCAGGATGTCCTTGAGGAAGGTGCCGCCGTCCTCGAACTCGTCCTTGATCTTGTCGACGATCTTCTCGGTCTGGTCTTTGACGCTGGAGACGGGGCTGCCGATGGTCTTTTGGAAAAACTCGGCGATGGATTCGCCGCCGGACTGGATGATGTTCTTGAGGGTGGCCAAGGGCAGCAGGCTCTTTTTCTTCTTCTCTTCCTCGAAGATGATCTGCGTCAAAGTCACGGTGGTGAGGTCTTCGCCGCTGCGGTTGTCGACGATCTTGACGTCCTCGCCCTGCTTCACCATTTGGCCGATTTCGTCGAGGGTGACATAGCAGGAGTTCTGCGTGTCATAGAGCTTGCGATTTTGGTAGCGTTTGACGATGCGAACGGAGCGATCTTTTTCCATAGTTTCCTCTCGGATGTTTTGACGCGGTGATGACGCGAAAAAGGGCCATGGCACAAAACCCGGATCGCGTCAAATTCTGTAAAGGACCCAAGGGAAAGTATGGGTCATTTTGCCCAGCGTGTCAAAAGCAGTTTGGAAAAAAAGGCTGGCTTAGGCGGGCGGATCCTTGGGCGGGGGAGTTTCCTGGGACTCCTCTTCGTCCCCTTTCACGGCCTTGCGGAAATTGCGGATGCCCTTCCCCAGGCCGCTGCCGATCTGGGGGATCTTGCCGGCCCCGAACACCACCAGGATGATCAGGAACAACAAGAGCATTTCAGGGGGCCCAAGGCCAAAAATAGCTAACGGGTACATGGGGTGTCCTCGTCTTTCAGGTAGAAGTTATGACTGAAATAACCGGGGGTCAAGGTGCTGCGGTCCCGAAAGTGGAAATACAGCAGGATCCCGCTGACATAGAAGATGGGCAAAAACAGGATCCCAAAGGGGATCATAGCCAGGTCCGGGGCGCCCAGGAGCCGAAGCCCGAAGGCCAAGGCCAGGAGGTAAGCCGTTGGGACCACGTTTTTCTGGAGATGGAGCCGGATGCCCAGCTTGGCCGGCCGGCCATCGGGGCCCCGGCGTTCCGGATACCAGGGGATCCAGTTCATCAAATTGACCCCCCACCAGGCCGCCACCAGGAAGGCCGTCGCCCAGCCCAGGGAACCGGTCCGCCAGGCCCGCCACAGCAGGGCCAGCGATTCCAGGCCCGCCAAGGCGTTCATCAGGAACACCATGGCGCCGGAGCGATGGAAGAAAAACTTCAGCATGGGCAAGCCCTAGGACGTATTTCCCCCAGGGTCAAGGCTTGGCGAGGGATCCCGGCCCGGTCCGGGATGCGTCAAAATGCGAGGAGGGCCCAAAAATAATGGCCCCGACTTTTTGAGTCGGGGCCATCCTGAAGTGTCGACCTCCCCGAAAAGGAGGGTTTTTGGTTAGTAACCTATATAAACCCGCGGTTGACGCGGATAAAAAAGATAGGGCTGGGGGTTATTGACCACTCGATCCATCCGCCCGGCCGCCGAGGCCCCCGCGCCGTAAACATTGTCATACTGGTAAAGATAATCGTTACTCCCGGTCCTCGGCAAGAGTAAAGGTTCGACCATCACGGTCGAAGGGTAATAATAGGGTTGCGGATAGTAGTAAGGACTCACGTAACCCGGTCTTGCCCCGCCTACTACAATGGTCCCCGCCTGGGCCTCGGTCGACCCAACCAGGGCCGCCAGCCCCAGGCCAAACAACCCAATCCCTGCCCAGATTTTCAAAAACCGGCCCATATTCTTCCTTTCACCCACCTATTCCCAGGTGAAACGGAGCGCCAAAAACTTTTATTAGCACGGCCCGGGCGATTTGACCATAGACATTAGAGTCCGGCGAGCGAAAAAAATGACTTTTCAGCAGACGCCGCAGCTGCGGCAGACCTCCGGCATGCAGTAGTGGGTGACCTTTCCCGCCTCGAACTTCTCCTTTTCCCGAACCAGGAAGGGGGTCTTGATCCCATGGTCGATGAAATCCCAGGGGAGGGGCTCCTCCGGCCGGTACTCCCGGGAGATGAAGATTTCCGGATCAAAATCTAAGGATAATAAGGAGTTACGAAGATGGGCCGGGCCCCCGACCCGCAGGGCCTTGCCGACCGGCACCACCGCCCTGTGGAGAAATTCCCCGACCCTTCGATCCCCTCGGGACAGCAGGGTTTCCAGGGTCGCATCGAGCCCCGACTCCCCCGCCAAGCGGATGTGGCCGGCCGCCAGCAGGCGCTTCCGGATAAAACGCAGCTTCTCCTTCAAGGCGGCGATGCCGGCAAAGGGATGGAATTGCAGGGGCGTGGAAGGCTTTGGGGTGAAGGGACTGACGCTCAGGGTAAGCGAGGGCATGCGCCCGGAACGCTTCGCAAAGCGCGTCAAGGCCTCCCGGGTCCGCAGGGTGAGCCCGCAGAGCGCCTCGAGGTCGGCCTCGGTCTCGGTGGGGAGACCTATCATGATGTAGAGCTTGATGTTGTGGATGCCGCCCTCGGCGAGGCGTTCGGCCGACTCCACGACCTCGGCATCGGTGAAGGTCTTGTTGAGGCTGCGCCGCAGGCGCTCGCTGCCGGCCTCGGGGGCGATGGCGATGGTCTTGTTGCCGCTCTTGCGCAGGTAATGGATGATCTCGGGGGTGAAGGCGTTGAGCCGCACCGAGGAGGGGCTGAAGCCGCCGCCCTGCGCGTCGATGTAGGCGAGCAGCTCGTGGATGGCCTCGTGACCCAGCAGGTCCCCGGCAATCAGCCCGACCTTCTTGCGGTATTTCAGGCCGTGGTCGATGCGCGCCTTCAGCCCCTCGAGCGCGTCATAACGCGGGTAGCGGTACATGAAACCGGCGGCGCAAAACCGGCAGCCCCATTGGCAGCCGCGTTGCACCTCGATCAAATAGAGGTCGCCGAACTCGGTCTCCGGGGTCAGGACAGTGGAATGGGCCAGCGGGATCTCGGGATTCTGCACCACCAAGCGCCGGATGAAGCGCCCGCACTGCGGCCTTCCGTTGGCCTGGCCGCTGATCAGGCCGAAGCCCCGCATCGCCTTCCGCGAGGCGAGCTCCCGGTCCGCGGCGGGATCGAAGCGGCTCGGGACGTACACCCCTTCGATTTGATCGAGCGCCGCCAAGGTCTCGGCCTTGGAAAGGCCCTCCCGCAACACCGCGACGATCGGGGCCATCACCTCCTCCCCTTCCCCGATCACCAGCGCATCGCAGAGCGTGGCGATGGGTTCGGGATTGATCGTCACCGCCGGCCCACCCGCGAGGATCAAGGGGTCGCCGTCGGCACGGTCCTCGGCCCGCGGCTTGAGGCCCATCAGGTGCAGCATGGGGATGAGGTTCAGGTAGTCGTTCTGGTAGGAGATCGAGAAGGCGACCAAGTCCAGGTCGCGGACCTGGGTGCCGAGCTCGTAACCCACCAGGCTCCCCGGTCCCAGGGCCGGGAGCAGGTCGTCCTCCGGGAGGAAGAGCCGCTCACAGGAGACGTCCGGCAGGCGGTTGAGCACGGCGTAGAGGGTCTGGAAGCCGAGGTTCGACATCCCGAAAAAATACTGGTTGGGATAGGCCAGCGCGGTGCGGAGGCCCGCGCCCGCGCGGCGGTAGGCGCCTTGCTCGGCGCCAAGTCGGGTCTGGATTCGCTGTCGGAGGGCGTAGGACATTTTTTTACTAAATATTTTTTCGGTTCGAACTTTTTACTTTAAAGATTTCGATACCCTAATTCAATGCGTCATTTGACGCGAATCGTCAACCGCGGTTGGAGGTTGTAACCGCGCGACGAAGCCCCTATAATTTTAGCATTGTACCTGTTTGCCGGTTGGGGATCATGGCCGCGAAAAATCTGGATACATTTCCGAAGGGCAGCGCCCTGCGAGGCTCTTATCTGCAGGGCGCGCGCAAAAGGCCCGCGCGAAGAGCCGAGCCGAGCGACGAGGTGCGCGTTCGGCCTTCCGGAAAAATCCCCCTGCAAGTTCTGAATTTCTTCAAGATGGACCCGCGCACGCAGCAGGCCTACAAGCCCGAGGAAAAGATTTTCTACGCGCAGGTGTTGATGCACGAGATCGACGAGGGCCTGCGCCTATTGCGGCTGCTGGGGCGGCGCGAAGAGGCCAAACGGATCGGCGATTTTTCCAACTCCATGCACATCACCCAACGCCTCGAGCTGCTCCGCCAGCTGCTGAGCCAGGAAGAAAACCAGCTTCCCGAGCCCGAGCGCATCCGCGCCGCCATGAAGGCCCGCAACAACCAATGGGGCGCCGCCAAGGCCAGCCTCGGCAACCACCCTTCGGTGGCCGTCACCGAGGTCGGGGTGGACTACAAGCCACGCAACGAGGACGCCTTCTTGATGATGCCCGAGCACAAGGTCCTGGCCTTGGCCGACGGCATGGGCGGCCATGTCGCCGGTCACGTCGCGAGCGGGATCGCCGTCGATTTCTTTCAGTGGGGCATCGAGAACGGCATGGATTTGGAATCCGCAATCTGCCTCTCCAACGAGGCGATCATGACGCGCTCCCACAACGACCCGCGCCTCTCGGGGATGCACCCGATGGGCTGCACCTTCGCCGCGGTGCAGGTGCGACACACCCTGCTGCGCAGCGCCCATGTCGGCGACACCAAAGTGATGGTGGTGAGGGAAGGCAAGATCCTGTTCGAGTCCCGCGACCATACCCAGGGCCAAGAGCTGTTGCGCGAGGGCCTGATCGACCCTGCCACGGCCTTGGAGCTCAACCACATCCTCAATCGCTGCATCGGCCTCGACAGCATGCGCCCCTCCCGGGACGTCGAGATCTCCACCTTCACCCTCGAGCCGGGCGATCGGGTCCTGATGGCGACGGACGGCATTACCGACAACTTCTTCGACGGCGAGCTTTCCCTCGAGGAGCTGGCCGGCCTGGCCAGCACCGGCCCCTTGCCCCAGGCCGCCGAGCTGATCGTCGACGAATGCCAAAACCGAATGGCCAGCGGCAAACTCCCCGGGGGACGTCCCGCCAAATGCGATAATCTCTCCCTCGCCCTGCTGGAATTCCGCGGTTAATCGAGGGCTTAGGCGCCAAATTCCCTCCCAGAATTTAAGTAAAAAAACTTATTGCCTTTTAATAGCTTATGCTATTATGCCTATTATCTGTGCAGTGGAGGTTCAAGGGACCCTTGCCCTATGTCCAAACAACCGGAAACGCCTGTGCCGAATCTGGACCATCCCTTCAATGAGGTCCTGTTTAATTACCTGCACGCCTCGGTCCTGCTGCTCGATCCCTCGGGCCGGGTGGCCTATCTGAATCCCGCCGCGGAACGCCTCCTGGCCGTCTCCAGCAACCACGCCAAGGGAAAAGAACTGCTGCAATTATTTCGGGATGGCCAAGCCCTGGCGCAGCCGGTAAAAGAGGTATTGCAATCGGGGCGTACCGTGCACGCCCACGAGATCAAGGCAGCGACGATGCAAGGCACGGTCTCCCTCCAAGTCGAAATCGCCCCCCTAAGCCTCCCCGACGGCCCGGCCGGCGCCTTGGTCTGGATCCACGAATTGAGCATGGATCAGGCCTTCCAGGAGGAAAACCGCGTCCTCGACCGCCTCTCGATGATGGGCACGCTGGCCTCGGGACTCGCCCACGAGATCCGCAATCCCCTGGGCGGCATCCGCGCGGCGGCGCAGATGCTGCAGCGCGATCTCGAGTCCTCCGAGAACCAAGAGTACGCCCAAATGATCGTCTCGGAGGTCGACCGGCTCAACCAGCTCATCACCCAGCTGCTCGATTTCGCCAAGCCCAAGAAGCTCAAGAAGAGCTCGGTCAACATCAACCAGATCCTCTCGGAGCTGCTGATCCTGCAGAAGCCGGCCCTGCAAAAGCGCGGCATCGCGCTCCGCCAGGAATTCGACCCCTCCCTGCCCTCGGTGCTGGGCCACGAGCCCTCCCTCAAGCAGGCCTTCCTCAACCTGATCAAAAACGCCTTCGAGGCGATGGAAAACGGGGGCTCCCTCAAGGTGAGCACCGGCTACATCAGCGACTACCGGATGCAGGTGGGAGAGGGCCGGGCGACTCCGATGGCCCAGGTGACGATCAGCGACACGGGGGTCGGCATCCCCGAGGAAAATTTAAAATCCCTCTTCACCCCCTTCTTCACCACCAAGGCCAAGGGCACGGGGCTCGGCCTGATGATGACCCAACGGATCTTGAAGGAGCAGGAAAGCCTGCTGCGGGTGAAGAGCAAGGTAGGGGAAGGGACCACGATCAAAATTCTGCTGAAATTAGCCCTGTAGGAAAATCTCATGGAAACCAAGACCGCCAAAATACTCATCGCGGAAGACGAACTCAGCCTGCGCACCATCCTCAAGAAGCTGTTCGGCAAAAAGGGCTTCGAGGTCGAGACCGCCGGTGACGGCCAAGTGGCCTTCAACAAGCTCAAGGAGGAACCCTTCGACCTGGCCATCCTCGACATCAAAATGCCCTCCCTGAGCGGCCTGGAGGTCCTCGACAAGCTCAAGCAAGAGAAGATCAAGACCTCGGTCATCATCATGACCGCCCAGGACACGATGCGCAACGCGGTCGACGCCATGAAAAAAGGAGCCTACGATTACATCACCAAGCCCTTCGAGCTGGACGAGCTCGAGCTGATCGTCGAGAAGGCCTTGGAGGCGCGCCGCCTGGCCGAGGAGGTCCAACATCTCCGCCAGGAGGTCAGCGGCCTGAAGGTCGACAAGGAGGCCAAGATCGTCGGGCAAAGCCGCGGGGTGCGCGAGATCTACAAGACCATCGGCAAGGTCTCGGCCAACGACGTCTCGATCCTGATCACAGGCGAGTCCGGCACCGGCAAGGAGCTCATCGCCAAGGCCATCCACCAGAACAGCCCCCGCGCCAAGGGCCCCTTCATCGCGGTCAATTGCGCGGCCATCCCCCGCGACCTGCTGGAGAGCGAGCTGTTCGGCTACCGCAAGGGCGCCTTCACCGGCGCCGAAGAAAACCGGCCCGGCTACTTCGAGATCGCCAACCAAGGCACCCTGTTCCTGGACGAGGTCGGGGACCTGCCCATCAACCTCCAGGCCAAGCTGTTGCGGGTCCTCCAGGAAAAGGAGGTCCAGCGCCTCGGCTCCAGCGAGGCCAAGGCCATCGACGTCCGCATCCTGGCCGCCACCAACCAGAACCTTGAAAAGATGGTGAAAGAGAAGAAATTCCGGGAAGACCTGTTTTTCCGGCTCAACGTCATCCCCATCGCCCTCCCGCCCCTGCGGGAGCGCAAGGAGGACATCCCCCTGCTCTGCGAGTATTTTCTGGCCAAACTGGCCCAGGAAACCGGCCTCCCCGTGAAGACGCTTTCCCAAGAGGCCATGCAGATGCTAGAAGCCTACCGATGGCCGGGCAACATCCGCGAGCTGGAGAACGTCATCAAGCGCGCGGCGATCTTGAGCGCCAACGAGAGCCTGCAGATGCAGGACTTCGCCTTCTTCCTGGGAAAGGGGGCCGAGGACACGCAGCGCGAGATCGAGGAAATGGGACTGGAAGAGCTGATCGCCAGCCGCCTCCAGTCCTTCCTGGCCAAGCTGGGCGACCTCGAGACCACCAATCTCTATGAGACCATCATGGAGATGGCCGAGCGCCCCTTGATCCGTCTGATCCTGAAGCAGACGGGACACAATCAAATTCGTGCGGCCAAGATCCTGGGGATCAACCGGAACACCCTTCGCAAAAAGATCCGGAGCCTCCGGATCGCCGTGAAGGAAGAGTTGTGACCTTGTTTTGGAAGAATCTCGGGCTCTACACCGCCGTCATCTCCGTCGCCATCCTGATCGGCGGTCTCATCCCCCTGCTGAAACACTGGCATCGCGACCGCCTGCCGGTGATTTTAAGCTTCGCCGCGGGCATCATGCTGGGCTCCTCCTTCTTTCACCTGATGCCCGAGGCCTATGAGATCCTGGGCAAGGACGTCGGCCTTTACGTCCTGGCTGGATTTCTCTTCCTCTACTTCATCGAAAAATTCATCACCGTCCACATCTGCGAGGCCTTCGACTGCGAGATCCACCACCTGGGCATCGCCGCCTTCATCGGCCTCGCCATCCATACCCTGACCAACGGAGTCGCCCTGGGGAGCGGCTTGATGGTGCCGGGCCTGGGCTTCGCGGTCTTCCTGGCCATCACCGCCCACAAGTGCCCGGAGGCCTTCACCCTCACCTCGGTCCTGCTCCACAGCGGGACCCGGCGCGGCACCATCCTCCTGGTGCAAGGCCTGGTCTTGGCCATGATTCCCCTCGGCGCCATCCTCGCCTATGGGCTGATCGGCCCGCAACACACCGTTTGGATCGGCAGGGCCATTGCCTTCTCGGCCGGGACCTTTTTGCACATCTCGCTCTCCGACCTCCTGCCCGAGGTGCACAAGCACTCCCACGTCAAGCACTGGACCTTCCTCGGCCTGGTCGCCGGCCTGGGCTTGATGGCCTTCCTCGCCCAACACGTAACCGAGGTCTAGATGAAGGCGATCCAAGGCATTTACGCCCTCTGCGACACCAGCCTGAACCCGGCGCTGGACCACCTCGAGCTGGCCCGGGCGCTCCTGGAGGGCGGCGTTCCCATCCTGCAATTGCGGATGAAGGGAGAGAAAGACCTCGGCAGGGTAAGGCGGGTGGCGGAGGGGATCCTCGCCTGGAAAGACCGCTACGACTTCTGCTTCCTGCTTAACGACTACGTCGAGCTGGCCGCGGAGCTGCCGGTCGACGGGGTGCACGTGGGACAGGACGACTTGGCGCCTCGGGAGGCGCGCAAAATACTGGGGCCAGGCCGCCTGATCGGCTACAGCTCCCACGGCTACGAAGAGGCGGTGGCGGCGGCCGACTCGGGCGCGGACTATGTCGCCCTGGGCGCCATCTTCCCCACCGCCACCAAGGGGCCTGGACATCCCGTGCAGGGGCTCGAGACTTTGCGGCGGGTGGTACAAGGGGTGTCGGTGCCGGTGGTCGCAATCGGCGGGATCAACCGGAGTAATTTCGCCTCGGTGGTAGCAACGGGGGTTTCCGCCGTCGCCATGATCGGGGCCCTCACCCTCGCTCCAAATATCGCCGCGGAGGCGCGATGGTTCGTCGAAGCATTTCAAAAACAGCGCGGCTGAAACCGGTCCTCGCCGTGGGCGGACTAGACCCCTCGGGGCATGCGGGGGTGCTGGCCGACCTTCGCGTCTTCGCGAAATTGGGCATTCCGGCCCGAGCCGCCCTCACCGCGGTCACCGCGCAATCCGCGCAGGCCTGTCTCGCCTGGGAGCCGGTTTCCCTCCCCCTGTTCCGCGCCCAGTTGGAGGCGGCCGGGACCCGGCTCGCCGGCGTCAAAATCGGCATGCTGGCGACACCGCGGCATGCGCTTGAAATTCTGCGCTGGCTCGATCGGGTGCGGCCGCGCTGGGTGGTCTGGGACCCCGTCCTCGCGGCCTCCTCCGGCATGAAGCTGTTTCGCGGCAAG
The DNA here is from genome assembly GCA_046346845.1 of bacterium. Classification (GTDB taxonomy): domain Bacteria; phylum UBA10199; class UBA10199; order DSSB01; family DSSB01; genus DSSB01. The sequence continues at coordinate 17,288 of JAXMHH010000002.1, forward strand.
GCGCGGCACCCCGCCCTGCTTCGATTGCTCGCGCGGGTCGACGTCTTCACCCCCAATATCCCCGAAGTGGAGGCCTTTCTCGACACCCACCTCCGTACCGAGTCGGAGACCGTATCCGCGGCGCTCGCCTTGTTCGCGCAGGGAAAAAAATCCGGCCGCTGCGTTGTGGTGAAGGGCGGCCACGGCTCCGAAGCCAAGGTCGCCACCGACCTCGTCGTCACCTCCGGCGGGATAAAGATTTTGCGGGCCAAGCGGCGCTCGGGCACTCGGCGCGGCACCGGTTGCACCTTCGCCGCGGCCCTGCTCGCCGCCCTGTGCCGCGGGCAGACCCCGCCGGCGGCGGCCCGTTTCGCCAAACGTTATGTCTTAAAAATATGGGGAGATTAATCCACGCCCCAGCGCCGCGACTCGAAGCTCTCGAAGCGGAACTGCAGCTCCTCGCGGAACAGCTCGCTGATCCGCGCGGTTTCGGGACCGGGCAAGCCGTTGCCGATCGCCTGGCCGTTGACGCGCGTGAGGGGCAGGATCTCCTTGATGGAATTGGTCAGGAAGGCCTCCTTGGCCTGCAAGAGATCCAAGAGCGTCACGGGCCGCTCCTCGTAGGGCAGGTAATTCTTCACCAGCAGGTCGATGATCGCGCCTCGGGTGATCCCCGGAAGCGGACCCTCGCTGACCGGCGGGGTCACCACCTTCTGCCCGTCGTAGAGGAATAAATTCATGGTCGCACCTTCCGCGAGGTTGCCGGCGGTGTTCCGAAGCAGGGCCTCATCGGCGCCCTGCTCCTGGGCCATGCGTTGGGCCACCACGGAACGGAGGTAATTGGTCGACTTGATCTGGCAGAGCGGGTCGGGGGAGATCTTGAAGTCCTCGACCACCACCGCCCTGGCCCCCTCGGAGTAGAGCTTGGCCGGCGGTTTGTCGAGCGGCCTGGCCAAAACCACCAAATTGGTGCCCGCCCCCGGCTGCAACTTGCCCATCTCATGGTTTTCCCGGCTCAGCGTCAGGCGCAGGTAGGCGTCTTTCAGCCGGTTGTGGTGGAGGGTCTGGTAGAGCGCGAATTCCAGCTTGGAGGAGGAGATATTGAGCTGCATGCGCAGCAGGTCCATGCCGCGAAACAGGCGCTGCAAATGCTCGGTGAGGAAGGGGATGAAGCCCCGCGTGGCCTTCATCGTCTCGAACAGTCCCTCGCCGTAGAGGTAGCTGCGGTCCAGGGCCCAAAACGAGACCTCGTGCTCGTGCTTGAGCATGCCGTTGAAATAAACCAAGCCGGACATGGAAAGGATCGTAACTCCCGGAGGCCGAAACGGGAAGTGGATTTAGGGAGCGAAATCCGGGAGCCCCAGGGCCTCGAAGAAACCGCGGGCCTTGTGCAGGCATTCTTCGTATTCCAGCTCGGGATCGGAATCGGCCACGATGCCGCCCCCCGCCGAAAAGCCCAGGCGCTCCCCGCGCAGCAGGGCGCTGCGGATCGCGATGTTGAAGGAGGCCCTGCCGTCGAAGCCGGCGTGGCCGAGCGATCCGGTGTAAAGGCCGCGCGGCACCGCTTCCAAGGCGTCGATGATCTCCATGGCCTTGAGCTTGGGCGCCCCAGTGATCGATCCGCCGGGCGAGAGCTTCTCCAAGGCCTGAAAGGGCCCCACTCCCGCCAACAGCCGCCCCCGGACCTCGGCGTAGAGGTGATGAACCTGGGGCAGGGAGTCGAGGGCCTTTAATTGCGGCACCGCGACGCTGCCGACGCGGCAACAGCGGCCCAGGTCGTTGCGGACCAAGTCGACGATCATCAGCAGCTCGGCGGCATCCTTGGGGCTGCGCAGGAGCTCCTCCGCCAGACGCCGGTCGAGCTCGGGATCGGGGTCCCGGCGCCGGGTGCCCTTGATGGGAAAGGAACGCGCCCACTCCCCCTCGACTTCCAGCAAGGTCTCCGGCGAAGCTGACAGGATCTGCGCCTCCCCCAGGTTGCAGAAGGCCATTTGCGGCGCCGGGCTCGCCGAACGCAGGCGGAGGTAGAGGTCGGCCGGATCCCAGGCACCCCGGGCGGTGAAGCCCTGGGAAAAATTCACCTGGTAGCAATCGCCGCGGCGGATCCGCTCCTGGATGTCCCGTACCTTGGCAAGATAAGTCTCTTTCGATATTTGGGCCCGCAGCGAACGCAGCTGGAAGCTCCCGCCTTGCCCCGCGGAGGCCGAGGCCAGGGTCGCGGCCAGGGCCTCGCAGCGGCGCCGCGCCACGGCGGGATCGCTCCCCTCCCCCCCCTCCTCCAGGCCCAGCGAAAAGACCCAGGCCTGGTTGCGAAGGTGATCGAGGGCCAGGCCGGTGTCATAGGCGAAAAACTGCGCGGCGGGGAGCCCCGCCCCCGGCTTCGACGAAGGATAAGCCAAGTATCCGACCAGGCCGCCGCAAAAGGGCAGGCCCTCGGGATCGAAACGGGGCACCGTGTGGAGAAAATGATCCAGCTCGGCCGCAAGCTCGCGGAACTCCTTCCCTTCGGAAAGCCCCCAGCGGCGGAGGGGCTGAAGCACCAAGAGCGAGGCCTGGGCATGGGGGTGACCCGCAAGCGCGCTGTCCAACCAGATCGCCGGGGCCTGGGCGGCCGCCAAGTTGGCGAGCTGCGCCGGAGAGGGCATCGGAACTTCGAGGCGTTCGCAACTCATGCCGTGGCCAGCTCCCTCAATCGGCGGATCAACCTAGCCTCGACCGCATCCGGCAGGGGCGCCGCCTCCCCGGTGACCTCTTCCCACATCCAAGGCGCCTCCATGCAGAGGTAGCGGGGAAAGACCTCGCTCCATTCCTGCAGACGCGACCAGACATGGCGGTACATTTCGCGGCGCAGGGTTTTGAAGTAGCGCAGCTTGCCGTCCGGCGCCGGGACGAACTCTTCCGCGAAGAGCTTCGTCTGCGGAAAGCGCTGGGTCGCGATCTCCTTGAGCGGCTTGTCGAAGCGCAGGCTGCCGACGCTGACCCAGGCGATGCGGCGGGGATCCAGGGCCGCGGCGACGGCCCCGAGCATCCCGTCGTAGGCCTCGCGCCAACCCTCGCGAAAGATCATCGGATCCAAGTGCAGGCCCACCGGATAACCGGCAGCTTGGGCGCGGCGGGCGGCGGCCAGCCGCTCCGCCAGCGAGGCGCATTTCAGTTCCTCCCGCTGCACGACCTCCTCGGGGGCCAACGACCAGGAGAGGACGGTGTGCCCGCGGTGGGCCAGGCCCAGCAGGTTCTCGATGCAGTCGGATTTGGTCTTCAACTCGAGGAAGAGGTCTCGCTGCTCCGCGAAAAACGGGACCCATTCCCGGCTGAAACCGGTGAGCGGATCCAAGGCCAGGGAATCGGAAAGCTCGCCGGTCCCGAGCCGCAGGGCCTGTCCCGGCCGCTCTTGACCGAGGCGCCGGATGGCGGCGAGAAAGAATTCGGAGTTGGCGAAGACGGTGAGCACCGGGTTGTTTTTCAAATAGCTCTGCAGGATGCAGTAGGTGCACTCCAGGTGGCAGTTGGAGACCGGGTTGAAGACGTAGTCGCCCAGATTGATGGCGTGCTTGACCTTGGGGAAGGGCTTCAAGGCCTCGCCTCTCGCCTCGGCGAGGGCCAAGACCCGCTTGGCGGGCGTCATGGGCCCGGGTTCCTTCCAAGCCTGGAGGTTGTCCAACACCTCGACCGGGACCTGGGGAAAGGCGGCGCGGACCCTCCGCGTCACCAGCGCCGCGGCGACGGCGGACTCGATCAAGAGGCGTTGGGGCGTGAAGGCCTGCATGCCCTCGAGGGCCTAGCACGGCGCAAAAGCCCAAGCAAACCCGCTTAAGCCGCCGGAGGCGGCGGGGGCACCCGCGGCTTCCGCAAAGGCCGCCAGGCCCCCTCGGTGGTCAGGCAGGTCCAGCCCCAGCGCAGCCAGCGGAGCAAGGCCAGGGCCAGCCACAGGGCCCAGGCCAGCATCGCCAGCCGGTAGCAGAAGAGCGGGACCGAGACGAGCCAGACCCGCGGCAGGGTCTCTCCGGTGCGGTCTTGGAACCAGCGCAGGAAGGTGTTGCTAGAACCGTTGCCCGCGATCTGCATGTCGGGCATCCCCAGCAGGCCCTGGTGGATCGAGACGAAGATCACGATCAGGGCCGCGAGGGTCCAGCCGATCAGGAGGAGCTGGAACAGGTCGAATTTGATGGCCCCCGCCAAGGGTTGGCGCTGCCGGTAGCCCAGGGCGAGCAACCAACCGGCGACGATGATCGAGGCCCAGATCGGCACCTGCGTGAGGCCCAGACCCAGCAGGATCCAGTGATGGGTCTTGAGCGGGCTCAGGCGGCTGCGGCCCAGGCCGATGGAGACCAGCAACAGGACGGCCAGCAGGCTCCAGAACAGCACCGCGGGCCCGACGCGCAGGCCGCCCGTGAAGAGCACCCAGCGGTTCTCGGGCAGATGGATCTGAGTCTCGGCGTTGACGCTGGCAGCGCCGAGCTTGACCTCGGGAGAGCGAAACCAGGCCTTCAGCGGCAGAGGCTGCTGCCAACTCAGCTCCACCCGCTGCGTGCCGGGCACCAGCGGGAGCGAGACCTTCAGGCCCTCCTGGCGGATCGGCTGGACCGCGCCGTTGATCTGCACCGATTGCAGCACAGCACCCTCCGGCAGGGTCAGGACATGCTGCCCTCCCAAGCTGCTGCGCAGGGTAAGCGAGAGCGTCGACTCGGTGAAGCGCAGGCCCGGACGCAGGGAGAGCAGGCTGCGGTCGATGGTCAAGGTCTGCCCCGGAACCCCCGCCGGGCGCGTGATCCGCAGGTCGACCTGCTCGCCGGGCCAAGGCCGCCATTGCACGGGCCAGCGCTGGGCGGCATCCGCGGGATGCACGGGCGGAATGCCCTCGGCGCTGAAATGCCAGATGGGGTTCAAGTCCAGCAGCCAGATCTCGGTCATGGTGTCCGATTCGGTGGCCTTCAGCGAGATCCGCTCGCTCTCCTTGAGCACCGAGTGCCAGGAAAACTCGGTCGCGTTGGGCCCCATGCTCACCGAGACCTTGTTGTCCTTTACCTGGACGTCGGCGTCGGTCACGGATTCGCCCGGCAACAGCGAGACCTCGGCGACAAAGGCGCTCCCCGTCGGGCTCAGGCGCAGGACGCGGGTCTCGACCTCCCAGGTGAGGCCGAGGATGAGGTGGCGCTCGACGCTGACGAAAGGCGGCAGGGTCGCCTGCTTGGGTCCCGCCTTATCCGAGCTCAGGCCCTGCAGGCGGGTCAGCTGCAGGTTGTCCGCGGTCAGCCCATTGTCTTGCATCCCCTCCAGGCTCCAGTCGCTGACCTGGGCCTGCAGGTAATGGGGCTTGAGCGGCAGGGCAATCTGCACGCTGGGCCGCTCCGGCAGGGGCCCCTCGATCGAGACCTGGTGGACGCCCGGGTTGAGCTGGATCCAGAGCTGTCCATCCTCGTCGCGATGCAGGGCCGAGAAGGGCTGGCCGTCGACCGTGACGGTCTGGGGAGACCATTCCTTGAAAGACCCCGGCAAGGGCACCGCCGTCATCCCCTCGACGCCGATCTCCAAGAGGGCACGCAGGTTATTGCCCGCGACGGTGAGCTGCATGCGGGAGAGAGCGGCGCACTCCGGGAAGCATTCGGGATTCTGCAGGAGCCGCTCGCGCAGCTCGTTGAGCAAGGTATCCGGCGGATAATCCGCGCGGGCCGCCCGCGGCGCCAAGGCCACCAAGCTCAAGGCTAGCAAAAGCCCGGCCGCCATGGCCTGGCGGGGTTTCAAAAAGCCCGGCCAAAAGGCCCCCGGCATCCCCAACAAGCGGAGGATCAGGAGCGCCAAGAGCAGGACGCGCAGGACGGCCAGGGCGAAATTCGCCGCCGGCGGGACCAAGAGGAGATGCAGGACCTGGGATTTCTCCACCGGACCGTTCCAGCGCAGGTCGAAGCGATTCCAGCTCCAGGTGGGCAGACCGGGACCGGTCTGCACCTTGGTGCCGGGGCGCTGCTGCAGCAGGTTTTCCTGGGTCTTGACGTCGTAATTCGCGAGTCCGTAGCCCTTCGAGCTGACCTGCACCTGCTCCGCCATCCTCTCGTCCCCGTCCTTCGCCACCTTGAGCTTGCGCATCACGCTCGGCATGGGCGCCCCGGGCTTCTCAGCGTATTGGGCCTCGGCCTCCGGCGGCGGCGGGGGCGCGTTCAACTCCTGTTGAACCGCTTGGGGCGCCTTGGCGGCGCCTCCCAGCATCATCGTCCCGGTCGCCGGCGCGTTCGCCGGGTAGACCTGCTGATTCCCTTCGGAATCGAAATACGAATAGGAATGCTCCAGCACCGGGTACATGCCCTGCCGAATCTGCTGCACCATAAAGGGCACGGCGATGATGAACAACAGGACCATCACGATGCCGGTGTAGACCCGCGAGAGGGTGCGCAGCTTGCCGGGCTTGAGGAGGCGCAGCAGGGCGTAGCCGGCCAGCAGGGCCAGCCAGACCCACTGCGGGGCCTCGCTTTCGGTGAAGGTGAGGGTCAGCGCCAAGAGGGCGACTAGCCCCCAGGTCTTCCCGAACAGCTTCGCGAAGATCAAAAACAGGATCAGGACCAAAAAGATGTTGAGCAGGTTCCAGCGGCCGATCCAGGTGCCGGGCACCTCGTCGGCGCCCGTGACCGCCAGCAGCGACCAGCCGGGCGGGAGGTTCAGCTCACCGCTGACCTGCTGAAAGTCCTCGTTCCAACCGATCGCCGGGACCTTGCGGATCGAGCCGGTGAGCCGGCTGTCGGCCAGGACCTTGAGGTTGCCCTGGCGGATCTCGACGCCGGAGCGCTTCTCCCCTTCCAAGGCGGTGATGAACTGATCCTGCCCGTCCACCGAGACGCGGCCGAGCTGCACGGGCGCGTTCATCTCGAGGCGATAGCCCCGGTTCATCGTCCCGCTCAGGTCGTCCTGGAGGGTATAGCCTCCGCCGTCGAAGTCCAGCCAGAGCCGCCGGAATAAGGTGAGCTGATCGGGGGCGGGATCGGCGTCGCCGCGCCGCCGCTCGACCAACTGCATGGTCTCGCCGGGGCGCAGCCGGTAGGCGGGCAATTGCTTCCAATCCTCGGGCAGGGTGGTCTGCTGGGGATCGATCGAGGCGACTCCTTCGATGTTCACCAAGCGCAGGTTATTGTGGGCGGCGAAGACCCAGACCTCCTCCGGGGCGAGGGGCGGATCGTCGTTGGGCAGGGTCAGGGATTGGACCGGTCCCAGGTGACGGGCCTTGAGATTGAGCTCCCAGGTTCCCGCCCTCACCTGCACCTTCAGCCGGCCGTCCTGCTCCAGCCTTGCGGGCAAGGGCGAATCGATCTCCATCAGGACGAAACCCTCCGGCAGGGCCTTGCCCAGCAGGACTTCGCGGGGCTTGCCCGAGGCGTCCAGGCTGATCCGAGTGGTGAGCAGCAGGGGGATATCGTCGTCCACCTGGCGATTGACGCGAATATCCAGCCGCTCCTCCCCCGCCTCCCCCTCCGACTCCTGCTCGAGCCACAGCAGCCCGTTTTCGTCGATCTGGGGGAAATTCACCACGACCCCTTGCAAGGTTAATTTCAAGAGGCCCGAGGCGGAGGGGATCTGGAAATTTTCCGGCATCGAGTCCCAGACATAGCTGCCGCTCAGGCTATGCGGGCCCTTTTTCAAAAAGACGCTCGGCACGCCGTCGCGCAGCACCACCGGAGCGGCCTGGCCGTCGGCCTTCACCCCCTGGGGCCAGCGCTTCTCATCGCCCGGAAGGGGCACCCAGTCATCCTGATAAAGGAGCCATTGCTGGCTGAAGCTCCCCTGTTTGGCCTCGATGCCCAGGTCCAGACGGGAGGCCCAGGCGCAGATCCGGTCCTGCCCCTCGTCGCTAAGAAAGGGGCAGCGTTCGGCCTCATGGTCGTGGAGGACCCAGTCGACCCAGGCGCGGAGCTCCGGCGGGACCTGTTCGGGACTGAAGGGGGCGGCCTGGAGCCGAGCCGGAAAGGAAAAGAGCGAGAGCATCAGAAAAAGCAGCCAAGGAAGGGTGCGCCGCATGGAACCTCCAAAGGTTTTTTCGGCCCCGGATTGGGCCCGCTAGGTAGGAAAGGAGGACGTCAAGGTACTGGTTTTGGTCTAAAATGTCTCTAAAAAATCCTTGGACGTGGGGGTGAGAAAAGTGCTTTAAGCGGGATACCCCTTATTTATGAGACATCACCGCTATCCCCGCGGCGGTCGTCCGGACCGCCGCCAGCAAGGGCCCCAACGCCACCACCGGCCGGGCCGCACGGGACGACCGGATCAGCAAAAATCGGATCAATTTGTGGCCTTCACCGAGAAGACCTCGATCGATCCCTATGAACGCCTGCGCCTGGAGTCCGAAGGCGGGCCCCTCTCGATGCGGGTCTTCGACCTGGTCTGCCCGATCGGCAAGGGACAGCGCGGCCTGATCGTCGCCCCGCCCAAGGCGGGAAAGACCACCCTGCTCCAAGACCTCTGCAACGCGGTGGCCAAGAACCACCCCGAGGTGAAATTGTACGCATTATTGGTCGAGGAGCGGCCTGAGGAGGTCACCGACTTCAAGCGCTCGGTGCCGGCCGAGATCCGGGCCAGTTCCTCGGATCACGACACCGAACACCACATCGCGACCGCCAACCAGCTGCTCGAAGACGCGGTGGCCCAGGTCAACGAGGGCAAGGACGTCATGATCGTCGTCGACTCCCTCACCCGCCTCTCCCGGGTGCACAACCGGGAGGCTCGCAGCGGCAAGACGCTGAGCGGGGGCGTCGACGCCAACGCCCTCGAAGTCCCGCGCCGCTTCTTCGGTGCCGCGCGCAAGCTGGAAGAAGGCGGCTCCCTCACCATCATCGCCACGGCCCTGGTCAACACCGGCAGCCAGATGGACGAATACATCTTCCAAGAGTTCAAGGGCACGGGAAACATGGAACTGGTCCTGTCCCGCCGCCTCGCCGAACAGCGCATCTTCCCCGCCATCGACGTCCCGGCCTCGGGCACCCGGAAGGAAGAGAAGCTGCTCTCCCCCGAGGAATACGCCACCATGCAGAAGATCCGCGGCTTTCTGGCCGGGCTCAACCCGGTCGACGCGGGAAAAAAACTCGTCGAGACCCTCCAACGGCACAAGAGCAATGCCGCCCTGCTCGAAGCGGTGCGCGGCGGCCTTGGCTAAGGCACCCCGTTTTTCCACGAACCGCTATTTTTCTTGCTTGGGAATTTGCACCGGCCTGGGTTTGTCCGCCCGCAGGTAGAACGGCAAGAGCCTGGGATTCGGGCGCCCCATCACATGGAAAGACGCGGACTGGTGATCCACCGCGAAGAAGGGGTCGTCGATCGCCCCTTCGTACTCCTGCGGGAAAGAGGCGTGGTATTTGCCGAAGACGCGCAGGCCCTTGGGATCCAGCAATTCATTTTTCTGCAAGATGCGAAAAATCTGCGGATTTTGGATCGAGCGGACGTTGAAGGCTAGGCCATGCCTAGCGGCCTGGGTCGCGAGCCAATCCAAGACGATGGTCCCCGCGCCCTCCTTCATGCGAATCGTCTGGATATTGTAGAGGTTGATCGCGCCGGGCTCGAAATAGAGGATGCCACCGCCCCGCCGATCCCCCTCCTCCACGGTGAAGCCGACCTTCACGGTCCCCGGGGGATATTCCTCAAAGGCAGCCAGCCGGTGGCGCACCTCACCGGTCTTGAAGACGAGCTCGCGCCCTTCCCGCCTGGCGATCACCGCGGTCTTGCCCTGCCGCAGCAGTCGGTCGAGGTCGGGCAGCAGCAATTGGTAAGGGTGGTGACGAGGACGTTCTATGAGAACCGGCGTTTCCCAAGAAGCCAGCCGCGCGAGTAAGGCGCTCCCCAAGGTGGCCAGTTCCCCTCCGAGGCGACGGGCCAAGGGGCTGCGCAAGGTCAAGACCGTCGCGCCAGCCACCATCGCCACCGCCAGCCCAGGGGATGGATGGGAACCGGCAATGCTGTTCATCACTGCATCGAGGGGGGCCGCGGCGGCCTCGCGGGCATCGAGCAGGCTCCCGATCCCCACCAACATCGCCAGCCCGCCCAAGGGCGGAGGCCTTCCGCGGCCGGTATCGGCCCCGCGCAGGTCGCGGATCCGCAGCCGAACCTGCTGCACCATTGTGCCCCGGTCCGCATTCAGGCTGCCGGCCGGAAACTTCCTCTCGAGGGCCTGGCCTAGCTCGCCCAGCTCCCAAAAGGTCAAGCTGGGCAGGAGGTCGCGAAAGATCTCGAAGCTCAGCGCCCGGCGCGGAGGCGAGGGGTCGGCGAGCGGTTCCAACAGGGCGGCCAGCAAGCGCAGCCGCGCGGCGGGGGGCAACTTCGGAAGCTCGCGGCGCAGGAAGGAAATGCCACCCTCGCCCACCCGGAAGAATAGGCCGACCTGGGCCTCGAGCTCGGCGACGAAGGCCTCTTGGGCCTCGCCGGACAGCTGCTTGAGCTCGAAGCGCAATTTGCCCAGGGCCTGGCGCAGGACCTGGGGAGTTCCGGCCATCGGATCGCTCAATTCGGCGAGGGCCGCACGCGCCCGGGACAATGCAGCGTCCAGGTCTTTGGGACTGGAAATTTCGGAGGGCGGCGCCTCGCGCGCCGGAGTGGGCCGAGCCAGCGCTGCGACCACGCCGGGGCTTTTCGCCACCGGATCGCCGGCCGGGGGCGGCGTCGCTTTCAGCCTTCGGGGGACCGCGGTGGGGCGGGCCTTGGCCTTGGCAATCAAGACGTCAGGAACCGGTGCGGGGCTCCCTTCCGCCCCCGCCGGCGGGGGCATGGAAATGGCGGAGGAGCGTTGCGGGCGAGGCCCGCCGTTCGCCTCGGGAAGGGTGGCTCCGCCGGCCGGCAGGGGCGGCGCCTGCTCGCTGAAATCGAAGGAGTAGCCGGACTGCTCCGGGATATAGCGCATCGCGAACAGCAGCCGGTCCCGGCGGTCCTTCATCCTCCATTGATAGAGGGAGTTCTTCAGGGACTCGTAGCGGGTCTCATGGACCGTCCCGGGGAATAATGTCATCTCGAGCTTCTCGCCCGCGCTCAGCTCCGCCTGGCGCTCCGGCTCATAGGCCTCGCGGAGGTCCAGGCCGTTGTAGAGCGGGCCCGGGACCTGCTCTTCCTTGCCCAGGGCCTTGGCGGCCGCCTCCCAACGATAGACTTGGCTCACCACGTAGGGAAACTCCGGACGGTGCTGGCCGAAGTCGAAGTGGAGCGCGTGGCTGACCGGCGGTCGAACCAGGCTGCTGCCGGCGCCTGGATCCCAATACAGGATGGTGCGAGGGCGCCGGTCCGGATCCAGGGCGGCGACGCGCTGCAATTCCCCCGTGTCCACATCGATGAAGGCCCAGAGCCGCTTCGCGGGTTCCGTGCCGTACTCCAGCAAAAACTTCCGCAGCGAAACCTCCTGGCGGATCAGGGCGGCGAGCGGCCCCTTCAGGAGCGCGGCTCCATTGGTATGATAGCCATGCAGGAGGCTGGTGAAGGAGTCCTCCAGGGTATACATGTGATGGAAGACCTCGCGCCGCAATTCGATGGCGCGGGTCCCCAATTCGAGCAAGACCTTGCCGCGGCCCAGCTTCGACTCGATCTGCTTCACCGTCCGGAAATAAGTCGCCGCGGTGCCGCCCGACTCGCGGTGGCTCTTGGCCATCAGCGGCGCCGTCATGAGGGACGCTAGGCCCCGCTGATCTCCGGCCGGGGTCGACGGAAGAGCGCCGGAGACCAGGGCCGGGCGAGGTCCCCTCGGCACGGAACCCGGCGGGGCGAGGCCTTCCGCGCGGAGGTCCAGGCCCGTCTCCAAACTCCGAAACCCCGGCCCGAACAGGGAGGCGGCCAAGCGGCCGCCGATCTGGAATTGCAGCAGCGTGGCCAGGGCCTCGACGCCGCGCGCGGAGGAAGTGCCCGCGCCGCGCAGGCCCGCGGCTATCTGCAGCTCCTGCCCGAAGAGGATACCGCCGAACATCGCGAGCTGGGGCGCCAATCCCCGCGCCAGGCGCTCGGCCGCGGAATGGCCGAGGGCCCAACGCTGCAACCCGAATTGCGTCGCGGCGCCGGCGCCCTTCAAGGCGCCCAGCAGCAGGGCCCCGCTCCACCACTCCCGCCCGAGTCGGCGTAAAGACCAATCCGTCTCGGCCCCGAACAGGGAGGCCGCGCCTTTACCGACCAGCGTGAAGGCGGTCGTCTCCGCCCCCAAGCCCGCCAAGGCCGCGGCGGCCCGTAGGCCTGGGCCGCGCGTCAGGAGACTCGCGGATGGCGAGGTCGCCAACCGGCTCAGGGCCGCAAGGCGCGTCAGGCGGAAGGCCAAGCTGCCCGCGCCCATCGCCAGCAGGGCGCTGGGCGAGGCCGCCTCGCGGACCAGGTTTCGCAACAGGCGCTCGGCCTGAAAGGCCATGGGGCCCCTGCCTTCCAGGGCGGCCAGGCGACGGCGCGCCTGGTCCCGCAGCCCGGGGGAGTCCTCCTGTTCGGCCAAGGCCGCGTAGAGTTGGGCCGCGGCCTCACTGCGGTCCTCCTGCTCGAGACGGGAGGCCAGGCTGACGAGGGAGGCGTAGTAGAGCTGCGGATCGGACTCACGGCCCAGCGAACGCAATTCGGCCAGGGCGGAGGCGCCGAACTTGGATTCCAGAAAGGCGGAAGGCGCGGAGATAGTCCCGCGCTGGGAGAAATCGAAGCCAAGGGTCGCAGGACCCGGGTCGAGTTTGACGGTATTCATGTGCCCCAGAACCGCGGCCTCATCACCGGCCGCCGAACATTCCAAAAAAAATGAAGAAAATTAAAAGCTTAGATTGTAATTCTTTTCGGAAGGGAGGGGAAAAAGTTGCCAAGGCCTCCAGGCGAGAAGCCTCTCCAGCCTGGTCGAGCCCAATCGGAGGGCGGCCTTTAGCGGGCCGCAGTGCCGGTCGCTGCCGGGGCGGGGAAAAACAGCTTGGTCGTACGGCTAGCCTTCACGGCGGCCCCCGGCAGGAGGCCCAGAAAAAACACCCCCGCCACCATCAAGGCCAGGAGCAGCCTAAGGCTCGGCGAGACCCGCGGGGCCTCCAAGACCTTCTCTTTGCTGTGAAAATACATCCGCACGATGGGCCCCAAATAATAATAGAGCGAAACCGCGCTGGCGAGGATCCCCGCGATGGCGAGGGGGTAGAGGCCCACCTCGATCGCCTGGCTGAAGAGGTAGTACTTGGCCAGGAAGCCGGCGGTGGGCGGCACTCCCGCGAGGGCGATGAGAAAGACGCTCAGCGCCGCGCACAGGGCGGGCCGGCGGTCAGCCAGGCCGTCCAGGTCGTGGAGGTCGTTGACCTCCTCGCCGCCGCTGGAAAGCAGGCTCAAGACCGAGAAGACCCCCAGCGTCAGGAGGCTGTAAACCGTGAGGTAAAAGAGGATGGGGCTCAAGGCCTCGGCCCGGACCCCCTCGGCTCCGAACAAGCTCGCGACTCCCAACAGCAGATAACCGGCGTGGGCGATGGAGCTGTAGGCCAGGATGCGCTTCAGGTGCCGCTGACGCAGGGCGGTCAGGTTGCCGATGACCATGGTCGCGAAGGAAAGCATGACGAGCCAACGCTGCAAGGGCAGGCCGCGCGCCGGTTCCAGGGCCAACAGCACCCGCACCAGGGCACCGAAGGCGGCGACCTTCACGCCGGTCGCCATGAAGCCCGTGACCGGCATCGGCGCGCCGTCGTAGGCGTCGGGGGCCCAAAAATGAAAGGGCACCGCGCCGACCTTGAAGGCGAAACCCAGGACGATCAACAGGGCGCCCAACTTGAAGACCGCAGCCATCTGCGGATCGGCGATGCTTCCGCCAAGCCGAGTCACGTCGAGGCTACCCGTCGCGCCATAGAAGAGGGAGATGCCGAAGAGCAAGAAGGCGGTGGCCACCGAACCGAGCAGGAAATACTTGAAGGCGGCCTCCCCCGAGCGCGGGTCGTAGCGCCGCAGCCCCACCAAGGCGTAGAGCGAGAGGCTCATCACCTCGAGGCCGAGGACAAAGGTGAGCAGATGGGTCGTCATGACCATCGTCACCATGCCGAAGCCGGCGAACAGGAGCAGGGTGAAGAATTCCGGGATATCCTCGGCCTGGGAACGCCAGTAGGGATAGGCCACCAGGGTCGAGAAGAAGCCGATCAGGCAAATCAGGGTGCCCAAATAATTCGCATAGGGGTCCACCACCAGCAAGCCCAGGCCTTGCGCTATGCCCGACTCCCACTCGGAGTAAAAGCCCTGGGCGGCGAGCAGAAATGCCACGGCGGCAAGCATGGCCGTCAGCTTGGCGCGGTGCCGGGCGGGAAAGACGGCGGTCAGCAGGGAGGCCAAGGCCCCCAGCAAGAGGGTCAGGGCGGGCCAGGCGGCGTGATAAAGCTGGACGACGTCGAGGCTCATCGCGGCAACTCCCCTCCCACCTGCACCTTGGCGGCCGATTCAACCCGTTGCAAGAGGGACTGGGCGGCGGGTTCGATCTTGCTGAGGAAGAAATTGGGCCTGACCCCCATCCACACGATCAGGATCAACAGCGGCGCCAGACAGAGCACCTCGCGCTTGCCTAGGTCTTGCACTCCCTCAAGGTGCGGATTCTTGACGGGGCCGAAGAAGACCCGCTCCACCATCCACAGCATGTAGACCGCCCCGAAGATCACCGCCAAGGTCGACAGCGCCGCGGCCCGCGGCAAGGCGCTAAAGCTGCCGGAGAGGATCAGGAATTCCCCGACAAAGCCGTTGGTGCCGGGAAGGGCGATCGAAGAAAAGGTCACGATCAGGAAGATCACCGTGAAGACCGGGACCAATTTGGCGATGCCGCCGTAATCGGCGATCTTCCGGGTATGGGTACGGTCGTAGATCATGCCGACCAAGAGGAACAGCGCCCCCGTCGAGATCCCGTGGTTGAGCATCTGGTAGACCGCGCCGGTGACCGCCTGCGGGGTCAGGGCCATCAAGCCCAGCATCACGAAGCCCAAGTGAGAGACCGAGGAATAGGCCACCAGCTTCTTGATGTCTTTCTGCACCATGGCCACCAGGGCGCCGTACAGGATGCCCAAGACCGCCAACATGACTAACAGGGGCCTCGCCGTCTCCAGGCCCTCGGGAAACAGGGGCATCGCGAAGCGGACGAAGCCGTAAGTGCCCATCTTCAAGAGCACGCCCGCCAAGATCACGCTGCCCGCGGTCGGCGCCTCGACGTGGGCGTCAGGCAGCCAGGTATGCAGGGGAAACATCGGCACTTTGATGGCGAAGGAAAGCGCGAAGGCCGCGAACAGGGTAAGCTGGACCTTCGGGTCCAGGCTGAGCTGCAGCCACTTCTCCAGGGCGAAGCTCCCGCCCGCCTGGTAATAGAGATAGATCATCGCCAGTAGCATCAGGACCGAACCGACCATCGTGAAGAGGAAGAATTTCACCGCCGCGTAGATCCGCCGCTGCCCCCCGTAGATGCCGATAAGGAAATACATCGGGATCAGCATGCCCTCCCAAAACAGGTAGAAGAGGAAGACGTCCAGGGCGCAAAAGGCCCCGATCATCCCCGACTCGAGCAGAAGCAGGAAGAAATAGTATTTTTTCTGGCGCTCGCGGATCGAACCCATCGAGAACAGCAGGGTGAGCGGCATCAAGAGGGTCGTCAGCAGGATCAGCCAGAGAGAAAAGCCATCGACGCCGACATGGTAGGCGATGCCGAGCTCGGGCAGCCAGGCGTAGTACTCGGCGAACTGGTAGCCGTCGACCGATTGCCAATGATAGACCAAGTGCAGGGAAAGCACGAAGGTGACGAGGCTGACCAGCAGGGCCCAGGCCCGTATCCAGCCGGTCCTTTCCCGCGGGAGGAGCAGCGTGCCCAGTCCGCCCGCCAGGGGGACCGCGATCAGCAAGCTGAGGATGTGGGAGCCGATCCAAGCCGTCATTTATCGCACCACCATGAAAAAGATGAACCCGCCGATGCCGAGCAGGAAGTAAAAGGCGTAATTGTTGGCCAGTCCGCCCTGCAGGACGCTCACCAAGCCGCCCACCCAGGCGACGAAGCGCGCCGAGCCGTTGACCAAAACGCCGTCGATCAGGCCCTGGTCGACCTCGGTGGCCAGGAACTTTTCGCTGAACCAGCGGATGGGGCGGACCACCACCGCGTTGTAGAATTCATCGACGTAGAATTTGTCGCGGAGCAGGCGGTAGAGGAAGGCGGACTTCTCGGCGATCGCCGCGGGCACCTGGGGGGCCTTCAGGTAGAGGAAGGTGGCCAGCAGGGCCGAGAGCGCCGCGATGCCGGCCGAGGCGAAGGCCAGGGTGCGCTCGAGGCCGGCGTTGCCAATCTCTTCCGCGGCCTCGCCGATCCCCAGCCAGCCATGGAACCAATTGTGCCCACCCAAGGCTTGGGGCACGGCGAGGAAGCCGGCCCCCGCCGAGAGCAAGGCCAAAAGAATCAAAACCGAGGTCATGTTGAAGGGCGATTCGTGCAGATGGTGCTTGGCGTGCTCGGTCAGGCGCTCCTTGCCCAGGAAAGTCAGGGTGAAGAGCCGGAACATGTAAAAGCTGGTTAGGGCCGCCGTAATCATCCCCAAAATCCAAAGATTGGTGTGCCCTCGGGAATAGGCCTGCCAGAGGATCTCGTCCTTGGAGAAAAATCCGGCGAAGGGCGGAATCCCCGCGATCGCCAAGGTGGCCACCAGGAAGGTCGCGAAGGTGATCGGCATGGCCTTGCGCAGGCCGCCCATCTTTTGGATGTCCTGCTCGCCGCTCAGCGCGTGGATCACCGAGCCCGAGCCCAGGAAGAGGCAGGCCTTGAAGAAGGCATGCGTCATGACGTGGAAGACCCCGGCGCTGTAGGCCCCGACGCCGACTCCCAGGAACATGTAACCCAACTGTGAAACCGTCGAATAGGCCAAGACCTTCTTGATGTCGTTCTGCACCAGGCCGATCAAGGCGGCGAACAAGGCCGTGACCGCGCCCACCGTGGCGACGATCTCGAGGGTCTGCGGCGCCATGTCGAAGAGGAAATGGAGCCGTGCGATCATGTAGATGCCCGCCGTCACCATGGTGGCCGCGTGGATGAGGGCCGAGACGGGCGTGGGACCCGCCATCGCGTCGGGCAACCAGACGTAGAGCGGAATCTGCGCCGACTTACCGGTGGCTCCGACGAAGAGACAGAAGGCGATCAGCGGCGCCACCGCGCCCAAGGCCGGGGCGTAGGCCTTAAGGACCGAAAAATTCAGGATGGGCAGGGCGTGCGGGAGCTCCGGCACCAGCATGGCCAGGATCATGAACACGCCCAACAAGAAACCGAAGTCGCCGATGCGGTTGACCACGAAGGCCTTCTTGCCGGCATAGGCCTTGGCCGGATCCTCGAACCAAAAGCCGATCAGCAGGTAGGAACAGAGCCCCACTCCCTCCCAGCCGACGAAAAGCAAGAGCAAGTCATCGGCCAGCACCAGGATCAGCATCGCGGTGAGAAAGAGGTTCAGGTAGGCGAAATACCGGGCATAGCCGGGATCGCCCTTCATATAACCCGTCGAATACAAGTGGATCAGGGTGCCGACGCCGGTGACGATGAGCGACATGACGACCGAGAGGCGGTCGAGGGCGAGGCTGGCCTCGACCTGGAAATTGCCCACCGCGATCCAGGAGAACAGCTTTTGTTTGACCGGCTCCTCCGCGCCCTTCAGGAAGGGCAGTCCCAGGGAGAGGGCCACCGCGAAGGCCAAGGCGGGCAAGGCCACCCCGATCAGGCTCACCAGGCCTTCGGGCGTCGGCTTGCGGCGCACCGAGGCGCTCAGGGCCAGGGCGCCGTTGAGCAGCGCGCCCAGCAAGGGGAAGAGGATGATCCAACTAAGCGCCATGGGTCGCATCCCTCAAGGTGTTCAAGGCGTTGGTTTGCACGCTCGCGCGGCGCCGGAACACCAGCACCACGATGGCCAGGCCGATCGCCGCCTCGGCGGCGGCCAAGACCACCACGAAAAAGGCCGCCAATTGCCCGTCCAAATTACCCCAGGAGCGGGCGAAGGCGACGAAGGAGAGGTTGACGGCGTTGAGCATCAGTTCGATCGACATAAAGATGATCAGGGTATTGCGGCGCAGGACGACGCCGGCAAAGCCCAACACGAAGAGCGCCGCGGAGAGGACCAAGTAATGGTTCAGGGTGATCATCGCGCCTTCACCTCCAAGCGCCGTTTGGCCAACAGCACCGCTCCGATCAGGGCGACGGTGAGCAGGATTCCCGCCAATTCGAAGGGGATCACGTAGCTGGTGAACAGTTCTTTTCCGAGCTGATAGATCGAGCCGAAATTCCCGCCCAGTTTCGCGACCGCCAAGCTCGGCCGGGTGAGCAGGAAGCCGAGCGAGAGAAACAAGCCCAGGCCGACCGCCCCGAGCAGGAATTTGCCACCGAAACCGTAGCCGCGCTCTTGCAGCTCGTCCTCCTGGAGGTTGAGCAGCATGATGATGAAGATGAACAGCACCAGGATCGCGCCGGCGTAGGTCAGGACCTGGACGACGGCGAGGAAGGAGGCCTGCAGGGTCACGTAGAGGCCGGCCAGGGCGATCAAGGTCACCACCAACGACAAGGCCGAATAGATCGGGTTGCGCAGGCTGATCACCCCCGTCGCGGAAACCACCGCAAGCGCCGCCAAAACGTAAAATAAGATCGTAAATCCGTTCATAGTCACCAAAGCAAATACAACCCCGCGGTCACGGCCACGTTCAGCAGGGCCAGGGGCAACATCACCCGCCAGCCGAGGTTCATGAGCTGGTCGTAGCGAAAGCGCGGCAGGGTCCACCGTACCCAGATGAAGACCCAGCAGAAAAACAAAATCTTCAGCAGAAAGGCTCCGAACTGAAAGCAGGCGGCGGCGATCTGCGCCCCGCCCTCCCCCAGGGCGAGGGGCCCGTGCAGGCTCTGCGCGACCACCAGGACCATCCCGACCAGGATCGCGGGCAGGCCCAGCACCTTGGTCTCTTTATCGCGGGCGTCGTGGTAGACCACCTTGTGCTTGCGGCGCACCAGGAACCAGCCCGCCACGATCGAAAAGACCCCGATGGCCAGGACCGAATAATAGAGGATGGGCTCGGCATGGGCGCGCAGCGCCTCGGTGGGCACAAAGGGCACCTGCCAGCCGCCGAAGAACAGGGTCGCGATCAAGGCCGAGGCGATGACCATATTGGCGTATTCGGCCATGAAGAAGAGCGCGAACTTAAGAGAGCTGTACTCGACGTGGTAACCCGCCACCAGTTCGGCCTCGGCCTCGGGCAGGTCGAAGGGCAGCCGGTTGGTCTCGGCGAAGGCGGAGACGATGAAGAGCAGACAGCCAAGGGGTTGTCGGATCACGTTCCACGACAGCAAGTTGGAACCCTGGCTTTGCACGATGGTGTTGAGCTCCAAGCTGCCGGCGAGGATCAGGACCCCCACCACGGAAAGTCCCAAGGTCAGCTCGTAGCTGATCATCTGGGCGGAGGATCGCAGGCCGCCCAGGAGCGAATACTTGTTGTTGCTCGCCCAGCCCGCCAGCATGATGCCGTAGACGCCCATCGAGGCGATGGCGAAGATATAGAGGATGCCAACGTTGAGGTCGGCGGCCTGGAGGGTGAAGGTCTTGCCGGCCCAATCCAGGGGCGCCGCCCAGGGGATGACCGCGAAGGTCATGCAGGCCACGGCCATGGCCAGGAAAGGCGCCAGGGTATAGATGAATTTGTTGGCCCGGGTCGGGAAGATGTCTTCCTTGAAGATCAGCTTCACGACGTCGGCCAGGCTGTGGATGACGCCGCCCAGGCGGATTCCCAGGATGGAGGCGCGGTTGGGCCCCCGGCGGTCTTGGATATAGGCCGCGCCCTTGCGCTCCAGCCAGATCAGCAGCGGCAAGAGCTGCATGATGACCAGGAAAGGGACCAAAATTTTTAACGAGATCACCAGCATTTATTCGATGACTTTTCCTTGGGCGCCGAGCTCGGCGTATTTAAGGCCGAAGCCCTCTTCCAACAAACTCTCCGCATTCACCTGCTTCCAATCTTGACCCAGACCCCGGGCGATCTCCGCCAGCCATTGCCAGGCGGGACGGACGGCGCCCTCCGGCTCCAGGGCCCGCTCGAACTTCTGGACGCGTTTTTGGAAGTTGGTGAAGGTCCCCTCCTGCTCGGCGAAGGTCGCGGTCGGCAGGACGACGTCGGCGTAATCCGCCGCCTCGCTCTGATTGCTGGCGAGGAGGATGAACAACACCGGCTCCTCGGCCTTCAAGCGCTCCAGATCGGCCTTGGACAGGCCCTCGAGGGCCAGGACCAGCTTGGTCTGGGTGCCGCCGCGGAACTTCTCGAAGCCCAGGCGCTCGACGCCGGCGCGGTTGGGGTTCTTGTCGGCCTTGATCAGGAAATCGTCGCGGTAGGGGTTCTCCGGCTCATGCGCCGAGTATTGCAGATCTTTCACGCCCAGGGCGGCGGCCAATTTTCGCAGGGCCGCGTTGTTCTCGTTGGATTCGTAGGCGGAGCCGACGAAGACCGCGTCTTCCGGGGCGAGGCGGCGGATCGCCTCGACCGTCTCGGCGAGGGCGGCCTCGGTCTTGACCCCCATCCTATTCCCGTCCTGGTGCACCAAGGGGCGATAGAGGCGCCCCTCATTGATGAAATCGTAGGAGAGGCGCCCCTCGTCGCAGGTCCAGCACTGGTTGACCGCCTCGTTCTCGCGCGGGAGGTAGCGATGCACCTTCCCGTCATGATGGTTGATGTTGATGTTGCAGCCGGTGGAACAGCCCGTGCAGATCGAAGGGGTGCTCTTGAGGAACCACACCCGGCACTGGAAACGGAAGGGCTTGCTGGTCAGGGCGCCCACCGGGCAGATATCGACCGTATTGAGCGAGTACTTGTTGTCGAGCTTCCGTCCCGGGAAGGTCGTCAGCGTCGAACGGTCGCCGCGGTTGGTGATGCAGAGGTCGCCGGTCTTGGTGACCTCGTCGCAGAAGCGTACGCAGCGCGAGCACAGGATGCAGCGCTCGTCGTCGAGCATGACGTAGGGCCCCAGCTCGACCTTCTTCGGCTTCTTCACCTTGGATTCGCGGAACCCGGAATCGGTCAGCGAGTTGCTCATGTAATACTGCTGCAGCTTGCATTCCCCCGCCTGGTCGCAGACCGGGCAGTCGATGGGGTGGTTGATCAGGATGAACTCGAGGACGTTCTTCTGCAGGGCCTTGACCTTCTCGGTCTGGGTATGGACCACCATGCCCTCGGTCGCGACCGTGTTGCAGGAGATGGCCGGCTTGGGCATCTTCTCGATGTCGACCAGGCACATCCGGCAGTTGCCGGCGATGCTGAGCTTGGGATGGTAGCAGAAGTGCGGGATCTCGATCGCGTTCTGCCGCGCGGCCTCGAACACCGTGGTGCCGTCCTTCACCGTAATTTGTCGTCCGTCGATGGTCAGCGTTGGCATAGTCGTTCCCGGCAGGGGCGAAAGCGCCCCTACGATTGGATGTAGGCCTCGAATTCTTTCCGAAATTTCTTCAAATAGCTCTGGATCGGCATGGCCAGGGCGTCGGCCAGCACGCAGATGGTCTTTCCCATCATGTGGTCGGCGTTGCGCTCGAGCTGCTCGAGGTCCCCGGGCCTCCCCTCCCCGGCCAGGATGCGCTGCAAGATCTTGTGCGACCAGCCCGTGCCCTCGCGGCAGGGGCTGCACTGCCCGCAGGACTCGTGGGAGTAGAAGTGCGCCAAATTGGTCAGGGCCTTGACCATGTCGACCGTCTCGTCCATGACGATCACCCCGCCGGAGCCCAACATCGAGCCCTTGGCGGCGAGCGACTCGTAGTCGAGGTTGACCTCCTCCGCCTCCGCAGCGGTCAGCACCGGTACCGAGGAACCTCCCGGGATCACGGCCTTGAGCGCCTTCCCCCCGCGCATTCCGCCGCAGTCCTCGTAGATCAGCTTCTTGAGGGGGTAGCCGAGCGGCACCTCGTAGTTGCCCGGGCGCTGCACGTGGCCGCTGACGCAGAACAGCTTGGTCCCCGGGCTCTTCTCGGTGCCGAACTTCCGATAGCCTTCGGCCCCCTGCTCGAGGATGTAGGGCAGTGCGGAGATGGTCTCGACGTTGTTGATGACCGTAGGGCAACCGAACAGCCCGACCACCGCCGGAAACGGCGGCTTGAGCCGCGGCATACCGCGCTTGCCCTCGAGGGATTCCATCAGGGCCGTCTCTTCCCCGCAGATATAGGCCCCCGCGCCCCGGTGGATGAAGACGTCCAGGTCGTAACCGCTGCCTTGGATGTTCTTGCCCAGGTAGCCCTTGGCATAGGCCTCCTGCACCGCCGCCTCCAGGCGCTGGTAGGGGAAGAAGAATTCGCCTCGGATGTAGATATAGGCGGTGTGGGAGCGGATCGCGTAGCAGCAAATGAGGATGCCCTCGATCAGGCGGTGCGGATCGAGCTCGAGGATGTAGCGGTCTTTGAAGGTGCCGGGCTCACTCTCGTCGGCATTGACGCAAAGGTACTTGGGCTTGGGATTGTCCTGGGGCACGAAGCTCCACTTCATGCCGGTGGGAAAACCCGCCCCGCCCCGCCCCCGCAGCCCGGACTGCTTCACTTCCTCGACGACGTCCTTGGGCTGCATCGCGAAGAGCTTTTTCAGGCCCTGGTAGCCGCCGGTCGATTCGTAGACCGCCAGCGTGTGCGAGTCTTTGAGGCCGAAATTTTTGGTGAGGACCTTTTCCATTTATTTCAGCGACGCGATCAGCGCGTCCAGCTTCTCCGGAGTCAAATTCTCGTGATAGTCGTCGTTCAGTTGCAGCATCGGCGCGGTGCCGCAGGAGCCGAGGCACTCGACCTCGGTCAAGGTGTATTTTCCGTCGGCGCTCGTCGCGCCCAGCTTGACGCCGAGCTTTTTCTCCAGGTGCGCGGTGATGCCCTCCGCCCCCATCAACTGGCAGGGCAAGGTGCGGCAGACCTGAAAGTGGTAGCGCCCAACCGGCTTGAGGTTGAACATCGTGTAGAAGGTTGCGACCTCGTAGACCTTGGCGGGCGAAAGGCCCAGCAGGGTACCGACGTATTCCATGACCTCGGGGGAGATCCAGCCGTTCTGGCGCTGGGCGAGCCACAGGGCCGGGAGCATGGCCGCGCGCTTGACGGGATACCGGGTCAGGATCTCCTCGAACTTCCGCTGGTTCTCGCTGGTGAACTCGAAGGCCATTAGCGATCCAACTCCCCCGCGATGATGTTCAAGTTGCCGAGGATGGCGATCGCATCCGCGATCATCTTGCCCTCCACCATCTTCGGGTAAGCCTGAAAAATCGGGAAGCAAGGCGGGCGGCATTTCACCCGGTAGGGGGTGCCGCTTCCGTCGCTGACGATGTAAAAGCCGAGCTCGCCGTTCGCCGCCTCGGTGGCGCTGTAGACCTCTCCGGCCGGGGGACGAATGCCCTCGTAGATCAGCTTGAAGTGGTTCATCAGCGCCTCGATGTTCGTGTAGACCTCGACCTTGGGCGGCAGGGCCACCCGCTTGTCGTCGGTCATGATCGGCCCGGGCTTGAGCCTGGCCATGGCCTGCTCGATGATCCGGGCGCTCTGCTTCATCTCCTCGAAGCGCACCAGGATGCGGTCGTAGCTGTCGCCGTGCTCCCCGACGACCACCTCGAAGTCGTAATTCTCGTAGCCGTAGTAAGGCTGGGCCTTGCGGATGTCGTAGCCCACGCCGCTCGCCCGCAGGCAGGGGCCGGTGAAGCCGTACTGGAGGGCGTCTTCCTTGCTGAAGGCCCCCACCCCCACCGTCCGGTTGAGAAAGATCTTGTTGCGGTTGAGCAGGCCGGTCACCTCCTCGATCGCCTTGTGGGTGTCCTTGAGACAGGCCCGCATCTCCTCCTCGAAACCCGGGTAGAGATCACGCATCAGGCCGCCGATTCGGGTGTAGGCGGTGGTGAGCCGCGCGCCGCAAAGCTTCTCGATGATGTTGTAGAACTTCTCGCGGACGTTGAAATAATACCAAAAGTTGGTCAGGGCCCCGATGTCGACGACGTTGGTCCCGGTGCAGACCAGGTGGTCGATGATGCGGTTCATCTCGCAGACGATGACGCGGATGGTCTGGGCGCGCTCCGGAATCTGCAGCTCGAAGAGCTCTTCCACCGCCTTGCAGTAGCCGACGTTGTTCATCATCGCGCTGACGTAGTTGAGGCGGTCGGTATAGGGAATGACCTGGGTCCAGGTGGAATTTTCGGCGTGCTTCTCGAAACCGCGGTGCAAGTAGCCGAACTCGGCGACCGAGCGCTTGATGATCTCGCCGTCGAGCTCGGCGAAGAGCCGCAGGGTGCCGTGCATGGTGGGATGGGAAGGCCCGAGGTTGAGATACACGGGTTTCGGCTTCAGCGCGTCGGTTTTTTCGGCGGCCTGGCTCACGGAATCTCCTCGATCACGGGAATCTTCTGCCGGCGCTCGGTCGGGTAGTCTTTACGCAGCGGGTGGCCCTCGAAGCCCTCGAACAGCAAAATACGCTTGAGGTTGGGATGGCCTTCGAATTTGACGCCGTACATGTCCCAAACCTCGCGCTCGGCCCAATCGGCGCTGGCCCAGAGATCGGAAGCGGTGGGCAGCGGTTCACCCTCTTCCACCCTCACCTTCAGGCGCAGGCGGTGGTTGAGCGGAACCGAGTAAAGGATATAGACCACCTCGAAACGCGGGCGTTGGCCGAGAAAATCCACTCCGACGACATCAAGCAAGAGGTCGAACTGCAGCCGCGGGTCCTGCTTGCAGGCGCGGAGCACCTCGTGAATGCGGGCGGACTTCACCATCGCCACCGCCTGCCCCCGGTCGAGGGAAGTCTGGGTGATCGCGTCGGGAAATAAGCTGTTAAGAATCTCCAAATCCAATTCGCCCCCAACTCAAAGCGTCGGCACCTTCGAGGAAAATAATATTTCGGGCGCGGCCCTCCGCCGGTCGGCCGCTTTCTCGCCCCGGGCCTCCGCGTCGATCTTCTCCTGCAGCTTGACGATCGCCAGCAGGATCTGCTCGGGGCGCGGCGGGCAACCCGGCACGTAGACGTCGACGGGGATCACCTCGTCGATGCCCTGCAGGACCGCATAGTTGTCGTAAAAGCCCCCGCAGGTGGCGCAGGCCCCGACCGCAATGACGTATTTCGGCTCGCACATCTGCTCGTAGACCTTTTTGAGGATGGCCGCCTGCTTGTAGTTGATAGTCCCCAAGACCAGCAGCAGGTCGGACTGGCGCGGCGAGAAGCGCACCAACTCGGCGCCGAAGCGCGAGATATCGAAGACCGCCGATACCGCGCCCATGAACTCGATGGCGCAGCAGGCCGTGCCGAAGGGCATCGGCCACAGGCTGTACTTGCGCCCCCAGGCGATCACCTCGCTCAGCTTGGTCGTCAGGATGTTGTTTTCGGCGACGGACGGCATAATGAAAGATCCGCAGGCATTAAGCCCGACAAATTCACGATTCCCAATCCAGGGCCCCTCTCCTCCATTCGTAAAGGAGGCCCAGGCCCAAGATCAATAGAAAGACCCCCATGGCCCCGAAGGCGAAGGTCCCGATCCCCGCCTGCTTGAATTCCTTCAGCATCACGGCCCAGGGAAAGAGGAACACGACCTCCACGTCGAAGAGCAGAAAGATCATCGCGACCAGGAAAAACTTCACCGAGAAACGCTCGCGCGCGTCCCCGATCGAGGGCACGCCGCACTCGTAGACATCGAGCTTGCTGGCGGTCGGTTTTTTGGGGCCGAAGCTGTAGGAGAGAAGCAGGAAGGCGCCGGCGAAGACGAAGCCGAGCAACAGGACACCGAGCAGGGGCAAATATTGTTGAAAATCAACTTCCATAAGGATTTTCAATAGTTCCGCGCAACGCCTAATTGAGCCACCCCCTGAAGTCAAGGTGAAAACAAGCCCAAAAATCGCCGAGCAAGGGTCGATTTTCTCTCGGCAAAAGGCCCCCGATTGGAATAAATTTCCCTGCATTTAGCCAAATCTCACTCCCAACGAAAGGGCTTGTTATGAAAAAGCTTTCCTCCCTCCTGCTCGGTGCCGCGGCCTTTGGCCTCCTCGCCCTGGCCCCGCTCGGAACCGCCCACGCCGACCTCTGTGCCCCCGGCAACCAGGCCGAGGTGCTGTGGAAAGGCACCTGGTATCCGGCGGTGGTCAAGCGGACCCGCGGGGACTCCTGCTATATCCATTACAAGGGCTACAATAATTCCTGGGACGAATGGGTAGGGCCCGACCGGATCCGACTGACCGGCGGGGACGCCCCGGCGGTGGTGGTGGGCGCGCCGGGGATCTTCCAAATCGGGGAACCCGTCTCGGTGCTGTGGCACGGCACCTGGTACCCCGCCCATGTCCTGCGCACCAAGGGCAACAAGCTCTATATCCATTACGACGGCTACGACAATTCTTGGGACGAGTGGGTGGGGCCGGCCCGCTACCGTCATCCCTAAACGGGAAAGAAATTCGGCAATAGCGAGGCGGAACCGCAGGGTTCCGCCTTTTTTACAGCAGGAGATTGGCGGAAGAAGTGGTCAGGACGGCGAGCGTCTTCCAGAACAGGCCGAACACCAGGGTGGCCGCTGCCAGGGTCACCAAGACCCGGGACAGGCCCTGTGAAGCGGCGCTGAGAGTACGCTCGTCGGCCGGATCGTCGAAGAACATGTATTTGGCGACCCGGGCGTAATAATAGAGGCTGACCACGCTGTTGAGCACGCCCACCAGGGCCAGGCCGTAGAGCTTGGCGTCGAGGACCGCGGCGAAGAGGTAGAACTTTCCGACGAAGCCGATGAAGGGCGGCAGGCCGGTCAAAGAAAACATGAACATGGCCATCGCCAGGGCCACGAAGACCGCCTGGCGCCCGCGCTTGGCCAGGCCCTTGTATCCCTCGAGGTCCTCGGTGCCGAGGTCGTTTTGCACCAGGATCGCGACGCCGAAGGCGCCCAGGTTCATGATGAAATAGGTGATCAGGTAAAAGAGGATGGCGCGCACCGCCTCGATATTGAGGGCGGCGGCCGCCATCAGCATGTAGCCCGCGTGGGCGATCGAGGAGTACGCGAGGAAGCGTTTGACGTTCTTCTGCTGGATGGCGAGCAGGTTGCCCAGGACCATGGTGGCGATCGCGAACAAGGCAAGCAGGTTCGAAATGTCGACCGACTTGAGCGGCAGGAACTCGTCGCCCTTGGGCTGGGTCAGCGCCGTATAGATGAAGCGCAGGACGATGGCGAAGCCGGCCGCCTTGGGCCCCACCGAGAGGAAGGCGGTGACCGGAGTGGGCGCCCCCTCGTAGACGTCCGGCGCCCACATATGGAAGGGCACCGCGGAGATCTTGTAGCCGAAGCCGGCGAAGGCCATCAGCAGACCGACGAACAGGGTCAGGCGCTCGGCCGGGTTGGCCTCGAGGAAATGGCGGATCTGGATGGCATCGAGCGTGCCGGTCACCCCGAAGATCAGTGAGAGCCCGTAGATCATGATGCCGCTGGCAGTGGCCCCGTACAGGACGTACTTCAGCGCGGCCTCGGCCGAACGCCGCGAACCCGGCAGGTAGCCGACCATGACATAGGAAAGGATGCTGACCAATTCCATCGCCAGGTAGATCATCAGCAAATTATTGGAGGCGGCGAGCATCGGCATGCCGATCACGATGCCGAGCAGGATCGCCCAGTACTCCGCCTTGGCCTCGGAGAGCTCCTTCGCCTGGAGGCTGAAATAGACGGTCATCAGGGCGGTCAGCGCGCTGAAGATCCGGAAGAAGTTGGTGAAGGGATCAACCACGATCATGCCGTGGAAGGCCGCGGCCTTCGGGAAATCCCAGGAATAGACGGTCAGGCCGATGTAGCCCAAGAGCCCCAGGGCCGCCAGGATCGGGGCCAGCAGGCGCTTTTCGCTCAGCGATTTCGGCAGATCGAGCAGGAAGATCAGGACGAAAACGGCCGTGAGCAGGAATTCCGGGAAGAAATACCAAAGGCTGGCGATGTTATCCAATACTTGCATGCGTGCATCCAAACGAGAGGCTTACAGTCCGATGATCGATGCCACCTTCGCACCGTAAGGCACCAAGGTTTCGTTGATCCCCTTCAGCGAGACGCTCATCATGTTGATCAGGGGCTTGGGATAGACGCCCATGGCCAAGACGATGATCGCCAGCGGCAACAGGCAGAGGACCTCGCGGGCGTTGATATCCGGGTAACCTTTGTACTTTTCGTTAAGCGGCCCCAGGAAGACCCGCTGCAGGGTCCACAGCATGTAAGCCGCGGTCAGCACCACGCTGGTGATTGCGATGGCGGTGAGGCCCGGCCAATTCTTGAAGGATCCCAGGAAGACCAGGGCCTCGCTGATAAAACCCGAAAGCCCGGGAAGGCCCAGGGCCGCGAAGAAGGCGATGGTCGTCCACACCGCGTACTTGGGCATGGCGCTGGCCAAGCCGCCGAAGCCGTTGATCTCGCGATGGTGGGCGCGGTCGTAGATGATGCCGACGATCAAGAACAGTTGGGCGGTGATCGTGCCGTGGTTGAACATCTGCATCACGCCGCCGGTGATTCCCTCGGCGGTAAAGGAAGAGATGCCCAACAGGACGAAGCCCATGTGGCTGACCGAGGAATAGGCGATCAGCTTCTTGAAATCCTTCTGCGCCATGGCGCAGAGCGCACCGTAGATGATGTTAACCACTCCCAAGAGCGCGATCCACTGGACCACCTCCACCGTGATGTCCGGGAAGAGCTGGTAGTTGAAGCGCAGCATGCCGTAGGTCCCCAGCTTCAGCAGGATGCCGGCCAGGATGACCGAAATGGCGGTCGGCGCCTCGACGTGGGCGTCCGGTAACCAGGTATGGAATGGGAATACCGGCACCTTGATCGCGAAGGCGATAAACAGGCCGATCCAGCAGGCCAGGCGAATCCCGTGCTGGCTCAGGGGCCCGAGGTGGAGCTTGGGGTCTTGCAGGGCGATCAGGTTGAAGGTGTTGCCCTGGCTGTAGAGATAGAAAGACACCAGCACGAGCAGCATCAGCACCGACCCGGCCAAGGTGTAGAGGAAGAACTTGATGGCGGCGTATTCCCGGCGCGGACCGCCCCAGATGCCGATCAGGAAGTACATCGGCAGGAGCATGATTTCCCAGAAGATGAAAAAGAGGAAGAAGTCGAGCGCCAGGAAGGTGCCCATCATGCCGGTCTCGAGCAGCAGGAAGAGCGTGAAATAGCCCTTCACCTGCTTGTTGATGCCCCAGCTGGCAACGATGCAGATAGTGCTGATCAGGGCCGTCAGGATGACCATGGTGACGGAGAGTCCGTCGACGCCCATATAGTACTGGATATTGAAGGGCTTGATCCAATCGATGGGGCCCTCGGCGAACTGGATGGCCTTGCTGGCCCGGTCGAAATCGAGGAACAGCTTCACTGCCAAGCCTAGGGCCGGCAAAGTGGAGATCAGGGCCACCCACTTGATCAGGGTCTCCTTCGCCTTGGGCAGCAAGGCGATGATGGGGATCCCGATCAAGGGAGTGAAGGTCATCAAAGAGAGTATCGGAAAGCTCGGCATACCTTATCCTTTAGAACAATTTCCAAATCATCAGCACCAAGACGCCCGCCATGGCGGCGTAGAGGTAATTTTGAATACGGCCCGTCTGCAGCTTGCGCAGCTGGCCGCCCGCGTAGACCACCGTGTCGCTGACCAGGTTCACCAGCCCGTCGACGTAGGTGCTGTCGAAAAATCCGGACACGGTCGAAAGGGCCCGCGTCGCCTTGGCGGTCCAATTGACGAAACCGTCGATGACAACCTGGTCGAAGGCGGCCAGGAAGTTGTTGAGGCCCAGCAAGCTCTGCACCACCAGCACCTGGTAGATCTCGTCGACGTAATACTTGTTGAGGACCAGTTTGTAGAGCGTGGGATAGCGCTCGGCGAAGCGCCTCGGGATCTCCTGGCGCTTGGTATAGAGGGTCACGGCCAGGAAGATGGAGATGCCGGCCACCGTCACGGAAAGCGCCATCAGGAAATACTCGATGGCGTGGACCTGGTGGTGCCCCTCCGCGGCCGCATGGTGGGCCCCGGCGAACACGGGCTCCAGCCAGGCCTCGAAGAAATTCGGAACATGGAAGAAATGACCCAGGGCGTAGGGAATCCCGACCAAGCCGCCGAACACCGAGAGGATCGCCAAGATCACCAAGGCGAAGAGCATCGACTTGGGGGACTCGTGCGGGGTGTGGTCGTGGTGGCCGTGCGCGTCGTGGGCGTCATGGGCGTCGTGCGGCTCTTCCTCGTCGTCGTGGTGCAGGTCGTGGGCCGCGACCTCCGCCGCCGGGATTTCATGGGCTCTGGCGCCGAGCTGTCCGTAGAAAGTCATCGCCACCGCGCGGAACATGTAAAAGGCCGTGCCCATCGCGCCCAGCATGCCGAGGCCCCAGAGCACGTAGTACCAGGACTGGTGCCCGCCGCTCTCGAAGGCCTTCCACAGGATCTCGTCCTTGCTGAAAAAGCCCGCGAAGGGGAAGATGCCCGCGATCGCGATGGTGGCGAGCAGGAAGGTCCAGTAGGTCACCGGCATGTATTTCTTCAGGCCGCCCATGCGCCGCATGTCCTGCTCGTGGTGCATCCCCAGGATCACCGAGCCCGAGCCGAGGAACAAGCAGGCCTTGAAGAAGGCATGGGTCATCAGGTGGAAGATACCCGCGGTGTAGGCCCCGGTGCCCATGCCCAAGAACATATACCCCAGCTGGGAAACCGTGGAATAAGCCAGGACCTTTTTGATGTCGTTCTGCGCGAAGCCGATGCTGGCGGCGAAGATCGCGGTGAGCGCGCCGACCGTTGCCACCACGATCAGGGCCTCCGGCGCGAGGGTGTAGACGAAGTTCATGCGCCCGATCATGTAGATGCCCGCGGTGACCATCGTCGCGGCGTGGATCAAGGCCGAGACCGGCGTGGGGCCCGCCATCGCGTCGGGCAACCAAACGTAGAGAGGAATCTGGGCCGACTTGCCGGTGGCCCCGATGAACAACAGGATGCCGACCGCGACCAACACCGGCCAGCCGCCGATGGTGACGCCCTGCAGGCTATGCACGTGCTCGCCGATCTCTTTGAAGGAGACCGTGCCGTGACCCTGGGTGTAGAGTGCCCAAAACAGCAGGGAGACGCCGACCATGAAGGCGAAATCGCCGATGCGGTTGACCACGAAGGCCTTCATCCCGGCCACCGCATTGGGGGTGTGGGTGAACCAAAAGCCGATCAACAGGTAAGAGCAGAGCCCCACCCCTTCCCAGCCGATGAAGAGCATGAAGATGTTGTCGCCCATCACCAGCAGGAGCATCGCGAAGCAGAAGAGATTCAAATAGGTGAAGAAGCGCGGATAGCTGGGGTCGTCCGCCATGTAGCCGGTCGAATAAACGTGGATCAGGAAGCCAACCCCCGTGATGATCAGCATCATCACGCTGCTCAGGGGATCGAGCAGGAAGGCGGCATCCGCCCTGAGATTGCCCGTGGCCAGCCAGGTATAAAGATAACGGGTGACCGAGCGCTCCTCCGCCGGAAGACCCATGAGGTTCCAGAACACCCCGACGGCGAAGACGAAGGCCACGAAAATGGCGAGGCAGGCGATGAAGCCGGAGAATTTCTTGGACTTGGAGTACGGCAGGCCGAGGAAGATCCCGAGTCCGTTGATGAGGAAGCCCACCAGCGGCGCCAGCGGGATCACCCAGGAATATTGCAGAAAAAACGGCATCTCGCTCATCCCCTCATCTCATCGACGGCGCTCGCGTCGATCGTGTTGAAGTTGCGGAAGATCATCAAGCCGATGGCCAGCGCGACCGCGGCCTCGGCGGCGGCGAGCACGATGATGAAGAGCGCGTAGATCGAGCCCTCGACGGTCTTGTTGCCGAAGGCGCCGAAGGCGACCATGTTGAGCGCCGCGGCGTTGAGGACCAATTCGGTGCCGAGCAGGATGCCCAGGGCGTTGCGCCGGGTCACCACGGTGTAGAGCCCGAGCGCGAAGACAATGGCGCCGACGAACAAGAAGTGCTGCAGGGTGATCATTTCACTTCCCTCCGCGCCGCGGCCACGGCGCCGACCAGGGCGCCCAGCAGCAGAATCGAGATCAACTCGAAGGGAAGCAGGTATTCCTTCAGCAAGGTCTGGCCGATCGCAGCGGTGGTCGGTTGCGCGGTCACCGCGTCCGCGACCAGCCAATGGGTGCCATAAATCACCTTGCCCAACAGGATGACCAGCAGGAGCAGAGCCGGAACGGCGATCTTCACGGAGATCCGGGGGTTGGAGAGCTTGACGTCGCCGATCCCCGCGGTCATGAGGACCGCGAACAGGTAGAGGACGAGGATGCCGCCGACATAGACGAGGATTTGGATGACACCGAGAAAGTCGGCCCCGAGCAGGATCATCAGGCCCGCGATCCCGGCGAAGGCGCCGAGCAAGGCGAAGGCCGAGTAGACCAAATTTTTCGAGAAGGCGATCAGGGCGCAGGCCGTGATCGTCAAGGCGGAGAGGCCGGTAAAGACTAGCGGTTCAATCGGGCTCATATTCAGGGAGTCCAGGTCTAAGTTCAGGCAAATTTTGTTTTTTTACTTCGGTCCAATCCCAGCCGCCGGGCCTTGCCGGCGGGCGGTTCTTACGCAGGCTCCGATCCCAAGTCAAGCGGAACGCCGCGGAGATCATCCCAGCTCCATTTCGCCGGGGGCCCCATAAAATAATTCAATAAAAACCTTAGTTTAAACTCTCCGGGTCGGGCGCCGTCTCGCCTCCGGCCTCGGACTTATCCCCAGCCCCGTCCTTTTCCTTTTTCGGGGGCTTGTAGGGCACCACGTAGTCGCCCTCCGGAACGAAATGCGAGACCATCTCTTCCAGGGAATAGGCGGCCCGCTCGAACTCGGGGACGAAATGGATGGCCCCGGTCGGGCAGGGCTCGGTGCAGAGCCCGCAGTACATGCACTTGGCCATATCGATGTCGAAGCCCGACATGGCGCGCCCCTTGGGGGAATCCTTCGCCACCGTGATCTTGATGCAGTCGATCGGGCAGGCGTTTTCGCACATGAGGCAGGCAGTGCAGATGTCCATCTCGACCTTGAGCCAGCTGCGCGAACGCTCCGGCATCAGCTCGGAGACCGGGCGCGGGGTCTTGTCCGGGTACTGGATGGTGACCGGCTTGCGGAACATGTGGCTGAGGGTGATGGTCAATCCCTCGAAGATCGAGGTGGCCGCCTCGCGGATGTTCTGAAAATAATTGCTGACTGCCGATTGGGACATAAACGCTGCGTCCTCGCCTACACAAAAGGATTAAGCTCGATCTGGGCCTTCGAGACCCGGAGCTGCCACACCACGCGGTAGAAGAAATAAACCAAGATCAGGCCCGTCAGGCCGGTCAGGAGATAGCGCATGTTGGGCGCGCCCTGCGGGAAGAGCATCATCCAAACCGCGGTGCCCATCACGCAGAAGAAGCCGATCGGGACCAGGTATTTCCAGCACAGGGTCATCAGCTGGTCCATCCGGATGCGGGGCAGGGTCCAGCGCAGCTGGATGACCAGGAAGATGATCACCAGGCACTTCACCTGAAAAAAGAGCAGTTGGACCAGCTGGGTGAGCCAGGCGCCCACCGAGGCGGTCGCGGCGGCGAGGCCGGCGGGGATCTGCCAGCCCCCCAGGAACAGGGTGGTCAGGATGGCGGCCATCACGTAGAGATTGGCCCACTCCGCGAAGAAAAAGAACACGAAGCGCATCCCGGAATATTCGGTGTTGTAGCCGCTCACCAATTCGCTCTCGGCCTCGGGCAGGTCGAAGGGCGCGCGGTTGCCTTCCGCGACCAGCGCGGTGAAGAGGATGAAAAAGGCGACGAAGCAGAAGGGATTGTCGAACAGGAACCACTGCCAGGGATGGGGCCCCTGCCGGGAGATGATGGTCTGCATGGAAAGGCTGCCGGCCAGCAGCAGCACGGTCAGGGCCGCGAGCCCCGCCGGGATCTCGTAGCTGATCACCTGGGCCGCCGCGCGCATCCCGCCCAGCATCGACCATTTGCTGCCCGAGCCCCAGCCCGCCATGACCAGGCCGACCACCGTCAGCGAGGAGGTGGCGAAGACGTAGAGCAGTCCGACGTTCAAGTCCGCGACGATCAGCTTGCCGGCGAAGGGCAAGGCGACGAAGGTGGTGAACATCCCCAAAAAGACCAGGTAGGGGGCGATCACGAACAGGGGCTTGTCGGCGTCTTTCGGGATCAGGTCTTCCTTGAGCAGGCTCTTGATGCCATCGGCGAGGAACTGCAGGATGCCCTGCGGCCCGACCCGGTTGGGGCCGATCCGGTCCTGCATACGGCCGGCGATCCGGCGCTCGACGAAGCTGAGGATGCCGGCGAAGGGCGAAACAAAGACGAGCAAGACGATCGCCGCGATCCCGAACTGGACCAAGGTCTGCACCACCCAAAGCGGGGCGCCGTACAAGTAGTTGTCGTGAAGGTAATTGGCTAAAGCTTCCATAGTACCCATTCGCCCTAAAAAACTATCGATCGATCTCCGGCGCGACCACGTCGAGGCTCGCGATCAAGGTCACCAAGTCGGCGATCATCATCCCCCGGCTGATCTTGGGAATGATCGACATCGCGGTGAACGAACCGGTGCGGATCCGCAGCCGGAAGGCCTTGGGACTCCCGTCGCTGATCAGGTAATAGCCGATGTCCCCGCGGGAGGATTCGGTGCGCACATAGGCCTCGCCCGCGGGCGGCTTGAGGGTCTTGGGCATCTTGCCCAGGATATCGCCCTCCGGGATCCGCGCGAAACACTGCCGCAGGATCTTGATCGACTCGCGGATCTCGCGCACCCGGACGATGTAACGGTCGAAGCTGTCGCCCAGGGTGCCCTTCTCTCCCCGGCCCACGCAGACCTTGAAGTCCAACTCGGGGTAGATCGAATAGGGCATGTCGCGGCGCAGGTCGAAATCGACGCCGGAGGCGCGCAGGTTGGGGCCCACCAGGTTGTAGGCGACGGCGTCTTCCGTGCTGATCGCGCCCACGTTGGCCAATCGCTCGACAAAGATCTTGTTGCCGGTGACGAGGCGTTCGAACTCTTCCCACTGGGGCTCGAATTGGTCGAGCCAGGCCAGGGACCGCTCGCTGAAGCCGGGCGGCATGTCGTAGGAGACGCCGCCGATCCGCACGTAGTTATAGGTGAGCCGCTGGCCGCAGAGGGCCTCCATGAGGTCGTTGACCTTCTCGCGCTCTTTGAGGGCGTGGATGAAGGGCGTCGCCGCGCCCACGTCCATGGCCAAGGCGCCGACCGAAAGCAGGTGCGAGATGATGCGGTTGAACTCGGCGGCGATGATGCGGAGGTACTCGGCCCGCTTCGGGACCTCGAGGCCCATCAGCTTCTCGACCACCATCGCGTAGCCTTGGTTGGCGTTCATCGCCGAAAGGTAGTCGGCGCGGTCGGTGTAGGGCATGAAGCCGTTGTAGTCGCAGATCTCGCCGATCTTCTCGATGGAGCGGTGCAGATAGCCGACGTCGGGCAGCGCCTCGCTCATGACCTCCCCGTCGGTCTTCACCACGAAGCGGATGACGCCGTGGGTGGAAGGGTGCTGGGGCCCCATGTTGAGCAGCATTTCTTGGGTCTGGATCGCCATCGAAAATCCCTACGAATTCAACAGTGACGGCCGCGTCGTCGCCATGCCGTGATAGTCTTCCTGTTCTTGATAATCCTTGCGCAGCGGGTAGCCGACCCAGTCGTCGGGCAGCATGATGCGGCGCAGGTCGGAATGTCCGTCGAACACCACCCCGACCAAGTCAAAGGCCTCGCGCTCCTGCCAGTTGGCCGTGGGATACACCGCCTCGGCCGTGGGGACGTGGGGGTTGGCCTTCGGCACCCGCACCTTGAGCGTCACCGAATGTCGCTTCGGATAGGAAAACAGGTGGTAGACCACGTCGAGGTCGTCGGGCGGGGCGTCGACGCCGGTCAGGTTACTGAGACAGTCGAAGGCCAGCATGGCGTCGTCCCGGCAGAAGGCCAGGACCTCGGCGAGCTTCGCCGCGGGCACCGTGAGGAAAGGGTCCCCCGCGCGGTCGGTGGTGGGGACCGAACCCTCGAACTTTTCCTGCAGAACTTTGGCAATCTCGTCAAAGGTCATCGTCTTGCTCAGCTCGCGCGGCGCGCGAACTTTTCCTTCATCATCTTTTCTTGGATCTTAAGCAGCCCCTGCGTCAGGGCCTCGGGCCGCGGCGGACAGCCCGGGACGTAGACGTCGACCGGGATGATCTTGTCCACGCCCTTGACCACCGAATAGGCCAGCTGGAACAGGCCGCCGCAGTTGGCGCAGCTGCCCATCGAGATCACGTATTTCGGTTCGGGCATCTGTTCGTAAAGGATCTTGGTGCGCAAGGCCATCTTATAGGTGAGGGTGCCCGCGACGATCATGAGGTCGGACTGGCGCGGGGTGGCCCGAAACACCGCCCCGAAGCGGTCGAGGTCGGAGCGCGGCCCGCCCGTCTGCATCAATTCGATCCCGCAGCAGGCCAGCCCGAACAGCAGGTACCACACCGAGGAAGCTCGGGCCCAGTTGAGCACGTCGTCGACCTTGGTGGTCACGATATTGTCGGGCAATTGCCCCTTGAGGGTGGGGAACATCGCAAATATCTCCGTTTACGCCGCCGACTTCCCGGTCTCGGAGCCGGGGCCGCGGATCAGGGTGGCCGTTTCGGGCGTCGCCTTGCTCAAACGCGCGTCGGGCACCACATTCTTAAACCATTTCAAGTCACCTTTGATCCAAACGTAGAGAAGGCCGACGAACAGAATCAAGGCGAAAATCAGGATTTCGATGAAGGTGGTCCAGCCCTGGCCCTTGGCGATGGCGTCGCGGAAAGTCACCGCGACCGGGTAAACGAAGGCGATCTCGACGGAGAAGATGACGAAGGTGATCGCGACCAAATAATAGCGGAGATTGTAGTTGATCCAAGCGCCCTCGGTGGGGATCTCGCCGCACTCGTAAATCAGCTCTTTTTCCGGGCTCGGAAAAGAGGGGCGCAGCAGGCGGCTCAGGAGCAGACTGACTCCCACGAAACCCGCGCCCACGAGGATAAACACGAGGACATTCGCAAAGTTAAATATCATAAGCGAGACACCGGCAAAAAGGCGCCGGAGCTATAAGATAGCCCTCCACATGCGTCAAGAAAATATGGGGAAAGCGGGATTCTTTAGGAGCGCCGGGGTGAAATCGGAAGGGGACAGGGGCGGAGGCCGGGGAGGGTCAGTTCAACTTGCCCTTTACGAACTTTTCGATCTCCAGCAGGTTGTCGTTGTACAGGCCCTGAAATTGAAGCGCGATCCCGCGCCGATCCTGGTTTTCGCTGCGCAGGATCTCGGCGGTCATCTTGACGGGGGTCTTGCGGTTGGGGAGGTGGATGGCCACGTCCAGCCGGTGCTGGTCGTTCAGCTTTTCCGGATCAATGAGGAGAAACATCCCGCCGCAGCTGATATTGGAGCTGGTGGTCTGGACCGTTTCGTCGCCCAACTCCAAATCCACCGGCAGTTCCGCGTCCACCCGGCGAAAGATTCTCTTCTCGATGTAATTCACGATGCCCTCGTACAAGCGTCACCTTGAATTCTAAACTCCCATCCGGCGCGGCGCTAGTGGCTTTGGACAAAATCTCCTCGAAAATGAGTTTTCGTCTTTCACCACCGCGCCCGCGACGGGGGAATTTTCATGCCTGGAAAAGATCCGGAACCTTGAAATCGATTTTTGCCTTTAGTGAATTATCCACAGGACTGTCAACATCTATAAATAACGCCGCGCGTTGCGCGATGCCCTGTACCGAAATTGACTAACTGCGTCAGATCATTCGCCTTCTGAAATGATTATCTTTTCCCGAATGCCCGCCAAATCGGCGCCCATGCCTAGAAAATTAGCGCCCCTTCCTTGACACCGTCGAAGCGGAAACTCGATAATCGCACGAGATGCAGGAGTACCTCTCCATCACCCGGCTGCAAGACTACATCGGCCGCAAGGTCGAGATCATCGCCTTCGAGATTTCTTACATGGGAATTTTGACGCACGTCGATTACGACAGCGGAACGCTGAAGATCGTGGACGGAGAGGACTTCGCGATCCTGGAGATCGAGCGCGTGGAGTCCTTCAGCCTGATCGAATAGGCCCTGTCTTTATCTTTATTGCAATCCGATATTGGTGACTTGGATGTCGCGCTTGCGCGTGAAGTCGGAGATCTTGGAAAAGACCTCGTCTTCTTCCCGGTTGGAGGACTTGAGGTCGGTGATGAAGCTCCTCGCCACATTGGTGATCGAGACCTTCGAGCCGCTGCCCTGCGGGGTGACCTTCACCGCCAAGCGGTAATAGGCCCCGACCGTGCCGTAATCGCGCCGTCCGAAGACCAAGACGTAGTGGGAATCGGCTGTGGTCGGCTGCCAGTAGGTCTCGAGGGTGAAATCCT
Organism: bacterium; assembly: GCA_046346845.1. GTDB lineage: Bacteria > UBA10199 > UBA10199 > DSSB01 > DSSB01 > DSSB01. The sequence goes on from JAXMHH010000002.1 coordinate 55,538, forward strand.
GGTTGTTCTCTTCTTTGAGGGAATAGCCGCGGAACACCAAGGCCTCCTTGGCGGCGCGAAAGGCGTCGGCGGGGGCGACGGAATAATACTTTACCACCGGGTCCGCCGGCTGGTTGGTGCCGAAGAGCTTGGGTTTGCTGCAGGCGGCGAAGGAAAGCCCGATGCCGAGAGCTAGAACGATGCGCGTGGCTTTGAAGAGTTTCATGACTTTCTCCCTCTGCGATAGAATAGCACAGCCAGCGCGGCGGCGAGAAGGACCAGGCTGAGCATTTGCGAAGTGCTCAGCCAGCCGGGCACCACAAAGCCGCGCTCGCGGTCTCCGCGAAAGAACTCGATGACGTAGCGGAGAATCGCGTAAGTGATTAAGTATAGAAGAAGAATTTGGCCGTCAAACCCTTTCTTCCGGCTGCGCCAGGCCAGGAACAGGAAGATCAAAAATTCCGCCGCCGACTCGAACAACTGGGAGGGATAGAGGGGAATCCCGGCCGGAGCGAGCCCTTCCGGGCGGGCGGGATAGACGACGGCGTACCATGCATGGGGATCGCAGGTCTTCCCGTAGCAGCAGCCCGCCAAGAAGCAGCCAATGCGCCCGAAGGCATGGCCCAAGGCGACCCCGGGCATGAAGACGTCGGCCACCTTCCAAAAGTTGAGACCGTGGCGCCCGAGATAAAGCCAAGCCGTCAGGATGCAGGCGATCAGCCCCCCGTAAAACACCAGCCCCCCCTCCCAGATGCGGAGGGCGGCCAGCGGGTCTTGGAGATAATAACGCCAATCGACGATCAAAAAGGCGAGGCGGGAGCCGACCAGGGCCGCGAGCATCAACCAAAAAGCGAAATCGGTCATCGCCTGGGGGGAGAGCCCCTCCCGCTTGGCTTGGTGCCGGATCCAGGCCAAGGCGGCCAGGAAGCCGATGGCCACCATCAGGCCATAGGCGTGGATCCTGAGCCCCCCGGCAAGGGGAATTTCAAAGAGGACCGGATGCATGCCGTCAAATGACCCCAGGCTCTCGACCTTTACAAGCGAATTCCTTCCTGCGAAACTCGGTTCATGTCTCGGCGCCTGCCCCTCCTACTCGCCTTCTTGCTCCTCGCGGCCGCGGCCTGCGGCAACGGCCCGGCGGACCCGCCTCCGGGCCCGGCGGCGAGCGCCACCCCAACCCCGGTTCCCGTCGAGGTCCGCTTTTTCACCTTCGGGGATTGGGGCACGGGCACCCCCAGCCAGATCGCGGTGGCCGATGCCGTGACACAAAACTGCCTGGCCCTGGGCTGCGACTTTGGACTGCTCCTCGGGGACAACTTTTATCCCAGCGGGGTGGCCACCACGAGCGATCCCCAGTGGCAGAGCCGTTTCGAGGCCGTCTACGACGAATTGCCGGGGCCTTTTTTCGCGGTGCTCGGCAACCACGACTATGACGGCAACGAACAGGCCGAGATCGACTACAGCTCGCTCCAAGGCCGGTGGAAGATGCCCGGCCGGAGCTACACCATCGCCTGGCCGCCCGGGGCCCCCGATCCGGTGGTGGAGATCTTCGTCGTCGACAGCAACGCCTTCGATGCGGCCTCCGCCGCGGAGCTGCAGGCGCGGCTCGCGGCCTCCACCGCCCGCTGGAAACTGCTGGCCCTCCACCACCCCGTCTACAGCAATGGCCTGCACGGGGACGACTCGGCGGGGATCAACGCCCTGCTCCTGCCGGCGATCTGCGGAAAAATTGACGCGGTCTTGGCGGGGCACGACCACCTCTTCTCCCACCTAGAGGATCCCAACGACGGCTGTGCCTTCTCCCAATTCGTGATCGGAACCGGCGGCAAGGATCTCTACAACGCCAATCCGGATCCCCGCGCCCTCTATTCGGAGTCCACCTTCGGCTTCGCCATTTTGGAAATCCAGAGCGATAAGTTGCGCCTCGAATTCCGGCGCGCCGACGGCTCGCTCGCCTACGCCTTCGCCCTGCAGAAATAACGCGGCGCGGAGCAGCGCCCCGGCGGCCTCTTGTGACGCGGCTTTGACGCACGTACAATGAATGCGAGAAAGGAGGCCCTTATGCGTCGACGTTCCATGACGCGCGCCATGCTGGCTGGCTTCGTGGCGACCTTGGCGATGACCTTTTTGGGCTTCGTTGCCACACGCCTGGGGATGCCCTTCCTGAACTGGGCCAAGACCCTCGAACACAGCGTCGGCGGACCCGTCTTCGGATATTTCCTCTTCTTCCTCGCGGGAGTGCTGATGGCGGTGCTCTACGTGGCCCTGTTTCACGAGCGCCTGCCCGGCTCTTCCTGGAAACGCGGCCTGTTCTTCGCCTTCCTGATGTGGATCGCGACCTGCGCCGCGCTTGCCCCCTTGCTCCACCTGGGCTTCTTCATGGGCAGCCTGGTGGCGGCCTTCGGGACGCTCCTGACCTACCTGCTCTACGGCGGGATCCTCGGCTACCTTTACGACGCCTGAAGGATCCCTTTCGCGCGGGGGAGTTTTGGGGTAGGAATCGCTCGGCGCCGTTTGGGTAGGCGCCGAGGGAGGCCCGATGAAGCAGAAGCGACGCGCCGTGGTCCTGGTGGCCCACGGCAGCCGCCTGGAGGCGGCCAACGAGGAAGTCCGTCAGGTCGCGGCCCGCTTGGAGGAGCGGCTCGAGACACCGGTAGTGGCGGCCTTCCTGGAGCTGGCCGCGCCCGATATCCCTACCGGCATCGATCTCGCCCTGGCAAAATCCCCCCGAGAAATCCTCGTCCTGCCCTATTTTTTGACGCAGGGCCGACACGTCCAAGAGGACATCGGCGCCCCCTTGGCCGCCAAGGCCCGGGCCTATCCCGAAACAAGCATCCGGTTGTTGGATTATCTCGGCAAGGACGGCGCCCTCGTCGAGCTGTTGGCCGAGCGCCTTGGAAAGGTCACCTGAATAAGACGGAGCAGCCTGGGAAAAACCACCGACGCTTGGGCCAAGACTATTGCCCTCCGCAAATTTTTCGAATTTGCTGCAAAGTTCGGGAAAAACGAACCTCGCCCCGCCGGCGGAGGGGCGAGCCCCGAAGCTCCGAAGACTTTTGGTTAGTACGGCGGCCCCACCCGCACCGCGCCGGAATTCGAATCCCCGCCGGGGACATAACCCGGCCCATAATACCCGGGCGGTCCCATCATGGGATTTCGGATGGCCTTCACCTCCTGGCGAATCTCGTCCATCACCAAAAGATATTGGGCCTGCTGCCGCGGGGTGAGCAGCGGCTTCACCTCGGCGAACATGCGGTCGTCGACTTGGTCGAGTTGGTTGCGGGTGGAGGTGAGCTGCCGGAGCAAGGCCTGGATTTGGGCCTCGTTGCCGCCCGTGCTGACCGCGCGCAGCTGCCCGGTGAGGTCCCGCAATTGGCGGCGCAGCCCGGCGCGCTCTTGATGGTATTTTCGCAGGATTTGGGCGATCTGCTGGGACTGGCTGGGATTGAGGCCCAGCTCGTTATTGAGCCGCATGACGATGAGTTCTTGCACGCGCTCGCGCTTGTAATCCTCGGGCATCGCGTTCGGATCCTGCGCAAAGGCCGGCACGCACAGCGCGAGCCAAGCAAGCACGGCGAGGAGACAGAAACGATTAGGCCTCATGATTTCTCCTGGAGCTCGATTCATTCAGGCGTTGCAGGAGCCGATCCAACTCGGGCCCCGAAAGCTCGTCCCAATCCCCCTTCTCTTCCTGCAGGTCGGATCCTTGGAGGATCCGGGTCTCGAGGTTCTTCGCCAGGCGTTCCAACTGCTCGGCGCTGAGCTCTTCGAGATCCACGGCGGAGTCGGCGAGCACCCCCTCTTCCGCCGAGATGAACTGCAGGGCCTCCTGCCATTCCGGGGCGGAGATGGGTTGGCTGCGATGGAATCGGGAAAAACCAATGAACAATAAAACCACCGCCGCTGCAAGCGCTAAGGAAGGCAGCCACCAACGCGGCACCCCCGCCTTGGACCGGCTCGCGGCTTGCACCTGGCTCTCGATGTTGCGCAGCTGGGAGCGGAAAAAAATATCCCCGGGATCGGGGACTTGGAGCCCCTTCAGCTCTTCCATCAAGCCTAAATACGATTGGAATTCCGCCCGGCAGTCGGCGCAGGCCTCGAGGTGCCGGGCAAGCTCCCGGTCTTCCTCCCCCTCGGGGGAATAGGCCGCCAACAGGTCGCGATAGGCTTCACAGGGGTTCATGGTGCACCTTTTTCTGAATCCAGTCCCTCAGACTCTTCATGGCATGGTGAAAGTTAACTTTTACGGCTGTTTCCGTGCTGTTTAAGGCCTTGGCGATCTCCTTGAAAGGCAGCTCCTGGTAGATGCGCAGGGTCACCACCTCCTTTTGCCGCGGGGGCAGGCGCTCGAGGGCGGCCTCAAGGTGGGCCCGCTGGAAGGCCCGCTCCTCCTCGACCCGGCGCTCCTCGTGACCCCGGTCCGGCAGGTTTTCCGGGAGCTCGTCCATGGGCCGCTTGGCCCTCATCAATTCGGTGCGGCAGAGGTTGATGGCAATGGCGCTGAGCCAGGTCTTGAAGGACGATTCGAAGCGGAAGCCCCCCAGGGCCCGGAAGGCCTTGACGAAGGTCTTTTGCGTGACGTCGTCCGCGTCCTCGGGGACCCGGAGCATGCGCAGGGCGAGATAATAGATCGGACGCTGGTAACGCTGGACCAGGCGATTGAAGGCGGCGAGGTCCCCGGCCAAAACCGCATCGATGTCGCGACGGTCTTCTTCCTGGTTTGAAGGGTTCACGGGATTTTCGTTCTATCCAACAGAATCCATGAAAAGTTCAATGATTTTGGCTTGCCTGCCCCCCGCCCCCCCGTTTAGGAGGGGACCATGAGCTCCACCCCCAACCGTTTGGAAGACCACTGGGACCAGATCCAAGAACGCATCCTCCAAGAATGGGATCTGCTGACGGAGGAGGACCTGCAGGGCACCGGCCGCCAGTTCGACAAAATCGTCCAATTGATACGCCGGCGTTACGGCGGTCGGGTTGAAATCATTCAAGAGGCGGCCATCCGGGCGACCCTCCTCCGAATCCTCTCCCAAATCGAGGGATAGGGGCCTCCGCCCCCCCTGACAATTCATTTGACGGATATCCGCCCCGCACGTATTCTGTAACTTGTTAATTTCACCCCTCTATTTCGAGATGAGCCTATGAAAAAATCGTTACTCGCCCTGGCCTCCTTAAGCCTCGTCCTCCTGCCCAACCTGAGCCGCGCCGACGGTTACGTCGAGGCGCCCGGCCGGCCGGCCCGCAGCCATCGCGCCGCCGCCCAGGAGCCCGAGCCCATCCCCGCCGCGCCGGTTTGCAGTCCCCATTCGCCGGCCCGCAAGATCCAATTGATCTCCTTCGATCCCAATCAAAAGGCCGGGAAGATCGTCGGCGCCATCCAAGAGTGCGTCACGACCATGTACGACGTGCTTAAATTGCTGTCGGGCCCCAACACCATCGGGCTGAAATACCCCGAAGAGAAGGAACAATGGGGCTACCTCTGGCTTTGGAGCTACAAGCTGCAAAACCCCATCGAGGACAGCATCATCATGATGGATCACACCGGGAAGCGGATCAAAAAGGGCAAAAACCCGGTGGAGCTCTACATTACCTTCAACGACCACGACGTGGTCGAGAGCGTCGAGATGGATTTGATCAAGAAGGGCGGAAATTACGTCCTCTTTCCCTAGCCCCCGCACGCCTTAGTCGAAGACCAGCGCCACTTCTTCCAAAGGCGTGAAACTATCCAAGACGAAGTCGGGACGCGCCGCCTCCAGGGCCGCCCGGGGGGTAGAGCCGGTGGCGACCGCTACCGTGGTCAGACCAAGCCGCCGGCCGCACTCGATGTCGTGCAGGGTATCCCCCACCAGGATAATCTCTTCATTCGGAAGCCAACCGCCGCCTAGCAGGGCACGACCTCGCTCGACCGCGATGCGCGTCAGCTCAACCCGCTGGACGTGGTCGGAACCGTAGCCGCCGAATCGGAAATAGCCATGCAGGCCGGCATGGCGCAGCTTCTGCCCGGCCGTGCTCTCAAAATTGCCCGTGGCCAGACCCAAGAGGCCGATTTCCCGCTCCGACAAGAAATTCAGCAATGCGACGACCCCCGGCAGGAGACGAAACCGTTCGGAGCGCGGCAAGGCCTCCTCAAATGCCTCGGCATAGGCCGAGGAAACCCGCTGCATCTCTTCGGGTACCGGCCTGCGTCCCAGGTTTTTCTCGAACAGTTCGACGATCAGGGAGGGATCCGTGCGCCCATCCGGATGGATGTCCCGCCACGCGCCCGCGATGCCGTAATGCTCGGCAAAGACGCGGTTGAAGGCCTCCTTCCCCGCGCCCCCCGTCATGAGCAGGGTGCCGTCGATGTCGAAGAGGATCAATTTACGCATGCGAAATCGCTTTCCCCTGATAAGATTAAGGGCGAACATGGCACAGAAAAGCTAAGGGGACAATCCCATGACTCCCAAACCCTTGGTCGGCGTCATCGGCGTCGCTGAAGCCAACCCGCAAGAACGGCAATTGGCCTTTGAGGTCGGAAAGTTGATCGGGGCCTTGGGCCTGGCCCTGGTCTGCGGGGGCATGGGCGGCGTCATGGAGGCCGCCAGCCAGGGCTGCAGCCAGGCGGGGGGCGTCGTGATCGGCATCCTGCCGGGAGGGGCCAAGGAACAGGCCAACGATTTCACCACCTATGCCATCCCCACCAACCTGGGACATTCCCGAAATACCCTGATCGCCCACAGCGCCGACCTGCTCATCGCCATCGGCACGGGTTACGGGACCTTGAGTGAGGTCGCGATCGCCTTGAAACTCGGTAAAAAGGTCCTGGGGCTGCGCAGCTGGGACGTCCAAGGGGTGCAAACCTGCCAGCAGCTCGGGGAGATCGAGGCCGCCCTGGTTGAATTTTACGGCGATCTCCGAACTAAGTCTTTGTTATTTAAAGATAATTAGCTTATCTCTCCCCGGCCTAAAAAACCGACCGGGCGCGCAACAAAGCCCGGGCCCTGCCGAAAAAGGGCTCCGTATCCTGCGGAATTTTCAGGGGAACACGGGGGTGGTCCCCTCTGGGCACTTTCATGAGCGGGGGCATCAAATACCGCTTAACATCCCGGGAGCGCATCTTGTTCGCCGATCAACTCGGCGTCCTCGAGGCCCTGCGCGCCCGTCTCAAACCCGGCGGCATCGACGCGAAGGTGGGCGATGCCGAGATGGAGGTCTCCGTCGAGGAAGAGACCCAGGGCCCCCGCATCAGCATCGAGTACCCCTTCGACACCGATTCCATCCCCAACAACGGCCGCCTCTACGTCAAGGACACCTTCCGCCTGAACCAGGACAGCGGCCAGATCCTGTCCGTCGAGCGCTCGGTGCGCCAGGACATCCAGGCGGCCAAGTCGGTCCGGTATTGGGTGGAAGTCGCCCGGAAGGACCATCCGCAGGAAAAAATCACCTCGTATGTCGACCACCTCAAGCGCTTCGTGGACGACCTCAACAAGCTGCCGAAGCCGGAGCGGGAAGGGACGGCCACCCGGCTGTTCCTGGAAAAGGTGCTCGCCCAACTGCACCGCCCCTTTCCCCCAAACAACGAGAAGGTCGTGCGAAAAAATTTCGCCGTCTTCAAAGAGCTGGCGGAAAAAGTCGCGCCCCTGGGCATTCGCATGAAATTCGGCGATCCTCAATCCGGCCTGGTCCTGAGGCGCGAGGGGGACAAATTGATCTTGGGCGTGCAGGTCGTGCTGGACAACGATCTCAAGCCCGGCCTGGAGTCGGAAAAAAACGGCCGCATGTACCTGATGGACAGCTACGAGCTCGATCCGGACACCAAGAAGGTCCTCGCCGCCCATCGCGAGGTCCTGCCCAGCGAGAATCCCAGCAAGAATTTCGACGCGGCCTTCGCCAAGATCAAAGACGAACCCGCGCCCCCGGTCGACCAACCGGAATTGCAGGCCCTGGTCGACGGCTGGTTGGAAGGCCTCGGAAACGCGGCCAAGGAGGCCCCCGCGGATCCACCCCCCGCGACCGGCCCCAAAATCTCCCAAGCGCCGGAAGATCCCGCGGGGAAAAAACTCTACGCCCTCTACCTCGAAACCGAGCCCCGCAAGGACTCGACCAACTCTTTCCTGATGGCGCTCGCCAATCAAGGCAGCGGGCCCGCTGCCTATGCGGCTCCGCTGATGCGCGAGCCGGATCGAGCCGCGATCCATGAGCTGCTCGGCTATGCGCTGCTGGGGGACGCGGTGGGCGCCGGGCAGGCCCTGGCTGCCTGGTCCCAAGGGCAGGAATTCCAGCCGGAGACCCTAGCGGTGCTGCAGGCACTCGAGCCTTACGCCCGGGGCGAGGTCGAAGCCGCGCGGAAGGCGCTGCTGCCCTTCCTCCCCTACAGCGGCTTCACCCGCCGCCTCAGCCAGGCCCTGGAAGCGCGAGCCCGGCAGGACAGCCGGCAGGCGGCCCTGGAGATCCTGAAGACCGCCGCCTTGGAGCGCATGGAAAAGCTGAACGCGGAGGACAAAGCCTGGTTGAAGGGAATCTTCGGCGGCTCGCCGCCCAATCCGGAGCAGCGGCGCGGCGCGGTGCATTCTTTTTTCAAACGCCTCGAGGCCGGCGGTGCGGTCTCCGGCAACCGGCTCGCCGCCGACCTGACCGCCACCCCGGCCCAGGGCAACCTCGAGCAGGAGCTGAAGGCCTGGCTATTGGAGAATCCGGCGATGCAGGAATTGGTTTCGGCCCTGGACGAGAGCGACCCGGGCCTCCGGCAAGGCGAGCTGCTCCGCATCGCGCGGACCAAGTTGCTCGGCACCGAGAAGCTCCCGGCCGCCGCGAAGGCCATTGCGGAGCGTTGCGACGAGAGAATTCCCGAGGCCCGCGCCCTGCGGAATTGGTTTTCGGGCAAGGCCTCTTTCGGACAAAAGGCCGAGTTCCTCGCCGCCTCCTTCACCGAGGAGGTCCTGGCTCCGCGGACGATCCTCAGCATGATGGCCGCGGGCACCATGGCCCAAGTGGGCAAGGCCGTCTTCTTCAGCCGATTCGGATACCAGACGAGGCGGCTGCGCCTGGCCGCGGAGGCCGCGTCGGTCGCCCTGGAGGCGCCCACCTTCGTCTTGACGGACAAGATCGTCGCCAGCGCTTGGACCAGCCCCGAGCGGCAATGGGACCACCTAGGGCGCGACATGTTCGGCGCCCTGGTGGCCTTCGGCACCCTGCGCGGGTCCGGTCTGATCTCGCGCCGCCTCGTCAATTCCCTCGAGGCCTCGAAGGCCCTGGAGACCTTCTCCGCCGGCCGCAGCCGCTGGGCCCTTGCCGAACGCCTGCTTCCCCAAGCGGAGGGTCTGCTCAAGGCCGAGGGCCGCCGCGCGGGGCTTTCGAAACTCGCGGGCAAGGCGGCCGTGCCCACCTTGAAATACTTGGGCACGACCGGGGTCTCGCGCCGCTGGATTCCCCCACTGCTGCGAGGCCTTTCAACGCATGGCTTGAGCCTCGGCGCGTTGATGTCGGCCAACAGCCTGACGCGGCTCCTCGGTCTGCGCGAGGCCTCCCCGCAAGGTTGGAGCTCCGACTTGACGGACGATGTTTTGATGTACGGTCACTTCCTGGTCGCGGGTCACCTCGCGAGACGGCTCGGCCGCAGCGAGCTCGACACCCGCCTCTCGCTGATCGAGGGGCTTCCCCTCGAAGCCAAGGCGGAGCCCAAGCGCCCCGAACCGGCCGAAGGCGCGCCGCCGGACCCCGCAGCCCGCGCCTCGGAGCCGCCCGCCTCGGAGAAGCTTCCCGCCCTCGACGTCCCTCCGGAGCTGAAAGATTTCGGCCGCAACTTAAGAAAATGGGCCCTGGATTTTTTTCCCCAGCTGGGACGGCTGGGCGCGGAGTTGATGGCGTCCCTGCGTTCCCTGCGGGGGAAACAGGCGGTGCCGGAAACCCCCAAAGTGGATATCCCGGAGGCCTCGGGCCCCGAATCGAGCAAGGAGCAGACTTCCCCGGCGCCCGCCTCCGCTCCGAAGGCCCCGTCGGTCCCACCTATCCCAGAAACCAAGCCTGCCGGCCCGCCGCCCGCGGAAGGCGACCAGCGACCCACGGTGCCCGCCCAGCCGCCGGCCCTCTTGCGCCCGGCCGAGGAGCGAGTCAACTTCCGCATGCTCGAACCGGACTCGCCCGCAGCGAAAGGCAAGGAAAACAAAGTCACGGTGGAGGTGATGGGACGGGAGGAGGACCTGCTCGTCCCCGTGAAGGGCGGCCTCGTGGAGCGATCCTTCGAATCCATCCTGGGTCGAGAGGAATTGCAAAGCCCCGCCCAAGCCGTCGGCATCGACTTCGGCTTTGCCAGCATCCATCAGGATATCGCCCCGCAACACGCCAAGTTGAGCGTCCGGGTCCGCTGGGAGGTCAAGAACACCAAAGAAGGAGCCTCGGCGAACTTGAAGGATTGGGAACTCCGCATCGAAGATATGAACAGCCCGACGGGAACCTTCCTGAACGGCGAGCGCGTCACGAAGGCCATGCCGCTAAAAGACGGAGATCGAATCCGCCTCGGGGAAGGTAGTCAGGAGTTGCTCCTGCGCCTCGACAAGGTCCAGCCCGACGTCTTCTTGGTCCGTCCGGAAATCCCCCTGTTGGGGTCGAACGGGGAGTGGCTGGTCGGCCGCGAACAGGCCGGCGCCAAGACCCCCGACATCCCCTTCCCGCTCTCCGACCGGGACATCAGCCGCCGCCACGCCAGGATCCTCCGCGACGCCGAGGGGCGTTACTTCCTGCAGGACCTGAGCAGCCTGGGGACGCGCCTGAACTCGCGGCGCATCCACGGCACCCTCGAGCTGCAAGACGGGGACCGGCTGCAATTCGGAAATTTCGGCGAGTTGGTCTTTGAATTTCCGAAGGGAGTGGAAGCCGCCAAACCCTTGGGCGACAAACCCCTGCCCACTCACCCACGCGAGGCGCTGCCGCCTCCCGAACAGGCCGCGGTCCACCCCGCCTACCGCGGCAAATCCGCCGAGGAGGTGGAAAATCTCTTCCACCGTCTCAGCGCGGAGGAGGAAGTCGATCCCAGCGACTTCCGCGCGGGTCAATTGCGACTGCCGGACGAACGCAGCATCTTGCTGAACTCGCTCCATACCGGTTGGGCGATCGGTTTCGAGGGCGAGTTGACCGGCAACAGCCAGGCCCTGCGGTTCAGCGCCCCGCCCGAGGCGGCGAAGCACCCGGTCTTGATCTATCTCGACCGCGAGCGAGGCCAATTTACGCTACGGCCCCTGCGGCCGGAGGCGGAGGTCTTCGTGCAGCCGCGTCCGGAGCGCCATCTCTCCCCGGAGGGCAAGGCCCGCAAACCGACGGGAGCCCGCCAGCGCCTGCAGGGTTGGACGCGCTTGGAGGGCGGGGAGCGGATCTTCCTGGGGCCAGATTTTTATTTCGACTTTTGGCCGGCGGCGCCGACCCCGCTCCAGGAGAACCTCGTGTCGGCCCTGGGGAGCATCCCCGCCGAGGCTCCGGCCCCCGTGGAAATCAAAACCTCGCCGATCCAGCCGAAATTCCTTTTGGGAGGCGGCGAATCGGAAATCCTCCTGAACCAACCCGTCGTGTTTCGCTCCTCCGAATCAGGACAAGGAATCCCGCAACCCGCCGGCCCGGGCAAGCCCGCCCACACCGAGGTGCTCCTCCCCGAAGCCGACGGCAAGATCCACGAGACCCGGCTGTTTCAGGCCGAGGACGGCTCGTGGAAGATCCGCTCCGAGGGCGGAGACGGCGAGCCGGTCCGGGTCAACGGCATGCGACTCCCCGCGGGCCTCGAGCTGGACCTGCTGCCGGACAGCCTCATCGAGGCCGGCAACAAGAAATTCAAGCTCCGCCTGCCTTGACGCAACGCTTCTCGAGAAATCGTCCCGCTCTCATCCTCGCCATGCTAGACTGTCCTAACGGGTTATGGACTTTAGCCACTTTTCCTCCCTCGCGTTTTTTGGGGCGATCGCCATCTTCATCTACGGGATCCGACTGACCCGGGCGGGCATCCAACTACTCGCCGGCGACCGCCTGCGCGTCATCCTGGCCTCGCTGACCGAAAACCGCTTTCTGGCGATGGGGATCGGGGCCCTGGTCACCCTGATCCTGCAGAGCTCCAGCGCGACGACCATCAATTTGGTCGGCTTCGTCGCGTCGGGCTCGATGACCCTGACCCAGGCGATGGGCGTAATGCTGGGCGCCGACATCGGCACGACCTTCGTGGTCATGCTCCTGGCCATCAAGGGGATCGTCACCTATTCGCTGCTTTTCCTGGTGGCGGGGCTCGTGGTCGACATCCTGCGCCGCGGCAAGCGGGGCCGTTACGTCAGCATGATCCTGATGGGGTTCGGCTTCGTCTTTTTCGGGATGAAACTGATCGTGGGCGTGACCGGATCGCTGCAGGCGGACCCCTTGCTCCGGGAAATCTTCGTCTTCCTGACGGATCGCCCCTGGGTCCTGATGGCGGCCAGCATCGCCTTCACGGTGGCGGTGCAGAACAGTGCGGCGCCCATCGGCCTGGCGATCGCGCTCGCCTACTCCGGGCTTTTGAATTTAGACAGCGCGCTCCCGATCGTGCTGGGCGCGAACATCGGCACCTGCTCGGGCTCGTTGCTCGCCAGCCTAGGCTCCAACCACGCCGGGAAGCGCGTGGCCCTGGCCCATTTTTTGTTCAAGACGAGCGGTGCCTTGGCCGCCATGCTCCTGCTGCATCCCTTCGGGCGCTCCGTCGCCTGGTTCACCTCACTGCTCCACGGCGAGTTTCCCGTCAGCGGGCAGATCGCCATCGCGCACCTGCTGTTCAACCTTTACCTGGTGCTGGTTTTTCTCCCCTTGCTTAAGCCCGCCGCCTGGCTCATCGAAAAAACCCTGCCGGACCCGCGCCGCGGCGCGGAAGAGAAATTCCGGCCGCGTTACCTCGACCTGAAATCCCTGGAAGTCCCCAGCCTCGCCTTCGCGAACGTCCGGCGGGAGATGCTCCGCATGCTGGACCTCGACCACCAGATGTTCGCCGACTGTCTGGAGGTCTTCGAGAAGAACGACCGGGTGCTCATGGAAGAAATCCTCAGCCAGGACGACCAAGTCGATCTCTTGAACCGCGAGATCAAATTCTTCCTCGCCCGGCTTTCCCAGGAGAGCCTGACCACGGAACAGGCCGATATGGAGCTGCGCCTGATCGAGATGACGGGCATCCTCGAGGAAATTGGCGACATCATCAACCGCGCCATCCTCGAGGTGGCGGACAAAAAAATCCGGACGGGAAGGAGGTTTTCGGAAGAGGGCTGGGCGGAACTGAAGGACTTTCACGGCCGGATCCACGAAAATTTCCAAATCGCCGCGGGCGCCTTGGCCGCGGACGACGAGACGCTGGCCAAAAAATTGCTGCGCCATAACGAGCAGCTCGTGGTCATCGAGAAGGAGTACCAGCAAGCCCACCTCAATCGCCTCCACCTCGGCAAGCGGGAGACCTTGGAGTCGAGCTCCCTTCACCTGGACCTCTTGGCCAATTTTTACCGAATCAACTTCCTGGTCGCGAAACTGATCCGCCGGGCCTATCCGAAGGCGGTCGGAGCCTAGGGGCCTTTTCTGCATTCTCCTGCTGACAAGCCGGGGTCCCCCCGCTTATCCTTCTGGTGAAGAAAAATTTTTCTTCCGCCGCAACCTGGCGGGCCCCAAAGACCGATATGTTTAATCAGGAAGATCGTTTTGGGGGAAAGGAACGCTCCCCGTGGGTGACCCCGTCGAGAATAATCCAGTAAATTCAAGCCCTTTGGTGTCTTACGAAGACCCCAGTGTGGGCATGTCCATCGACCCCTCGGCCGCAGTGTCCCTGCCTATCGAAGCGGTCGTCGACCTTACGGCCCCGAGCAGCTCCGGCTCGGGCGATTCCTTTTCGCGTCCCCTGCGCCTCCCCAGCCACTTGTCGCCCCATGCCGGAATCCGGGTCTCGGACGGCCACGGCGGCGCAAGAACCGTAGAGCTAATTGATTTAATTAAAGAATCTAGGACAGATGCGAGCGCCCGGGCCAACCTCCGCACCTTGGCCAGCGCCGCCGCGGCCGATCCCAACATCCTCAACCGCTGCTATGTCTCCAGCGAGGAGAACCTGCTGCCCATGTTGGCGCAGTTGGGCTCGACCGACCCGGTGGCCCGCCGCGAGGGCGCGCTCGCCCTGCGTCATTTCATCCTCAATCATCCGGAAGACCGCACCCTGCAGCAGGGCCTGGTCGCCACGGTGGCGGATATCGCCCGCGACGACGCCGACAACCGGGAGGCCCGCGAGGTCTTGGCGGACATCGCCCGGAACAACTCCCCGCAAAACACCGGCCTGCGCCAATGGATGCAGCGTCAGGCGGATATCGCCCCCTTGGTGCCGAGCTCCGCGAGCCCCCTTGTCGCCAATGCCGCACCGAATGGCCCCGTCGCCCCGGGGCTGCCCGTCGGGGCACCGAATGCCCCCGCCCCGAACGGAAGCGAGGTCCTCGCGCCTAGCACGGCCTTACTGGCGACCGCGAGTCCGGCCTCGCCCGCCGTGCCGCTATCCACCGCCTTGAGTGAGCAGCTGGTCCATCTGATTGAAAATCGCACCGCCGGCACCCCTCTGGAGGGTATCCCCACCGAGGGCATCCTGAGTTTTGCGCAAAACCACGCCAATCTCCCGGCGGGTCCCTTCGAAGATTTATTGCGCCTCCGCATCTTGGCGGACGCCCTGCCGCTCAACGGCTTCACCGGCAATCTGTTCGGCGCCTCCTCGACGGTGGCCGGCCTCTTGGCCGAAGACATCCTCCGGGCGATGAATCGCGAGCGCGGCGCCTCCGGCGGCGCCGGTCTGCCGGAAGGAACCAACGCGGCCCAGCCCGGCTCGGACGGGTTCGGGGCCCCGGCCCCCGCCTTCGTCGCGACGCGGGAACCAGGCGCCACGCCCAACCCCGGTCCCCTGGGCGACGCACCGCGCGCCTCGCTGGGCGCCTCCTTCCCCAACGCGGCCCTGAGCTTTTTCGTCCCCTCCCTGCTCACTAGCCTTTCCGGCATGCAGGGCCTGGCCTCGCAGTCCAACAGCCTGCTCCCGACGCCCCTGGCGACGCTCGCCCAGGGCCTGGGCGGACGCCCCAGCTATCACGTCGAGGGGCCCACGGCGCTCGACGGAGACGGGCATGAGGGTTTCGGCGGCGGCTCCGGCCACGGCTCGGGGCAAGAGGGCGGCGAACACCGCGACGAGCGCCGCGAAGGCGCCGACGCCTACCTCGCCTAACGCATCCCTTGCCGTTTTCCCATTGACCCCCACCGCCGCCCGCAGCTAGTCGTTAAGGCTTATGGAGCCTCAGGCGATTGTCGTTAAGGGTGCCCGGCAGCACAACCTCAAGAACATCGACGTCCAGATCCCGCGCAACCGATTGGTGGTGATCACCGGCCTCTCCGGCTCGGGCAAGTCCTCGCTCGCCTTCGACACGCTCTACGCCGAAGGGCAGCGGCGCTACGTCGAGTCGCTCTCCGCCTACGCGCGGCAGTTCCTCGAGCAGATGGGCAAACCCGACGTCGACACCATCGAGGGCCTCTCGCCCGCCATCTCCATCGAGCAAAAGACGATCAGCCACAACCCGCGCTCCACGGTGGGCACCGTCACCGAGATCTATGACTACTTCCGCCTGCTCTTCGCCCGGGTCGGCACGCCCACCTGCTACCAGTGCGGGAAGGAGATCCGCGCCCAGACCGTCACCCAGATGGTCGATCACTTGATGAAGCTGCCGGAGGGCACCAAGATGCACCTCTTGGCGCCCTTGATCCGCGGCCGCAAGGGCGAGTACGGGCAGATGCTGCAAGGCCTGCGCGGCAAGGGCTTCGTCCGCGTCAAGATCGACGGCCAGACCTATTTACTGGAGGAAGTCCCGACCCTGGATAAAAAGAAAAAACACGACATCGACCTATTCGTCGACCGCCTGGTGGTCAATGCCGGCGTCAAGACGCGGCTCGCAGACTCGCTCGAGACGGCGCTCAAGTTCGGCGAGGGCATCGCCAAGGTGGAATTTTTGCCGGAGGGCGCCAAGCCCGCGGCCGCGCCGCTCCTGTTCAGCGAGAAGTTCGCCTGCATCGACTGCGGAATCAGCTTCGCCGAGATCAGCCCGCGCTTGTTCAGCTTCAACAACCCCTTCGGCGCCTGCCCCGAGTGCAAGGGCCTGGGCAGCAAGATGTTCTTCGACCCGACGCTGGTGGTCCCCAACCCGCACCTCACGATCGAGGAAGGAGCCATCGCTCCCTGGTACTCGAAGACCTCCACCTATTATCCCAGCCTCTTGAGCAATGTCGCCCAGCACTTTAAATTTCGCACCGACGTCCCCTTCGAAAAACTCTCGAAAAAGCACCAAGACATCCTCTTGCAAGGGGCCGGCGACGAGGAAATCCGCTTCACCTACGAGCGCAACGGCCGCAGGCAGTATTACACCGCGACCTTCGAGGGGGTGCTCGCCAACCTGAAGCGCCGCTACGCCGAGACCGACAGCGATTGGATGCGCCAGGAACTCGAGAAATACATGGCCTTCCAGGACTGCGAGCTCTGCGGCGGCAGCCGGTTGAAGAAGGAAGCCACCGCGGTCAAGATCGACGGCAAGGCCATCCACGAGATCACCTCGCTCTCCGTCAAGCAGTGCCTGGAGACCTTGGGCGGGCTCAAGCTCGGCAAGAAGGAGATGCAGATCGCCGAGCGCATCTTGAAGGAGCTGAACGAGCGCCTCACCTTCCTGCACAATGTCGGCCTCGATTATCTCTCCCTCGACCGCCGCAGCGGCACCCTCTCCGGCGGCGAGGGACAGCGCATCCGCCTGGCGACCCAGATCGGCTCTTCTTTGGTCGGCGTCCTCTACATCCTGGACGAGCCCAGCATCGGCCTCCACCAGCGCGACAACACCAAATTGTTGGAGACGCTCAAGCGCCTGCGCGACTTGGGCAACACGGTGCTGGTCGTCGAGCACGACGAGGAGACCATCCTCGAATCCGACTACGTCATCGACATGGGCCCCGGCGCCGGCATCGAGGGCGGTTACCTGGTCGCCTCCGGCACGCCCGCCCAGATCATGGCGGACCCCGCCTCGGTGACGGGCGAATTCCTCTCCGGCAAGAAATCGATCCCCCTCCCCTTGCGGCGCCGCAAGGGCAGCGGCGAGACGCTGGGCATCCTCGGCTGCGCGGCCAACAACCTCAAAAACTTGAACGTCGCCATCCCGCTCGGCACCCTGACCTGCATCACTGGGGTCTCCGGCTCGGGCAAGTCCACGCTGATCAACGACACCCTCTACAAGGCCTTGGCGCAGAAGCTGAACCAGAGCCGCGAGGTGCCGGGCAAGTACAAGGAGCTGAAGGGCCTCGAGCACATCGACAAGGTCATCAATATCGACCAGACGCCGATCGGCCGCACCCCGCGCTCCAATCCGGCGACCTACACGGGCCTGTTCACGTTGATCCGCGACCTGTTCGCGGAGCTCAACGAGTCGAAGCTGCGCGGCTACAAGCCGGGCCGGTTCTCCTTCAACGTGAAGGGCGGGCGCTGCGAGGCCTGCGAAGGCGACGGGATGATCAAGATCGAGATGCACTTCCTGCCCGACATCTACGTCGAGTGCGAGGAGTGCAAGGGCCAGCGCTATAATCGCGAGACCCTCGAGGTGCAGTACAAGGGAAAATCGATCGCCGAGGTCCTCAAGATGTCGGCCGCGCAGGGGATGGAGTTCTTCGCCAACATCCCCACCATCAAGCGCAAGCTCAAGACCCTGGTCGACGTGGGCCTGGGCTACATCGAGCTCGGCCAGTCGGCGACGACGCTCTCCGGCGGCGAGGCCCAGCGCATCAAGCTCTCCCGCGAACTGAGCAAGGTCTCGACGGGCCGCACCTTCTACATCCTCGACGAGCCGACCACCGGCCTGCACTTCGCCGACATCCACTGCCTGCTCGAGGTGTTGCAGCGCCTCGTCGAGGGCGGCAACACGGCGGTAGTGATCGAGCACAACCTCGACGTCATCAAGACGGCCGACCACCTCATCGACCTGGGTCCCGAGGGCGGCCACGAAGGCGGCACGATCGTGGCGACCGGCACGCCGGAACAGATCGCGGCGAATCCCAAGAGCTATACCGGGCATTACCTCAAGCGGGTCTTGGCGAAAGAGGCCGGGCGGAAAAATGCGGGAAAAAACCGGGCCGCGGGATAGGCCCTGATAGGGAGGCACCATGAGGTTCAAAGGCGTCTTAATCTTGTTCGGCTTTCTAGCCACCCTGGCCGCCTGCGCCTCGGGCGGGGCGCCTGCCCCCGGCAACGGCGGCGCGAACGGTACCCAAGGCGGCACGGGCGGCGGCAACCTAGCCAACTGCAGGATCTTCCCCGCCGACAACCCATGGAACCGCGACGTCTCCGCCGACCCCGTCGACCCCAATTCGGCCAACTACCTGGCGACGATGAACGCCGGCTCCACCAACCTGCATCCGGATTTCGGCAGCAACCCCGATTACGGCATCCCCTACACGACCGTGCGGGGGGATCAGCCCAAGGTCCCCGTCAGTTTTGACGAAGCAGACGAAAGCGACCCGGGCCCCTATCCCATCCCGCCGAATGCCCCCGTCGAGGCGGGCGGCGACGCCCATGTGCTCGTCGTGGATACCGAGGCCTGTATTTTGTACGAAATCTATGCGGCCGATTTTGTGGGCCCGGGGTGGCAGGCCTTCTCCGGAGCCATTTTTGACTTAAATTCCAATGCCTTAAGGCCAGACGGCTGGACCTCGGCGGATGCCGCGGGCCTCCCCATCCTGCCCGGCCTGGTCCGCTATGACGAGGCGGTGGAACGGGGCCAAATCCGGCATGCCCTGCGCTTTACGGCCAATACCACCCAACAGGCCTATGTCCATCCCGCCACCCATGAGGCAGGTGCAACTACGGATGCCAAGGCCCCTCCGATGGGGCTCCGGGTGAGGCTCAAGTCGACCTTCAATACCTCCGGCTTCACCGGCGCCTCCCGAGCGGTCCTCGAGGCCCTAAAGGTGTACGGAATGTTCCTCGCCGACAACGGGAGCGATTGGTACATTTCCGGTGCCACGGACCCCCGCTGGGATGACGAGGACCTCGAACAGCTCAAGACGGTCCCCGCCTCCGCCTTCGAGGTCGTCCAATCGGGGCCTCTTCATTACTAATTGCCACTTTTGGGCCGCCATGCTAATTTTTACCCGCATTCTGACCCTAATGAGTTGCTGGATTGGCAGT
Organism: bacterium; assembly: GCA_046346845.1. Taxonomy (GTDB): domain Bacteria; phylum UBA10199; class UBA10199; order DSSB01; family DSSB01; genus DSSB01. Next base: position 74,709 of record JAXMHH010000002.1, read on the forward strand.
CGACCCAGGATTACGGGCCTACCGTTTCTTTTCTAGCCCCATTCAGAGAAAGATGCCGAACCAAAAACCCTCTCTTATAGGAGCTCATAATGAGCAAGAAACTCTATGTGGGTAGTCTGCCTTACTCGGTGGACGATGCCCAACTGAACGAACTTGCTGCGCCTTACGGCGTGGTCCTCTCCAGCAAGGTCATTAAAGACAAATTTTCGGGCCAGTCCAAAGGCTTCGGATTCGTCGAGATGGAAAACGACGATGAAGCCGATGCGGCGATCAACGCCCTCAATGGCAAGGAAGTCGGCGGCCGTACCCTGAAGGTCAACGAGGCCCGTCCGATGGCGCCCCGCAGCGGTGGCGGCGGATTCGGCGGCGGTGGCGGTGGCGGCGGCGGTGGACGTCGCTTCGGCGGCGGCGGCGGTGGTGGGGGTCGCGATCGCGACCGTCGCGGTGGCGGCGGTGGCGGCGGACGCTGGTAACACACCATCCTTTAATATTATTCCAACCCGCCCCGAACCCTCGGGGCGGGTTTTTTTATGCCCCTGTTGCGACGAAAAAAACCCATGCTTAGCCTGATCCTCCTCGCCCTCCTGCTGTACGGGCTCATCGCCTATCTCTTCCTGCCCTTTTTCTGGAAGCACTTCGAGCTGCAGCCGGCGATGAGCGCCTCCCCGCAGCGCACCCGCACCAAGGAGGGCATCCCGGGAGACCCACTCAACATCGGCTTGGTCGGGGATGAGCAAGAACTACGCCGCGCCCTGGGCGAAGCGGGTTGGCTCCCGGCCGATCCGCTTCGCTTCAAGACCGTTCTGGGCATGGCCAAGACCCTGGCCCTGAAGGAACCCTATCCCACCGCCCCGGTCAGCCCCCTCTACCTGTTCGGTCGTCCGGAGGACCTGGCCTTCGAGAAGGCGGCGGGCCCCACCTTGAAGCAGCGGCACCACGTTCGTTTTTGGCGAGCCGACCCCTTGGGCCCGCCCGGCAGGCCCTTTTGGATCGGGGCCGCCACCTTCGACCGGGGGCTGGGCTTCAGCCATTACACCGGGCAGATCCTGCACCATATTTCCCCGGACATCGACGCCGAGCGTGACCAATTGTTGGCCGACCTGCGGCAGGCCGGACGGCTCAGCTCCCTCTACGCGGTATCGGGGGTGGGCCCCACCCTAAACGGCCGAAACGGCGAAGGCGATTGGTATTACACCGACGGGGAGGTCCGGATCGGCGTCCTCTCCCCCCAAAGTCGGGGGCCGGAAAGCACCCCGCAGGAGGCCCCGGATCCCAATGCCATCGCCGTCAAAAACCGACTCTGGCGCGGACTCCGCCGCCTCCTGGCCCTGTTCCACCTCCGCTCCCCGGAATGAATATTTTTCCTTGCCACCCGGAAGGGGTTTTTGGATAAGGGTCCCGCCGTAAAATGCGGTCTGTCTTGAGTTTTTCTCCTGTGGAGCGTCTATGAGAATCTTGGTTACCGGTTCCAGCGGTCTGGTGGGTTCGGCCTTGGTCGAAAAGCTGCTTTCCCAAGGGCACAGCATCAGCCGCCTCGTGCGCCGCAAGGCCGATGCCTCCAAGGGGGAGGCCTACTGGAACCCGGAAGGCGGCAGCGTCGACAAGACGGGCTTGGCCGAGCTGAGGCCCGAGGTGGTCATCAACCTCGCCGGCGAGAACATCGCCTCCGGGCGTTGGACCGCCGAGCGCAAACGCAAGATCCGTGACAGTCGTGTCCACGGCACTCGGGCCCTCGCCGACACCCTGGCCCATCTCGAGACTCCGCCCAAGGCCTTTCTCTGCGCATCGGCCATCGGCTACTTCGGCTCCCGGGGCGACGAACGGCTGGACGAGGCCAGCATCCCCGGGGAGGGATTCCTAGCCGAGGTCTGCGAGGAGTGGGAAAGCTCCGCGGAACCGGCGGCCAAGGCGGGGATTCGCACCGTCAACCTCCGCATCGGAGTCATCCTCAGCCCCAAGGGCGGCGCCCTCAAGAAGATGCTCCTGCCCTTCAAGCTGGGCCTGGGCGGCGTTATCGGCAGCGGCAAGCAGTATATGAGCTGGATCGCCCTCGACGACGTGGTGGGTATCCTGGACTTTGCCATTCAAAATGCTTCCCTCCAGGGCCCGGTCAACGCCGTCGCCCCCAACCCGGTCACCAACAAAGAGTTCACCAAGACCTTGGGCCGGGTGCTGTGGCGACCCACCTGTCTCCCCATGCCCGCCTCCACGGCGCGCATGGTGTTCGGCGAGATGGCGGACGAGCTCTTGCTCGCCAGCACCCGGGTCGAGCCGGCGAAGCTGCGTCAGGCGGGCTACGCATTCCAGTACCCCGATCTGAAAGCAGCCCTGCGGCACCTGCTAAAATAATGGTGCCCGGCATCAATCCCATCGAGGCGACCTACCGCCGCCTGCAGGCCTCCGGAAAAAAAATCATCACCCTGTATTCGGGCAATCCCAACGAGCAAGGCATCCACTTCCCCGGGGATATCCTGGCAGGATGCTACCGTCGTTATTTCCAGCGCCAAGACTACCGCCCCCACCCGAAGGGCCTCAGGCCGGCGCGGGAGGCGATCGCCGCCTACTACGCCCGGCAAGGCGCCCTGCTGGACCCGGAAAACATCGTCCTCACCTCCGGGACTAGCGAGTCCTTCTTCTATTTATTTTCTCTGCTCACGCGGCCGGGCGACAACGTCCTGGTCCCCCGCCCCGCCTACCCCTTGTTCGATTCAATCGCCGAACTGGCGCATCTCGAATTACGCCACTACGCCCTAAGCGAGGAACGAGGCTGGCGGCTCGACTTGGAAGATCTCGAGCGCCGCGCCGACGCGCGCAGCCGTGCGGTGCTCCTGGTGTCGCCCAACAATCCCACCGGGGCGGTCGCAAGCGCCGAGGAAATCGCGGCCCTGGTCGACTGGGCCAACGCCCGCGACCTGCCCTTGGTCTGCGACGAGGTCTTTTCAGAATTCTTCTTCGGCGCGGGAAACTTCCCCCGCCCCATGGCACTCGCACGGCCGAGGCTCTGCTTCACGCTGAACGGGATCTCCAAGATGTTCGCCCTGCCCGGGCTCAAGCTCAGTTGGATCGCCGCCACGGGGGACCCCGCCCGGGTCGCCCCGGCCGTCGACCGTCTCGAGACTCTCGCGGACACCTTCCTCTCCTGCCATATCCCGATCCAAGAGGCCCTGCCGGCGCTGCTCGCGGAGGGCTCCTCATTTTTGGAGCAATACCGCAGCGAGGTGCGGCGGCGCCGTGATCTCGCGGTGGGCCTGCTCCGCGAGGAGCCGACGCTGCGATTCACCGAACCCCAGGGGGGATTTTACCTGATGGCCGCCTTGGAAAGCCCCCGCTGCCGCGACGAGGAGGCCTTCGTCATCGGCCTCCTGGAAGCAGAAGGCGTCTTCGTGCATCCCGGCTATTTCTACGACGAGGAATCCGGGGTGCACTTGGTACTTTCCTTCCTGACCCACGAGAGCGACCTGCGCGCGGGCATCGCGGGCTTGCGCCGATTTATCCACAACACCTAATTCTCAAAAATTCCGGCGCTCGCCGCGGAAATTGGACGTTGACGCCCCCGGGTAAATTGCCTAGTCCTTATGGAGGAGATCTCCCTGATGGAGCCTTTCGCCTCGCCGCCTCCCAAAGTCACCCTTGAGGCCGTCATCCGCGACCCCTACGATCTCGCCGTCGCCACCGCCCGCACCTGCTATTCCGCGAAGGGGGTGATCCGGGTTCCCGAGGTCAACAAGGACGAAAAATCCCGGGCGCTCCGCGACAAGATTTCCCAAAGCACGCGGGAGGCCGGGCACCTCACGACCCGGCAGCACGCGCATTTCGTGTTCTCCCTCGAGAACGTCTCGCGGCAATTCCTCTGGTCGTTCCTGCATTCGCATCCCTTCTACAACAGCGAACAGGTCTCGCAGCGCTACGTGAAAGTCGCCCGCGGCCATTACACCGTCCCCCCGATGAGCGAGGCCCAGCGCGACCTCTATGAGGGCGTCGTCCACCAGCAGATGGAAGACTACGAACGGCTGATCGAGCTGCTGATGCCGAGGGTGCGGGAGGAATATTTCAAAATTTTCCCGGTGCGAAAAAAATATCTCGACCGCTATGAACCGGTCTTGAAGAAGAAGTGCTATGAGGTGGCACGCTACGTCCTGCCGGTGGCGACCCACGCTTATCTCTACCACACGGTCAGCGCGCTCACCCTGATGCGTTATTACCGCTTGATGGACTGCTACGACGTCCCCTGGGAGCAGCGCCAAGTCGTCTCCCAGATGGTGGAGGCGATCCTGCAGCTCGACCCCGAGTTCCAGCGGGAGCTCGCCGACCCGCTGCCGCCGGAAGAGACCCCCGAATATCGGTGGCTACAGGCCTTCGCGGAGCGACCCTCGGTGCACGAAGACTATCTCCGCGAATTCGACGCCTCCCTCGAAGGGCGCTACGCCGCGCTGGTCGACTACAAGGCCCATGCGCCGCAAACCCTGGCCGCGGCGGTGCGTTCGGTCTTGGGCGTGACCCGCGCCCAGCTCTCCGACGAGCAGGCGATCGAAGCGGCGCTGAACCCCGCGCAAAACCGCTTCCTGGCCGAGACGCTCAACGTCAACACCCTGTCCAAGCTCTCGCGCGCCCTGTTCCACGTGCACTACACCTTCCGCAAGAAGATCAGCCACACGGCGGACTCCCAAGACCAGCGCCACCGGATGACCCCCGCCTCGCGGCCTCTGCTCGAGGCGCATTACACTGGCCGGCCCGATTACATCGTCCCGCTGATGATCCGCGAGGACGAGGCGACCCTCGAGCGCTACCGAGCTTCGATGGAGCGCAGCTTCGCCGGCATCAATCGCCTGATCGACGCCGGCCTGAAAAAAGAATTCGCCCTCTATCTCTTGCCCAATGCCTTTCCCATCCGCTTCGAAGAATCCGGCGACCTCCTCAACCTCCATCACAAGTGGCACACCCGCGCCTGCTACACCGCGCAGGAGGAGATCTTCTACGCCACCATGGACGAACTGCAGGCGGTCAAGGCGGTGCATCCCATCCTGGTCCGTCACATCCTCGCCCCCTGCTACATCCGCAAGCACGCGGGGGTGAAGCCCATCTGTCCCGAGGGCGAGCGCTTCTGCGGCGTCAAAGTTTGGGAAAAAGAGATCGAGGATTACCGGCGGGTGATTTAATTCTCCCAAATTCTTCCTTCAATTATCCCCTAATAATGACCTTTTTTTCTTTGGGACGGGGCCATGTCCTGGAGGTCTCGGTAACTGTCTGAGCGCACCTTAAAACATCGCCAAGTGGCGGAGGGAAGCCTTGGACCGGAGCCGCTTGGCGATTAGATCATTCGCGAGTTTTGCCGGGACCGGAAGGACAGGGCCCCGTCCCAAAGAAAAAAAGCCCCGCTTAGAGGGAACACCGCTGTTGAGCAAACAGCCCGGAGGTCAAAAGAAGATCCAGGTGATCGCAAGGTACAAGGGCCCTAAAATCATCAAGGCATAGCCGATGTAGGCGAAGAAATTGGGCGTCTTGAAGTGCGCCTCGTCGGCGATCGCCTTGACCATGAAGTTGGGCCCGTTGCCGATGTAGGAATTGGCCCCCATCAAGACGGCCCCCGCGGAGATCGCCAGCAGCAGGTGTTCCGGGACTCCCGCCACCAAGGAGCCACCACCGTGCAAACCTTGGGCGATGGAGAAGAAGGTCAGGTAGGTGGGGGCGTTGTCGAGGAAGGACGACAGGGCCCCCGTGACCCAAAAGAACTGGGCCGGGTGTTGCAGGCCGAACTCCCTCCCATGTTCCGCCAGCAGGATCAAGGCGGGGCACATGGTGACGAAAATTCCCGCGAACAACACCGCCACTTCAACGATGGGGGAAAAGGTAAAGCTGTTCTCCACCCGCAACAGGTGCGGCGTAAAGAGCCAGGAGGCGAGGGCCATCGCGACCATGGCCGATTCCCGCCAGGGAGTCGGCAGGTAGACGGCGCCGATGATGCCGAGCAGAAACCAAAAGTTGATCTTGCCCATGACCTTCAAGGTGCCGGTACCCGGGATGGCCTCGAGGCTCTCGGGATGTACTTCCTTGGCGAAGGCAAGGCGATCCCAAAGATAAAATGCCGCCAATAAAGTCCCCACCACCAAGGTCCAGATGGGGAACAATTTCAGCGTCCAGGTGAAGGGCACGCCCCGCAGAAAACCCAGGAACAAGGGCGGATCCCCGAGCGGAGTCAACAGCCCTCCCGCATTGCTCACCAGGAAGATGAAAAAAATAGGAATGTGCAGGGTATGCCGCCGCCGGGCGTTGGTGCGGAGGAGCGGGCGAATCAGCAGCATGCTCGCCCCCGTGGTGCCGATCAAGTTGGCGAGCACCGCGCCCAGGGCGAGGATGAGCGTATTGTTGCGGGGACGTGGCTCGAGGTCCCCGCGCAGCACGACCCCGCCGGAAACCACAAAGAGCGAGCCCAGCAGGGCAAGGAAGGAGAGGTATTCCTCCAGGGTGTGCCCCAGCGGCGCCCATGCCCCGTGCCGGGCGAAAAAGGCCAGGACCGGGAGCGCCAGGGCCCCCGCCACCAGCCCCTTTTTCCAGTTTTTTTCCCAAAAATGCGGGACGGTCAGAGGCAGGAGGGCGATGGCCAACAGCATCCCCGCGAAGGGAAGGACCAGTAGCCAGGGGATTTCCAGCGTGCTATGCATGGGCCTCCGCTACTATTCGGCTCCCGAAGCGCGGTCAAATGGAAAACCCCATGAACCCAGAAAACGAACATCTCATTTCCGAAGAGGAGGACCCCATGTCGGCCAATTCCCGCCGCCGTTTTCTCATGAGCTTAATGATCCCCCTGACGATGGGCGCCTGCGCCAAGGCTCCGGAGTCCGAGCAGGCCGCCAAGGCCTTCATGGAAGCCTATTATGTCAAGCTGGACCCCAAAGCCGCGCAAGGCCTCAGCAGCGGGCTCGCCGCCGAAAAGCTCAACCATCAGGTCCAACTCCTGCAAGGGGTCGCCCCGGACCCCGCCTCGGACAAGCCGAAGGTCGAATTTCGCCTCGCCTCCAAGGGACCTGCCGCCGATAACGAGGCCAGCTACATCTACGAAGTGCACTCCAATGCCGAGGATATCGGGGGCCGGAAGGTCTTCGTGAAGCTGCGCCAGGACGGGGGCAAGTGGTCGGTGAGCCAATTCACCGAGGAGTTCCAAGGCATGCCGCAGGCGCCCCAAGCGGCACCCCAGGCCACCCCCTAACCATGGACTTTGTTCCAAAAAAAAGCCCGCTCCAAGAGGAGCGGGCTTTTTTATTGCTCGAAGCTCAAAGGCTATTTCTTCTTGCCCTTCGCCGGGGCCTCGGCGGTGGCGGTCGCCGCAGGCAGGAGCGCACGGCCCGAAGGCTGGGCCCCGAACAGGCTCGACAGCATGGCCGCGGCCTTGGCCTTCACCTCGGCGTTGGGAGAGCTGCTCGCCAGGGCGTCGAGGCCGGTCTTTAACTCGTCATCCTTCGGATTGTTGCCGAACATCTCCATGCCTTTGAGGGCGTTGAGGTATTGTTCGGGATCGAGGCCGCCTTTCTTGACGTAGGCGGCGGGACCGGCGGGATAGGGAACAATTTCGGAGTGGAATTCGAAGTCGATCATCTTGGCATGACCAATGGCCTGGGCCTCTTTAAGGAGGTAGTAATTGTGCACCTCGACCATGGCGCCTTGCTTGAACTGTTTCTTGAGGTCCTTCGGCAGGAAGGCGTGGACTGTCATCCCGCTGGCGAAGTGATCCGCCGTGATGTTGCGGTATTCGTTCTCCACGATCTCAACGGGAAGCAGGGTCAGCTCGTAGGTGTCCTTGATGCCGTCTTTGCTGGGTTCCATGTTCACGAAGATGCCCCGCACGAAAAATTCCTTGCTCTTGCCGCGATCGGGGGGATCCACCGGCCCCCACTTCAGGAGGCGATTTTCTTTGACGGTGGGGGCATCGGGATCGGAAGAGATCTTGGCATTGTCGCCGGTCGCCGGGGCGGCGGACTTGGCGGCGCCGCCCGCCTTTTTCTTCGCAGCTTGGGCTTCATGCGAGACGGCAGAGCCGGCGAGCAGGGCACCGACCGCCAAAAAGGTTAAAGACTTTTTCCAAAGACTCATGGTTTTCTCCTTTGCTATTTTGAAGCCTACGCGGCAGCCGGGCCGAGCGGCCTAAATTCGAATTCACTCCTAACCGGGCCTTTCTATACTGGAGGGCGGGACGGGAGTCAAAGGACTTCCTGGCGACGTCCCGGCCGGCCATTGCCGGCAAAAAGGGACTTGCATGCCGCGGGGAGCAATGTTTAGAGTCCCCGCCCATGGCGAAAGTCCTCATCCTGCAAAATGCGCCCCTGTTCACCGCCGGGAGTTTCGAAGACGAGCTCAAGCGCCGCGAAATCCCTTACGAATACCGCAAGGCCTACGAAGGCGCCAAAAACCTCCCCGCCCCCGACCAGGCCAAAAATTTCGCCGGAGTCATCGCCCTGGGTGGCCCCCTGCGCCTCAAGGTCGACCAGCCCGAAAAGGTGGAATGGCTTGCCAAAGAATTGGCCTTCCTGCGCGCCTGCCTCGACGAGCACAAGCCCGTCCTGGGCGTCGGCCAAGGCGGCAACCTCCTGGCCCAGGCCCAGGGAGGCTGGGCGGCGAAGGCCCCGCAAAAAGAAATCGGCTGGATCAACGTTGAGGTCTATCCCGACTATTCCCGCAACAGCGTGATCTACGGCGAGATCGAAGAAAAAAAATTCCCCGTCTTCTGCTGGTACGACACCTTCAACGGCTTTCCGCCGCAGGGGTATTGGTACCTGACCAGCCCCAACTGCCGCTACCAATCGACGGGCATCAACGGCAATTGCTACCTGTTCAATTTCCATCCCGAGGTGACCGAAGAGCTGGTCGCGACCTGGGTGAAAGAATATTCCGGAGACCTGCCCTCCAAAGAGTTCGGGGCCAAGCTGCTGGAAGAGACCAAGGCCAACCTCGACCTCACCAAGCGGCTCTCGCGGCGGATCATCCACGCCTTCCAATCTTTCCTGAGATAATTAATAGGCTTTTGAAAAACTGATCTTATTCCCGCCGGAATGAATCCAGCTCCATCCATCGCCCAAAAATCCTTCGGATCTTCGGGGCCCGCCAATCCGCCTGCGGCGGCTTGGCCCAACCACCGATGGTTTTTCAACAGCCTCTTAAGATTACAGGCCGGCGAGGAAGGGGTTGTGGCGCCGCTCCGCGCCGATGCTCGTCTCGGGGCCGTGACCCGGGTGAACGACCGCCCGATCGTCCAGACAAAGCAGCTTTTCCCGGATAGAACCGAGCAGCTGCGGAAAATCCCCTCCCCACAGGTCGGTGCGGCCGATGCTGCCCAGGAACAGGGTGTCGCCGGTGAAGACCTGCGGGCCGGTCTCGCCTGCTAAATAAAAACTCACGCTGCCCGGCGTATGCCCCGGGGTGTGAAAGACTTCCAGGCGATGCCCCCCAAAGGACAAGACGTCGCGGTCTTCGATCCATTGGGTGACCGGGGGAACGGAAAAGCTCGGCAGGCGAAACAAGGCCGCCTGCATCGCCACATGGTCGTAGAGGAAGGAGTCCTCCCGGTGCAGGCAAACCTCGGCACGGGTGGCGGCAGCGACTGCTTCGGTGGCCCCGACATGGTCGAGGTGGGCGTGGGTGTGGACCAGGTACTTCGGCTTCCAACCCCTGTCTCGCAGGATGGCGAGGATGCGTTCGGCCTCCTGCCCGGGGTCGACGACGATCGCCTCCCGGCTCCGCTCGCAGGCGAGGATGCTGCAATTGCATTGAAAGGGGCCAACCACCAGCTTTTCCATCAACATGCTGGGGGCATAGACTCGCCTCCGCCGCATGTCAATAAGACCTCTTTGCATGCCTGCCGAGACATCGGCTATCCTGGTCCCATGCCAGGCAAGCTTCCGGTCATGGAACCGATCCACAATTTGTTGGGCAGGGCCCCCAGCCCGCTCGATCCCATCTTCTCCCCGGCGAAGGTGGCGGTGATCGGCGCCAGCGAGGGCCCGGGCAGCGTGGGGCGGGCCCTGATGGAAAACCTCGCCGGCTTTCCCGGCGACTTGTTCCCCGTGAATCCCAAACACTCTCAGGTCCTGGGCCGGCGCGCCTATCCCCGGATCGGCGAAGTCCCCCAGCCGGTCGACTTGGCCGTCATCGCCACCCCCGCGGCCACGGTGCCCGGCATCATCGCCGAGTGCGTCCAGGCCGGAGTTCGCGGGGCGATCATCCTCTCGGCGGGCTTTCGCGAAACCGGCCCCGCCGGCGCGGAACTGGAGCGAAAAATCCTCGCGGAGGCGCGCCGCAATTCCCTGCGCCTCCTGGGACCCAATTGCCTCGGCCTGATGCGGCCCGCCGGCGGACTGAACGCCACCTTCGCCTCGCGCCTGGCCCTGCCTGGGAAGGTGGCCCTGGTCAGCCAGAGCGGGGCGCTCTGCACCTCGATCTTGGATTGGAGCCTCAAGGAACGGGTCGGCTTCAGCGCCTTCGTCTCCATCGGCTCGATGCTGGATTTGGGCTGGGGCGACCTCATCGATTATTTGAGCGCGGATCCCGAGACCCAGAGCATCTTGCTCTACATGGAGTCCATCGGCAACGCCGCCGCCTTCCTCTCCGCGGCGCGCGAGGCGGCCCTGAAGAAACCCATCATCGTGCTCAAGGCCGGCGTCAGCCCGGCGGCCGCCCAAGCGGCGGCCTCCCACACGGGGGCCCTGACCGGCAGCGACGAGGTGCTCGACGCCGCCTTCCAGCGCGCGGGCGTCCTGCGGGTGCGGCGCATCGACGAACTCTTCCTGATGGCCGAGGTGCTGGCCAAGCAGCCCCGGCCCTCCGGCCCGCGCCTCACCATCGTCACCAACGCGGGCGGCCCGGGGGTCTTGGCCACCGACGCACTGGCCGCGGCGGGAGGCCAGATGGCCGAGCTGGCCCCCGAGACCCGGCGGGCCCTGGATGCCTTCCTCCCCCCGCACTGGAGCCACGGCAATCCCATCGATCTCTTGGGCGATGCCGACCCCGAACGCTACGGGCTCGCGGTCGAGATCGCGCTGAAAGACAGCGCCACCGACGGCCTCCTGGTGATCCTCACGCCTCAAGAGATGACCGATCCCACCGCCACCGCCGAGCGCCTGCTTCGGATCGAGGACCGACGGGAGAAACCCTTGCTCGCCTCCTGGATGGGCGGGATCGATATCGCCGCCGGCGAGGACCACCTGAACCGCGGCGGCATCCCGACTTTCCCCTACCCCGACACGGCCGCGGAGGTCTTCCAATACATGTGGGATTACAGCCGCAATCTGCGGCAACTCTACGAGACCCCCGCCCTGCCGCCCGGCGCCGGGACGGAACTCCCCGACCGTCGAGCGGCCCGCGACATCCTCGAGGCGGCGCGACGGGCCGGACGCACCCTGTTGAACGAGGTCGAATCGAAGCGCCTGCTGGCCAGCTACGGCATTCCGACGGTGCCCACCGAGCTGGCCGCCGACGAGTCCCAGGCGGTGGCGATCGCCGAGCGCCTCGGTTACCCCGTGGTCTTGAAGCTCTTTTCGGAATCGGTCACCCACAAGAGCGACGTGGGCGGGGTGCAACTCAACCTGCACGATGCAGGGGCCGTCCGCCAGGCCTTCCAAAAGATCGCCGCCAACCTCCGCGCCGCCAAGGGCGAGGGGCTGCTTCAGGGCGTCAGCGTCCAAGCGATGGTGAGCCAAAGAGGCTACGAGCTCATCCTCGGGGCGAGCACCGACCCGCAATTCGGCCCCGTGCTTTTATTCGGAACCGGCGGGGAACTGGTCGAGGTGTTCCGGGATCGGGCACTGGCGCTTCCGCCCCTGACCTCGACCCTGGCGCGCTCCCTCATGGAACGGACCCGGATCTTCCGCGCCCTCACCGGGGTACGCGGCCGCCCTCCCGTCGACCTGCCCGCCTTGGAGGGCCTGTTGGTTCGATTCAGCCAGCTCATTGCCGAGCAAAGGAGCATCCGCGAGCTCGATATCAATCCCCTCCTGGTTTCCGAGTCAGGCATGCTGGCCCTCGACGCCCGCGTCCTGCTCCAAGACCCGCAGCTTCCGGAGTCGGCGTGGCCGGCAACGGCGATCCGACCCTATCCACTGGAATACGCTTGGAGCCTAAAGCTGCGCGACGGGGCCTCGCTCCGGGTCCGCCCCATCCGCCCGGAAGACGAGCCCCAGGTCGCCGAATTCCAGCGCAACCTCTCCCGGGAAAGCGTCTTTTCGCGTTACTTCAGCGCGGTCAACGTCCGCGAGCGCACCCGCCACGAACGGCTGGCCGAGCTTTGCTTCATCGATTACGCCCGCCAGATGGTGCTGGTGGCCGAGGCTCCTTCCCCCGCCGGCGCACCGCGGATCGTCGGTCTCAGCCACCTCATCCGCCTGCCGGGCCTCCAGGGCTCCGAATTCGCCATCCTGCTCGCTGACGATTTCCAACGGCGGGGCCTGGGTACCGAGCTGTTGGGGCGCCTGATCGCGGTGGCCCAGGCGGAGTCCTGGCTACCCATCACCGCGGTCATGCTGCCGGAAAATAAGGCGATGCAGGAAATTTGCCAGCGCCTCGGCTTTCGGGTCGCTTTTTCCGCCACCGAGGGATTCTACAAGGCGAGCTTCGCCGGTTAAACGGCCCCTGATTTTTATCATGGCGTTCTCTGCCGGGATTTGTATGCTTTAGCAAAAGGAGTACCCCATGGCCTCCAAAAAACAGCCCCCACGCCTGGCACCCCACAAGCTCGGCGACGACCGCAACGAACTCGCCGTCAAGCCGCGAAAGCTGAAGGGAAATTTCAAGCAGTCCCGCGACGTCCGGGAAGACCGCGGCACCCGACAGACCAAGATGGGAAAGCGGCGATAAATCGTTGGCAATGCCCCCGCCCGTGGTTCATAAAGACAGAGTGCTGAAACTCCTCCGCCAAGAGACGCGCAGCTTGGTTCGCGCCTTTTTGCATCCGCACTTTCTCTACCTTGCCCTGGTGGGCAACGGCATCTTGCTCCTGGCTACCTTGGTGGTGCACGCCCTGGAGAAGGACGTGAACCCCCACATGAAGGGTTATTTAGACAGTTTTTGGTGGGGGGTTTCCACGATTACCACCGTGGGTTTCGGCGACATCGTGCCTATCACGCCGGTGGGCCGGTTCATCGGAATCCTCTTAATGTATTCCGGCACCGTACTCTTCATCACCTTCACCGGCATGCTGGTGACGCACTGGCTGAGCCACGAGGTGGAGCGCGAATTGACGCCGTTGGAGCAAGAGATCCTCAAGGAGGTCCGGGAACAGGCCCGGATTGAGCACACCTTAAAGCGCATCGAAGGTCGCCTGGATCAATTGGAGAAAAAATTTCCTTCCTAGTGGTGGGCGCTGTGGTCCTCGCCACCCCGGCTTTCCGGCCCCGCCCCCTCTTTCATCATCTTCTCCATCATGGGGCACTTCATCATCCCGCCGCCGTGTCCCATACCCCCGCCCCCCGGGGCCGCCGCCTTGACGTCAAAATGACCGGCTTCGTGATAGGCGATGCCGTAGTAAACCGTACCCGCCATCCCGGCGATCGCTCCGAGCGCGACCAACAGCCCCGCCACCAGGGCCAGGTTCTTGCCGACAGGCGAGTTGAGGCCCCAAATCACCAGGGCCGCGCCCGCCGCCAAGGCGAGCAGTTCCAGCGCAAAGGCCATATCTAATTGGAAAACCATAGAAATTCCTCCCGATCGATGAAGTGATCTTAGGGATTACCCTGCGCAAGGGAAATGACTTGGATCAGGGATTTAGGCGGTAAATTTTCCAAGCCTTGCCCTGGAGGCGGTAGAGAAATCGGTCGTGCAGCCGGTTGGGTCTCGCCTGCCAAAACTCGATTTCCTTGGGAACCAGGCGATAGCCGCCCCAATGCGGGGGCCGCGGCACTGACTTTCCCGAGAATTGGCCCCGATAATCGGAGAACCTCCGCTCCAGCTCGCGGCGATTTTTCAACACCTCGCTCTGGTGGGAGGCCCAGGCGCCGATCTGGCTCAAGCGGGGCCTGGATTGGAAGTAGGCGTCGGACTCCGCGGCGGAGACCGGCTCCGCCTTGCCGACGATGCGCACCTGGCGTCCCAGCGGTTCCCAGAAAAAGTTCATGGCCGCCTTGGGGCAAGCCTGCAGAGACTTGCCTTTCACGGAGCGAAAATTGGTGAAAAAGGTGAAGCCCTCCGCGTCGCAGGATTTTAGCAGGAGCATCCGGCCCGCGGGAAATCCATCCGGGGAAAGGGTCGCCAGGCAAAAGGCCTCGGGCTGGAGGATGCGTTTTTCGCGTCTTGCCGCCGCGAACCACTTTTGGAATTGGCGAATCGGGTCCGGATACAGGTCGTTCTCGTTCAGTCTTTTCATAGCAGTCCTTCCAAGGCCCTAGCACAGGCCTCGCTGATGTCGATGGCATTGCTGGAATGGGGCACGCCGTTGCAGGTCGCGACCCCCGCGGGCCCAGCCGCCAACAGGGCCGCATAGGCCTCCCCCGCGAACAGGCCGTGCACCCCCACGCAGAGCGGGGCCGGCCAAGCGGCCTTTTTTAGCAGAGACAGGGCCTCGATCATGGTCGTCGCGGTCGAGAGGATGTCATCGACCAAGACCGGCTGGCGGCCGCGGAAGCGCTCCAAATCGGGCAGCCGGATGGCCACGCTGCGGTCGCCGTGTCGCGTCTTCTCGGCCACCGCGAAGGGCGCCCCGCACAGCTCGGCCACCTGGGAGACCCACTGTTCGCTTTCCCGGTCGGGGCCCAGCAGGAAGGGGCTCTCGACTCGGGTACGGATGTAGGCCGCGAGCTCGGGGGCCACCCCGACCCGCCGGGAGGGGATCGTGTAGATCTCGTCGAGGGAGGCGTAACGGTGCAGATGCGGTTCCACGGTCAGCAGGGCGTCGAAGGCGGAGCTCAGCAGCTTGGCGCAATACCGGGAGGTCACGCCTTCGCCCTCCTGGAACCGTGTGTCCTGCCGGAGATAGGCCAGATAGGGGGCCGCCAGCACCACGCGCCGAGCCCCTAAGTCCCGGAGGGTCTCCAAGAGCCAGAGCAGGGACACGAGCTTAGCGTCGGGCCTATCCAGACTCGCCAACACCACCGCCCCTTCCCCCGCCACCGGACTCAAGACTCGGACATAGCTCTCCCCGTCCGGAAAGCGCCGCAGCTCGGCGACACCGGGCTTCAGGCCCAGGCGGGTGGCGATCGACCGGCCCAGGGCCTCCTGTTCCGGCCAAGCGAAGATCCATGTGGGGGGCTTATCCATGCGACCTGACCAATGTCATTCCGTTTTCGGGTCTGTCCATTCCATATTCAAGATCCCAGTTGAAAAACAGGAAAATCGGAATTCGGAAAGGAGGAGCCATGAAGGTAGGAGAAATATGCACCCGCGAGGTCATCGTGGCGCAAAAGGGCGATTCCCTGTTGGAGGCGGCCCGGTCCATGCGGGAATTCCACGTCGGCAGCGTGGTCGTGGTGCAGCAGTTGCAAGGGAAGAACGTGCCCGTCGGCATCGTCACCGACCGGGACATCCTGATCGAGACCGTCGCCGAGGACCTCTCCGCCAAGACCCTCAGCGTCGAGGACATCATGGTCTCGGACCTGGCGACCGCCTGCGAGGACGACGACCTGTTCGACACCATCCGGCTCATGCGCAGCAAAGGGGTGCGTCGCATGCCCATCGTCGACCGGCGCGGGGCCTTGGTCGGCCTGCTGGCCTTGGACGACGTCCTCGAATTCCTCTCCCAGGAGATCCGGGAATTGGCCCAGGTGGGCGCGCGCGGCCAGGAGAAAGAGGCCCGGCTGCGCTCCTAACGGCCTAGGTGCGGGCCGCGCTCTCCAAGAGCCACTGCTGGGAATCCAGCGAGGGCTCGCCGGGGGCCGGCTGGATTTTCTCGTAACGCCCGTCGGTCAGCAGCCGGCTGGCCCGCACGTTGTCCCGCAGCATCACCTCGAGGATATTGCTCTTGATCTGCTCGCGCCACCCCGCCTCCAAGACCGGGCAGAGCGTTTCCACGCGGTGGTCCAGGTTGCGCTCCATGAGATCGGCGCTGCCGAAGTAGATCTCTTCCAACCCCCCGTTCAAGAAATAATACATGCGATGGTGCTCCAAGAACCTGCCGACGATGGAGCGGACCCGGATCCGGTCGCTGATCCCCGGGATGCCGGGGCGCAGGCAACAGACCCCGCGGACGATCAGGTCGATCTCCACGCCGGCCTGCGAGGCGCGGTACAGGCACTGGATGATCCGGGGATCGGTCACGTGGTTGCACTTGAAGATCAGGCGGGCCGGTCGGCCCTGCCTGGCGTGCTCGGCCTCCCGCTCGATGCGATCGCCCAGGCCGCTGCGCAAATTGACCGGCGCCACCAGCAATTTATGAAAGGAGCGCTTGTTGGAATAGCCGGTGAGGTAGTTGAAGACCTCGGAGACGTCCTCGGCGATCTCGGGTTCGGAGGTGAAAAATCCCAAGTCGGTGTAGGCCTGGGCGGTCAAACGGTTGTAATTTCCCGTCCCCAGGTGGACGTAGCGCCGGATCCCATCCGCCTCCTTGCGAACCACCATGCACAGCTTGGCGTGGGTCTTGAGGTTCACCAGGCCGTAGGTGACGTGGACGCCCACGTCCTCGAGGCGGTTGGCCCAGACGATGTTGTTCCGCTCGTCGAACCGCGCCTTGAGCTCCACCACGGCCGCCACCTGCTTGCCTCCCTCGGCCGCCTCGATGAGTTGGTCGACGATGGGGGAATTCGGCCCGATGCGATACAGGGTCATCTTGATCGCGATCACCTGGGGATCGTTGACCGCGGCCTTCAAGAAGGCCTCCACCGAGGTGAAGGACTCATAGGGGTGATGCACGAGGTAGTCGCGGTACTTGATCTGCTCGAAGAGCTTCTCCTGCTCCTCGGGGCCGAACAGGGCGCGGGGCACGAAGGCGGGGTATTTCAGCTGGGGAAGGTGCAGCTTGGTCAGGGCCCACCAATCCCCGAAGAACATCCGGCTCTGCTTGCGAATGACCACGTCTTCCTCGATCTGAAAATTGTCCAGCAGGATCTCGAGGATCCGCTTGGGCATGGAGTCCTCGACCTTCAGCAGGGACACGGCGCCGTACCGGATCTGCTTGAGGCTCTTGTCGACCGATTCGAGCAGGTCGTCCGCTTCGTCTTCCTGGATCACCAGATCGGTGTCGCGGATGACCCGGAACAGGTAGGCCTCCTCGACGGCGATCTCGGGAAACAGCTCCGGAAGGTTGGCGCGAATGACGTCCTCGAGGAAGGCGAAGGTCAAGCCCGTCTTGGGGCTGATCTTCTCGGGAACAGGCACGAAGCGGGGCAGCATCCCCGGGATCTTCACCCGGGCGAATTTCGGCCCTCCCTCGTGGCGCACCACCACCGCGAAATTCATGCTCAGATTGGAGATATGGGGAAAGGGATGGGCCAGGTCGAAGGCCAGCGGGGTCAGGACGGGAAAAATCTCCTTTTTGAAATATTCCCGGAGATAGGCCTGGACCGCGGGGGTGTACTGGTTGGATTCCAAAAAGTGCACCGACTGCTCGGCCAAAAGCGGCCGCAGGGTCTTCTCCCAACAGGCGCTTTGGTCCTGCATCATCTGCAGGGAGCGTTTCCGCACCGCGTGGATCTGCTGGAGGGTGCTCATACCGTCGTTGCTCAGGTCTTCGATGCCCGCCCGGAATTTCTTGAGGATGGTGGCCATGCGGATCATGAAGAATTCGTCGAGATTGGTCCCGACGATGGCCAGGAATTTCACCCGCTCCAAGAGCGGGTGGGAGGGGTCCAGGGCCTGGTCCAGGACGCGCTGGTTGAATTCCAGCCAGCTCAGCTCGCGGTTGATGTACAGGGCCGGATCGGCCAGGTTACTGGGATCCCGGTTGGAATAATCCACGGGCGGCAAGGGAGGGGGTTCGCGCTGCGCCTTGGCCGAAACGACGTGGAATTTTTTCTTGGTGGATTTCATGGTCCGTCCCTTTTATTTTTATTATACGCCGAAACCGGGCTGAGAAAAATCATGTTCTTTTCGGACCGCGGCGCCTAATGTTTATCAAAAAAGGATCCGGCCATGAGCAAAAAAATCCTTTGGTCCTTCAATCCCTTTCAGGACGAACCCCAGCTGCTGAAAAATGTCGCCGGCTTTCTCAAGATCCTGGCGCGGCAGGCCGGCGCACCCATCGAGCCGGTCTACGTGGTCAGCCCGGCCGAGGTGAACGTCGTGCTGGAGTTCAGCGTCCCGGCGAAAGACCGCTTTGCGGCGGTGGCCCAGCTCGAGTGCGAGAAGGTGCTCAAGAAGATCGCCTTTCCCGGCCTGCGCAAAGCCACGGTATTGGTCGAAAGCCAGGTGCGGCTTTCGGCGAGCGCGAAAACCTTGGCCCAGTACGCGAAAAAATGCGGGGCCGCCGCGGTCGTGGTCGGAACCCACGCCAAGAGCGGCCTGGGGCGCCTGCTGCTGGGGAGCTTCGCCGAAACCCTGATCTTCGCTTCCCAAACCCCGCTCCTGATCGTGAACCCCCATCTGAAAAAACCGAGGGCCCTGCGACGCGTCCTCTTCGCCAGCGATTTTAGTCCGGACAGCCGCCGGGTGTTCCGCAGGCTCTGCGAGTTTCTCAAGCCCCTGAAATCGCAGCTCACCCTCTTCCACGCAATCCCCAAGCCATTTCCCTGGGCCTTTCCGGCCACCCAGTACCTGCTAGGCGCCAGGTCGATGAGCGAGGGGGAATACCTGCGGGAGGTGGAGCGGGAAGACGCGCGAATGGCCGAACCCTTCCTCAAGATCGCGAAGGCCGCGCGCCTCCCCTGCCAGCTTCAGCTCAAGCTGAGCGGCGATGATGTCGCCGCGGCGGCCCTCGCCCAAGCGGCCAAGGCCAAGGCAGATATGATTGCCTTGTCGGCCCAAACCGGGCGGGTGGAAACCGCCCTCTTGGGCAGCACTTCCAGGGGCATCCTGCGGGAGGCCTCGGTTCCGGTCTGGGTGCTGCGTTAAGGGATATTTTTTGGGAATTGCTCCGCCCCGGGGCATGATAGAATGAATTTTGGGAGTTTTCCGTGCCCCGATTGACGGTTCGCAAAGTCGGCGTCGACACCTATCGCGAAAACATCGCCTACCTGCCCAGCGACAGCGAAATCTGCAAAAGCCAGGGCTACGGCGCCCTCTCCAAGATCGCCATCCAATACAACGGCAAGTCCATCCTCGCCACCCTCAACATGACCGATAACGGCATGGTGGGCCCAGGCGAGATCGGCTTGAGCCACGTCGCCTTCCGGCGCCTGGGCGCTCCGGAAGGCACCGAAGTGACGCTCTCCCATCCCAATCCCTTGCTTTCCTTCGAATTCGTGCGGCAAAAGCTGGAGGGGGGCTACCTCAATAAAAGCCAGTTTTTGGCGATACTCCGCGACATCGTCGCCTACCGTTATTCCAACATCGAATTGACCGCCTTCGTCATCTCCTGCTCCCGCCAACGCCTCGAGCGGGAGGAGATCGCCTTCCTCACCGAGGCCATGATCGAGACGGGCCAGCGCATCGAATGGAACCTGCCCTTAGTGTTGGACAAGCACTGCGTCGGGGGCATCCCCGGCAACCGCACCACGATGATCGTCGTGCCCATCGTCGCCGCCTTCGGACTCCCCATTCCCAAGACCTCGTCGCGCGCCATCACCTCCCCCTCGGGGACCGCCGATACCATGGAGACCCTCTGCAACGTCAAAATCGGCTTGGAGGCGATGAAGCGGATCGTCGCCAAAGAGCAGGCCTGCATTGTCTGGGGCGGCGCCCTCGACTTGGCGCCGGCGGACGACATCCTGATCAGCGTCGAACGCCCCTTGAGCGTGGATTCCGAGGGCCAGATGATCGCGTCTATCCTGTCCAAAAAACGGGCGGCCGGCTCCAGCAAGATGATCCTCGACATCCCTATCGGGCCGACCGCCAAGGTCGGCTCCCAAGCGGAAGCGGATCGGCTGAAAGACCTGTTCACGGACATCGGCGGGCGCATCGGCCTCGAGATCCACGTCGTCTACACCGACGGGACCCAGCCGGTGGGAAGGGGCATCGGCCCCGCCCTCGAGGCCCGGGACGTGCTGCAGGTATTGCAGAACTCCGAGGGGCAACCGCAGGACCTGCGAAACAAATCCCTCTACTTGGCCGGGGAATTGCTCGAGTTCAGCGGGCAGGTGCCTGTCGGATCGGGCGAAAAGACCGCCAAGGAGCTTTTGGATTCGGGCGCGGCATGGAAAAAATTCCAGGCGATCGCCCGCGAACAAGGCGGCCTGCGCGAACCTCGGCCCGCCAAGCTCTCGGCGCGAGTGCCCAGTCCGGCCACGGGGATCGTCACCGCGATCCACAACCAAAAGATCGCGCGGGTGGCCAAGCTGGCCGGCGCGCCCCACGACCCGGGGGCGGGGCTCTTCCTGGAGGCCAAAGTGGGAAGCAGGGTCCGGAAGGGGGATCCCCTGTTTACCGTGTTCGCCGAGAGCGAGGAGGAGATCCAATTTTCGTTGGATTATGTCGGCACAAACCCCGATTTGATATCTATTTCGAAATAAACGGTTCTGGTTATGTTCCGAAGACTCACCCGCAATGTCTACCTGCTGGGCCTGCTGAGCCTGTTCAACGACTTCAGCGCCGACATGATTTCCCCCTTGCTGCCCGCCTTCCTGGCCTCCATGGGACTGGGCGCCGCCTTCCTGGGTTTCATGGAAGGAACCGCCAACGCCCTCTCCCATTTGACGGCGCTTTTGTCCGGTTGGCTGGACGACCGCCTGCACCGCAGCAAGCGCATCGCGGTCTCGGGATACTCGCTCTGCGCCTTCGTGCGGCCCTTGATCGGCATTCCCATCCCCGGCGTCACCCTCGCGGTGCGCTTCCTGGATCGGATCGGCAAGGGCCTGCGCACCGCGCCCCGGGACCGGCTCCTGACCGCCTCGCTGGAAAAGCGCGACTGGGGGAAGGCCTTCGGGGTGCAGCGGGCCCTCGACCACACCGGGGCCCTGCTGGGCCCGCCGCTCGCCGCCCTCTTGCTAAAGTATTTCGGACTTAGCTACTCCATGCTGTTCCTGATCGCGGCGCTGCCGGCCATCCTCTCCATCCTGATCATCCCTTTTTGGATCCACGAACCCAAGGAAGCTCCGCCGGACCCTAGCCCCCGCTTGGCCTGGCGGCACATGCCGAAGCCCCTCAAACATTATATTCTGATCATTTTCTTGGTCGCCTTCAGCACCCCCTCCGAGCTCTTCCTGATCCTGAAGCTGAAGAGCCTGGGCCTGCCGACCTTCCAGCAGCCCCTTGCCTGGGGCCTCTTGACCGTCTGCACCTTGATCTCCGCCTTTCTGGGCGGCATCTTGGCGGACCGGTGGAGCCAACGCCGCACCATCGCGGTCGGCTGGGCCGCCTTTTCCGTGGTGTTTTTCGCCTTGGCCTTCGCCCAAAATCTGACCGTGGCCTGGCTGCTGATCGCGGCCTACGGCCTCCAGGCCGGCTTGGTCGAGGCCTCGGAGCGGGCCTATCCCGCCAGCGTCGTGCCGCCCGAGATTCGCGCCACCGCGATGGGCTGGTATTATTTCGCCTACGGCCTGGGGCTCCTCCCCGCCTCCATCCTATTCGGACAGCTCTGGACGAAATTCTCCCCGCGCATCGCCTTCCTCAGCTATGCGATCATGACCCTGCTGGTGATTCCGCTCTTGACCCTCTTGCCGACCCACCGCAAGACCGAGGAAGCCGAGCTTCGCCCCTCCACGGCCGCGCTGCGATAAAAAATTGGCGGAAAGGCCTGAAAGGTGTTATCTCCAGCCCAAACGCGAAACCCAGGAGGTTGCTGTGCGCCTTTCCCTGAAGATAACCACGATCGCCCTCGCCCTCTCGCTAGGAGCGACCTCGGCCCTGGCCAAAGACAAAGAGCCGGTGGGCCACCCGACTCCGGCCACCCGTTCCACCGCCAGCCTGAAGCAATACATGAGCAAGTTCGGCAGCATGCTGGCCAGCCTCGAGATCATCCAGCTCAAGGAGAAAAAGCCCGATTGGCCCGCCATCGACATCGCGGTGCAAGAGCTGAGCAACACCCTCGCCCAATTGCAAAAGGCGGATCAGGATAACGCCTACAAAGAATTCACCGACGTCCTCGCGGCCGGCCTGGTCGAGCTGAAGGCCAAGAGCGCCAAGCGCGACAAGACCTTCTTCCGCTCGCTCGACAAGATCAGCGAGTCCTGCTTCAAATGCCACGCGGCGCATCGTCCGGGCGACTACCTGATCCCCAAGGACGACAAAGACCTGCTCTCGAAGGAAAATTCGGCCCAGGGTAGCCCGTCCTCGGAAAATTCAGGCAAGTAAGTAGCGATTTAAGTTAGCGATTGATGGCGATGCGTCCGGCGAAGCCGTCGTGGTAGCCGTGGAAGTACTGAATACGCTCGTCGCCGTAGCGCCAGCAGTAATAGCCCTCGCCGTTGTCGAAATCCACCAGCCAGATGCCTTTCGGCTGGCAGCCCAATTTCAAGATCTTCTCACTCCAGTGATTGAGCACCGCGGCGATCTCCTGCTCGATCTCTTTCCACTTCTCGGCCTCATGTTGGTGATGCTTGAGCTTTTCCTCGAGGATGAGGAATTGGTCGACCGCCTCCTTGGTGATTTTGCGGATGACGGGGAGCAGCCCTTCCGCCTGTTCCAGCGTGAACCTCTGATTCTGGAAAATTCTGACAACCTCACCCATGGTCCAAGTTTAGCGCAAAGGCCTTTCCGGAGTCACTCCTAAACCCGGGCCTTCGCGTCTACTCCTTCCCCGGCTTGTAAATAGCCAAGCGCTCGACGACCTCGCCGCCCACGATGTGCCGATCGAGGATCTCCCGCGCGTCTTCCACCGTCGGTACCCGGTACCACACCGCGTCAGGATAGACGACGACGGCGGGGCCGAATTCGCAGTGATCGAGGCAGCCCGCCGCATTGGCGCGCACCCGGTCTTTCAGGCCGCGCCGCTTCACCTCTTCTTTGAAAAATTCCCGAATCTCCTCCGAACCCCGCGCCTTGCAACAGCCGCGCGCGTCATCGGCCTTGCGTTCGTTGGTGCAGATGAAGATATGTCTTTCGAACTTGGGCATGTCTTCCTCTAGGCCCTCGGAGTCGTGAGGGCAAGCTCGCGGAAGGCCTTGCGGCGCTCCTCGCATTTGTTACAGGCCCCGCAGGGCTCCACCCCGCGCGGCTGGATGCAGGAAAAAGTCAGCTCATAGGGAAAACGGGGGTGGCGGGCCACTAATTCGGACTTCGCCAGGGATTGAAACGGCGCGGCGATGCGAAGCGGGCGGGGCAAACCCAGACCGCAGGTCGCCGCGAAGCTTTGGAAAAACTCTTCCTGTCCGTCCCCGAACGGATTGGCGCTGAGCACGCCGATCCAGATTTCCTCGAGTCGCCTCGCCTGGGCGAAGACGGCGGCCTCGGTCAGCAGCAACAAATTGCGCGCGGGCAAATAAACCGCTTCGTCGCGCGAGGCCGCGTCCGGAACCTTCCTGCCGGTAAAGGCCCAATGCCCGGGGAACAGGCTGTCCAAGGGGTTGCTCAAGACCTCCAAGGGGGCGAGACGGGGATGCGCCAAACGCTCCAACAGCCTTCCCAGCCAATGCCGCTCGGCCGTTTCCCAGCAGAAACCCACCGAAAGATAGAGAGGATGCACCTCGAGGCCGCGATCCAGGCCCTCTTGAATCAGGAGGGCGCTGTCGAGCCCCCCGCTGACCAGGACAGCGACCTTGGCAAGCCCCTCGGGTGTGGAAATTTCGGCCATCTCCGTCGGAGCTACCATAGCGCGCGAGGAGCCGGCAAGCGCGGCCTGGCCCTGGAAGTTTGCCCGCTTGACTCCCCTCGGCGGCTCTGCGTAACTTGAACCCATGCAGCTCAAGGGATGCACCGTCCTGATCACCGGAGCGGCCAAGCGCGTGGGTCGGGCCATCGCGCTCAACCTCGCCGCTGCCGGCGCGGACGTCCTGATCCACTACCATCGCTCGGAAAAAGAGGCGGTGGCCCTACAAAAGTTGATCCAAAAAAAATTCCGGAAAAAATCCGGCTTGGTTCGGGGCGACCTCGGCCGCTTCCGCGAGCTGAAGCGCATCGCCGACGAGGCCTGGGGCCTGCGCCGAAAAATCGACGTGCTGGTCAACAACGCCTCCACCTTCTACCCCACCCCGCTCGGCAAGGTCCGCGAAGCCCAGTGGGAAGACCTGTTCAACGTCAATGCCCGCGCCCCTTTTTTCTTGAGCGAGGCCATTGGCCTCCGGATGAAAAAGCGCGGGCAGGGCAAGATCGTCAACATCGCGGACTGGGCCGCGCTCCAACCCTATACGCAATACGTGCCTTACTGCGCGAGCAAGGCCGCGCTGGTTGCAGTCAGCCAAGGGATGGCGCGGACCCTCGCCCCGGAAGTGCAGGTCAACACCATCCTGCCGGGACCCGTGATGTGGCCCGACGATCTGGGACCGGCCGTGCTGCGCAGCGTGCTCCGCAACACACCGCTCCGCCGCATCGGGACGCCGGGGGACATCGCGAACGCCGTCAAATTCCTGATCGAAAGCGGCGACTTCATGACCGGCAGCCTGCTCCACGTGGACGGAGGGAGGCATATCGATTGACTATGTATCGCGTTGTCAAAGAACTGAATTTCTGCTACGGACACCGCCTGTTGGACTACCAGGGCAAGTGCGCCCATCCCCACGGACACAACGGCATCGTCGAGATCGAATTCGGCTCGCCGCAACTGGACCATCGCGGCATGGTGATCGACTTCGTCGACATCAAGGCCGAGGTGAAACGCTTCCTCGACGAGGAACTCGACCACAAAATGCTGCTGCGCGGCGACGACCCCCTGACGAAAGTCCTGCAAGATATGGGGGAGCCGGTCTTCGTGATGGGAGAAAACCCTACGGCCGAAAACATCGCCAAGGTGATCTTCGATTACGCCAAAAGCCGCGGGCTGCCGGTCCTCGGCGTCAAGCTGTGGGAGACGCCGTCTTCCTATGCCGAATACCGCGAGGGAAGGAGCTGAAATGACCGTCCAATTCACCCGCGACGACCTAGCGGTCTTTTCCATCCCGGACTTCGCCAAGCGCATGGCCGCGATCAAGGCCAAGATACGCCCGAAACTGGAAGCCTTGGGCGAAGAGCTGGGCCCTGCCCTGATGACCAGCTTCAAACAGGAGTTCTTCGCGCACACCGCCAAGCACATGCGGCGCAAGGTCAATCCCCCCGACGAGACCTGGGTGGCCTTGGGGCCCGAGTCCCGCGGCTACAAGGCCTATGTCTATTTCGCCTTCTGCATCGGCAAGGCGGGCGCCCAGGCGCGGGTGGTGATGAAGGACGAATCCTCTTTGCGGCCCATGCTGGGAGAAAACCTGATCGCCAACCAAAAGTTTTTTGAGAAAAACGCCTCGGAATGGCGAGGCCTGGCCGACTACACCCGGCGCGACAAGGACTATCGGCCCGCCAAGGTCGCAGCGCCCGCGGCCTTCGTTCTCGAGGCCGGCGCCCGGCTGAAGACCCTCAAGTCCGCGCTCTTCGACGTGGGCCTCGAGGTCAAGCCGCTCAGCGGCACCCTGAGCCAAGACCTGCTCAAGGCCTTCGACAAGCTCTTTCCTTTCTATGAATGCGGCTTGAAAAAGGGGCTCAAATTCCGATGAAGATCTACACCAAAAAAGGCGACGCCGGCCAAACCTACCTGTTCGGCGGAGGTCCCTATCCCAAGGACAGCGAGCGCATCGAGGCCTACGGGACGGTCGACGAGCTCAACAGCCTGCTCGGCTGCGCCCACGTCGAATTGACGACCCACGACAGCGACCTCGCCAAAAACTTGCTGGAAATCCAAAAGCAGCTCTTCGTGGTCGGCGCCGAGCTCGCCACCGTGAACCCCACCCCGGAAATGGCCGCCGGCTTCATCCAGCAGAAGCAGGTCCAGGCCCTGGAGCGGCAGATCGACGCCTGGGAAGACGAATTGGAACCCCTCAAAAAATTCATCCTTCCCGGCGGCAATCGCCCGGCCACCCTGTTGCACCTGGGACGCACGGTCTGCCGCCGCGCCGAGCGCCACGTGGTCACCCTCTCCCATGACCTCGCGGTTCGTCCCGAGCTGCTCACCTTCCTCAACCGCCTCTCGGATTGGCTCTTCGTGCTGGCCCGGCTGGTCAACCGACGAGCCGGAGTGTGCGACGTCCTCTGGGAAGGAATCCTGAAATAAGCAGGCCCGCCCCACGGAGTGGAACGGGCCCGCGGAAATCTGCGGGGTGAAGCTGCGCGCGGAGCTCGGCCTCGGAGCCTGGGCTACATCCAAGCGCGGAAGGCGTAGCAAAACTGCTCTTTCAGCCTCGCCCAGCGGGAGCGCCGCCTCCATTCCTCGAGGCGAAGCTCCGCGGACTCGCGCAGATCCGCCTCGAAACGTTCGCTGAGCCGCTGCGAGGAGTCTACGTCCGTGCCGAAGAGGTTCAGCTCCAGGTTGTGAAAAAAAGACAGGTGATCGAGATTGGCGGTGCCCACCGTAAACCAGCGCCCGTCGACCACCGCGCTCTTGGCGTGGAGGATGCGCGGCTGGTACTCGAAAATCCTCACCCCGGCGCGCAGCAGTTTCCCATAGACCGCCCGGGAGGCCCATTGCGCGACCCGCACGTCGCTGAGCCCCGCGGTCAGAAGACGGACCTCCCGACCGCGCCGCGCGGCCTTCCGCAGGGCGCGCAGGATGCCCAAGTCGGGGACGAAATAGGCGGCCGTGATGTCGACGCGCTCCCGGGCCCGAACGATCGCCGTGAGGTATGCCTGGCGAATCAGGCTGAGGCGCCTCAGCCCGAAGCTGGGGATCAGATGCAGCCCCCCGTCTTGCCAGGGCCGGCGACCGATTTTTCGCCGCGCCATCCCCCGCAAGCGGGAGAACTCATGCTCCCAGGAAAGCTCGAACTGACGGCGCAGCTCCGCCACCAGCTCCGGTCCTTCGAAAGAGACCCCGGTGTCCCGCCAATTCACGTCCATCAAATTGAAGCCGCCCAGGAAGCCGATCCGGTCGTCGACCACCAGCACCTTGCGGTGATTGCGGCGCCGGAGGTTGCGGGGCAAGGGGAAGGTCGGATTATACTCCCGCAGCCGCACGCCGTTCTCCTCGAGCAAGAGCCAGAGCTCGTCGGAGGTCCCTTGGCTGCCGACGCTGTCGTAACTGACCCGGACCTCCACGCCTGCTTGGGCCTTGCGGGCGAGCTGTTCCGCGAAGGCCCAACCCACCGCGTCGCTGGCGAAGATATACATCTCGAGGTCGACGCGGTGGCGCGCCGAGGCGATCGCCTCGCGCATGGCCGCGTAATATTCCTGGGGTTCGAAGTAAAATCGGAGCTCTTCGGTCAAAGGTAGGTCCAATCGGAAAAAGTGGCGGCTTGTCCCCGGTACTCGCCGCGCTCATCCACCAGGTTCCAAACCGTCGCGCCGGTGATGCGGAAGCGGCGCCCCCCCTTGGAGATCCGGATGCCGGAATAGTCGTCGATAAATCCCTTGCGGCCGACCTCGGCGAGGAGCCGGGCCCGCTCGGCGCGATCGGGGACCTCCGCGGTGAGGCGCGAAGGGGTGCGGGTAAATTCTTCCCAGCCCATCTCCCACAGCTCGAGGGCGCGGCGGTTGCCGTAATTGAGGATGGGATCGGCCTCGGGGCCGTGGGAGACAAGCACGAAGGAGGCGGCCTGCAGGCCCTCGACCGGGTCTTCTCCTGCGCGGGCGCCGGGCAGCAGTTCCCGGCCGGTCAGGCGCCGGTAACTTTCCAAGAGCAAGGCACTGTGCCGTTTCAAATCGAAGTCCATAGGGTCCCGAAAGATATCCCATGGCGCTTAGGTTATCCAGCAAGGCCTTACCTCTCGCCCACCACCACCCAGAGGTCCTCGCCCTCGACCTCGACGGGGAAGGTTCGGACCGCCAAGTCGGGGACTTTGGGGCCGCAGTGGCCTATCTTCACGCAGTGCCCATCCCGGACATCGAACTGCCAATTATGGGAGGAGCACATCACCGTGTAGCGCGACACCAGCAGGGACTTGGACAGGGGATAATCGGCGTGCGGGCAGGCGTCTTTGACGGCGTAATACTCGTCGTCGACCCGAAACAAGGCGATCGTGAAGCGATCGAGCGGAATGGCCTTGGCTTTGCCCGAAACCAAGTCCTGCTTTTTGCCGGCATAGACCCGGCCTCCCACCACGGAGGCGCGCTGCTTTTTGGGGACGTAGTCCACCCCGAAGGCCCCGTGGCCGAGGAGAATGTCACTTTGCGGGTCTTTTTCCGGGTTTTTTTCCTGCATAACAAAAAGTATTCGTTTTTTTTGATCTTTGCAGAGCAAAGGCGCAAAATCAACCAATCCTATGCGCTATTGGCTGTGCGCAGTCTGGACCCTTTGCCTGCTGGCCGGCTGCCGCTGCCCGAGAGGTGGCAAGATGAACCTGATCTTCCCCGGCGCCGACCGGCACCCCGAGGCGCCTCGCTTCGGCAAGCCCCTGCATCTCCCCCTGGCCCAGGGCAATTCGCTCTACCTGCTGATCGACGACCAGATCGACCCCCGCCGGGCCAAGGCGGTCGTGCTCTACTTCCACGGCAACGCCGAGCTGGTGGAAGACCTCGATTACGTCCTGCCCTTCTTCCGCCGCGAGGCCTTGCTCACAGTCTTGGTGGAATTCCCCGGTTTCGGCCACCACCCGGGCAAGCCCGGCGAGGCCGCCTTCTATCAGAACGCCCTCGCCGCCTACGATGCAGTGACGCAGCGGCTCTTCCCCGGACTTCCGGTGATCGCGGCGGCCTGGTCCCTGGGCACGCCGGTGGCGATCTATTTGGCGGCCAACCGTCCGGTTTCCCAACTCTTCCTGATCTCGGCCTTGACCTCGATGGTGGAGGTCGCACAGGGCTTGTATCCGATGACACCGGACTTTTATTTCGAAGATGCCCGCTTCGAGACGCGAGAGTATTGGCCGAGGGTGAAGGCCCCGGTGACGCTGATCCACGGGGACGAGGACGAGCTAGTCCCCATCCAGATGGGCCGGGAATTGAAACAATTTTGGGGAGATCAGGCCCGCCTGGTGGAGATCCCGGAGGGCGGGCACAACGACATCTATTTGCTGGGCGCCGAAGCGATTCGAACCGAGCTGGCTCGCATTGCGGGGGAAATCGGGCGTTGAGGGCTACAAGGGAACGTTGAGCTGCAGCTTCGCCGCCTCCGACATCCGATCCGGTCCCCAAGGCGGCTCCCAGACCAAGTCCACTTTGACTTCGCCTATTCCCTCGATGGCCTGGACCTTCGACTGGACCTCTCCGGGCAGGGAACCCGCCACCGGGCACATCGGCGAAGTCAGGGTCATTTGAATGCCGACATTCTTGTTGTCGTCGATGTCGATCTTGTAGATCAGGCCGAGCTCGTAAATGTTGACCGGAATCTCCGGGTCATAGCAGGTCGCAAGGACGTCGAGGACCTTCTGCTCCAAGACGGTCTTATCGATGGGGGTGCTGCTCATCGCCGGCCTCCTCCGCTTCCGTGGAAATGGTCTCGTCCTTCCCCTCCATCGCGGCGCGCAGCGTATGCCAGGCCAGGCTGGCGCATTTGACGCGGGAAGGAAACTCGCAGACGCCGGAAAAGACCGCCAGCTTGCCGAGGCCTTCCGGCACGGTGCTATGGGGTTTTCCGGTGACCATCTGGTGAAATTTCTCGAAGATCGCCTCGACCTCGGCCTTGCTCTTGCCCTTCACCGCGCTGGTCATCATCGAGCTGCTGGCCTTGGAGATGGCGCAGCCGGAGCCGAGGAAGGAGACGTCCTCGACCTTGTCCCCGTCCATCTTGAGATAGACCGTGATCTGGTCGCCGCAGAGCGGGTTGTAGCCCTCCGCATGATGGTTGGCGCCCTCGAGCTGCCTGTAGTTGCGGGGCTGCTTGTTGTGGTCGAGGATGACCTCTTGGTAGAGCTCGCTTAGTTCCGACATCAGCCGAACACCTCTTTCACCTTGCGCAAGGCCCGAGCCAGCACGTCGAGCTCTTCCTTGGTATTGTAGAAGGCCATCG
This sequence comes from bacterium, assembly GCA_046346845.1. Classification (GTDB taxonomy): domain Bacteria; phylum UBA10199; class UBA10199; order DSSB01; family DSSB01; genus DSSB01. The sequence continues at coordinate 104,701 of JAXMHH010000002.1, forward strand.
AGGCGCGGGCCGTCGCCGGCAAGCCCAGGCGCTTCATCAGGGGCATATTGCAGTGGTGGCCGGTGCGGATCGCCACCCCCTCCAAGTCGAGGACCGTCCCGATGTCGTGGGGATGGATGTCCTCCATGACGAAGGACAGGACGCTGGCCTTCTCCTTGGCGGTACCGACAATCCGCAGGCCGGGGATCTCTTGGAGCAGAGCCGTGCCGTATTCGAGCAGCTCGTGCTCGTAGGCGGCGGCGCCGCCGAAGCAGATGCTGTTGAGATAATCGACCGCGGCGCCGAGCCCGATGGTGCCGGCGATATTCGGGGTGCCCGCCTCGAACTTATAAGGGATGACGTTGTAGGTCGTCTTTTCGAAGGTCACCGCGCTGATCATATCTCCGCCGCCCTGATAGGGCGGCATCTTCTCGAGCAAGGCGGCCTTGGCGTAGAGCACGCCAATCCCGGTGGGGCCGAAGAGCTTGTGGCCCGAAAAGACGAAGAAGTCGCAGTCGAGGGCCTGCACGTCGACCTTGAGATGCGGCACCGACTGGGCACCGTCGATCAGGACCGGCACGCCCTTGGCGTGCGCCTTGCCGATCATCCACTGGATTGGGTTGATCGTGCCGAGACCGTTGGAGACGTGGTTGACGGCCAAAATCCTGGTTTTTTCCGAGAGCAGCTTTTCGAATTCGTCGAGCAGGAGCTCGCCCGCGTCGTTGATCGGAATGACTTTCAGGACGGCCCCGGTCCGCTCGCAGAGCATCTGCCAGGGAACGATGTTGGAATGGTGCTCGAGGGTGCTGATCAGGATCTCGTCCCCCGCCCGGAAGTTCTTCCAGCCGTAGGTCATCGCCACCAAATTGATGGCCTCGGTGGCGCCGCGCACGAAGACGATCTCGCGGGCCTCCTTGGCATTGATGAAGTGCTGCAGCTTGCTGCGGGCATGCTCGTATTCTTCGGTGGCCTTCTCGCTCAGCACGTGGACACCGCGGTGGATATTGGCGTTCTCCCGCTCGTAGTAGCGGTGCAGCCGGTCGATGACGAGCTGCGGCTTCTGGCTGGTGGCGGCGTTGTCGAGGTACACCAGAGGCTTGCCTTGGACGCTGGTCGCCAGGATGGGGAAATCCCCGCGGATCCGCTGGACGTCCCAGCCCAGGGGCGAGGGCTGCGGGGCCGGCCTCGGTTGGGCGGCGGGATGGCTCATGCGGCCTCCCTCCCCGGCATCAGGCGGGCGAAGATCAGCTGCTGCAGTCGTTCGCGGAGCAGTTCCTGCCGGATCTGCCCGATCACGTCGCTGGCGAAGGCGTAGGTGAGGATGCTCCGGGCCAGGGCCGCGTCGATCCCGCGGGACCGGAGATAAAACAGCTGGCCGGCGTCCAGGCGGCCGATGGTGGCGCCGTGGTTGCATTTCACGTCGTTGGCGTAGATCTCGAGCAGGGGCTTGGTGTTGATCAGGGCCTCGTCGGAGAGGATCAAATTTTTATTGGTCTGCTGCGAGGCGGTCTTTTGCGCGTCCGGGCGCACCAGGATCCGGCCGTTGAAGACCCCCTGGGCCTGCCCGTCGAGGATGCCCTTGTAGAGCTCGGCGCTGGTGCAGTGCGGCTTGGCGTGGTCGATGTTGGTATGATTGTCGACGTGCTGCCTGCCGGCGACCAGGTAAAGCCCGTTGAGCACCGTCCCCGCGCCCTCGGCACCGAGGACCGTGCCCAGGTCGTTGCGTGCCAGGGCGGCGCCCAGCGAAATGGAATGCGAGGTGTACTGGCTGTCGCGGGACTGCTGCACTCCGGTCGAGGCGATATGGAAGGATGCCTCGCTTTCGCCCTGCAACTTGATGTGCTCGAGCACCGCCCCCTCGCCCGCGACGATCTCGGTGACCGCGTTGGTGAAATAGGTCCCTTCCCCGACGTAGGTCTCGATCAGCGTGGCCTGGGCGGCGGCCTCGGCGACCACTAGGACCCGCGGATGCGAGACGATCGCCGTCCCGTTCCCGTGCGAAACAAAGAGCAGCTGGATGGGCTGGCTCAAGACCGTCCCGCGCGGCAGGAAGAGATAGGCGCCCTCCCGCAAGAAGGCGGAATTCAGCGCGACGAAGGCCCGTCCCTCGGCATCGACCTGTCTGCCAAGATGCGCCTCGAGACTGGCCGCATCGGATTTCATCGCCTGGGCCAGGCTCGTCAAGCGGACGCCCTGGGGCAGGCCGCTCAGGTCGGAGAGGGCCGGATGAAAGTGCCCGTTGAGAAACACCAGGCGGGGCCCGGGCAGGACGGAAAAGGCCATGCGGTGCATCTCTTCCAAGGTAAAGCGGGAAATCTCCTTGTCGCCGCCCAGCCGGAACTCGCGGGAGGCGATCGGCTCGACGCCGGTGTACTTCCACTCCTCCAGCTTTCGGGTGGGGAAACCGAGCTGCGAAAAACGCTCGATGCCGGCTTGGCGGATCCGGGCGACGAATTCGGGCACCGTTACGGAGCGCTGGCCTTCAAAGGCTTGTAGGTAGGAAGAGAGCATCGCGTCAGGCCCCCACCGCCTTGGCACCCTTTTCGATCACCCAGCCGTAGCCGCGCTCCTCGAGATGGATGGCCAGCTCCTTGTCCCCGGAGGCGACGATCTTCCCCCCCGACAGGACGTGGACGAAATCGGGTTGGATGTAGTCGAGCAGGCGCTGGTAATGCGTGACCAGGACGAAGGCCCGCTGGGGGCTGCGCAGGGCGTTGACCCCGTTGGCGACGATCTTGAGCGAGTCGATGTCTAGGCCCGAGTCGGTTTCGTCGAGCAAGCCGAGCTTGGGATCGAGCATCGCCATCTGCAAAATCTCGTTGCGCTTCTTCTCGCCTCCGGAAAAACCCTCGTTGACGCCGCGATTCAAGAAGCCGGGATCCATCTCGAGGAGCTTCATCTTTTCCTTGACCAGAGCGAGAAAGTCCATCGCGTCCAGCTCTTCGAGGCCGCGATGCTTGCGGACGGCGTTGAGCGCGGTCTTGAGAAAATGAGCGTTGCTGACGCCGGGGATCTCGATGGGGTATTGAAAGGCCAGGAAGATCCCGGAGCGCGCCCGCTCCTCGACATCCATCTCGAGCAGGTTCTTCCCTTCATACAGCACTTCCCCCGCGGTCACTTCGTAATTCTCGCGCCCGGCGAGGACGTTGGCCAGGGTACTCTTCCCGGAACCGTTGGGACCCATGATCGCGTGGACCTCGCCCGCCTGAACGGTGAGGTTGATCCCCTTGAGGATCTCCTTTTCCTCGACCTTGGCGTGAAGGTTTTTGATTTCTAGCAATGCCATTGTCTATCCTTTCCAAAACGAGGGCATTTCCTTTAGCCCACCGACCCTTCCAGACTGACGCTCAGCAATTTCTGCGCCTCGACGGCGAACTCCATTGGCAATTCCTTGAAGACCTGCTTGCAGAAGCCGTTGACGATCATATTAACCGCGTCTTCCTCGGAGATGCCGCGCTGCTTGCAGTAGAAGAGCTGGTCTTCGCCGATCTTGGAGGTGGTCGCCTCGTGCTCCATCTGCGCGGAGCTGTTCTTGATCTCGATGTAGGGGAAGGTGTGCGCACCGCACTTGTCGCCCATCAGCAGCGAGTCGCACTGAGAGTAGTTGCGCGCCCCGGTCGCCCCCTTGTTGATCTTGACCAGGCCGCGGTAGGTGTTCTGCCCATGGCCCGCCGAGATGCCCTTCGAGACGATGGTGCTGCGGGTGTTCTTGCCGATGTGGATCATCTTCGTCCCGGTGTCGGCCTGCTGGTAGTTGTTGGTGACCGCCACCGAATAGAACTCGCCCACCGAGTTGTCGCCCTGCAGGATGCAGCTAGGGTACTTCCAGGTGATCGCCGAGCCGGTCTCGACCTGGGTCCAGGAGATCTTGGAGTTCTTGCCCGCGCATTTGCCGCGCTTGGTGACGAAGTTGTAGATGCCGCCCTTCCCCTCCTTGTCGCCGGGATACCAGTTTTGCACCGTCGAATACTTGATCTGCGCGTCGCCCAACGCGACCAGCTCGACCACCGCGGCGTGCAGCTGGTTCTCGTCGCGCATCGGCGCGGTGCAGCCCTCGAGGTAGCTGACGTAGGAACCCTCGTCGGCGACGATCAGGGTGCGCTCGAACTGCCCCGTCTCGGAGGCGTTGATGCGAAAATAGGTGGAGAGCTCCATCGGGCAGCGCACGCCCTTCGGGATGTAGACAAAGGAACCGTCGCTGAACACCGCGGAGTTGAGCGTCGCGAAGAAGTTGTCGCTGTAGGGGACCACCGAGCCGAGGTATTTTTTGACCAGCTCAGGATGCTCTTGCACCGCCTCAGAGAAGGAACAGAAGATGATACCCAATTCCTTGAGCTTGCCCTTGAAGGTGGTGCCCACCGAAACCGAGTCGAAGACCGCGTCGACGGCGACGCCGGTCAGGCGCTCCTGCTCGGCCAGCGAGATGCCCAGCTTGTTGAAAGTCTCGCGGATCTCGGGGTCTACCTCATCGAGGCTCTTGGGCTTCACCTTCTGCTTGGGCGCGGCGTAGTAGTAAATGTCGTTGTAGTCGATCCTGGGATAATGGACGTTCTGCCAGGTCGGCTCCTGCATGGTGAGCCAATGCCGGTAGGCGCGCAGCCGCCACTCGAGCATGAATTCCGGCTCGTTTTTCTTGGCCGAGATCAGGCGGACGATGTCCTCGTTCAGGCCTTTCGGGATCCGATCTTCATCGATGGCGGTGACGAAGCCGTACTTGTATTCCTGGCCGGTAATTTCTTCCAGGGCTGGGTTGCTCTCGCTCATAGCGACTCCTGAAGCGCGGGCTTGGCGTGCTTGCCCGCCAGGTCGGCCACCGTAGTTTGGGCCAGTAGGTTGTAGATCTTGTAATTCAACTCGTAGAAGGGCCCCTTGATCAGGCAGCCGTCCCACTGCGGGCAGGTGATCTTTTCGCCGTTGAAGCACTCCGCCACCGCGAAGGGACCGTCGAAGATCTCGACGATGTGGGCGACGGTGATGTCACCCGCCGGCCTCGCCAGGACATAACCGCCCTTGGTGCCCTGGAAGGCCCGGATCACGCCATGGGCTGCCAACCGCTGCATGACCTTGGCCAGCAGGGGATAGGGGATATGGCAGGACTGGGAGATCTCGCGGGTGTTGGTGACCGGGAGGCCCTGGCCCTCTTTTCCGATCATGTGTTCGATCGCCAGCAGGGCGTATTCAGTTTTTTTATTAAAATGGAGCACAATTACGACCGTTTAGATCCACAAAAACGCTCTAAATATAATATAAAAAATGTAATAAAAACATTAAGTTAATAAATTATATTCTGTGGATAAGGTTTTATATAAGACTAATTTAGTCTTATATAGAACTATCCCCCTTATAACGGCGCCCCCTTGCCCTGTCAACGGGGTGGAAAAGAATTTTCTCGCCGGGCCGCGGGCCCAGCCATTGCTGCTTGGGAAAATGATTCATCAGCGCCTATCATGGTCGGACCGGGAGATCGGCCCCATGGCCAAGGAGGCCCTATGACAGAAGCCGCTTGGGAAGACTTAGGACCCGTCGAGGAGCTGAAGGATCCGCCCCTGCGCGAAATCCAGGTGGGCAAGACCAAGATCGCCCTCTCCTACCAAGACGGGAGCTTCGGCGCCATCTCCGGGGTATGCAGCCATGTCGGCGGCCCCTTGGGCAAAGGCCGCCTCGAGGATGGTTACGTCATCTGCCCTTGGCATTATTGGCGCTACCACCGGGAGACCGGAAAGGTGCGCGCCGGGTACGGCGACATCCAGGTGCCGAGCTATGCCCTGAAGGTGGAAAACGGACACCTCTGGCTCAATCCCGAGGCGGTCAGTCCAAGAAAAAAGCCGCAGCACTCGCCGCATCCCTTGGCGCGCACCCCGCAACGGAAGCCGGGCCCCCAGCGCGTGGCGGGCATCAGCACCACGGCGATGACGCACGGGCACCCGCGCTATTCGACCTCCGAGGCCTTGCTGGAGACGGCGCTGGAGGCCGCCGCCCAAGCCGGCGCCGAGACCAAGCTGATTCGACTGCGTGATTTAAATTTCAAGAATTGCGAGGGATATTATTCGAAGAGCGCCCATGCCTGCCTCTGGCCCTGCTCGATCACCCAGTTCGTCGAGGCGGATCAACTGGATCAGGTCTACGAGGCCCTGGTGCACTGGGCCGACGTCACCCTCGTTGCCTCCCCGATCCGCTGGGGCAGCTCCAGCTCGCTCTACCACAAGCTGGTGGAGCGGATGAACTGCATCCAGAACCAGATCACCTTGCACGATCGCGTGCTGATCCAAAAGAAGGTCGCTGCCTTCATCATCACCGGCGGCCAGGACAACATCCAGGCGATCGCGGGCGAGATGCTGGGATTTTTCTCCGAGTTGGGTTTCGTCTTCCCACCCTTTCCCTACATCGCCCATTCGCTCGGCTGGTCGATGGAAGATATGGAGCGCAACGTGGCCTACGTCCAAAAGAGCGAGGAACTGCGGGCAGGCTCCCGGGCCCTGATGGGGCGCGCCTTAGAGTTCTCCAAGGTGGTGCTGGGGGAAGTCGCGCCGGTGGAGAAGCTGGAACGCGGGGGGAGGAAGGGAAATCCCTTGGGCAAGAAATAAGGCCGGGATTTCACCCCGCAACAAAGGATTGGCGCTTCCGATACCAGGCGTGCTATCCGGCTTATCCGGAAACCAGAAAGCTCCACCTGTCTCTTTTGGCCCCTGTGCCTGCGTCCCGTGGCTTGTCGCCCGCGTCAATCCCCCCGCATCGAGAGTCACTCGAGTTTTTCGTAACGAATAGGAAACCATGACACAGCCCCCTTTGCCCACGAACGGCTTCGCCGAACTCGGGCTCCCCTCCCAACTCCTGCAGGCCCTGCAGCGGATGAAAATCACCACACCCACGCCCATCCAGCACCAATCGATCCCGATCGGCCTGGAGGGGAAAGACATCCTGGGCATCGCCCAGACCGGCACCGGCAAGACCCTCGCCTTCGGCGTGCCGGTGCTGCATCGCCTCGACCGCTTCCCCGGCCGCGCCCTCATCCTGCTGCCGACCCGCGAATTGGCGCTGCAGGTGCAGGAAACACTCGCCCCGCTGGGGCGCCTCTTCGGATTGCACACGGCCTGCCTGATCGGCGGCGTCTCGATCCACGCCCAGATCCGCGACCTCTCGCGGCGGCCGCGCATCCTGATCGCGACGCCGGGGCGCCTGATCGACCTGCTCGAGAACGGCCGCGTCCATCTGGACGACGTCGGCATCCTCGTCCTGGACGAGGCGGACCGGATGTTCGACATGGGCTTCGCCCCCCAGCTGAACCGCATCTTCAAGCTGGTGCCCAAGCAGCGCCAGACCTTGTTGTTCTCGGCGACGATGTCTCCGGAGGTTCTGAAGCTGGCCACCGCCGTGATGGCGATGCCGGTGCGCATCGAGGTCGCCCCGGCCGGCACGACGGCGAAGGACATCGAGCAGGAGATCTTCATCATCCCCCGCGAGTCGAAGCTATCGCTGCTGGAGCGGCTGTTGCAGGACATCGCGGGCACGATGCTGGTCTTCCTGCGCACCAAGCACGCCGCCCGCAAGGTGGCACGGACGCTCAAGCTGATGGGGCACAAGTCGACCGAAATCCATTCCAACCGCACCCAGGCCCAGCGGCGCGACGCCCTGAGCGGTTTCAAGTCCGGTAAATACCGCGTCCTGGTGGCCACCGACATCGCCGCGCGCGGCATCGACGTGGACGGGATCGAGGCGGTGGTCAACTTCGACCTCCCCACCAATTCGGAAGACTACGTGCATCGCATCGGCCGCACCGGCCGTGCCGGAAAGAAAGGCCGCGCCATCTCCTTCGCCACTCCCGACCAACGGGCCGAGATTCGGGCTATCGAACGCTTGATCCGCAAACAGCTCACCGTCTCGCAGATGCCGGGGATCGCGACGCAGGCGGCCCCCGCCGCCGAAGCCCCGAGGCCGCCGAAGGGAGAGAACCGCTCGTACCGATTGGGCCCGAAGCGCCCCTTCCGGAACCGGCGGCGCCGTCGCGGGCCGCGCCGGGACGGCTAGGCGGCGCACCAGCGGCGGATCTGCTCGTAGACTTCGTGATGATGCGCCAGGGAGCCGTGCGAGAGACCCTTCATGACCCTGAAGTGCTCTTGGGAAAAGGGAATCGTTTTCGACTTGCGCAGGCTTCTCCCGGCGGAGCTCCGCGAAGGCACCAAGCCGTCACCGAAATAATGCGCGAGGAAATGGTCCGACTTCTTCGCCAGCGTCCCGGCGATCTGATAGTGTTCCACCCCCTCCAGCAAGGGGACCGGATGGCTGTTATTCCTCCACAGCGCATCGGCGTCCCGGCCTTTCCAATCCTGGTCCAAGAGATAGCCGAAACGCAGGTCTTTGATGCCGGCGCTGCGCATGTTGCCTAGGGCCGCGAGGCCCATGGTCACGGGATTCGGGATCACCCGCAGGATCGTGCTGGTCAGATTGCCGAGTTTTTCAAGATCCGTCCCGAGGTGCGGCGTCCCCAGCAGAAAGATCTTCCTCACCCGGTCTACCCAGGTCGCGCCCGCCTGCTTGGCGTAGTGACAGGCGCTCCGCACCACGAGACCGCCCATGCTGTGGCCGATGAAGATCAAGTCTCGGATGTTCCTATTTTGGGAGGCGATTTTTTCTCCCAGCAATTTCGCGAGCTGCCGGCCGTTCGTCGAGATGTGCAGGCCGGAGTTGTAGCGAACATAAAGCGGCGAATAGGCCAAGTGCTCCTGCAGCAAAGCGCCGTAATTGCGCCTAGGATTCTCGGGAAAATTCCAGGTCGTTTCCGAATCGCAGAGGCCGTGCACCAGCACGCAAATCCTGCCGCCAAAAATCTCGCCCTGCAGGCTCATTGGAATCGCCAAGCGGCTCTTGTGCTTGGCGAGAGTGTCGCCGACGATGCCGTTCAGGACCGATAGGTAGCGGGGCTGGAGCTCGACGAGGGATTGGATGCCCTTCCAAGAGAGGCCGGCACCGGCTTGGATGGCTTGGAGGAAAGAATTCAAAGCTTCGGGCATGGGAATAGGAAAGACAAGGTGGGTCGAAATGTCAACGCAGGAACTTCCGGACGCAACTTTACCGGGGATTTCTCGATAAGTGCATAGAAATTTATCAATAAATTCAACATCTCTATTTCCCGGGGGCAACAGAGAAGGATGCCTGTTTGCCCACTCGGATCGCTTCCCCATCGCAAATTCTTCTTAGGCCCCCTTCGGCCCGCGAAGGAACTTTTTCCGCAGCAACCATCATTTCCGGCTTGCTGCGCGCGCGACAGGCTGCCTTTGCCCCCGAGCAAATTCGCGAATTGCAAGACCTCTCCAGGGAACCGGACCCCCAACTCTGTTACGAGGCCCTGCTGAACCTAGCCCAAAGGCTGCAAAGGGATAACCATTTCGAAAGTGCCGCGGCGATCTTTTCGACCGTTGCCGAATCGATCGGGAGAAGCCAGGCGGCGGACCCCCAGGGAAGCGCGGCCGAGGGCTCGGAAGTGATGCTCCGCCGCGCCCGCCAAGGCCTGGCACTCCTAGGGGGCCAAGGCGAGTCCTTGGCCCGTGTGGAGGTCCTGGGCCGGCGTTTTGTCGAGCAGGCGACGGATCCGAGGATGATCCTGAGCTTCGGCCTCGCCGGCGGCCTGGCCTCCGTGGTGAGACAGTCGGTCTTGGCCTCGCTCTCCCTGCGGACGGCGAGCCTCCTCAGCCGGGGCCTGGGGGCGAGGTTCCTCGCCTCCTCGGCGGCCACCTTTACGGAGATCCCCGCCTTTGTCGCCGTGAATCGCGGGCTGCGGGAATTTTCCGCGGAGGGCTCCCCGCCGGGGACGGAAGGACTGCGGGACGAGCTCCTCAGCACGGCACTATTCCTCACCACGCTCCGGATCACCGGCGCTTTGAGCGAGATGGGCATTGCCCACCTCGTCCGGTCTCCGGCCTTGAGCCAAGGGCTGGCCGCGGGGGCCAGCCTGGGCGGGGTCTATCTCGCCCTCCGGCTCCAAGAAGCGACGGGACATCGGCGGGCGCAGGGCAGCCTCGACCGTTGGGTCGACGCCGCCGACACCCTGTTGCAAATGAGGGTCGGAGGGAGGCTCTGGCAAAGCATCGCCGGCTCCCCGTCGCCGCACCGCCTCCCCGCGGAAGCACCGCTGTCCTCCCCGCGTGCCTCCCTCGGCGCCCCCGAATTGCGGCCGCTCAGCGCCAGCCGCGACGGCACGGAACTTCGCGAAGTGCCCGGCAGCCAGGAGGCGCTGCAACGCCTCCGGCTCGGAATCACCACCCGGCTGGGAACGACTTCACACCTCCAGCTCCTCCAGATCGGGCAAGGGATCGGACAGCTGCATCCCTTCGTGGACCTGATACTGCGGACGGGAATTTCGGATTCTTTTAAGCTAAGCGGCAGCATCCAACGGCTGCACCATGCGGTGGCCAACTCGGACCCCTCGGGGACGCAGGGGTCCTACTCAGGTTGGATCACGCGGTTGGCGCTGGAAGAGATCGTCCAGAATGGCGATCCCGATTCGCTGACAGGACTCCTGTCCCATTTGGCGGAAGGCGGCAACTTATACCATTACGAGCATCGCCTGGGGGCCTTGTTTCCCTCCCTGCAATTCTTCCAGGTAACGGGACTCGCCAATCGGCTGCGAAGCGAAAATCACGACCGGATTCGCAATTTGCCCCTTTCCCCGTCGGCCCGGGATGCCCTCTACAACTTCCGACAGATCCAAGGCGAGGACATAAACCCCGAATTATCTAAGGTGGAAAATTGGCTTAGCCGCCATCCTCAAGCGGCGGAACATCTCGACCAGGCCCTGGCGCTCGCCGGAACCAGCCCTATGGGTTATTATCGAGTTTACCGACTATTGCAGATAATCCATCTGGAGCCCGCCAACCGGCAAAAAATCCTGGAATTGGCGGATCCAGCGGTATTCCTCCATCCCTTGCAATCGGCGGCCACCCTGACCCCCGGCAGGCCCTTGTCCCTGGTCTCCCAAGGCGACGCCTACCTCGGCGATGCGGTTTTTTTGGACTATCTCAAAGAATTCCAGGGAGAATTGCCCGAGCTCTGGGACGATATCCGCGCCCATCAAAGGTATTTGCGCAGCGAATCTCTGCTGCGCCGCCTCTGGCAAGGCCGAAGCCTGCAGCTGACGACGCCGCTCCTGCTGCAGGCCTTTGCGGAATTCGGAGACGGGGGAGACGGCATTTCGCGGGACATCGCCGCCGCCCTGCGCGAAGGCAGGGTCGAGCTAGACATCCGGCCGCCAGAGGACTTCGTTCGGGAGGCGCAGCGCATTCACCCGGGCGAACGAGGCGAATTCCTAAACGCCTTCTTTCGCGCGGCGGACGGCGAGCATCCCGTCGATCGCATCTTTTTGAAACAGATCACGGGCGTGTCGCCCTTGGTCTTCTACCGAATGGCCTTTCGAAGCCTAGCGCGGGTCGTCCACGAATACGAGCACCATTTGCGGCACCCCGCCGAGCCGAGGGTCCTGGACAGCCTGTTTCCGGAAGAGATGATCGCCACCCTGCGCCCGATCCATTGGCGGGCGCGACACGGAGATATCGAAAACTTGACGACGGAGTTGACCAGCCACCCGCTCGGTCTGGCCATGTACCTGCGCGACCAAATCGATCGATATTACCTTCTCCGTAATCCGCCGCCTTGAACAATTCCGATATAGACAAGAAGGTAAGGCTGTTCGGTCGGTCCAAAGAACCGGAGGAACCCCTGTTAGTTCGGCCGCATTTCGACAGCAACTCCTGGGGGATTCCTTCCCTGGACGATTCCCGCCAGCTCCGCATCGGTCAAGGGCCGGGGGCTGAGAATCTGGATGGATTGGCGCCGCTCCGCGGGGAGGCTCAAGTCCGTGTTGTTCAAGGTATAGACATGGTTGCCGCCATCCGTCGAAGCCCGTTCCAGCACCGAATAGGGGTGGTCTCCGATCACGATGCTGCGCGGGGATCCTGGGGTTGGCGAGGCGGGCCGGTTCCCCGCGGGTTCTGAATCCGAGGGAATAGATGCGTGATCGATGGCAACCCGGAAGGGGGTGGGGTGATGCGCAGGGTCTAGGTTTCCCTCAGCGGTGAAACGTAGCCCCAGACGCGTCTCCGCTTCCTCTCGGGACAAGGTCAAAATCCTTCGTTCGGGCAAACTATTGGTCGTAACAAAAGTGAGGCGCACTTGGTTGCTCGGAGAGCCATCTGGATTTACGGCCGCGGTTGAGGATTGCAATGTCATCTCAAGTCCATACTGGACCCTGCCATCGTCGCTGGACGGAATCACGTAATAATAGAGACCGTGCTCTCCCCTACCTCTCACCTGGTCCCCGGAGGAGTCGCCATCGGGAATCCGATCTGCCGCGAGCGCCTGGGCCGGGACCTGGGACTGCTCCCGGGAAAGCGGAAGCACGTGGGCTCCACCGGGCGCGGTCCTGGCAGGTTGCTGCGCCGCCTGCTCGTAAGGACGGAGAATAGGGTAGGCCAAGGGTAACTCGTGTCCCTCTCCATCGGCGCCTCGGAAGCTTTCTTGGACATGGAATTGCAAAGGCAGCGGCCTACCTTGGGCGTCCACTCCGTAGGTCAAGGAACGAGAGGCCACCACCGTCCGAAATACCTGGTAGAGGGCCCCGTCGATGGTGGCGTCGTGCTCGACCACGCGCCCCGCATTCGCGAATCCGCTGATCTCAATGGTGACGTCCAGATGCCCATCGGAGGCCTGATTGAGGCGATAAGCCAGCGCTCGTTCGCACCCCACGAAATGAGGCCAAGTCGTCTCGTTGAGATAACCGAGCAGCTCCCGAATATACCGGACATCCCCCGCCAGGAGTCCCCGGGTGCGCCGGCGCCTGATCTCTTCGAGCATAGCGCTGCGCCGGGTGGGATCGGCGTTGCGAAATTCGGGGCTCTGCCCCACTCGGTACATCTCTTCGAGCGCCGCCATGACAATGGGGTGGGTTTGGATGGAACGCATCCGGTTCCTGGTCAAATCCAGGTTGTCCGCCAGGCGGATGATGAACAGAAAGGGATTTTGCTCGTGGCTCGCCGCCATGTAGTCGGAACGGCCCGGCTTGTCCGAACCATGGCGTTCGATCGCCAAAAAGATCTCGCGAAACAGGGGCGAATCCGAACGGATGCCGAATACCGCCTCCATGTGGTGCGCGAAACTTTGGCTAAAGATGCGGCCGCTGTATTGGGCATGCACGCCCTTGCTTTCGTGGGGCTGCAGATCCCCGTAGCCGGTGTCGTGGATCACGCCGACCAAGGTCACCAACGCCCGGGCCTGGGCCTCGGCACGGGCCCATTGGGCGTCGCTGACGGGAACTTGAGGATTCCGGCTGCCATCGGGCCGAACCGCCCCCTCGGGCAGGAAATTCGCCATGATCCTGCCCCGCGCCATCGGGGCCTGGGCGAAGATCTGGCTGGAGATATTCCCGACGGTGATGGCGTGGTTCCAACCGTGCGGCGTATAAGGCAGGGTGGTGTCCGCGACGTCCATGGTCTCCAGGCTTCCCCACAGATCGCCCAGGAAGGCCTCGATCTCGGCTTCCCGACCGGGCTCCGCCTGCAGGATGGACCTGCGAAGGGATTCCCGAGTGCGGCGAATGTCGCTGTAAAGACGGGCCCGGTTCATGAGGTCGTCCGGCTGCCAAGGAAAATCGCTGTGCCGCGCGGGATCGACGCCGAACAACCGCAGCAGGCTGACGGCCTCCGGACTATGGTCGGCGACCTCGTATTCCCGGCGCACCAACAAAGACAGCAGCCGGACTTGGATATCGTCCCGCCCTTCAAACCCGAGATTAGGTTCCAGGGCTAGCACCCTACCGAGATGCTCGGCCGGGTGCTCCGAGGTGATAATATCCAGGAGGAGGCTGCGCACCGAATGGGAGATGATGGCCCGGGAAGCTTGAACTACCAGCTGGATTTGCTCGATGGGCGCCTCGCGGAGGAAGCGCTCCACACGGGGGTTTCCCGTAGCCATGTTGAGCAGATAACCGAGGACTTCCTCGGCGGGCCGGACATCGCTGATCGCCAAATGCTGGCCGGTGGCCTGCAGGATACTTTCCAGTCGCTCCGCGCCGATGCGTTCGATCAGGCGAATCGTGGGCGAAAGATCGGGGTCTTCGACCATGATATCGTGTTCCGGAAAAAATTGGCTTTGGCTCTGGGTGACATCGAGAAGGTGGGTCAGCAAGGGATGCCGGGCGCGCCAAATCTCCCTTAAGGTCTCGGGAGCCAGCGGAGGAAGAACTTCCCTGGTCTCGGCATAATGATTCAAGATTTCCCGAAATCCCGCGCTCCCCGCCTCGGCCGCCAGCAGCCGAGCCTGCGTTTCGCGGGCCAGGGAAGAGCGATGGAGGTCCCGCCGATAATTGGGAGCCAGGATATCCGTGGGTGCGGGGGCCTGGGCCTCGGTCCCAATTTGGACCAACAGCTCCAGGTCGCGCAGGGCGGCGGCATATTCGGGGGAACCCACCGCATGGGAATTCAGATTCCGCACCATCTCCAGGGCCAAGGGGGCCAGGGGAGAACCGGCGCGTTGCAGCTGCGGGATGCTGCGCACCAAGGCGGGAGAAATAGTCGGAGAATGGGGGACCGGTGCCGAAACACTGGCAGAAACAGGAGCCCCAGGTTCCGGTGCCAAAACACTGGCAGTAGCAGGAACCTCAGGCTCCCTACCCACCGATTCGGGGTTCGCCACCTCCGGTCCGTGGTCAAGCGCAGCGGCCTCCTCGAAAGCGTTGGCCGGGGGAACTGGGGCCGCCGCTGCAGCGGGTGGAGCGGCGTTTTCATTGGCCACCGCCGCTTCCAGCAGGATCCGTCGGGTATCCCGGTAGGCCTCCAAGGCGCGTCGGTAGGCCTCGGAACCGCGCTCAACGGAGGCTAGCCTTCGGCCTGCGGCCCCGCCGAGGGCCACCAAGCGCCCTCCAGCCTCGCTCGCGTCGGCATGCATCTGAACCAAGGTCTCGAGCTCTTGGCGTAAGCTTGCAAAGTTCGGGGAATCCGGTCGCTCGCTGGAAAGACCCTGCAAGACCTGCCGAACCTGGGCCCTCAAGGGAGAGGAACCCCGCAGCAAGGCCCCAAGCTCCCGTACCAAGGCCGGGCCAAGCGTTGTGGGAATCGCGGGAGACTCGGATGCAGCGGAGGCCGGCGGGACGCTCTGCGGCGTTGGCGCCGATTCTCCCTCCACCGCGCTCAGCAAATCCCGGGTATTTCGGAATTGTTCCAGAAGCTCACGGTATTCCGCGGAATCCCGAGAAACGGTTTCGAGCCTGCGCAGAATCCCCCGCGCGACTTCGATGCGCAGTCGAGGCGCCCCCCGCTGCAGGATATTCCGCTGCGCATCGGCGAAGATCTCTCCGAGGGTCTCCATCTCCTGGCGAAGCGCGGCGGCCTCGGGGGAGTTGGGCCTCAGGCCCGCCAAGCGAACCCGTGCCTCCCGCCGATGCCTGGCCAAGGCATTGGCATCCCGTGGTTCAAAATTTTCGTCGATGCGCACGAGGCCTTCCCGGACCTGGCTCAGCCACTCCACGGCCTCGGCGACGGGGTTCCTACCGAGACGGCCCCGCATCACTTGAAGGAAGAGGAATTGCTCCGCACGGGCGCGATCCCCGGGCTGCAGGCGCTCGAGCTCGGCGCGATAGGCGGGCGAGCTGCGCAGGTTTCCGAAGCGCACGCTCACGGGCACCGCCAATAAGGCGCTCCCGGGATCCCGTTCCGCCAACTGACTCAAGACTTGCACCAAGGCCTCGGGGAGGTTCGCTCCGAAACTTTCCCGCGCCAGGCGCAGCAAGGTGTCCCGCGCCTGCCGACGGGCCGCAACCTGGGTCGGGGTCATGACCCCAGACTGGTCGGGTGTCACCGGTGCAGCGTTGGTTTCCGGGGCTGGGGAGGCGCTGCCGTTCGTGGCCTCGACCGGGGTCGATGGAATGGGCGGCTGGGCAACCTCCGTCGTGGCGGCTCGGGGAATTTGGGTGAAGGTCACCCTCCCGTCCGCGCCGACGCTCAGCGTTGCCGTTCCCTCAAGGATACCTTGGGCCATGCGATGCAGGGCCTCGGGGCTCTCGGCGGTTTGGATAGCCCAGGCCAAAATTTGGGCGCGGTGCACACCAAGATTCGTCCCTGGATTCGCGGCGATCAGAAAATCCACCTGCCGGGAGAAGTCCGACGCGGAGCTCAGGTAGGCCGCGAGCCGCGTGCGATTGAAGGCCGACGTCGCCCCGGGTTCCCCGCTCACCTGCTGCAAGAGCGCCAGCAGGATGCCTTCGGCTTGGGGACTGCCCTCGCGATAGCCAAAGGTTTGGAGGATACGGCTGAGATCTCCGCGCAAGCGGCTGGTCTCGCCGACGGCCGTTTCGACACGAGCGACCAGCCCTGGGGCATCCGAGGCCCCGGACAAGGCCCAAGCCAGCGCCTGGTGCATCGCCACGGTGGCGAGGGGACTGCCCGGGGTGAAACCCAGGTTGCGCACCATGGCCTGGAGCGATTCGCGAACCTGCGGCAGAGAGGCCTGCAGCGCCTCCAAGGCGGCGGGAAAGGCCGAGGGAGTGGCCGCATGGGACAGCGCCCACAGCAACAGTTCGCCGGAAAGAGAGCGACCCAGCGGCGTCGCGGCGTAGGCGGGACCGTAAAGCCCCTCCGTGATCTGCCGGATAAACCCGGCCGCCGCCTGCGCATGGTTTGAAAATTCTTGCAAACGTTCGGCGCTGAGGCTGGAACGAAGGGCGAGGGCCAACAAGGAGACACGGAGTTGGTTCGCCTCGGGGGAATTTCCATAACCGGCCTGGTCGAGAACCAAGGTCACGCCCGCATTGAGGCTCTGAACACCTTCTGCATCCAGTCCCCGGGCCAAGGCGGCCTGAAGCAGCCCCAGGCGAATTTGGCTCCGGACCTCCCCCCTCACTCCGGACTGGTCGAGGATCCCCCCGATGCCGGCCTCGAGGCCCTGGAGCTGTCCGGACAACTCCTGGATCGCCTGGGCTGCCGTTCGGCCTCGTTCGGCGCGGGCGGTGACATGCAGAAGCAAGAAGGCCGTGAGGTTACGGCCGGATTCGCTGCTCGGATCGACCCCCAAGTCCTGACGGACGGCATTGCGCAGGGCCTCCAAGTTATCGCTAGTCACGGCGCCCTCGACGTGCCCGGCGCTCTGACCTTGGGCAAGCCCCAGGTTCATCGCCTCGAGCAGGGCCCGACCCTCTTCCCCGGCTGGATCGATGCCAAGTCGGCTTTGAATGACGTTGCGAAATCTTGTTTGCAGGATGCGATCTTCCAAGTGCGCCTGCATGCGATGCAGGACGTTCCCGGTCAGGGTATTGAACAGGCGCCCGCCGATGCGAAGCTGCAGGATGGTCCCCGCACTGCCGAGGACCCTAGTCCCGAAGCTCTCTCCGGGCTCGGCGTGCTCGGCGGTCAGGGTCATCAGCGAGGCCTCGGTGGCCAATTGGCCCCCGTAGTTCAAGGCCTGCCGGGCCATTCGGTTCGCGGTACCCAATTCGGTCATCTGGGCCACTTGGCGGGGGGCAATCCCAATCCCTTCCGCAACCCTTCCCCACACCGAATTTCCCACGCTGATCGATCCCATCATCAAGACGCTGTAACCCGCACCGACGGCGAACTCGTGCGGATCGGGAAACACCCATTGTCCGCTCCGCAGATAACCCCAGGTGGCCTGCATGCCGGTCATCGAGGCGTGGAAGGCGGTGCCCTCCACGGCAACCCCCAGGCCCCAGGTCAAGGCACGCGCGGCTACCCGGCGGCCGCTTTCCTGGGCGGCCTCGCCCATCGTCCACAGGGCCGCGCGCCCCAGGTACCGGCGGGCGCCTTGCCCGGCCGCCCACAAGGCGGCTCGCTCCCCGACCAAGTTTGTTCCCTCGGTGGCCAGCCACCCGCTCATCGCGCGGGTCATGCCCAGTCGCGTGACGGCCCCGGCGCCGCTGGCCAAGCCGCCCGAGACCACCGTCATCGCCAAGTTGACGACTACCTCATCGGCGATCCGGTCATGGGTCGCGTCGGAGATATTCAGCCATTCCCCCGTGGGATCCATCATGTCGTTGAAGGTCTCCCAGGCCTGGCGCGAGACCGGATCCAACTGATTGGCGTCATGTTGCCCGCGGATTCGCGTAAACACCAGCAAGCGCATCCTCGTTTCCTGCTCTTGCTGAACGGCTTGATCGATCAGGCGGTCGATTTGGGATTGGGGGGGCCGCGGCATTCCCCGATCGATCATCTCGAACACCCGGCGATTAATTTCTTCGCGCAGGCGCGGGCGCGCTGCCTCGGATTCCCGCGTGAGGCCCTGCAGCTCGGTAGCGGAAATGCTCTGTTGCGCGCGGTGGATATCCTCGGCCATCACTTCTTCGAGGATCCGGCCGGCCGCGACGTAGGAACCGTCCCGGGCACGGAGGGATTGCGCCAAAGTCAGGGAAGCGCGGCGGTTGGCCTCGGGACTCTGCGCCCGTTGCTGAACGGAGCCATAGCTCTCGAAATTCATCACCTGCATCAGTCGGGGATCGAGCTCCTGGCGCGCACCGGCGGGGACGTCGCGGCTGCCGCCGCCCAATATCCCCGAGCCGCGACGAACGGCCTCGCGACCGTGATCGTCAAACAGGAGAAAATACCGGGTGCCTTCGCCGGGTCCCACCACTACGCGATCCAGCCTTCCGCCGCCTTGATGACGGTCGATATAGATGACGCCGCCTTGCGGACCCACCTCCACCCGCAGCATCGAGGTTCGGTCCCTGCCGGCCCCGCGGTGCGGAATGAAGGTGATCTCGCCTCTCGGTGGGACCTGCACGGTGGGCACTCCCACCAGCGGGCGTTCCGGATGCTGCTGAAAACTTTCGTAGATTCCTTGGGTATTCAATTCGGGAACAAGACCCTCGGCGCCGAAACGCCCCTCCACTGTACCTACGACGGCCATGCCCCGGTAGGCCTCCGCCTCCAAGGCCTGGCGGCGCGCCTGTCTCGCCTCGACAGAATCAGGACCCGACAAGGGCAAATTGCCGACATTGGTCAAATCCACGACATCGGGCCCGCCGGGCGGCACCAATCGGGTGTTGTTCCCCATCTCGCTGGCGAATCGCGCCTGGGCGGCCTCGAGCCTGGCCTGACGAACCACCGGCAGGGTTTCCTCTAGGGAATAAAAGGCCATGCTCGGGTCGTTGATGAGCCGGCGCATCGCCTCGAGGGTGGCCTCGTTGCTGCCCAAATCCTGCGAGGCCCACCCCATCAAGTTGCCGGCCCGCTGCGCGTCGAGATCCTGGGAAATCTGGACCATGCGGTCGAGGGCCTGATTCATGAGGCGATTGTTCATGTCCAGCGCCACCGTGCGCATGGCCTGCAATTGGGGATCGGCGGCGGGCCGCAGCCGATAATCCTCACCGGGCGCGCGCGAGTCCCTCAGGAAGGTCTGCAGTTCCGCCCGTCCTTGCAGCGGATTACCTTCTTCGAAGGCGAGCATCGCGCTCCGAAAATGGCGGCGGACCGGATCGGACTCGGCCTGCAAGGCGGCGCGATATTCGCCCAATCGTCCCAGGTGCAGGGCCTGTTGGACCACTCGGCCCCGATCCTCGACGGAAAGGCCCTCGTAGGCCGGGGAAAAATGGAGTTGCCCGTTTTCCACCCCGCTGATGAAATCGGAGAGCGGCCTTCGCCCTTCGCCCACGCGGACCTGCTGCGCCGAATCGCGGAGGGCCGCTTCGGTCAAATGCCCCTGAGCGAGCTGACGATTGGCCTGTGCGGTCAATTGGGTCAGCAGCGCCTGCTGGGTCGCCGGCTCTTGCAGAAACCGGGCAAGGCCTTCCGCCGAGAGCAGGGGGAGAACATTCGCCGCCACCGTCTCGGCGGCCCTGCCGGGACCTGCTTGGACCAATGCTTGGAGTTGGTTTCGGTAGAGATCGTTTGCCGCCTCGGCCCCGGCTTCGCTGGTAGGATTGAGAGCAGGAAGCAAGGCAACCATGCTGTCTTGGACCTGGCGGAGATGCGCGGTAAGATCCGCCTCGCTCATCCGGACGCGGGTAGGCGAGGCGGCCAGGAGATTGGCGGCCTGCTCCCGCCGGTCGCTGGCTCCGTAAGAGACGTAATCCCCCCAATGGCTTCGCGGATCCCGGAGGTCCAGGGACCGCTCGTCGTACTGGCGCTGCCGCATGGCATGAAATCCGGCCATCAGCTCACCCAAATCGTTGAACCGGTCGGCGGAAGAGCCGTAGTCGCTGTCGGTCGCCCGCGCCACCAGAGCCTGCCAAGCGACCAAATCCTGGACGCGATCGTTCCCCGAATCGAGGGCGATGTCGATGCGATGGGCAAGGCGGTAATTGGCCAGGCGTTCGCGAAGTGGCGTCGATTCGACACCGGCGGCCGTAACCGCTTGGCCATGCAAGGTTTGCAAGCCTTGGACTTCCCCTTGAACCTGGCCCTCCAGGGCCGTGTTGGCGGCGGCAAAGGCCTGCTCGCTCTCGCCCAACCACTCGACCGAGGCTCCACCATAGAGGCCTCCGATCTCCCGGCGCAGGGCCAGCAGGGAACGGTCGGTTTGGAGCAGCGACTGTAACTGATAGGCGCGCAGACTAGGGTCTTCGGAGAGGTGATTGGCCACCCTTTCCCGAGCGGAGCGCAGATTGGCCAAGGTCGATCTCAGCCGAGGGATGTCGGCGACGGTCAGGTGTCTCAACTCCCCGGATAAAGACCCCAGCTCTCCCCCGCGAAGGTTCAGCTGAAAAACCGCCAGGTGTCGATCGGGATCGAAGCCTTGCATCGCCTGGACCAGGGGATCGGGGGCGGCCTCGCGCCCTTGCGGCGCCGCCGCCCGGCGGGACACGACCTCGGCCCCCAGGCGAACGACGAGGTCTTCGAGGACATTATGGGGAACGCTGGAACTCAGCGAGGCAAGGACATCGGAAGGGGCCAGGGCCGCTTGGGGGGACAAGGCCTCGGCAAACTGGGCGAGGATGCGCCCTCCGCCCCGCAAGGCATTCAAGAGATTCGCGGAGGGCTCGAAGGTGTGGCCTTGAGATCGCAAATACAGAATGGCCAAGCCCTGGTCCACCGCCAAAGCCTGGCGCTGGCTGGCGGTCGCATTTTCATCGGAGAGCTGGGTTTCGAAATTCGTCGCGATCCGCTGGCGCAGGAGCTCGCTAGCTCCACCGGGTATGGAGGTCGACCAGAGCATGACCTGCGTCAATCCAGTGGTACGCGCCGATCCCTCCAGCCGATGTCCCGCGAACCAGTTGGCGGTGCCCAACATCTCTTCCGCCATGGCATGGTCCCCGGCGGCCTCGCAGGAGGCCGCGAATTCGAGGAATTGCTGCACCTGCGCATTTCCCGCCCGCCCTTCCCGGGCGGTATTCGGCAGGCGGAGGGTCAAATCCCGCCAATGGCGGACATCCCGCAGCAACTCTTGGTGCTCGCCCAGGTCTCGGCTGATCACGGCGATGAGCCGGGCGTTGCTCACCTGATCCTGGTTAGGCGTCCCTGGGACTTCGCGGATCCCGAGCCGCAATTGGTCCCGCAACAGGCGCAGGCTGCCCGAAGTGGCCTCCATCCCGGCCTGGAAACTTTGCGGGTCTTCGTCGGGCTGGGGACGAGCGGCTCCCCGACCGGCATTCCGGCTGGTCGCGAGAAAAGACGAGGCGTCGCGGTAGAAGGCCCTCAACATCTCGCAGTCTTGCACCAGCTCGCCGGGGGCGCTGCGCAGATGTCCGCGGATTTCCTCCGACTGCAGGCGCAAGGATCGGATCAACTCGCGAATGCGGGCCTGGGCTCGGGGGGCTTCCGGGGCCTGGGGATGCTGCCGAACCCAATCGAGGAGCGCATGCAGGGTGCTGGCATCCTCCCGAAATTGCGCGCGGGGTCCGGAAACCACGCCTTCGAGGTCCGTGGCGGAAAGGGCCGATTCGGTGAGGGCGAGCCGACGAGCCGCAAGATTGGGGTCGGGTTGCGCGGAGGCAGGCGGCGGGACGGGCGAGCCTCCTTCCGGAGGCCTTCCCCCCTGGACTTGGGGAGGATTGGCGTTGAGGTTTCTTGTCCCAACGGACCCGGGGAGAACCATAGATGAATCCCATGCCTTGGTGCTCCCCGGGGGTCTCGCTCGGAAAAAAAGCGATGGCCGCGCTATCTGATATCGGTCGGGAAGGCTGGCAAAGTTGACTGATATTTTTCAGGAACGATTTCTTCTTCGTAAGATTTTAATTCGGAAAAGCGACGGTACTCCAAGCTTTTTTTTAGGAATAGGCAGGGGATGCTGCGCCGCGGCAAACCCGACCCGCGCGTCGAAATCCCGAGGGACGATCGACCCAAGGGACTCCAGACTTAGGATCTCTGGATGGAAATGGCGGGGGATGCGCCCCAGCGGGAAAAAGCAGGGCCCATTCCATAAAAAAGCCGTTCTCCCCTCCCGGGAAAAACGGCCTTCTTTCGTGTGGCTCCGGCTGCAGGACTCGAACCTGCGACCTAGCGGTTAACAGCCGCGTGCTCTACCGACTGAGCTAAGCCGGAATCAAAAAAAAGGGCTAAACCCCTTCTTTTTTTAGGGTTTCCCTGGTACCTAATCTTGGCAGGGCTGTCAAATGGTCCTTCGCCTCGTTGCCATCTTAGGATCCCAAAGACTCCGAGTATTATCGTTCAAAGATTTCGAAACATTCCAGGATAAATTAATTCGCAATTCCGCGACCTTGCCCTTGATTTTTGGGGCCGTTTTTGGTTCTTCACCCATCCCATGAGCGAAACCGCGACCCTGAACCACAACCTCAGCCCCTATTTCAAGGACCTCAGCCAGGTCAAAGACTCCAAGGAGCTGAAAAAACACCCGGTATACCAGAAGGTTTATCCGGAGATCGAGGCCGTGCTGCGCGGCTACGAAAACGGCGGCTTCGCGCCCCCGGCACCCGCCAAGCCCTTCTACCGGGCCCTCACCTGGAACATCGAACGCGGCATCGTCTATGACGGCATCCTTCACACCCTGAAGCAGCACCCCATCCTCAGCAAGGCGGACCTCTTCTTCATCCCCGAGACCGACATGGGCATGGTGCGTTCGGCCAACCGGAACGTGGCGCGCGACCTGGCCGAGGCGCTGGGACTGTATTATTACTTCGTACCGACCTACCTAAACCTCTGCAAGGGCAACGGCACCGAGGACCACTTCGAGGGCGAAAACACCCTCGCCATCCACGGCAACGCCATCCTCTCGCGTTACCCGCTCAAGGATTTCCACCGCATCATCCTGCACAACGCCAAGGACAAGATGAAGGGGAAGGAAAAACGCCTCGGCTCGCAGCAGGCCATGGCCTGCACCGTCGTCCTGCCCCAGGGCGAGATCCGCGCGATCTGCGCCCATCTCGACGCGCACTCCAGCAAGCGGCACCGCCGCGACCAGATGCGCACCATCATGCGCTACCTGGACAAGCTCCCGCCCCTGCCCTCGCTGTTCGGCGGCGACCTCAACACCACCACCTACAACTCCCGCAACGCCTTCTGGGCCATTTGGGGTTTTTGGGTGCGGGTCGCGATGGGCGTGCGCCGGGTGATCGCCAAGGTCTACCCCTATCCCGACCGCCTCTTCGAGAAACAGCTCTTCAAGACCTTCGAAAAGCACGGTTTCAACTACCTCGATTGGAACGAGCCCGGGGCCTGCACCTTACACTACCACGTCGAGGACCTGAAGAAGATCAAGAACCTCCGCGACCTCGTCCCCAACTGGTGCTTCAAGTTCATCGACTGGGCCTGCGCCAAGAACGACGGCAAGTGCAGCTTCAAGATCGATTGGTTCGCCGCGAAGGGCCTAAAGCTGGTCCGGGAAGGCGAAAACCTCCCGGGAGCCCCCTTCGCGCCGCTGTCGCCCAAGGTCGTCGGGAACCTCAAGCACGAGGGCCGCGAGTGCAGCGATCACGACGCGATCGTCGTCGATTTCCGCCTATAAAATTTTCCTAGGATATTTTTCGGGTCTCGAGGAGCGAACTCTTCAGCGATTCCGCGAGCTCCAGCTTGCCGCTCTGCGCGCAGCCCTTCACCCAATCGCAAAGACTGCGGATCTTTTCGGGGTCGGAGACTTTTTTCAAGAGAATGGAGGTCTCGTGGTCGTCCACCTGCACGCAGTGGTACTGCTCGCAGTAGTTGAAGCAATTCTGCTGTTTGAATTCGGGCACCAAATTCGAAGGCAGGCCCTTGAACTGCGCGCGGTAGTGGGCCTCCAGGTCGGGGGTCTCGCGGAAGATACCCTCGCCGTAGTTGTCCCGCACGCAGGTGTTGCAGAGGGTGATTTGCAGTTTTTTCGCGGCCATGGCTCTCTCCTGCACAATGGGAATGCTCCGCTCATAAACCAAGCCGGGCGTTTTTGAAAAGCCCCAATTATTTATTGGATGCCGGGGCGGCGTTTAAGTTATGAAGAATATTCTAAAAGGAGGCGCCCCGATGGTTTCCAAAAAATCCCTGACCGCCCTGTTCCTGAGCCTGAGCTTTCTCACCGCCTGCCCTTCCCTCAAGAAGCAGGAAGCAGCGCCTCCCGCGGCCCCCGCGCCCGCAAGCTCCGCCGTCGCCCCCGCGGAGGCCAAGCCCACCGCGGCGCCCGGCGCGAAGTTCGCCACTCCCATCGACAGCACCAAGGGCTTCTACGACGCCGTCGTCGCCGAAAAATACGACATCGCCTGGTCCGCCCTGAGCAAGGCCAGCCAAGACAAGTTCATCGCCATGGTGGCCGAGGACGAAAAAATGGACCCAGCCAAGGTCCGCGAGCTCTTCGAGCAAAACCAGACCTCCATCCAACTGGGTTTTTGGAAAAGCTTCCGCAGCTCGTCCAAATTGGAAGCCGTCGCTCCGAAAGCGACCTATAAGGTGCTGAACGAAGGCCCCGAACTGGCCGAGGTCGAATTGACCTCGGGCGACGTGACGCTCAAGTCCAAGGCCATCAAAGAAAACGGCCAATGGAAGATGGGCTACGTCGAGACCTTCCTGCCGGAAAAATAATTTCAGCGGATATTTTCGTTGTAGACGCGGACCTTCTCGATGCGCGCCCGATCCGGGGCGTAGAAATACTCCACCAAGTAATCCTCGGTGTAGCGGCCGTCCATCCCGCCGTTCGGAGGCGCGCAGGGATCGGCGGGGGTGGCCGGAATCGCCTGCCGATGGGTCGGGGGGCGGGTCCCCGCGATGGGCGCCACCTGCACCGTCAAGGCCTCGGCCTGGGCCTTGCTCAAGGGACTGTTCGGCGTGAATTCGACCATCGCGACGATCTTGGTGTCGAGCTGGTAGACGGGATGATAGAAGGCGGCCTTGACCTGCAGGTCTTTGCCGGCCATGGGGACATAGCGGTGATTCTTCAGGCAGCCTTCGCTCCCTTGGACGGGGGCCTGGGCCTGGTAGCCCTTCTCCTGCGCCCAAGCCGCGGCCTCGGCCTCGTTGCTGCCAAGGATTTCACGCGCGAATAGAGAACTTGAGGCGCCGCAGAGCGCCGTCAGAAAACCAAGACCCCATAGCAGTGATTTTCCCTTCGGATTTTTAGGCATTCGCCGCCCTCGGTGGGGAGATTCTCCCCGCATTCACCCAGGTAAGCAAGGAAGATTCCTGTCCCGCCCGCAAGACACCTCGCTCGTCGAAAAAGCGGCGGAGCTCGGCGTTTTCCGGCAGGTCGACCGAGTGCAACTCGGCCACGGCCCGCTGCAGGCGATAGGCGTAGAGTCGCAGCAAGTGGCCGCGCGCCTGCTCGCGGGAGCCGATCACCCCGCGGAATTGGTCTTGCAGATAGGCCGCCGTCTCCTCGAAGCTCGCTCCCGCCCGCAGCCGGGGCCCGCCGGCGCAGTGCTCGAGCTGCTCCAGAAGATCTCTCTCCAGGGGCTCCAACCGTATCTCGTGCCCGAAGACCTCGGCCGCGTCGCCACCCAAGGCTTGGGGCAACCAAGTCAGCTCGCCCCGCACCGCCTCGCGCAGCAGGGAGCTCTGCTCCCGGTCGCGCCGCTCGACCTCCAAGCGCGCCTCGTTGGAGGAGCCGAACAAGAAATCGTGGCTGTCGATATAGGCCGACAGGGAGGGCGCCAGGAGGCGGGGGATTTGCCTCCAACTGAAGGTGCCGATCTCGCCGCGCTGCCGCCGCAGCTCGGCCGCGCGAAAATCGGTGTAAAGCTCATAGCTCGCCCGCTCGCCGTGTTGGAGGCGATGGATACCGGTGAAGCTGAGATCGCCGATGAAACCCAGGGCGAAGGCGCGGCCCGCCAGGCGCATCGGTTGGGCCTCGAGCAGGCGCAGGCTTCCCGCCGGCGCCGCGATGCGCGCGAGGTCGGGTAGGAAGAAGGCGGCGGTCGGGGCCCAGCGTCGCAGGCGGGAATTTTCCGGCAGGTCGTGGACCAACCGCTCGGCGAGGCGGCTGAAAATCAGGCCTTCCCCCATGTTCCAGGCGGCGCGCGGCAGCAGGGTCGCGAGGGAAACACCGCGGCGCAACAGGGTGCGGGAAAAGCCCGCTTCCCAACCGATGCCGCGCAGGGCGCTCTCGCCCAAGGCGCCTGCCCAAGAGGGCCGCTCCAAGAAAGTCCACTGCGCCAGGCGCTCTCCGGCGATGCGCACGGTGCGCAGGCTGGCGAGGTGGTAAGGCTGCCGCAGGATCCGGTTGGCGGCCAACTGCCAAACCGCCTGGGTACTCGCGCTGGCCGCGTGGGAGAGATAGACGACAAAGGCAAAGCGCAGCTCGCGCTGCCGAATCGGATCGAGCCCGACGATGTCGGCGAGGCGTTCGGCGCCCAGCATCCCCGCCAAGCCCACGGCCAAGGGCGGTCCGCCGCGCAGGACGCGATCGCGGAGGGAACGCAGGCCGCCCTGGTTCTCCGCCGCCCAGTTTCGCCCCGCCTCGCTTTGCAGCCAGCGCTCGAGGTTCTCGATGCTGAGGCCTTCCGAGGCCATATTCCTCAATTGGGAAAAATGCTCCACGCCTTGCGAGGCAGTGAGCAGGGCCTCGGCCCGCTCCGGGGAAATTCGGTAATTTCGCATCAGCCGATAGAGCCGCGGCAAGGAGAGAAAATGGCTGCGCACGGTGCGACTCCCCTCGCCGTCCTCCAAGACCCGCCCCTCGAAATCCGGCACCTGGTTATAGACCATTTGCTGGTCGCTGATCATCGGGGTCTCGCCGCGAACCAGCCAGCTCGCCCGCGCCAGCCGCACCGCCAGGGAGTTCGCCGCGGCCAATTTGGTGATGGTGAAATCCGGGGCATGGACGCTGAACCGGGAGCGCGGCGCGATCACGTCGCCGTTCTGCTGGGCAGGCACCTCGAGGGGCTCGCCCGCCGGCGGCACCCGCGTCTCGCTGGGGGCCAAGTTGTGGCGAATCTGAAAATCTTGATAGGCCCGGATCAGGTCCCAAGCCAGGGTGTCGGGCACGGTGGCGCGCACGTCGATCCGTTCGCCCGGATTCACCAGCCATTGGCGCCGCGCCGTCAGCGTCCACAGGCGACTCCGCGGCCCCACCAGGTTGAAGCCCAGCTTGGTCAGCAGGCCGCGGCCGATGTACTCGGTGAGGGCCAAGACGCCGCGCGGCCCCGGCGGCAAGACCACGACCTTGGTCTCGCCCCAAGCCCCCGGCACGCCCCCGACTCCGGCGAGGATGCGGTTGGGGGTCACGGTCACCTCGGAGCCCCGCATTGTCTCGCGCTCGATCTCCCGTCCGTCCAAGGTGCTGCGCGTCAGGGTGACATCCACCCCGACCAGGCCGAAGCGGTTGAAAATGCCATGGGGGATGAGGCGGAGGTAGCTCAGCAGGCCCTGGTTGAACAGGCCATTGGGATTGGCGGCGCGATTGCGCTGCCGCAGGGCGAAGAGATAGCCCGAAGCCAAAAAGCCCATCGAATGGCTGCCGGCCTCGGCCCCGTCGACGATGGGAAAACGAAATTGCAGCTCCACGGAGCGCGCGATGAAGCGCGGCAGCTCGCGAAGGTTGCTGGGAGCGGCGACCTGCACCGCCAGATCAGCGGCGGTTCCCTTTTTGGCCAGGACGAAGATCGCCCGACCGCTGGGCGCCTCGGCGCCGGACGCGGATTCCGAGCCGGGGGCGAAGGAAGTCCCCGCGGCACGCAGCACCTCGCCGATGGTCTCGCCGATGGTGCCGTCTCCGCCAAAGGGCAAGACAAAGATCTTTTGGCCGCCGCGCAGGGCCTCGGTCGTCGCCTCGCGGATACGGGCGCGGCGCGCATCGAGGTCGGGCACGGTCTCGACCGGGATCACGCGGGCGCCGGAATTGCGGAGGATTTGCAAGAGCTGGGGCAGGTCGCCCCCGATCCGCCCGTCTCGCGCGGCGGGATTGAAGACCACGAGGATGCTCTGTCCGGTGAGGCTGTTGCGGCGCGGCCGCAAGATGGCGGCGAGGGAAGACAGGCGCCCGCGCGGAGCGGCCGGACGGGCCTCCGGCGCCGCGACGCCCTCATTTCCATCCATGGGCGTCGCCCCAGGGGGCAAACCCGATCCAATCCTTCCAGGGGGGGTCATAGGAGTCTTCCCTCGAAACGCAAATTCTGGCTTAACAGCGTTCTATCGTCCCTACCCCCTCGAAGTTGCGGTGAAAATCGTCCCTAGCCACGGACCGATTCAGCCGCCGGTCACCGGCAATTCGCGGGTCATTTCCATAAAATCCCCGCCGGAGGCGGGCTGGCCCGCGGGAAAATCCTCCGGATAGCGCACCCTAACGGTGGTCCGAATGCCGCCCCGGACGTAAAAATCGGCGCAGAGCTCGATCCGCCGCGGCCGAACCGCAGCGACCAAGTCGTCGAGGATGCGGTTGCTCACCGCCTCGTGGAAGGCCCCCTCGTTCCGGTAGGACCAGAGGTAAAGCTTCAGCGATTTCAATTCGATGCAGAGCCGGTCGGGTACGTAGCGGATCCGCAGCGTGGCGAAATCCGGCTGGCCCGTCTTGGGACAAAGGCAGGTGAACTCGGGACAGTCGAAGTGGATCTCGTAATCCCGGTCGGGATTGGGATTGGGAAAGGTCTCCAGCTGTTTGGAAGCTTGGCTAGGCATCGCTCCTCCTCAGAAATCGCTCTTGATGAAACCCATGAACTGGGTCTTGGTGATCTGCTTGGCCTTGAGGGCCTTCAATAGATTGAGCATCTTCTCCCGCTGCTCGTCGGTGGTCAGCCCCATGATCTTCTGCTTGATCAGGGCCTTTTCCTCGGGAGTGAAGAAGACCCCGCTCGAGGCCACGTTGGGCGCGGGCACCGCGACGATGGGCCCGCTGCGGATCGCCTCCCGCGTCAGGGGCAGATCCCGCAAGCCCCCGCTGCCGGAGACCGTCAGCACGACCTGGGTACCCAGCGGTCCCCGGATCTTCTCGGCCATTTGCTGGAGGCTGAGGCCGGTGACGTCCACCCCGTCGATCTTGAGCAGCTGTTCCCCGCGCTTGATCTTCGCCTTGTCGGCGGGGGATTTGTAGGTCACGGAATAGATGAGGACGCTCTTCGGGTCTTGGGGATCGAAATCCAGCAAGACGCCCACCCCGCCGAAAACCTCGGCGGCGGCCGCGATCCCCACGCCACAAGGAGGCGGGAGGGATCTCGCGAGGAGCATCCCTAGAATCAACAGGCCAGGAGCCAAGCATTTCTTTAACCAAGCCATCCGATCGTCTCTTAAAAAGAAAGTCCGAAATCAGCCACCGGGAGATTTTTTTTCAGCCCCCGTGAATACCTTCAAAAATTACCTAAGAATGACAAATGCTTAGGGTGGTTTTGCAGTTTAGACCCTGCCCCGGGATCTTTCGTAAAATTAACGATAATCATTGAATTTTTCTATCATAATCCCGGAAGCTAGTCGCCCCGCGTTGCCGGCGGGATTGCCCCTGGTATCCAGATATCTTTTTTTTGCATATTTAAAAGACTTGTGGAATAACCGCGCAAAACTTCTGACACCTTAATATTAAACGGGTTTTTTCATCTATGTCCGAGATTCAAGCGGGTCTAAAAGACGTCGTCGTCGCCAAAAGCGAGATTTGTTCCATCGATGGGGATAAGGGCGAGCTCATCTATGCCGGGATCAACATCCACGAGCTGGCCGAAAACGCCAGCTTCGAGGAGGTGGTCTTCCTGCTCCTGAATCGGCGCCTCCCCAACCGCGCCGAGCTGGAAAAACTCGATCAAGAGCTTAAATCCCAGCGCGGGGTCCCCGACGGCGTCCTGCAGTTGCTGCGGCTCCTGCCCAAGACCACCGAACCGATGGACGCCCTGCGCACCGCGGTCTCGGCCCTCGCCTCCTACGACCCCAATCCGCAGGATAATTCGATCGAGGCCAGCCGCCGGCGGGTGCTCAGCCTGACGGCCCAGATGCCGACCCTGGTGGCCGCCTTCCAAAGGATCCGCAGCGGGCAAGAGCTGGTGGCGCCCAAAAACTCCCTGAACCACGCCGCTAACTTCCTCTACATGCTCTCGGGCAAGGAACCCGACCCGACCAGCGCCCGGGTCTTCGACATTGCGCTGATCCTCCACGCCGACCACGGTTTCAATGCCTCGACCTTCGCGGCCCGGGTGACGGCCAGCACACTGTCCGACGTCTACAGCGCCATCACCTCCGCCATCGGTACCCTGAAGGGCCCCCTGCACGGCGGGGCCAACCAGCGCGTGATGGAAATGCTGCTCGAGATCGGCAGCCAAGACCCGCTGCAATACGTGAAAGGGTTGTTGGGACGCCACGAAAAGGTGATGGGTTTCGGTCACCGCGTCTACCGCACGGAGGATCCGCGCGCGACCCACCTGCGCAGGATGAGCCAGCAGCTCAGCCTCGCCACCGGCAATCTCAAGTGGTACGAGATGTCGAAGAAGATCGAAGATTTCATGATTGCCGAGAAGAAGATCAACGCCAACGTCGATTTCTACTCCGCCTCGGTCTACTACACGCTCGGCATCCCCACCGACCTCTTCACCCTGCTCTTCGCCATGAGTCGGATGTCCGGCTGGGGGGCGCATATCCTCGAGCAGTACGCCGACAACCGGCTGATTCGGCCGCGGGAAGATTACGTGGGGCCCCAGGGCCAACACTACGTGCCCCTCGCCCAACGATCGTAACTTATTGAAATTTCAGTTATTGGCAGGCCCCCGTCCGAGGGGTGGCCTTAATCTTCCGCTTGTTGTAACCTTTTTCCCAAGCCTTGGGTCTTCTCTTTCGGCACCTTGAGATGCGAGCCTGAATGCGGAGGGAAATCATGAAAAAAATTCTATTGAGCTTAAGTCTCTTCTTGGCCGTCTTCGTCGCCGGCAACTTGGCCTCCCGCCAAGCCAAGGCCCTGGACACGGTGGTCGTCGGACAACCTTATGGCTATGGATACGGCTACGGTTATGGCTATGGCCCCTATTACGGCGGTTACATGCCCTATCCCGGCCCCTATGCGGGTTTCGTCCCCGGATATTACCCGCCCGTTCCCGGCCCTGGTTATTATTCGCCCAACCCCGCTTACCAATTGCCCCTGAACGGCGCGGGAAATCCCTTTTATCTCTATAACCAGATGCAGCGCGGCCAGGCAGGAAAACGGCCTTACTTCCCCGCCAATCCGGTCGCGGATTACTACTATTAAGCTATCGCTTGGTTTTCTGGAACCCGGGCCCTGCCGGCCCGGGTTTTTTTCTTTCCAGAGAGATGCTTCCGGTTGCCTCGGCGCCGCGCTTGCGCTTTAACCCCGCTCCATGTCCCTGTTCGCCTTCCAAGGCCGGATCCACGCCCCGGAGTTCCGGGAAGGACTGACCTGGTTCAACACCCCCAGACCGCTTCGCATGCAGGAACTGCGGGGCCGCCTGGTGCTCCTCGATTTCTGGACCTACTGTTGCATCAATTGCATGCACGTCCTGCCGGACTTGAAGTTCCTCGAGCATCGCTTCGCCTCGCAGTTAACCGTGATAGGCGTCCATTCCCCGAAATTTCCGAACGAGAAGGCGGATGAGAACGTCCGGCAGGCCATCTTGCGCCACGGCATCGAGCACCCGGTGGTCAACGATCCGGAGCTCAGCCACTGGCGGCAATTCGGGATCCGCGCCTGGCCAACCCTAGCCCTCGTCGACCCGGAGGGTCTGGCCGTCGCCCTGGCCCCCGGCGAGGGCAATCTCCAGGCCCTCGATGAATTGATCGCCGAGCTGATCGAGATCTTTCGGATGAAAGGGGGTCTGCGCGAGGGACCGGGACCACTCGTCGCCAACCCGGCCCCGAACACGCCGCTGCTCTTTCCCGGAAAGGTCCTCGCCCCGCCCGATTCGGAGGAGATCATCGTCGCGGACAGCAACCACCACCGCATCCTCATCGCCGATGCGCGGGGCGAAGTTCGCGAGGTCATCGGATCGGGTCGGCCGGGCATGGAAGACGGCGGCTTTACCGCGGCCTCGTTCTCCCAGCCTCAGGGAATCTGCCGGGTAGGCGACAGGCTCTACGTCGCCGACACCGAGAATCACCTGCTTCGGGTCATCGACCGAAAGACGGGCCGGGTGGACACCTTGGCGGGAACCGGCGAACAAGCCCCTCCCGGCGAGGGTCCGGGCATCGGGCCGGAGGTGGCGCTCAACTCCCCTTGGGATCTCTGTTACGCCCCTCCCTACCTCTATGTCGCCATGGCCGGCTCCCACCAGCTCTGGAGTTACCACCTAGAATCGATGGTGATGAAGCCCTTCGCCGGCAGTGGCCGCGAGGCCCGCGTCGACGGCCCCGCCTCCGCCGCGGCCTTTGCACAGCCCAGCGGCCTCGCCTCGGACGGAACCCACCTCTTCGTCGCCGACAGCGAAGTCAGTGCCATCCGCCGCGTCTCGCTCGGCTCCGGCGCCGTTGAGTCCCTGGTCGGCCTCGATCTCTTCGTGTTTGGAGACCGGGATGGCGTCGGCCCCCAAGTCCGCCTGCAACATCCGCTGGGCCTCACCTTCCATCGCGGCGCCCTCTGGGTCGCCGATACCTACAACCACAAGATCAAGCGATTGGACCCAGAGACCCGCGAATGCCGGACCGTCGCTGGCACCGGCCGGCCGGGCCAGGCCCTCGGGGGCGCGGTTGAATTCTTCGAACCGGGGGGAATCGCCGCGCGCGGACACCAGCTGTTCGTCGCGGACACCAACAACCACCGCATCGTGGCGTTGGATTTGGCAACCGGCGAGGGAGAAACTCTTCGCATCCAGAGTTAGCCCAAGCTAAACAGCCCCGCTTCGTCCCTTTCCCGGTAACCGGCGGCATTTCTAGGTCTTAGCTAGCAACTCCGACAGCACCCCATCGATATCTAGGCTTTCGGAGGCACACCATGTTACCAGCCCTGGCACTCGCCGGCCTGGCCTTGCTCGCGGCGGGCTGCGCGGCTTCGCAACATCCAGAACCCCCAAAACCCACACCGAAAAATCCGCCGGCGAAGCCGAAATTGGATCCCCCCGAGGAGCCCCTGGCCAAAGACCTCTTCTTGAAGCTGACGAGAGAGCACGGGGTTCAGGACCAGGAGGTCAACCAGGGCTGCCATCGCATGGACCTCGCCAACCCGGGTCCCAGCGATCTCATCGTGGAGGCCGGAGGCGATCTGAAGGCCTGCGAAGTTTACGATTTCGTCCTGGACCGTTTTGAAAAATATCCCGAGCTCGCGGCACGCCTCACCGGCAAGCCCATTCCCTGGACCCTCGACGACCTCAATCCCGCCACGAATTTCGACGAAAAGATCCGCACCCAGGTGAAGGCGGCCATCGCGAAACTGGAGCAGATCTTATTGAAGCAGGGCCTGAAGCCGGGTTCGGAGGAATTCCAGGAGAAGCTGGCGGTGGGGCTATTCCATTTCGCCTATTTCCCGGAAAAACAGGCGTATATCCAGAGCCATCAGGAATCCCTGGCCAAGACGGTTCATGAGCTTGGCGAGATCGGCTTGCAGGACTTCGAAACCTACCTCTTTCAGAAGGGCGGGATGGGCGTCGCCGAGTTCCAAGGTGATGCCCCGCAAGAGGCTACGGCGCTCGAGTCCTTAACGCTCAAGAAGGGTTGGTGCACCGAGCGTTCCAAGATCCTGTTCGCGGTCTTCCGCATGGCCCAATTGCCGGCCTTTTTCCTTTATGGCCGCGGGTGGGAAATGGTGAAGCACCTCAAGCAAGCCGGGATTGAGCTCTCTCCCCAGCAGCGGGTCGCGGGCCATCATTTCATCGGAGTCACGATCGGCAAGCGAGTGCGCGCCTTTGACCTGAGTCTTTTCAACTCCAAGGCACAATATCCCCGGTATTATGGCGAAAGCCTGAGCCACTTCCTCTCCGCGGATCTCAACAATCGGGCCAATTCCCTTATCGAGGGAGGCAAGTTAGCGGAGGCTGAAACCCAGCTGCTGCAAGCGGAGCGACTAGCCCCTCACTACTTCGGGACTTACGCCAATCTCACCGACATCTATTACAAGCAAGAGACCTATCCCAAAGCCCTGGCTGCGGCAAAACGCGCCGTCGAACTGGAACCCAATTTTGCGGAGGGATTTTATAACTTATTCGCCGTCCAGGAGCAGCTCGGCCAGGACGCGAGCGCGCTCGAATCGCTCCGCAAGGCCGTGGCCCTGGCACCCGAGGTCGCCGAATTCCGATACACCCTGGGGATCACCCTCCACGAGCAAGGGAAAATCGAAGAGGCCCTCCCCCATCTGCGCGCGGGACTGACCCTGGATCCCAAGCATCCGCAGGCCGGGAAAGCGCGGGAGCTCTTGAAAAAATGAACCCGAAGCGGGTTTGGTCCCCCGCCTCGAAAATGACGAACGAGGCCTGTCCTGCCAAAAAAAAGGGGCTGATGAACAGCCCCTGAGCTCTCCATTCCGGAGAAATCCACTAATAATCGATCGTCACCCCGCTGCTCGCCTCGAAGGGGGTTCCGTTCTTCATGCGGCCCGAGATGGTGACCACATTGTTGCCGCGGGGCTGATATTTGACGAAGTCCCAGGCCTCGATGGAAAAGTTGAGGTCGGTGACGCCGTTCTTGTTGCGATCCCCGACCTTCGCCTTGTCCGCGGAGGCCCGCACCGGGCTGGGGATGCTGAAGCTGTTGACCTTGGTCAGGGCCACCGAATTCACGTCGACGTCGTCCACCATCATGCCCTTCGGCGCCTCTAGGACGATCTCGACGCTCCCTTTGGCGCTGCCCTTGCGAATATCCACCTTCACGCCCTTGCCGCGGATCTCGACATTGGCCTTTTTCACCTCGGGAACTTCCTCGCCCTTCTTGGCGCGCGGCGCAGGCTTGGGCCGGATCACCACCTTCTCGTCGAGGGTCGCGGTGAACTTGTCCCCGAAGGCGATGGCAGCCTGTCCGCCCTGGCCCTCGACGGTCACGTCGCCGCCGACCGGTACGCTCTCGCCGTTGACCGCCTGGATCGAATCAAGCGCGACCGTCAATTTACCCTTCTTCTTGTCGGCCTGGACGTTCTTGATCGTCCCGCGACCCACGGCCCCGGAGGCGATGACGGGCTTCCCGCTGCCGACGTCCTCGTTCGCGAGGAAATAAACCGTCTCGCCGGGTTTGCTCAGCCCGCTGCTCACCACCGTCGCCATTTGGATCATGAAGTTGGAGCCGGGCTTCACCACGGAGGCGGGCGCGACCTTCCGCTTTTTGACCGCCTTTTTAACCCCCTCTTCGCCGCCTCCGCCGCCTTCCGGCTTGATGCTCTCACCGACGGGGACCACGACCTGGGCGCGCAAGGCGGGGGAGACCCCGGCCAACAGCGCCAACAAAGAAAATAGGGAAATGCGACGAAGCATGGCTTCTCCTTCTTGCTAGTTTTTCTTCTTTCCGCCGAGTTTTTCGACGATATCGACGGCCAAATTCAAGGCATAGCTGGGGGCCTTGGAAACGCTGTCCGGGTCGCTCGCCTTGCCCACCTCGCGGTACCACTTGTTCATCCCGCCCATCGCCAAGACCATCAGGCGCAAGCCGCTTTCGGACAGGGTCTTGATATTGTCTTGGATCAAGTAAAGGGTGGTGGGCGCGAGGAACTTGGCGTCGAAGCCCTCGGGCTTCACCTCCAAGGCAACCCCCTTGCCGGGCTGTTCGCTAAAGGTCAGCTCGATGCTTTGCTCCGCCGGGGCGTCGAGCAAGGGCTTGAGCAAAGGATTCCCCTTCACGATATCCGCCCGCACCATGCCCTGCTCGGTGGCCACTTTGCTGACCGCGGCTTGGACTTGGTTGATGAGCGCCTTGCCGCTGTCGAGGTCGAGTCGGTTCATGGCGAGGGCGTAAAATACCAGGGTGGATTGGATCTTATTGCTGTCGACATCCTGACCCGTAATGCCCTTGGTGTCGTAGCTGACTTTCCCGACTCCATCCGGCCCATAGGCCACCTTGGCGACCAACAGGGGCTTTGCAGTTTGAGCAAGGGCCATAGCAGGCAGGAATAATGCCGCCATCATGGCAAAAGCGCGAAGGACCCAAGAACGGTTCATGGAAACTCCTTATTAATAGCCCACCCTCATTTCCGACAGGCCTGGGAAGGC
Source organism: bacterium (assembly GCA_046346845.1). Lineage (GTDB taxonomy): Bacteria > UBA10199 > UBA10199 > DSSB01 > DSSB01 > DSSB01. The sequence continues at coordinate 141,065 of JAXMHH010000002.1, forward strand.
GGACCTAGTGTTAGTGGAAATAACCGGGTTAATCAACCTTTACCAGCTACGACCCAGGAGACAAAAAGGGGTTAAAAATAACGGTTATTTGGGGTTGGGGCGGGGTGCTTTGGTCTTCAAATAGATATCCCAGACCTTTTTTTGCCGGGACCAGAGGTAGCCTCGATAGCCGCCGTACTCCAGGTCGAGGCGTCCGGCCCGCTTGGCTTCGAAATAGCTGTAGGCGCGGCTCTCCGCGCTGCGGACATCCAGGTCGCTGAGGGAGGTCCTTCCGTACAGACTAAGGGCGAGGCGGTATTTGGGAAAGAAATCTTGGGAAAGATGTAGGGCCGAGACGCAGAGCAAGGCTAGCAACAGCAAGGACCTCCTCCAGCCCGAAAGCTGCCCCGCCAACCACCCCAGGCCAAAGGCCCCCAGGGCCACGAGCCCATAAAAAAAATACTCGAAATAGCGGTAGGGGTTGGGGAGGTAGGCCAGCAGAATCGCCGAGCCCATCCCCAAGAGCCATGCGCCCAACAGGGCCGCCGCCGGCTCCCGATAACGGCGGACCATGGCGAACAAACCGACCGGGGCGCCCAGCACCGGCCACAGGCCGGCGTTGAGCCGACTCCAGACCCAGAGGTCCGGGAGATGGAAACCGGAGCCCTTCATGGCCTTGAGGTATTCGATGGCCTCGGGCGCCACCTGGGAGAAATTCGCCACGAGGTAATCGTAATCGTAGGTGGGTTCCCAGGAGTGCCTCCAGAGCAAGGGACCCAGCCAGGCGGCGACCGGCAGGGCCGCTCCGACCGCGAAGCGCCAAGCCGAGGCCCAGACCGGCCGGAGGGGCTGAGCCGCGAGCCACCTCCGCAGTAGCTCGAGGGGAAGAAACCAGGCCATGATGGTGCCCATCCGGAAGGCGAAGAAGGGATGCAACAGCACCCCGGCTCCGAACACGAGGCCCGCGGCCAAACCCAGCGCGGGGAAGCGCAGTTCTCCCTTCAGCAGGAGGAAAAACACCGCGGCCGACAGGCACCAGGCGATCGACCAGTACCAAGGGAAGTAGACGATGGGGATGCGCAGGGAGAGGCCCCCGCCGCTGACCCAGAGGGCGGCGAAGGCGGCCATGGCGCCCACCAGGCGGCTGCGGGCCAAGAATGCGAAAAACCCCTGCATGCAGAACAGGAAGACCGGGACCATGAGGACGGAGAAGTAGCGGAATAAATCGATGTGCAGCAGTCCCGGCGTCAAGGTCTTGAGGTTGGCGAGCAGGGCATGGAAGGCCATGGGGTGGATGTTGAGGATGAAGGTGGAAAAGAACGGCAGACCGTCGGGCAAGGGCCCGTCCATCAGGGTGCCCAGCGTGTTGATGAGGTGCGGGTAGCCGTCGCCGGTGAGGGAGAGGCTGGAACCGCGGCCTCGGAGGGTCATCTCCAGGCCGAGGACCAGACCCAAGAGCAAGAGGCCACGGGAGGCCCAAGTCTCCCAGCCGGCCTCCTGTTCTTTGCGCGGATCTCCTGCCAACAGATCGCTCAGGGGCAAAAACCGCAGAGTCCAGAGAAAAAAGGCGTAAGCAGCCCCCAAGCAAAGCAGGACCGACGCCGGATGATAAGGGAGCCGCAGGTATTTTTGCAGGAAGATCGCCCCGACGTGCGCGGTCATGCCCAAGGCGAAGCTCAACAAGATCCGGGAGGGGCTGCCGACCGACCATACCTTCGCTGGCGGAACCCGTCGCGCGAGGGCCATCAGGCCCGGCACTAGATAGAGGCCGTAGAACACCAAGGCCATCTTGAGCAGCGAACCGGTGCCGATGCTCAAGATGTAGATTTGATCCGCTGCCTTGCGGATGTTTTGGGGGTATTCTCGCAGGGCCCAGGCAACCAGAAATAGGGGGATCAGGACCAAAATCCAGGCCAACCTATCCGCACCCCGATCCGGCGCCTCCGGGACCGTTTCCGAAGCTTCCATGCGGCCAACATAGCAAGAGACGGTTGGAATATCCTGGAAAAAAATGACGGCTTTTGCCAAACACCCGGCAGTGGCCTTGCCCCGCTTTAACCTACTCTGGATTCCTTTTGGCGTCTTCGCCCTGCTTGGATTAGCCTGTCTGGGAATCGAAGGCTACAATCAGTATTTTCGAGAGATCTCCTCGCCCTTCCTCGCCCCTGGCTTGGGCTTCCTTCTCCTCAGCCTCTTCTTTCTCATCAAGCACCGGAAGGCCTATTTCGTCCTCTCGGTGCTGACCTTGACCTATGTGGCCGCCTCCCTCACGCTGGGGCTTTGGGGAGACTTTCGCCGCGGCTCGGTGGTGCAGTGCTATCGCCAATGGTCCTTCGACACAAAGACCGGGAGGCTGCTCTTGAAAATGCCCCTGGGCCGAGCGGCGCCGACGAGCGGCGCCTACGTCACCTGCAGCTTCACTCTCCGTAGCTGGTGGGATTACCTCGACAACCAGCCCAATCTTTGCACCGGCTTCGACGAGGGACTTCGGGTCCTCATGTTTCTCAACGATCAGGAGGTCGACAGCGGGGTATTGCGCGAGTTCCAGATCAACCAATTCCAGTTGCAAGGCAAAAGCCTGTTGGGCGAACCGCTGGACCGGGGGGCGCTGCGCCTGGCCCTGCTCCGCGCCGGCGGGCGTCTGCGTCCGACCTTCCAGGTGAAGGCCATCTACCAAGTCTACGAGCGGGTGCTGGGCGAGGGCCAAAGCCGCGTCATCGAGAGCTTCACCCGCGACGGCCAGGGAAACTTGAAGAGCTTCACCGAGTCCTCGGCCCTCAACCTCACCACCAAGGACATCTACGCCGTCTACAACCAACAAGGAATCCTCAGCGAGATCCCGCGGCTGAACACCCGCACCTTCGCCTTTCCGGCGAGGATCGACGTAGCGCCGGTCTTGAAGTACACTCTTCCTCCCCTACTCTACCCGGGAGTCGCCCTATGATCAAAATCACCATCGACCGCGAGGCCTGCATCGGCGCCTCGGCCTGCGTGGCGGCAGCGGGAAAGACCTTCGCCTTGGATGCGGAGGGAAAATCGACCGTCATGGACCCACCGGGCGATGCGATAGCGGACATTCGCGCCGCGGCGGCAAGCTGCCCCACCCAGGCGATTCAAATTGTCGAGGAAGAAGCCCTGCCTTAGGCCGGTTGTTGTTGGGTCACGCAGTGGAGGGCCCCCATGCCCCAGACCAAATCTCGGCAATCGATGCCGAGGACCCGCCGCCCCGGAAATAATCTTCCCAAGGTCTCCAGGGCGCGGGCGTCGTTGGCATGGCCGTAGACAGGCACCAAGACCACCCCATTGGCGATATAAAAATTGGCGTAGGAAGCCGGCAGCGGCCCCTCGTCGGATTCCACCCGCCCGGGCATGGGAAGGGTGACGATCTGAAAACGGCGCCCCTCCGCATCGGTCATGGCTTGGAGACGTTTCAGATTTTCCTGCAAGGGCTTGAAATTACCATCGGCGGGATCCTCTTCCACCACGGTCACGATCGTATCCGGTGCAACGAAACGCGTGATGTCGTCGACGTGGCCGTCGGTGTCATCCCCTTCGATACCATCTCCCAGCCACAGCACCTTCGCAACGCCAAGGTAGTCCCGCAAATAGGTCTCGATCTCCGCTTTGCTTAAGGCAGGATTCCGATTGGGGTTGAGCAGGCACTGCTCGGTCGTCAGGAGGCAGCCCCGCCCGTTGACGTCGATCGAGCCTCCCTCCATCACGATGCCCGGCTCGAACATCGGCAAATTAATCAGGTGGGAGAGACGCTGGGGAATCCCGTCATCCCTCATCAGGGTTTCGTATTTTCCGCCCCAGGCGTTGAAGATCCAACGGTTGTAGGCGAGCCCGCGATCGCTTTTCAAAAAATTGGGGCCATAGTCGCGGATCCAACTGTCCACCGTCGGAATGCGGTGCAACTGCAGGTTGGGCGCATGGAATCGCTTTTTCGAAAGTAATTGCCTGGCCTCCGCCTCGGCCGCCGCATCGTCCACCAACAGGTGGACGACCTCCTGCGGCGTCAAGGCCTCGATCATCTGCGCGAAGGCCTCCCGGGCTTGGGGGACGCGGTCGGGCCAGGTGATCGGATCCTTGGGCCAAGCCAGCCACGTGGCCGCGTGGGGCTCCCACTCGGCGGGCATCCGGTAGCCTAATTCTCGAGGGAGGGCGCGGGGGCTCAGAGGCTGTACTCCTCGGTGCGACGGCAGGTGAGAAAGGGCCAGTCCTTGCGCACCTCGGCGATGGCCTTGAGGTCGACGGGCACGATCAGGTTTTCTTCGCGGTCGTGGGAGGCCCGTTTCAATACCCGGCCCAAGGGATCGGCGACGAAGCTCCCGCCCCAGAAATTGAGATGGTCCTCGCGGCCGGTGCGATTGGTGGCTGCGACGAAGACGGTGTTGGAGATGGCGTGACCCCGCTGCACGGTGACCCAGGCGTCGTATTCCGCCTTGCCCAGCTCTTCCTGGCCCACGACCTGCCAACCGATGGCGGTCGGATAGAAGAGGATATCAGCGCCTTGCAAAGCCAAAGACCTTGCCCCCTCCGGAAACCATTGGTCCCAACAGACCTGGACGCCGATCTTGGCGAACCTGGTCGCGAAGGGCTTGATGCCTAGGTTGCCCGGCTTGAAGTAGTAGAGCTCGGAATAATAATTGCGCGGGTCGTCGGGGATGTGCACCTTGCGGTACTTCCCCAAAAATCGGCCGTCGGCGTCGAGGACGCAGGCGGTGTTGTAATAATCCTTCCCGTCGCGCTCGAAGAGCGAGGCGACGATCACCACGCCCAGTTCTTTGGCAACTTGGCCGAGGCGCTCGCTGGTGGGGCCGGGCACGGCCTCGGCGAGCTCGAAGAACTTCGGATCGTTCACTTGGCAAAAATACCGGGAGGGAAAGAGCTCCTGCAGGCAGACGATCTGGGCGCCGTCGCGCGCGGCGGCACGGATCTGCTCGATGGCCTTTTCGATATTCAACGCGGGGGCCTCGGCGCAGCTCATCTGCACCAAGCCCAACACCACTTCGGACATGGCGTCCCTCCATTCGTAAGGCGAGGAGATAGTGTCTGAGGGGGAAAATTGCAAGCCCCGGCTGGGGAATCCGCTAGAACTTCGCCGCCACCTCGCGGGTCGTATTGGTGACGATCCAGACGTTGTTCATCGTCACCGAATCCTTGCCGAAGCGGATCCGTACGTCGTAGTAGCCGGTGGGCAAGACCTTCACCTCGGAGGCCGGGAACTTCGACACCAGGCTCTCGGTGCCGGTCTTGTAGACCTCGATGGTGGCGCCCTTGGGAGCCTCCACCTTCAGGTTGCCATAGCCCGGCACGACCACCTCGGTGCGCTCGGTGCCGCCCACCTTGACATCCTGCTCGTAGAGATAATCCTGCATCTTGACGCTGACCTTGTAGTCCCCGATGGGCACCTTGATCTCGGTCTCGGATTTCAGGTTCTGCTTCTTGCCGCCGTTGACGGCGGTGAGCGTGATCACGTCGGACTCCGGCATCGGCGTCTTGACGAAGACCACCCCGAACTTGCGCTCGGAGATCGGCGCCACGGGATCGAGGGCGAAGGCCGGCACGGAGGCCAGCAGGAGGATCGCGAACACGAAACGGGAGAGCGTTTTCATAATTATCCTTTAGCGAGTGACATCCACCACCCGGGTCGTGTTGGTCACAACCCAGACCCGTTTTTCGGCCGGCAGCATGCCGGGGATTTCCACTTTGACGTTGTAATGTCCGCGCGGCAGGATCTTGGTATCGGCCGCGAGGAAGCTTGCCACGGTCTGGCCGGTCTTCGCGCTGGTCACGACCACCTTGTCGGTGGGATGGATCGAGTTGACCTTCAAGCTGCCGTAGCCCGGCACTTCCAAAAAGCTGGTCTCGGTGGGCGCGACGTGGAAGTTTTGCTGATAGCTGTAATCCTGCATCTTCACCTTGAGCTCGTAATCGCCGATGGGAACCGAGACGGTCTGGCCCGGCTGGGGATTCCAGGAGGCGCCGCTCTTGGTGTTGGTGATCGTGATCGAGTTGTCGGGCTGAGGCGTCTGCACCACCACCCGGCCCTCGCCCCGCTCCGAGCGGGGGGCCAGCGGATCGAGCGCCCAAGCGGGGATGCTGGTCAACAGGATGGCAATCATCGCCAGGCGGCGGATCAAAGTCATAGGGAACCTCCTCCAGAATAGGAACCGAGCCTTGGTTGGGGAATTGTAAGGAAGCCGCGCGCAAATGCCTAAGAAATTTTCGGTGTTATCCGCCATGACAGAGCTTAGACGAAGCCGCCCCGGAATTGGTTTCCCGTCCGGCGAGATTTTTTTAAATTATTGATTTAATTGAAATTTTTTGGATAATAGCGCGGAGGCCTCCATGTCCAATCCCGTGCTTTGCTTTTACCACGCCAACTGCACCGACGGCGCTGCCGCGGCCGCCGTCATCAAACGGAAATACCCGCAGGCCCAATGCCTGGCCATGACCCATGGCGATCCCGTCACGGCGGACCTGCGCGGCAAGCGGGTCTTCATCGTCGATTTCAGCTTCCCGCCGGAGGTGCTGCAAAAGATGAAGGCAGAGGCCGCGGAGGTGCGCTGGTACGACCACCACAAGACCGCCCTTCCCATCCGCGACCAAATCGGCTGGGGGACCCTCGATCTTTCCGAATCGGGGGCCTCGCTCACCTGGAAACAGGAGTATCCGGACCAAGCCCTGCCGAAAATTTTGGCCTACGTGAAAGACAAAGACCTCTGGGAATGGAAGCTCCCCGATTCCCGCGCCGTCAGCATGGACCTGCGCAACACGGTCGGCATCCTCGATCCCGAGGGGGAGACCTGGAAGCGCCTGATCGACCAACTGGACGAAGCGGCCTTCCAAAAGATCGTCGAGCGCGGCGAATACGCCCTGCAGGCGCAGCGGCAGAATATCCTGAACGGGGTGAAGAACGGCTTCGAGCTCGAATTCCACGGGCATCGCGCCTTCGCGGTAAACTGGAGCCTCGAGGCCAGCGACATCGGCGAGTACATCTACCGGGAAATGGGTTACCCGCTGGCCATCGTCTTCTATTACACGGGAAAGACCTGGAGCTTCAGCCTGCGTTCGCCCAGCATCGACGTCAGCCAGCTCGCGCAAAAATACGGCGGCGGCGGGCATCCCGGGGCCTCGGGCTTCCGCCAAGAATCGATCGATTTTTTGCTAAAGATGAAAAAATAGCCGAGCTTACTTTCCGGGCGCCGGCTTCTTTGGGGCGGCCGCGGGCGCCTTTTTGGGAGCGGCGTCTTTCTGCGCCGTGGTGACCGGCTTGGCGGCCGCCGGAGCGGGAGCCGGAGCCGAGGCCGGCGCGGCGGCGGTGGCCGATGCCGTCGGGTTTTCCTGCATGCAGAACTGGACGATCTTTTCGTACTTGCCGTCTTCGAAGGAGAAGGTCTGTTTGACGCCGTTGCGATGCGCAGCGACGGCGGCGACGGGTTGGCCGCCCGCGCCGAAGGTGTAGCCGATCAGGCAACCGGTATCGCTAAAATAGGTATAGCGGGTCGGCACGCCTTCCTGGTGCGTGTTGATGGTGAGATAGACCAGGTCATGGCCGGTGCCCGTGACGGTGTCCTTCCCATTCGGGAGGCTGCCCTTACAGGTGACGGTATTGCCTTCCTTGCCGCAGACGAAACCGTTGGCCGAGAAGACCGGGGTGGCGGCGGAGGCCGCGGCCGCGACTCCGGCCAGGGCGGCGAGGGTTAGGGCGCACAGGATTTTCTTCATAATCTCTCCTTCTTCGGGGGGACGGGAAGGCCCCGCATGGGCACCTGCCCTAATTCGGTTTGTCCTTGGAACGCAATAGGGGAATTTTCAGTCTGTCAAAGGCGCTTTTCGGGCGGCCAGGGCTTGGACCATCTTCTGCTGGATGCCCCCGAAGCCGCCGTTGCTCATGAAGAGCAAGACGTCGCCGGGGCGCGCCTCCCTGCCGAGGGCGTCGATCATGGCCTCTACCCCCGAAAGGTGCCGGGCCCGCGCGACCGACGAACTCCGGTTGATCTCGGCCACCACCTGATCCACGTCCAGGACCTTCCCGCTCTTCACCTTTTCGGGCATGAAGACGTCGGCCACCAGGACCTGGTCGGCGGCGGCGAAGCTCGCCGGATAATCCCGCTGGAAGACGTCGCGCTTGCTGGAATTGCTGCGCGGCTCGAAGATGGCCCAGAGCCGGCGCTGGGGATATTTCTTGCGGACCGCCGCGATCGTCTCCTTCACGGCGGTGGGATGGTGGGCGAAGTCGTCTAACACCAAAATCCCGTCGACCTCGCCCAAGACGTCTTGCCGCCGCTTCACCCCTTGGAAGCTGGCGAGGCCCTCGCGGATCTCCTGCCAGCTCAAGCCCAGCCGCATGCAGAGGGCCACCACGCCCAAGGCGTTGCTGACGTTGTGGGCGCCCGGGATCTCCCAGGCGACCTCGTGGTGGCAACACTCCTTGCCGTGTTCCCGAGTCACGACGCAAAACTTGGTCTTTTCCCCGGTTTCGAGGATCTCTCCAAAGTAATCGGCGCGGTCCCGGTACCGGGGATGCATCGCATAGGTCACTTGGTTCCCGGCGAAGGCGCCGGCCAATTCGGCGACGACCTCGAAATCGAGGTTGGCGACCAGGCCGCCGTCGCTGGGGATGATCGCCAAGAGACGCCGAAAGGCCGACTTCACGTGCTCGAGGTCCTCGTAGATGTCCGCGTGGTCGAACTCGACGCTGGTCAGCAAGACCTGCTTCGGCTGGTAATGGAGAAACTTGGGTCCCTTGTCAAAGAAGGCGGTGTCGTACTCGTCGCCCTCCAGGACGAAATACTCGCCCTGCCCCAGCTTGAAATTGCTGCCGAAGTTCTTCGGAATGCCGCCGATGAAGAAGCTGGGGTCCTTGCCCGCGGACTGCAACACCCAGGCGAGCAGCGAGGCGGTGGTCGTCTTGCCGTGGGTCCCCGCCACTACCAGCGGCGTCTTGCCGGCGAGAAAAAATTTCGCCAGGGCCTGCGGCATCGAGAGGTGGGGGATGTCCTCGCTTAAGACCCGCTCCGCTTCGGGGTTGCCCCGCGAGATCGCGTTACCCACGATGACGAGGTCCGGCTTGGCGTCCAAGTTTTGGGCGGCATAGGGACTGAAGATGGGGATGCCCGCCTGCTGCAGGATGGTGCTCATCGGCGGGTAGACGTTCTGGTCGCTGCCCTGCACCTCGTGCCCTCGGGCCTTGAGCATGCCGGCGAGGCTGGCCATGCCCGTCCCGCAGATGCCGATCAGGTGGATCTTCATAGGCCCTTCCATACTCGAATTTTCGGAAAAGTCATCCGCGAATCGCCTCGGAGACCAGAAGGTCGTGGATTCTGGGCCGGAACTCCTTGATCGCCTCGTTGTCGCGGGAGGGATGCACCCGGTTGCTGAGCAGGATCACGTACTTCCCATCCGCGAAATCCAGCCAAAAACTGCAGCCGGTGAAGGCCAAGTGCCCCACCGAGGTCTTGGGGGCGAAATACTTTCCCGCCATGCTGCCCTCCGCGCTGACCGTGTCCCAGCCCAGCTTGCGCGGATCCTCGTGGTCGAAGGCCACCCAAAAGGCCTCCTGCGCGAGGAGCCGCCCGGCCCCGTGCCGGGCCGCCAAAATTTCGCGGAGGAAGAGCTCCAAATCCCCGGCGGTGCCGAAGAGCCCCGCGTGGCCGGCGGCGCCGCCCAGCACGTGGGCGTTGTCGTCGTGCACCTCCCCCCAGAGCAGTCGTCCCCGCCAGGGACAGACCTCGGTGGCAGCGATATCCTGCGGCACCACCCGGTCGGGATGGTGCAGAGGGTGGAACATCGTCCGCGTCATCCCGAGCGGGACCGCGACCTGGTCCCAAAACAAGCCTTCCAAACGTCGGCCCTCCACCTCTTCCAGCAAGAAACCCAAGAGCATGAAACCCAGGTCGCTGTAGATCCGGCGCTCGCCGGGCGGGGCCTCGAGCGGCGTCGCGGCGAGCTGCGTCAGATAAAATTCTTTCACCTGCTCGTAGGTCCAGCCCTTGCCCCGCGCCGTTTCGAAGAGCGGCAGCCAGGCCGGCAGGCCCGAGACGTGCTGCAGGAGGTGACGCACCGTCAGCGACTCCTTGCGCCGAAACTCAGGCAGGTAATCCTGCAGCTGGGCCTCGAGGTCGAGCCGCTTGGCCTGCCAGGCGAGCAGGCAGAGCGTCGCGGTGGCGACCGGCTTGGTGAGCGAGGCGATGTCGAAGAGGGTGAACTCGCTCACCGCCCGAACCTCCGGATCGTGGCTCACCGTCCCGAAGGCGCCCCGATACAGGCAATGCCCTCCCCGGCCCACGAGGGCCTGGGCCCCGCTGAACACCTTTTGCTGAATGGCCTCTTGAAAGGCCGCCGCGATCTTATCCACCGGCCAAGGCGCCTTCTGCAAAGATCAGGGCGGGGCGATCCGCGTCGAGGGTCACCCGCACCCCGAAGGGGATGGTCCAAGAATCCTCGATGTGGCCCGAGGGAAAGCCAAAGACGATGGGGACCTGCAGGTCCGCCAGGAGGTCGAGCAAGAGGTCCATGATGACGGAAGGCTGGTCATGGGCGTCCTTCAAGGGCCCGAAGACGATGCCGCGAACGCCCTGCAGCAAGCCCGCGAGACGCAGGTGGGTCAGCATCCGGTCGATGGAGTAGAGCTTCTCCCCCACATCCTCCAAATACAGAATCCCGCCCTCCGTCTTCAGTTGATAGGGGGTACCGAGGGAGCAGACGATGAGCGAGAGGCAACCGCCGAGGAGGCGGCCTTCCGCCCGCCCGGGATGGAGGGTGACCAGGCCCTCCGGCTGCAGGGCGCCCAAGGGCGCGGGATCGCAGAGACTGCGCAGCAGCGAGGCCTGGCCCGGCGGGGCCATCCGCTCGCCGATGTCCTTGGCGACCACCGGCCCCTGGAAGGTCACCCAGCCCCAACGCTGCTGGGCGAAATTCAAGAGCGAGGTGATATCGGAGTAGCCCATCAGGATCTTCGGCGGCAGGTCGTTGGGCAGGCTTTCGAGCAGGGGAAGGAGGCGCATCGAGCCGTAGCCGCCCCGCGCGGTGAAGATCGCGCGCACCCGATCGTCGAGCAGCCATTCCTTCAGCTCCGCGAACCGGCGCGCGTCATCGCCGGCCAAGAAACGTTTTTTCGAAAAGATATCCTCCCGGTACCGGACCCGGAAACCCAGGGCTTCGAGGCGGGCGACGCCTTGGAGGAAGGCCTCGCGGTCGAAGCAACTGGCGGGCGCCGCGACGCCGATAGTGTCTCCCGGTCGCAGCGGCGGGGCTTTGCGGAGGCTGGGCGGTGGAGACATGCCCTATTCATAACGCGAAGCCCGACCCGCATACAGGAATATTTATTGCGTGCAGGCCGGAATCGCCGCGTGTTAAAATTTCGCAATGAGCGTTTATTGCACCCTGCTCTTTTCGCGCGAGGCCACCGGACAGGCCCGGCTGAAGCAATGGCTGATGAAGATGGGCTCCGAGCTGCATGCCGGCGACCCCCTCTTTTCCTATGAAGCCGGGGATCGATCGGGACGTTTCCAGAGCCCGGGCGCCGGGATCCTCAAGGTCTACCTGCTGCGCGAAGGGGAGACCCTTTCGCCGGGGACCGAGGTCGCGGTGCTCCACATGCCCGAGGCCCAGGCCCAAGACCTGGAGCGGCGCGGGCTCGGCAAGATCCTCACGCCCGAAGAGCTCAAATCCACCCTCGAGCACGCCGAGGCGGCCAGCATCCGCCTCCCTCCCGAAGAACTTTAATCTAGACACCTCCACCCCGGGGTGCTTGACTGTGGGCATGAAGCCCACCTGGCTGAAGTCCAAAATCCCCAGCGGAAAGAACTATTTTCAGCTTCAGGCCCTGCTGCGGGAGCTCAAATTGCACACCGTCTGCGAGGAGGCCCATTGCCCCAATGTCGCCGACTGCTGGGAACGCCAGACCGCCACCGTGATGATCATGGGCGACATCTGCACCCGTAGCTGTGGCTTTTGCGCGGTGCAAACCGGCAAACCCCTGGCCCTCGATCGGGAGGAGCCGGGCCACGTCGCCGAGGCCATCTCCCGATTGAATTTAAAACACGTGGTCATCACCTCGGTGGACCGAGATGATCTACCGGATGGTGGCGCCGCCCATTTCGCCGCGACGATCCGCGAGGTGAAGGCACGCTGCCCACAGACCCAAGTCGAGGTCTTGATTCCGGATTTTCGCGGCAAGGGCGACGCGCTCGACTTGATCTTCGCGGCCCAGCCCCACATCCTCAACCATAACCTCGAGACAGTGGCTTCGCTGCAAAAGACCGTCCGTCCCCAGGCCAACTACGAGCGCTCCCTCGAGGTGCTCAGCCTGGCGGCGGAGGCCGGCCTGGTCAATAAGAGCGGCCTGATGTTGGGCCTGGGCGAAAGCGAGGCGGAGTTGGGCCAAGCCCTGCGCGACCTGCGGGAGATCGGCAAGGTCGCCATCCTCACCCTCGGACAATACCTGCAGCCCAGCCCCAAGCACCTCGAGGTTCAGCGCTACGTCAGCCCCGCGGAGTTCGCCAACTGGGCGAAATTCGCCGAGTCCTTGGGATTTCAGTACGTGGCCAGCGGCCCCTTGGTGCGCAGCTCCTACCATGCCGACGAGGCGGCGCGGCACTTTGCGGCCCCCGACGCGGCAAATCCCGCCTCCCCTCCCGAACTCACGCAGCGCGTCGAAGGCTAAAAAAACCGCTGACAACTTCCTAAGCGGCTCCGCGATAAGGCCCTGTTCGTCGGGGGCCCACGACGGAGCCCCATGTCCCCTCCTTTTTTTAATTTTAATCGCCGGCTGCCGGCGCTCCGGACCTTGGCGGCATTGGACCACCTGAGTCCTGCCCGGCCGGAAACGGAGACGGCCCCCCTCGAGGTGCAGCGCGGCATCGGGCTCAGCAGCTTCACCAACCAGGCTCAGGCGGAGAGCCACGATTTTCCTGCCAGCATTAATATTTCCGTTTTCCGCGGCCAGGCCCGCGAAGGCAACATGGCGGCCTACGCCACGGTGCTAAATTTTTACGCCTTGCAACTCCAATCGGCGAGCGAACCAGAGCACCAGGCGGAGATTCGCCGAGATGCCCTAATTTGGAGCGAAGAGGCGCTCCGCGCCATCGTCGCAGCTCCCGGTTTTGAACGGGACCGGGTCCGTTACCTCTACGATTGCGTCTTAGCCTTGGGATCGATCTTGGCTCGCGAGAGCCGTAGCGAAATTCCTGCCCTGGAACGAGACTTGCTGCTTCGTTACTTCATTCAGATTCGGGCCGGCATCGAGCGGCATCGCATCGACTGCGAGCAACACCCCGAATACGACCCCATCCCTGACTACTTCGAAACCTATGCCCGCGGCGAACAGGCCTTGCTGCAAGGCAATGCCTCCGAGGCCCTTGCCGCCTTTCTGGAGACTCGTCGCGCCATCCAAGGCATGGAGGGCAGCGGCACTTTCCGCAGCCGGGTCCTGAACGGAGCGGAGTACGCGATCCTCGCCATGCAAAACGACAGCTCGGGGGCCTTTTTGGAAAATCTCCGGAGCCGCTGGAACCTGGATCTTTTGGCGATGTTCGACCAAATCGACGGGGGAACCACGGCCGAGGCACAATCCCTGAGCCTGATGGCCCTTGCCGCCGCCGAAACAGAATTGCGCGGAGCCAGCGCACGCGGCCTACTGGATTATCTACAGGGCTTGCCTCGTTACAACGAATTAGAACGGGAAGGAATGCTCGACCTCCTGCAAAGACTTTACGAAGAGCGCCCACAGTTCCGCCAAGCCTGCGATGCCCAGCTCCACCCCGCAGCGGGGACCAGGCCTCGGCAGATCGCGGAAACCCTGCTCCACCAAGCCGCCGCGGCCGCGGCGCGCATCCTCGCTCACGAAAATCAAGCTCCTTACGCCGCAGTCTTTGCGCAAGACCGCACCAATCGCCCGCTCTTCGAGGCCGTGGAGGGGCTTCGCAGTAGCCCACTTTTGACCGGATCACTCCGCGATCTGCTCGGCCTCCCCCATGCGGAACCTAGGACTTTGGCGCAGAATCTGGTCGAATACGGTCCACTCGTCGAAGTGATGCTACGGAGCCTGCCCCAGGATCTTCAAAACCAGGCGGGTTTTGACCATTTTTTCCGAGCTATCCTTGCCGCGGCCAACGGAGGAACCAGCGAAGGGCGTCGGCAACGGCTGGAACAACCCCTGGAAGAATTGGTGGAAACCATGGGGGCCCTGGCTCGCGAGGAAGATCGCTACGGGCCAGCCTACGAAAATTTCTTTCGATCGCTGGCCGAGAGCTCGGAGGAAATCGCGACAGGAGTCCAACTCTCGAGCGCCTTGCGGAATCGCGCGAGGAATTTGCGTGCCTCGCTCCTCGACTTCAGCGGCCGTCGCTTGGTGCGCCACCTCCTTTCCGCCGATTCGCTCTTGAGCCTCGCCGGCGGGATCGCGCTGACCGAACTGATGCCCATCGGCATCCTCCGCTACGCGCGAAACGGCGGTTTGTGGATGCGCACCGGCCGACTCACCTGGCAATCGGAACTGGCCGTGGGGCTCGGCGTCGGCGTCGCCATGTCCACGGTCGGAGGCATCCATCACCTGGCCACTTTCCCTCGACCCTGGCGCGAAGAGTTGCCGCGCATCTTGCCGGCCCTGGCACTCAATACCTTGCTCAGCAGTGCCGCGATGGGCGGGGCCATGGTCTCCGGCAGGGTGGGGCGGGCCATGTTCCTGGAACAGGAAAGAAGCATGCCTTTGGTCGCCCAACACCTGGGCGTCCGAATCTGGACAACGGGCACGGGAGGCTTGATGCAGCTCGGCGCCGGCGCGCTGGGCCAAGGCATCCTCACCGGCAGGTGGGAGACGCCCAACCGTGAGACCGCCGCGGAGACCTTCCTCAATATGCTGCTCTGGGATCTTGGGTCCGCAGGCCTACGCCGGATTGGAAACCGCCTTTGGTGGCGCGCCCAACTGGGCCCTCAGGTAACCGGGAGGATCGGAGATTTGGCCGAGGCGATGACGGCCCGCAACCGGTGGCTTGCCCAATCGCCGGCGGAACGGCTCGGACTGGAAAATTATTTGGGGCGTCGCCAGGCCTCCCGGGAAGGCTTGCAGGAGATCATCGATGGCATGGGCGAGGGCCTGGAGCCTTACTGGAACGAGGGGCAGATCGCCTTTCGACGCAGCAGCCCAAGCCTTCGCGGGCAAGGCCCTGATGCGGTCGCCACGCCCGACGAGGCCGCTCCCGTGGAACAAAGGGTCAGCGATGAAGTCTACAATGTCCCTTTTGAGGCGCTGCAACGCCTCTGGAACCTGCCGATGCGCTCCCTGCCGCGCGAGATCCTGAGCAGCCCCATCCTGCGCCCCATCCATCGGGTGCAGGTTGGGCCGCATGAATTTTTCTTAAGCCGAATTTTCGAGACCGAAAGCGAGAATGGCACTCGACGCCGCTACGCCCTGGCCTTGGTCCCCGTAGTGGTCGACGGGCAAGCCGTCTTGAAACGCCGCTTTTTCTATACTTCCAATTCCGATGCCGGCGCCTGGCGCTGTTCCCCCTTTGCAATGGGGGATGGCCACCTCATGAAAGGCGTCGGCCGTCACTATACGCAGGAGACGCAGCCGGTCTGGGAAATCAGCGAAGCTCTGCATCGCCTCGAGAACGAAGGGCCCCTGCCTTACGTTCTTCCCGAGGAAGAGCTCCACCGCTACATCTCGATCGCTAGCCCAGCGCTCGGCGAGGAAGGCATTAGGACCATGACCGCGGGTTTCACCGAGGAAGTGGAATTCCCCCGGGTCGTGGGTATTACTCAACTGGGACGAATCCAGCCCGGAAGGGCCTTCGCCCTGCCGCGTGGTTGGGGTTGGGGCCACCATCCCAACGTGGAGCAAACCTTGCAGGACATCCGCAACCTGGCATGGCCGGAGGGCTTCCTACCCGACTTTAATCAGAGTCCAGCGCGCCAATTGGTCCAGGAACACAGTCTCTTGGGACGGGTGACCTTCCGCGAATATCGCGGCGGCTACGCCAGGGACCGAGAATCAGGAAGAAACCGTCCCCTCGTCTGGGTGATGGGCGAGGACTCGCGGGGCCGGGCTTGGGTACGGCATCTTTATTTCGCGGATAGTCCGGTCAATTCTTACGGCGTCCATTCCGAAATCATCGACTCCGGAATTCTAACTTCCAAGCCCTTGGAATACCGTTCCCTAGCCGGGCAATTGGAACCACCCTACGCCCGCTCTTTCAACGACGAGTACGTCGACATTAGTCCGGCGCTGACTTTGCTGGAACCGATCCGGCAATACCGCGCCGCCCGCGGTTTAGGCTTACTCCTGACCGAAGCGAATACCCCCACCATTCGCGAACGACCGGATCAAGAATAGAGGCTGTAAAGATTATTGGCGAAATGTGCGAGAATGCAGAGCGCCAGATTATTGCGCCAGTTTCTCAGGCAACCCAAATACACCCCGAGCATAAAATAATAGATGAAATACCAAGGGTTGACGTGGGCGATCGCGAAGAAAAGCGCGGTGAGCAGGATTCCCTTCCAGGGCCCGAAGCTCGAGACCATCATGGCCTGGAGCAGGCCGCGAAAAAACAGTTCCTCGCAGACGGCCGGCACCAGGGCCAGGACCGCGAATTTCAGGACGGTGTCGAACCAGGTCTCCCGCTTCATCAGGGTCTCGTAAAAGGTCTGCACGCTCTGGGGAAGCGGCCAAATCTTGGTCTGATACTCCACCAACAGGGCGATCGGCACGATCACCAGGGCCGTGAAGAGCAATACCAATAGCACTTCTTGGAAATGCGGCTTGCGGAGGGGAAAGGTCTTCTTCAGGGACAAGCCGGTCAGCTGGGCGTAAAGCACGCCGGGCAGGGCCAGGATAAAGATCTCGTTGATGCTGATCCCCAAAAGTCCGTAACGGAACTGCAAGAGGCCGCCCACGGAGAGGTATAAGGCTACGAGGAAGCAATAAAGCGCGAAGGCCTGGGTGGCGCGGGTGCTTTTTTCCATAAGCCGGGACCCAGGGTGCTGAAAAAGGGCCGCCCCCACAAGGGATATTTTTCGAGGTGACAGGACGGCTGGTTTTGGTAAGAGGCTAGCCTCGCTTAAAAAGGACGGATTTATGAAAAAAGCCCCGAAACCCTCCGCCCCCCAGCTGCGCTTCGGCTTCCCCAAGGGCAGCTTGCAGGACTCCACCTTCCGCCTCTTCGGCAAGGCGGGATACAAGGTCTCGGTGGGTTCCCGCAGCTACGTCCCCTCCGTGGACGATCCCGAGATCTCGGGCCTCCTGATCCGCTCCCAAGAAATGGCCCGCTACGTCCAAGACGAGGTCCTCGACGCGGGGATGTGCGGCCGCGACTGGGTTTTGGAAAACGACGCCGACGTGGTCGAGGTCTGCGAGCTGAAATATTCCAAGCAGACCAACCGGCCCATCCGCTGGGTGGTCTGCGTCCCCAACGATTCTCCCATCCAGAGCATCAAGCAGCTGAAGGGCAAGCGCATCGCCACCGAGCTGGTGGGCTTCACGCGGCGCTACCTCAAAAAGCACGGGGTGACGGCCAACGTCGAGTTCAGCTGGGGCGCCACCGAGGTGAAGCCGCCGGTCCTGGCCGACGCCATCGTCGAGCTGACCGAGACGGGCTCCTCGCTGCGGGCGAACAACCTGCGCATCCTCGAGACCATCCTCGAGTCGGTCACCGTGCTGATCGCCAACAAGAAGGCCTACAAAGACCCCTGGAAGCGTCAGAAGATCGAGAATATCGCCCTCCTGCTGCAGGGCGCCATCCTCGCCGAAGAAAAGGTGGGGCTGAAGATGAACGTCCCCAAGCGCAACTTGAGCGAGGTGCTGTCCAAGCTGCCGGCCCTCAACTCCCCCACGATCTCCCACCTGACCAATCAAGAATGGGTCAGCGTCGAGGTGATCCTCAACGAATCCGTGGTCCGCGACATCCTCCCCGAGATCAAGCGGGCGGGCGCCTCGGGGATCGTGGAATACCCCTTGAATAAAGTAATCCCCTGACGCGCGCCTCGGCCGGCCTAGTTCCTTGACAGGGCCGCGCGGAAGCCGTTAGGAATTATGCGATAAGGTGTTGATCGATGTCCGAAAATCCTGAAGCCAAAACCGAAGCTGCCGCCGACCCCAATGCCTGGCTGCCCAATTTCACCCTGCCCCAGGCCGCCGAGGGCAAAGAGGTGCTGGTCGCCTCCTGCCCCCCGGAGGAGGAATACAAAAAGGTCAAGCTGAAGAAAAAGCCCAAGACAGTCGCGGTGGTCGATGAAGATTCCTGCGTGGGCTGCGAGTACTGCGTCCACGTCTGTCCCATCCCCAACTGCCTGGCCCTCGTCTCCCGCGAGCCAAACCCGGCCCAGATCGAGACCACCTGCGTGGTCAACGAGGATACCTGCATCGCCTGCCGCAATTGCGAAACGGCCTGTCCCTACGACGCCATCCACGTGGTCAAACGGGAGGAGATCGAGCAGTGGAAGCACTCGGTCAACCTGCCCAGACTCGCGGTGGGCGAAGAATAAGTATTTGATTTTATTGAAAGATGAATATTATCGCGAAAAACTTCGCAACGGATCGTCGGAGCTCTCGATAATAAGTACAGAATTCCAAAACGATCCTCCTTTTAAAGGGCCCCTCCGGGGGCCCTTTAAGTTTTTAAGCCCCACCCTTCTTTTTCAAGGCGAGCGTCTCTAAATACAGGTCCGGCTGGCACTCCCCCTCCTCCTCCACGCGGGTAAGGGCCGGGACATAGGTGCTGCTCTTGGTCGGGCTGAGCCACCGGCCGTCGGGGGACTTCACGTAGTACTGAAACTTCACGCTGCGCGGATACCAAAACATCATCGGGATAAAGAGGTCGCCAGGGCCCCGCTCCCGATAGCCGACAATCTGGATCTGAAACTCCTTCGCCCCCAGCGGCAGGTTGACCTTGAGATAGACGGGATGCCGCTGGAAATTGAGCTGGTAGGCCAGCGTCAATTCGAGGGGCCGCTTCGAAGGGTAGCCTTCGGGGGTCTCGATCGCGCCGTGCAGGCGGATGGTCTGGCAGGACTCCTCGTAGAAATTCGCCCGTCCCTGGAGCGGCGCCAGGGCCATCGCCCCCCAGAGGATGATTCCAAGCCAAGCCCGCATGTTCAATGCTCCTTCAAGGTCAAGGCGCCCAGATCGAGCGCCGTCTGGCAGAGGACCTGCCCGTCCTGCTTGATGCGTTCCGGGTGGTAGACGCTCGTCTGCAGGTCGCTGCGCCACCGGCGGTCGGCGCTGGTGGCGAAATACTGGAACTCGATCCGTTCCGAAAAGAAAAACATCGGCGGAACGAAGACCACTCCCTGGATACGCTGGTCGAAACCGGAGAGCACGAAGAAAAAATGATCTTTGGCGATGGGGACGTTGGTCAGCAAGGTCGCCGGCACCTTTTGCTCGGGCAGCCGATAGGTGACGGTCAGCAGCCAAGGCTCGCCGGCGGGGATGGCCGCGGGGCGCTCGAGGCGACCGCTCAGGCGCAGCCATTGGCAGGCGGGGCCGTAGTCATCCCAAGGAAAACTCCGCGCCTCCGCACCCGGGCCGCAGCACCAACACAGCATCACAAGCAGCCAAAGATGTCTCGCCCTGCCCATCCCGAATATCCTATATAGAGTGTTCGGCTTATGTCCACTTATGCCATCGGCGACATCCAAGGCTGTTTTCTGACCCTGCAAAGGCTGTTGGAAGAGATTCGATTCGATCCCCATCAAGACCGACTATGGTTGGTCGGCGACTTGGTGAACCGAGGGCCTCGTTCCCTCGAGGTCCTGCGCTGGGCTCGCGGCCTCGGCGACCGGGTCGTCGCGGTCCTGGGCAATCACGACCTGCACCTGCTTGCCCGCGCGGCGGGTGTGACGGGCCCCAAGGCCCGCGACAGCCTCGAGCCGGTCTTGCAGGCCCCGGACCGCGAAGACCTGCTGGCCTGGCTGCGCGGGCTCCCCCTCTTTCATCGCGAGGGCGACTACGCCCTGGTGCACGGCGGCCTCGACCCCTCCTGGGACTTGCGGGAAGCGGAGGCCAGGGCCCGGGAGGCCGAGTCCGAATTGCGCGGGAAAAACGTTGCCGCGAACCTCGCCGCCATCTATGCGGGGCATCCCGAGCGCTGGGAGCCGGACTCCCGAGGCACCGAACGCATCCGCGCCATCTTGCATATCTTCACCCGCATCCGCGTCTGCCGCCCGGACGGGGCCCTCGATTTCCAGTTCAAGGGGCCGCCCGAGGCCGCGCCTCAAGGTTACCGCCCCTGGTACGAAGCGCCCCTGCACCGGCGATCCCAGGCCACCTTCGTGTTCGGCCACTGGGCGGCCCTGGGCCTTCGCCTGATGCCAGGGGCCCTGGCCCTGGACAGCGGCTGCGTCTGGGGCAAATCGCTGAGCGCCCTCCGCCTGGAAGACCGCGCCCTCTTTCAAGTCCCCTGTCTCGACCTCACCATTTCTTAAAGATGAAAAAGGCCGCCGCGAGGATGCAGCCGAAGCCGACCGCGTAGCAGCTCAATAAATTCCTTTTGGCCTTTTTTCCCAAATTTGCTAGCTCCGGCCATTCCCTAAGGTTTCGCTCATCCTGTTTCGAGGAGGTTCTATGCCCATCACCGTGAAGGAATGCATCGCCGAGATCCTCGGCACCTTCATCCTGGTCTTCTTCGGCGACATGGCGGTCCACATGGCAGTACACACCGGGGGCGCGGACCTCTGGGGCGTCTCCAGTCTCTGGGGTCTCGCGGTGGTGATGGCCTGCTACGCCGTGGGTCCCGTCTCCGGCGCCCATCTCAACCCGGCGGTGACCTTAGCGATGGCCTGCTACCGCGGTTTTTCCTGGAAAAAGGTGATTCCCTACATCGTCAGCCAGGTGATCGGGGCCTTTATCGCCGCCTCGCTCATCGCCTGCCTGTGGAGGGGCTTCGGGCCCGCACTGGCGGAGAAATTGGGCGTCGTGATCGGGCAGCCGGGATCCCAAAAAATGATGATGATGTTCAGCTGCTTCTTCCCCAATCCCGGGATGGTGGGTGTGGACGCGGCCGCCTGGGCCAAGGTGACTCCCGGCACGGCCTTCACGGTCGAGGCGGCGGCCACGGGGATCTTGGTCTTCATGATCCTAGCCCTCACCGAGGACCGGCATGAAGGCGCCCCCAAGTCCAACCTGGTCACCTGGTTCATCGGCCTCCTGGTGGCCGCCTTGGTTGGTATCTCCGCCCCACTCACCATGACCTGCCTCAACCCCGCCCGCGATTTCGGACCTCGCCTCTTCGCCTACCTGCAGGGCTATGGCTCCATCGCCTTCCCCGGCCCGCGCGGGGTAGAGTGGTGGCTTTACATTGTAGCGCCCATCGCCGGCGCCCTGATCGGCGGGGCGATCTACGAATTGGCGCTCCGCCCCCTCTTCGGCCGCGTCGACCTGAAGGTCGACCAGGGCCTCGACCTGCCGAAGGGCGGCAGCAATGTGAAGGCCTGAGGACCCGTCAAATAGTTCTCATTTGGGGAAGAAAGGCGGCCTCCCGGCAAAGCGCCACTTGGGCCCCATTCCGTTAAGACATATAATTTATTGAAATTATTAAATTAATTTTAAGATCTCACCCTTCCAACTTGGCACAATTACTGCTTATTCTCCAGAAGCCGATTTGGCCTTCAGGAGGATCTTATGACGTCTGCCCAACGCATCCCCAGCGCCCTGGCCCACTCCCTGCTCCGACTGGATCGCGAAACCTCGGACCCCTGTCTGGAGGGAGAGAATGGTTGCGAGGGAGGTACGGAAGGCGGCGCCGCGCAACCCCAGGGCTCCAGCTTTACCCTCGTCTCCGGAGTGAACAGCGCCCCCTGCTTCCGGCCGCCCGGCCATCCCTTGCAGAGCCGGAAGACGCTGGTGCCCCTCAAGAATTCCGGCCGGACCGAAGCGGCCCATCCCGAGCTGGATAATCCCGCGGATACCCCGGACCGGCTGGATCATCTCAAGCGCGGCTTTGAGTTCATGTTTGAAGGCCCTCGCCCTCGCACCAACCTCCAGATCTAAATCCTAGATCGATCCAACTATTCCTCAAGCTCGACGGGTGCGGCGCAGGAGGAAGAGCCCCATCAGAGCAAAGGCCAGGCCGCTTCCCCAAGTCATGGGTCCCGCCTGCGAACCGCCGTGCAGGCCGCAGGACCAGCCGCCGCCCTGGGCCCCGAATTCGCCCGGGATTATCCCTTTTGCGCTCGGTGAGGCCGAGGGCGCCGGGGTCGCAATCGTCCCGTCGCCCGGTTGCGGGTCAGGATCCGGTGGAAAAACGGGATTCGCCAAATCCTGCGCGCCGCCGAATCCAGGCTTGTCCTCGGGCCCCAGGAGCTTCCCTCCCCCGACCGCGAGCTTGGTGAACAATTCGATCCTCAGCACCTCTCCAGACTGCACGACGTAATTCTTCCCCTCCGGAAGTCCGAAGGCCAGGCCCGCACCGGAACTCTGGTAACCGGCCGCCCCGCCCTTCGAGACGATCGCCACAGTCGAATCCTCTCGCAAGCTGATCGGCTCCTCCTCGTTGATTTGGATGCTGTGCAGGGGGCGCTCCGGGGAGAGCCTGGAAAGGAGCAGCAAAGAACCCTGGTTCGCCTCCGTCGCGGCGCAGGCGAAATCCTGGCCGGCCTCGCCGCCCCGAATGCGAAGAACGTCGCCGGGCCGCAGCTTCCGCTTGAAGCTGCCGTCGCCCTGCGGACCGACCTCGAACTCCGCAGTGAAGGTGAGCTCGCCGACGACCTCGCCTTGGCCAAGGGCCGGCCCCCGCCGCTGGAGTTCCGCAAGGTGGTAGAGCAACTTCCCGTCGCTCGCCAAGAATTTGTGGGCCGGCGGGGGCTCGGCCAGGATTTCGAGAGATTTCCCCGGGGCGAGCCGCAGGGTCACCGCGGTATCGGCATCGATCAGGTGAGCGGCGTTGCCGGCGGCCAAGCGGTAGGAGACCTTGCCGTCGTAGGCGGCCAGGCTCAGGCCCTGATCCAGATTGATCTTGGCCAGGCTCCCCTCCAGCTCTCCGGGCAGGCTGACGCTCAGGCCGCGCGCGGCGCAAGCCTTTCCGCCACCCTTGCCCTGGGCTAACCCTGGGGCCGGCCCGTCGCCGTCGCTGCACTGTCGATAGTTAAATCCCTCGTAGTTCACCAATCGGACCAAGAGGCCGCCGGCGGCGCGGCGTTCCACCAGCAGCCAGGCATCCTGGGCCCCGCTGCCTCCGGTGGTGTTGCGCAGCACCGCGCGGTCTCCCGGCTGCAGCGTCCGCTCGATCGGCAGTTCGATCCCGCCTCCCGAGAACTGATAATCGGGGACGAAGCTCAACTTGGGCGCCTCCTTGGCGCCCAGTCCTGCTTGAACGGAGAGCCCTGCGCCCTCATAGACGGCGAAGGGCCCCTCGTTCTTTTTTCCGGCCTGACTGGGAACGGCCCAAAACAAAGAAATCAGGGCCAGGGCGACGAACAGGGTCTTTGGGAAACAATTTCGGCGATGGGACATAAAGCCTCCTTCTCAATGGCGAGCGGAGGAAAATGCAGCGGGCATGCCAGGGCCCAGGGGGGTGGACTCCCTTGAAAAGCTTGGGAAATCAAAAAGCAGAGTCTCCCGAAGCGAGGTCCGGGGCCCTAGAATGAGAAATTTCGTGAAGGGATTCTCCTCCCGGTCAAGACCGGCGCCGGAACCAGGCGCCGAGCGACAGGGGCAGGAATAACCAGAACCAGGAGCCGGAGGCATTCCATCCCCCCAAGGAGCAGCCGCCGTTAGCGGGGGCCGTGGCCTCGCCCAGGAAGCGCACATTGATGGAAGAGGCCGGCTGATTGTTGGGGGTGAAGGAAACGCCGGCGGAGGCCGTAATCGAGGTTATCGGGGCGAAGGTCACCGCCATGGTACAATCCCCCTGCGGAGGCAGGGTGGGATTTTCGCTGCCGCAAGGCATGGACCCGCCATTGACGTCGATGTCGAAGACGGCGTCACCACTGGCGGAAAATCCCGTAATCGGGAGGTCCGCGCTCGTCAAATTGCTTAAGGTAAAGACCTGGGTGGCGCTGCTCCCCGCCTCAATCGTCCCGAAATCGATCAGCACGGGCTGGATATCCAAGAGGGCCACGGCTTGGGCATGCAAACGGGGCGCAAACAAGAGGCAGGAAAAGAGGCAAAGGGTCGAAATTTTTTTCATAGCCCCCAGGTAACAAAGTCTTGCCGGATTTTCAAACAAGCATTTACATTAGCCCCGCTTTTATGGAGCGAAGCCTGCAAAACCAGGTCGTACTGATCACCGGCGCCGGCGGGGGCCTGGGCCGGTGTCACGCCCTGTACTTGGCCGCCTTGGGCGCCAAGCTCGTGGTCAACGACTTGGGAACCGCGGTCGACGGCGGCGGCTCGGGCACGAGTCCCGCGGAGGAGACGGTGGCGGCGATTCGCCGCGCGGGCGGAGAGGCGGTCGCGGACGGCCACGGGGTCGAGACGATGGCGGGCGCCGCCGCGATGGTCGAGGCCGCGCTCCGCGCCTTCGGGGGCCTGCACGCGGTGGTCAACAACGCCGGCATCCTGCGCGACCGCAGCTTCGCCAAGCAAAGCGAGGAAGATTGGGAGCGGGTGCTCCAAGTGCACCTGACGGGATCCCGCAACGTCTGCCAGGCCGCCTGGCCCATTTTAGCCAAGCAAAACTACGGCCGCATCGTCTTGACGCTCAGCGCCTCCGGGCTCTACGGCAATTTCGGGCAGAGCAACTACGCCGCGGCAAAGGCTGGCCTGCTGGGGCTGATGCTGAGCCTCAAAGAGGAAGGGCTTCGCCACGGCATCAAGGTCAACGGCATCGCGCCCATGGCCCGCAGCCGGATGACCGAGGGCCTCCTGCCGCGGGAGCTGCTGGAACGCCTCGATCCCCGATTCGTCTCGCCCGTCGTCGCCTATTTGGTCGGCGCGGGCTGCGCGGTCAACGGCCAATGCTGGACCGTGGGGGCCGGCCGGGTCGCACGCGCGGCGGTCGTCGAGGGCGAAGGATTCCGCTTCCCGGAGGCACCGGGCTTCAGCCCCGAGGACATTGCGGCCCATCTCTCCGAAATCGTCGCCTTGGATCAAGCCGAGCCGCTGGAAAACCTCCGTGCAGCCGCGCTCCGGCTTTTGAAAAATACTTCGCGAAAATTGCGGAACGGCGATTCTTAACAGGCTGTTGAAAAACCACCGGTGGTTGGGCCAAGCCGCCAAAGGCGGATTGGCGGACCCCAAAAATCCAAAGGATTTTTGGGCGGTGAATGGGGCCGGATTCATTCCGGTGGGAATAAGATCAGGTTTCCAACAGCCTCTTAATAGGGATAACGGCCCTAGGCCGTCTTTTTTTTACGCCACCCAAAGGCAGGCTAATCCCCAAAAAAAATGACGCAGGACTGGAAAGAGGCCCGCGCCTCATCCCCTGAGGAGAACCGATCTTCTTAAGACTCAAAAAGTGGGGGTTAGCGGAAAATCGCTCGGAAAAAGCACGTCTCCGATCTCAAAAAAATCCAAAAATTCGACCGGGCCGACGTGAATTCCGCTCGCCTCGCAAAACGAGCTATTGACCACCAGCCCCGAGGAAATCCTCGCGCAGGCCGCGAAAAATTCGCCGAAGCCCGAAAAATCGTCCAAGGGGGTTAGATCGCGGGTCCCGCTCCAGAGATCCTCGCCCTCCCGCCAACGCGCGATATTTCTCTCCTCATGGTCCAGGGATCCGTTTTCATAATCGCGGGAGCTGGCGTTGATGAGCTTGAGCGCCGAGCTCGGCGGGCCTTCCTGTCTCATGGCCAAATGGATGGTGGCGGTGAATTCGTTTTCCTGTTCGGGAATTTCCTCGAAGGGCGGTGATTTTACCTCCTTGACGCCCGCGAAAAATTCCGCGGTGTGAAAATTCGGGTCCCGGAGATCGTAATTCATGGCCGTTACGAACGGCGCCCCGATGATCGTGACCGGCGAGAAGCCTTGAATGAATCCGTCGCCGGAATTCAGGTCCGTCGGAATCGTGTTGAGGAAGACCCCCGCGAAGGCCCGTTTCCCGTTGAACCACATCCGGTAGCAAATCGGTACCTTTGCGGTATGCCCGGAACAGGCCACCCCTAATCGGTTTGGGTAGGCCCCAAAATCGATCTTCACGTGAACCAACTTGCCGGCGACCACGATGACATCCTCGAAGTTCGTCACGTCTTCCCGGCTGGGGATCACGAGTTCATGGAGGGATTTCAGGATGTCGTCCAACAAGGTCGAAAAGAAGGAGGCGTTCAGGGCGGCGTCCGCGATGAAACTCGAAATATCGTCCCCTTCCATGACGAAGGCCTTGATCGCCGCGCTTCCTCCGGAGTTGGCCGTGGTGCTCACATCGAACTCGCCTCCGATCTCCTCGGGAAACCGGAGGGCGGGAAGCTCAGAGATCGGCGCGGGCGGCGCCGCGGGGGAAGGCCCCGAGGAGACGCAGGCGCTTAAGGCGGCGATCAGAATGAGGCGCAGTAGAATCTTCATAAAACCCATGGCCTCATGGCGGTCCTAAACGGGTGGAGACCCCGGCCCGGGAGGCGGAGGGGGGCCCTCGCAGGCGTTTCCCAGCCCATCGCCATTGTCGTCGGCCTGATCGGGATTGAAGGTGAAGGGGCAATTGTCGCAAAAATCTCCCACGCCATCCGCATCGAAATCTTCCTGACGATTGTTGGGGATGAATGGGCAATTGTCGCAAGCGTCGCCCAGCAGATCTCCGTCGGCATTCTCCTGGTCGGGATCGGGCTGCAAGGGGCAGTCGTCCGCCGCATTGTTCCATCCGTCCCCGTCCTCATCCCTTTGGCAATGGTCCCAAATGCCGTCCTTCGGGTTGGAGTCCGCGGTATCCGTTCCCGGGAACAGGGGGCATTGATCCACGCAGGCGTCGAATCCGTCTCCATCCAAATCGGCGGCCGGCAAGCAGGCGTCCCCAATGCCGTCCGAATCGCAATCCGCCTGGTCGGGATTGGGCAAAAAGCAATTGTCCAGCGCGTTGGGCACCCCGTCTCCATCGATGTCGGGATCACAAACATCCCCTAGGCCGTCGCCGTCGCGGTCATCGTTCGATCCGTCCGGAACGCCGGGGCAAAAATCGCAGGCGTCGCCAAAGGCATCGCCGTCCAAGTTGGCCTGATCCGGATTGGCCAATTTCAGGCAGTTGTCACAAATATTCGGGATACCGTCGCCGTCGTCGTCCACCGGGCTTTGCAATGGATTGAATGGGCAAGGGTCGACGTCGTCCTTGAGCCCATCGTTGTCGTCGTCATCGTCGCAGACGTCGCCGATTCCGTCCCCTCCGACCTCGCCTAGTTCGGCATCCTCTTGAAAAGGATTGTAAATGCGCGCGCAATTGTCGCAGGCGTCGCCGACGCCGTCGCGATCGCAATCGCCTCCGGTCGGATTGATGTTGTCGGGGCAGTTATCGTCGAAATTGTTGATGCCGTCGCCGTCGTTATCCGAGCGATAGTAGTCGATGGTCTCCGGGTCCAGGCAGCAGTGCTCGAAGCAGGCAAGCGCGCAAGGCTGGGGCCCGCACATCACCGGCGGATCCTGGATGCAATCCTGGTCGCCTTCGCAGGCCATGCAGTCGAGGCGCGAGGGCAGCTCTCCCGCCACGCATTCTTCCGGCGGAATATCCCGGAGATAAACCCGGCAGGTCCCGTCCTGGCCCAGGCAAAAGACGTCTTGACGGTTCGCCTCTAGCCGCTCCGCGACGTTGGGACAGGATACCAATAATTGGCGGCAATCCTCGGTGGTCTCGCAGAAGGGATCTAACCCGCAAACGGAGGTGTCGAGCGGCCCTTCCCCTTCGCCGACCGTACCCGAGCCGCTTTCGACCAAACTGCCAGACCCACAGCCAGGAGCGCCGCCGGTGAGGGAAAAAGGCAGGTTGATGAACGCGATTAAAATGAAAGCCCGAAGCGCCCCCCCTCTCATAGTGGAGCAGATTTTAGCTTAGCAAAATGCAACCTCCCTAGCACATTTTCAAAAGATCTATGAATACCCTTAGTTAGCTTGAAATGCGGGCGGGTCACCGCCACTTCACCTGCCAAGGACTGACGACCGCTGGAAAAGCTCCATGCGGCCGCGCTCGGGCTTTTGAAAAATACTTCGCGAAAATCGCGGAACGGCGATGCCTAAAAGAGATAACGGCCCTGGGCGTCTTTTTTCACGCCGCCCAAGCCGAGATTGGGGAACACCTTGATCTTGATCCAGAGGCTGAGCCCGAGGATCGCCGCCAGAAAAGCCAGATCCACGGCCAAGCCGAGATAATCCCCGGAAAAATGACGCAGGACTTGAAAGAGGCTCGCCAAGCAAAAGAGCGGGATCAGCGCGTAGATCTGTCCGTTGAAACGCGCGACCTCGATGGCGCAAATGGTCGGCAACAGGACTCCCAATAAGGCCAGGCCCAGGACGGGGAGCAGTCCAAAGCCTTGGAACATCGTGAATGCCGTGACGAGCTTGCCCAAGGCGGCGAGCAGCAACAGGATCACCAGGGCGATATTGGCCGCCTGGAATCGCGCCTTGCGCTCCGGATCGGGCACCCCCGCGATGGCGACCGCCAATTGCAGGGGCCTGGACACCTGGTCTTTATAAGTTTCAAAGACTTGGTGGCGGTCCTGCCCCGAGCGAACGGCCTGGCGAGCCTGCTTGAAAACGGCACTCTTTCCCATGGATTGGAAATCTATCGGCTTTTCTCCGGCTTGACCAGCGAATTGCCCGCCATTAACGCGCCGGGCCAACACTTCGAGCTTGGCCTGGCCCCGCAAAGGACGCAAAATTCTATCCACTTGGGTCAAGGAATTTTCCCTAAAGGAGGGCATCACCATGAAAAAATACCTCGCGGAATTTGTCGGAACCTTCACCCTCGTGCTGCTCGGTTGCGGGACGGCGGTGATCGCCGGCGACAAGGTCGGAGTCGTCGGCATCGCCTTCGCCTTCGGCTTCGCCCTGCTGGGGATGGCCTACGGCATCGGCCCCATCTCGGGCTGCCACATCAATCCGGCGGTGAGCCTCTCGGTCTTCACCGCGGGCCGCATGTCGGCAAGTGATCTCCTCGGCTACATCTTCGCCCAGTGCCTGGGCGCCATCGTCGCCGCTTGGCTCTTGGCGATGATCGCGAGCGGCAAACTCTCCGGCTACGACGTGGCGGCGAGCGGGCTCGGCCAGAACGGCTGGGGCCCGGATTACCTGGGCGGTTATTCGCAACACAGCGCCATGCTCTTTGAATTCTTCGCCACCCTGCTCTTCGTCATCGTGATTCTCGGCTCGACCCAGGCGGCGGCGCCCGGCCAGATCGCGGGCCTGGCCATCGGGATCACCCTGGTGGTCCTCCATATTTTCGGCATCCAGATCACGGGCGTCTCGGTCAATCCGGCGCGTAGCCTGGGACCCGCGCTCCTGGTGGGGGGCAAGGCCCTGCAGCAGCTCTGGCTGTTCTTGGTGGTGCCCTCGGCGGCGGGAATCGTGGGCGGGATCTTGTTCCGCGCCAAGCTCTTGGAAAAATAGCGGCTGGCTTGGAGGGCTTGCTGCGAAAAAATGGACACCGAGGTGGAAAAATTCAGTCTTAACGGGAAACTTTCCTTAGGTTAAGATTCGATAATCTATTTGCTCGGGTTTAAGAGGGAAATCTTATGAAAACTCATGTCTGGTTCCTGGCCGTGGCCTTGTGCGTCAGCGCTTGCTCCGGCGCCGGCAACAGTAATTCCAACGCACTCAACACCAACGATGCCGGGCTAAACGCCGCCGCAGACAACAAGGCAAAGGATCCCTTGCAGGCGGGACTAGGCAAAGAGGACAAGGCCGACGAAGGCGGCGACCCCACGGACCCGGCGGCGCAACCTAGCAACCCCGTCACGCTCAATCCCGGCGTCATCGGGAGCCTCAACCCCACGGGCGGCCCGGGAGTCACCACCCTCAACACCGCCCAGCTCGCCGCCTTCCTGCCGCACACCCTCCTGATCCACAGTTCGGATTGCGCACATCAATCTAGTCAGGGGTATTCCGGTCCGACCGGAGAAGACCATTACAAGACCTCCAGCTTCCTCTGTCCCGTGAAACTCCCGGAGGGCGCCCAGGTGAAAGCCATCACCACCTATGCCCCGAGCTTCGACCTGGAAGACGACCCCGTTGCCGTCGGCGCAATCGGCCTCCCTGCCGCGGGCGGCAGCTACACCTGGAAGAGCAGCCTCCAGGGTAAATCCGTCACCCTGAAGGCGGATAAATCGGGATACAACACCAAGCTCATCCCCAACTGCGAATTGAAGGATTGGCAGTACGCGGTCTCGCTGCCCGCGAAACGCTTGACCTGCGAGTTCACCAAGAAGGAAGACAATCTCTTCTACGTATCCCTCGAATCGACCCTGAAGACCCAGGATGACACCCCGAAACAGCTGACCTCGATACCCCCCGTCATGAATTTGATCGCGGTCGAATACTTCGGCCCCACCAAATAGTCGGCCTCAGCGGACTGCGACAAGGTTGAAGGATACCTTCACCGCATCGGCCACCCGCAGGGCGCCGCCCTCATAGCCATAGGTCTTGATGCCGAATTCCTTCTGGCTGAGCGTGACCTCGCCCGCCGCCTCCAGGCGGTTGCCCCGCAAGGTGAGGGTGGCCCGCAGCGGCAGTTGCCGCGACTTGCCATGCAGGCTCAGGGTGCCGTCCACGTCGGCCTCGTAGATGTTGGCCCCCGTCTTCCAAATTTTTACCCGATCGCTGGAGTAATCAATATCCGGGTATTTCTCGCTCTCCAGGACCTTCTCATGGGTCCGCATCTCGATGTTCATCCGGTCATGCTCGATGACTTGGGTCTTGAGGGCGACGGAATGGGCCGCCACGTGGACCTTGACGGAGGAGGCGGCGGGATTGCCGGGATCGAAGCGGATCTCTCCGGAATACTCCCGCACCTCCAGGGTCAAGGGCATGCCGAATTTCTTGAACAGGCCGGCCACCCCGGTATTGACCAAAAACCCGCTCTGGGCGGGGTCGATCTTGTAGGCGTTTCCTTCCTTGGCCGGGGCCGCGACGGACAGCGACAGCAGGCCGCAGGTCAGCAACAGAACGCCACGAAGTCGGTGAAACAGGGTATTAAAGCGGCGAATCATGCAGGAACTCCTCGAACAGGGGTGGAGTTTCCCCCTTTGTCTATATCGAGGGGCCTATTCCATGGTTGCGGACCCTTGTCCAGGGGCAAGCCAGGGTACGATCGGATTCAGCTTTGGATGTAATTCTTTAGGAAGAGGTTTTCTTCCTTCATCTGGTCGGTGAGCCATTCGAGGATGTTGCGCATGGTGACCACGCCGACCAATTTACCGCCGTCCTCGATGGGGATGTGCCGGCACTTGGTCTCTTCCATCTTTTTGAAGCAGGCCTCCACCGTCTCGTGGACCGAGACGGTCTTGAGTCCCTTGGACATCACCTGCTCGAGGGGGGTGGTTTTGGGGTCTAGGCCCTTGGCCACCACTCGATTGAGCAGGTCGCGCTCGGTGAAGATGCCGGTGGGCTGGCCCTCGGCCGAGACGATGACGCTGCCGATCATGCGCTCCGACATCTTTTGGCAGGCCTCGAAGACGCTGGCCTGTGGGGTGAGGGAGACGACGTCGGTGACCTTGATGAGCGATTTAAGGTGGCTCATAAAACTATCATAACGAAGAATCGCGGAGCTGGCGAGCGATTCCTCAGGGCGCGGCGACTCCGCCGATGAAGAGCAGCAATCCGCTCTGGGAGTCCTGCAGGGCCGCGAAAAAGGGGCGATCCACCACCATGCGGAAGGGGGGCTGTTGAGGTGGCGGGGCCGCGCCCGCCAGCATGCTGATGGCGGTGGCTGCAGCCGCCTCGGTGCCCTCCTCGTTGACTTCCACGAAGACCTTGTGCCGGACGCTGCTGATCTTGACCCACCAGCCCGGCGGCACCTTGGCCAATTTCTTGAAATCGGCGGCTTCGGTGAAGGCGACCTCCATCCCCATCGCCTTCAAGGGCTCGCTGAGCTCGGCGCCGTATTCCACCTTGAAACGCGGCAGGAGGATCTGCCCCGGCCGGTTTTTCAAGCCGGAGACCAAGGCCCGCCAGCGGGCGGCGTCCAGAGCATCGAGGAAGGCCTTCAGGCTCGAGTTCGCTGCCGGCAGGACGACCACCAGGGCCAAACGGCCGCCGCCATAGGGCAGGCGGATCGCCTGTACCTGGGAATCTTCGAAATAGGCGTAGGACCCGGACTGGCTCATCATCGGCACGGGACGTTCCGCCCCTGCCTGCGGGTGGAAGGCTTGGGGGGCGGTGCGGGAGGGGTCGAAGGGCCTTTGCCAAAGGCCCTTGAAGTAGAGGGCATTCACCAAAACCAGGATGGTCTGGGGAGTGATGTTTTCCGGATTGAGGATGCTGGGGATCTTGCCTTGGGTGGCGGCGCTGACCCAGGCGTTGATCGGCTCCACGGTGGTCAGGGGGGCCAGCTCGGCGGAGTAGAAATTCCGGGCGGCGGCGAGGAAGTCGGGAAAGAACTCCAAACCCGTCTTTCCCCACAGGCTATTGGCAACCTTGATAGTCACCTTCGGGTCAGCCGCTTCCAGGGAGCGCCGCAGGGCCAAGCTGGCCGCGTTGAGCTCGGGCAGGCCCCAGCCCGGCACTTGCAAGGTCTTGGCGAGGGCCGCCGTGGTAGCCCCTCCGGCGCCGTTCAATACCATGTCGAAGGCCCAGGCCACGCTGGGCGGGGAGAGAAAGAGGTTTTGGGGGCCGGAGCCCGCGGGGGCGGGCGCTCGCTGCAGCGTCCGCAGCAGTTGAAAACCGAATTCATTGACGGATTCCGCGAGTTGGGGGGGAGCCAGGGGCCCTGCGGGCGGCGTGCCCTGCGCCAGGGCCGCGGCCGGAAGCAAGACCACACCGATCCCTAAACAAACGCGGCGAAACGCTTTGCACCAGTCGGACCAAGATTGGCTCCAACTCATCCTTCCCTCCCGAGACCAGCTAGCGGGCGAGACCGCGGCGGGCCCCCGCTTAGTCTTTGCTCTTCAATTGCGCGTCGTTGGCCTTGAGAAAGGCCCGGATGTCGTCGGCCAAATCCAGCAGTTTGGCCCATTGCTCTTTGTAAAGGGTGACGGGGAAACGCCCCAGTCCATAGACCGACAAGGCGCCCTTCTCGCTGACCTTGAGGGAGAGGCCGCGGGAAGAGGTCTTTTTGAGGGCGGCGTTCTCCGCGCGAAGCTTTTCCAATTCGGCTTTGAGATCTTCCTCTTGGCTCATGGCGGGCTCCTTTGGACGAAATGGCTCGGGGATTGCGAAAAACCGCCCCCTAGGTTAGTAGGCCGCCCATGATCAACGCAACCCAAATCCGCAGCGGATTGTTTTTACGCCTCGACAACGAACTGTTCAGCGTGCTGAAGGTCCAGCACGTCACCCCCGGCAAGGGCAACGCGGTAGTCCAGACCGAGCTGCGCAACCTGCGCACCGGCATCAAGATCAACCAGCGCTTCCGCTCGACCGAGACCGTCGAGGAGATCGAGCTCGTCGCCCGGAAGATGAATTTCCTCTACCAGGACGGGGACACCTACCATTTCATGGACCCCGAGACCTTCGAGCAGATCGAGCTGCCCGGCACCATGCTGGGCGAGGCCCTCAAGTACCTCAAGCCCGAGGCCCCCATCACCGTCTTTCGGCACGAGGATAGGCCGGTGAGCGTGAGCATCGCGGCCCGCATCCCCTTCGAGGTGCAGCAATGCGACCCCCCGACCAAGGGCTTCGCGGGGGCCACCAAGGACGCCGTGCTGGAAAACGGCAATGTGGTCAAGGTGCCCCTCTTCATCAAGCCGGGGGACGTGATCGTGGTCGATACGGAGAATAATTCCTACCTAGAAAAGGCTTGATCCGCCTAAATCCCAAGGAAAATCGAGGCCCGCAAAGCCCCGTTGACAAAGCCGCCAAAACCTGGGAGCAGCCAAGGACCAGGTTCGCCGGGTAAAGGTCTGACGAGGGAGTCGACGGATGCCTTTACTCTTCTCCAACACGGAATTCCGCGCCGCGATTTTTCTATCCAACGGCGCGTCTTTGCCTGCCCTGGCCTCACCCGGCCATGTCCCCCGCGGACTCCAAGAGGCCTCGGCCCTCGCCGAATACCGATCCATTCAAAGGGAAAGCGACCCCGAGCTGCGGGGCGAGGCCCTCCTCTCGCTGGCGATCCGCCAAGAACAGAACGGGAATCTCCTGGGCGCCGCGGAACTCTACCAAGGGATCGCGTCCGGAGATGCCGGAGAAGTTTCTGCCGGCCTGCGGCGACGCGCCGCCGAGCGACGAGACGCCTTGGCGGGAACCGGGAGCTTCGGGCTGCGCGCGGAATTCCTCGCCCGGCGCCTGGCCCAGGAGGCGACCGATCCTTCGGCCCTGCTGGGCATGGCCGTCGCGGGCGGCGTCTTCCGCCTGACGCGGCTGGCGACGCTCCAGGCCCTGGTCGGGGGCACAGGCACGGGAGTTTTTTCCCGGGGCCTGGCGGCCCGCGCCGTCGCGGGATTCGCCGGTTTCGCCTTGGAGGCCCCCGCCTTCGCGCTGAGCAGCCGGGGGCTCCGCGAGGCCCTGGGCCGGCCCCAAGATTGGAGCGGTGGGGCGCTCGGGAGAGACTTGGTCTCCGCCTATCTGGTCTTGGGCGGCCTGCGAGTGGCGGGGGGCGCCAGCTCCCTGGCCCTGAGCCGCTTAGGCCTCGGGAGCGGACCCCGTGGAATCCTCCCCGGCCTGGTCCAGCAAGGCGGAACCTTGGCAGGGATCGTCTTGGGCCACCGCCTGGAGCAGTGGACCGGTCTGCGGCCTGCCCAGGATGGCGCCAATACCCTGCTCGACTCGCTGGCGACCTTGCTGCAGTTTCATGTCGCGGGCCGCCTGACCCGAAGCGCCCTGGGTTCCTCGTTCGAGGCCTGGGAACGCGGCATGGACCTGCGCGCCGAACTCCTCGGGCGACAGGGTGAGGGAAGCAGGGCTTCTCTTAGCGCAGCGGCGGGCCCAGGACTGGCCCTGGCCGCCGTCTCGCCGTGGCCTCAGGCCCGGGCCGCCGAGTCTCCGGAGCTAGGGCTCCCGGTGGTGATGATGAATGGGGCGAACGACGGAAAAGGCCCTCGCCCCCCCTCGCCTCGCCCAGCCAGCGCCTTGGGAGGAACGGGGCGCCCCGCCCGGGACAGCGGCGCTCATCCGGAGGTCGATGCCTTCTTGCAGGGCGCCGCGCATCCGGAGCTAGGACTGCGCGCCTTTCTCGACGGCCTGCCCATCGCCGCCACCCTGGCCCGCCTCGACGGCAAGGGGGGCTTTGACCGCATCTTTCTCGTCAACCGGCAGTTTACGGAATTGTTCGGCTACGACGAAGCCGCTGCCGGACGACATCCCCTCCCCTATTTCTTCAGCGCCAGCAATTCCTCCCTCCCCATCGCCGAGCTCTGGAATCTCCTGCGCAGCGGTGTGTTCCACCCGAGCCCTCGGGACTTTCGCTGCCTGGATGGAAATGTTCGAAGAGTTTGGAGCAGCGGCTTGGTGCGAAACGTCTACGGCCAAAACCTGGCCTTCGGCTTTTACCAGGCCTACGATCCCGCTCAGCCCACGGCCCCGGCGCCTTTGCCGGTCTTGAAGGCCCTGCAGGCCGCTGACAGCGCCCGTCGCTTGGTCCCCCACGCCGATGGCACCTTGGAACTGCGTTCCGAAATCGACCTGAGCCTGCACCTGACCAACCCGAATTCCGACTTGATTCGCCAACTCCTCGACGGAGACCTGCGCCTGCGCGTGACCGCCTTGCAAAGCCCTGCGGCGGACGACCGCTCCGCCGCGTTGATCGCGGGCCTCAACCTGGCGACTCACCGCCTGCCCGTCCCGGAGGGGCGGCGCGTCTTTTTGGAATGGGTTGGCCCCTACGGTTCGCGATTGGGATCGGCCCTGGTCGAAAACCGGAGGGGAACCTTCGCGACCGCCTCCGAGGCCTCGCCGCCCCCCGCGCCCGGCGCGCGCCGGGGCTTAGAACGCACCCCGACCCCGGAGCGGGAAAGCACCGTCCCGCCGCTGCCCGCTTCGCCCGCGCCCAAACGCGGCGGCCTCTTGGCCGAGGTCCAGCGCACCCTCGGCCAGATCCGCTACCCGCAGGCGGACCCGCCTCCCCCGCCTCCGAAAGGCTCCGGGAAAAAAGGCTCGGAGAAATAATGGCGGGGATCGGCTAGGCCGTCGCCCCGGCCTGGCCCGAACTGCCGAAGGCCAAGATCAACAGGATGATGAGGTTGGCGATGGGGATTAACATGAGGACGCCCCACCAGCCCGGCTTGCCACGCTTTTCCGCGATCGCCATCCAGACCAGCACGACGATCACGAGGTTCACGATGGGGATGAGGAAGAGCAGGATCCACCAGATCGGTTTGCCCGCGATTTGCAGCAACAGGACGAGGTTCACGATGGGGATGAGCGCCATCACGAAGCTCTTGCCAAAGGGCCGTCCGGTCTTCTCGGCGATCTTCGCCAGGCAAAAGGCGAAGAACACGTAGGCGACCAAGTAAGCGATCACGATGCCCAGCCCAAGGCCTTGGCCCAGGGCTTGGTCCATCTGTTGTTGCATTTGTTCTGGTGTCATATTTCCTCCCAGGAAAGGTGACGAAAAATCCGGCCATCAGGGCCGGATCGCTTTATTATTTTTAGCACAGCGCGCCGGGGCTGACACCTTTATAATTCCCGCCCGCGAAGCCAAGAAGCATGCGACTTCGCGGGCGGGATCACTACGGGAAGAAAAAACGGATTATTCCCGGCCGGATTCCCCACGGCGGGAGGCCAGCCTCAGGGCGGCGAGCAGCAGCAGGCCGAAGCCGAAGGCGAGGGGCCCGGCAGGCGTTCCCTTCGACCCAAGCCGGCAGCCTCCGCCCGATCCGCCCGTCGCCCCCGCGGCGTTGTCGAGGCAGGTATTGCTGCAGGCATCTTGGTCGTCGGCATTGCCGTCGTCGCAGTCCTCGCCGGGATCGACCACGGCGTTTCCGCAGCTGGGCAGGGCGCAGGTCGCTTCACAGCCGTCCCCCGAAGTGAGATTCCCGTCATCACAGGCCTCTCCCGCATCCACGACCCCGTCCCCGCAGGCGGCCGCTTGGCAGGAGCTGCGGCAGGCGTTGGGCTGGGTATCGCTGTTGGCATCGCCGTCGTCGCAGTCCTCGCCCAAGGTCACTCGGCCGTCGCCGCAGGCGTTTTCGAAGGCGCCGATATCGCAAACCGCGCTGCCGTTCGCGTCGCCGTCGCCGTTGCGCGAGAATCCCCGCTGGTCAAGGCCCAGCAAGAGGCCGTTTTCATCCCGGCATCCGGAAGGGTTGCCACCGTCGATGGCCGGGCTCCCTGCCTGCAGGGCGTGACTGGGCGTGGGTCCGCCGTTGTCCGCCAGCGCGGACAGCCGCGGATTCAGCGGACTGGCCAGAGTGCCGATTTTGTCTCCCGTGCCGTCGAATTCGCCCGAACATTGGTCGTCGATCCCCAGGAGATTGAAGCCCTGGCTCACGACCGTGCCGGACAGGCCGTTGTCGTCGGTGCAATCCGCGCCTTCGATAAAGGCCGTGTTGCCGGCCAGGATGGAATTTTGGACGGTGACGGAGATGTCCGAGGCCGTCGCCGCGCTCATCGCGAGCCCGCCGCCCTCGCCGGCCGTCGCGTGATTGTCGGTGATCGTGGAACTCAATATTTTAACGGTGACGGGGGTGCTCAGGGCTGTGATGTAGAGCCCGCCACCGCCATTCGCCGAGTTGCCGCTGACGGTGGAATTGACCAGGTTCAAGCTGCCGTTCGAGATCTTGATACCACCGCCGTTGTTAGAATTGGTAAGGGAATTTCCGACAATGGCGCTGTTTCGGACGGTAAGGTCCCCTTCCGAGACGATGCCGCCCCCTTCTCCCGTGCCCGCCGTAATATGGTTGTCGGCGATGAGACAGCGGTCGATGATCAAGGTGCCCTTGTTCTGGATGCCGCCGCCCTGATTGGTGCTGAGATTGTTGCCCGTGATCACGCAGTCGGTAAGGTTCATCGTGTCGGTGGGTTCGACGAAGATCGCCCCGCCGCCGCCCGCCGAGGGAGCCCCGTTGGTCAGGGTAAGTCCGCTGATGTTCAGGTTCAGCGAGGCGCTGGCGGTATCGAAGATCCGGTAGGCGCCGCCCGCCCGGATCGTGAGCAGCGACGCCCCGGGACCCAGGATAGTGAGATTAGTGGTCAAGGCGCTTAGGCTCGCCAACAAGTCGAGGGTGCCGGAGAGGCCCCGCAGATCGATCACGTCGTCTCCGTCCCCGGCCGCGCAATCCGGTTCGTCGGGCGGAGTGCCGTCGTTGTTCGCGTTGTGCAAGGCCTCTCGCAAACTACAGCGGCCATTGTTGACCATCGGATTTTCGTCAACGGTGGTATCGACCGCGATCGTGGCGGCGTGGACCAGCTCCGCGCTCAGCAACAGCATGGTGATAACCGCGAATAGGCCAAGGATCTTTTTTCGAAAGCGTTTCATAGTTCCTCCCGTCAGGAAAAATGTATTCATAATTTTAATTAATAAAAAATTATGAAAAAAATTTAAATATTTAATAAATAGTTATGATAAAAAAAGTATACTAATGTATACGAAATTATAGGAACAGGGGCTTGTCTTCGGGGGTTGGGCGGGTTATTTTTGAGGTATTATGAAAGGTCCTTCGTCCGCGGTTTCCGTGTTTCATTATTTGGATTACCGGAAGTTCTTGAGGGATTGGTACCAGGAGGCTAAGGCCTCGCGGGGCTCCTTCTCCTTCCGCACCTTCTCCAAGCGCGCCGGCTTTCAATCGACCAACTTTTTCAAGCTGGTCATGGACGGCGACCGCAACCTGACCGAAGAGTCGATTTCCAAATTCACCCTCGCCTTGAAGCTCAACAAACAGGAGCAGGAATTCTTCCGAAACCTGGTCTTCTTCAACCAGGCCAAGACCAACGAACAGAAAAGCCATTATTACGCGAAGCTGCTGCAATCCAAAAAATACAGCGAACTCAAGCCCATCGAGAAAAACCAGTATGAATATTACTCGGCCTGGTATCACCCCGTGATCCGCGAGCTGGCGGTCTCGAAAAAATGCGATGGCAGCCCCGACTCCATCGCCCGACAGCTCAGCCCCGAGGTCAGCGTTGCCCAAGTCGAGCGCTCGCTCCAACTCCTGGAAAGCCTGGGGTTTATTCAAAAAACCTCCGACGGCCGCTATCGCCAGGCGAGTCCCTTGGTCTCTACCGGCGCGGAGGTCGCCTCGCTGGTCGTGTTTAACTATCACAAACTCTTATTGTCTCTTTGCCAGGAGGTGATGGACCAATCATCTCCCGTCCGGCGGGACGTCAGCACCATGACCCTCGGCATTGCCAAGGGCCGGATTCCCCAGCTGAAGAAAAAGATACAAGAATTCCGCCAAGAGGTATTAAAATTAGTCGCGGATGACGCAGAGCCGGACGAGGTCGTCCAATTGAACATCCAATTGTTTCCGCTCACCCAAGATCCCGAGGCCCCTCGAAAGGACGCCGCTCCATGATGAGAAAATTTCCGATCAAGATGGGCCTGTTGGGGATTTTGCTCTTGGTCGCCTGCGGCGGAGCCACCGGCGGCACCGAAACCGGAAACGCCACGCCGGACGGCATCGCCAGTGCGGTCGGGGACAGCATCGATACGGTCTCCGGCCTATTGAATTCCGAACCCGATTTCGATAGCGTCGCGGGGTTATCCTTCGAAAAACCCGCTTGTCTCGCCGTGCGGCGCAGATTCAGTCTCCTCCCCTCCGCCATCGCCGCCCCGCCCTGCGTCGTAACGGCCACCTGCGACGAAACCACCCATACCGCCATCTTCATCAAGGATTTTTCCCTCGGCTGCGATACCGGCGACGGTTTTACGGTGGAGGGCAAGCGCTATATCTCTTGGTTCAATATGGGCGCCGGCGCCTGCAGCGGACCGAACGCCAAGCCGCTCTTTCTCAACGCCATCCAGGGCGACGGGGCCCGGCAGATCCGTTCCACCGACGCGATTCCCGACACCGGCGCCTGCGATATGCCGGTGACGCCGATCGCCTACGCTTTCGATGACGGCGCCCGGTTGGAAATCACCCAATGCAGCACCCTCGAGTACGCGAATTTCAACTCCCCAGCCCCCGGCGAGGGGACGGTGCGCGAGACCTTCGAGCTCTCCTCCTCCCGGCGCGTCTTCCTGAGGCCGAACGGCAGCAAACTCTACGATCACAGCCTGCTCACTCCCAGCCCAGTGGTCGCCGATCTCGTCAAACTGCCGACGCAAAATCGGCCGAACAAGACGATCCATGAGGGTGTGGTGCGGGTCGTGCACAACCTCGCCCAATTCAGCGTCGACACCCAATACCAAGAGGTGGTCTGGGACTATAACGAGTGTCGCTGCTATCCCGTCTCCGGTACCCTGACCTTCACCGTCACCAATCTGGTCACGGGCCAGACCCAAGGCTCGGGTTCGCTGACCTTCGACAAGGACGCGACCGGTTCTTGCCGCGTGGCCCAAGCCACCTTCGGCGGCCAAACCTTGAACATCCCCCTGCACGCCTGCCGCGGCCTCTGAACCCACCACCAGCTCCCTGGCCACCGGCACCTTCGCCCCTTACGTATACAAAAAACTTCTAATATAAACTTTATAATATAAATAAATTATTATATTTCATATATTTAAAAGTTATATCGTTTACAAATGTATACGGAAAAATTATGAAAACCTTGCCGCCGCTTAACCACCTGAGCTAAATTGAGTCCAAGAGAGCAGCAGGGAGGCAATGGGTGCCTCCCAAAAAAATGGGGGGCTCGACTCCTCCGTAACCAAAAAAAGGAGTGTCATCATGATCTCGAAGTTCAAATCTCTCGCCTTCGTCGCCACCGCCTGCGTCCTGACGGTCTCCAGCCTCGGTTCCGCCCAGGCCTGGCAGCGCTACAACCCGGTCAATAATCCGGCCGAGGCGCGCCGCGACCTCAACAACAACGGCGTGGTCGGTCCCCATGACCGCGCCGTCCTGGCCAGCCGCCATCTCTATTGGTCGGCCACCCAGGGCCCCCGAGTGAACACCCCCGTTGAAAACCGCTACGACCACAATGACAACGGCTGGGTCGGTCCGCGCGAGCGCTATGCCATCAACCACCGCGCCGTCAGCAATCCCCGCGACCTGGCCTGCGATGCCAACCACAACGGCATCGTCGACCCGAGCGAGGCGCGCTGCGCCTATTAGTTTTCCTCCTTCACGCCCCAACGAAAAAAGCCGGCCCCCAAGGCCGGCTTTTCTTTGTGGCGATCAGATGCAACGGCAATCCTGACAAGGCAATTGGTCGGCGCAATCCGAGTTGTCGTCGCAGGCGCCGCCTAAGGGCACCTGGCCGTTGCCGTTGATCGGGGTACAACTGCCGCCGGTCGGTGTGGGCTCGGGCTGGACGGGTGGATTATTCGCCGGAGTATTAGGCTGTTCCCCGGCGACATCGGGGGGCGGGGCGCAAGTCCCATTGGTGGCCAATTTCCCCAAGGTCCCGTCCGACAGCGCGCAGTCCTCGCCGCAACCCGGCAGGGCCAGGGCGAGGGCGGAGAGCACGAGCAGGATCCTTATGGAAAACACAAGTGTTTTCATAGCTCCTCCCTGGATCGCGGGATAGCGATCCCAATTTTTTTGGAATGAACCGTTGGAAGCAGTGCTGGCTGTGTGAAAATTCTAAGCCCCCAGCGAAGAAACGGAAATTATTTTTTCGCGGAGTATCCTGGAAAGGATTCGGCCCCGAGGCAAGCCATGGGCTAAACTGGATTCAATTTTCATGGGAAAGCCATCGCCTTCATCCCCCGCTCCAGTGGTGCTAGTAGCCCGGGACCTGACCAAGGTCTACCCAATGGGCGAAGTCCAGGTGCAGGCCCTGCGCGGGATCAGCTTGGAGCTTCGCGAAGGCGAATTCGTCGTCCTGTTGGGCCCCTCGGGCGGCGGCAAGTCGACCTTGCTCAATATCCTGGGCGGCCTCGACACCCCGACCTCGGGCGAGGTGCGGTACCGCGACCATCACCTGAGCGGTGCCGACGATGCCGGGCTGACCCGTTATCGCCGGGAGCACGTCGGCTTCGTCTTCCAATTCTACAACCTCATCCCGAGCCTCACCGCCCTCGAGAACATCCGCTTGGTCACCGACATCGCGGAACACCCCATGGACCCCGAGGCGGCCCTCGAAGTGGTGGGGCTCCAGGAGCGGATGCATCATTTTCCATCCCAGCTCTCCGGTGGCGAGCAGCAGCGGGTGGCCGTGGCGCGGGCCATCGTGAAGCGACCGGACATGCTGTTCTGCGACGAACCCACCGGCGCCCTCGATCACGCCACCGGAAAATTAGTGTTGGTCGCCCTGCAACGGGTCAATGAGGAGCTGGGCACCACCACGGTCGTCATCACCCATAACGTGGGGATCGCGGGGATGGCCGACCGGGTCTTCCGCCTGGCGGACGGCAAGATCATCTCCACCGAGCGGAATCCTCAGCGCCTCTCCCCGGAGGCCCTGACATGGTGAAGGCCATCCATCGCAAGGTGCTCCGCGACCTCTGGCACATGAAGACCCAGGTGCTGAGCATCGCCCTAGTCCTGGGCAGCGGGATCGCCGCCTTGGTCGCCTTTCTCTCCACCCAGGCCTCGCTCAAGACCGCCCAGACCCGCTTCTACCAGGAAGGGCGCTTCGCCGAGGTCTTCGCCGAAATGAAGCGCGCCCCGCTGAGCATCGCCAAGCGCCTCGAGCAAATCCCCGGCGTGGTCAGCCTGGAGACCCGCATCGTGAAGGACTTCCTGCTGGAAATCCCCGACCGTCTCGACACCGCGGTGGGCCGCTTCATCTCGCTGCCCGCCACCGGCGAACCCCGCCTCAATCGCCTCTATCTCCGCAAGGGCCGGATGCCCGATCCCAGGCGGGACGACGAGGCGGTGGTGAGCGAGGGCTTCGCCAACGCGAACGGCTTCCAGCCGGGGACCAGCATCGGGGCGGTGGTGAACGGCAAGTATAAAAGGTTCCAGATCGTGGGGACCGCCCTCTCCCCCGAGTACATCTACGCGATCCGCGGCGAGACCCCCATCCCCGACGACCGCCACTTCGGCATCTTTTGGACCCCCGTCCGGGGCCTGGAGGCTGCCCTCGATATGGACGGCAGCTTCAACAGCCTCTCCCTGATCTTGGGACCCGGGAGCAACAGCCACGAAGTCATCGACCAACTCGACCGTTACTTACTGGATTACGGCGGACTCGGAGCCTACGAACGCAAGGACCAGATCAGCAACCGTTTCCTCAGCGATGAAATCAACCAACAGAGGGTGATGGCCATCGCCATCCCCCTGATTTTTTTGCTGGTCGCGGCCTTCCTGCTCAACGTCGTGCTCAGCCGGATGGTCATGCTGCAACGCGCGCAGATCGCGACGCTCAAGGCGGTCGGTTATGGGAATTGGACCATCTCGCTGCACTATTTTCAATTGATTGCCGGCATCGTCCTGCTGGGACTGGCCGTGGGGATCGGAACGGGGATCTGGATGGGTCGCTACCTGACGGTGCTCTACACCGATTTCTACCATTTCCCGATCATGAACTACCTGATCCCGCCCCGGGTGATCCTCATCGCCCTGGGGGTGAGCTTCGGCGCGGCCCTGGTGGGGGTTTTCTCCAGCCTGCGGCAGGTCTTCTCCCTGCAGCCCGCCGAAGCGATGCGGCCGCCCGCGCCTCCCTCTTTCCACGAGAATTTTTGGGAGCGCCTGCCTTGGGCCCGCTGGCTTTCCAACCGGGGCCGCATGATCTACCGCAATCTCACCCTGCGCCCCTTCCGCACCGCGATGAGCGTCGCGGGCATCGGCTTCGGCGTCATGATCACGATGCTCGGCCTGTTTTGGTGGGACACCCTCCATTACGTGATCTTCTCGCAGTTCTCCCTCACGCAGCGGGAGGACGTGGAGTTGATCTTTGCGGAGCACCAGTCGCCCAAGGTATTGGCAGAACTGTCCAAGGTGCCCGGCGTGTTGCGGGCGGAGGGCTACCGCAGCCTCCCGGTGCGCCTGCGCCTCGGTCATCGTCATCTCTCCACTGCCCTGCTCGGCTATCCGGAAAACGCCGAACTGCGCCGCTTACTCAACAAGGAACGCCGGG
Source organism: bacterium (assembly GCA_046346845.1). Lineage (GTDB taxonomy): Bacteria > UBA10199 > UBA10199 > DSSB01 > DSSB01 > DSSB01. Next base: position 185,112 of record JAXMHH010000002.1, read on the forward strand.
CGGTATCGCTGCCCGCCGAGGGCCTTTTGGTCAGCCAGCTCTTGGCGCGCAAGTTGGGGGCGAAGCCGGGCGACCTCTTGGAAGTGGAGGTTTTGGAGGGGCGGCGCGAGAAGTGGCAACTGCCCATCGTGGGCATCATCGACCAATGGGTGGGTTATGCCGCTTATATGGATCTGAAGGCCCTCAAGGAACTCTTGCACGAGGATTGGATCAGCACCGCGGCCATCCATATCGATGCTGGCAAGGAACGGGAAATGCAGCAGGAGCTGAAAGGCCTCCCCAAGATCGCCGCGATCAACTTCAAGCGGCACGTCTTGAAGATGTTTCAGGACAGCATGGTGCGCTTCATCCTCGTCTTCGCCACCGCCCTGACCGGTTTCGCCTTGGTGATCGCGGTCGGCGTGGTCTACAACAGCGCGCGGGTCGCCCTCTCCGAGCGGGCCTGGGAGCTGATGAGCCTGCGCGTCTTGGGCTTCACCCGGGGCGAGGTGTTCCGGATCCTGGGCGGGGAGATGCTCGTCCAGGTCCTGCTCGCCTTGCCGGTGGGCTGGCTGCTGGGCTACGCCTTTTCCTGGCTCCTGGTCCGCCTGATGCACACCGAGTCCTTCGAAATTCCGCTGATCGTGGAGCCGAGCACCTTCGCCTATGCCTCCACGGTGGTGATCGCCTCAGCCCTGGCCAGCGCCACTATTATTCGGAATCGCCTTGACCGCACCCATTTGGTAGAAGCCTTGAAGGTGAGGGAATGAAATGAAGGCCAAGACCCTGGTCAAATTCCTCTTGGGCATCCTGCTGGTCGGCGGCATCGCGGCGGGCGCCTGGTGGTCCCTGCGTCCCCGGCCCTTGCCGGTCGAAATCGCGACGGTGAAGCGCGGCCCCTACGAGCAGCAGGTCGTGGAAGAGGGCAAGACCCGTGCCCGCGAGGTCTATCAGATCCTCTCGCCCGTGCTCGGCAACCTGCGCCGCGTGCAGGTGCATCCCGGGGATCGCGTGAAAGAGGGCGACCTGCTCGCCGTCGTCGACCGCCCCGATTACTGGCCCATCAAGGCGCCGGTCTCCGGACGGGTGCTGCGGGTGCAGCGCGAGAGCGGCGGCCCAATCCAACGCGGGGACCTGGTGATGGAATTGGCCGACCCCGGTTCCCTGGAGGCCTATTCCGAGGTCTTGACCGAGGACGCCCTGGGCATCAAGCCGGGCGACCCGGTTCGCATGGAGAGTTTTGGAGAATGCCCGCCCTTGGCCGGCAAGGTGCGGATCGTGGAGCCGGCGGCCTTCACCAAGGTCTCCGCCCTGGGGATCGAGGAGCAGCGGGTCAAGGTGATCCTCGATTTCGAGGGACCGACCTCGGCCTGCCCCGGCCTGGCGGACGGCTTCCGCTTGAACAACTACATCCTCACCTTTCGCACTGCCGACGCGCTGACTGTCCCGATCGGGGCCTTGTTCCGCGAGGGAAAAGATTGGTTGGTCTTTCGGGTGGTGGCGGGACGCGCCCGCAAGGCCAAGGTGGAGGTGCTTCGCCGCAATCCCGAGCAGGCGATGTTGGGCGCTGGCCTGCGGGAGGGCGATCAAGTGGTGGTTTATCCCAGCGACGAGCTCCGCGAAGGAATGCGGGTGGAGGCGATGAAATAAGGTCTTGTCGATTTTTGCGGCGCTCAATCCGAAGCGCCCACGCCGAAGTAGCTCGCCTGCGGGTGGTGGAAGACCAGGGCCGATACGGAGGCCTCGGGCTCCATCATGAAGCCCTCCGTCAGGTGGACGCCGATCTCCTCCGGTTTCAATAGAGCGAAGAGCTGCCTTTGGTCCTCCAGGTTGGGACAGGCCGGGTAGCCGAAGGAATAGCGCTTCCCGCGGTACTTCGCCTGAAAACGCTGCAGCATCGTCAGCTCCGGAGGGTCGGGGAAACCCCACATGGCGCGAAGCCTGCCGTGGAGGTATTCCGCATAGGCCTCGGCCGTTTCCAGGGCCAAGGCCTGGAAGGCGTGGCTCTTGAGGTAGGCGCCCTCCGCCTTCCACTTTTCAGCCAGCTCGCGCACGCCCTCGCCCACCCCGACGACGAACATCGCCAAGTTGTCCGAGGGCAAGGGGCCGGCAACGCCGGCTCGGGGTTGCAGGTAATCCGCCAGGCACAGGCCTTCGGGCTTGGCCTGGCGGGGAAAACGGATGGCGGCCAGTTCCTTTCCTCCTGCGTCGTAGCAGATCACGCGGTTGCCCTCGCTCGCGGCGCGGAAAAACTGGAACACCGCCTTCGGCTTGAGAATGCCGCGGCATTCCGCCTTGAGCGCCTCGAGGGTCTCTTGGATCTCGATTGCCTTCTCGCCCCCCTCGGCGGCCTTCAGCCCCTTGAGGTCGCCGGCCTCGAGCAGCTTCACCAGTCCGCCCTTCAACCCCAGATGCCGCCCGTACAGCATCAAGGGATTGATGTAGTCCCAGAGCTGGTCGACCGGGGTGTTCTTGATCACGTGGCGCTCGAAGTCGGGCGGCTGGGGGAAAACCTGCAGCACCTCGACCGCCGCAGAGCGCGTCTCGCCGGCCGCGGCGACGGTCACCTTCACGTAGGTGTCTTGTTGGGCCGCCTTGCGCCGCGCCTCGAGCTGTTGCTTTAAGGAGCTGAAGGCGTGGGGATCGCGGATGCGTTTGGCCAACTCGAGGCCGCTCATCGCGTCGTTGGCGTAGGCGACAAATCCCTCGTAGGCGCGGGCGATCTTGTTGTCGGTGAATTTTTCCGAGAGGGCCGCCCCCCCCACCAACACCGGGACCTGGATCCCCGCCTTGCTCAGGTCCTCCGCGGTGATTACCATCTGCTCGGCCGATTTCACCAAGAGGCCGGAGAGCCCCACGATGTCTGGCTTGTGCTCATGGATCGCGGCGATCAGCTGCTCGGGCGGAATCTTGATGCCCAGGTTCACCACCTCGAAGCCGTTGTTGCTGAGGATGATGTCGACCAGGTTCTTCCCGATGTCGTGGACGTCGCCCTTCACCGTCGCCAGCACCACCTTGCCGCGGCCGGCGCTGTCGCTCTTGTCCATGAAGGGCTCAAGGTGGCTCACCGCCGCCTTCATCGCCTCGGCGCTCTGCAGCACCTCGGCGACGATCAACTCGTTGTTGTTGAAGAGACGTCCCACCTCGTCCATCCCCTTCATCAGCGGGCCGTTGATGATCTCCAAGGGCTTCCAGCGCTGCAGGGCAAGGTCGAGGTCCTCTTTCAATCCTTCCTTGCTGCCCTCAATGATGTAACGGGGCAGGCGTTCCTCCAGGGGCAGGTCTTCCTTCTTCTGCACCAGGCGGGAGGAGGCCTCGCGAAAATGGGCGGCGAAGGCGGCAATGGGGTCCGGCCCGCGGTTCCACAAGAGGTCGTCGGCGAGGCGCTTCTCCTCCTCCGGAATCGAGGCGTAGCGCTCCAGCTTCTCCGTATTGACGATGGCCAAATCGAGGCCCGCCTTCACGCAATGGTAGAGGTAGACGGAATTGAGCACTTCCCGGCCCGCGGGCGGCAGGCCGAAGGAAACATTGCTGACCCCGAGCACGGTCCGGCAGCGCGGAAACTCCCGCTTGAGCAGCCGAATCCCCTCGATGGTCTCCACCGCCGAGCCCTTGTACTGCTCGTCCCCCGTGCCCACCGGAAAGACCAAGAGATCGAAATAGATGTCCTCGGGCTTCACCCCGTACTTGTTCACCAGCAGCTCGCAGGAACGGCGCGCGATCTGCAGCTTGCGCTCGCGGGTGACGCCCATGCCCTGGACCTTGTCCTCGTCGATGGTGCCGACCACCAGGGCCGCGCCGAATTTCTTGGCCAAGGGCACGACGCTCTCGAAGCGTTCCTCGCCGTCCTCCAGGTTGATGGAGTTGATAATGGCCTTGCCCTGGCTGTAGGTCAGCGCCATCTCGATCACCCGCGCGTCGGTCGAGTCGATCATCAAGGGCACCCGCACCTTCTTGATCACCTCTTCCAAAAAGCGCCGCATGTCCTCGTACTCGTCCCGGTCGGGGTTGGCGAGGCAGACGTCGACCACCTGCGCCAATTGCTTCACCTGGGCGCGGCCGATCTCGGCGGCCTCCTCGAACTTTTCCTCGATGATCAGGTTTTTGAACTTTCGGGAACCGATGACGTTGGTGCGCTCCCCGACCAGAATAGGCCGCTTATCTTCGCTGATCTCGAGGTAATCGATCCCGCTCAGCGTGGAGACACGGCGTTCGGGAACCGCCCGCGGCCGCAGGGTGCCGGCGAGCTCGCTTAAGGCGCGGATGTGGCCGGCTTGGGTGCCGCAGCAACCGCCCAATAGGTTCACCCAACCCGCCTCGCCGAAACGCCGCAACACCGCGGCGATCATCTCGGGGGTCTCGAGGTAGCGCCCCTCCTCGTCGGGCAGCCCCGCATTGGGCACACAGGCGATCCGCGTCCCCGCCATCCCGGCCAGGGTGCGGATATGGTCGGTCATGAACTCCGGACCGGTTGCGCAGTTGAGCCCCAGATACAACAAGGGCAGGTGCTCCAGGGAGGCCGCCAGGGCCTCGACGCCTTGGCCGGCCAGCATGGTCCCCATCGGCTCGATCGTGATCGAGACCGCGATCGGAATCGCAAAGGCCTCCTGGGCCAATACCTTTTGGATGCCCAGAATCCCCGCCTTGATGTTGCGGGTGTCCTGGCAGGTCTCGAGCAGAAAATAATCGACGCCGCCGTCGTACAGGGCCTTGGCCTGGGCGGCGAAGTGCTCGACCAGCTCCTCGAAGCCCACGCCGCCCGTGACGCTGATCGCCTTGGTGGTGGGACCCATCGAGCCTGCGACAAAGCGGGGCCGCTCCGCGGTGGAATACCCGTCGGCGGCCTCCCGCGCCAGGCGGGCCGCGGCGAGGTTCAGCTCGTAGGCGCGGTCTTGCAGGCCGTATTCGGCGAGCACCAAGGGCGTGCCGCCGAAGGTGTTGGTCTCGACGATGTCGGCGCCGGCCGCGAGGTAGGCCTCGTGCACCGAGCGGATCACCTGCGGACGGGTGATCACCAAGATCTCATTGCAGCCCTCGTACTCCGCGCCGCCGAAGTCGGCGGGCCCCAGATTCCGCTGCTGCAGCGCGGTGCCCATCGCCCCGTCCAGGACCAGCACGCGCGAATCCAATGCTTTCATCAGGGCCAGCGCCCGCTGGGTGTAGGCTTTGCTTTCCTTGGGATTCATTTCAAAAACATCCTTTTGTCTCTTCCAACAGGGCGAAGACCCGCTCCGCCTCCTCCACGCTGCGAAAGCCCAGTCCGCAGGCCGGAGTCAGAATTGCCTCGGACCAAAGGGCCTTCATTTCCTCCGCCCCGAGGGCCGCCGCGAAGCGGGCCCGCCATTGTTCCACTTCCTCGCGCGGATTCCAAGCGGGAGGTGGCGAGGTCGGCACGAGGCCCAGGGCCAAGCGTCCCGCCCGCTCGCGGAATTTCCGCAGGGACTCGGGCCTGGCCAGCAGGGCCGCTCCGCACAGCGCCAGGTCGAAGGAAGCGAAATCCAGGCCCCAGGCCGGCAGGGCCTCGAAATCCCAGCGGCCGCAGCAATGGATGCCGACCCGGGCGCCGTAATTCCGCAGCTCGCCGATGCGCTCGCGCAGATGTTCCGCCGCCAAATCCAAAAGCGGAGTCCGAGCGGCCCCCAGGGCGGGCTCGTCCCAGAAGAAGAGGACCTCCTTGCCGTGGCGGCGGAGCTCGGAGACCATCGCGACCGCCCGGGCGAAGAGCCATTCCGCGAGTTGGGCGACCAACTCCATCGCCTTCGGCCGAGGCGCGGCCTCCAAGCCGGCCAAGGCCTGCACCGCGGTGAGCGGACCCAGCCACTGCGTCTTCGCCCAGGCGCCGGCGTGGCGCGAGGCCCGCTCCACGAACAGATCCCAGAGACCGCCGGAGGTGGCCGGCGAAAAGTCGAGGTAGCGGTTGCGGTGGAAGGCCCGGCCCAGCCGTTCCGCCAATTCCTCCCGCCCCCGTTCCCAGGCCGAAAACTCGAAGCGCGGGTCCCCCCCCGTTTTCCAATACACACCCGGAAACCCGGTCAGGGCCTGGGCCAGCATCCCTTCGTGGGGGTCCAGGCTCGGCAGGGTTGGAAAATAAGGGATATCCGCCGCAAAAGCCCGATTCAGGGCAGGGGCGCTCTCCCGGTAGGGGAGGCTCCCGATTCCAGTCGTGGCATGGGGCGGGATATCGCTTGACATTGTCACCGATAAATCCAAGTTTTACGGGCACTTATGGGGAAAACCCCGAACAAACGGCCGTGGCTCAAAATCCTGGGCTTCACGCTCGGACTCTTAGCCCTCGGCTTAGTCTTTTTATACCAATTTATCCAGTCTCCCCGTTTCCTGCGCTTCGCCATCCAGCAGCTCAACAAGAACATCCGGGGGGAGGTCGAATACCAAAACCTCGCGATCGACCTCAACCGCCGCCAGCTGAGCCTCACCAATTTCGCCTATAAAAACGATTTGGGCCAGAAGGTGGTCGGGCTCAACTCGCTCAACCTCGATTTTAGCTTCGGCAGCGCCTTGCGCGGCGCCCTGGGCATTGAACGGCTGCGCGCCGAGGGCCTGGTCATCGACCAGCGCAACCTCAAAAAGGGAACGAGCTCCTGGCGCACCGCCCTGCGCGTCATCTTGAAACGCCTGACCGCGAAGGACACTGTGGTGCGCAATATCGATTTGTACCTGCGCAACGGCGACGAATTCCATTTCGACGAGGCGAAGGTCGCGCTCAGCCCGGCGAAGGCCTCGAAGCAGGAGGTGAGTTTCTCGGTCGACCACAGCCTGATGAAACCCGCCGGCAAAGAAATCAAGACCGGCACGCTCGGCTTCCAGGGATACATCGTCCTCCCCTACCTCAAGGATTTCACCTTCTTCGTCAGCGAAGCCGAGGGAGCCCTCTCCCTCCAGGAAGTGCAGGTCGCTAGCCTCCCCGCCAGCAGCTTCCAGAGCGATCTCAAGATCGGCGGCGACGCCCTCTACCTGGAAAACGGCCGTTTCCTCCACCCGGACGGGGCGCTCAGCGTCGACGTCGACTACATCCCGGCCAAATCCACCTACAAGGTCGACCTGAAAACCATGGCCCCCTTTCCCTTCTCCGCCATCCCGCGGGCCGGAAAGGAATTGCTGGAGACCTTCGATAAATTCGAATTCCAGCTGCGCGCCGAATTGGAGGGCTTCCAGCTGGAGCAGATGAACGGCAAGGTGGCCCTGGACTTCAAGGCGATCGGCGACACCGCCGACCCGTTGACGCCGGAGAACAAGCTGCACCTGGTCGGCCAGATGAAACAGGGCGTCCTGGAGCTGAAGGAATTCCAGCTGCAATCGGCCAAGAGCACCGTGAACGGGCGCGGCAAGGTCGATTTCCCCAAACGCAATTTCGACGTCAAGATCGATACCAAGGCCTTCGACCTTGCCACGCTGATCCAGGCCCTCTCCGACCTGGACCTCCGGGGCTTCGCGGACGCCGAGGGCACCATTTCGGGGCCCTTCAAGAGCCCGAACTTCGAGTTCAAGGCGACCGGCCGCGACCTGGCCTACAGCTTCATGAATTTCGGGGAAAACACCGGGACCTTCAAGATCGTCAACGGCGTGCTCAGCTACGAGGGCAACGCCCCGCCCGGGGCGGGCTACACCGCTTCGGTGCAGGTGCGCAGCGACGAAATCTTCAAAAAGTCGCGCCACACGGTGCTGAAGACCCAGTTTCAGGGCATCGAGGCCGCCAAGCTGCTCGACAACCCCGACATCACCGGCAAGGTCTCGGGGACCTTCGACCTGGACGACCTGGGCGAGGCCTCCCCCACCGGCAACTTGAAGGCCGAGCTCCAAGATTTCGTCCTCTACAGCTTCAAGCTGGGGCCCATCTCCGCCGAGGGCAAGCTGGGCAACAAGAAATTCACCATCGACCCCTTGAGCTTCCAACCGCCGAATTTCGAGAAAATCACCCTCCCCTCCCCGACGGTCTTCGAGTTCGACGACAACGGCGTGAAGGTCAAGGGACAGGCCTTGCCGGGCCTGGCCTTCACCGGCAATTACGCCTACAAGGGGGTAAGGAAGTTCTTCATCGACGCGGACGCGAGCAACCTCGACCTGCGCCCCATCTGGGCCGCCTTGGAGCTGCCTCCGGTGGAGAGCTACGGCGACGGCAAGATCAAGATGGGCCTGGGCATCGAGGGGACCTCTTCCGAGATCGACATCAACGCGAGCCGCTTTGAGATCCCGCTGGAGGAGGGCAAGATCGCCAACGACGGCCCGCTCAAGGTGGCGATTCGCCCGCCCAAGATGACCTTCGAGAGCGCCCGGTTCCGTTCCGGCGACGGCCTGATGAAACTGTCCGGAAGCTACACCTTCGACGGGCCGATGGCCTTGGACCTGGAGGGCAAGGGTGACTTGGCCCTCCTGACCTATTGGCGGAACCTGTTCCGCGACGCCGAGGGCTTCGCCAACCTCGACCTGAAGCTGCGGGGCACCCTCGAAAAGCCCGACATCCAGGGCGAGATCGCCTTCAACGACGCATTGCTGGTGCTGCGCGCGGTGCGCGGCACCATCGAAAACCTGACCGGCAAGATCCGGCACAACGGCAAGTCCCTGGTCTTCGACAATTTGAGCGGGACCATGTCGGAGGGTGACATCACAGTGAACGGGCGCGTCGACCTCGACGGGTTCAAGCCCAAATTCGCCGACCTCGCGATCAACACGCGCGAGGTGGCCATCGCCGAACCCGAGGTTTACAAGCTCGTCTTCAGCGGCGACTTCTCCCTCAAAGGACCCGCCGAGAGCATGCTGCTGGCGGGCGACATGTTCATCACCGAGGGTCGCTACGTCCGCAACTTCAACATCTCCCAATTCATCCTCAAGCCCCAGGCGAAGGGCCTGCCGGCCGAGCCTAACCCCTGGCTCGACCGCATCCGGCTCGACCTGAGGGTGAAGAGCCCCGGCGAGCTCGCCATCAAGAACAACGTCGCCCGGATGTTCCTGGCCACCGACCTCAAGCTGACCGGGCCGGCCAAGCAGCCCGAGGTCCAAGGCGAGATCCAAGTCCTGGACGGGGAATTCAACTACTTCAAGATCGCCTTCGAGAACGCCCGCGGCTACGTCGACTTCCGGGGACCCAAGACCCAACCCTACGTCGACGTCACCGCGACCAAGGAAGTCCTGCGCAACCTCGGCACAGTCAACGTCACCGCCCAGATCGTGGGTTACCTCGACAACCTGCAGCTCAACTTCCTCAGCGATTCGGGCCTCTCGAAGCGGGACATCCTCGCAATGGTCTTCACGGGGGCCCCGCCGGGACAGACCGGGACCAGCACCTCGAGCCTGGCCAGCTCGGTCATCGCCTCGCAGATCGCGGGCTTCCTGCAGCGGCCGCTCGCCGAGAAGGCCTCCATCGACATCTTCCGGCTCGAGGCCGGGGACGAGACCCTGGGGCGGCGCAGCGACCGCCAGGGCGTCACCACCTTGGTGGTGGGCAAGCGCGTCACCGAGCGGCTTTCCCTGGAGTTCAAGACCGACCTGGGCATCGACGATCCGCTGCAAGGCGTGCAGATGGAGTACCTGCTGCTCGACAACGCCTTGCTGAAGGCCTCGCAATTGAGCGACGGCTCCTTTGATTTCGACTTCACCCTGCGCTGGAGAAGCTTTTGAGCAAGCATCGGCTCGCCATCCTTTCCCTGCTCGCCGCCCTCGCCCTCCAAGCGCCGGGCGCCGCCTGGACGCGCGCTCCGCAGCGCCGCCCCGTTTCCGGCGAGGCCGAATCCAAGCCCTCCGAGGCGCAAACTTACGGAACGGAACAAGCCGACGAGAAGATGGGAACCCTGCTCGGCGTCGGCTTTTCGGGACTGAACGTCTATCCCGAGGACGCCGCCAGGGACATCGTCGGGCTGGAGCTGGGCCAAACCCTGACCCGCGGCGAGCTGGAAAACGCGATCAACAACCTGCGCAAGTGGGGCGTCTTCGTCAGCGTCGAGGTCTTGGTCGAGTACGAGGGCGGCGGGGTCCGACTCACCTTCGAGGTGGTCGAAGGATTCCTCATCAAGGACGTCACGATCCGGGGAAATTACCCGCTCCTGGAAGGCAAGGTGCGCCGCACCCTGTTCCTCATTCCAGGCCAAATCTACGACAAATCGAAGCTCCCCGAGCAGCTCGACCGCCTGGACCGGCTCTACGAGCAGGAGGGCTATTTCGGAACCACCGTCCTGGCCATCGAGGATTACAACGAGGCCGAACGCGAGGTGACCATCGAGATCAAGATCCAGAAGGGCAAGACCTACCGGCTCCGCGACACCGACATCCACGGCAACACGGCCCTGGACCCGCGCCGGATCCGCAATATCATCTTCACCTTCAGCCACTACAAGCCGCGCCAACTCAAGAAGGACCTGGCCAAGATCAAGCAGCTCTACAAAGACAAGGGCTTCGTCCGCGCCCGCGTCCGGCTCGACGGCGAAAGCTACGATTACGACACGCGTAAAATCGACGTCGATGTCGGGGTGCGGCAGGGAAAACGGGTGTTCGTCGCCTTCGAGGGGAATGACCATTATTTCGATCGGGTCCTGAAGAAAAACATCACCATCTACGAGGACGGGGACTTCGACGACTTTGAGCTGGAGGCCTCCAAGGGCAAGCTGGTCCGCTTCTACAAAGAGCGCGGCTACGAGGAAGTCAAGGTCACGGCCTCGAGGGAAAAACTGAACGACGAAGAGTACCTCGTCACCTTCCGGATTATTGAGGGACCCCAGCGCCGCATCCAGTCCATCGACTTCGTCGGCAACAAGGACATCAAGAGCTCGAAGCTCAAGGACTCCATCCAAACCAAGGAAACCGGCATCGGGGAGCGGGGCTACTATCTCCCGGCACTGTTCGAGGAGGACCTCAAGACAATCGAGAACAATTACAAAAAAGAGGGCTGGCTCGACGCCAAGATCAAGGATTGGGATCGCGGTTTCAACCAGGTGGGGGACCGCGTCATCCTCACCGTCACCATCGACGAAAACGCCCGAGCCCGGGTCGCCGACCTGCACCTCGATGGCCTCCCTGAGGAAGTGAAACAGGAAGTTTGGGAAAAGCTGGCCTGCAGGCCGGGCGAGCCTTACAGCCCGGAACGCCTTGACGAGGACGCCCAGTACATCTTGCTGGCCCTTTCCAATCACGGCTACCCCTACGCCAAGATCGATAAAGACGCGGTCAACACCAAGGACAACCTTTGGGACCTGCGCCTGAAGGCGGATATCGGCAAGCACGTGACGATCGGACGCATCCTGTTCGTCGGCAACTCCCTGACCCAGGAGAGTACGATCCGGAAGAACCTGCGTTTTCATGAGGGCTCGGAGTTTTCCGCGAAGAACATCCTCCAATCCCAACTCAATCTCCGTCGGCTCGGCGCCTTCGACGGGGTCACCATCGAGACCTTGGGGCTATCCAACCAAAACTCCGTGGTCCACGCGGTCATTCGTCTCCAGGAAAAGAAGACCAAGATCATCGACCTCGAGGCGGGCTACAACACGGACACGCAATTCAGCGGCAAGATCGTCTTCAACAAGCTCAACATGTGGGGGACGGGCAAGAACTTCAACGTCAAGCTGCAGGGCGGCCAGGAAGTCTCCCGGCTGGAGCTCAACTACGTCGATCCGCGGGTGCGGGGCAGCTCGGTCCAGCTTTTGGTCGGCACCTTCGCCGGCTTCAACCGCCGCCCCTTCTTCGAGGATTTCGAGACCGGGGCCTTCTCCACCCTGTTCAAGGACTTCGGGCCCTTCCTCAGCGCCTTCGGGCGACTGGATTTCGAATACGTCAATTTCAACGAGAGCAAGACGATCATCGACCAGCTCGAGCCGCGGGAGAGCGCCGACGACCACACCCGCCTGCAGACGACCCTGGGCGTCACCTATGACCGGCGCGACAGCTACGGCGATCCGCGCAAGGGCTATTACCTGAACGGCAGCTTCACCTTGACCAACCAATTCCTCCAGCTGTCCGGGAACTACCTCACCGCCAACGCCAATATGGGCGTCTGGTACACGCCCTTCAAGCGGATCACCTTCGCCAACGCCCTGCGGGTGTCGAAGATTTTCCCCTTCCCGGGCAACACCTTCATCACCGCCGACGAGCGGCTCTACCTCGGGGGCGACGACACGGTGCGCGGCTTCTCGCAGGACTCGCTCCTCCCCACCGGCGGCACCTTCTCCCTCGTGCACAACTTCGAGATGCAGATCCGGGCCTTCAACAACTTCCAGGTGGTCGGCTTCCTCGACACCGGGATCGTCATCCCCGACATGAGCCAATTCAACCTGTTCAACCTGCGGCACTCCGCCGGACCGGGGATCCGCTACGTCACGCCCGTCGGCCCGATCCGTCTCGATTACGGCGTCATCCTCGATCCCCATCCGGGCGACTCGAGGACCCGCCTGCACTTCACCTTCGGGTATTTCTTCTAGGAGGGACGATGAACCGCGTGCGTCGTCTCCTCTTCCTCGCCGTCTTCCTGGGCAGCGCCTGCGCCAAGCCGGCGCCGAACCTGAGCGTCATGGGGTCCAAACCGGATTGGAATTCCCTGGCGCCCTTTGCCGAGGCCGTTTCCCCCGCCGAATTCCAGCGCCTCATGAACCAAGTCTATTCCCGCGACGGCAGCTGGGCGGATTTCTTCCGCTTGGAGGGAAACACCCTCGAGGTCAAGGCCCCGGGCTTTGCAGACGGCTTGGTTCGCGTCCCCCTCGCCGCGGAGGGGATGCCGGCCAAGATCCCCCCACGGTACTGGCGGGCGGCCCCGCTGCAGCATCCGACTCCGAAGCGGCCGCTGGCCGGGCTGCGCATCGCGCTCGACCCCGGGCACCTGGGCGGCGCTTGGGCGCGGATGGAGCGGCGTTGGTTCCGGCCGGAGGGCCAAGCGCCCATTGCGGAAGGCGACCTGACCCTCGGGGTGGCGAGGCAGCTGAAAAAGCGCCTGGAGGCCTTGGGTGCCGAGGTCTATCTGACGCGCGACTCCGCCGACCCAGCGACGGCACTGCGCCCGGAGGACCTGCGGGGGATCGCCGCGGAGGCCCTAGATCGGCGCCAGGACCTTAACCTCGAATCTCCAGCCGCCTTCAGCAACCTGCCGCGGGAGGAACAAATCCAGCGCATCAGCGAGCTGCTGTTCTACCGCGTCGCGGAGCTCCGCGCCCGCGCCGCACGGGTGAACGAAAAGTTCCAACCGGACCTGACCCTCTGCCTGCATTTCAACGCCGCCGACTGGGGAGACCCCGAGCATCCCAAGCCGGCCACCGGCAACCACCTCCATGTCTTGATTCCAGGCGCGGTCGAGGCGGGGGAATGGGCCTTGGACGACGTCCGCTTCGAGATGCTGCGCCGCCTGCTGGACGGTTCCCACCGCGTCGAACTTTCCTTGGCCGAAACGATCGCCAACTCCCTTTCCGCCCGGACCGGCCTCCCGCCGGCCCTGGTGCCGGGCGGCTCGGTGAAGAAAGTCGGCGACAACCCTTACCTCTGGTCGCGAAACCTCCTGGCCAATCGCCTCTTCGAAAACCCCACCGTCTTCGTCGAGGCCTATGTGATGAATCACCCCCATGTGATCGCGCGGCTCGAGGCGGGGGACTTCGAAGGCCGGAGAAACATCGGCGACCAAGAAGTTAGCAGCCTCTATCGAGATTATGCCGAGGGCCTGGCGCAGGGGATCTTGGCCTATTTCCAAAAAAACGACGAATAAGCCACCCTCATGACCTAATGGAATAATTCTAAAAATCGCCGTGCCGTTCCCCACCCGAAAGAAACAATTTGTCGATTTCGGGTGAAGTCCCCATAATTGGAACCTGCGCGGGTCCATTCCCGGGCCCCCTTTCTCAAACCGAGGCGTAGTAGGTTCGTCTTTTTTCGAAAGGAGATCTATGAAACCGTTCCTTCCCATCGGCATTATTTTATTTGCGATTTCGGCTTGTAGCGGCCCCAAGAAGCAATGGCCTCAAGAGCAAAGAAGCGAGCTCGTCCAGGCCTGCGTGGAAAACACCAAGAAAAATCCAGCCCTGGACCAAGCGAAGGTACAGGATTATTGCACCTGCTATCAGCAGAAACTGGAAAACAAGTACCCCGAATTCATGGATCTCGCCAAACTGGGCGAAGCGGCGATGACCCAAGTGGCGGAAGAATGCCTGCCAGTGTTGACAAAATAACGAGGAAATCATGAGGAAAACTCTTCACTGCCCTATCGCCCTGTTCATCCTCTGGCTCGCGTCCCTGTTCAGCCTTGGAATGCGGAACGGGCTTGCAGCCACCAGCATCGAGGGAATTCCGGACTACCCCGGCTCCCAAAGGCTCTGCGCGGAGCATGTGACGAGTGCGAGCGGTCACATTTCCTGGCGGAGTTTCGCCACCGAGGCCGAGCCCGCCCAGGTCGCTGCTTATTTCGAGGGCAAGCTCGGGGTCAAAACCACCGTCTCGGCGGGGACTTACGCCCTCCAGGCCGGCGACAACCCCGACCTGCAGGTGGTGATCGCTCCCGGCGCCAAAGCCAAGGAACTGCCCTCCTGCGGCAAGCCCTCGCCCCCTTCCGCCAAGACCCTGATCGTCGTCTCCCAGCGGATCCGGGGCAAAAACTGAACTTTTCATCGTTTTTTCACGCTCCCTTCCTACTCCTTTCTCGGGCCCCACCGATCTTCTCTCCAGGGACGGCATTCCGCCTCCCGATCGGTCGAAGCAAAGGAGAAAACCATGAAAGGTCGATTCGCAGTCTTGCTGAAAGTCTTCTTCATCGGCGCCATGACGCTGGTGATGCTCATTCCCACCCTCTTCATCATGAACCTGATCGAGGAGCGCCAGGCGCGGCGCAGCGAGGCCAGCGACGAGGTCTTGAAGGGCTGGGGCGGCGAGCAAACCTTGAGCGGCCCCGTCCTCGTCGTCCCCTTCCTCGTCGAGACCACCTTGACCAACGAGAAAGGCCAGAAAACCCTGCAACGGGAGCTGCACTTTTCCTATTTCTTGCCGGAGAAGCTGGAGGTCGAAAGCGACCTGGCCTCCCAGACCCTGCAACGCGGGATCTTTCGGGTACCGGTCTATCACGGCGTCATGAGGGTCCAAGGGCGTTTCGCCCGGCCCGACTTCTCGGCCTGGAATATCCCGGAGGACAAGGTCTACTGGGACCGCGCCTTCCTCACCCTGGGAGTCAGCGACCTACGCGGCCTGCGGGAGACCCCCAAGGTCTCGTGGAACTCTCAGTCGATCGCCTTTGAGCCGGGCACCAAGGACGGCGCCCTGTTTGACTCGGCGATCCGCGCGAAGCTGCCGCCCATCGCCGCCAGCGCCGCGGGTTTCGACTTTCAAATGAACCTGCAGATGGGCGGCGGCCGTTACCTGGCCTTCCTCCCGCTGGGCAAGGACACGAGCGTGAAGCTTTCGGCCAACTGGCCGCACCCGAGCTTCACGGGGAATTTCCTGCCGGTGTTCCGCCAAGTCGACGCAAACGGCTTCAAGGCGGAGTGGAAGATCCCCGAGACCGCCCGCGCCATCCCGCAGAGCTGGCGCGATTCCGTGCCCGACCTGTATCTTCCCTCCTTCGCCTTCGGCGCGGGCTTCGTGATGCCGGTCGATATCTACCAATTCACGACACGCGCCGCGAAGTACGCCATGCTGTTCATCCTCCTCACCTTCGTCGCCTTCTTCCTCTTCGAGGTGTTGAGCAAACTGCGCATCCATCCCGTCCAGTATCTCCTGGTCAGCGCCGGGCTCTGCCTCTTTTACCTGCTGCTGCTCTCGCTCTCGGAGCACATCGCCTTCGCCTGGGCCTACTTGGCCGCCACCGCCGGGACGGTGGGCCTGATCACCGCCTACCTGACGACGGTTTTGCAGAAGAAGAGCCGCGCCCTGCTGATGGCCGTGATCCTCTCCGGTCTCTACGGCTATCTTTTCACCTTGTTGCGCGCCGAGGACTACGCGCTGCTGATGGGCAGCGGCGGCCTCTTCCTGATCCTCGCCGCGGTCATGTTCCTCACCCGTCGGATCAACTGGTACGAGATCGACCAGACCAAGGCGACCCCGGTCCTCAACGCGACGGCCCTGTCCTGAGGCGAGAGGAACAAGCCATGTGGAAATCCAGGACCGCCTTTTCCCTCTTCACACTGGCCCTCGGGGGGGCCGGGCTCCAGGCCCGCTCCCCCTTCCTCCTCGCCTGGCGCGGCGCCCTGCCTTGGATCTTCCTTGGGCTTGGCCTGTGCCTCACCTGGCGTTTTCGCCGGCGGCGGGCCTGGGCCGGCTTGATTTTCCTCGTCTGCCTGATCCCGCTTGGCCTGCAGCGCCAGAATGCCTCGACTCGGAGGCAGGTCTTAGCCGCGGACCCGAGCGAGCTGCGGAGGCTCGGGCGTCACTTCGTCGTCGGTTACCGGGACTACGCGGAACTCGAGGCCCTGGTCGCCCGCGGCGCGGTGGGCGGGGTCTTCGTCACCCAACGCAACATCCAAGGAAAGAGCGCGGCCCAACTGAGCGCCGAGCTGCGCCACCTGCAAGCGCTTCAGGCGGCGCAAGGCCTGCCACCGCTCTACATCGCGACCGATCAGGAGGGCGGGTCGGTCTCCAGGCTTTCTCCCCTGGTGCCGACCCAGCCCTCCCTCGCGGTGTGGCTGCAGGCGGGCGGGTCGGCCGGGGCCTACGCCGACTTGCAGGCACAGGCCTTGGCGGACCTCGGCATCAACCTGAACTTCAGCCCCGTCGTCGATCTCCTTCCCGCTGGCCCGGAGCGGCGCTTCCATCCCCGCACCCTGCTCGAAGAACGCGCCATCTCGGAGGATCCCGAGCAGGTCGCCGTCGCCGCCGCGGAATATTGCCTCGCCTTGGAACGCCGCGGCCTGCGCTGCACCTTAAAACACTTTCCGGGCTTGGGCCAAGTCGCCGTCGACACCCACTTCAGCGAGGGCGAGCTCACCAGCCCGCAGGAGGAATTGGAGATCCGCGATTGGCTGCCATTCCGCGCGGTGCTGGCCGAAAGCCATGCCTTCCTGATGCTCGGGCATGTCCGGGTGTCCGCATTGGACCACGATCTCCCGGCCTCGATTTCTCCGGCGATCGTCCGCGGCCTGGTCCGCGGCGCCTGGGGTCACCAAGGCGTCGTGATCACCGATGACTTCACGATGGGGCCCATCCAGGGCAGACCCGGCGGGGTGGGACCCGCCGCCGTGCAGGCCTTGAAGGCGGGAGTGGACCTCATCCTCATCTCTTACGATCCGGACCTCTATTACGAGGCGATGGCGAGCCTGCTGAACCACCGGGAGGATCATGAGTTAAGGCTGGCCTTGGCCGACAGCGCGGGGCGCCTAGGGAAGGATCTCGATCGGCGTGCCGTTGGGTACCAGGTCCCAAATCTCCTCGATCTCGGCATTGGTCACGGCAATGCAGCCGTCGGTCCAGTCGTAGAGCCGGTGGACGGCGCCGAAATCCGGCAGGCTGTTTGGCAGTCCGTGGATCATGACGGAACCTCCGGGGGAGACCCCGCGGGCCTGGGCCGCCTCCCGGTCCCGGGCGCTGGGATAGGAGATATGTAAGGCACGGTGGTAGTTGGAATTGGGATTCCGTGCGTCGATGGAATAGTGGCCCTCCGGCGTCTTGTGGTCGCCTTGCTCCTGCTTGGCGCCGATCGGTTCCTTGCCCAAGGAGACCTGATAGGTCTTCACGACCTTATTGCCCTGGTACAGGGTCATGCGACGCTCCGCCTTTTCAACCACGATTTTGTCTACCTTAGGCCGTACCGGCCGCTTCGCCAAGGCGGCGAGCGGTGCGACAAGCACCAAGAGAAACAAGAGGAAGAGGATTTTTTTATTCGGGGTTTTCATGGGGCCGCTTCGCCAAGGTAAGGGTGGCTACGGCCCCGCCCTCGCTTCGGTTTTGAAAAGTTATCTCGCCTTGATGCAGACGGGCCACTTCCCGTACCAGGCTGAGGCCGAGCCCCGAGCTCTTCCTTCCAGTATCGGGGCGCGGCAGGGAATAGAAACGGTCGAAGATCCGGGCCTGGGCATAATCGGGGATACCCGGCCCCTGGTCGGCCAGGGTCAGGGCCAGCTGATCGCCACGCTCGGTCAACTCGAGAGCGAGGGTTGCGCCGGGCGGCGAAAAGTCGATCGCATTCTGCAAGAGATTCTGTACGGCAGACTCGAGCAAAAAGGCCTCCCCCACCAGCCGCAAATCGCCCTGGCTGGAGGTCTTGACCTGCAGGCCCTTTTCCAAAAGCGGCCCGCGAAACCGCTCCAAGACCTGCTGTAGGATTTGGCTCAGGTCCAGGGTCTCGAGGTCCTGGAGCTCGCGGCGGGATTCGAGGGCGGCCAACTCCAGCATCCGCTCCACGATTTGGTGCATCCGGGCCGATTCCCCGCGGATGTTGGCGAGGAATTTCGCCTGCTGGGCCGGATCCACCGTCTCCTGCAGGATCTCGGCGGCTCCCTGGATGGCGGCGATGGGACTCTTCAATTCATGCGTCAGCGACTGGACGTAGGCCTCGACGTATTTTTTGCCCTCCAGGGCCTCGCGCATCCCTTCGAAGGCCGCCCCCATCTCCGCAATCTCGTTGGAGCCGAGTTTTGGAAAGGGAGGTTGCCCCCCATCCCGGACGGAGCGGGCATAGGCTGTCAGTTTGCGGATAGGCCGCGTGAACCAAGTCGAGACCAGGATCCCCAAAAGAATCACCGCAAGCGCGGCCACCGCTCCGGAGATGACGAAGGATGGTCGCGCCGTCTCGAGGAAGAAATTGATGCTGGCCGTGGGCTTGCGCAGGGTAAGCACGCCGACCGTACGACCCGCGAAGCGAATCGGGGCCGCCACATGCAAAACGGAACTGGCGGGATTGTTCGGTTCGTCACGGCTGGTGCGCGCGCCATACTCGCCGCGCAAGGTGAGATAGACGTCCCGCCACTGGGAAAAGTCCTTTCCCTCGTCGCGGCCTTCCGAATCAAAGACGACGATGCCCTTCTCATCCGTGACGTAGAGGCGCTCATCTACCTTTATCTTTTGCATTTTATAGATTTTCGCCTGAAAAGATCGCTCGCTGACCTTCGAGAATACTTCCCGAAGCCGATCAACCGGGATGCGAGGATCCTTCATTTCGCTTTCGACGAAGGCCGCCAGCACATTCGCCTCGTCAACCAAGACCTCTTCCACGGCCTCGAGATAGCGGGGACGAAGCTCGCCTAAGATGTGGTCGACCAGGAAATAGAAGCCGATCCCCACCACCAACGCGAAACTCAGGATGATGCGGTCGCGGATCTTCACCAGTTTTCCTTCAGGGAATAGCCTAGGCCGCGGTGGGTCTCGATGGGCTCGACGCCGGGCTCGACCTGCCGCATCTTGGCGCGCAAGCTCTTGATATGCGCGTCCACCGTCCGGTCGAGGCTGGCCTCGGGCTCTTCCCAGGCCAGCTCCATGAGCTGGTCGCGCGACAGGACGCGGCCGGGCCGCTCGATCAGGACGCGCAACAGGCGGAATTCGTATCGGCTCAACGGCAAGGCGGTCCCAAAATAATGAATCTTCATCCGCTCGGGATCGATCGTGAAGGGCAGGCTGGAATTCAGCCGTTGCGGGGTCTCGGCGGGGACGGCCGCGGTGCCCCGGCGGAACACGGCTTTGACCCGCGCCGCCAGCTCCCGCGGGCTGAAGGGCTTCACCATGTAGTCGTCGGCGCCGATCTCGAGCCCGACGACGCGATCGACCTCCCCGGAGCGGGCGGTGAGGAAGATGACGGGGACGGCGCTGGTCTTCCGCAGCTCCCGGCAGAAGTCGAAGCCGTTGCCGTCGGGCAGGCCCACGTCCAATACCAATAGGTCGATGTCCCCTTGGGCCAGGCGCCCCCGGGCCTCGCTCAGCGTGGCCAGCCAAGTCGTGGCGAAGCCCTCCGCCTCCAGGGCGTAGCGGATGTTGTCGGCGATGGCGGATTCGTCTTCCAGGATCAGGATATGTTTCTTCATGGCAACGGGCCTCGCCCGGCCACCTTAGCCGATGGGGCGCGGCAAAAAAAGGGTTTTGCCGCTACACGCTTTCTTCGGGGATGATGAATTCGAATTCGACCGTGTTGAAGCGCAGGCGGTCGCCGTGCTTGAGCGGTTGGGCGGAGCGCTGCCCGGGCGGAAGCCGCTCGCCGTTGAGGAAAGTGCCGTTCTTGCTGTTGAGGTCTTGGACGTAGAAATCTTCGTCTTCTTGGATGATGGCGGCATGGGTGCGGGAGATGAAGGCGTCGTTGATCACCAAGGTGACGAGCCGCTCGTCGCGGCCGATGAGCAGGGGGCCGTTGCCGCGAAACACCAGGGGCACCTCGAAGTTCTTGCGGACGAGGCGGGCGCTGCGCAGGGCCTCGTTCACCGACATCGGGCGCTGGTGCAATTTAATTTTTGAAGTCAATTCTCCCAGCATCAAAAGATCCCCAGGGGCCTCTTGTTTGTGCCAAAACTCCGTCGAGAAGTAAAGATGATCTCCGCCCCAGGCCTGGATACCCCCTTTAATATTCTATCGAATTTTCCGCAGGGAAAGCTGCCGATTTTTCGGAAAATTTTCCCCGGGGCCGGGCCGAGTGGTAAATCCGCAATCCCATTTGCCTTTCTCGGACCGGGTTTCTGTTGCAGCGCGGCAAAAAAAAGGCCCCTCGAAAGTCTCGAGGGGCCCATGAATCGGACAGGAATTTCTAGGCCTTGCGGCGTTTGACGCGGAGCATCACCGCGCTCCAAAGGAGGGCCGCCGTGACGAACCAGGCGTCGCCCTCGAAGCTCCCGTTGCCGCTGAGGGAGTTGAAGCAACCGCCGCCGCCCTTGTCGACCGAACCGCCGGAGGGCTCGGAGGGCGCTGGGTCGCAGGCGTCGCCCAACTTGTCGCCATCGGTATCCTTCTGGTCGCCGTTGCTGACGCTCGGGCAGTTGTCGCTGCCGTTCTTCGCGCCATCGCCGTCGCTGTCGGCCTCGGGATTGTCGAGGTCGCAGGCGTCGCCGATGCCGTCTCCGTCGCCGTCTTTTTGATCCGCATTGGCGGCGTTCGGACAATTGTCGTTGGCGTTGGCTACCCCGTCCCCGTCGACGTCGTTGTTCGTGGGATTGTCGGTGGGTTCCGGCGTGCCGCAGCTCGGATCCGGATTCTTCGGGCAGCTATCGGCGCCGTCGAGGATGCTGTCGTTGTCGGTGTCCGGGTCCAGGGGGTCCGTCCCCTTGGTGCCTTCGTCGGTATCGGAGAGTCCGTCGTTGTCGTCATCGCTGTCGCAGACATCCCCGTGGGAATCGCTGTCGGTGTCCAACTGGTCAGCGTTGGGATTCGCCGGGCAATTGTCGGCGGAATCGACCACGCCGTCGCCGTCGGTATCGGCCTCGGTGGGCGTGTCATCGGGATCGCAGGCCGCGCCCAGGCCGTCGCCGTCCTTGTCTTCTTGGTCGGGATTGGCCACCTTCGGGCAATTGTCCGAGGCGTTCGGGCGCCCGTCGCCGTCGATGTCGTCGTCGCACTTGTCGCCCTTCTCGTCTCCGTCCATGTCGGCCTGGTCAGCGTTGGAGAGCCCGGCCAGCGTGGTGGCATCTTGACAGGTGTTGTGGTCAGGCGCGCAGTTGTCCACGCCGTCGACCTTGCCGTCATTGTCCCAATCGGTGTCGCAGGCGTCGCCTTTGCCGTCGTGGTCGCAATCTTCCTGGCCGGGGTTCTTATTCTCGTCGCCGGCGGCCGGACAATTGTCGACGTCGTCGGGAATGCCGTCGCCGTCGGCGTCCGGCTCTTTGGTGCAGGCCGAGGAGCAGCCGTCGCCGCTCACGGTGTTGCCGTCGTCGCATTCCTCGTTGCCTTCCTTGACGTTGTTGCCGCAGACCTCGGTGCCGCCGCCGGAATGGTCGATCTCGACCCCGCTAAAATCGTTGTTGTTGCCGTTGTCGCAGATCACCCCGCTGGTCGTATTCTTGTTGGCGGTGACCAGGTTGCTCTGCTTGGTCTTCACGGTGAAGCCGCGCATCGTCACGCGGCTGGCCGTGACTTCGATGGCGCACTTGTCGTCGGAGAGGGCGGTGGTATCGATGACCACCTTGCCGCCGTTGGGGGTGCCATCGAGCATGAAGGCGATGCCGTCCTTGCAGGCGGGGCTGTCCCCTTGGCAATCGAGGTCTTGGTCATTGTTGAAATGCAGGGGGGCGCTCAGGACAATGGTCATGTCTCCGCCCGAGGTGAACTTGATGAGGTCGGTGCACATGCGGAAGTCCTGCTTCCGATTGAAGCCCTGCTCGACCTTGCGGCGCAGCGAATTGAAGTCGTCCACGCTGTCCGAGTTGCTCAACACCTGACAGGTAGTATTGTCGACGGTGGCCCGGGCCGGCTTCGCCATGGCGAAAGACAAGGCAAGGCCGAACGCGACCAGGGTCAAAATTTTCTGCATGCGCAACATGAAAGCCTCCTGAAAGATAAACCTTTCCCCAAACCTACAGCACGGCACCTGTGTACAATATCGACCAATTGCGGCGAAGGTTGCTTGAATCCCGCGGCCGGGGAAATCGCGAAACCTCCGGCCAAAAAACCCGAGAATGAGTGCATGGGAGCCCTCCGCGGCTCCCTTTAGAAAGATAGAAGAAGAAGGAAGGCGCCCCACCATGGCGCCTTCTTTTTTTTACCCGTCCCCCCTTCCGCTCCGAAAGCCGCTTGACCCGCCGCCGCGAATCGCATAACTATTAAATTCTTTTGCTATATCAATGAGTTAGGAATTCACGATGGGCCTATTATCCTGGATCGCCCTCATCGCCCTGTTTTTCTACCTGACGCCCTTTCTCCGGCTGCTCAGCCGGCCGCTGCGCGCCGTCCTGGCCCCCAAGAAAAAATTTTTTCCGGTCTCCTTCCATCCCTTCCTGGTAAGGATCGGGCGCCTGGAATACCTGCTCGGGCCCCTCCGCGACCGGCTGCTCTCCATCGTCTTGCTGAGCATCGTGGTCTGGCTCTGGTTCAAGGAATCGCCGCTCAGCCAAGAGACCCTGCTCGCCTCCTTGCTGATCGTCTTCTACAACCTGCTCGCGATCATCACGATCCGATACCGCGACGGAATCCGGCTCAAGCTGGCGGAGATCGCGCGCTGCCACTCCAACACCCATCCCGAGGATTTTTTCCGGCTCTTTTACATCAGCATGAGCCCCTGGCCGCCGACCTTCCCGGTGTCGGGGCTCCGCGAGATCGATTTTCGCGACACGGATTACCGCAGCGGCCAAGCCCCCCGCCTCTCCCGCTGGCCCATCGTGGAATCCGCCTTGGCCACCAGCACCTTGGCGCGCATGGCCATGCTCGCCTTCAAGCGCGTCGGTCCCGAATACGGCCGCGACGCCTTCGACGGGCTCGCCCGGCTGTGGGGCTCGCGCATCGCGCAGATCTTCCACTGCCACCTGAAGATCCACGGCTCCCGGCAAATTCCACCCATCGAGGGCAAGACCTTGCTGCTCTTCAACCACAAGAGCTACCTCGACTTCGCGCTCAATTTTTTCGCGCTGGGTTCGATCCGGAAGTCGGACGGCCGGCACTTGCGGCCGCGCTTCATCGCCGCGAAGGACCATTTCATCGACAACCCGATCATCTACAGCTGGATTGGGCTCGGCAAGGTGATCGAAAACGCCGGGATGATTTTCATCAATCGGGAAAAGGGCAAGGGTTGGGCGGCGATGCAACAAGCCGCCGAGAAGCTCATGAACAGCGACGTCGAGATCGCGGTCTATCCGCAAGGCACTCGGGCCTACTTCATGCGCTCGCCTTCCGGGGAGAGGCTGGATGCGGGCTATTACACGACCTTCACCAAGAAAACCTGGGACCAGGCGCTCGGCCATCTCAAGCCCGGCACCGCCCACCTCATCCTCGACACCCTGTTGGCTCTGCGCGAGCGCGGCGAGCGGCGGCTCAACGTCATGGTCACGGGGATCATGGGCAGCGCCATCGCGGGCCCCAAGGGCAGTTTCAAGGCGCAGAGCGAAGCAGAGGTGAGCTTCCGCATCCTGCCGCTTTGGACCCTGAGCACCGACTTGGTGGAAGGCGTCCAGGCCCCGCGCAGCGCCGAGCCGGCCACCGCCGGCGAACGGCTCTACCTGCAGCGCATCCAAGAACTGCAGGCCGAGATCAACCGCAAGCTGCTTGAGGCCACGGATTGGCATCGCTACCTGTTGGAAAGGCTGCCGCTGGAATTGGAAAAGCTCGGGATCGCCGGGCCCGAAGTGGCCGCCGCCCTGGCACGCCTGCGCCAGGACGAGTCGGAGGGCCGGGGCCGGCCGTTCATCTTGTTGGATCGGATTTTCTCGCTGAGCCCCGAGCTATGGGAACGCTTCCTGCGCCTCTATGTCTCCCTACAGAGCAAGGAGTCCGACGAGGGCTCCTGGCGAGCCCTGCTGCAGGAAGTCTCGGAGCGCCTGCGCACCCGCTAACCGGGGGAACCGAACTCCGGCCTTACGATTTTCGCATCGCCAAATGGAAGAGCTTGAGGACCTGCTCCTTGCGCTCGGCCAGCATCTCGGGGCTGAGCGGAGGACGTTGGAAGATGTCCTCCAGGCTGTTGGAATAGGCGAAATAAAAAGACATCGCGCCCAAGAAACTGACGATCAAATGCCCCGGCTTGAGCTCCGCGCTGAGCAAGCCGGCGGCCTCGGCCGCCTGCACCAGCGCCTCCATGCGGTGGTAGATGGGTCCCCGGATGTCCTTCCAGATGCTGCGCGACACCCCTCCGCCCTCCAAGCCGTCCCACATCATCAGCCGGATGAAGGTCTGATTGTGGGCGATGAACTCATGGAAGATCGAGAGCGCCTCGTCGAGCAGCTCCTCGCTCTCCAGCTGGAAGGCCCCTCCCTTCGAGCTCTGCGTCAGTCGCACCGCAAACCAGCCTTCGAGGGCCTGCCATTGTTGAATGTGCACCGCCCGGTACAGGCCCTCCTTGCTCCCGAAGTAATGGTAGATCATCCGCTTGTTGACCTTGGCCCGGTCCAGGATCTCGCTCAGGCTGGTGCCTAAAAACCCGGCCTTGGCGAAGGCCTTGGTGGCACAGGTGAGGATGGTCTCGCGGGTTTTCACCGGATCGCGTTTCGTGCGGCTTTCTTTATTTTTTTTGGTTTTTCCCAAGGGAATTCTCCAGTTGACAAAAGACCCCGCAACCAATAACAATCGTAACCGATTGGTTACTTAAGGAGCTAGCTATGGATCAAGCAATGCAATCTTCTTTAAAACCCGCTATCCCCTTGAAGCAACGTTTATTTTTTCGCTTTTCCCACCCCTTGGCGCCCACTTGGCTGTTTGGCGCCATCGCCCTCCTGCTGGTGGGTTTTTCCCTGGGGCTCCAATCGAGGTCTTGGCCGGTCATCGCCTTGGCCCTACTCGGCGGGATCTTTTACTGGACCTTCATCGAGTATTTCCTGCACCGCTTCGTCTTTCACCTCACTCAGGTGAGGGAGCCCTGGAAGACCATCGCCTCCGGCCTGCACATGGCCCATCACCGGGACATGGACGCTAAAGACCTCATCATCGCCCCTCCGCTAGTGAGCTTCTCCTTTTCGATTATTATTTTTCTTACCCTGTTGGCGGTTACCCGGGATTCCCTGCTCGCGATGTTGGCACTAGCCGGGGTCTACATCGGGTATATTTTGTACGAATGGGCTCACTACGGCTCCCATCAATACCATCCCAAGAACGCCATTTTGAAATATCTGAAGCGTTATCACCTTCAGCATCATTACAAAGATCCCAACGGGACCTTCGGCGTAACGACTCCCCTCTGGGATTACGTATTCGGAAGCACCTACCGCCCTAAAAGGTAGGCCGTGGTTGGGGGTTTTGGGGCGGCTGCCGATCTTCTTATAGACACCATTCTTAATCATTTTTTCCCGGAAAAGTATTTTCCTTTGCAATACAGGGACTTCGTTGCTACAAAGAAGTCCTTCCCAGGGTTTTTCCATCCACGCATCCAATGCGAAGGCCTTTGCTCGGGGGCTTGATCCCGAACCCGTTAAGAGGAGACCTTCGCATGAAACGCACCTTCATCGCCTTTACCTGCTTGGCCTTGGCCGGCGCGGCCGCGCCACGGGCCGAGGCGGGAGACGCCCGGCACACCTTCGCCGGAGACGACACCAATAGCTTTTACATCGACGACGCGGGGGGCTCCGTCAACAACGGCGGGCACGACCTCTCCTACTATTTAAATCTGCGCGACGTCGACCAGTCCGCCTTCGGCACCCTGTTCGTCTACAGCAATGACGGGATCGCGCAGCGGGTCGACAACGGCTACGCCGAGCAGGATTTCACCAACGGCAGCGGCATCCAGCTCTTCAACCTGTCGAGCCTGCCCTTCAGCAGCGCGGCGGGCGAGATCGGCCTGGCCGACAACAGCCCCCTCACCCCCGTCTCTTTCGACGGCGGCGACACCGGCCTGAGGGTCGAGCAGGTGAGCTACACCTCCGACGCCCCGGGCGACCAGTTCGTGATCGTCGAATACCGGGTCGTGAACCACAGCACGGGCGCGGTCACGGCCCGCATCGGCCTCTCCAACGACTTCGACGTCGACCTCAAGAGCGCCGACGCCCGCGTCGGCTTCGACCAAAGCACCGGCATTCCGATGGTCTTTCAACAAGAGGCCCCGCCGCTGGACCCCGGCAATACCACGGTCGCGGTGGGATTGATCCGCGGCCAGCTCGCCCAGTACCGCCTCGAGGTCTGCAACGGGACCTTCGGCCCCTGCCAGATCCTGGAGGATACCGACTCCGAGCGGATCAACTTCTTCAACGGCGTGGCGGGCCACGTGGGCGACCTGACGGGAGGGATCCCCAACCAAGACTTCGCCAGCACCATCGCGGCTAACCTGGGCACCATCCCGCCGGGCGAGGGACGCAGCGCGGTCTTTTGCTACGCCGCCGCCACCGGAACCAGCGCCGCCAACGGCCTCGCCAACTGCGACCAACAGGTCACGAACTGCGAGGCCTTCTACGAGGACCAAGCGGCCTACTGCGGCAACGGCCTGGTCAATTTCGGCGAGCGCTGCGACGACGGCGACAGCGATGTCCACGACAGCTGCCCCAGCGGCCTCTCCGCCGCCTGTGAACCCGCCCGCTGCGGCGACGGCTATGTTTGGAACACCGACGGCGGCGCCGAGACCTGCGACGACGGCAATAGCGGCCTGAGCGACAGCTGCCCCAGCGGCCCCTCCGGCACCTGCCAAAACGCCAGCTGCGGCGACGGTTACGTTTGGAACACCGACGGCGGCACCGAGGCCTGTGACGACGGCAACAGCAATCAAAACGACGCCTGTTGCAACTGCCAACCCGCCCGCTGCGGCGACGGCTTCGTCTGGAACCAACAGGGCGGGACAGAGGCCTGTGACGATGGCAACAATGACGTGACCGACGCCTGCCCCAGCGGTCCCTCCGGCACCTGCCAACCCGCCCGCTGCGGCGACGGCTTCATCCGCCAGGGGGTGGAAGGCTGCGACGACGGCAACAACGTCACCACCGACGCCTGCCCCAGCGGTCCCTCCGGCAGCTGCCAACTGGCCTCCTGCGGCGACGGCTTCGTCCGGCAGGGCGTCGAGGTCTGCGATACCGCGATCAGCGGGGGGGCCTGCGTCAACAACTGCACCCGCTTCGACAGCTGCGGCAACGGCAGCCTCGAACCCGGCGAGGCCTGCGACGACGGCAACAGCAACACCAGCGACGCCTGTCCCAGCGGCCCCTCCGGCACCTGCCAGCCTGCCCGCTGCGGCGACGGCTTCCTGCATACCGGCAGCGAGGCCTGTGACGACGGCAACAACCTAAACGGCGACGGCTGCAACAGCCTCTGCCAGGTGGAAGGCAATCCTTCCAGCAATCCTCCGCCGGGCGGACCTCCACCGGTCTGCGGCAACGGCATCGTCGAGGCGGGCGAGCAGTGCGACGACGGCAATGACAAAGACAACGACACCTGCTCCTCGAAGTGTTTCCCCCTGCCGGTCCTCCAGGGCGGCGGCACCAGCACCAATTCTCCGCTGACCAAATCTGGCGGCTGTGCCCTGGGCTCGCCGGCGGAAACCGGGGCCCCGCTGTGGCTGGGCATGCTGCTGGCCGGGTCGGCCTGGGCGGCCCGCCGGCGCAAACGGGCTTAGGAAAAGGGGAGAGCCTATCTCAATACCCCTCGGCCTTGGGGGCCGAGGGGATTTTTCTTGCCCAAGTGGGCCCAATTTTCTACGACGCCCCACGTCAGGGGATGTCCCGCAACAAAGCGGGATCCTTGCCGATTCCCTAATTGAAAGGATTCACAAGCCATGGGGGCACCTCCCGGGCTAGGGGATGTTTCGTCCAAACCCCTGCCCAAGCACATCCCAAAGCCGGGCCCAGATCCCGGTTCTTCCTCCGCAGACCCCCTGTCGCCCTCGGGTCCCGGCGCCCCTCCGCCCGCCGCCCAGGAATCCCAAGCGCTCCCCCCACCGAACGCCCTCGCCTTGATGGGCCTCGATGAAAAACGCATCCGGCTCGCCCGGGGACTCCGGCTTTTTAACGGCCAGCATTGGGACGGCGCGAAGCTCGAATTGTCCCGGCTCGGCGACAATCCCTTGGCCCGCGAGGTCGTGGGCCAGATCCAAAAACACGAGGCCCTGTTCCACGCCCGGCAGATCGCCTTCGTCGTGAAGGCCTTGGCACAGGATTCTTTCCAGGCAGGGAAATATTCCGAAACGGAGCGCCTACAAATTTTTCAGGCAGTGGACCAGGTCGAATCGGAGATGATCGCCTCGGGAAAAACGGACCTGGGCAAGGCCATCGCCGCGGCCAAGCTCAAGCTCGACCCCGCGACCCTCGCCACCTGGAACCGTTTCAGCGAGACCCAGGCCACCCCGCTCGCGGAGCTGAGCGACGCCTTCCTCGAAACCGATCCCGAACTGCTCGCGAAGGGCCTCCTGCGGCTGGCCGAAGCCTATCGCGAACGCAAGCTCTACGGCACCGCCTGGGCCTTGGCTCAGCTCGCCGCCGAGCACCCGCAGACCGAAAAGGCCGCGAAGGATCTGTCCTCCTATCTCGAGGGCAAACGGCTCTCGACCGAGTACGTGGTCAGCGACATGTTCGATCACGGCGGCAGCGCGATGGCCATCGACCTGCTCGCGCTGGTCCCAAGCGTGGCCTTGACCCGGCGCCTTTCCACCGTGGGATGGCTCGCCCGGCGGAGCGGCCTGATCCGGGTCCCGCTGACCCTGCTGGCGGGAGGTGCCATTCATTGGGGCTCCAGCAAGGCCATCCAGGCCTTGAGCGGCTATGATGGACAAATCATGCCTCGCTCGCTGCGGGAGTTCGGCGGCGAGTTCGCCTCCTCCACGCTACAAAACGGCCTGGCCCTCTTCCTGGCGAATCGCAAGCTCATGTGGGGCCGTCCCATGGCCACGCGGGAGGCCGCGGCGGCGATCGAGGCGGCCGAATCCTCCACCGTCTCCGCCGAGGCGACGCAGGCCAGACGGGCTTGGCCCAGCCTCCTGCGAATGGGGGCCGGCAAGCTGGCGCGAGGCGCCTGGTGGACGGCGAAAACGGGCACCAAACTGAGCCTGATCTCGGTGGCGGACCTGCTGCTCGCGCAAGCCCCCCTGCACTATTTCGGGGTGGACTCGATGACGCCCCAGGGATTGCCGGAATACGCGTTGAAACTCTTTCCCAAGACCCGCGAGGCCCGCCTGGCGGTGGCGGAAAACTACGGGGCCCGCCGCCTGTTCCGCGATTACCAAAAGCACGGCGACGGCGGGAAAAAAGTGCCCACCGTGATCCCGGGAGTTGAAGCCGGATTGGACTTGGACCTCTTCCTCACCCAGCTGGATCCGGGAATCGAAAACGGGAAACGCGAGGCGGCCTATGCCGTCCTGGCCGAAGCGGCGGCCGGTGGCAAGCTGGGCCTCAATATCCGGCGTTGGGTCTTGCAGAAGAAAAAGTTGGGCGAGCTCGCCGGCGCCAATCGCACCTTCGAGCGCCAAGGCATTCCCCTGCGCTACGAGCAGGATGGAAGCCTCTGCTTCACGGATTCGAAGGACTACCCTTGCCCCGAGCCCCCGGCAGAAAAGCCATAAGCAGAAAGCCCGCGAGGATCATCGCCAAGCACAGTAGCTGGCCCATCGAGAAGGGCCCCAAGACCTTGCCAAGCTGCGGATCGGGCTCGCGGAAAAATTCCACCACGAAACGCAGTGCCCCATAACCCACCAAGAGCATGCAGGAGACGTAGCCCTCGCGCCTTTGCAAGCGGGACGTCGTGTAGAGCACCAGCCACAATATCGGGCCCTCCAAGAAGGACTCGTAGAGCTGCGAGGGATGCCGCGGCTGGGGCCCGCCGCGGGGAAACACCATGCCCCACGGGACGTCCGTCACCCGGCCATAGAGCTCGCCATTGATGAAATTTCCCAAACGCCCGAAGCCCAGCCCGATCGGCGCGCAGAGCCCGACGTTGTCGGAGACATGGTAGTAAGGCAGCTTCAGCCGCTTCGCGTAGAGGTACATCGCCAGCAGGGTCCCCAACAGCCCGCCGTGAAAGCTCATCCCCCCGTGCCAGACGGCCGGGATCTCCCAGGGATGCTCGAGATAAAAGGGCAGATTGTAAAACAAGACGTAACCCAGGCGGGCGCCGAGGATCAGCCCGTAGAAACAATAAGTGACCAGTAGGGAGACGTCGGCGACGGTGGGCGCCCGGAACAGACCGCGCCGCTGCCGGTAGCGCAGCAGAAAGTAAGAGCAGGTGAAGCCCAGCAGGTACATGAAGGCATACCAGCTGAGGCCCACCGAGCCGAGGCGGAAGATAAAGGGGTCGATTTGGGGAAAGGTCAGGACCGCCGGATACATAAGGAATAGCTTAGGTTAACTCGTTGACACCATTCAGGGAAGTAAAGAAAATGAAGTAAACCGTAAATTATTTTACCTATTTATGCCCACCCTTGGGGAAAAAATTGGACCTTTTCGACTGGAAAAATCCCTCGGGTCCGGGGGGCTGGGCGAGGTATTTCTCGCCTCCCGGGACGGCAAGCCCTTCGCCCTGAAGTTCCTCAAATCCGGCCTCGACGCCGGGGCCCTGGCCTGGTTTCACCGGGAGGTACGCTGCCTTTCCCAGCTCTCGCATCCCAACTTGGTGCGCATCCTCGATTTCTTCGTCCCGGAGCGAAGCGGCTACCCCGCCCCCTGCTTCGTGATGGAATACCTGGAGGGCGGAACCCTGGAGGGGTTGGCTCCGGACGACCCTCGCCTAAAGGATTTTTTCCTGCAGGCCTGCCTGGCCCTCCACTACCTGCACTCGAAGGGCATCCTGCACCGCGACCTCAAGCCCGGCAATCTCTTCCTCACCCGGCAGGGACAGATAAAGGTCCTCGACTTCAGCCTGTCCATCCCCCGGGAGGAAGGCCGGGTCCCCACCGAGGCGGCCGGGACCTACCCCTTCATGGCGCCAGAGACCTTTTTGGGAAAATTTTCGGAACGCAGCGATCTCTTCGCCCTCGGCGCGCTCTTCTACAAGACCGCGACCGGACATTGGCCCTACTCGAAACCCCTATCGGCCAACCATGCCCGAGGCCTCCCCCCGCCACGGCCGGCGCGCGACTTCAACTCCCTACTCCCCGAATACTTTTCGGACCTCTTATCTCGGCTTTTAGAAAAAGACCCCGCTCAGCGCCCCAGTTCGGCATGGACCCTCTTGAAATATTTAGCCCTGCACTCCGACTCCGCCCATCGCCTGTTGGCGGATCCCGTCGCCGGCCTCGGGCCCCAACTGCTGCCGCTGCTGGGCCGCCAACGGGAGATCGCAGCCCTCGACGGTTTCCTGCAGCGGCAGAGGCAGGGCCTGCGGGCCGTGATCTTGCGGGGTCCCACCGGGGTCGGACGCTCGCGCTTCCTCGAGGAGCTGCGTTGGAGGTATCTGCTCCAGGGATGGCAGGTGGTCGCGCTGGCACCGGAGCTTGGAGAGGGCCTGATCCGCCGTCTCGCCTCAGGCTTGGGCAAGGAGATAGGCGAAGGACCTGCCGCGGCCCTGGCCTTGGCCGAGTCGATAAAAAATTCCGAAGCGGCCCGCCTTTGGATCCATTGCCAAGACCTCGAGCAATGGTCCGCCTCCCAACTCCAAGAATTGGCGTGGCTGCTCAAGGTATTCCGGCAAAAAAATCTCTCGCTGGGCTTGGCGCTGGAAATCAACCAGGAACTGGGCGACCTGGACACCCTGCTCCCCGCCGCCAAGGATCACCTCGCGGAGACCTTCGATTTAGAGCTTGGCGACCTCTCCTTGACGGATACCGAGCGATTGATCTCGGAATTCGACCTGCTTTCCAAGCTCCCCGCCGAAGAAATCCGCGAGCTGGCCCGGGCCTCCGGGGGGAGGCCTCTGCTGGCGGTGGAATCCGCCCGGACGCGGCTGGAGGTCGGCGAGCTGAAGGAGGCGCAACCCCCGCTGCCGAAAAATTTGCGGCAGGCCTGCCAGCTCAAGCTGGAGCGGCTAAGTCCCGCGGCCCGGGCCGGTCTCGCCGTCTTGTCATGCGCCTGGCTGCTCGCCGACGCAAAAACTCTAAAAGAAGTGACGGGGGAGGATTCGTCCGCCCTGCCTGAATTGATGCAGGCCGGTCTCGTCGCGGCTCCACTCGAAAGCGAACAGGCGCTCCGGCTCCAGCACCCCTCCCTCCGCCCTTTGCTGCTGGACTTGCTGGAAAGCGTCGAACAGACCACGGCGCATCGGCGCTGGAAAGTCTGGCTGGAAGCGCGTCTCGCCGCGCATCGGGAAGACGAGGACGCCACGCTCGCCCTGATCCACCATACCCTGGAACTGGGAGATGGCCAAACCCTCGCCGCCTGGGGCTTTCCTGCCCTGTTTATCTTGGAGCGAAGGAGGGACCTGCCGCGCGCCCTGGAATGGAGCGGGCGCTTGCTCCAACTGCCCCCCGGAGGCATCGACCCCTGCGCCCTCCACGCCTTCCGGGCCCCGCTCTTTTACCGACTGGCGCGCTATCCCGAGGCCCTCGACTCCTATCGCCAGTGGTTCGCCTTGCGCGCCGATGACGAGAGCCGCCTCCAGAAAGTGAAGTTCCATTATTATTGCGGGCTGGTCCATTTCACGGCCCAGGAGGGAGACGCCGCGCGCGCGGATTTGCAGGCCTGCCTCGCCGCGAGCGATCCCGAAAAATTCCACGCGGTCCGGCCCTATCAGGCCCAGGCCCTGCAGCTCCTCGCCAGCCTGGCCACCGGTGAAGGACACTGGGAGCAGGCCTGGGAGCAGCTGCGCCAGGCGGCGAGCTGGGCCCTGAGCGATAAGTCCTTGGCGGGCCAGATCCAACTGCGCCTGGGCGAAATCGCCCTCCGCACCCTTCGTTGGGACGCGGCGAGGCTTTGTTTCGAAAAGGCCCGCGCTCTGTTTTCCGAAAGCGCCGTGCCCTTGTCCGCCATGTTGGCGGAAAATTCCCTCGCCGCCCTCGAAAAAGAATCCGGACATTTGACGAAGGCCCTGTCCCACTGCGAGGCCGCGATTCGCAACGCAGAGGCGGCCGGGGAACACGGCGCCTGGGCCCGTTATCTCAGCAACCGCGGCCTGATCCTCGCCGAGCTGGGAAGACTCGGCGAAGCGCGAGAGGCGATCCGTCAATCCAAGGATTTTTTAGAGCTCTTCGCCTCCGAGCAGGAAATCGGGACGGCCGAGATCCAGGAGGCCGAGCTGCATTTCCTCTCCGGAAACCGGCAGCGATTCGAGGAGGCCTTCCAGGACCTGGTAAAAAAAAAGCCGACGCTCCTGCGCCACGGCCTGTGGAACTCCGCCTTGCTGCTGCGCGCCCATGCCGCACTCTGGCACGGCGACCTCGGCGTCGCCGATCTCCTCTTGGCCGAATTGGAGGCCTCGCCTACGCTCACACCCTTGGAACGCAATGCGGCGGGCATTGCGAGACTGCAGGCGACGCATTGGGTCCGTCAACTTCGTCCCGAGGAGGTCGCAAAACTTACGCCCGTCGAACACGGCGCGGAGGCCATAAAACTCGAAGGCGATTGGCCCGGGCTCTTTCAATTTCTAGGCCGGGCACCCGAGGAAAACTCCGCAGAGACCTACCAAAGCCTTGTGCGGGGCATCCTGGACCTGCAAAATCCCTTCCTGAGACAGCTGGAACTCTTCCATTTGCAGGTCTATTTCCAACGGCACCAACTCGACGGATTTGTTTTCCGACTCCAAGAACTGCGAGAATCACAATGGGCAGGGAGCCTCAGCTCCCTGCCCGAGGAGATGCGTATGGACTTCCAAAAAAACATGAACCTCATCGACGCCGACCAGGCTATGCAGGCACCCTTGGTCCCCGCCGCTCCCAAACCGGCCGCGACGGTAGCGGCGGCCGAAACCGGCGGTTTGAGCGAGACGAAGTTCCGGCAATTCTGCGAGATCAGCAACCAACTGGCCCACAAGTCGGAGCTCAAGGAAATCCTTGCGGGGGTGATGGACGCCGCACTCTTGCTCAGCGGCGCCGAGCGAGGATTTCTGATCCTGCAGGGCGGCAAGGAAACCTCCCTGGCCATTCCCGGCTACGAGATCCGGGTGGCTCGGCACCTCAACCCGCAGGCCCTGCAGAGCAAGGACTTCGAATTCTCCTGGACCGTGGTCAAAAGGGCCGTCGCGGAGGGCTCGCCCATCTTGACCCAAAACGCCTTGGAAGAGGAAGGGTTTCGCGACCTCACCTCGGTCCATGCCCTGCAACTGCGCTCGGTCCTCGTCTTGCCGCTTGAAAGCCAGGGCAAGGTCTTGGGCGTGATCTACCTCGACAACCGGCACCAGGCGGGCAGCTTCCAGCCCGCTGACCTGCCCATCCTGCTGGGTTTCGCGAATCAGGCCAGCGCGGCCATCGTCAAGCAGCAGATCTTGGAGGAATTGCAAGCCGTCAAATCCAAGCTCGAGGTCAAGGTCCAAGACCAGGAACAGCGCATCGAAGTTTTATCGGAAGAACTCTCGCAGAGCCGCGACCAGCTGAAATACGAATACCGCGAGATCATCGGAAGCTCGCCGGCCATGATGCAGGTCTTCAAGCTCCTCGATCACGTCAGCAAAACCAAGATCCCGGTCTGGATCCTCGGCGAATCCGGGACCGGCAAGGAATTGATCGCCCGCTCGCTCCACGAAAACAGCCCGCGGAAATCCCAGCCCTTCATCGCGGAAAATTGCGGCTCGATCCCCGAGAACCTGCTGGAGAGCGAGCTCTTCGGCCACAAGAAGGGCAGCTTTACCCACGCGGATCGCGACCGGGTGGGACTGTTCGAGCAGGCGAACGGGGGAACCCTCTTCCTCGACGAGGTCGCGGACATGCCGATGCCGATGCAAATCAAGCTGCTGCGGGTCCTACAGGAGGAAGAGATCCGTCCGGTCGGCTCGAACAAAAAGGTGCCCATCGATGTGCGCCTGGTGACCGCCTCGAACCGGGATCTCGCGGTCCTGGTGGAAAAAGGTTCCTTTCGGGAGGACCTCTTCTACCGCATCAACGGCATGACCATTCATCTGCCGCCCTTGCGGGAACGCCGCGAGGACATCCCCGCCCTAGTCCATTACCTCATGAAGCGAATGGCCAAGCGCTACCAGCTTCCGCCCTGCAAGGTCTCGGAGGAGGCCCTCGAATTCCTCATGGCCCAAGACTGGCCGGGGAATATCCGGCAGCTGGAGGGAGTGATCCGCAACTCGATGATGTTTGCCGACGGGAAGATGCTCACGGCCAAGATCCTCAAATCCAATGGCCTTCTCCAAGCCCGACGCAAGGGCGGCTCGCCCCAGGCAGCGGCGGCATCGCCAGCCCCCTTGGCCTCGGACAAGGAAGGCGAAGAGCGCCGCAAGCTGATCGAATGCCTGCGGCGACATAATCTCGACAAGAAGTTGGTGGCCGAGGAATTGGGCATCACGCCCAAGAGCGTCTACATGCGGATGGCGAAGCTGGGGATCCCGAAGAAGAATTCTCTGTTGCTGAAATACCTGAACGAGGCTTAGGCGAAGGCGTTCCAGGCGCCGGTTTATTTGTTGCCCGGAACTCGAATGGGGGTTTTTTTAGCAGGGGGAACCGGAGGCGTAGCCACGGAAGGCGCGGCCGTCGGCTTGGGCTCCAGCCCCGGCACGTGCCGCAGACAGTGCCAGTCTTGGCCCCAGCCGCAATTCGAAGTTTCGCACTTTTGAGTGGCGCCGGCACCGTCGGCCGCTTGGGCCTCAAAGGTTATCCAAAAGCTCAAGATCTTGTCGCGAGGGGTCTCCTCCAGCGTCTGCGCGGAGATAGGGGCGACATCGAACAGGGTATCAAAGGAAGAAACGTCTTGGTTTTGCGGATCGCCCGTCAAGGGGGTGAGAACGAAGCTTCGGCTGCGCCAATCGACGACCTTCAGAAATTTCGCCTCTTGGGGATAATGACCGTCGTTGTTCAGTAGCCCTTTGATTCGGATCGCCTCCTGGCCATTGGGATCCTCCACCGGACTCTCGAAACCGCCTTCCAATTTGAGGGTATAAAAGGAACATTCCCCTTCCCAGGGGTCATAATTGGGGGCCGCCGTCCCGCTCACTTGCATGGGGGCTGCCTGGTTGGCGGAACCCAGCGCGCTTAGATTGGCATTGCCCGCCGGCCCATCCAGGGAGCCACCAGAACCTGGCCCTTGCACACCGCCTGAACAGGCAAGCAGGGAGGCGCAAAGCCCAAAGCCAAACCATTTTTGTGCCCAC
This sequence comes from bacterium, assembly GCA_046346845.1. Lineage (GTDB taxonomy): Bacteria > UBA10199 > UBA10199 > DSSB01 > DSSB01 > DSSB01. The sequence continues at coordinate 221,685 of JAXMHH010000002.1, forward strand.
GAATTCATGAACCGCACACTCCAAAAAAAATTATCGGAAGGTCGGGACTAGTAGTTGCCCACACCTTCCTCACCACGACAATCTTATCAGGAGCCCGGGCGAGGACAAGGGAAAGGGCCAAAAAAATCCTAGGGGAAAAAAATTACCTTTTTACGGTTTTCTTTTGGCCTTCTTTCTTCAAATGTTAAAATTATCTAGTGATTTTAAATAGTTAAATAAAAATAAAGTTGGCACCATTGTTGAACTAATCCTTGGATGATCTTTGCCTAAAGGGAAAAACTCGTGACAGTCCGAAACGCCAGCCACCTCATCCAAACCGAAATCGGCCCCCGACTCATCGCCGTTGCCTACAGCGATGGTTCCTGGGTTGGCAACCTCGACCCGGATCTCGAGCAGGCCCAGGGGGCCCTGGAACAGGCCGACGTCTATATTCCGGCAAAGTCGGAGACCCAGGGCTTTCAGGAGGGAGTGTTGCGTCCCGAGGCAGAGCCGAATTCCTTCAGCGAGTACACGCCGGCGGAGGCCAATCTTTGTTCCCCGGATACCAATTCCTTTTTAAAAAGATCCGCTCAACTGTGGGCCCCCTTACGGGAGACACCGGCGGGACCTCTAGAGCTTCGCAACATGGACGCCCTCTACCGACTCGGCAAGCAAGAGACTGGGAGGATATTGGAGCACTTCCAGGAATGCCTCAGCCAACCCAGACGATTGCGCCCGCTGCCAAAAGAGGGGAATGGCCGGCAAGGCTTCCTCTATCAACCCTATTCGAAGAGTCCGGAAGCCAAATACCTTGGTTGGATCGAAATCGAACCGGGCACCTCGCCCCTCAGGCTGAAACAGCTGGTATTGGAATATCAATCCGGAAATCGGATTATCCTAAAGGACTTAAATCAGCTGGAGACGATTCCGGGGGTGGAAAATCCAGCGACCTTCCGGGAAGCGCTTCGGCAGCTTTGGAAGAAGGGGTAAAAATAAATCCTCAATTTTGAATCTTCGCACCCAAGGGGACGCTGGTAGGTCCGAGCTTCCCGCAGGCGTCCTTCGCCTGAACCGTAAAGATCACCCCATAGCCGGGCGGCGGAGTCCCGATCACCTCGAATAAATACGTCTGCAACCCGTTGCCGGACGCTAGGTACTTCTGGGCCGGGCTGCCCAAGCTGGCCATACTGACGCCAGGTAAGAGCGATTGAGTGCCCGCCATCACATAATTGATCTGATAACCCACCGCCCCCTCGACCTTTGGCACCACCAAGCTCACCGAAGAAGGAACCTCTTGAATTCCACCGCCTCCCGAAGTCGAGGGCGTCAAGGATGGCTGGGGAGTCCCAAGACTGGGACACCCGGCCGAACCTCCCTGTTGCGGGCTTAAAGAAGACGGCGCCGAGCCCGTGGGATTGGCATTACTCACCGGCCCATCCTTCGTGTAGAAAACCCCGAACTCGCTATCTTTATAGAGGCCTCCCTGAACCGCACGCACCTGCCAGCTCACCCCTGCACTGGGCTGGGTGGAGGTCGCAAATTGGCCTTGTCCTCCAGAAATCGGGAATTGGTAATCCGCGTCCGCGTAGCGGCGCGTCTTCCCAGATGCGACCACTTCCGAGACGTGCATGCTCAGCCAATACTGGTCGGCCTTGCAGGCCCCTCCCATGGCCCACGAAAAGGTGCTGGGGGCGTATTCCACTTGCGTCTGGTTTTTTGCCGGACTCAACAATTGCGGCGCCGCAACCTGGACCCCGTATTCCGAGAGGGCCGAGGCTGGGCCCTCCGAGCTGTCCTGCGCTATCCCGCGCACGGTCCAGGTATAGCCGGCCCAATCCTCACTCGATTCTCCGGGAGAAACGGCTAGGCTCGTTTGCTCGCTATACCTCTGGACGCAGGTCCCCTTCGCTTTGGCACAGAGATTCACGCGATAGCCCTTGACCCCTTCCACCGCCTGCCAGCTCAAGGAAACCTGCTGACCGCAGCCCACCTCCCCTACCGCATTCGGGATGGGCGCCCCGGGGATCTTATCCCCGACCACGAAACTCCTCGTCTCCGACCAATCCGAAAGATCACCGCTCTCGTTGAAGGCCTTGACGCGCCACTGGTAGGGCTTTCCGCCTAAGGCGCCTTGGCTCACCAGGGCGCTCACGTCCATGCTGTCTTGCTCGCCGCCGGCCGGATAATCCACGGGCGCTGCGCCTTGCATGGTCAGCTGAAGGACATAGCTGGTTGCGCCGGGATATTTATTCCACTTGAGGATGATTGGATTTTGCAGCCTGGCACCATTGGCGGGGGAGACCAGGGTGACGGGGATTCCCCTAGGGTTCAGCGTGACTTCCGGGGTCCAAGCGCCGGGGTCGGGCTGGCCCAGGCCGTCTTCTCCCACCGGACGAACTTTGAACCGGATGTCGCCGCTGCCGGCGGGGAAGATCTCGGCGGGGCTTCGCTCCCATTCCTGGCCTGCAACCTTCTGCAGGTAAGTCTTATCGCCTTGCCGAAATTCGATCTCATAATATTTGGCCCCGCCCACCTCTTGCCAGGCGAGTTTCACCTTCTCGGTGAGGGATACCTTCACACTGGTCAGTGGGGATAAGATTTTGGTTGCAGGAATTCCTGCATGGAAGGGTTCGCACCCTATATCATCATCAGAGATATTTTCTGGACCAACGGCAGAGACGCTCCAACGATAATCCCGACCTGAATGCACAGAGAACCTGCCTTCCGTTTTTTGAGGATCCCCGATAAATTGAGGAGGAAAGGCACGGGTCCCTTCACAGGAACCTCCTTTATCAGCAGGTCGTTCCATCACTTCGATTCGATAGCCAGTTACCCCCTGCAAGTTTTTTGGAGGCTCCCAGGCGACTTTAATCCCCCAGGGGTGAATGGCGTCGCCCGTGCCATATTTGGAGCTAGCACTTGAAATCGGTCTAAGGGTAACCGCCTTGGAGTCGGTGTAAAAAGTTTGCGTGTCTCCCCAAACAGGCTCCTTCATGGTCGTTTGAAAATTTGGCAGCTGGGAACCATCGCTCTTGAACCCGGGAAGCACGCGGCGGACGTGCCAGAAATATTGGCTATTCGGCACCAGGTTTTTGGCGAGTTGCACTCGAGTTGCGTCAGAAGGATCCACTGTACAGCTGGTCTCACGCTTAACATCCTTGGTAAAGATCGGATCCGAAGCCAACTCTACCTCATAACAGGTACCTTCCGGCTCCCAAGGCAGGCGATCCCAAGAAAGAACCGCCGGCCAGGGCTCGACCTTTTTGAGATTGGAAAGCGGCCTGTAATTTCGGAGGGCCCCACCTACACCCACATAATGCCAGGCCGTACTCACCGCTTGATATTGCTTGGAATCGAGCCCAAATAATTCCATGGCCGCCGTCATGGTCGCGGCACGCATTTCGAAATAGGTGGCAGCCGGGCTGATCAATTTCTTCCGCAAAACCTCGAAAACAATCTTGGCAGCATCCACTTCGCCGATCCCTGGGACGGCTACCCTTTCGCGGGTCGGATCATTGTCTTGGTAACCCTCCAGGCCCACGGCGAGGGCGTAGTACCAATGTGTCACCAGGTATCCTCGGATGTGGACACCGCAATCGTCATTCTCCGAATCACACTTAACCTTGCTATAATCACCCCAATATGTCCCACGATAATACATGGGCACTTTCTGACAATGAGGAGAAATCAGAACGGGTGGGCATTTCATGATCGGATCTTGTTTAATTGTTTCTACATAGCTCAATGTCCAACCTAACTTGGGATCGGAGAGGCCGAAAATGCGCCGGTTTCCCGCGGTGGCCAAAATATAGGAAATGCCCTCATTAAGATTCCCTGGCTCATTTTCTTCGGAGGATTCACCGACCAGATCTACCGTGTGGGCTACAATACCGTGGGTAAATTCATGCCCAATCGTGACCAATCCGACACTGGGAACGTATTTTGGATTTTTTTCTTCTCCCAACATTTTTAACGAAAAGATCAAATTTTCTCCGTCGCTCTCGGCTCCGGCACTGGTAATTGGCACTATCTTCGCTCCAATCACGGCCTCTCCAGTTCCGTCATAGCCTAACCAGGGCATCCCATTCACGGTCTGGAAATTTTCCCGCAAATATTTCACGAATTTCTGCAGCCCCCCGAGGATGCTAACTCCAACCTCCTCTTTGGCAGAGTCGAAGACTAAGTTGTCATCGCTGTCAACAATGGGGCAACCCTCGGGGCACTTCGCAGGATTCGTGTAATCCCTCAGATCGATTTGCAGGGGATATGCAGGATCCTGCCCCTGCTTCAGGGTCGAGAGATAGGCCTTGCCATCCGCGCCACGAGCCACCAATATCTTCATCTTCTTGGGATCCAGGGGATCCTCCAACCCATAATCAAACAACCCATAGCCTGTCGCCTCAACGTTAGTGCCGGGGGGACCGAGACGCTTGACCTTAGATAACCGATTCCAAACTTCCCCATTCTGAGCATTTACTTCGATGCTCTCCCTTGGAAACTCCACCTTCCACACCACCGCCGCATCCTTCGCCTTCATCGTGTAGCCCTTGGTGCTGATCACCAATTCCGCCTGCGCTTCCTTGTCAGCCCCCTGAGCGGCTTTTTGAAAAACCTCCGCTCGAGTCACCTCGGCCTCATTGGGCTCCGCATTCCCCGCCATCCTTTGCTGGGGAAGGGTATTCGCCACGGTCTGCTCCACCGGCGCTACCGCCTCCGTCCCTTGAACCTCCTGTCTGGACTGATAATCCTGTTCCGCGATCTCGATCGCCTGTTCCTTGCTTAACCTCGCCCGGGTATCGACCTTAAGATCGGCAACGATTCGACCGATCCCTAATTCGACCATGCCTTTCTTCTTCTCCCTCAGCGTGTACCGAGTGCCTTGGACCTTCAGGCCCTTGTAGGTCTGTTGGTACCAGCTCCAATAGACCTCCCCCGTCGGTACCGCGTTCGGACCTGGTTCACCCTTCACCTCGGTGGCCGAGTCGATCTGCACCATCAGGTTGTCCGGAGCGAGTCGCAGTTGCTTATCGTAGCGCCGGAAGAATTCGTCGCGTTCCAAAAAGATGGGTTTACGGATCTCCACCACCCGCACCTCGTCGCCGTCAAAACGGAAGACCTCTTCGGGTTCCTGATCCTGCGCACCCTTCCCGCCCAACTGCGGATCCACCCCCGGAAGCCCTCGATTCAGGCCGTGTCCATCTTGATACGAACTCGAACCCGTCCCTCCCAACTTCCCTTGGATCGGGCTGACCACTTTGTTCCAAACGGTAGGATTGAGTGAGCCGGGCTTGACGCTGGACGTGGAACTGAGGGCATTCCAAGTGCCGGCCAAGCCCACTTCAGAAAGTCCCGCCAGGATCAGCGAGATCCCCATGAAAAAGCCGACGCTTCTGCGAAGGATGTTCATCGATACTTCCTCAAATTACATCGCCGGGACCTGCGCGGAATTGGCCGGGCAAACCGGCCACTGCACATCGCAATTCAAATACCTCCACTCCGAATAGGGACTCTCTTGGGCACAACCCTCTACGCGTACCTTCACCCGCCACGCCCATTGAGAGGTTGGATCCAGTTGGATGGGGGAACCGGTTCCAAAGGCGGAATACGGGTATTCCTGCTCCTGACACTGGTCGAGACGGACGTTAAGCCCCGAGGTCTTACAGGCTTGAATCTTGTAATACATCGTGTGTTGGCCATCGCCGGGGTATTGCTGAACTCCGAATTGCAGGGGGGACTGGCAGAGATTGCTCGTCACATGAAACTGGTCGAATTGCACGGCGTATTCACCGGGGCAAGAAGTCGAGGGCGGTGAGCTGGGCACCAACTTACAGCTTTGCTCTTGGGAGCTCGACGTCGTCCCTCCAACCGGAGGCTGAGCAGTCGGGGCTTGGGTCTCCGCTTTGATGGAAAAGGCCTGCGGCGCGGTCATCCCGACCAAGAAATGGCCGCCGTTGTCGGCCACCGTAGTGGAGGCAAGCATGCGCCAGCAATATCCGCTCCCAGCCGTCCAGCCTGCGGATTTGCTGTCTAAGACGGTGCCCATGGCGCCATCCGGACCCTGGGTCAACGACACTTGCAACAAAGAAAGGGGAACTACATCTCCGATTTTTAGGGGAGCCATATCTTGGCAGGTGTTTTTCACCTCGAAGAAAAAATCCATATCGGACGAACTGGACGACTTAACCGAGAATATGTTTGGGCCCGACTCGAGCACAGCACCGGCGGGTGGAGAATGCGCCAGCATGCTTAAAGGAGCAGTTTGAACGCTCGCAGGTCTGGATTTCATCCCCAATTGCCCATTGGTTCCAATGGCCTGGACCCACCATTGGAATCCATTCACCTTCTTATTGTTTAGATCGTAGAAGTTCTCCTGCGTCTCGAAGGTTTCGATTTTTTTGGTCAGACTGGATTCGATCGATACCTTGTACTTCACGGCATTGGGTACGGGATTCCAACTGAGGCGAAGCCCCTGTTGGAAGGAAAATGAAGCCCCGTCCAAGGGTCCCTGAATCACGGGGGCCGTCTCCTCATAATCTACCCAAAGGATTCGACACGGGGTACGCACGGCATGGTTCTCGGGGCCGGGGCCTTTCGCGAAGAGCTGCACCCCGAATGGCGCGTTCTCAATGACCTTCGTGGCATCGGCAAGGATCCCGGGAATGTCTGCCGAGGCCTTGAGCGTACTCATGTCGGTCTGTTCCTCGGGTGAAAGGGAGACGCGCAGTGGCTCGCCTTGGCAATCCTTGCTATTGGGATAGACCCCCAACTCGTAACCGCCATCAGCACCGCGAATAGAATTCCATTGCAGGTCCAGCTTCGGTGCCCAAGGATGCACGTGGTCATCGTTGGCCGGAGACTCCAAGCGCAAATCGGGCGCGGAGGTCATAAACCCCCAGACAGTTTCCCATTCGACAGCACCCTTCTTTCGTACCCGCCAGTAATAAACCTGGTGGGGCTTGAAATTGTAAGCCGCCATACAAAAACGGATTTTTTCTCCAGAGCCAAGCATCGCTTCCCCGCGTTCGGAGCAAGTGGAAAGGATTTGAGTGGTTGCCTCGGGAAAGTCCTTATCTTCGGAGATTTGAATTTCCAAATCTTCGTTTCCCGAACTGTCGAAGGTTTGGACCTTCAAGCCGGTCGTAGCCTCCGCGGTCTCCGGAAAAGGATAGATATTATTGCTGCCGTCCTTGGGCCATTGATGCCGCTTGGCCTTCTCCTTTCCCCCCACTCCTACGGCGTACCAAGCCTCTTTCACCGAACTGACCAATTCCGGCTGGCTTTCCCATAAGAAGCCAGCTTCTGCAACGCTGACAGTACGAAGATCCTTGAAAGAGGGTCTCTTCGGGAGGCGCGCTATAGTGGCCAAAAGCAATTTTCTCGCGTTTTCCGGACCAATCCCTTTGACTGAATAACTGTTTTTCCCTTCGGGAGGGGCCTCCATTGGGAGGTCGTTATGCCCCGAGCTCACCTGTCCTTCGGGTTGGGCGAGCAGCCAAAACCATTTCCCAACCAAAGTCGAATTCTGCTGAACAATCTGCGAAAAGGAGGCTGAATTGAACGCTCGTTTGGCCTTAAGCGCCGGGTCGAAATAACAATACGGGGCCCCCAATTCACCGCAATCTTTGGTGAGAAAATAGGCGCCTCCATAGGTGTCCGGGAATGCCTTGGCTTTGGGCGAACTCAGGTCGACGACCCCATTATAATTGAAATCCAGGGGCGCCCTGAGGGCATAAGACCTAATGAGCACTCCCAAAACCGTGGCCAGTCCCTCTTGAATGGGATCCGATTCATGAGACCCCGTGTGGTGAGTCTCGAGAAAATGCCAGAGTAGGCCGTGGGAATATTCATGACCGACAGTAGCTAGGCAAACGTTCGGCCTTCCCTTGGCATTAGCGGCGAAAAACAAGTCCCCCAATTCAGGATCAGCCAAGGCCGCAGGGCCTTGGGCATCTTCCGAGAGGTAGGCCGTGATGGGGGTGTCGCCATCGGTCCAACCCTTCTTATTGAGGAATTCCATGAAAAAATTCGCAGAGGCGATTAAGCCCCGGTGAAGGCTGGCTGCCGAGGGGGTCATAGGTTCATCTCCCCCATTGCCAAAAATACCGTCCCCGCCATCGGAAAATAATTGTTTGGAAGAAGATCGAGTGGCGACGTTTGCCGGAACGGATGGACGAAAGTCCTGCTCTCGGCTCAATCCCGGCCCAGTGCGGTCAACAAATGCCGCGGAGTAAGCATACTTTTCATCATCTTCCAAGGTGGAGGCGACGATTTTGAAGGAATCACCTTCCCCTTCGCAGGCGGCCCCCTTCGCCTCCCTCCAAACATTGGTTCCAAGATTCAATTTTATTTTTTCCTGCATGTCCTGGACGTCGTGAAACTCTGCGTATTCGACAGCGACGATTTTCCCGCAACTAGAACAGGCCCCCGAGGCGCCTGCTTGGGCAAAATCGGCGAACTCAACCCCATTGGCGGCCACATAGACCTTGATGCGTCCCTGACTTGGATGCTGCATGGGCACTTGCCAGGCGAGGCGGGCATCTTTGGTCTCTCCAGAAAAATTTTCGGTCACCACCACTAAAGCCACAGCCGCCGGATCCATCGCCGCCTTGGAAATGGATATCGAGCCTCCACTGGTAAACGGCTTCACCTGGCTCACCGCCAAGCGGGTAGCCTCAACGTTGAGGTTTCCTGCCTTCGCGGATTGCTCTCGCAAGGTATTGGAGGAAATTCCTTGCTCCGATTTTGAAATCCCGGATTGAATCGGCTTCACCACATTCCCGGGGGCCTCCAAAGGAGCACCCGACCCATTTGCCGTCACCTCGCCCTGGGCTACATACTGCTTGGCAAATTCTTGCGCCTGCTCCCGGGTGATCTGAGGCTGGAAGTCCTGGGGCTTGGAAAAGATTTTTTCCAAATTCGGGATGATATGCGTTGAAGCGAAAAGCAGGCGCCCTTTCCCTTCCTGTAAGACAACCTCGTCCTCGATCACCGGCACTTCCTGTCCACCGGTGACCTCGGAAGGAAAAAATGAGCTTAAGCGAGAAATCTTTATCCCATCTTCCCCGGAGAATGGCTCGCCCCTGGGACGAAATCGCCTTACCGGCTGTTGGAACTCGATGCCCAAAAAACTCCAGAAGCTGTTGAAAAAATCTTGAGGCAGGGTCTTGGATCCCGAGTTGGGACTAAATTCCACCGTGCGCAGTTGACCGTTGGCCGGATCAAGCTCGTAATCAAGCACTCCCGCTTGACCCAGGATTCCGTCCCCCATGGGCCAAGTCGGGAGTTGGGGATTGGCCGGTTGAAAATTGGGCAACCCGCTGCCGGGCGCTTGGAGCCCATGGCCCTCTTGATAAGTGCTGCTATCTTTTAGGATCTTGGGCGAAACCTTGACTATCGATTCGGAGACCGTATTGATCTTCCCCCAAAAACTCGTACCCTGGGCTAAAACACTCGCCATGTTCGAGGAGAAAATCGCGAGAAAAAGAAATGAAGTGGAAAATCGGAGGGAATAGGAAAAAATCATTGGAAATTCCTCTGCAATCATCAAAACCAATTTCAAGGGATTTTATTGCAAAAGAAATACCAAATTCCCCGAGGTACAACTTCCTAACTCTTCAAAAAGATTAATAAAATTAAGTTATTAACTTAGGTCAAATGATCAAAATGATACAGACTCTCAAATCGATAATCCGAATTTTTCCCCTGGAAATTAACCCCTTGGGGTAAAAAATTTAACGCCTCTTTTCCACCCGCCAATAATAAATCCCAAGGAATATCCTGCGCGTTTCGTTGGCTCGTTTTTTGCGATGGCTACTTCCAGGAGCCTATGGTGTCGCCAAACACACTTCATTCGAAGACGATCCCCGATCTCTCCCTGCGTTTTGCCGCAGCTAGCTATGAAAAAAAGGACGGCACCGACGAGGCGGAGGTCTTGCAAATCTTGGAAGAACTTCAAAGTCGCGGTGAGGGGGACAAAGAAGAGTTCGAACAAACTCTCATCGCCATGGCCAAGACCAACGGCAAATCTGGGAAGAATTATTTCGAAAAACTCTCTCGGGGAATGCCGGAGAAAGGTTTCGTCGCGCGCATCCTGGCCGACGAGATGAAGGGCCTTTGGATCCAATCCGAGTACAAACACGCCATGGCCCTGTGGGATCCTACAAACACCCTGTTCCGAGAGGTCCCGGGAGATTTCGAAAGCATGGCCGAGGGCCTGCTCAACAGCGTCGCCCAGTTGGGGGAGAGCTGCTTGGAGCACCCTATCCTAAGCGGCGCCCTCCTCAGCCTCGGAATCGGCGCCTTTTTGGCTACCGGAGGCAAGGTCGCAGCCGTTGGCGCCGGGGCGAAACTTCTGCAGGGCCTTCCTCGAGTCCTTAAGTCTCTCGAGCTCCTGGGCAATCTCGCGGGAACCGCTCTCGCCGGCATGGGGGCCGGGGAAATGATCGGGGCCGCAGGCCAAAAGGACCCCTTGGCACGAAGCAGTGCCTTTCGCCAAGCGGGTGAACACTTGGGGGAGGCCTTGCTCTCCTTCTCCGTTGGTGGAGGCACCAAGGCGGCACCTAAGAACCCCGCGGCTGAATTCCAGACTTTATTGAGAAATCTAGGACGCGGCGCACCCAAAGAAGACCTGCAGGCCTTGGCCGTCCTGATTCGCCCCGACCCGCGCCATCTGCCACTGGAAGATCATCGGGCCATTGCCAAGGCCCTCGACCATTTGGAGCCGTCGGATTTATTGTCCCTGGATCGCGAGGCCTTGTGGAATTTTTTGATGAGGAACTCGAAACGAGTGCCTGCGGAAATCAGCGCCTCCCTGGAAATCAAATTGCTTCCCCATGCTCAAGGAATGGACAAGGCTGGGCTAGGCGCGACGCTGTTCATTTATTTGTCTCACCTGGATCCCAAGGGGCAGGCCGAGGTGACCGACGCGATCTTTAGCAACCTAAAGAACCTAAACCCGGAAGACGAAAAACGCGGCTTATTACTGCTTTGCAACCTCATCCAGGGCACGCCCACGATCACCGGGCAGAGGATCCGCTGGGAAAACTTCTCAACGCACCTCGAAAAAATTTTCACCGACCCCGCGAGGGATCCTAGTTATTACGCAAAGCTCCTGCTCCATGTCGCCGAAAGGACGCCCCGAGGGCGGCGAAATTCCCTCCAAAATCTATGGCGACCGCCTCAGGCCGCCAAATGGGATCGTAAATTAAATTACCTGATCGAATGGGATCAAAAGAGTCCCGAGGAAATGTTGGCGGTCTTCGTCCAGAAATCCCGCGGCCCTCGTCAAGATGGCTTGCCCCACATCCAAGAATCAGCCTTCTGGGAGGCCATGGAACAGGCGATCCAAGAGGGAGCCTTGGACAAGCTGGCTCCCCTTTCCTCGGAAAATACCGCCCAGCTCATTGATCACTTGATGGACCAGCCCATGTTGGCGATCGCCAACGGCAGTTTTCCCGAGATCCAATATCGTCAGGCCATGACAGCGCTGTTTGAAAAGCTGGATCCCTCAGCCCAAGAGTCGCTCTACGGCGCGGCCGAATTGCTTCGATTGCTGCATCCCCATAACGGATCGACGATGCGATTGCACCAAGAGTTGGGCGGCCTGCTCAGCTTGAAAAACTCCGGCCTCGGAACGATCGAGGCCGTGGGCGAAGACGTGGTCCGGATCCGGCAGGTGCATCCCGGCAATATCAAGGAAAAGCGGCTTTGGGCGGAGCTTCCCGATTCCGTCCGATTCCTGAGTTATGAAGCGCACAACGGAGTCGACGCCAAGCAAGGCCTCATGGCCCGGTTCTGGGACCCCACCTGGTCGGACACCGAAGGCCCCTTGATGATTTCTGTTCATATGACGCGAGATCAAGCCTGCAATCTTAAGCCGCAGACGGTGACCGTCGATATCGGGTATTACGATTCTCGTGGAAGACTTTTGGATTTTGAAACCCTCGGGGTGCCTGACATCCCCGCAGGGGCGGAGGGAAAAATGCTACGGACGCTGGTAGAAGAATACCAACAACGCTTGCAAGACATGCCCATCGGGGCCATCGATGTCGGAGGATTAATGGCCTGGCTGGAGAGGCAGTTCCAAACCAGGAACCTGGAAAATCTTTCCATGAAACAGGTCAATTTAAAATGACAACCCTTCATTCCGGCAAGGAATGGAAAGGGGAATCTTGGAAGGGCGGCGTGGACGGGAAATCCGCCGGCAACAAGGTGTCCCCAGGAACAGTGAAATCGATGAAAGGAATCGCGCTCACATCCACCCCTTCGCCAACGCACAGGGCCGGATCCACCACCAGGCGAGTCATGAGGTCGGCGCAGGCTCCGATGTAATTCATCAGAGAGGGACTGTTGCTTTCTTGAGACAGCCCAATATATTGCCCGCCACGCAGGAATTTTGCGGTGTTTCGGGTCCTTTCCTCCTTCTCCGCAAAGGCCAGATTGATCGTGACAAAGACATCTTCAGCCAGGGCATCCTCATTCAAGATGCCGTGCCCGAGCTCCGTCACTTGGTTGGTGAAGATCTCGGTCTCCTTGGCCAGCGGGTTCTGATGGTTGTAATTGCTGCCGATCATGCCATCCACCACACGCTCGATCGGAAAGCCCTTGAATACCCCGCTCCCCGGGTTCTCTCCCTCCGGCACCGCATAGAAAATGCCCGCCACGGTTCGGATATCATTGATCCAGATTCGATAGCAGATGGGCAGGGCCGCGGTATTCCCAGAACAATTCAAGCCTTGCCCCGCATCGTCGTATCGATAGCGAGCGAAGTCGATTTTGATGTTTGCCGCAGTGTCATTGGCGATGATGACGTCCTCGAAGGTGGTGACATTGATTCCGCGAGGAATCCTTAGCGGGGCCAGGGGCGCCAATACCAAGCGGTCCGCGAAATCCTGCAAGAAGGCGGTCGCAATTTGAATCTGCTGGATATCGGCCGAGACGTTGTCCCCAATGGAAAGGAAGGACAGGCGGGAGGCCGCGCCTCCGGCGCCGAGTTGCGCCGTGTCGATCGAGACGCTTTCCGGATAACGCAGCGAGGGCAACTCCGCCAGCGGCGCCGGGGGTGCCGCTTCTCCGCCGCCCGGGGTACCCAGCGGCGTGGTCCCGCCAGCGCAGGCCAGCAGGGCCCAAAGCATCCCCCCCATCAAGAGGCCATGGAACCAATATTTTCCGGCTTTGCGCAACAGCTTCATAGGTTACAGATACTCCCAAAGTCCGTGGTCCTTTGGCAGGTCAGCGGAGGGGCGCCGGGGATCACGCAGTCTGAATCGGTGACGCAGGGAATGACGCAGCAATCCGCCACACAGTTTAATTGATCCGCGCTCAATCGATTTTGCGCCGCGACCATGTCGCAATAACTCTCGCCCCCCGACTCGGCAGGGCACTGGAGGACGTTCCCCAAGGGGCAAGACAGGGTGGGCGCATCGCAGGCATCGCCAAGGCCATCCCGATCGGAGTCCTCCTGCCCTGGGTTGGGCACTTCGGGACAATTGTCGCAGGCGTCGCCGAATCCGTCGCGATCGAAATCTTCCTGCGAGGGATTCATTATCTGCGGGCAATTATCCAGGCTATTCTCTACCAAATCCCCGTCGTCGTCGAAACCGGGGCAATAGCAATCGGTGAGCATCTTGGAGAAGAAGGGTTCGTTCGCCTTGACCTCCGGGCTTAAGTCCGTGCAACTCCGGGAACAAGCGTCGCCGCAATACCCGCTCGAGCTCTCCTGCCCTGAGTTTTCCGCGGCGGGGCAATTGTCGCAAAAATCGCCCACCCCATCGCGGTCGAAATCCGATTGATTGGGATCCGCAACCAGGGGGCAAAGGTCCGCCCGGTTGTCGATGCCATCCCCGTCGGAATCGTCATCGCAGGCGTCGCCGAGGCGATCGTGGTCGGCGTTCTCTTGGCCGGGATTGGCGATCTCGGGACAATTGTCGCAAAGATCGCCGACCCTATCGCGATCGCCGTCGCTCTGGTCGGGATTCGCCACGGTCGGACAGTTATCCTCCGAGCCCGGGATTCCATCCTGATCGGCGTCGTCTTCGCAGGCATCTCCCGTTCCGTCATGGTCGGCATCCGCCTGGGTGGGATTGTTCACCGTCGGACAATTATCGCAGAGATCCCCCTTGCCGTCGAAATCGCCATCGGCCTGTTCCGGATTGGATACATCGCGACAATTGTCGCAAGCATCTCCAAGGCGATCCCCATCCAAGTCGCTTTGACTGGGATTGCGGGCATAGCGGCAATTGTCACTCTCATTGGCGATTCCGTCTCCGTCGAGGTCCGGATCGCACTCGTCGCCCAGGCCGTCGAAGTCCACGTCGCTTTGCGTGGCATTGGGCGTTCGGGTGCAGTTTTCGCAGCGATCGCCCACCCTATCGCCATCGCAATCCGCCTGCAACGGGTTGTAATCCGCCGGGCAATTGTCGAAATGAAAGATCCTTCCGTCGCCATCCTCGTCGAAACCACAACAACCGAAATTACAAATAACGAACGGGTTGTCCGAACGCAGCAGGCCCTGGCAGAACTCGACATCCCCATCCTCGCATTCGCCTTGCCTATTGCCCGAAAAGCATACCTGTCCCACCGGCTCGTCGGCCGGAGGCAGACATTCGGCGTCGGTCAATTCCTTCTGGACGACCTCGCAATGCCCGTTGGGCTGCCCTAGACAAACTAGCTCCAACTCTTTGGAAGCCAAATCCTTGGCGAAGGGCCGGTCGGCGCAGGTTTTGAGAAAATCTTGGCAGGAATCGCTCGCGCCAACCGTGCAGATGAGCGGTGGCTGGTCACATGAGCCGATATCGCTGGGTTCGGCTTCAGGGAGACACTCTCCCGATTGAGAATCACAAGTTGGAGAGGGGTCCTCAGGACTGTTGGAACCTGCGCCGGCGACGTTTTTATTGGAACAACCCCAGGCGCCCCCTTGGAGGGCATTGGGGGTTGCTCCCGCCGACCAACCACGATGAGCATTCGCGAAGAGGATACTGAGGAATATCCACCCCGCACCCAAGAATAGTTTCACCCCCCTACCCATCTACTACTTCCTTTACCCAGAACCTCAACATGCAAACGCAACGCTTGGCGCCTGGGCAGCGTCAAACGATATCACCCTAAAATCCCGTGAGTGGAATTATGGGGAATTCGTTCTTGGCTAGGCAATACAAAAAATTAAAAAATCGTTTATTCGTTCGTTTTCCTCAAACAATCTCTTTCGCAGAGACAATGAGGCTGGTTAATGTTGAACGAATGCCCTGAACATCAAACTATATTGGAATTATTCAGGTAATATCGATTGTCCGCCTTGAGACATCGTTTTCTTTCATTACGCCAAAACTGACTCCTTTGTCTGGGTCACTTCAGCGCATGAATTGAGCCGCGGCACCACCGGCTTAAGTCAGGATCCAAAAGACAACACCCTCCTCCCATCCCGGGGTCCGACTAGAGTTGATTTTTTAGCCATTCGGGGCTGGGATTTTGCCGCATTGACCTCTGGGATTTGCTGGCCAGGGAAAGGTAAAAATATTTACATAGTTACCCATATGAAATATTTATCATTTATGCCATCTTTCCTAACTAATTAATAATATTAAGAAATATTATTTAAGAAAACTGGCATCTCCCTTGCTTTTCTATCTCGGCAAGGAGAATCGCCATGGAAAACAACCTCAACACCAGTACCCGCGGAATTCGAAACCTCGAAGCCTTCGCTCCGGTCGCCGCCAAGTCGTTGCAAGCCCAGCAGGCCGCGAGCCAAGGCCCCGCCGCGGCGAACGCCGATTTAGTCCAGTGGTACGAGCAGGCCTACGCCTACTACAACGCGGTGCTGGCGGGAGACCCCAATACTCCGCATCCCAGCGCCGAGGCATGGAACTCCTTTCTTCAGCAAATGAATTGGGCCGCGGCCCAATTGGGTTATGGCCAGCCCCAGGCCTGGGACCCCACCGCTGCAGCCATGCAGGGCGGAGCTCCCATGGCCGGCCATTCCCAATTAGGCCTTCCCCAGGGCGCCTCCCTAGGCACCATGGACAACATCGTGTGGACCAATGAGAAGGCTGAGATCCGTTTCGACGGCCAGTCCGCCACCCACGACATCTGGAGCAACGATGTGGCCGTCACTGTCGACTCTCTCTCCGCGCATGTGACTTCGGAGATCACCACCGACACCCGCCTCAACCCGCCCGAGGAGGTCCTGAAGATCATCGTGAAGGACCCCGCGACCGGCGGTGAGAGCGTGTACTTCGTTCACGACTACGAGGACGCGAAGGTGAAGGTCCAGACTTCGGAGCAGAGTCAACTAGAAGACGCCTCGGGCAGGACTGAATGGGAAAAGTTCGACCCCACGGCGAAGGCCAAGACGAGCAAACCCGAAGCCAGCATCGAAGGCGAGGTCCGCGCTGACGGGGCCATCGTTTATGAGCCGGAGTTCTCCGGTGAAACCGTGGATTTCTTCGCCCAAGGCGGCAAAGATCAAGAGCATATTGTCTATGCCGACGCAAACATCACGGTTCGCCCCTCTGACAAGGTCGAGGTTCACCAAGGCTCGAATGAGATGATCTTGGTAATGGTGAAACACCGCGACGGCAGCATTGATTACTATGAAGTCCAAAAGGGTTATAAGGTCAACGTCAATGCCAACGCTGAGTACATCAGCATCCTGGGCAAAAAGACGGCCGAGGTCCCCGAGTCGCTGACCGACCGCGTTACTATCAATGGAAAAACCAGTCAGATCGAAGAAACTACCTCGGAGACGGGTATTGATGCCGACTCGATCGTCCAAAATTTAATCGATACGGCCGGTCTTAACAGCCCCGAGCAGCTGATGAACGCGCTAAAATCGGCGGGTTACGATTTCGAAAAAATCGAAGATTTCAAAAAGGCCCTGAAGGATGGGAGCTTCCCGGGCGCGCTGGCGGACCCAAAATTCGGAGAGTTCCTCTATATCCTCGACAAGGAAATCCAAACCGCTTGGCAAAAACCTGGTATTGACGGTCAAGGCGTGACCAACCGAATTGCTGAACTGATTCAGATATTAATGCCCAATGAAATTGTCTCCGCCCTATCCGACACCAAGGAAGGATATGAAGGTTCTTTTTCGGTCACGGGCAAACGCTACAATTGGCATGTCTATGGAAACAGACACATTGATGTTTTGGCGGAGGCTGCTGATACCGAGTAGTGCAAATGCGTGGACCTCTCCTACTCGAGATCCGTGAAAAAATTAATAAACAGGGAGCACAAAATGAAAAACGTCGAGAGAAACCAAAAAATCGTCACCCTACCATCCGCGGGAACTGCGGGTTCAAAAAAACCTTCCGGCCAAGTCCACGTGCAGTCCAAAACGGGGGATAGGTCTAAAGCTCCTGGTCGGGACCCCGCAAATGCCACGGCCAAGTCCGGCAACAGGGCCCAAGCGGAATCAGGCTCCTCCGCCAAAGGGAACCTCGTCGGTCCCGAGGCAAAAAAAGCGGGCGAGTTCAGCTCAAGTCGCAACGAAATAATTCTTAAAGCAAATTCAAAATCCGATGCTCTCTCGCCTGAAGACCGGATACGAATGATGAAGATATTGCAAGACATTACCAATCAAGCCATCCCATCGGTGACTCGCTTCAATCCAGCCACGCGCCCAGGGAAAAATGCGGGAGGCTCTTCCGAGAGGAAGGACCTGCCCTCCAATGGAGGAGAGGTGATAACCAATGCCACCGGGAAAAAATGGATGCCCGCAAAAACTCCTCGGCCTAAGGTAAAAATCATCCGAACCTACTGAGCACCGTAGAAAAAACCACCACCAGAAATAAATAGTTTGCCCGTTTAGAGGGCCCGTATCGATGGTGAAGATATGGGCCCTTTCCCTTTCAAGCCCATCAAAAAAATGTTTCGGAGCAGCTCGACTTGCTTCGAACCCGTGATGAAGAGGCCTTTCCAATCTTCCCGCACTAAGACAAGCGGGTTGCGCTGAAGTTCCGTCGTTAGGGCGATGGATGAGAGAGGCCCCCCAGAACGAAAAAACCCGATGGTAAAAAAAATTACTCATCCCTAATTTTTATGGGTAAAAAATCGGGCCGCCTCGCATAACTTATTGAAACAAATATATTTTATTAATTGGCATCTTCCTTGCTTTTTACTCCGATTGTCGGGCTTGGGTGCTAAAAAACCAAGGAGGATCTATGAAGAAAATCATCATTACACCCCTACTGGCCTTAAGTGCCTTAGCCACCTGCCTGTGGGGCGTTTCGGCGCGAGCCGAAACTATTTTCATTCCGGCGGTCTGGATTACCTCCGGCGACGCCGAGACGATGGCCGATCAGTTTTGCATCACTCCGGAGGGAACGGACACCTCCGATCCAAGCTGCCAACAAGAGATCGATACCTGCCGGACCGCTGTCAAAATGACCATGCTGGCCAAGATGCTCAATCTAAAATCTGCGGGCGAATGCATGCCTGCGTCCGGGAATGCCGATGCCGATCCCACCATTTATCCCTTCGGCTGCAAGCACAGCGACGCCCTCGCAGGAGTCCAAAAGGTCGTCGAAGCCGCGGACGCGTCGAATGACTTCGATGCTGAAATCCAGAATTCTTGCAAGACAGTGCAAAACAATGATGGAGCCGGCGCTGCCGATACAACGGGTGGCACTAACGACCAAGGGTCCAATCCTGTCGACGTCAATGCCGGAGAAAATGGCGGCGGCTGCTCCCTGTCGGTACCCGCACCGTTAGCGGAATGGCCTTCCCTGATCATGGCTGGCTTCGCCCTGCTCTTGTTCGGCCTTATCCGCAAAATCCACCGTAAGGGCTTATAAACACCACCCTCTCTGAAGCCCGCCCCATTTTGGGGCGGGCCCATTTTTGAGGCCCCGTAATTTGACCAGGGAAAATCCTTGCATCAAAATTTTGACGATTTCGGGGAATTCCCTCAAAATGAATGAGAATAAATAGGCAATTATCCTGAAAATACTCGATTTTTGTTTGGCATTTTTCTTGCTTAAAGTCTTCTCAAAGGGATCGAAAAGCCGAAGAAGGGCGCATAACACAAAGGGGATTTCTTATGGGTAAGGGAGTCGTTTTCACCATTGGGATTTTTTTTGGGGTCATCGGGCTTTCGGTCATCAATACCCAAGCTCTTCGCGCGGCTCCATCCAGTTATGATGAATGCAGCCGGGACTGCAACCGGGAGGCGGAGGTAATAAAATGTGTCCAAGAGGTCCAGGATTGTTACCGAAGCGTGGACCAAGCAAAATCCGACGATGGCAACAATAATGACGATACTAAGGGAGACAGCAATAATCGAGGGGACAGGATCGGCATCGCCAGGGAACCCAATCTCTGCGACGGCCTGACCCCTTTGTATAAGAAGGAGAAATGCATTGAGCTGACGACGACCAACCTCGCGGCGGGAGATAAATATGTCGTCGACGAACGATATTGGAACAAATCCCTGCAGCAAATCTTCTGTTCGGAAGAATTTCTCACCAATAATGACGAGCAAGAATGTCGGGAGGCCGTCAATCTCTCCTGTCGATTCTCGCTCAAGTCAAAAGTGAAGGATCTGGTCCACAGCTTGGGCACGCCTTGCGAGGTGACAGACGGAGGTTGGCGCTGTCCCGCGGGACCTTGGTTTAGCGCCGCTAGCGCCTTCCTCAAGGCCGCCATCGCCCACCAAGACCCGGGTTTTGCCAAGGTCCAGGACCAAATCGTCACCAAGTGCTCACGTTATTCCATCGATGAAGACGAGTGGTTGGACGAAAGGGTGGAGCATGAATGCCTCCCTTCTTATAAACCCTTCAATATCCAAAAGCGGGAATGCAGCGCGGCGATCAACGGCACCTGCAAACTGCTCCTCCGAGGCCTATTGCGAAAGGCCATCCTTGAGATGCGGGATACCAGCAACAAACCCCTTTGTGACGAAACGGAAGCTGGTTGGGATTGCCCTACCTTAGAATGGATCAAGAAAAACCAAAGCCTCACCCAAGAAATCCGAAGCAATCCGCAAATAGACAGGGTCACTGGGTATATCGAGGGAGTTTGTCGTCCCTAATTTCTTTGAGTTGAGGAGACCCCATGCCTTTGGCCTATCCCATTATCAGCGCGCTTGCCATTTTAGGCCTCGCTTCTTGTTCCAAGGAGGAATCCACCGAGACCTCCGAAACCGCCTCCCGGGGGGACGCTCCCGCCCTGGTGCCGATTGAGGCCGTGAACACGAGCCCTACTGGGATGGCCGGTGTATCTCGCTCTCCTACCTTCCCCCGGCTCAACGCCACTGGAGACCAGATTTTCTTCGAGGGCTACGGCAAAGATCCCGGCGGCCAGTTCACGAAGGACTTTTTTATTTCGAAATCGGATCGAAGCGTTGAGCTGATCAGCCTGTCCCCTCAAGGACAACCTGCTTTTTTTCCAGCCAGGGATACCGCCGAAATTCCGCAGCGGCAGGGATTCGACACGGCCATGGACGCCCTCGGTAATCGGGTCGCCTTCGAGGCCTTCCATTCGCTGGTCGCATCCGGCGATGGGGCCCACGTCAATCTCTTCGTCAGGTCACGAGAGACTGCCGCACCCTTTCAGATTTCCCTGACTCCGGAGGGGAAGGAACCCAACGGCCATAGCGTCCTGCCCTTTATGAGCGGCAACGGCGAGTGTCTGGCCTTCATTTCCGGAGCTACTGATCTGGTGGCGGGCGACCTTAACGGCCAAGCGGATGCCTTCCTCTATTCTATTCGCTCCGGAAAACTATTCCTGCTCACAAACTATGCCAGCCAGTCGCCCATCCCTGGCGAAGCCAAGTCCGTGAGCCTGAGTTCCGATTGTAAAACCGCTTCGCTTTATGCAGACGATTCCCTATGGTTGATGCCTTTGGATGGCACCGGTGAAAAAGTAAACGTAACGAGTCGGACGGCCCTCGCCGATTCTTCGGGAGAGCTCAATTATTACGGGGGGCAGTCCGCGCTGGACGCGCAGGGCCGGCGATTGGCCTTCACCGCCCTCTCTTCGGGCGTTTCACAAATCTTTTTATGGGATCGAGACACGGGGATAGCCGAATTGGTCAGCCATACGCCCAACGGCGAACCGGGAGACGGCGACAGCGTTACGCCCAGTCTGAGCGAGGACGGACGTTTTGTGGCCTTCGATTCGAGCGCTTCCAATCTTGTGGAAAAAGACACCAACCAACAGCGCGACGTCTTCGTCTACGACCGCAGATCCAAGAAATTAAGCAGGGTCAGCGTCGGACTCCATGGCGAGGAGGGGGAGGAGATTTCCACCCTTCCGCACCTCAGCGGCAACGGCGGATACGTGGTATTCGTCAGTAAAAACAGGCGCGGCTTTCCTCCCCCGGCCTCAGGGGACGATCCTTCTTCTGCTCCACCGACTAGGCTTTTTCGCGTGGGTTTGGATTATTTTTTTGGGAACTGAGTCTTTTCATTTCGGGTCCTTTTCCTATTAGGATTCCCGAAACCCCTGCCTCAATAATTTATTCCATTGATGTCGTTTCCTCACTTTGACTTGGTCTGGTTAAGGAATCGGGAGCAAGCAATTAGCCCTTAACAAGTCAGTGGTGAAAAAAATTACCAATAAAAGAGGTAAAAAAACTGTGGCCTTTCCCTTAATGAATTTAATCCTTTGAAATTAAACAACAATTTACAGAGTTATCTTTGGCACAATGATTGAATTAGGAAACGTCGAGAGGCGTTTCCTATGAAAAAAATAATACTGTTTTCCTTGAGCCTGATCACCCTCCCCCTCCTTTCGGAGAGTTTAGCCCACGCCGGTTCCGTCACGGGAACCGTATGCGGCCTCCTCTCCGCAGGCACCCTCTGTAAACCCGAGGCCAAAGAATCCCTTCCCACAGACGGGCAACCCGGCGAAGTGCCCGAGGGGACTTCGGAAGAGGTCGCCACCACTAACGACCCAACGGTGACTTACACCTTCTCGGAGACCGAGTTGGAAGAAAAAAGCGCGAAGGCCTGTCTCCAGGTCATGAAAATAGAATGCGTTTCGGAATTCGTGGATTGCAACGCCAAGACCCTTCAGGACCTTCAAGCCCTGATGGATCAATACTGTAGTCCGACGGTCGCTGCCGTCGCAGGCAAGCTTCATAAGTCTTGGAAATGCGGCGAAGTGGTGAAGCAAGAAGCTGATTACTTACTTAAAAACGATCCCATTCCCTTCCAGGAGCACTGTGAGAAGCAGGCTGAAGCCGCCTCCGATCCTAAAGAAGAACCTACATTGCAAATCACCAAGCTCCCCGGCACCTCCGGCCCAATGATCGTCCATATCGAAAGCATCGATCAAAAACCAAAATTTCCATTTATCCCCGAGGCCTTTCCTCAGAAGCCGGATTTCACCCTGGATCCTGATAAGGCACGTCTCGCCGGAGAAGAAGAGGCTAATGGCGATGAACCGACGGAAGACGAGGAAAACACCGCAAAGATAAGCACGGGCGCCTTGCCCAGTCTGGTCGGCGGAGGCTGCAGCATTAGTCCAGCCGCGCTCAGCAACCCGGGGCTTGCGGAAGACTTGGCCGGCGCCCTTCCGTGGGGCTTCGCTCTGGTCGCCCTCAAGTTGAAGGGCAAGAGGCGAAAGAAGACCTAAGTTTAATTCCTAACCCTCTCTACACCTGCCGCCCCCGTAAGGGGGCGGCTTTATTAAATTGTAAAGGAAAAGACCATGACCCCACCCGCCACTTTGACCCCAGCCGAAAACCGCTGGGTTTTCACCCTCAATGCCCTCGCGGGCACCACTCGCAACTTTCACCTCGGCGGACAGGCCGAGGCCAGTTATGGCTTTGGCGTTGAGGGAGGCCACCTGGCTGAGGTCGGCTTGGGTTATCAATATCTCCGTGGCCTCGGAAAACCGAAACGCCTCCAGGCCTACCCCGAAGAGAAGGGGATCAACGCCGACTTCTTCGAGGGGCATGTCCCCAGCTTGGGCCTGGCCTATACGGTGGCGATCTTTCCCAAGGCCGGGTTGGGAATCTTCGGAAATTTGGGATACGCCTTCCTCCACGAAAACCGCGATACCCAAAAGTCGGACGGAGGAACCCTCCGCGTCGAATCCGAGTACCCCAGCAATGCGGGCCTGTCCTTCCAACTGGGATTGCAGGCCACCTACAACTTCTGGGGTCCGCTCAGCGCCGACCTGCGCGCCGGCGTACACTCCCTGCCGCCGATTTGGCCGCACGACCCACGCGACATGGGCGCCCAGTTCCAATTAGGCGCGAAAGCGATGTTTTGATTCTGGCGAAAGTAAAAAAATATACCTTTATCCTTATCTACAATCTCAATGATATTGGAATTTAAACGCAACTTATTAAAAATATTGATAAAATTCTAATCACCCTTTGGCACGTAGTTTGTAATTCCTCCTTGGCAGGTATGTTTCGAAGGAGGATCGTATGGAATTCAAAGTCTCATGGCAGCTAGGCTTGGCCAGTTTGGCGCTTTCGCTTTTGCTTTTGCTTCACCCCACCACCAGCTCCGCCTACGGCCTCGGATTGCGCAACGACGACATCCAGAAATTCGCCGCCGAAAGAGTCTGCCCGGGACCGGAGGAACAAAGCCAAAGCCCCTCCTGTCAATCGGCCAAGGCCCAATGCATCCAAGAATTAAATAACTGTTTCCATCAGAACGTCGAAGCCACCGTCCATTGTTATTTCGACGATTTCGACGGGGGCAAGCTCAAGTGCAAAAACCAGGAAGTCTGCGTCCAAGAATCGGATGATGGGTGCGCGGTCGCGGAATTGACGATGTACGAGAAGCCCCTCTACGCCTGTATCAACGAAGCGAAACAGCACCATACCCAGGCCATCGGCGATGCCTGCAATTTCGAAAATGCTCCGGCCGCATGCGGCGACGGCCATGTCAGCGGAGACGAAATCTGCGATGGAACCCTCGGCAAGAACAACACGATTATCGCCGGTAAATGCAGCCAGGATTGCCGCACCATTTCCACCTGCGGCAATGGAATCACCGAAGGCGACGAGGCCTGCGACGCCGGGAAACTCAATGGCAGCCCGGGCCACTGCAATGCCGTCTGTACCGCCACCGAGACCGGTGCTGGCGGTGCCTTTCCCGGTTTCGACGGCGAAAATCCCGCCCCCAAGCCCAATCAGAATCCTGGCCCCGCCTTGGGACTTTTCCCCACTACCACCGGCGGAACGCCTTTGGTGGTACACCGGATCAATGATGCCGAACCGGATCAGAAACCGGAGGAACTTCCCTACGAGGTTGCCGCAAACGGGCGCGATGAGTTCGTGACCATGGCCCCCGCCGCTGTCCCTAGCCTGCAAGGCTCTGGCTGCAGTCTCGGGGCAGGCGTCACCGACTCGCCGGCTTCCCTCGCGCCCCTTTGTCTCTTCTTGGTCTTGATGTGGCGAGGGCTCATGCGGGTCGCGCAACGCCCCTGAGGGAATTTCGTCCCGGAAACCAGACCACGAGAAAGAAAAAAATACTTAACCGCAAGGAGGAAGCGAACTTTCTGAGCCTATTTTAAAGAAGTAAAAATAATTACCTAATTACCCTATAAGTCTTACCTTCCAGGGCAGTGTGTTAGTGTAACTTGTTGAATTTATTAATAGCTATTATTTGGCATCCTCATTGCTTTTTATCTGGATAGCATTTGAAAATATTCAGAGGGGGTAGGCAATGTTGGTCCAAATTCAAAAAAATTCCGGTCTTAAGGTGATTAGCAAGACTGAGCTGTACCAAAATTTTTCCCAAAACTCCGCAAAGCCCGCCTACATCAAAAATACCAATATGCCCAAAACCGGCGGCAAAGACTTCGCCTCCATTCTCCTTAGCAAGATTTAACCGGCAAAAAACCTCCGGCCCCGGAGCCAAGGCAATGGTCCGTGTGTTTTACCTACCGAGGGCCATGCCTGGAATTCCCGAAACCGACATCTCCCTCCCTTTTCCAAGCCGCACCCAGCGCCGCTTTCCCAAAATTTTGCATCCTCCAAAAGATTTTCCGTTGACCACAGCATCTAGTTATGACAAGACGGAAAAGACACAAGATATTGTGGTTTTTCTTCCCAGGTTCTATAATCAAAAAACTAAAAATTGTTGAGTTTTAGGGGTTTATGGCGTCTTGCCGCCCCGCGTCACTTCATACTCTCGAGGAGGATCTCTCATGACCGTGAAGGCTCTACCGTCCGTCCGTTCCAATCGCCGTGCCGCTGCCAATGCCGCCAAGGGCAAGGGTCTCAAAATCCCCCGCCGCCATACCGAGGCCGGGAAAGACCCGCTCGAGAGCATCCCTTACGAGTACCGCAGCTCGGTGATCACCAACCCGGACGGTTCCGTGGTCTTCAAGATGGAGAACGCCGAGATCCCCAAGGGCTGGAGCCAGCTCGCCACCGACATCATCGTCTCCAAATACTTCCGCAAGGCGGGCGTGCCCGTGACCGGCCGCGAGACCTCGGCCAAGCAGGTCGTGCACCGCATCGTCCACAGCATCCGCAAGGCAGGCGAGACCCTCGGCGGCTATTTCGCAACTCCGGAAGACGCCCAGGCCTTCGAAGATGAATTGAAATACCTGCTCATCACCCAGCGCGGCGCCTTCAATTCGCCCGTGTGGTTTAACTGCGGCCTTTACCAAGAGTACGGCATCGAGGGTTCGGGCGGTAACCACTTTTGGAATCCCGAGACCGACGAGATCGACACCACGGTCAACAGCTACGAGCATCCCCAGTGCTCGGCCTGCTTCATCCAATCGGTCGACGACGACCTGATGAGCATCTTCGACCTCGCCAAAAACGAGGCCCGCCTCTTCAAGTACGGCTCCGGCACCGGCTCCAACTTCTCGAAGATCCGCGGCCACCAAGAGAAGCTCAGCGGCGGCGGGACTTCCTCCGGCCTGATGAGCTTCCTCGAGGTCCTCGACCGCGGCGCCGGCGCCACCAAGAGCGGCGGCACCACGCGCCGCGCCGCCAAGATGGTCTGCCTCGACATGGACCATCCCGAGATCGTCGACTTCGTCAACTGGAAGGTCCGCGAGGAGCGCAAGGTCGCCGCCCTGATCGCGGCCGGCTACTCCAGCGACTTCAACGGCGACGCCTACCGCACGGTCGGCGGGCAAAACTCCAACAACTCGGTGCGCGTCACCGACGAGTTCATGAAGGCGGTCGAGGAAGACAAGGAGTGGAAGACCTACATGCGCACCACCGGCGCGGTCTGCGACGTCCTCCAGGCCCGCGACCTCTTCAAGCAGGTCGCCTTCGCGGCCTGGGCCTGCGCGGATCCCGGCGTACAGTACGACAGCACCATCAACCGATGGCACACCTGCAAGAACACCGGGCGCATCAACGCAAGCAACCCCTGTTCCGAGTACATGTTCCTCGACGACACGGCCTGCAACCTCTCCTCGATCAACCTCACCAAGTATCTCAATGAAGACGGCAGCTGGGACATCGAGGGCTACCGCCACGCCATCCGCAACCTGATCATTGCCCAGGAGATCCTGGTCGACTTCAGCTCTTACCCGACCGAGAGAATCGCGCGGAACAGCCACGACTTCCGCCCCCTCGGCCTGGGCTACGCCAACCTTGGCTCGGCGCTGATGATCCAAGGCATCCCCTACGACTCCGAAGCGGGTCGGCAGACCGCCGCGGCCCTCACCGCCATCCTCTGCGGCCATGGCTACAAGACCTCCGCCGAGATCGCGGCCGCCAAGGCGCCCTTCCCCGGCTTCGAACTCAACCGGGAACCCATGCTCGAAGTCATCGGCATGCACCGCGACGCCGCCTACCAGATCGACGCGGCCGCCTGCCCCGCCGACCTGCTCAAGGCCGCGCAGGAAGATTGGGACAAGGCGCTGGAGCTGGGCGAACACCACGGCTACCGCAACGCCCAGGCCACGGTGCTCGCGCCCACCGGCACCATCGGCCTGCTCATGGACTGCGACACCACCGGCATCGAGCCCGACTTCGCCCTGGTGAAGTTCAAAAAACTCGCCGGCGGCGGCTACTTCAAGATCATCAACCAGTCGGTGCCCCTGGCTCTCAAGAAGCTGGGCTATTCGGCCCGCGAGATCGCCGACATCGTCACTTACGTGCGCGGCAGCTCCAGCCTGCACGCCGCGCCGCACATCAACCGGGAAAGCCTGCGCGCGAAAGGCTTCACCGAGGGCGAGATCGAGAAGATCGAGGGCACTCTCGAGGGCGTCTTCGACATCTCCCAGGCCTTCAGCACCTGGAACATCGGCGAGGAGACCCTCCAACGCCTCGGTTTCAAGAAGGAGAAATACAAAGATCCCTCCTTCAACCTGCTCGCCGCCCTCGGCTTCACCGCCGCCCAGATCCAGGAGGCCAACGACACGATCTGCGGGCGCATGACCATCGAGGGTGCCCCGCACCTCAATCCGGACCACCTGCCGATCTTCGACTGCGCCAACAAGTGCGGCCAATACGGCAAACGCTTCCTGGCGCCCATGAGCCATATCCGGATGATGGCCGCCACCCAACCCTTCCTCTCCGGCGCGATCAGCAAGACGGTCAATCTCCCACAAGAGGCCACCGTCGAGGATATCGAAGAGATCTACACCGAAGGCTGGAAGCTGGGGCTAAAGGCCGTGGCCCTGTACCGCGACGGCTGCAAGCTCAGCCAGCCGCTCTCCACCAAGGCCGACAAGAAGGAAGAGGCGAAGGACGAAACTGCGGCGGTCGCCGCCCAGCCCCGGCTGGAACGCCGCCGCATGCCCCGCAAGCGCCGCGGCTTCACGCAGGAGGCCCGCGTCGGCGGCAACAAGGTCTACCTCCGCACCGGCGAATACGAAGACGGTGCCCTAGGCGAGATCTTCATCGACATGCACAAGGAAGGCGCCGCCTTCCGCAGCATGATGAACTGCTTCGCGATCGCGGTCTCCCTGGGCCTGCAATACGGGGTCCCGCTGAAGGAATACGTCGACGTCTTCACCTTCACCCGCTTCGAGCCGCAGGGTCCCGTCGACCACCCCAACATCAAGTTCGCGACCTCGATCATCGACTTCATTTTCCGCCTCTTGGGCCTCGAGTATATGGGCCGCACCGACCTGGTGCAGGTGAAGCCCAGCGACGAGCAGTTGCTGGATCTGGCCAGCAGCAAGGCCAAACTCGAGCAGGCCAAGGGCGCCGAGACCGCTCCCGTCAAGCCCGCCTCCCCGCCGCAACTGGCGGTGATCCAAGGAGAAAAGCACGAGGCGGTCGAAGGCAAGGCCGAAAACACCCTGAGCGACCACCTTTCCACGATGATGGGCGACGCCCCCTTCTGCGACCAATGCGGGCATATCACGGTGCGGAACGGCGCCTGCTACAAGTGCCTGAATTGCGGGAATTCGATGGGCTGCTCCTAACCGATTCCTCAAAAACCGAAAACCCCGCTCACCCTGGAGTGAGCGGGGTTTTTTTTGGTTTTTCGATCCCTACCTTTAACCTTTGCCTAAGCCACGGAGATCCATAGAATTAAGGGGAGACGTGTCGGCGCTCCACTTTCTCCCGATAGGGTCTTCCATGAAAACAACCAAGTTCCTTAATCTTCTCGCTATCTTACCTGCGTTCGCGGCCCTCGCCGCCTGCGACCCGGGTTTCTTCATCGATGAGTGCTACGACCCCTACTTCGGCTATTACCAATGCGATAATTCCAACGACGTCTTTACGATCCAGGCCGCCATCGACCTGGCCCAGCCGGGCGACACCGTCTTCATCAAGCGCGGCACCTACTCACCCTCCACCAACGGCGAGTCCTTTCCCATCTTTATGAAAAGCGGGGTCAACCTCCAAGGGGAAGACCCCTCGAACACCATTATTGACGCACAGGGCACCGACCACGTCCTGGACCTCTTCAATTACAACGGCGGCGTCATCTCGAACTTCACGGTGACCAACGGAAACGACGACACCGGCGCCGGCATCCGGGCGGAAAACTCGAGCGGAACCCTGCAGAACCTCATCGTGAACGGGAACCGCGCCAGCGACGAGGGCAGCGGTATCTACATCAAAAATTCCAGCGGCTTGGTCATCACCAACACCGTGGTCTACGGCAATGCCGAATCCACCTCCGGCGGCAGCGATCCCGCCCAAGTCGAGATCGACGACTCCAACGTGACCTTCAACAACAACGTCGTCGCGCTGGGAGATTCGGACGGGCTCCGGCTCAACTTCGGTTCGGCCGGGACCTTCGAAAACAATATCTTCTATCAAAACGGCTTCGCGGGCCAAGGCTCCGGTTTCGCCGACACCGATGCGGCCACTTCGGCCACGA
Source organism: bacterium (assembly GCA_046346845.1). Classification (GTDB taxonomy): domain Bacteria; phylum UBA10199; class UBA10199; order DSSB01; family DSSB01; genus DSSB01. Next base: position 250,877 of record JAXMHH010000002.1, read on the forward strand.
TTCTCTACAATATCTGCTTCGCCAATTCCGAATCCGACTTTTTCCTGAACGGCATGGCCCTGACGGCCCTGCAGGCCAACAACCTGAGCGGCACCGACAGCATCGCCAATAATTTTTCAGCCAATCCCCTCTTCAACAACCCCAACGGCGGGGATTTCACGCTCCAGGTCGGGTCCCCCGCGATCCAAGCGGGGGATCCGAATCCGGCCTTCAACAACCCCGACGGGACACGCAACGATATCGGGGCCTACGGCGGGCCTTTCGCCGACGATTGAAGACCGCCGCGGATTTTGGACGCAGCGGCGCTGGACAGCGACACCCCCCTTACCCTGTCTAGCGGTAAAAATTCACAACCGTCGGCCAAGGCATTTTCGGAAAACTGGCGACTCCGCGCCTCAAGCGGCGCAGGCCGCCGGAATCGAGCGAGGCATCGAATCCCAAGCGCGCTCCGGAATCTGCACAGAAGTCTGTTCCTCCTTCGCTCCTGGTTGCGCCGCCGAAACTGCTTCGTAATATTTTTTGGCCCGCCTCCTCCGACTGCGGCGTGGATTTTTTTTCCATCCCGAAATTTCTTTTGTCTCTCCCAGGAAACCGCGTCCCGCCTGGCTTAGCCGACCGGTATCTCAAAGAACCCCCGCGCCGGGTCCTATTTTTTTCGCAACTATTTTGAAGAATTTTCGCCGAAATCCGGAGACTCCAACTTGGGCATCATGGCACGCGCTTTGCTTTAGCTTCCTGCCGATTTGAGGAAGGGGCTTCATTTTAACCTTAACCGCCTTTTTTTAGGGGAGTGTGTCTCATGAACAAGCGAAGCCTCTTGATCCTAGCGGCCCTGGCTTTGGGCCTCGTCTATTTACCGAAGGCCCAGGCCTTCTCCCACGGTGACCGGATTCCCAGCGAGGTCTCCGAGGTCGAAAGCTCCGAGGAGTCCGGCAAAGTCTGCTTTTGCCACAACCTCGACCATCACCCGCATACCATCTGCACCTCCGAGGAAGGTTTGATCCACGGCCACATGCAGCATGTCGAAAACGAAGGTCCCGGCATCCATGACGCCCTGGGCGCCTGCGAAGTCGAGTCCGAGGGCGACGACGGCGAGAACCCCGGTGACATCGAAGAGGGCGAGCCGGTGGAGACACCCGAAGCCGACACGCCCTGCGACGACGATCACGAAGACGAGGGCGAGGTCGAGGAACCCAGCGAATCTCCGATCCCCGCCGATGAGACGCCGGAGGTCGAAGCGAACGATCCCAGCGACGACACGACTCCGGGCGACGAGATCGACTCGGGCACCCCTGCCGAGGAAACCGGCGACGGGGAGCTCCCGGGACCGAACAAGGTGGACGGCTTCGAGCCCGGCGCCCAAGCCGCCAGCGACATCACCGCGGCCACCCCTAGCAGGCCCGGCGTATATTTCGAAGGCAGCGGCTGCAGCCTGGGGACCCCGCTGAGCGGCGCCTCCGACCTGGCCGCCTGGGCCTTGCTTGCAGCCATCCTGATGATTTCGCCGCTTCGCCGAATCCGCAAATAGCGGTTAGGAGAACAGTGGTAAGGGAAGAGGGCCGTCGCGCCAGCGGCGGCCCTTTCTTTTTACGGCTCGAGCCCCTGCTCGGCCATGGCGCGTTGGACGCCGGCGTCTTCCAGCATCTTTTGGTAAAAGCGGAATAGATTCGAGTACTCCTCCAGCGGACGCGGGAGGTTTTTGTTCCAGCGGAACAGGGCGAAGAGATAGGGATCGACGATGGTTCGGCGCCCCTCCAGGACGAAATGCTTGCCTCCCAGTTCCCGATCCATCAACTCCATCTGACGGAAGATCACGGCCTGGGCGGCTTCCTTGAGGACGGGGTGCTGGCCGGCGTCGGGGTGGTAGCGCTTGGGCAGGAAGAAGGGATAGAAGGCGGGATGGACGTTCCCGCCCAGGTTGGAAAGCCATTGGTTCATCGCATAGCGTTGCTTCAATTCGGGACCGGGCCCCAGCTGGGCCTCCGGATACTTGTCGGCCAGGTACTGTAATATGGCACCGGCTTCGGTCAAAATGCCGCCGTCATCCTCGATCAGCGCCGGGACTTTTCCCTGCGGATTGATCTTGAGATAGTCGCCGTGCAACTGCTCGCGAGGCACCCGGTATGTCTCGAAGGGGACCCCGATCCAGTGCAGGGCGATATGGGGCGCCAAGGCGCAGCTTCCGGGCAGATAGCAGAGCTTCATTTCGCCCCCTCCTTCTTTTGTTCCTCGGCTTGTTTTTTGGCCGCTTTCTCGGCCTCCTTTCGCTCGCGTTCCTCCCATTCTTCCTTGTCCTCGGCGCTCATCGGAGAAATGCGGAAACTCCCGAAGTCGAAGCCGAAGTTGACACCGGTACCGGTGCCCTTGATGTCGAGCGAGATGTCGTCTTTGGAAAGCGATTGGCCGATGCGCGACTTGACGGCGCCGCCATGCCCCCCGACGGAGGCGTATTTGCCATAAAGCTCGTCGAGTTTTTTCACGGGGGAGAATTTGCCCGAGCCGTTGGCGATGTTGTTCTTGCCGAACTGCACCCCTCCGCCGTGGGTGCGGATCTTGACGTCCGCCTTCTGGCCGTTGTCGCAGGTGATGGTGCCCTCGCCCTTGCCCGACTTGTAGAAGACGGCCCAACTGCGCAGTTCGAACTGCATGGTGCACTGGACCGAACCCTTCGCCTTTGCATGCTTCGATTTGTCCTCGGAATCTTTGCCAAAGGCCAAGGCCCCCGCCAGCATCCCAGCCATGGCCAATATCGCGGTGTTGAGGAATCGGGATCGCATCTTCCGCCTCCTTTGCTGATTTTCCTGGCCAAACTAGCAATTTATGGAAAAAATCTCCATTGGCAATTGCCCCCGCGCTGCGGGTACAGAGAAACGGAAAATCGCCAAGGAGGTTTCGATGCGCCGTCTGATATCGCTCGCCCTGCTGCTCCTCTGCTGGTCTCCCCTGTCGGCCTGCAAGCGCGGCTCCGGCCTTGTCCACCGCACCGAAAGCCTGCAGAAGAGCTTTGAGAACTGCAATCCCGGCCAGGAAAACTGCACCTACGTCAAACTAACTTACCCCGTATTCACGCAGGGCCCCTCAGCGGAGGGCGTGGCCGCAATCAACCAACAGATCATGAACTTCGTCATCAGCCCCACGGGCGACAAGAGGAGCGCCGATCTGGACGCCTTCCTTCGCGAATTCTTCGCGGACTACCAAACCTTCCGAAAGGAATTTCCACAGGCCCCTCAGGTCTGGACGGTGGACCGGCGGGTCGACATCCTCGTCGAGGATGCCAAGATCCTAAGCCTTTCCATGCAGGATGACCAATATCTGGGAGGCGCCCATCCCAATTCCTTCCATACCCTGCTCAGCCTGAACTCCGTCACCGGGGCCCGTTTCGCGCTCAGCGACCTGTTGAAACCCGGTTACGAAGCCGCGCTCAATGAGCTTGGAGAAAAGAAATTTCGGGAGGTGCGGCAAATTCCCGCGGGACAAACTCTCGAACAGGCGGGGTTTAATTTCGCGGGTGGAATTTTTAAACTAAACGAGAATTTCGCCGCCGGGGCCAAAGGCCTGAGCTTCGTGTTCAACGCCTATGAGATCGCCCCCTATGTCTACGGCCCCACGGAATTGACGATCGACTACTCCGACTTGAAAGCCTGGCTCAAGCCGGAGGGCCCTCTACAAGGCCTCGCCCAATAGGCCTCACTTCACCGCCGGCTCGACGTATTCGGGGTTTTTCAGGAAAAAATCCCGGTGCTCGCTGGGCGGCGTCTCCCACTTCAGCTGTTTGGCATCGAGCACCGAGGTCGGGTAATCCGTGAACATCACCACGATCCGCAAGCCATCGGTGTACCAGGTGTCGCCCATGAAATTCTTCTTGGGCTGCTCATAGCTGGCCTCGCCGACGCCCTTCACGTAGCCGAAGCTTCCGACCGCCTCGGAGGCGAGCAGGTCCTGCAAGACGAAATCCCGCGCCTCGTCGACGTCCGAGTCGATCTTATGGGTGAGGAAGAAGGGCGACTTGAGGGTGGCGCGAATCCCGATGTCGCGGCTGATGGTGCCGATCCAAACCGCCTTGCCCTGGTAGCGCAGCGGGGTCATCCAGAGGCGAAGATGATTGCGCTGATGGACGGTGCGGCGCGGCTTTTGGAAGGAAATATCCTGCCCCCGTCCGAAGAGGTAGAGCTTGCTCATCGGGGCGTTCTCGTAAGGGATGTGGAAGAAGAAGGCCTTGAACATCTTCCACGAGGAACCCTTGTCCTGGGCGGCCGTCTCTTTCCAGCCCCGGCGGATGAAGCTGGTGATCAGGTCCTCGTCGTCCCCGACGAAGACCAGGTTGACGGCATCTCCGTTATTCGCCGTGCCCTTCTTGTTGAAGGTGCAACAGGGATAGGCCTCCAATTCCTTGCGCAAGGTGGAGAGGTCGACCTCCCGGATCTCCTCGGGCTTGTAGAGCTTGTCGAAATCGACCGTCTGGTAGTCCGCCTTCAAACCGGGAACCGGGACCACGAAGGAAAACCGCTTGAGGTCGCGTTCCGCCAAGAGCTCGACGCTGACCTCCTTCGCGCCTTGGTCCACATTGGTGTAGAGGAAGCCCTCCACGCTTTGGCCGGGAGGGACGTATAAATCGATCTGCTGGTCGTTGAAAAATTCATCCATCCGGGCCTGGTCGCGCTTGGCGTGCCCGAAGTGGTGGCGGTAGGCGGCCTCGTTGGGGGAAAAATAATCGGGGTCCAAGCTGATCGGCATCAGCCAAAAGGGCTTGCTCTCGTTGTTTACGATCTTCAGCCAGACCGGCTGGATGCGTTTTTTCGCCAGCGGGACGCCGAAGTAGTATTTGCTCTCTTTGTCGCCCAGGGCGACCACCGAGACGCTCAGCTTCCCCTGCGTTTGGGTCTGCGCCCTTTGCAGGAATTCCGCGTCTTGGGTGGAATGAGGCTTGAACTTGGCGCAGGCGCCGAAGCTCAAGACCAGCAAGGTCCAGAAGGCGATCCAACCTGTTTTTCTCATCTCGTCTCCCCGGCCTTTCCCACCCTCAAGGAGTGGGGGTATTTTGCCGAGGAAGCCGAGAATCGCCAAACAAAATCCTAGGCAGGAGCCTTCCTATTTGCAGAAGGTCCACCGGGGCGCCGAACCTCACTAATGGCCGCTCAGGGATTACAACCGTCCGCCCCGCCCGCCTGCTGCTCGCAGGCCGGGGGATCCGCCGTCTCGGCGCAGAGGGTGTTGTAGTAATTGCAAAGGCTGTGGTTGAACTCGATATCGGAAAAATCCGTCGGGTTGGTGACGGGATTCCCGAAGGTGAGATCGGCCTCGGTGTCGACATGCTCGTAAAAGAAGGTCTTGGGCAGATTATTGAAGAACACCACCGTGACCTCGCTGGGCAGCTTGGGCACCAGGTCGTTGGTATTCACCACCCGCCAGCTGGTAGTGACCAAGGGGGCATAAGTCTGGGCGACGAAATGCGGATTCCCGGCGCGGGGGCCGGCAAAGGTATAGAGGACGGGGACGGTGAAGGTCGTTTGAGCCGCGAGCTGCGGGGCGGCCAGCACCGCCAGGGCGCCGCCCAGGCTGTGCCCCGTGACGTAGAGCGTCGTAAAATTTCCGCTCTGGGCGAGCTGTTGGACGGTCGCCACTAGGTCCGACTCGATGGTCGCGTAGACCTTGGTGAAGCCCGCTTCGGTCAGGCCTCCGCTCGAGACAAAGTCGTAGCGAACCTGCGCGACGTCGGCGTCGTCCAGCCATTCCACGATGGTCTTGGTGCCGCGAAAGACCAAGTAGATACTCGAGCCCCGGGTGGCGATATAGGCGATCGGCACCTGGCTGCCAAAATTTTCCCCCTCGAAGGGTTCGGCGGTAAGGAAGGTCTTCACCAAGGTATAGGGCGCCGGAAGCGTGAAGTTCTGGCCATTTTCGAAGTCCTCCAACATCTGGTAGGACTGCAGGTCCAACCGCGCCAACTCAAGGGCCAGGTCGAGGTCGAAGGAATCCCCCGCCCCTGGCGCCGGCGCCCCCAAGCCCCCGCCCGGACCGCCCAAGCCATTGGAAGTAGCTCCGTTGCCGCAGGCAAAAAAACCGAGGATTGACAGAACAAACAAAAGCTTCCCCAACCGCGTCCGCGGGCTCAACATAGGCACCTCGTGAATTTCATTAGATGGGATATTTTATTCGCCCGGCAAGGGGCGGCCAATGGATTATTTTTTCGGAGCGGGGGCGCCCCCATCGGGTTTGGTCCGCAGCACCGGGCTGACCCAGGCCTTCACCAGATCGCCGTTGATCCGGATCTCCCCCGCGGGATCCCGCGACAAGAGGTCAGCCCCGCGATCGACCTTGCGGCCATCCGGCAGGGAATCCGTATTGGCGAGGGCGGCGAGATGGATTTGCCACTCCCCGTCCGGCAGGTCTACCCACTCCGCTTGCCCCAGCGAGAGATAGGCGGCCTTGAGGATCCCCGAGAGGTCCCGTTGCTCCCCCTCCGGAAAGCGCCAATTGAGGTAGTCGTCGATCCGGCTTGGGCTGCCCTTCAGCTCCGAAAAGGCCCGCAGGGCGGAGAAGCTGGCCTGCAACAAGGAAAATTTTTCCGCGAGGAAGGCGGCATGCTCCTCCCTTAGGTCGCCGAGGCGAGCGTCGCCCTCGCCGGCATGGCCGTTCAGGTCGTCCAAGAATTCCTGAGGGAGGGGCAAGCTGGGGAAGTTCGCGAAGCCGGACTCATAGGCGCTGCCGGCCTGAAAGGCATATCCCAGCAGGCCGCTCAGGAATTCCAAAAATTTCACATCGCGTGGGCTCACCCGCTGGGACCGCTCGGAGGAAAAGATCTCTTTCTCCAAGGTGTCTTCGGAAGACCCGGGGTCCACCGCGGCCAGGCAGGAAGAGGCGGATTCGAGCGCATCCCCAAACTCTCCCAGCCGACGGCGCAATTCCGAAGTGGAACTGTGCTGGGCGACCAGCGAGGCTCCGTACTGGGCGAGGAGGGTCTTGGCACCGACATCCTTGGCGAGCACCCACTCCCCAAAGGGCAGGGCCTTTTCCTTGAGGATCTGCTCGCGGGGCATTTTTCGGACTTCGGCGAAGCTCTTGGGGGCATATCCCAGCATCTTGCCCAAGGCCTGGGTGTTTTCGGAAAAATAACTCTCCAAGAATTGGCTCAGGCAGCAGCGCAGCTGGGCCTGCCCGCCCTCCTGGATTCCACAGTAATTCTCGCGCGCGCAGGACAAGTCGCCCTTCGCGAGGCACTGCCGGGCGAGCTCTTTCGAATAGGCCGGGGGAGGTGCGCTTTCGTTGATCAGAGGCTCCGCGTCTTCGGAGGAACCGCAGGCGGCGAGGCCCAGCAAAAAAACGAGTGCCAGCGGGGCAAGACGGCGGCGAAGGAATTGCATGGAAAACCTCCCTAAAAAGGTTCTCCAGGCAATGAAGGAGCGATCGGGGAAAGTCAAGCGAACAGGCGGAATTCGGCTGAAATTCACCAATTTGGGGCTGCCAGGGCCGGGCAGCTAGGGTCTTGGCCCCGGAGTCCCCGCCTCCAAGTCCCTCCACAAGGGATTTTCAGGGTAGCGCTGGGGGTAATAGACCGCATCGACGGGGATCTTACCGTCCGGATAGTCCTGGGCCTGGCCCGCGTAGGCGGGGCGCGGTTGGGCGTCGAGGTAGGCCGCGACCTGCTGGGCGGCTTCGAGGCTCAAATGGTCCGGATGGCTGAGCGGCATGGCCCGAAACAGAAACCCCGCCAAGGTATAGACCCGTGCCAGGCCCGCGGAGTTGTTGTAGCTGCGCTCGCCCCACAGGGCCGGGGCCCAGCCGTCGCCCTTGCCGCTCGGGCCGTGGCAAGCGGCGCAATGCCCCGCATACAGGACCTTGCCTGCCTTGGGATCCAGCTGGTCGATCGGGATCTTCTGGTCGGGTGGAATCCAATCGAGGTCGCGCCAGGCCAAGGCCTGCTCCTTCTCCACGCCCGTCGAGAGATAGCTGACGTAGTCCGTGAGGTTCTGGAGGACCGCGCTGCCCAGGGGCGGGGCCTTGCCGTTCAGGCTGCGGAGAAAGCAGCTCTGCAGCCGTTCGGGCAAGCTGACCATGCGGCCGGCGCGGGGATCAAACTCGGGGTACTTCAGCGCGACGCCGACCAAGCCCAGCATCCCCTCCTGCGTCCCGCCCTGAAAATGGCAGCTCGTGCAGGCCAGCCCGTTGCCGACGTAATTCGGCGCGAGCCTCGGCGTCTGATAAAAGAGCTCCGCGCCCAGTTGCACGGACTGCGCCAAGGCCGGATCCTTCGCGGCCAGGGCAAAGGCCTCCGGATATTCGTGGCGCGGCCCCACGGCGTGGGGATTCTCCCGGTTGGGAGCGTCCGGCCGTTCCGGGCGAACGGGGATCGTCTCGGAAAGCAGCAGGGCCCCCAAGATCAGGGCGAACAGGATGAAGTAGAAACCCGGACGGCGATAGAATGGGACGGCGGGCACTACTCCCAGGCCTCCCAGGGCACCGGGGTGCGCGTCCACATGTCGTAATACTGGTAGAGGGCGTTGCTGGTGGCGGCGGTGGCGCGCTGGTAGATCTTGCTCATGTATGAGCCGTCGTAGCGCTGGCCGTTGATCACCTGCTGATGGGCGATCACGATGGAATTCTTCAGGGCGTTGATCTCTTTTTGGTTGAGGCTGGGGTCTTCCTGGACCTGGGTCAGGCTGTCGATGGCGCGGTCGAGAAAGGCGCCGGCGCTCGCGTAGTTCTTGCTCTGGATCTGTTGGTTCGCGAGATTAAGGGAGACCTTGGAGGCCACCAATTTGAGCACAGGGCTCTTGGAGAGGGCAACCGTCATCTTGTAGGCGTTGGCCAGGTTATTGAGGGCCTCTCTCTTGCGCTTCATGTCGATCGCGTAATCGGCCTCGTCGAGGTAGTTGAGGATCTTGCCGAAGCTGAGCTCGCGCTCCTCGTCGCCCGAAATGCCGCCCATCTTGCCGATCGCCGTTTTCAAGAAATCCCGCACCTCGTTCAGTTTGGCGTCGCCTTCTTCCCATTGGTTTTTTCGGACCAGGTCGCCGGATTCTTTGATGCCGTCGATGAGGCGGCTCATCCCGCTTTGGATGGTGCTCTCGACCTCGAGCTCGACGTCCGTGGAGGTCTTGCCCAGTTCCAGGGCGCTCTTGGGATTGGTGCTTTGCGCGCGGGCGCCAGCGGCGAAGAGAAAAACCAGGCATGCCAGGGGAATGAAACGACGCATCTCGAGCCTCCCGTATCGTCGAATGTTCGAAGAGCAGGCTACTGCAAACGGCGGGATTAGTCCACCAATCCCATTTTGCCGCCCAATTGAGCCGCGAGGGGTGACTCGGCCTTTTTCAGGGCGTCCAGTTGCTTCTTCGCCTTTTTATAATCGAAGTGCTCGGGCTCCATGTAGAGGATGCCCAGCTTGAAGCGGAGATTGGGGTCTTCCGGAGCAGCCGCGACGGCCGCTTCCATCTCGGCGAGCTCGAGGGCGGGGAGTTTCTTCTTCCGGAACACCTGGCTGAGCCCCAGGTGCGCCGAGGCCAAGGCCGGCCGCAGGCGCAGGGCCTGGCGATAGGAGCTGATCGCCAGCTCGTAAAGCGCCCGCTCGTAATAGACGTCTCCCAACTTGACGTGAATCAAGGGGTCGGTGGGGTTCGCCTTGAGCTCTTCGAAGATGTCCGCGATCCGGGTATCGGCCGGCGCCTCCTGCTGCAGCTGGACGGCCTGCTTGACGATCGCCGTCTCGCCGGCCTGAGCCGACGCTTGGAGAGGAAGAAGACAAACAACGAGCAAGGCCAGGATCGATTGGATGTTAGGCATGCTGTTCCTACGAAAGCGGGCCCAGGCCGGGTCTTAGAGAACCTCAGCGTTCGCCCAAGAGGACCAGGTCGTCCCGGTGGATGACCTCGTCGAAGTACTTGTATCCCAAAATTTTTTCGATCTCGCCCGTCTTGCAGCCCTTGATCTGCCCCAATTCCTTCGCGCTGTAGCTGCTCAGGCCCCGGGCAAAGGGCGCCTCCCCTGCCACCTTCACCTCGATCAGGTCGCCCTGGGAGAAATCGCCCTCGATGTCGCGGACCCCCGACGGCAGCAAGGATTTGCCCTTCGCCATCAGGGCCTCCTTGGCCCCGGCGTCGACCAACAAGGCGCCCCGTGGACGCAGGGTATAGGCCAGCCAATGCTTCTTGGCCGTGAGGCGATCGGTGCCACCCTTGGGCAAAAGCACGGTCCCGAGGTCTTCTCCCGCCAGCAGCCGTTCCACCACCCGGGGCTCGCGGCCGTTGGCGATCACGGTGGTCACGCCGAAGTCCGCCGCCTTCTCGGCGGCTTCCAGCTTGGTGCGCATCCCGCCCGTCGAGCCCGCGCGCAGCGTGTCGGAGGCCCCTTTGTAGAGCGCGCGGTCGACGCTCTCGACCACGCTGAGGCGCTTGGCGTCTTTTTTGATCTTGGGATCGGCGTCGTAGACGGCGTCGATGTCGGTGAGGATGATCAACAGGTCGGCCTCGGCTACGTTGGTCACCAACGCGGAAAGATTGTCGTTGTCGCCGATCTTGATCTCGTGGACGGCAACGGTGTCGTTCTCGTTGATGATCGGGATCACGCCCAGGCGGAGCAGCTCGGCAATGGCGTGGCGGGCATTGAGAAAGCGGCGGCGATCCCCAAGGTCGTCGCGGGTGAGCAGGATCTGCGCCACGTGGAGCCCGTGCTTGGCGAAGGCCTTCTCGTACTCGTGCATCAGGGCGGTTTGGCCGGCCGCCGCCATCGCCTGTTTTTGCGGAATCAGGTGGGGTTTTTTCTCGAAGCCCAAGCGCTTCATCCCGGCCGCGATGGCTCCCGAGCTCACCAGGATGACCTTCCTACCCCCCTCGCAAAGCTCCGCCACCTCGGCGGCGAGGCGCTGGAAGACCTTGGGGTCGAGCCTGCCTTCCGGGTCGGTCAGGATGGAGCTGCCGATCTTGAGGATGAGACGCTTCTTTTTTTTGAGCTGATCGCGCATCGTGGGACCTAGGCCGATTCCCCGAGTATCTCCTTCGCCAGGGCCTGCAGTAGTTGATCCAGTCCCTTGCCGGTGGCGGCCGAAACCGCGAAGGTCTTCCGTTTTTTTGCCGAAAAAACCTGCTCGGCCTTTTTTAATACCTTTGGGTCGGTGAGCAAATCGATTTTTGAAAAGACCACCCAGCGCTTGCGCTTCTTGAATTCGGGGGAATAGGCCAGCAGCTCCTTCTCGATCAACTGATAGGACTTCCAGGGATCGGGGTATTCCGGGTCGCTCAGGTCGATCAGGTGCAGGAAGACCCGGGTGCGCTCGATGTGGCGGAGGAATTTGATGCCCATCCCGGCGCCCTGGCTGGCCCCCTCGATCAAGCCCGGAATGTCGGCCACGGTGAAACTCCGCAGCCCCGCCTTCACGACCCCCAGGACCGGCTGGAGGGTAGTGAAGGGATAGTCGGCGATCTTCGGTTTGGCCGCCGAGATGCGGGAAATCAAGGTCGACTTCCCCGCGTTGGGCCTGCCGATCAGACCCACGTCGGCCAGGAGCTTCAGCTCGAGCTTGAGCTCGCGTTCCTCCCCCGGCTTGCCCAGGCTGCGCTGGCGCGGGGCTCGGTTGACGGAAGAAACATAGGAAAGGTTGCCGCGCCCGCCCCGCCCCCCCTGGGCGGCCAGATAGCGCTGGCCCGGCTCGATCAAATCCGCCAGCACCTCGTCGCTCTCCGGGTCCTTGACCACGGTGCCCACCGGGACCCGGATCACCTCGTCGCGCCCGGTGCGGCCATAGCGGTTGGCGCCGAGCCCATGGCCGCCGCGCTGGGCCTCGAAAATCTTGCGGTAGCGGAAGTCCAGCAAGGTCAACAGGCCGGAATCGGCCTCGAACACCACATTCCCGCCGTCGCCGCCGTTGCCCCCGTCCGGTCCCCCGCGCGGGACGTACTTCTCGCGCCGGAAAGAGACGCAACCGTCCCCGCCTCCGCCGCCGCGCACCGTGATTTGGACCTCGTCGATAAACTTCATTTCAATCCCCTAACCTCTCCTGCGATCATCCCATGCCTAGGCGAACCCCTAGCGAAATTGGCATGGGAAAATCGAAATTGGAGGGAAAGGCCGAAAAAAAACCCCGCAGCGATTTCACTGCGGGGTTTTGATGAAAAATCGCTTCGGCTTCAAGCCGCCGGATAGACGCTGACGCGCTTCTTGTCGCGGCCGAAGGGCTCGTATTTCACCACGCCGGAGATCTTGGCGAAGAGGGTGAAGTCTTTGCCCTGCCCCACGTTCTTGCCGGGGAAGATCTTGTTGCCGACCTGACGAACCAGGATGGAGCCGGCGGGGATGTTCTGCCCGCCGTAGACCTTGACGCCGCGGCGTTGCCCGTTCGAATCGCGCCCGTTTTTGCTGGAACCACCAGCCTTTTTATGTGCCATGACGAATACCTCTAAGCGGAAATTTGCTTGATCAGGACCTCGGTGAATTCCTGCCGATGCCCGAAATGCTTGGAATAACCCTTGCGGCGCTTTTTCTTGAAGACCATCACCTTTTTGTCCTTGGCTTGGGTGACGATCTCGCCGGCGACCTTGGCGGTCTCGACGACCGGCGTGCCGATCACGGGGTTTTCGCCGCCGACCATCAGGACGCGGGTGAATTCGATCGACTGCCCGACCACGCCCTCCGGGACCTTCTCGATTTTGACCTTCTCGCCTTCGGAGACCTTGTATTGTTTGCCGCCGGTCTCGATGATCGCGTACTTCATAATAAATCCTTTTGCAGAAAGCGCACCCCAAGGTGCGAGGGGGCGAAGAGTTATCCGTTTTTCCACAGCGAGTCAAGAATTCGAGCGGCGATTTCTGGCTTCTTGACGCGGCCGGCGGAGACTCCGCCCCACATAAAATTCCTACTAATTTTCAAAATGTTAGCGAATTGAGGGGCGAATTTCCAAGGCTTTTCTCGAAAAAAACCCTAGCGCCGTTCCCCTTGTTTAATTTTAATAAAATAATTTCAAATAGTTACAAATAGCGAGGCGACTGGCCGCATCCAAGCGCCCCTTTGGCCCAGTATTTGTACATAGATTTCTTTGGAAAGGGAAGAGCGCCTATGGGCCGATTCTTCAAAAACTTCGTCGACCGTTATTTTAAGGTCTACTTCGCCGTCTCCTTGATGGGCTTCGTGCTGACCATCGTCTTGATGACCGTCCCGAAGTGGTTCCGCTAGCCGCGAATCGGCTTGATCTCGAAATGCTCGGGATTGAAGGTATCGACCGACTCGATCACGATGCTTTTGTAGATCTTCTTCTCGAGCGCGATCAGGCCCTCCCGCTCCTCGTCATTTAAAACCTCCGCCACCGAGGGATGCACCTTTACCAAGAGCTTCGTCTGGTCGATGTTCTGCGCCTCCCGCTGCAATTGCCGAAAAATCTCATAGCACACCGTGGTGCGGCTCTTGATGTAGCCGCGGCCTTCGCAGACCACGCAGCTCTCGCACAATACCCGAGCCAGGCTCTCGTGGGTGCGCTTGCGCGTCATTTCGATCAGGCCCAGTTCGGTGATGCGGCTGAGCGTCGTCTTGGCGCGGTCTTTGCGCAGCGCCTCCCGCAGGGCCGAGTAGACTCGCTCCCGCGAGCTGCGCCGCTCCATGTCGATGAAGTCGAGGATGATGATCCCGCCCAGGTTGCGGACGCGCAGCTGGTAGACGATTTCCTGGACCGCCTCGAGGTTGGTCTTGAGGATGGTGTCCTCGAGGTTGGAGCGGCCGACGAAGCGCCCGGTATTGACGTCGATGGTGGTCAGGGCCTCGGTCTGGTCGATGATGAGATAGCCGCCGCTCTTCAGCCACACCTTGCTGCCCAAGGCCCGGTTGATCTCGGTCTCGATGCCGTAATGGTCGAAGATGGGGTCCTTGCCGCGGTAGAATTCGACGGTGTGCTCGAGATGCGGCATGAAGCGCTTTACGAAGGCCAGGATGTTCTCGAATTCTTCCCGGTCGTCGATCACGATGCGCTCGATCTCGAAGCTGAACAGGTCGCGCAGCAAGCGGAGGACGATATCGAGCTCGGTGTGGATGAGCGCCGGTGCCGGGGTGCGGCCGGTCTTGTCGAGGATCTCCCGCCAAGTGGTCGAGAGGTACTCGATGTCGGATTTCACCATCTCTTCGCTCAAGCCTGCGGAGGCGGTACGGACGATGAAGCCTCCCTCCTCCGGCCGGTAGCGGCGGATGATGTCGCGCAGCCGGCGGCGCTCCTCGTCGTCGCCGATGCGCCGCGAGGTCCCGATCTTGTCCCAAGTGGGCATGTAGACCACCGAGCGCCCCGGCAGGCTGATGTGGCTGGTGACCCGGGCTCCCTTGGTGCCGATGGGGCCGCGGGCGACCTGCACCAGCACTTCCTGGCCCGGCCTCAGCAGGTCTTGGATCTGCTGCCGGTCCCGCCAGCGCCTGCGTGGTTTCGTCTCCTTCTCGTCCTTCTCCTCGTCGTTCGAGTCGATATCGCCCAGCTCCTCATTGACGTCGCTGACGTAGAGGAAGGCGGCCTTCTCCATGCCGATCTCGACGAAGGCGGCCTGCATGCCGGGGAGCACCCGCTGCACCTTGCCCTTGTAGATGTTGCCGACGTAGGCGACCTCTTTGGCCCGCTCGTAGTAGACTTCGCCAACGACGTTGTTCTCGAGGTAGGCGACGCGCTTCTCCTTGGAAGTCACGTTCACGATCAATTCTTTTGCCATGTGTTTTCTAGGAGGGGATCACTCGACCTCAAAATGGGCATCCACTTTGCGGATCCGGCTCGCCGACCAGGCGCCCCTTCCCTCGGGAAAGAGCGCTTCCAAGACCTCGCTGGGACGAATGCTCCCGGAGGTCTGGCCGAAACGGGTTACCAGATGAAGTTGGTTCGGAGCGACCACCTCGATATCCTTGATGAAAGGTCGAATATCGACCGATTTATGTTGTTTCGCGCGCCGCCGCTCGATCCGAACTTCCGGTGAGTTTTTTAAGTGCGTGACCCGATCAGGCAAGTCGCCGGAGTTCTCCTGTCCCGGTCCCTTGAGATCGATCGCGTAGACCTGCTCGCGCATGGTTGCGTTGAGCGAGCTGACTTTACGTTCGATCGTCCGGGCCTGGGTGAGGGAGATCCCCGCCGGCAGCACCTCGTTCATCCGCGCGAGCAAATGCTCGGGCTCGAGGAACGCGGTCAACTCGAGGTCCATGAACTCGGCCTCGCTTTCGACGCCGACGGCCTGGGGAGGGCTCAAGCTGACCAGCATCGCCGGGTTGAAGCCCTGCGAGTATCCTACGGGGATACCCGCCCGCTTCAGCGCCCGGTGGATGAGGGTCGCCAGATCGAGGTGACTTAAAAAAGCGGCGGCACCCAATTTGGTGAATCGGGCGCGAATTCTTTGCACTGTCGGCGGGGCGCGGAACTTCACGCTTTCCGCCGGGGGATTGGCGAGACGCTGCTCGGCTTCGCTCTTAAGGACGCGACCCCGAGTGGAGTGAGCCTGCGCTTTTTCCTCTCCAGGAAGATACCGGTAGTTGACGTTGAGGACCTTGCGAAAATCGCAAACTCCGCAATCGCTGCACTTCCCGGTCGAACAATCTTCGATGAACGCCAGGTCGTGCGAGGCTTCCAGCTCTTCCCACAGAAAACTTTTTTTCATGTCGACGAAGAGGTGCTCCCAAGGGAGCACTTCGTCGCGAGCGCGGCGGCGCGTGACGTAGAAATCCGGGTCGAGCCCGGTCTCGGCGAAGGCCCGCTGCCAAGCCGCAAAATCCAATTTTTCGTCCCACTCGTCGAAGCGGCAGCCGAGCTCGTGGGCGCGGACCACGGCACGCGCCAGACGGCGGTCGCCGCGGCTGAACACGCCTTCGAGATAGCTCATTTCGAGGCCATGGGTCTTGAACTTGATCCCCGGCACGCGCAAGGCCCGGCGCAGCTGGCCGTGCTTCGCTTCGATCTCGTCGATCGAGAGCTGCGGCTCCCATTGAAAGGGCGTGAAGGGCTTGGGGACGAAGGAGGAGCAGCCCACGTGGATCTCGGCGCCCCGGGTGTAGCCGCGACCGATCGCCAGGGCTTGCCTGGCCTCCTCGGCGATGCCGAGCAGGTCTTCTTCGGTCTCCATCGGAAGGCCGCACATGTAGTAGAACTTGATCAGCCGCCAGCCCTCGCGGAACACGTTGTCGACGGCGCGCATCAGGTCTTCACGGGCGTTGCCTTTGTTGATCAAGCGGCGCATCCGCGGAGTGCCGGCCTCCGGGGCCATCGTGAAGCCGCTCTTGCGCACCCGTTTGACCTGCTTGATCACCTCGGGGGTGAGGGTCTCGGTGCGCGTCGCGGGAAGCGAGATCGAGACCCGGTCTTTCTCGTAGGCGTCGAACAAATCGTTGAGCAAGGGGTTGAGGCAGTCGTAGTCGCCAACCGAGAGCGAGAGCAGCGAGACCTCCTCTTGGCCGGTGTTCTTCAGCGACTGGGCGACGATGTCCTTGACCGTGTCCGGGGAGCGCTGCCGCTCGGGCCGGTAGATGTAACCCGCCTGGCAGAAGCGACAGCCGCGCACGCAGCCGCGCTGCACCTCGACGCCGACCCGGTCGTGGATGACGTTGATATTGGGGACCACTGGGGCGCGGGGATAGGGCGCCTGGTCCAGGTTGGTGACCGTGGCCTTCGGAACGCCTTCGTAACCGGGCAGCTTGGGCCGAATCTCGCGGACGGTGCCGTCTTCCTTGTAATTGACCTCAAAGAAGGACGGGACATAGACGCCCTGACTCCGCGTCATGCCTTTCAGCAAGTCCTCGCGCGTCTGAGCGCTTTCTTTATAGGCAAGGATCTGACGCGCCAGAGGGCGGATCAGCTCCTCGCCGTCGCCCACCACCACTGCGTCAAAAAAATCCGCCACCGGCTCGGGGTTGAAGGCGCAGCTGCCGCCGCCGATCACGACGGGATCTCCCTTGACGCGATCCCGCTGCCACAACGGCACGCCGCCGGATTTCAAGATGGTCACGATGTTGGTGTAGACCAGCTCGTAGGGGAGCGTGATGCCGATCAGGTCGAAATCTTTCAGCGGCCGCTTCGACTCGAGGGAGAAGAGCGGGACTTGATGTCGCGCCAGCGCCGCCTCCATGTCGGTCCAGGGGGCATAGACCCGTTCGGCCCAGATCTCGGGATCGCGGTTTAGGATGTCGTAAAGGATCTTCAAGCCGACATGGCTCTCGCCCATCTCGTAGACGTCCGGAAAGACCAAGGCGACGTGCAGGCGCACCCGGGCGGGGTCTTTTTGCACCGCATTGACCTCATTGCCCAGGTAACGGCCCGGTTTTTCGACCTCTTGGAGGAGGGATTTCCATTTTTGGGGGCTGAGACCCGCGGCGGACATAGACTTGATTTATAAACAGAAGGAGGCCTGGGCGTCAAACACACAGACGATCCTGTGGATAATTTTTAGGTATCTGAAATAATTAGACTTTCTTGGGTTCTGGAGATTCGCCTTCAGAGACTTTTTTTGGTGACCTCCTGAAATAAAGCGGGAAGAATACGGCCATGGAAAAATCCCTCATTAGCCAGACCGGCTTGGCCCTACTTTCCCTCACCCTCTTCGCTGCCAATTCGTCCGCTGGAGATACCAACGGCTTTCGCACCCCTTCGAAAAACATTCACTGCGCGGTCTACGACCAGAACTTGCGCTGCGACCTGCTGCAAAACGACGCCAAGCTGCCGCCGCGCCCCAAGGATTGCGAATTGGACTGGGGCAACATGTTCGCCATGAACCTGACCGGCCAGGCGGCGCGGATCTGCGCCGGCGATACCGTCGCCGGGGAAAACACTCCAGCGCTCGATTACGGCCGGACCTGGGAATACCAGGGTTTTCAATGCCGGTCCGAGATGAACGGCCTGACCTGCACCAACAAAAGCAATCACGGCTGGTTTTTGAAAAAGGCCGAGCAGCGCTTGTTTTAAATTCTGCCCTCGACCCTGAGCCCCCTATCTTTCGATGATTGCCCGCAAGTTTGCCTTTTCTGGCAAAATTAGACACCTAGATACCAAGTAAATTAATTTATATTAATCAATTAGTTACAACACATTATTTTATTTTGAAACAAACCATTCATATTCTGACCAAAGCGCTTATTAAATTAATTAATAATTTCGATTAGTTATAATACTGCGTGGTTGGCACGGCCTTGGCATTGCTCCCGTACCGGAGGTCCTATGCCCGGCTCAGAAAAAATCCAAGGTGTTCCCGTCCAACAGTGCCAGTTCTCTCCCTCGATCACTCGAGACGAAGAAGGCCTTTCCGCTTGCAGCAAAAGCATTGGAGAAGAAAAAACCCGCCGCGAGGCGCAGGGCGAAACCTGTTCCGTCTACATGGATGTATTCGGCGACGCGAACGGCAGCAACACGGTGCTGACCCTAGTTTGCGAAGGAAAAAAGCCGAAGCCGAAACGAAAGCGGCGCTACCATCCCCCGAATAGTTATCCGCCCCCGAATAATTATCCGCCCAAACCGGATCCCAGCCCATTCCCCCAGAAAACGAAACCGCCCAAGGCCCATTTCGACTCCCGAGATGTTATCATTCCCTCGGGTCCGGAGTTGAACGACCGGGGCATGCTCATTTTTCTCCAACGAAGCGAGCCGGTATTGGACGCGTAACAGCGCCCCTAAACGAAATTATTGAATTTTGAATAGGAACCATAGCCCTAGGGAACCGGCAGTTGCTTCAAGATCCCCGCAGCGCGCTTCTCGTCGAACTTTACCCCGAGGCGCCGCGCGTTATCTCGGGCGGTTTCCAAATGGAGGCTGGTATTGTCGGCGTCGCCCGCCTGGGCGAATTTTTCCGCAGTCTTGAACTCCAGCTCCATGCCGTTGGTCAGGGCGGTCTGAATCAGCTGCTTTGCCTCGTCCTCGTCAAAGCTCACCCCGCCTTGCTTCGCCAGCTCGCGGCCGGCATTGAGCGGAACCACGGTGTCGTCCACCTTGCCCAAGGCCGCTGCGCCCCGGGCCTGGGCGAAACGCCAATCCACGGCGGCCTGATAGGCCTGGCTCAAGGTGCCCTTGGCACTGGTCTCCTGGGCGGAACTGAGCGTCGTCTTGGCCAAGGCGGCGTTTTCGCGGGCCTGGTCGATCAATGCCCTAACCTTGCTGATATTTCCGTTTTTCTTCACCTCGGCGACCGCCGCGGCGGCCTTGGCCAGCAGGACATCGACGCTCAGGCGGAGCGCCTTTTGCTCGGCGACCTCCGCCCGGGTCTGCTCGGCCTTGCTCAATTTCATCCCGATCTGGGCGCGAGCCTCCACGGCCTTTTGGATCAGGGCACGGGTCGCCTCGACGTCGCCCAAGTCCGCCTTGGCCTCGGCCAAGGGGAGTAGGAAATCGGGCGCGTTATGGAGGGCCGTCCGTTCCATGCGGGCGATGCGGCATTCCTGCTTGGGGCTGAGCGGGGTCTTCGCCACCAACGCCGCATCCTTGGCCTTGAGGAGGTAGAATCGCGCGTTCTCGACATCGCCTTGCAAGGCATAGGCCGCGGCCTCCGTCAGGTTCTTTTCGATCGAGAGCTCGTAGGCCTTGCGTTCGAACTCGGCCAGGGCCTTCTCTTCGTCGGCGGACAGGGTGACCTTGCCGCGTTGGGCGTATTCGCGGACCTTGACGACGGCCTCCTGGGTGCGCGCCACATTTCCATCCTGGGAGGCAAGCTCCGCCTTTTTCCAGGCCAGGGGCACAGCCTTGGCATAGGCCTTGGGTTCGAGCTGGTCGATCAGCTCCTGGTGAAAGGCATAGCCCTTCGCCTTGGCCTGAGCGAAGGGCACGCCGAGGCGCGACAGGATCTCCCGTCCGGCGGCGAAGGCGTCGGCCAGGGCGAGGACATCGCCGGCGTCCGCGAGGGACTTGGCGCGATCGACGACCAGGTCCAGTTCTTTCTCCAGCGAGGTCTTCAGGATGGCCGCGGCACGGTCTTCCGGAAAGGGCAACTTCGCCTCCGCGGCGGCCAGGCGGGCCTTGTGCAGGTAGTCCTGGGTCTGCAGGGTATCGCCTTGGGCGGCAAAGCCCTTCGCCTGGCTCAGCATCTCGAGATAACGGCTGGCCGGAGACAGCTTTAAGCCGACCAGGCTGGAGATCCCCAGTTCCTTCAAGGCCTGCTGGGCCTCGGCCCCCGTGGGCTTGACCGCCTTGCCCTGCAGGTCCTGCACCTCGTCCTGCGGATTTTTGGCGCCCTTGGCGGGCAGGTGGTAGACCCCGTCGCCGTTGTCGACGATCTTGATGGGTCCGAGGATGAAATCTCCCATGGCTCGCTCCTACTTCAGGGGACGCCCGACGTAGATCGGCGTCTTAATGACGGTGTTGGCGGAATAGCGCCCGGTCCAGCCCTGCCCCGTGCCCTCGCCCGTGTCGGGATCGACGGTGATGAGGATGGTGCCGAAGCCGAAACCCGTCCCACCCTCCCGGCTGTCCTCACCGTGCGGGTAGGAGGTGGCATCGGCGATGCGGATCAGGTAACCGCCCGAAACTTTCTCCGGTTTTCCATAGACGATCCCCATGTGGCCGCTGGCGTCGGAGGGGTACCAATCCGGGGTCGGCCAGGCGATGACGTCGCCCGGCTCGGCGTCCTCGATCTTCTTGACGCGGCGCCAGCCGGAGCTGGGCTTGTCGTAGGGGATGGCCTTCAAGGCCTTCACGTACTCGATGACGCGCGGGCGCTCGACCTTCAATTCGGCGTAGGCGGTGGGCGCCGCCTCCTGCAATAGCCAATTGACCATCCCGGAGCAGTCGAATTCGAATTGACCCTTGGCGATGTCGACCTTGGTATTGTGGTTGTAGACGCTGGTCTTGAGGCGCGCGGCGACGTCGTCTATCTTGGCGATGATTTTCTCCGTCGCCGAAACGTATTTCGCCGCGGACTTCCCGCCGAGATAGGCCGCCGGCGGGCTGACTAGTTTCCAGAGCGTCAGCGGATTCGACCACAAGCTGGAGAGCAACTTGGGTTGGGGCGGCGGATTCCAAAACAACACGATGCCGCCGAGCGAACGCAGCGAACCGGCTTTCGCGCCGGCCTGCGTCGAACCGGCCGCTGCAACGGTTGGCGTAAGATTTCCGGAATAGATGGAGACGGGCGAAGGAAACAGTTTCCCTTCCAGGCCGGTCGCGTGCCCCATGGTGACCCCCTAAACAAAACCCCTTGTCCAATGAGTGCTCTTCGGCGGCAAGTGGAAAAAGTTGCTATCCGAGCTGGGGGGTCATGTCGGGCAAAGCGGCGCGTTCGACGACTTCGAAGGCGGCGGCGCGAAGGTCACCTTTTCAAACTTCGTTTCCTCTCCTCTTCCTCCATTTCCCATCGCGCCAGCTCCTCCTCTTCGGGGCTCAACGGCGGTTCCACAACTTCGTCTTTGGCGGCCGAACCCGCGGCAACGCGGAAACGGCCAGGAGTCGGCGAATCGAGCTCTACCTCGTCTGCCTCGTCTGCCTCATCTTCCTCGAGCCTCCCTTCCCCATCGAACCAAAGCCATGCACCGGCCCGGCGGTCCGCGCCTTGGATCCGAGCGGGCTTGGCGAGTAAAACCCCCCGCAACCTGCCGGAGCCGTCGAGCTGGATGCGGGATCCCTTGGGCAAGGTCACTCCATCTTGCGTAATATCAAGCGCCAGGTTCGCTTCGGCAAGATGGCCATCCTTATAAAACAGGACGGGAGTTTCTTTCTGGCAGGGAATATTTTGAATGACTTGATCCTGGTCGAGCTCCAATGCCTCGAGTTTCCCCTGCTCATCCAACCAAACTCGCGGACTTTTCTCGCCAAAAAAATCGTACCGTCGCGTTGCGACTCGTATTCCCTGAAACACCAAAGGCTCCAACAGCGAGAAACTCCTGATCCTGCCTTGCTCGTCCAGTTCAATCGCGGATTTCTGCGGTATCCGAATCCCCGCGAATTCGTGGGCAAGGCCCAGCTCCGCCCTCGCCAGCCGGCCATTAGCGTGGAAATGGACCCAGGAACCCGACTGGCAAGGAATCCCCTCCACTTCGTGGGCCTTGGAAATCATCGTCTTCTCGATCCGTCCATTCGGGTAAAAAAATATGTCCCACAAGGTATCGCAGGGAATCTCTTGAAGCACCCGCGGCACGGAGAGATGCGCATAGGTCAGCTGACCATCCGAATTGAGATGGATGACGGTTCCTGGGGGAAAGGACATCCCCTGCAGGACGGTCTCCGCCGCCAAGGCCCCTCCCCAAAGCCTGCCATTGGGATGAAAGGCCACCGGAAAGCGATAAGTTTCCCGAAGGAAGCGAAGTTGGATGGGGCCGGAATCCGAAAAAATGGTGTATGGCATGATCTGCTTGGCCTGGAGGGGAATCCCCTGAATGACTTGGTCCTGGATCAAATGGACGCTTCTCAATCGACCATTGGGATGAAACTTTACGGGAAGGCTGGACCGCGCCAGCACTCCCTCGATCAGCTGAGGGCCAGAGAGCTCCACCTCGTGGGGCATCCCGTTTTCGTGACGACTGAGTACACTCCCTTCAAAGTCAGGCACCGTCTCCAGGTTGGCGCTGTCCCGATAGGGCTGGGGCAGGATTCTTGCGTCATAGACCTCGAGCGGAGGAAGCGCGGGCGTCCGCCGTTCCACCAAAAAATCCCGCAGCTGGCGCCGCCCCCAACTAAAAACCCCTCCCACCATCAGGGCGCTGATGCCGGCGACCAAGGGCCAGAGACTATGGGAGCTAGAGTCCCCTCCCGGCAGCATGGCCAGACCAAAAATCGCCGCGGAGTGCAAGACGGGAAGCTCCTGGGCGCGTCCGCGAATCCCGGCATCGGCGATCCGACGAATCGTCCTCTTTGGGCTTGCGAGCTGCCGCTCCGTCACCTCGGTGCGGAGGGCCAGCTCCCGGTTCCAGCGGGCAAAGCCCTTGCCCAAAAACTGGCTGCCGAGACCTGCGCCCACTCCCAAGCTCAGCATCGCGGCGACGGTGTCCGTAATCGTGGTGGCCCCCTCCACCCGCGGGCGCAGGCCCAAGGCCTCCTCGGTCCGATGAGCGGCCAATAATCCGGCAAAGGTCGAGAGCTGCCCGATGGCAAAGCGGTTGAATCTCTCCATCCCCCGCAGTCGGGTCGCTGCGCCCAGCGGATTCACCCGGTGCAATCCTAAGAAAGTCTGTTTACCCGCGGCCTGGAATACCTTCAGCAGGCCCAAGCTGAGCGCTGCGCTCGCCAATTCTTGACGGAAACTCGGCAGTTGGGATTCGACTCCCTTGGCATCCCACTGGCGCAAGAGGTGGCCGGCCAGAGCAAAGGCTGGAACTTCGGCGCTAAAGGCGATGGCGTTCGACGCCAGCCTCGCCCCCAGCCCCCGCGTGTACCAAGCCTCTCCGCCCATCGCGGCAAAGCGACCCAAAGCAAACCCTTTGACGAGTCCCGACACGACCGTGCCGGCGAACATCGGGACGATCATCTTGAAGTCGGTCGCATCCTTGACGAATTTTCGGAGCAGGAATTCCGCCCGGCCCCCAAAAGCCCCCTGTCCCAAGATGGCCTGCATCCGGGATTTCGCCTGTCGGGCAAAATCCGAAGGACCCAATTGTTGGACGACCGAGAGTACCTGGACGGCCGCATCGAATCTGTCCTGCGCCTCGAGGCGGGCACCGAGGACCAGTAATCCCTGGGCAAAGAGAGCGGGATCGGTTTCACGGGATAGGGAGAGGATCTCTTGTAAGTTGGTCTCGCCCAACTCGGCACGCAGGGTGGGATTTTGCTCCAGCAGCGAACCTATCACCTGGGCGGAACGGGAGCCCCTAGGCTGACCCTTGCCGGTTTCCCCGCTGAAGCTTGGCGGATGCAAAGAGACTCGGAGGAGAACCGGTGCGGATCCCATGGCTATGCCCTCCCGAGCCCTTCGGTTGAGAATGAATAGCTATCGCTTGGGAATTTTCGAAGTTGCGGGGAAAAATAGCCTCCCTTTTTCTACGCTTCCTTAGCAACTTCATGGCCTCGGTGCCGACGCCTTCCTTTAGCTTCGGGTAAAGACGAGGGGCACATGGTAGACGCAACGGCCAAAACCGTTAACGATGTCTTGGCACTTGCCGGGATCGATCCCGCCCATCTGAGCGTGACGGCCTGCGAGAAGGTGGATGCCTGTACCCTGCGCAGCCAAGAAGGAAACGCAGTTCAAGAGAAGCGCTTCGAGGACCTGGAGGGGTTAAGCGCCTACGTCAACCAATGGATCGGAGCGCATCCGAACCTTGCCAAAAACAAGCTGCCGGAGCGCAGCCGCCTGTTTCGCTCGGTGAATCCAAAATTCATTCTGTTCGATTCGGACAAATTCCAGGGTTCGGAGGGTTTTCTTTATCGGTTGCGCGACGAATGGAAATTGGTCCGCGACGGCGGAGACGCCCAAAATATCCCCGTCTTATCCGAGGATCTGCTGAAGCTCGCCCATGCGGTATTGCCGCCGAAGGAGTTCGAGCAAGCCACGGCCATTCTGGTCAAGGATCCCAAGCCGCTGACCGCCTTGTTGGAGGCCTTGGCCGGCAAGACCTGGAAAGACCTCGGATTGCAGGCGAGCCCGACGGAATTCGGCAATAGGAATTACCCCTTCGAGGTCCCCGAGGATCCAAAACTCCCGTCCTTCCTCAGCCCCTTTCATGCCGTCAACCTCACCTGGCACCCTGAAGTCAAGGTTCCCTGGTCCGACCCTTATCTGCAAGTGGAATGGCGCGGCTTCTTGACCGAGGCAGGGATCAAAATCCAGCGGGAGAAATCGTCGGGAGACCCGTGGAACGCAAAATATTATTTTAAGGGACTATTGTTGATGGATTCCGAAAGGATCGGGGATCAGGTCCGAGTGCGAGTTTATAGCCCTCTCGAACGGTTGGAGCAAGAGACCGTCCTATCAGTACCCCCGAAAATTCCGGTTCAGGTCCTCGAGCCCGGCAAGGATGGAAATCCCTATTCCCTGAAAGTGCATGGCCTGACCTTTCGCGTCTTCGCGTACTTTCCGGACAGCGCCGCGCTGGAGGATAAAACCAAGGAGCTCCAAGCCCTAGGGAGGGCCCTCCAAAAAATCCCGCCCGCCATGCTGCGTCCGCTCAGTCAAGGTGTCGGGAAGGAAGAACCGGTTCAAATATTGCTGTCCTCGAAGGAGCTTGCTTTCGAAGTGGGCTGGGTCAAGCCCGAGGCCTTTCGAATCACGGGGGCCAATTACAATTTGGTGGAGAACCGTGCTTGGATCCCTCTGACATACGACCGCATCGGAAGAATCGATCGGGGGTCCACCATCCTCCATGAAATCGGCGGACACGCCTATTCGGATTTTCGGGTCCCGCAGGACGGAGTGGAGGAGCTTGCCGATCCAAGCCGGAGCGCTCTACGGGACTATTATGCCTGGAAATTGGCGCAAATTTTTTCGCCTTCCGAACTGGCTACCTACGACGCGCTCAGCCGCAAGTACCTGGACTGGCTTGGCGCCGGCGATCGGGACGAAAATGCAGGCAAAAAATTAGCGACCGAACTGCAGCCCTTTCGCAAGAGGATGCTGGAGCGTTTCCTTTCCGAGTACGCGGCGGAGGGCGGCGAAGGAATCGGCCCCCATCTGAAGGCACCCAGGGAATTTGTCGCGGAGGTATTGGCGCACTTCTTTCTGGGGCTGGAAGACCATGACAAATGGGCTGCGGAGGTGAAGCGGGAACCCCTGTTGCGCTTGATCGGGATGGATTACCTTTTTCAGCAATATGGGGTGGAGACCATCGGCCGCATCTCACGGGGAGAGGTCTATTCCGCCCAGACCTTCTCAACCCTCTTGGGCATTCGGGTGGATGGCGTTGACGCGGAAGCCTACGACTCCGCCGGCGTCTCCTTGGATGGCAAGATCCGCAGGGGATTCGTCTTTCCCCTCCAAGCGGGGCTTCAGGGCCTATCCCTGCAATCCAACGATAAATCCCTCTCCGGGCTAGGCGGTGGTGTTGGAATAAAACTAGGTTATCGCTGGAACAACTTCGGGGTTGGGGGGCTCTTCGAATTCGCCGCCTATAAGATGGATGCGTCCTCGCTGGGACTCAAAGACCGCCTGAACGTCGGCACCTTGGACCTTGGCCTTTGGACCCAATTTTCCCTGCAAAATAAGGGCTTCGGGATCTTCTTCGAACCCACCTTGGGATATCGAAATACCTCGCTGGACAAGGCCCCCGGCGGCGGCGCGTCCTTTTGGATGGGCGCGAATGCGGGGCTGGGGGTCTTGAGCAACAGCCTGGGCCTGGTGCTGCAGAACAAGTGGAACCTTTCCCAGCCCGGGCAATGGCAAAATTACGGCCTGATGCTTTACTTCGATCCGGCGATTTTTTTCCGACACGCGGGAGTTTTCGACTAGCCACCCGGACAAAAACAGGCAACTAGCGGGCCCCTCAAAGCAGCAGGGACAGTTCCGGCAGCGGCGTGCGCTCCACCACCTCGAAAGAGGCCAGGCGGGGCGCGTGCAAATCGATCAGGCGTTTGTCCCCACCCCGGCCCGTCTCGAAGAGCTGGACACGCAGGTCGGCGCTTTCGCTGTGGTAGCAGTAGAGCTTGCCCCCGCCCGGATCGGTGTAGGTCACGCCCGCCATCTCGACGGGCCGGCTGACGAGAGAGGCCTTGAGGCGATAGTGGCCGCGATGCCCTTCCAGTTCCCAGGCCGCGGGGCTGTAGCGACTTTGATTAAAGAGCAACTGGCTGAGCCGATTGAAGCGCAGGGTCTTGCCATCTCCTAGGCGCAGGCAGAGCGCGGTCAGGGGACGCAACAGTTTCTTGCCCACCCGGATCTGCCCGCTGAGCGCCTCGAAGACGGCCCCCGCATCCTCCCCGAAGGCGTTGCAGTGGCTCCAGGCCCAGCGTTCGGCGTGCTCGCTCCCCCAGAGGTGGGATTGGCTGCCTGGTGCCTCCTGCAGCCGCAGCCTCTCCCCATCCACCCAGACCTCCCCCGAGACCCGCACCGACCAGTTCGGGGAAAGGTATTTCGTCTTGGGAAAAGGGAGGCGATAGAAAGAGGCGGGATAGAGCGCCAGGCTCGCCTCGTTGGGGAGGAATTGGAGGTCCCAGCGGAGTTCGTGGCCCCCCGAGGCGACGCGGCCGCGGGCGCCGTTGTTGTAGATCGCGCTCTCTCCCGCTTGGAAAAAAAAGATATCCCGGTCCACGGTGGCCTGTTCGGCCGTCACCGTCTCCTTGACGGCGATCGGTCCGATACCGGCCTGGTCGCGGAAGGCGACCGCCCAAACCGAGGCCGAGGGCGGGCCGAAGCCGCGCCGCGGGGCCAAGAGGCTGTAGCGCAGCCAAAAGGCACGCCCCAGCTCCGGGACGTGGCAGATCAGGAAATAGACCTCGTAGAAGGGATGGCGGCGGCCGTCCCATCGCACCATATTGTCATATTCTTGCTGGTATACCGCCATGCTCCAAGGCCCTCACAACTCCGGTCCCCTGCCCAGGTCGGGGAGATAGACGCAGAAGCGGGCCCCCGGCCCGTAGCTGGTATCCACCCAGACCCGACCGCCCAGCTTCTCGACCGTCTTTTTGACGATCGCCAGGCCCATCCCCGAGCCCGGCACCTGGGGACGGTGCCGGAAAAAGGGATGAAAGACCTTGTCGCAGAGCTCCCGCGGAACGCCCGCCCCCCGATCGCTGACCCAAAGTTGGATCGCCTCGTACTCGCGAAAGCAGGCGACCGAGACCGTCTCGCCCTCCGGGGAAAATTTTACGGCATTTTGCACCAAGTTGAGCAGGATCTGCTTGAAACCCTTGGCGGAGGAGATCAAGGACGGCCAGGTCTGCGGCCATTGGACGGATACCCGCCGCTCGCCTTTCGCCGCGGCCAGCATGCCCTCCACTTCCTCGGCGATCCTGGCCAAATCCACCGGCTCCCGGTCGCCGACCATCCAGCCGACTTTCATATAGTGGACCAGGTCCTCGAGCCATTCGAGCATTTGGGTGGAATTTTCCTCGATGCGCCGCAGGAAATCCTCGCGTTTCCCCGGTTCCGTCTCGCCGGGCTCGCGCAGCAGGCCCGAGAAACCCCGGATCGTGATCAGCGGGGCCTTCAGGTCGTGGGAAATGGCGCTCACCAGGAATTGCATCTCCTCGTTGAGAGCCGCCACCTCGCGGCTCTTGCGCTCCAAGGCCTTGACGGTCAGCACGTAGAATTTGAAGAGGAGGAAGGCCATGGTCAGGATCAGGGCCGCAAAGCCCAGCTCGATGACGTAAAAAAATCGGTAGAGGTCGATCGCGATGAAGATGTCGTTGACGACGCTGAGCACGAAGACCGCCACGCCGAACGGGAGGGCCCAGCCCAAAAAATGCTCCCGGTAGACCCGCAGCCAGCGCAGGCCCAGCAGAAAGACGTGCGGCAGCGTCCAGGCCAAGAAGCCAAAATAAAAAGGCCCCGGCTGCGCCTCGGTGACATAGGTCGAATAGCCGAAGAGGGCGAAGTGGCGAATCTCCGCCACCGGCCGGAAGAACATCCCGTCCCAAAACAGAAAAGGGACGAAGGCCAGGGTGACGAGCGGGACGATCTTGGAAAAATACAGGCTGGGCCGCTCCAGGTAGCTGGCCGTGAACAGCGTGAAGAGGATGAAGGTCGGAACCATGGCCGCGAGCTGCAACTGGTTGCAGAACAGGCTCATGCGGAACTCGGAGGCGGAATAAAGCTCGAAGGTGGCGAAGGAGAACACCGCCAGGCTCAAGGAAGCGAGCCCGAACAATAGAAAACGCAGGCGCTGCTGGGTCTTGAGCGGCAAGAGGCGCGCAAAGCTGAGGTAGACGACTCCGTTCCACAGGAACAAGGTGCAGAACACCGCTGAAGGGAGGGAAATTCTCCGGATGACGTCAGGGAGCCAGTCCATAGACCCCCTTAAGCTTGCCTGGAAGCGCGTCAAAAGCAAAGGAGGGAATTTGGCGAGCGCGTCAAAGCACCTCGGCCACCAGGTCGTACTCGTGGGCCTCGGTGACCCGGACCTCCAGGAAGCTGCCGGGCTTGGCCGCGTCGCCGGACAGGTAGGTCACGCCGTCGATCTCCGGGGCTTGGCTCGGCAGGCGACCCTGGTAGACCAGCTCGCTCTCTTCCGAGACCCCCTCGCAGAGCACCCGGAGCCGGCGGCCGACCAGGGCCCGGTTTTTCCGCAGCGAAACGCCCTGCTGCAGCTCCATCAGCCGCTCGTAGCGCTCCCGCTTGAGGGCCGCCGGCACCTGGTCGGGGAGCTTGGCGGCGGGGGTCCCCTCCTCCCGCGAATACTGAAACACCCCCAGCCGGTCGAACTCGGTGTCCCGGACGAAGTCGTAGAGCTCTTGGAACTCCGCCTCGGTCTCTCCGGGATACCCGACGATAAAGGTGCTACGCAGGGAAATTTCGGGCATCGCCGCCTTCAACCGGTCGAGCACCTGCCGGACGTAACGCGAAGGCGAGCCGCGCTTCATCGAGCGCAGCACGCGCTCGCTGATGTGCTGGAGGGGCATGTCGACGTATTTCACGACGTGCTCGGAATCCCGCAGCACCCCGATCAGGCGGTCGGAAAACTCGAGCGGGTACATATAGAGGGGGCGTAGCCAGTAGTCGCCGGGGACGGCGTCCAGCTTGGCGAGGAGATCGGCCAGGCCGCTGCCGTCCCGCAGGTCCTTGCCGTACTCGTTGAGGTCCTGGGCGATCAGGTTGAACTCCTTCACGCCCCGCGCGGCCAGTTCCGCGACCTCGCGGACGATGGAATCCATCGGCCGGCTCTTCAGGTCCCCGCGGATATGCGGAATGACGCAGAAGGAGCAGCGGTGCGAGCAGCCCTCGGAAATTTTCAGGTAGCTGTAATGCTTGGGGGTGGCCAAAATCCGCGGCAGATCGGGATCGGGGAGGATCTGCCTGGCGGGAGAGAAATCCGACAGCCCCTTGGCCTCCGCCGCCTCCGGCAACAGCCTCTCCCCCACTCGAATCCGGCGGAAGGACTTGTTCGCGCCGAAGCGCTCGCGGAGCATCTCGGAGAGCTTGTCGAATTCGCTCAAGCCCACGAAGAGATCGACCTCGGGCATCTCCTTGGCCAAGTTCGCGCTGTAGCGTTGGGTCAGGCAACCGGAGGCGACCAGCACCTCGCAGCGCCCGGTCTCTTTGTAGCGGGCCGCCTCGAAGATCTGCTCGATGGATTCCTTTTTCGATTCGGCCACGAAGCCGCAGGTATTGACGACGATGACCTGGGCCTCCCCGGGCTCGGTGGTGAGCGCAAAGCCGTCCCGGGTCAAGCCGCCCAGCATGAGCTCGGCGTCGACCAGGTTTTTGGGGCAACCCAAGGAGATCAGGCAGACCTTTTTTGGCTCTTCCAGTTCCATAGTGGGAAAGGGAGGTCCTTAACATTCCCGCTGACGGCAGGACAATGGGGAAATCGGCGGCCGGGTTTAGGAACGGCGGCGGAAGGTCAGCCAAGAGCTCGGTTCGCGGAAGTAGGAGCCGGCCGCGAAGCCGCCCACCAAGGGGAGGCGTTGGCGGTCGTAGACCACCTCTTCCAGCTCCAGATCCGGGCGCCGCAAAACCGCCCTGGCCAAGTCCTCGATGATGGGCCGGACCTCGGAGATCACGAAGCCGGCCC
Source organism: bacterium (assembly GCA_046346845.1). Classification (GTDB taxonomy): domain Bacteria; phylum UBA10199; class UBA10199; order DSSB01; family DSSB01; genus DSSB01. The sequence goes on from JAXMHH010000002.1 coordinate 281,369, forward strand.
CGCCCGCGCCCAGTTTGGAAAGCAGGGCCCGTTGCAGGAATAGGTCCATGGCCGGCCCGCGGTTGGGGCTGTTGCGCGGGGGGACATCCCCGCTATGCAGGGGAAAATAGGCCTCGACGCGATCCCCGTTCACCGCGGTGTCGTACCAATCCCCTTGCAAAAAAGACCTCCCACCGGCGAGTGACCGCGCCTCCAATCCGGCCTCGGCGGCGTTGACGGCGAAGAGCCGTTCCGCCATCTCGAGCATGTCCCCATCCCTCTCGATATGCACGGGATAGTGTCCGCTCCTCGCGAGCTCAAAGGTCCGCACCCCGCCGATGTCCCCCAGGACCGCGACGGTCATGCCCCGGCGGGGCAACTCGAAATGGCCCTCAGGACCCCGCCGGTAGGTCGGGCTCGCCCCCAGCAGGGGCGGAGGTTCTCCGGACAGGACATCGTTGGCGGCGCCGTTTTGCCGCAGGCCACCGCCCCCGCCGGTAGACCCGAGGGCGGGGATGGCGACCAAGGCCACCGTGGCCTGCCCGATGCGAAAATGCAGGGCGGGCACTTCCAAAGGGGCCTGGATCCCAGAGTCGCCGCGCAGCTCCCGGGCCGCCTGCATGGTCCGCCCGGTTAGAATATAGGTACCATCCGGCCGCTGGGCGATTTCCTGGGCGCGGTATTGAGTGAAACGGCGGATGGGGTGCGTCGGGAAGGTGGCCTTATAGGCCGCCTCGGCCAGGGCGTGCTGGGCCGGACGGGTGTACTGAACCCGATCGGTGGTGACGTCGACCCCGATCCCCACCACCCCGCTCGCCCAGGGGCTGGGTTCCATCAGCGCCAAGCCGACCCCCACCTCCCCGTCATCGGCCAGGGTGGCCAAGATCCGGCTGGTGCCCAACCGTTCGGCCGCCTTGCCCCGCAGCAGGGGCTGGCCAAAACGGAACCCGACCTCTCGGGAATGCTCCGCCGGGTCCAGGGCCAAGAGCTGGCAAACCGACTTCTTCACCGCCATCAGGCTCGCCACTCGGGAGAAAAATTTGGTTCCGCGCTCGGCGGCCGGCAGGCGCTCCTGCGGCAGTTGGGCCAACTCTTCCGCCGAAAAATGCCGCTCGAGCAGGGCTTGAAAATCCTCGGGGGAGTTCTGGGCCAGGTCGCGGTACATCAGGGTATGAATGCTCTCGACGGCGACCTCGCCGGGCCGGCGGTCGAGCATCAGCTCCATTTCCCGGAACAGGCGGTCGCCGAGCCGCTGCAGGTCCGCCTCGCTGAGCGAGAGGGGCGCCGCCGAATTCGCGGTGCTTGCGGCCGGCGGAGGCAGGGCCCGGGACAGGGTCTCGCCCAATTGACGCAGCTCGCGATTGGGGGCGACAAATTCGGCGCCGAATTTTCTCCAGGGAATCTCGAGGGTGAAGCGCTGAAAGGGGTAATTCGCCGGGGCCGCGGCTGCGGAGGAAAGCCGATGGGAGGCCGGCCGTTCCGGACCGGCGAGCAGGCGGCCGAGTTCCTCCACATAACCGTTGGCCGAGCGGCGGAGATAGCGGTTGATGGAACCCAGGGTGAAGTTCAGGGTCAGTGCGGGCCGCGCCGAGGGCGGCTGCAGGACCGAGAAATTGGGCAGGTCCCCCAGCATCTCGAAGGTCGAACCGCTGTCGTCGACCAAGGTGTCGAAGGCGCGCTTGCCGCGCAGCAGGCTGAGGGCCGGGTGCTTCAGCTTGACGCCGCGGTCGGGGAATTGACGCACCTTCTCCAAGTAATTCTCGACCCAGGGTTGCTCGGGATAACGGATCTCGCCGTCCACCGCCGCGCGCATCGCCAAGACGAGGTCCTCCCGCGTGTAGATATTGAGTCCCTGCCGGACCTCCGCGATGCTCACGGATTCTTCCGGACCCTTGCCGAAATAAATCATCCGCATCGCGGGGTCTTCGTTGGCCAGGCGGAGGATGCGGCCGGCCGGCCCAGTCGTCGCCATGATTAGGTTCTTGCCCTGGCCCAGGCGCAGGCCCAACTGGAAGGCACGCACCCCGGGATGGAACTGGAGGTGCTGGCGGAAACGGCCGGGGAACAAGGTCTGGATGCCTTGGAACCAAAGCCGCTCGAAGAAATTCAGCCGGGTCTGGGGCGAGGTCTGGAAGGGCTCGTAATCCAGCAAAGAGGGATCGGTGTTGCGATAGACGGTCTCCGCCCCCTTTTCCAACATCCCTTGGAAGAGGTCGGTCGGCGAAAAGGCCCAGTGGAGGTAGACCTCGTCGATGTCGAAGGCCAGGCGGGCGACGCGTTCCGGGTGGTGGCTCGCGATCTCGTGTCCCTTTTGGAAGGCGGCGATGTCGAATCCGTGGGAGGTCACGCCGAAGGCGGTGAGCAGCCTGGCGACGAGTTGGGGATCTTGCGCCGCCTCGGCCGGCAGGATCTCTTGAGGCAGGAGCTCGCGGAGCTGACGGGCCGCTTCATCGCGGTTCAGCCGCTCGACAGTGCTACCTTCAAAGCGAGGGCGGACTCCCATCTTGGGGAGGGGCAAGGGCGTGGCATCGGCGCGAACGCCCGGCTTTGCGGCATCGATCTGCATCATCAAGACCGGCGAATTCAGGTCCGTCCATCGGGAACCCGAGGCGCGCCGAGGCGAGGGGCCGGCAAGGGCCAGCGCAGGAATGCCTTCTCCCGGGAAGTCGCCTTGAGGGCCTGGCCGCGAAATCAATTCGGTGCGGGCATCCAATCCCGCCTCCCAGGCCGCGAAACGGGGCCCAAAGGCGGCGCGGCTCAAACGGCCCGCGAGGTTAAACTGGAGCAGGGTCGCCAGCGAATCCACTAACTGGGTCGCGCCATCGACCTGCGGGCGCAGGCCGGCCAGGTTTTCCAGGCGATGGCCGAGCATGATTCCCGTCAGCATGCCGCCCTGCTGGATCAGCGCCGGCAACAGGCGGGAATTCGGATTTCCCGATCCCAAGCGCCTGACCGCAGCGCCACCCAGCCAACCGGTGAATTTCAAGCCGCCCAAGACCAAATAGCTCGAGGCCAAATCCCTCCCCCAGGCGGAGGCGCTCCCATCCAAGTCCCGGCCCAAGGCCGCCTGGCCTAGGCGGCTCGCGACCGTGAAGGCCGGCGCCTCCAGGGAAAATGCGGCCAGGCCGGCGACGGCCCGGGCCCCGAAACCGCGGGTGAGGAGATTGGCCGAAGGGGACAGGGCGAGGCGGCTCAAGGCCGCAACTCGCGCCACTCGAAAGACGGTGCCGGCGGCACCCATCGCGAAGAGGGCGGCGGGGTCGGAGGCCTCTTGCGCCAGGCGGCGCAGGAGGAATTCCGCGCGCTCGCCGGCCGCCCCGCGGCCGAAGAGGGCATCGAGGCGCCGCCGCGCCCGCGGCTGGAGCGGGCCCAGGAACGCCGGCCCCTCGAGGGCGGCATAGGCCTGGGCCGCCAAATCCAGGCGCCCGGCCTGTTCCTGCCGCATCCCAAAATTGAGCAGGGCCTCGCCAAACAACTGGGGATCCCGCTCCACCGCGAGGGAAAGCAGCTCGGCCCGGGCCGCACCGCTCGCCAAGGCAAGCGGGCGCGCGAGGGCCTCGGAGGCCGAAAAAACCGGACCCTCCGTTCCCCCCGGGCGGATCGGACCGCCGGAAACCGGACGCTGAAGCGGCAAAAAAGACATAGGTTTGAGCAGGGCCTTTTCGCCGCGACGTGGCGAAAGTTGCTAAGCGGAATCCCCCGGCAAGCCAGCGAGGCCCCCGGAGACTCGCCGGCCCACGAGGCCAGAATTCCCCCCATTTTTCAAGGCTTATCCTTTAGGCAGCTTGCGCAGCTCGAGCGGAACCAGTTCCGGGTTGGGTCGACCCCGGACCAGCAGGAAATCCGCGAAGGGGTTTACCGGAAGCTGCGGAAAGTCCCGCAAGGCGCCCAGCGGCCTCGCCTCAATGCCGCTATAGTTGCGGAAGGCCAACTGCACCAGACTTTCCGGGTCCAGCAGCGCGTTGCGGGAGAGGATGCGGAGGATATGGGGGTTTTCAATCGCCAAAACCCCGAAGTCGCGGCGATGGATCGCGGCCTGGGTCGCCAACCACTCCATGGCCAAGGTCCCGGCGCCCTGCGGCAGGCTCTTGGTCTCGATCATAAACAGCTCCAAACGGTCGGGATGCAGGTAGACGGTCATGCTCCCACGGCCCTCGCCCCCTTCGCTCAAGGCGCCCTTGAGGACGATGGCCCCGGGTTCGATGAATTCCGATGCCCGGTGTCGGACCTCGACGGATTGGGTTTGGAAGCGCAATTCCCGGCCTTCCCGCTCTGCAATGACGGCCTCGTGACCGGGGACCAAAAAATTGCGGAAGGGCTCGATCCTCAACTCGAAAGGATGGGGCTGGGAATCGAGCTCCGTTTTGTCTCCGGAAAAGCCGCGCAGCACCCGCGCCGCGCGGAGCTCGGGCACAAGCAGCTCTGGATTGGCATTACCGCGGACGTTGAAAAATCCCTTCTGCCAATGACGCGCGCGGAAGGCGTCGTTCTCCAGCGGCGCCATAGAATTAATGCGATGCCCGTTTTTCCCATCCAATTGGCAGAACTCCACCAGATTGAACCGGGAAAATAAGGATCGCTCTTTCAAGATATGGAAGATGCGCGGGTTGATTACGTCCAAGATCGAGAAACGATCGCCCCGCATCGCCGCCTGGCTGGCCAACCAATCCAAGACCATGGTGCCGGCGCCCGGCAGAAGCTCGCCACGGTTTTGGGTGCCCTCGGTATTTTGGATATTGAACAGCTGGAGCTGACCCTTTTCCAAAAAGATCGTCATGAGCCCCAAACTCTCCCCCTCCCGGATAAGAAATCGATAATAGGGGGTACCCGGAACAACATAGGGATTATTGCCGCTGCTCACATCCGTCTCGACCAATTGCAATTTCATCTCGCCGCCATTGCGGCGGGCAATCACCCGCTCGGCACCGGGCTGCAAGAGGGATTCCAGGTCCTCGAGGACCAATTCATAGCTCCAGACGCGCTCGCCATCGCCCAAACCTGCGCTACGCCAGGTGCGCAGGACGACGGTGCGGCGAAATTCGGAGACGGGCTCGGCCACAGCCGCCTCCTCCCCTCGCCCTACCGGCACTTCCTCTTGCGGACGAGGTCGACCGACCGGACCGAAGATCTTGGGGTCAAAATCGCTGGTGCTCATGGCCATGGCCAGGGGTGGGCGAAATTCCCGGCCCCCAACCCCCGCCGGGGCTAAGGCAGGGACGAGCCGAGGTCCCGGCACCGAGACGACCTGCTCGATGGCCCCGGCTTGATGCTCGAGGCCCCGCTCCCAGTGTCGGAAATTCTCTCCGAAGAGCGAGCCGCTCAAGCGACCTGCGATATGGAATTGCAGCAGCAAGGCCAGGGAATCGGTCAGCGTCGTCGCGCCGTCCCGGTGGGGACGAAGGCCCGCCGCTTCCTCAAGGCGATGGCCCAGCAGGATGCCGGTGAGCATGGCGCCCTGTTGGAACAAGGTGCCGAGCATCGGCCGCGCACCGGCCCGGGCGACCGCAGCGCTGCCGAGCGCCCCGCTGAATTTGAGGGCCCCCAAGACCAGATAGCTCGAGGCCAGATCACGCCCCACCGCGGGGAGGCTCCAATCCTGAGGACGGCCCAAGGCCTCGCTGCCGAGACGAGAGACCAGGGTGAAGGTGGGGGCCTCGGCGGCGAAACCCAGCAGGGAAGCCAGGCGACCGGCGCCCAGAAATCGCGTCGGAAACCCCGGGCTGGAACCCGTGGCCAGGCGGGACAGCGTCGCGAGCCGCGTCACACGAAACGCGGTCCCCGCCGCTCCCATCGCGAGCAGGACGCTGGGTTCGGTGGCCTGGCGCGCCAGGTTCCGCATTAAAAATTCGGCACGATCCCCGAAGGCGCCCTGGCCCTGCACGGCATCAAGGCGGCGCCGCGCGCGCTGGCGGAGGGCCGCGGGAATCCCCTCGCCCTCGGCGATCCTCGCGTAGAGCTCGGCGGCCTGCTCGACGGCCCCGGCCTGCTCGCGCCGGCTGGCGAAATTCAGCAAACCTTCGGCGTAGAGCTCGGCATCGGTCTCCCGGCCGAGCGCGGAGAGCTCCATCCGCGCCGGCGCATCGAGGCGGCGCAACCATGCATCATTGAATTCGGGGGGATGAAAGGCCCCGGACACCTTACCCGTCATGAACTTTCCTTAAGAACCCTTGGCGGCGGAGGGCCCTAGCAAATTTCTCAAGAGAACCAAGGGTTTTTTCGGAAGGCAGCGGCGAAAGTTGCGCCCAAGGCAAGCCCGAACGGAGGACTAACTCATTAATATTGATTGGGAAAAAGAAAAGCTGCCAGGGAGAGTGCCGAGCGCCTTAATCGCGAAAATTCTTGAATTGCAGGGGCAGCTCGAAGTTTAGGCCCTTGAACAGGGCAATGGCCTCCTGCAGGTCGTCCTTCTTCTTGCCGGAAACACGGACTTGGTTGTCCTGGATCTGGGCCTGGACCTTGAGCTTGCTGTCTTTGATCGCCTGGGTCAGCTTCTTGGCCTTTTCAGTCTCGATCCCCTCGAGGACCTTGACGTCGGCCTTCACCAAGGAGCCCGCGGCCGGCTCGCTCTTGCCAACCGAGAGCGACTTGATGTCGATCCCCCGGCGCATCGCCTTGGTCTGGAGGATCTCGATGACGGCCTTGAGCTTGGTCTCGTTGTCACTCACCACGTGGATGTTGTTCTTGGCCTTGTCGAATTGGATCTCGGTCTTGCTGCCCTTGAAGTCGTAGCGCTGCTGGATTTCTTTGGTGGCCTGGTTGACGGCGTTGTCGACCTCCTGCTTGTCGACCTCGCTGACCACATCGAATGAAGGCATGCCGTCCTCCCTTATTTCTTTTTGAATACGAAAAGCTCGTCCCCAAGTCCTAAATTGAGCTCAACCTTGTCGAAGACATAGTGACTCAGGTTGCCGGAGTCGGTGAAAAGGAAGACTTCGCGCGCATAGGCGGTCTTGGGGTCGAAACCCATCACCAACCACTGCAGGCTGGAACGTTTTTTCAGCGGTGTCAATTCCATCCATTGCAGCTGGCCGCGCTCGGCCTTCAATTGGGCCCATTTTTTCGGGTCGACCTCCTCCACCGCGAAGTCCCGCTTGAGCCGGCCCAGGCCGCCGAGGAAGCTCAGGGCCTCGGCGGGAACGTTCTCCTCGTCGAGGGGATAGGTTTCGGGCTTGGCGTCCCCCGTCTCGAAGACCCAAAGGGTCTTGCCGTCGCTCAGGTAGTTGCGCCCGCGCTCGCCCTCATAGCGGATCGCCAACTTGCCCGGTTTCTTGAAAGTGGCCCGGCCCCGCTTGGCGACCTCCCTTTCCAGGAGCGCCACATAGGTCTTTTGGGTGAAGTCGATGCCGAGGTCCTGCGCCTGTTCGTAGGTCTGCTGGACCCGATCGGCCAGGTCGGAGACGGATTGTGCAAAAAGCCCGGCCGGGACCAGGAACCCCAGGCCAAGCACAGCGAGTAGCCATTTCACTTTCATCAAAACCTGCCTAGTTCTTGTTCAAGGGCCGAAAAATGCGGCGGCCATTTTTCCTCAAACGCCATTAAATGCGGCAACAACCTAAAAATCTGCTGGCACGGATCTTGATATAGGAAAAGGTGATGAGAAGACACGCGAAAAAATATCCTTCTTGGATCCAAGCCTCCCGCTGGCTGCTGAGCCTCGGACACCGTCTGGGCCGCTGGAGCGAGGGAGCGGGGATCGCGCCGCGACTGATCCAATTCTACCTCCGGGAAAAGACCTACCATGGCGCTTAAAGAGATCCTCGCCATCGTCCGGCCGGAGCAGGCCCTCAAGACGGAGGAGATCCTGCTCTCTAACGGAGCCCTCTATGTGTCCCGCCAATCCGTGTTCGGGCGGGGAAAGGAGATGGGACAGAAGTTCTTCCGCAGTTGGTTCGGGATCAAGAGCCGGACCTCGCCCTACCTGCGCAAGGCAAAGCTCTCGGCCTTAGTCGAAGAGCGGGACGTCGCCAAGATCATCCGAAAAATCATCCAGCACAACCGCACCCGTCGCTTCGGAGACGGCCGCATCTTCGTGCTGCCGGCCCAAGGAGAATAATTTCATGAAAATGGTCCGCGCGATCCTCCGCGCCGAACAGGAAGAAAAGGTCATCCACGCCCTCGAGAAGCACGGCTTCGTCTCCTACACGCGCTGGGAAGTCATCGGCCGGGGCAAGCAGAAGGGAGTCCGGAAGGGCGGGGTCCACTACCTCGAGCTCTACAAGACCTGCCTGATGATCGTGGTGGAGGACGGCGAGGAAGCGAAATTGATCCAGGTGCTGCGCAAGGCCGCCTTCACCGGGAAGATCGGGGACGGCAAGATCTTCGTCACGCCCGTCGAGGCCGCCTACACCATCCGAACCGGCGCCGCGGGATTATAAACCCAGACCATCATTTTCATGGACTTCCCCGCGCCTTCCGCCTAAAAATTCCCTCGGGCACGGAACCAAGACGAGGGTGTTCATGAAAAAATTATCCTTATTTCTTGCAATATTAGCGACCTTAATGGCGGCGCCGCGCGCCCGCTCCCAGGAGGTCCCCCAAGACACCGGCGGGGCCAATCCCTCCTACCCGGCCAGCATCGACCTCGACCAACAAGACGAAGACGGCTGGTTCATCGGCAGCGATCAGGGCGTCCTGTTCTTCGTGGGCACCGGTGGCAATTTCATGGGCCCGCAGTACTACGGCTCGGTGTTCGGCGGCTACAACGTCCGCGGCATCGTCCAACCCATGCTGCGCATCGCCCAGGCGATCGGCTCCACCGACGGCTTCATCAACGCCACCACCTTCTTCTTCATGATGGACGGCGGCTTCCGCATCACCCCGATCCGCACCAAGTTTCGCCCCTTCTTCATCGGGACGGTCGGTTTCTATCACCTCGACTTCAACGACTTCGGCTTTCCGATGCAGGACGACACCAATTTCACCTTCACCGCGGGCGGAGGCCTGGAGTACAAGTTCGGCGCCAGCCGCCTGAACGTCTCTTCGGAATACCGCGGCTTTATCAACGACGGCATGGATCTGCGCGGCGTCCAGGTGACCCTGGGCTACGCCTTCCAATTCTAATCCGGAACCATCATGGGCCAGGAGCTGCGCGGCCATCGCATCCTGATCACCGGCGCCTCCATGGGGATCGGGGCGCAATTGGCGAGGGAGTTCGCCAAGCGGGGAGCGGAGCTCCTCTTGGTCGCGCGGAGCGAGGACAAGCTGCAAGGCCTTCGGCGATCGCTGCTGGAAGCGGGCGCTTCCTGCGAGGTCCTTCCCGCCGACCTCTCCAAGCCCCCCTCGGTGCAGGCCCTGATCGCCTCCGTCCTCGCCCTCGGCCGACTCGACGGCCTCGTCCACAACGCCGGCGTCGGCCTGTACGGCGACTTCGAGACCCAGGACGAGGCGGACATCCGCGAGCTCTTCGAGGTCAATTTCTTCAGCGTCCTCGCCCTCAGCCGCGGCCTCCTGCCGCTCCTGAAGCAATCCTCCCACCCCAGGCTGATGCTGGTCTCCTCGGTGGTCAGTTGGCGGGCGATCGCGCGCCTGGCGGCCTACTCCGCCTCGAAGTCCGCCCTCAACGGATTCGCGGAGGCCCTCCGCGTCGAGCTGGCCCCCTTCGGCATCCCCGTCGTGAACACCTATCCCGGCCGCACCCGCACGGAGTTCACGGCCAATGCCAAGAGCACCGGTTGGCGGCCCTTCTCCACCGAGCGCCAGGGCATGGCCGCGGAGCAGGTCGCGCGCCGGCTCGTCGCGGCCTACCGGAAGGGAAAGCGGGACGAGTTTGTCTCACTCTCCAACCGCCTCTTGATTTGGGGTAACTTCCTGTTCCCCAGGATGATCGATTGGGGCTTGAAGAAATATTTTAGGGGAAAGGACGGGGCTAAATCTTAAAGGCGAAGAAGCTGGTCATCGGCCCGCGCTTCACCATCATGCGCACCGTTTGGCCCGACTTGAGTCCTTGGCTCAGCTTGACGAAATCCTGGCTGCCCGTCACCGGCCGGTCGTTCAATTGCAAAATCACATCGCCCGGCTGGATGCCGACATAGGCCGCGGAGGAGTTTTGGTCGATGTCGGTCACCGTCACGCCTTGCCCCGGATTGAGCCCGTTGCGCTGGCTCTCGACGGGATTCACGTCCCGAATCGCCAGGCCCAGCTTGCTATCGACGCCGGCCCCGATCACGCTGGCCGCGAGTTTCCCGCTGGCCTGGGATTGCGAGCCGATCTTGACCTGGAAGCTCTTCTTTTCCCCGCGGCGCAGGACCTCCATGCTCACCTCGTTGCCGATCGGCACGTTCGCCACCTGGATGGGCAGGTCGTTGGCCTTTTGAATGGGGTGGCCGTTCAGGCTGGTGATGAAATCGCCCGCTTGGATGCCGGCGCGCTGCGCAGGAGAGTCCTCGAAGACCTGGCCCACCAAGGCACCCTCCGGCTTATCCAGGCCCAGGGCCTTCATCATTTCGGGAGTTACCTCCATGAGGCCGATTCCGATATAGCCCCGTTCCACCGGCTTCCCCTGGATCAGTTGGGGGATGACCTGCTTCGCCATATTGATGGGAATCGCGAAACCCAGACCCTGGCCCGTGGCCACCACCGCCGTGTTGATCCCCACCACCTCCCCGCGCAGGTTGAAGAGGGGCCCGCCCGAGTTGCCCGGGTTGATGGAGGCGTCGGTCTGGATGAAATCGTCATAAGGCCCCGCGCCGATGACGCGGCCCTTGGCGCTGACAATCCCCGCCGTGACGGTTTGGGTGAGGCCGAAGGGATTGCCGATGGCGATCACCCAATCGCCGATCTCGAGCTGATCCGAATTGCCCAAATTGACCGTAGGGAGGCTCTCGTGGGCGTTGATCTTGATGACGGCAATGTCCGTCTTGCCGTCGGAACCGACGATCACGGCGTCGAAGGTGCGCCCGTCGGATAGCCGCACTTGGATCTCATCCGCCCCGCTCACCACGTGGTTGTTCGTGAGGATGTAACCCTCTTTGTTGAGGATGAACCCCGAGCCGAGGCTGTTCTGCCGGCGAAGCGAGGGGTTGGCCTGGAGATAGCGGTCGTAGAAATCCTCATAGAAGGGATTGGGGATGCGGCGGAGACGCAGGGTCTTGGAGGTGCTGATATTGACCACCGCCGCCTGGACCTGCTTGGTCAAATCGGCGAAGGAGGCCGGGGTTCGGGTGCCGGGCAGGAAAGAGGCCAGGGGCGGATTGGAGTTTTCGCTTTGGGCGGTGCTGGGCTGGAGCCAGTCCAGCTTGACCGCGATGCCCAGCCCGATTCCCACCGAAAGGACCGCGGTAAGCAATAATGTGCCTACGGAAAATCTTTTCCTCATGGGATGGTCTAACGAAGTTGATGGTCGCTTGGTTTCCTTCAAGATGGCTTGGCCTCCACATAACGCAGGCGCAGGTCGTAGAGAATGGCCTCGAGCAGTTTCGCCTCTTCGGTCTCGAGGTTGCCCTTCGTCTTCGCCTCTAACATGCCCAGCAAATCGATGCTGTACTTCGCCTGGCTCAAATTTTTCTCAAGTTTTCCGGTCATGGGGTGCGGGACCAAGCCCAGGGCGCTGTGGGCCCCCGCCGCGATCGAAAGTACCAGGGAACTGAAATCCGCCGGCAACTCCGCTCTTGAGGGTCGGGCCTCTTCGGCAGCCTGCGATGGGGCGGCCTCGGGAGTCGTCCCGGAATCTGGGCCTTCCGAAGCAGCACCCTCTACCGGCGTGCCGTCGGCCTGAAAGCGCCGCCGGTCTTGAATCTTAAATCCTTGATTTTCCAATTCTTCCCTGTCGCTCATGGCTTAGCAGTCCCTTGACAAAAACCGATGGTCGCGCCCTCCGCCCTAGGCGGATTTTCGGGCGGTCTTTGGATGCCGGATTGACTCCGGCCGGAATAAGCTGCTGTCAACAGCCAGTTAGACTCCTAGCCCTACTAATAAGTTTGCCTCCCCGGAGTGTCAAGGTCCCCGCCGCCCCCCGCCGAGACTCCCAAGCCCCTGAAAATACGATAAAAGTCCCAGCTCTTCCTTGACTTCGTGGAATCCTTGTTTCTAAGATCCGCGCCTATGCGAAAATGGCCCCTTTTGCTGATGATTTCGTGGTTGCTCCTCGCCGGCGCCGCCTGCAATAAAAAATCCTTTAAGTTCACCGGAGATGAGACCGACGAGCAGGCCATCGAGAAATGCATGAAGCTCAGCGAAAAGAAAAAATACCAGCAGGCGGTGGAGTGCCTTGAGATCTTCAAGAGCCGCTTTCCCGAAAGCACCTACGCCCTCGAGGCCGAGCTGAACATCGCCGACGCCTATTTCCGCAAGAAAGACTGGGTCTTGGCGGCCGAGACCTACAACCTCTACACGCGACTGCACCCGACCAGCGAAAAGCTCGACTACGCCTATTACCGCGCCGGCCTGGCCTACGAGAAGCAACTACCCAAGTCCATCGACCGCGACCTCTCTTCGATGAACGGCGCGGAGGAAAACTTCGCGATGGTCTACCGGCGCTTCCCCACTAGCCCCTACGCCGAGATGGCCAAGGCCAAGTACGACGAGATCCGCGGCCGCGGCGCCAAGAAAGACATGTACGTCGGCAAGTTTTATTTCAAGTCGGGGCAATACCGGGCGGCGATCCCCCGCTTCCTCGAGGTGCTGCAGGAATTTCCGGGCCTGGGCTATGATGAGGAGGCCCTGGAGCGCACCGCCATCGCCTTCCACCGCTTGGGCGACACGGCGAAGGCCCAAGGCGCCGCCCAACTGATGCAGGAGAAGTTTCCCAACAGCAAACGCACCCAAAAGGTCCTGAAAAAGGTCGGGGTGGCGAGCGCCCCCGCACCGAGCGCCAATTAGATTTACTTGGAGGTTTCCATGGATGAGATCCGGGCCCTGTTTTCCGAGGGCAAGAAGGCCTTCCAACAGCATCAATACGAGCACGCGCAGAAGATCTTCCTGAAGCTCATCAAGAAGAAACCCTATTTCGCGGACGTCTACAACATGCTCGGGGTGATTTCGCACAACTCCGGGCAGTTCACCGACGCGACCTCCTTTTTCGAGAAGGCGCTCAAGATCAACCCCAGATACACCGAGGCGCTGCTCAATCTCGCCGTGCTCTACAACGACCTGGGTCAATACCAGAAGGCCCGCGCCCTCTACGCCAAGGTCCAAGAGAAGAGCCGCGAGCACAAGGGCAGCAAGATGGATCCCTTCATCCGCGCCAAGCTGGCCAACCGGCACGCGGAGGTCGGGGACATCTACGAAGGGATCGGCTTCTACAAGGAAGCCATTGAAGAGTACCAAAAGGCCCTGAAGCTGGGGCCGACCTTTTTGGACATCCGCTGCAAGCTGGCGGTCTGCCTGCGCGAGATGGGCAAATACAAGGATTCCATCGAGGAATTCAAAAAAGTCCTCAAGGCCAACCCGAAATACTACTACGCGGGAGTGCAGCTGGGGGTCACCCTCTACGCCGCGGGCAAGGTGAAGGAAGCCATCGCGCAGTGGAAGAAGACGCTCAAGGCCGAGCCCCACCATGAAGGGGCGAAGATGTACCTGCGGCTCGCCGAGGGCGCCGCTTAGCCGGGACCGGCTTCCGCTTCCAAGAAAGCCAAATACCGCCGCCGCAATTCCACAAACCGGGGATGATGGTAATCGAGCTTTGCGCCGCGCGGCAGGCCCTCGACCGCGACGGCGATAAACTCGTCCTTGGGATCGATCTCGTCGTTGAGGTTGGTGTCGATGACGAGGATCTCGTCTTGAAATTGATTGAAGCCTTTGACGTCGAGCGTGGGCATGGGCGCGTCCCCTTCCGAAACGCGGCTATCCTACTAATTCGTAGACCTTTTGCAGGGCCCCGTCGAGTCCCTCGAGCTTAGGGCCGCCCGCCTGCGCCATCTCGGCCTTGCCGCCGCCGGAGCCGCCCACCATCGCGGCCAGCTCCTTGGCGAGCTTGCCGGCGTCAAAGCGGGAGGTGAGGTCCTTGGAGACCCGGACGATCAAGGTGGCCTTGCCGTCGGCCGCGGAACCGATGACCGAGACGCCGCTCCCGAGCTTGTCCTTCACCTGGTCGGAAAAATCGCGCAGCGACTTCAAGTCGTCGATGTCCCGGCGCAGGGCCAAGACCTTGACCCCGCCAATCTCCCGCACCTGCTGGAGGATGTCTCCCCCGCCGGAGCCGCCGCCGCTCGCCAGCTTGGCCTTCAATTGGCTGAGCTCACGCTCGTATTTTTTCACCAGCTCGGATTGCCTTTCGATGCGGTCGGGAATCTCGTCCGGAGCGGCCTTGAGCCGGCGGGCCAGGGCGTTCCATTTTTCCTCGAGGTCGCGCAGGTACTGGAGGGCGCCCGCCCCCGTGACGGCCTCGATGCGCCGCACCCCGGCGGCCACCGAGGACTCGGCGAGGATCTTGAACAAGCCGATCTCGCCGGTGCGGTCGACGTGGGTGCCCCCGCACAGCTCGGTGGAAAAATGCTCGATCTTCAAAACCCGGACCCGGTCGCCGTACTTTTCGCCGAACAGGGCCATAGCCCCCTCGCCCATCGCCTCGTCGTAGGCCATCTCTTTCTTCTGTACCTCGATGTCCTCCCGGATCTTCTCGTTGACCAGGTCTTCGACGGCGAGGATCTCCTCGCGAGTCATGGGCTGGAAATGGCTGAAGTCGAAGCGCAGCCGGTCGGGCGCAACCAGCGAGCCGGCCTGCTTGACGTGCTCGCCCAGGACCTTGCGGAGGGCGGCGTGCAGCAGGTGGGTGGCGGTGTGGTTGAGTCGCGTCGGTGCCCGGGTGAGGGGATTGACCTTCAGGTGGACCTCGTCGCCGACCTTGAGGGAGCCCTGCAGCACCTTGGTGAAATGGGCGATCAGGTCCCCGGCCGGCCGCTGCGTGTCCTTCACCTCGCCCAGGGCCTGCGGGGCGATGATCTGGCCTTGGTCGCCGACTTGCCCGCCGGACTCGGCATAGAAGGGGCTGTACTCGCAAAAGACCTCGACCTCGTCGCCGGTCTGGGCAGCGTCGACCTGCCGGCCGTCCTTCACGAGGGCGGTGATCTTCGAGATGCAGTCGAGGGTCTGGTATCCCAAGAAATGGGTCGCGAGCCCCTCGGCGACCAACTCTTGGTGGACCTCGGCGGTCTTGGCCTCGCCGGAGCCCTTCCAGGCGGCCCGGGCCTTGTCGCGCTGGGCCTCCATGAGGCGCTCGAACTCGGCATGGTCGACGGTCAATTCGGATTCGATGGCAATCGTCTCGGTCAGGTCCAGGGGAAAACCGTAGGTGTCGTAGAGCTTGAAGGCGACCGCACCCGACAGGATTTTCTTTCCGGCGCGCCGGGTCGCGGCGATCTCGGCCTCGATGATCTCGAGCCCCTTCTCGAGGGTCTCGAGGAAGCGCAGCTCCTCGGCCCGGATCACCTCCTCGATGAATTTTTGGTTGGCCGCGATCTCCGGATAGATGCCGCCCATCTCCTGCACCAGGACCGGCACGATCTTGTAGAAAAAGGGCTCGTGCAGCCCCAGCATCCGGCCGTGGCGGATGGCGCGACGCATGATGCGGCGCAGGACATAACCGCGGCCCTCGTTGGAAGGCATGACCCCGTCGCCGATCAGGAAGCTGCTGGCGCGGATATGATCCGCCACGACGCGCATCGAGATGTCGGTATTCTCGTCGGCCCCGTATTTTTTCCCGGAGAGCTCGGCGATCTTCGCCAACAGCGGCGTAAAGAGATCGCTGTCGTAATTGCTGTAGACCCCCTGCACCACGCAGGAGAGCCGCTCCAAGCCCATGCCGGTGTCAACGCTGGGTTTGGGCAGGGGCGTGAGCTTGCCGTCGGCGCCCCGGTCGAACTGCATGAAGACCAGGTTCCAGATCTCCATGATGCGGCCCGACTCGGAGCCGGCCAGGAAATCCGCGCGGCTCTTACCGACCGCTCCGTCGAAGTCGTAGTGAATCTCGGTGCAGGGGCCGCAGGGCCCGGTCTCGCCCATGCTCCAGAAATTGTCGGCCTCGTCGAGCCGCAGGATGCGGTCGGCAGGCACCTCGCTGAGCTCCTGCCAGAGCTTTTCCGCCTCGTCGTCCTCGCGGAACACCGTCACCCAAAGCCGGTTTTTGTCGAGCTTCAAAACTCCGGTCAGGTATTCCCAGGCGAAGGCGATGGCGTCGCGCTTGAAGTAGTCCCCGAAGCTGAAATTGCCGAGCATCTCGAAGAAGGTGTGGTGACGGTGGGTGCGACCGACGTTCTCGAGGTCGTTGTGCTTGCCGGAGACACGCATGCACTTCTGCGAGGTGGTGGCCCGCTGGGTGCCGAGGTTCTCCTGGCCCAGGAAGACGTTCTTGAAGGGAACCATCCCCGCATTGGTGAAGAAGAGGGTCGGATCGCGGTCGGGGATGAGCGAGGCGCTCTTGAGGCGCTTGTGGGCCTTCGATTCGAAAAACTTCAGGAAGGATTCGCGGATTTCAGCGGATTTCATAACGTTTCAGCCTAACATACCTGGGTCCAGGTGCAAAATCTATCCCCGGAGGGCTAACAAGCCCCCCGGGAAAAGCCAAATTCAAAGAAAAAAGCCGATGCCCTGCCATTGGCGGGACATCGGCTTGGGTAAAACCTTCCGGGCGGCGCTCAGGCCCGCTTCTTCTCCGGGGCGGCCTCGGCCTTCTCGCCCCTGTCGGCCTTGGCCGCCGGGGCGCCCAGGCCGTAATGCTCGCGGAGCTTCTGCTCGATCTCGTCGGTGACCTTGGGATTGCTCTTGAGGAATTCCTTGGCGTTGTCGCGGCCCTGGCCGATGCGCTCCTTGCCGTAGCTGAACCAGGAGCCGGTCTTGTCGATCAGGCCGCTGTTGCCCGCCAAGTCGAGCAGGTCGCCTTCCCGGGAGACGCCCTCTCCGTACATGATGTCGAACTCGACCTCGCGGAAGGGCGGAGCGACTTTGTTTTTGACGATCTTCACGCGGGTGCGGTTGCCGACCACCTGGTCGCCGACCTTGATCGCGCCGATGCGGCGGATATCCATGCGCACCGAGCAATAGAACTTCAGGGCGTTGCCGCCGGTGGTGGTCTCGGGATTGCCGAACATCACGCCGATCTTCATGCGGATCTGGTTGATGAAGATGACCAGGGTGTTGGACTTGTTGATCAGCGCGGTCATCTTGCGCAGGGCCTGGCTCATCAGGCGGGCCTGGGCGCCCATTTGGGCGTCGCCCATTTCGCCCTCCAGCTCGGCCTTGGGCACCAGGGCCGCCACGGAGTCGACGACGATCACGTCGATGGCGTTGCTGCGCACCAGGGCCTCGGCGATCTCCAGGGCCTGCTCGCCACTGTCGGGCTGGCTGACTAAGAGGTCTTCGGTCTTGACGCCCAGCTTCTTCGCGTATTGCACGTCGAGGGCGTGCTCGGCATCGATCACCGCACATACCCCGCCCTTTTTCTGCGCCTGCGCGACGACCTGCAAGGCCAAGGTGGTCTTACCGGAGGATTCGGGACCGTAGATCTCAACGATGCGGCCCTTGGGCAGACCACCGATCCCGAGGGCGATGTCCAACGAGATGGAACCCGTCGGGATGACGAGATCGGAGGACATCGGCTGGAATTCGACCTCGCCCAGCCGCATGATCGAGCCTTTTCCGAATTGCTTTTCGATGCCGCTCAGGGTGAGGGCGATGGCTTTTTCGCGTTCGGTGTTTTGCGGGGTGGGCGTTTGTGACATTTTTTTCTCCTCGAAAGAAGGGATGGATGTTTTGAACTAGGCCCGTCCCCGGGCTTTGTCAATTGGCTTTTCGAACCCGATCGACCGCGTTCCGGCCCGCGGCGGGCGCGTCATTTCGCGGATCGCCTCGAACACGACCTTGAACTTGGCATCGTATCTCTTTTCCAAGCCCTCCAGCTTGCGGGCCAGGTCACGATGGGTCGCAAGCAGCTCGCGGAGCCGCAGAAAGGCCCGGACCACATGGATCGAGGCCTGGACGGCTTGTGGGCTTTTGAGCACGCTGGCCAACATCAAGGCTCCGTGTTCGGTGAAGGCAAAGGGCAAATTCGGCGAAAATTTCAGAGTTCGGAGGTGGTCGCAATTTGCGACCACCTCAGCCTTCTCGGCTGCATTCAGCTGAAACATAAAATCTTCCGGAAATCTTTCAAGATTTCGCTTCAGCTGCTCGTTCAGGCGCTTCGTCGTCACTCCGTAAAGATAAGCCAAATCGGCATCGAGCATGACTCGCCTGCCCCTCAGAACCAAAATCCTAGTGCCAATTTGTTCCGTGGAGATGGAGATAGTGTCCTGCATCGCCGAGCAAGAACAGCAAAGGGCGTGCCATGCTGAAACGGTGAAATAGGGGATATGGGCGGCTCGTTCCTAAACCGACCGGCCGAATTCGAGACGGGCGCGACTCAATTCGCTACTCGCCGAGCAGAATCCGACGCACGCGGTCCAAGGCCGCCGCCGCGGCCACCTGCTTGAAGCGCAGGCGCTCAAAGGGCAGGAGGTACCTCTGTTCCCACTCGCCTTGCGGATGGACGACGGCGATATGGACCGTCCCCACCGGCTTTTCCGGGGTGCCTCCCTCCGGCCCGGCGATCCCGGTGATGCCGATCCCAAAGTCGGCCCCGCTCTTGGCGCGGATGCCGCGGGCCATCTCCAGGGCCACCTCCGCGCTGACCGCGCCGTGCGCCCGCAAGGTGGCCTCCGAGACCCCTAAGTGACGCACCTTAGCCGCGTTGGAATAGGTCACCGCCCCCTCGAGGAAATAGCGGCTGGAGCCCGGGACGTCCGTGATCCAGTTGGCCAACAGCCCGCCCGTGCAGGACTCCGCCGTGGCCAGAGTCTTCCCCTGCCGAGTCAGCAGCGCCCCCACCACCTCCTCCAATTTTTCCTCGCCCACCCCGAAGACGAATTCCCCCACCACCGAGCGGATCCGGGCGACCGCCGCCGCCACCCGGGCCTCGGCCGCGGCCTGGTCGGAACCCGCGGACCACAGCCTCAGGTCGATGTGCGGAAAGCGCACGCGAAAGCCCACCGTCACGCCCTCCAATTGGCGACGCTCGTCGAGCAGGGGGCGCAGCATCTGGTCGAGCTGACCCTCCGGCAAGCCGAAGCAATGCAGCTCGCGCCGGGCCAGGGCGGTGCCCGTACGCAGCTCGGCAATCTGCGGGAGGAATTGCCGCTGGAACATCTCGGTCATTTCCTTCGGAACCCCGGGAAAGAAGGCGAGCCGGCAGGTCCCTTCCACCCAAAAGGCCCCGGGCGCGGTGCCGACGCCGTTCCGGAGCGGGACGCAGCCCCGGGGAAGCCAGGCCTGCTTCTCCTGGTTGGAGGAAAGGGGACGGCCGATCCTTTGGAAAAAAGCCCGGATGCCTTGCAGGATATCCTCCTGCAGCTCGAGCGGGCGGCCGAAGGTCTTGGCGGCCACCTCCAGGGTGATGTCGTCGACGGTGGGGCCCAGGCCGCCGGTGACCAGCAGGAGGTCCGCCCGTCCCACCCCTCGGCGGAGGGCATCGGCGATCAGGGCTGCTTCGTCGGGGACGGCGCTGTGAAAGCGCACCTCGAAGCCCAACTCGCGCATCCGCGCGGCCAGCCAGGCGGCGTTTGAATTCACCACCTCGCCATCCACCACCTCGTTGCCGGTGGCCAAGATCTCGACGATCATAGGATCCCCCAAATCCACATAATCAGGCGCAGGCTGAGGTTGGCGAAGACGCCGGCCATGACGTCGTCCATGACCACGCCCCAGCCCCCACCCCAATGCCGGTCAATATAGCGGATGGGATAGGGCTTCGCGATATCGAAGAGGCGGAACAGGACAAAGGAGAGGATCAAGGTCTTGATTCCAAAGGGAATGGCGACCACCCCGACGAGATAACCGACCACCTCGTCGATGACGATGCTCGAGCTGTCGTGGGTGCCGAGTTCCGCCTCCGCCTGCTGGGCCCAATAAACGGCCAAGAAAACGAACAGGGCGGTGCCCACGGCCGTCAAGGGCCAAGGCAGGGACCGAGTCAGGTAAAAGAGCAGGACCCCCCATAGGGTCCCGAAGGTGCCCGGCGCGAAAGGAAGGTAACCGATCCCCAGGCCGGTGCTCATCCAGAGGGAAAAGCGGCGCATGTCCCCTCATAAAAGAGACGCCCCGGGCTTTCCAGGAATAAAGTTGACGATTCCCCCCAATTCTTCTTAAATCCAAGCCTGTTTTTCGCCCGTTCCCTAGGCATTCCGAACCCTTTTCAAGGAGTCTTCCGCAATGAAAGCACGATACCTGGCCCTCTCCTCCCTCCTCGCCCTCACCCTTGGCGCCTGTGGAGGGCGCGGCGGGGCCGGCTCCGGAAATCTGGAAAAAGATCTGGGCAAGGGCAAGGTCCTGGCGGAATTGGGTCCGGTGGACATCAACGAGGGCTATATCGAGGTCTTGAGCCGGGTGAATCCCAACATCTCGGCCCAGGTCAAGACCCCGGCCGGCAAGAAACGCCTCATCGACAGCCTGCTCGAGCAAGAATTGCTCTATAAAGAGAGCGTGAACCAAGGCATCCCCAACAAGCCGGAGGTCCAAGAAAAGGCGGCCCTCTACGAGCGCGTCATCTTCGCGCAGGCGGTGTTGGATGACGCGGTCGAGAAGAAATCCAAGGAATATTACGACCAAAACAAAGAGAAAGAATTTTCCCGGGTCAAGGTGGCCCACATCCTGCTGAAAACCACCCCGACTCCCCCGCCCCCGGGCGATGCCAAAGGGAAGCCGGCCGCCCAACCCGACCCCAAGGCCCTCGAGGCCGAGGCCCTGAAAAAGGCGCAGGAGGCCAAGGCCAAGTTGGCGGGAGGGGCGGCTTGGGACGTCGTGGTGACGGAGTATTCGGACGACCGAGGCACCAAGGCCCGGGGCGGTGAGATCGGCCTGATCAGCCGCGGCGACCGGCGGGCCGACCGACTGGGCTGGAACGAGCTGATTGAGAAGTCCTTTACCATGAAGGCGGGCGACATCAGCGATCCCATCCTGGCCAAGGACGGTTACCACATCATCAAGGTGCTCGAAGTGGCCCAGGTCGCGCCCTACGAAGAGGTGCAGAACTCGATTAAATTCAAGCTGCGCTCCCAGGTGAAGAACGAATTGATCGCCAACCTTACCAAGGGCAAAACCACCGATTACAAAGACGAGTCGCTCAAGGCCCTGAACGCGGCCCCCGCTCCCGCGATGCCGGGCATGGAAGGCCAAGCGCCCGCGGTCCAGGTCGAGGCCAAGCCGGCGGCCGCCGCCCCCGCGGCAGGCGCGACGAGCTCCACCGCGCCGGCGGCCCCTGCCCCGCAACCGGCGGCGCCCCCCGCACCGGAGGCCAAGGGCCCCAGCCCGAAAGAACCCGTTCAGGCCCCAGGCAAGCAGCCCTAAGCTCGTCGGCGCATCTTTATAAGATTGAACATTCGACGGATGAAGCCCGCCAGCGCCTGGAACCGTTGCCTTGTTTATTTCGGCAGCTCAAATTCCACGCGGTCGCCGGCCTGGATGCCCAGGGCCGCCGCGCGCCCGCCCTCGATCTCCAACACGTACTGATAGGGTCCCGCCGCCTCCCGGGGGGTCGTGGTCTGGGGGACGGCATTCGCGACGATCGAGACGATCCGCCGGTTCGAATCGATGAACACCATGTCGAGCGGGATCAGCGTGTTCTTCATCCAGAAAGCGGTCTGGGTCACCTGCGGAAAGACGAAGAGCATGCCGCGGTCGGCGCCCAATTCCTTGCGGTACATCAGGCCCTGGGCCTGCTCCGCGGGCTTCAGGGCCAGCTCGGCCCGGAATTCATGACGGGGCTTGCCGTCCGGGGCCAGGATGCGAACGGGCGTCGAACCCGCGTCGCAGGCGGCGGGGAAAAGGCAGGCGAGGCACAGCAGCACGGCGGCCAGGGGTCGTCTCATCAAGGCTCTCCTTCCATCATTTCCATAAAAGATTTGTCGACGCCCTTGTCCTTCTTCCGGCCCCGGAAACCGGATTTGGCGCCGGGCTGAGATTCGGCGGCCGGCGGCTTGGGCGGCAGATTGTCCTGTTTGGCGGCCTGCAGGGCACGCTCTTCGAACTTCTTGGTCTCCTTGAAACGGTCTTCCAGCTTTTCCATTTTGTTCTCCACCACCCGCGGGTTGGGATAGGTGTAGCGGATCACCTTGTAGACCTTCATGGCGTTCTCGATCTGGCCCATCTCCTCGTAGGCGTTGGCCATGGTGAACAGCATCTCGGTATAGAGCGGGCTGTCCTTGTATTTTTCAGAAGCGACCCGCAGCACCTCCACCGCCTCTTTCGAGGAACCTTCCATGAAGAAGATATTGCCCAATTGGTAAAGCACCTGGTCGGCGATCGGGGTGTCGGGGTTCTTGTCGACGATCGCCATCAGCGAGCGCCGCGCCGGCTCGAACTTCTTGAGCTTCACGGCCATCATCGCCACCGAGAGGCGGACCTGGTCAAGCCCCGGCCCGTCGGGAAAATTATCGACGATTCCTTGGTAGGCTAGGAGGGCGTTCTGGAAATTTTCGTTCTTTTCGTACATCTCCCCCTCGTGCTCAAAGGCCTTGCGGGCCTCGGGGGTCTTGGGAAAGCGCGCGGTCAGCATGTCGTAAGCTTTCGCCGCCTTTTCGGAATTGGCCAAGGAGTAATTGTAGATGTCGCCGATGGTCAGCAAAACCTCCGGGGTGCGGGGATGGCTTGGGTAAAGGTTGAGCGCCTTCAGGTACAGCTCGATGCTCCGCTCAAATTCTTTCAGCTGAAAGGCCTCGGCCGCCCGCTGGGTGTAGGACTCGAAGGGACGCCGGCGCGGGACGAAGTAGAAGCCGGCTCCGATGGCTGCGAGCAGGAGAAACACCAGGATGATTTTCAGGCGCGACATGAGGTGCGGCCCTACTCTTTTTCCTCTTCCTCATCGCCCTCCGCCAGCTTGGCGACGGCGCTGACCAGTTCCCCGGGCTCGAGGTTGATCAGCCTCACCCCCTGGGTGTTGCGCCCGATCACCGAGATCGAATTAACGGGCATGCGGATGATCTTCCCCGAGGTGGTGATCAGCATGATCTCGTCGGTGTCGGCGACCTGTTTGACGGCCACCACTTTCCCCGTCTTGTCGGTGACCTTCATGGTGATGACGCCGACCCCGCCCCGCCCCTGCACCCGGTACTCGTCGGTGGGCGTGCGCTTGCCGAGCCCGTTGGCGGAGACGGTCAGGATGGTCGCCCCGTCATTGACCACTTCCATGCCCACGACGAAGTCGCCGGATTCGAGCTTGATGCCGCGCACCCCATAGGCGGTGCGGCCCATCTCGCGGACTTCCTGGTCCTCGAAGCGGATGGTCATGCCCTCCGCGGTGCCGATCAGGATGTCCTTGTTGCCCTCGCTGAGCGAGGCGGAGATGAGCTCGTCGTTGTCCTCGATGCCCAGGGCGATGATGCCGCCGGCCCGCGGGTTGCTGAAGGCCATCAGGTCGGTCTTCTTGACGGTGCCATTGCGAGTGCACATCACGACGGCAAGGCCTTCCTTGAACTCCCGCACCGGGAGGATGGCCGCGACGTTTTCGCCCTGCGCCATATTGAGCAGGTTGACGATGGCCTTGCCCTTGGTGGCTCGGCCCGCCTGCGGTATCTCGTGGACCTTGAGCCAGTAGACCTTGCCCTTCGAGCTGAACACCAGGACGTAACTGTGCGTGGAAGCGACGAACAAGTCCTCGACGAAATCCTCGTCGCGGGTGGTCATGCCCGTCTTGCCCCTTCCGCCGCGGCGCTGCGCGCGGTACAGGCTGATCGGATTGCGCTTGATGTAGCCGTTGTGGCTGACGGTGACGACCATGTCCTCTTCCTGAATCAGATCTTCGACGCTGATCTCCTGCTGGGTGGCCATGATCTCGGTGCGGCGGTCGTCGCCGTACTTGTCGCGGATCTCCTTCAGCTCGTCGGAGATGATCTTGAAGACCAGTTTCTCGCTGGCAAGGATCTCTTTCAGGCGCTTGATCAGGGCCAGGATCTCTTCGTACTCCTGGACGATCTTGTCGCGTTCCAGCCCGGTCAGGCGCTGCAGGCGCAGGTCGAGGATGGCCTGGGCCTGAATTTCGCTCAAGGCGAAGCGCTGCATCAGGCCTTCCTTGGCCTCTTGCGGGGTCTTCGACTTCTTGATGATCGCCACCACCTCGTCAATGTTTTCGACCGCGATCTTGAGGCCTTCCAAAATATGCGCCCGTTCCTCCGCCTTGCGCAGCTCGAAGACCGTCCTGCGCGTCACCACCTCCTTGCGGTGGTCGAGGAAGAGCTTGAGCATCTCACGCAGGCTCAAGATCCGCGGCTGGCCCTGGACGATGGAGAGCAGGATGACACCGAAGGAACTCTGCATCGGCGTGTGTTTGAACAGCTGGTTGAGGACGACGCCCGCCACAGTACCGCGCTTGAGCTCGATGACCACGCGCATGCCCTCGCGGTCGGATTCGTCGCGCAGGTCGCCGATGCCCTCGATCTTCCCGTCGCGCACCAGGGTCGCGATCTGCTCGATCAATTTCGCCTTGTTGACCTGGAAGGGCAGCTCGGAGACGATGATCGCCTCTTTGTCGCCCTTGGCAATCGGCTCGATGTTGGCGCGGGCCCGCATTTGGATCAGGCCGCGTCCGGTTTCGTAGGCCTGCTTGATCCCGTCCCGCCCATAGATGAAGGCTCCGGTCGGGAAATCGGGGCCCGGCACGAACTGGTAAAGCTTTTCGCCGGGGATCTCGGGGTCCTCGATCAGGGCCAGGAGGGCGTTGATGATCTCCTTGAGGTTGTGCGGGGGGATCTTGGTGGCCATCCCGACCGCGATGCCGTCGGAACCGTTGAGCAGGAGGTTGGGAATGCGGGTCGGGAGGACGGAGGGCTCCTCGGTGGAATTGTCGAAATTCGGGACGAAATCGACGGTCTCCTTGTCGATATCCGCCAACATCTCCTCGGCGATGGCCATCAGCCGGGCCTCGGTATAGCGGTAGGCGGCGGCGTTGTCCCCGTCGATGGAGCCGAAGTTCCCCTGCCCGTCGATCAAGGGGTAGCGCATGTTCCAGGGCTGGGCCATGCGGACCAAGGAGTCGTAGACCGCGGAGTCGCCGTGGGGGTGGTACTTTTTCAAGACCTCGCCGACGACGCCAGCGCATTTGCTGAACCGCTTGCTGCTGAGCAGGCCTTCCCGGAACATCGCGTAGAGGATGCGCCGATGGACGGGCTTGAGGCCGTCGCGCACGTCAGGAAGGGCCCGGCCGATGATGACGGACATCGAGTAGTCGAGATAGGCATCCCGCATCTCGTCTTCGATGTTGATGGGGACAATTTCGGCTGAACGCACCATGGCTTGGCTCCTGCAGGGATGGACGAACGCCGCGCGGGCGGCGGGAATTCTCTGGCGTCCTAAGCTTGTATCGGCTCGCCTGGGCGATGTCAATCACGGCCCGCCCCGCTCCCTCCGCGCAAAAAAGGCGCGAAAAAATGCGAGCCGACCTCGATTTGCCGTTGACATCGAAAGGCGGAGGCCTAAGATAGAATTCGTCGCGGAGCCGCGTCAAGCCTGGCTCAGCGGCCCATGGGGTCGGCAAAATTAGTACAGATCCCGATCCCCCCGGAGGTGCCCGACCGAGGTCCCAGCGAACCAACCCCTTTAATAACGAACAGACCCCATGTCTGCAGTAGCGGATTAGAGATGACGCCTGCTGGTTATTAAATCCAAACACCTAAATGGGAGGTTCTATGACCAAAGCGGAACTTATCAACCAAGTGGCCAAAGAGGCCCGCATCTCCAAAGCCAGCGCCGAAAAGGCCATCAATTCGCTGACCAGCAACGTGGCGAAGTGCCTGAAGCGCAAGGACAAGATCACCTTGACCGGGTTCGGCACCTTTATGGTCGCCAAACGCCGGGCCCGCACCGGCCGGAACCCCCAGACCGGCGCCCCCATCAACATCAAGGCCTCCAGCGTGCCCAAGTTCAAGGCCGGTAAGATGCTGAAAAATTTGGTTCGCTAAAGTTCGCCGGGCGAAGGGGATTCGCCCCCAGAGATTTGACCCGTCTCCACCCAGTGGGGACGGGTTTTTTTATACGAAAAGCCGGCAGCCGAGGTAAGTGCCTGCGGCAACCAGGGCCGCGGCCGGGATGGTGAAAATCCAGGCCCAGACGATGCGGCCGGCAATGCCCCAGCGGACGCTCGAGAGGCGCCGGACCGCGCCGACTCCGACGATGGCCCCGGTGATGGTGTGGGTGGTGCTGATCGGGATTCCCGCGAAGGTGGCCCCGAACAGAGTGCAGGCCGCGGCCGTCTCCGCGGCGAAACCGCCGACCGGGGCCAGCTTGGTGATCTTCATCCCCATCGTCTTGACGATCCGCCAGCCGCCGAACATGGTCCCCAAGGCGATCGCGGCGTGGCAGGAGACGATGACCCAGATGGGGACGTAGAATTTCGCCCCCAGATGCCCCGTCGAATACAGCAAGATGGCGATGATACCCATGGTCTTCTGCGCGTCGTTGCCGCCGTGGCCCAGGCTGTAGAGACCCGCCGACACCAATTGCAGGCGCCGAAAATGCTTGCTGACCCGGGAGGGGGCCATGTCCGCGCAGATGAAATTGATCAGGTTCATGAAGATATAACCGAGCAGCATCCCCAAGAGCGGGGAAACGAAGATAAAGGCGCAGACCTTGACGATCCCCGGCACGATCAGGGAACGGAACCCCGCCTTGGCCACGGCCGCCCCGATGAAGCCCCCGATCAGGGCGTGGGAGCTGGAGGTCGGCAGGCCCCACCACCAAGTCAGCAGATCCCAGAGAATCGCCCCCATCAGGCCCGAGAAGATGACCATGGGGTCCATGACGGCGGGGTCGACGATGCCCTTCCCGATGGTGGTGGCCACGTGGACGCTGAAGACGAAAAGCGCGACGAAATTGAAAAAGGCCGCCCAGGCGACCGCCCAGCGGGGGGAGAGCACCCGCGTCGAGACGATGGTCGCCACCGAGTTGGCGGCGTCGTGGAAGCCGTTGATGAAATCGAACAGCAGCGCGATGGCGATGATGGCGACGAGGGCGAAGCCGATTTCGTGGCTAGGCATTTTTCAAGACGATCCCTTCGAGGACGTTGGCCACGTCCTCGCATTTGTCGGTGGCCGTTTCGAGGTCTTCGAGGATTTCCTTGAGCTTGATGATGGTGATTGCGTCCTTTTCGTTCTCGAAGAGGTTCGCCAAGGCGCGGCGATGGACGTTGTCGGCCTCGTTCTCGAGGCGGTTGATCTCGATGCAGATAGCCAGGATGGTCTCCGGCCGCTTCATGTTGGAGAGGCGCTCCACGGCCCGGGACATCTCGGCGGCCAGCTGATGGATGATGCGGGCCAATTCCTTCATGAAATCGGGGATCGGGTGGATCTTGTAGAGGGCCGTGGCCTCGGCCGCCGCCCAGATGAAGTCCAACACGTCGTCCAGGCTGCTGACCAGCTGGTGGATGTCCTCCCGGTCGAAGGGCGTGATGAAGGTGCTGTTGAGCCGCTCGATCGTATCGTGGGTGATGCGGTCGCCGGCGTGCTCGAATTCCTCGAGGCGTTTCAGGGACTCGTCGGTCACTCCGCCCTTGGTGAAGGTCTCTTCCAAAAATTTCGCGGCGGCCACGATATTGGCCGCGCTTTTTTGGAAGTGCTCGAAAAAATCCTCGGACTTGGGAAATAGACGCATTTGGGTTGGGGCGAATACTCGAAGTCGCTAGCCGCGTCAAATCGAAATCGAAACGCCTCCGACTGCGTCCCCACCCGCTCCGCGCCACGATTTCAAACCTATGAATATATTGAGCTTTATGCCCCGAACGAGTGGAGGTGCCGGACGTCCCTCCCTTCCACCATAAAGATCACCATCTCGGCGACATTGGTGGCGTGGTCGGCGATGCGCTCGAGGTAGCGGCTGATGAACATCAGCCGGCAGGCACGCTTGATATTGGCCTTGTCCCGGCCCATGTAATCGACCAGCTCCTCGAAGATCTTCTGGTTGACCGCGTCGATTTGGTCGTCGGCGCCCAAGACCTCTTGCGCCAAGGCGACGTCCTCGCGGACGAAGGCGTCGAGCGCCTTCCGCAGCATGCCCTGCACGTCCTCGGCCATCTTCGGCAGGTCGATATAGGGCTTGAGGGGCGGCTCTTGGTTGAGCTCGATGGCGCGCTCGGCGATGTTGACCCCCAGGTCCCCGACCCGCTCGAGGTCCGCGACGATCTTGAGGCCCAAGGTGATGAAGCGCAGGTCAATGGCGGTGGGCTGGCGCAGCGCCAGCAGCTTGAGGCACAGCTCGTCGATCTCGAGCTCGAGGCGGTTGACCAGGTGGTCGCCGTCGATGCATTTTTTGGCCAAGTCGGTGTCGCGATTGACCAAGGCCTGCATGGCGTCCTTGATGAGCTCCTCGATGCGGCTGCCCATGAGCAGCAATTTTTCCTTCAGGACGCGAAGCTCCGCCTCGTACTGTTTGCTGGTGTGTTCCAAGCTAGCCGAACCTCCCCGTGATATAGTCCTCGGTCAGTTTTTCCGCCGGAGTCGTGAAGATCTTCTCGGTCTCGTCGTACTCGATGATCTTACCGCGCATGAAGAAGGCCGTCGACTGAGAAACGCGGGCGGCCTGCTGCATGTTGTGGGTCACGATCACGATGCAGTACTGGCCCTTCAGGGACTCGAGGGTCTCCTCGATGCGGGCGGTGCCGATGGGGTCGAGAGCCGAGCAGGGCTCGTCCATCAACAGGACCTCGGGGTCCACGGCCAAGGCGCGGGCGATGCACAGGCGCTGCTGCTGCCCGCCGGACAGCTCCATCGCGCTCTTCTGCAGCTTGTCCTTGACCTCGTTCCAGAGGGCCGCCTTCTTCAGGCTGGTCTCCGCGACCTCCTCCAGCCTGGAGCGGTCCGCCATGCCGTGCAGCTTGGGCCCAAACAGGACATTCTCGAGGATGCTCTTGGGGAAAGGATTCGGCTTTTGAAAGACCATCCCGACCCGGCGGCGCAGCTCCACCAGGTTGACCGATTTGGAATAGACGCTCTCGCCGTCCAGCAGGACGTCCCCCTGCACCCGAATCTCGTTGGAGATCTCCCCGATGCGGTTGATGGCCTTGATCAAGGTGGATTTGCCGCAGCCGGAGGGTCCGATGATGGCGGTCACCTGCTTGTCGGGGATGTCCATGGACACCGAGAAGAGCGCCTGCTCGGGGCCGTAGAAATAATCCAGGCCCTGGACCAATACCTTGGTTTTTTTGACGGGAGGGGAGTTCATTCAGCCTCGTCGCAGTCGTTTCCGGGAACGGACCCTCAGCAGGATCGCGCTCAGGTTGAGCAAAAAGGTCAGCGCCAGCAGCACCAGGGCCGTACCGTATTGGAGGGGGCGGGTCAATTCGACATTGGTGGACTGGGTGGCGAGGATGTAGATGTGGTAGGCCAATTCCATGAACTGATCGAGGGGATTGACCATCGGGATCACTCCCCACAACTTCACCACCGGCAGGTGCGGCAGGTAATAGGCCGCCCCCGTAAAGAGGATCGGCGCCGTCTCGCCCGCCCCGCGGCTGATGCTGAGAATCGAACCCGTCAGGATGCCGGGCAGGGCCTGGGGCAAGACCACCCGCCGCACCATCTGCCAACGGGTCGCTCCCAAGGCGTAGGCGGCCTCGCGGTGGCTCTGCGGGACGGACTTGAGGGCCTCCTCGGTCGAGACGATGATCACGGGCAAGACCAGGACCGCCAGGGTGGCGGCGGCCCACAGTAGGGCAGGCTGGCCGAACAAGAGCCCAGTCTGCAGGACCCGGTCGAGATTCCTGCCGACGAAGAGGATGAAAAAACCCACGCCAAAGAGCCCGAAGACGATGGAAGGGACCCCGGCGAGGTTGTTGATCGCCGCGCGGATGAGGCGCTGGACCTTTCCATTGCCCGCATACTCGTTCAAATAAAGCGCGGCGGAAACGCCCAAGGGGAGGGCCATCAGGATCATCAGGAGGGTGATGGCGACCGTCCCGAAGATCGCGGGAAAAACCCCGCCATGCAACATGCCCTGTTCGGGGGCCTTGCTGAGAAAATCCCAGCTGAGGGTCCCCGCCCCTTCCTTGACGATGAAGAAGAGGATGAGGGCGAGGGCGAGCAGGACCAGGACGGCGCAGAGCCGGCACAGCGATTCGAAGAAAATTCCCCGGTAATGCCGCGAGGCATTCATAGCCGCAACCTCCGCCGCATGCGCTCCACGATGATTTCGGCGATCAAATTGACGAAGAAGGTCATGGTGAACAGCACCGCTCCGACCAGGAACAGGGCGTAATATTCCTCGCTGCCCTGGGCGACCGCGCCGAGCTCGGAGGCGATGGTCGCGGTCATGGTGCGGACGCTGGAGAAGATATTCGCGGTGAAGACCGCCGCGTTGCCGGTGGCCATCAGGACGATCATGGTCTCGCCCAGGGCGCGGCCCATGCCCAATAGCACCGAGGCGGTGATCCCCGAGACCCCCGCCGGCAGGATGACCTTGCTCAGGGTCTCCCAGCGCGTGGCGCCCAAGCCATAGCTGGCCTCCCGCAACTCGTTGGGCACGGCGCGCAGGGCGTCCTCGGTCATGCTGGCGATCACCGGGATGATCACCAGCGAGACGCCCAGGGCCCCCACGAAGGCATTCAGGCGAAAATCGGTGTGGAAGAGGCGCTGCACCGCCGTCGCGATCAAGGTGAGGGCGAGGAAACCGATCACGACGGTGGGAATCCCCGCGAGCAGCTCGATGGCGGGCTTGAGCCAATCCCGCACCCGCTTGGAGGCCAGCTCGGCCAGGTAGACCCCGCAGCCGATGCCGACCAGGGTCGAGAAAATCGTCGCCGGCAGGGCGACGAGAAAACTCCCCGCGATCAGCGGCATCAGCGAATATTTCGGGTTATCCCCCACCGGCTGCCACAGGAAGGCGAAGACCTCCCTGCCCTGCGCGTCGAAGGTCTTGTTGCCCAACAATTGCACGGGAGCGAGGGTCTGAAAGGCCTTCAGGCCCTCCTTAAACAGGAAGAAGAAGATCAGGGCGATGAGCAGGATGGCGAGGTAGCCGTTCGCCGCCAGAAAGAGGTGGACCAGGCCTTCCCACAGGCGCTGCCGTCCGTGGAAACGCCTGCCGGAACGCGGCTCCACCCGCGGTCCGGCGGAGGAGTTCCCGACCCGTTCGGGTTGTGGGACGATTTTTTCCAAAGCGCCTTCCATATACGGGGATCCCTCGGGCTTCGCAAGAAAGCATCCCTATTTGGCGGGCGGGGTGTTTTGCGCCGCGGCCGTGCCTCCGCCGAGCGGGACGTAGCCAACTTCGCCGACGATCTGCTGCCCCCCCTGGGCCAGGATCCAGTCGATGAAGGCCTTGGTCTCGCCGGTGGGGGCATTGAGGGTGTAGATATAGAGGCTGCGGGACAGCGGGTACTTCATGCTGCGGATCGCCTCCATATCCAGCTTGCCTTCCGGGGTCAGGGGGCTGATCGCGGCGGACTGATCGTCCTTCTTGAGGGGCAATAATTTCAGGCTGGAACGCGTCTCAAAGTAGGCGTCGCCGCCGTAGCCGATGCCGCGCGGGTCGCGGGCCAGGGCCTCGGCGATCGCCGCGGTGCCCGGCATGGTCTGGCAATCCGGCGCGTAGTCTTGGTTGCCGAGGACGTGTTCCTTGAAGAAAACATAGGTCCCGCTATTCGACTCGCGGCAATAGCGAATGATCTTCCCTTCGTTCCCGCCCACTTCCTTCCAGTCGTTGTACTTGCCGGTGTAGATATCCTTCAATTGGGCGAGGCTCAATTCCTTGAGAGGGTTGCTCGCGCTGACCACCACCGCGAGGCCGTCATAGGCCACCGCGAATTCCTGGATCTGCCCGCCCTGGGCCTGGGCCTTCTCTTTCTCCTGCGCCTTGAGCGGACGGCTGGAATTGGCGATGTCGGTGGTGCCGTTGATCAGCGCGGCGATGCCGGTGCCGCTGCCGCCACCCGTGACCTGGATGGTCGTCCCGGGGTGCTCCTTCATGTAGACCTCGGCCCAGCGCTGAGCCAGGTTGACCATGGTGTCGGAACCCTTGACGGTGATGTTCTTTTCCGATTTCGCGGCCGGTGGAGGAGCGGAGGCCTCGCCCCCGCCCTTTTTTTCCGGCCCGCCACAGGCGGCCAAAACCGGGATAAGGGCAAGGAGGAAGGTGCGGAGCAGAGCGGGGCTTTTGAGCTTCATAGTGTCTCCTAGGCTAGAACGATGCCCACCCTTTAAAGCCCCTTCGGTGACGATTGTGTGACGGAGTCCCTGCGTTTCCGTGAATAATAGCCAGGTGGGTGATCTGGGAATTGTAAGTGGAAAAGAAAGGGGAATTAGGCGTCCGCCGCGGCGGGAAAGGCACCCGGCACCCGGAAGGAAAAGGTCGAGCCCTCCTCTTCCCGGCTCTCGACGCGGATCTCTCCGCCCAGCAGCTGCACCAGGTGCTTGACGATGGCGAGGCCCAGTCCGGTGCTGCCCTCCTGCCGGGAGCGGGATTTGTCGATCCGGTAAAAGCGCTCGAAGATCCTCTCCAGTTGATGCGCGGGAATTCCGATGCCCCGATCCCGCACCCAAAATAAGGCGTCCTTCCCGCGGCGCTCGCAGTGCAGCTCCACGGGGGTGCCCGGCCTGCCGTATTTGATCGCGTTGTCGACCAGGTTGTTCAGGATATGGCTGAGCGCCATCCGGTCACAAAACACGACCGCGTCCTCCGGCTCGATCCTCACCTCCACGGTCATGTGGTTCTTTTTGAGCAAGGCATCGTGGAGGTCGAGGATCTCCCCGAAGTGCTCAGCCACCTTGAAGCGCTCGGGACGGAGGATGAATTGCTGGCTCTCGATCTCGCTCAAACGCAGCAGGTCCTCGACCAATTTATTCAGGCGGCGCGCGTTGGAATCGATGATCGAGAGGAAGGTCTTGGCCTGATCGGGTTCTCGAATGGCCCCGTCCAGCAGGGTCTCCACGTAGCCTTGGATGGAGGTCAAGGGGGTTTTTAATTCGTGGGAGACGTTGGCCACGAAATCGCGCCGCACCCGCTCCAGGCGGCGCAGCTTCGTGATGTCGTACATGACGAGGATGGCCCCGAAGGGCTGGGCCGGGCCAGCGAAGGGGGTGGCCTGCACCAGCAAGTGGCGTTCCTGGCCTTCCTGTAGGACGCGAAGCTCGCAATCCTCGATCTCCTGACCGCTCATGCTGCGCTCCACGACGGACTGCAGGTCGGCGTTGCGAATGACCTCGATGGGCGATTTCCCCAGGGCGCCTTGGTCCAGGTTGAAGAGGCGACGCAGCGCGGGGTTGAAGAGCAGGATGTTCCCCTCGGCATTGAGGACGATCACGCCCTCCTGCATCGTGTCGAGGATCGCCCTCAGCCGGTCCCGCTCTTCCCCCAATTCGCGGAACCTCTGCTCCCACTCCGCAGCCAAGGTGTTGAGTGCCAGGCCCAAACGCCCTACTTCATCTTCCTTGGACACCAGGATCCTCGGGGCAAAATCCAACTTTCCCAGGCTGCGCAGCATCCGCTGAAAATTATCCAAGACCAGGCGCTCCCGCCGCGACATCGCGAGGTAGAAGGCCAGGCTGAGCAGGACCAGGCCTCCCGTCCCAAGCCAAAGGATGGCGCGCAGGCGGTCGAGCAGGGATTGGAGATGGCGCGTGGCGACGCCGACGCGCAGGACGAAATCTTCCGTGGGCTTGGCGAAAAAGAGCATCTGCCCCGAATTTTTCCCGGTGTCGCGCCAAGCCATGGCTTGGCCCGAGGCCACCGCCCGGCTGACTTCGGGCCCCCTCAGTTCCACGCCTAGGGAATCGGCCACGAAGCCGCCGTCCAACTCGAAGAGACTCAGGCGATAGGGGGTGGCTTGCGCCCAACGCTGCAACTTCTCCTGGAGGCCCGGCTGGGGGCCCTTGCCCGCCTTCCAACCCGCCAGGCGAGGCGAAACCTCGTTCCACTCGTTCTGCAAACCCTGGCGGGCATTGGAGAGGAGCAGGTCCTCTACAAAGCGGATCAGCAAATAATCACCCGCGAACAGGGCCAGAAAAACCACGGTCAGGTAGGCGAGGAAGATTTTTCCGGAAAGCCGGGCCATCAGAATGCCGCCTAGGGTTTTTCTCGAAACCGGTAGCCGATGCCGCGGACGGTTTCGAGGTAGTTCTCAAACTTGCCCAATTTTTCCCGCAGCCGTTTGACATGAGTGTCGACGGTTCGGGTGGTGACGAAGGCGTCATAGCCCCAGACCTTGTCGAGCAGGGTGTCCCGGGTCTGCACCCGGCCCTTGGTTTCCAGCAGGTACTGGAGCAGCTTGAACTCGATGGCGGTCAGCTCGATCTCCTTGCCGGCCAGGCTCACCTTGTGCCGAGCCAAGTCGACGACCAGGTCCCCGAATTGGATTTGCCGTTCCGCCTCGCCCGCCTCGGCCTTGTGGCCGCGGCGCAGCACCGCCTTGGCTCGCAGCAGGAGCTCGCGCGGGCTGAAGGGCTTGGTCAGGTAATCGTCCGCGCCCAACTCGAAGCCGACGACCTTGTCGATCTCCTCGCCCTTGGCGGTGAGCATGATGATGGGGATGGTCTTGGTGTCTTGCCCGCCCTTCAGGGTACGGCAGACCTCGAAGCCGTCCATGCCGGGGAGCATGAGGTCGAGGACGATGAGGTCGGGCCTTTTCTCGCGCGCCTTTTTCAGGCCCTCCGCCCCGTTGGAACAGGCCTCGACGCGGAACCCGCCTTGCTGAAAATGAAAGGCGAGCAGCTGTTGGATATCGGCCTCGTCCTCGATGATCAAAACCTTCAAGCCTTCGGGCGCCATGGGCATGAACCTCGACTGGGAAATTAACTTCGGCGGCAGCATGATCGAGGAACAGGAAATTTCCAACCGCAAATTATCAGGACAAAGCTCATCCGCTAGGAGCGGAAGCGGCGGCGCGGCCGTGTCTGCGAAGGACGCGCAAAAAAAGATCAGAGCGGATGAAGGCTCTCACCTTATCCACTCCGACCCGGGGGCACACTTGATATTTTTTTTTGGTTCCGGGAATTTTTTTTCTTTCCCGGCGGCGTCATCGACGCACGCTTTAAGATAATGCAGGCCATGTGCCAAATTTAGAAAAATTTATTAACTATATGAAAATATACAATAAATTATTTTAATGCCCATTGATTTGCTAAATTTTATATGATATATATTTTATAATTTAGATTAATTTATATAATAAATTTTAATTGCTGTAATAAGGGCCGCCGGGCCGGGCCCCCTGTAATTGCGGGGTCGAGGCGAAGGCGCTACAGTTTTTCTTCCTCATGATGGATTCAGGCATGCAATGGACCTCCACCCTCTCCTCCGCCGGCGACTTGGACCAGGCCATCGCGGAGGTCGCGGAAAAAATCTCAGGCTCCTTGGCGGGAAGGCCCCCGGACCTCGCCATCGCCTTCCTCTCCGGCTATGCGAGCGGCGATACCGTGCACCTCCCCACCCAGCTGCGCCGGCACCTCGCCTTCCGCAATTTGCTAGGATGCACGGCCGGTGGGGTCATCGGCGGCGGCGAGGAAGTGGAGCAGGCCCCCGCCCTCTCGCTGACGGCGGCCCTCTTGCCCGGGGTGGAATTGCGTGGCTTCCATCTCCCGACCGAGGCCATTCCCAGGCTTTCGGCGGAACCCAAGGCCTGGACCGAGGCGGTCCGCGCCATCCCGGAGGAACACCCTCATTTTTTGCTGCTGGCGGATCCCTTCAGCTTCGACACCCCCAACTTCCTGCTCGGCCTGGACCGCCACTTCCCCGCGTCAAAAAAAATCGGCGGACTGGCCAGCGGCGCCGTGCAGCGCGGATTCAACCGCTTGTTCTTGAACCAAGAGACCTACGACACCGGCATCGTCGGCCTCGCGCTCGCGGGGAACTTGGAGCTCGACACCCTGGTGGCGCAGGGCTGCCGGCCGATCGGCCACCCCATGTTCGTCACCCGCTGCCAGCAGAACCTCCTGCGGGAATTGGATGGCAAGCCGCCCTCGGCGGTGCTGCAAACGCTCTACCATGGCCTGGCGCCGAGGGATCAGGAGCTGTTTCGGCAATCGCTGTTCCTGGGCCTGGTGATGCGCGAGGCGCAGCGCGAGTACCGCCACGGGGACTTTTTAATCCGAAACATCCTGGGCCTCGATGAATCGCGCGAGGCCCTCGTGGTAGGCGCGGCGCTGCGGGAAGGCCAGGTCGTGCAGTTTCACCTGCGGGACGCCCAGACCTCCAGCGAAGACCTCAATGCCATGTTGATCCGCTACAAGACCGAGCAATTGGGCCACCAGCCTCCCGCCGGCGCCCTGCTCTTTTCCTGTCTGGGCCGCGGCGCGGCCCTGTTCGGGGTGCCCAACCACGACTCGGAGCTGTTCCGGCGCTTCGCCGGCGAGGTGCCCCTGGGCGGCTTTTTCTGCAATGGCGAAATCGGCCCCGTTCAGGGGCACAGCTACCTGCACGGCTACACCAGCTCCTTCGGGATCTTCCGGCCGAAATAAGCGGCTAGGGCGACGCACTCCCCAGCGAGTAATAGGCGAGAATTTTGGGCTCCTTCGGCAGGTAGGCCTGGCGCAATTCCCTGATCCGGAACCCCGCGTCCGCGAGCCCCTTGGGGATGTCGCGATCGAGGTGACAGCCATCGAACAGGAATTTCTGCACCGGGGTGAGGCGGTGCTGCCAGGCCTGCACCTTCGGGTCGCGGCTCAGGCCGTGCTCGAGAAAGTAGAGCCTTCCCTCGGGCCGCAACACCCGGCGCAATTCGGCGAGGGTCGCCGCCAGGTCGGCCACGCTGCAGAGCGTGAAAGTGCTGACCACGGCGTCGAAACTCCGGTCGGCAAAGGCCAAGGAATTGCCGGTGAAGGGATGGATTTCCAAGGGCAGGAACGAGCGCTTGATCCGCGCTTGCGCCATGGCAAGCATGCCCGGATTGGGATCGAAGACGGCCAGGCGCCGCACCCCCTTTGGGTAGTGCGGGAGATTCAACCCCGTCCCAAAGCCGATCTCGAGGACCTCGCCCCGCACCGGCGCCAGCAATTCCCGGCGCAAGGCCGAGACCGACTCTTGCCCGCAGGCGAATTCCACGATCCGGGGAAACAGATAACGCCGGTAGATTCCCATCGCTTCCCAAGCAACCCTTCCCCCTCGGTTCCGATAGGAGGGGGATAAATCCTACAACGGGCTCGGAGCTTCCTCAAACCTAAGGAGGACAAGATGAAGAAATTACTGCTGAAATTATTCGCCCTCGGCGCCTTGCTGGGCCTAGGCGCCTGCGGGGGCGCCACGACGAACCTGCAGGTCTTCAACGCCTCGCCCGACGCCCCGCCCGTCGACGTCTTCGTCGGCAAGGAGAACGCCGCCGGTCCCTTGGCCTTCGCCGATTTCCAGCAGTACCAGGAGGTCAGCGCCGGAAACCAGACCCTGCGGGTCAATGAAGCCGCCACCTCGCGCACCTTGACGGAACAATCGGGGACCCTCGCGGCCAACCAGGATTACACCCTGATCGTGGTCAATTTCTTGAACCAGATCCAAACCCTGCTGCTGAGCGACGATAATTCCGTCGATCAACCGAGCAACGCCAAGCTTCGCCTGGTGAATGCCGCACCCAGCGCCCCCGGCCTGGACTTTTACTTCACGGCCCCGAACGCGGATCTCAATTCGGTAACTCCCCTGCTGAGCGACCTGGGCTTCAAGGAAGTCTCCGATTACCTCACCGTGGGCGCGGCCACCTACCGGGTGCGCGTCACCCAGACGGGCACCAAGACCGTGTTGGTCGATTCCGGCAATTTCGTCTTGAGCCCCTCGCAGGTGCGCACGGGAGTGGTGATCGACAGCGCCGGCGGCGGGGCGCCCTTCAACATCGTCTTCCTGCCGGACAAGCTTTAAGGCAGCGGCCCCCTCCACCCACCGGTTTCTTTCAACAGCCTGTCATGCCTTGGCGAGCAGGCGTTTCACGAACACGATGAAGATTCCGGTCAAGACCAGGTTGAGCGCCAGGGACAGCATCGCCACCGCGATGGGCGCCCCGCCGATGCCGTAAGAGAGGGAAACCACCAGGACTCCGGCCCCAACCTCCCCGCGCGGCCACATTCCGATGCACAGGGCCAGGCGCTGGCGCCAATCCACCTCCTGCCGGTAGCAGAAGAGGGGGAACATCTTCCCGAGGTTGGCCAACAGGGTCACGACCAGCACATGAAGCATCACGTTCCCCCAGCCCGGCCAAGTCCCCGAACCGACCAGCTCGGCGACCGCCGGCATGGAAAGGCCCACCAATACCATGAACAAGGCGGAAATGAGGGTTGAGACCCGCTGTTCTCCGGGCGTTTCCGGACCTTCCTGGTGGCCCTCGCGGGCGTCGTCGGCATGCGGCTGGGCCCCGGGGGGACGGGCCAGGATGCAGCCCAGGACAAAGGCGGGCAGCAAGACCTCGATGTGGATGGGAACCACGTCGTCGATC
Source organism: bacterium (assembly GCA_046346845.1). GTDB lineage: Bacteria > UBA10199 > UBA10199 > DSSB01 > DSSB01 > DSSB01. The sequence continues at coordinate 319,692 of JAXMHH010000002.1, forward strand.
CGGAGGCTGATGAGATAGAGGGCCTCGCAGGCCCCGGTGACGAGGGCCGCATAGAGGGCGACGAAGGGCCAGGCGACGGGCAGCCTCCAGCGATGCAGGAAACGCCAGGCCAGATAGAGAAGCACCGCCATGATCACCACGATCACGGCCAGCTGCCAACGCAGCCCCACCATCATCATCTTGAGGGGGATCATGAGCAGGACGGTGTCCAGGTCGTCGAAGATGGCCAAGATGCGGGCCTTGCGGTAGACCCAAGTGGCGGAGAGGCCCGCCGCGGCGAGCATCGAAAACAGGATCCCCGCCGAGGTGGGCGCGGCGAAGCGGGACGAAAGCAGGGATTCCTTCCAGGTGGTCCAGTCTCCCCACAGCGAGCTGGGGTTCATGACCAACACGAAATAGAGCGCGCAAAAGATCCAGGGAAAGCCGGCCGCGGTCGCTGCGATGAGGTAGTCCTTGCCGTATTGCCCGACCCGGGCCTTGTCGATTTCGAACTCGTAACCCACGTGAATCATGATGAAACCGAGGCAGAACATGGTCAGGAGCTTGACCCCGGCTTGATAGGTCGGCAGCTGCGCAGGAGTGAGGAAGCCGGGCAGCACTTGGGATCCCGCCAGGCCCAGCAACAAAAGGATGGAGAAAATCAGCACCTTCTTCATAGCTGTCGGAAAAATTACGGGAAAAAATTGCACTTGGCAAAGAAAAGCGAAACCCGGAAACTGAACTCATGGTCATCGCCCTGCTCAGCGACTTCGGTACCCAAGACCACTATGTCGGCGCGATGAAGGGCGTGCTGGCGCGCCTCGCCCCCAACGCGCGCGCCATTGACCTCACCCACCAAATCCCCCCCTTCGACCTCATCCAAGGGGGACTGGCCCTCTACCAGGCAGCCCCGCATTTCCCGCGCAAGACCGTGTTTCTCGCCGTGGTCGACCCCGGGGTCGGCAGCGCCCGCAAGCCCATCCTGGTCGAGACTCAAGACTATTTTTTCCTAGGGCCCGACAACGGCCTGCTCTCGATGGCCTTGGCCGAGCAAAAAATCCGGCGGATCGTCCACCTGAACAACGAGAAATATTTCCAAAAACCGCTCAGCGCGACCTTCCACGGCCGCGATCTCTTCGCCCCCGTCGCCGCCCACCTGGCCCAGGGCCTGGCCCCGGAGTTCTTCGGGCCGGAGCTGACCGATTACCAGCGGCTCCCGGAGTTCATCCCGGGCTTCGACGCCAAGCAGGTGTCGGGCCGGATCCTGGCCTTCGACCGCTTCGGCAGCGCGGTGAGCAACCTGAGCCGCTCCTTCCTGCAGCGGCATTACCACCGGCCCAGCCTGCGGGTGGAAGTCGGCGGACACCTGCTGGAGGGGCCCAAGACCCATTACGCCGAGGTCGCGGTAGGCGAGCCCCTGCTCTTGTTCGGAAGCGGCGGCCTGCTGGAGATCGCCGTCCGGGAGGGTTCCGCCGCGGAACGGCTGGGCCTGCGGCGCGGCGATCCCCTGCGGCTGGCGCTTTGACTTGCAAATGGAGCGAGGCTTCATTACTCCTCCGGCAGAGGGTAAGGAATGATCCAAACACAACACTGGTTTTTCTGGCTCTTTTTATCCCTGTATCTCCTCCACCTCCTGGTCGAATTCGGCCTCGACGCCCTCAACCTCAAACACCTCGAGGAAAACCGCGGCCGCATCCCGGATCTCTTCCTCGGGGTGTTCAGCCCGGACGAATACCGCCGCAGCATCGCCTACACCCGCGCCAAGACCCATTTTAGCTGGGCCAAAACCGGCTTCGACGCCCTCCTGCTCTGGACCTTGATCCTCAGCGGAGGCTTTTACCGCCTCGACCTCTGGCTGGGGGCTTGGCTGCCCACCCACAGCCTCTGGCACCAGGTGGCCTATCCCTTCACGCTCGGGGCCCTCTTTTATGCGCTGCACCTGCCTTTCAGCCTGTATTATCAATTTGTCTTGGAGGAAAAGTTCGGCTTCAACCGGATGGGGATCAAGACCTTCGTCGGAGACCAACTCAAGTCCCTGGGTCTGTCCCTCGCCTTGGGCATCCCCCTCTTGGCCTTGATCTTTTGGCTGGTACCGACCATCGGGCCCCGCTGGTGGCTCGTCGCTTGGGGGGTACTGATGCTCTTCCAGCTGCTCACCGCCGCCCTGTTTCCCGTCTTGTTCGCCCCCCTCTTTTATAAATTCACCAAGCTGAGCGAGGGTGAGCTGAAGGACCGATTGCAGGCCCTGGCGGAAAAACTCCGCTTTCGGATGGCGGGAGTCTTCACCATCGACGGCTCGCGGCGCAGCGCCCATTCCAACGCCTTCTTTGCCGGGATCGGCAAGACCCGACGCATCGTCCTCTTCGACACCCTCATCCAAAGCCTGAGTACCGCCGAGATCGTTTCGGTGATCGCCCATGAGATCGGGCACAACAAGAAACGGCACATCCTCAAGGGCCTGCTGCTCTCCTCCGCGACCACCCTGCTGTCCCTGTGGATCTTGGAAAAATGCCTGGAATGGCCGCCCTTCTTCGAGGCCTTCGGGGTGCCCGAACCCAGCCTGCAAGTGGGCTTCGTGATCTTCGCCCTGCTGAGCGGGGTCTTCACCTTCCCGCTCAATCCGATCTTTCAGTGGCTCTCCCGGCGCAACGAGTACGAGGCCGACCGTTACTCGGTGGAGGTCAACGGCGACCGCCAGGCCATGGTCTCCTCCCTGGTCAAGCTGTCCAAGGACAACCTGAGCAACCTCACCCCCCATCCCTGGTACAGCTTCTACCACTACTCCCATCCGACCACGACCGAACGGGCGGAGGCGATCGCGGTCCTGCCTTAAGGCCCGCGCGGATCCTTTCAATTTAAGCGATCAAAGCTGGAGAGCAGGTGCCGAACCGCCGCCCGGACCTCGAGGGAGGGATGGTTTCCCACCTCAGTCAGGCGGGCGCGCATCTCGAGGTTCGGCTCGAGGTAGGGCGCGAGGGCCTGCAAGACGGCCAGGCCGAAGGCGCGGCGGTTGGGCAGGGGGTTCTTGAGTCGGTCGATCCATTGCAGCGCAAGGTCGCTCCGCTCTTGCCGCGGCATCGCGGCGAGGGCCTTCGCGAGATGCGGACCAAAATCCTCCTGCCGCCGCATATTAAGCTCCTGGTCCGGGAAGGCGCGGGTATCCAAGTCGTGGGCGGCCTTGAAGAGGATGCTCCAGAGGTGAAGGCGGGCCTCGGCGGGGATCCCGGGACGGCGAATCTCCACCAAGGCGACGTCCAGGATATGGTCGTAGCGCCTCATGGCGGGATCCGAATCCCGGAAGGCGTTCAAGAATTCCTGGCCCAAGATGCCGCGCATCTGCTCGGTCAAGTAGGGACGGCTGAGCAGGTATCCCAGCTCGTCGTAATTTTGGAAGTCCCTCGGGCGATTGCGGAGCTGCGCGATATTGGCGTCGACGAACTGCTCCCGCAGCCTCGGGAGGTGCTCCTCCAGCCAGGCGGAGGCCTCCGAGGAGGCGTCCGCGGAATGGGCCGTGGCCTCCAAGGCCTCCAGGATTTCCACCCGCCGCAGGCCGCGTAGCTCGGGGTCGCGAAGGCCGTGGCTCAAGACCTCCAAGAGCCGGAGCTGCGCCGCAGCTGGGACCCTCCGGTCGCCGGACAGGGCCTCGACCAAGTCCTCGAGGTAGGGGTATTGGTTGAACCAGGTCTCATCGGCCTCGGCAAAACGCACGGTTTCGAGCGCCAGACTCTCCACGAGCTCGGCCTCGAGCTGGGGCAGCCCCCGCAGCCGCTGAACCACATCCAGCGCGGCCTCGTGGGGAACTTCCGTATCGTAACTGTTTTTGAAGGCCTGCAAGACCGCCGCGACGACGCGACTCCGCTCCAGGCGCCCGAGGCTGGGGTTCCTCAGCAAGGAGACGTAGAAGCCGGGGACCAGGGACTCTTCCAGGCGTTTCGGACGGAGCAGTTCCTGAAAGAGGGCGCGGGGGCCGCGGCGCCTCAAGTCGACTTCCTCCAGGACCTCGTTCAGGCCGTTGACGATGAGGTCGTGGACCTTCAGGGTGATGTCTTGGCAGTCGATCTTGCGATGCAGGCGATGGAATAATTCGACGTATTGCCGGCTATTGAGTTCCGATCCCTGACGAAGCATTTCTACGATCCGCACCACGGCGCTCAACCCGACGCTGCTATTCGGGTTTTCGACCTGCGCGAGCCAGTACCGCGACTCTACGGGCAGCGAGATGCGGCGAGCGCTGGGCCGGCCGCGCGCCGCCATCATCATTAGGGTGGGACCCGTTTCCGGGGCCGGCCTCCGAGGCCCGCCCGCCAAGGCCCAAACCGGCCGCGCGGGCTGAAGCCCCGCCCAGGGGGGCAGGGTCCTGTCCGCCCGCTCCAAGGCGGCTCCTTGCCGCTCGAGGGCCCCCTCCCAAGCGGCGAAGCGCGGCCCGAAGGCCGTCCGGCTCAGGCGCCCCGCCACATGGAACTGCAGGAGCAAGGCCAAGGAATCCACCAAGGTGGTCGCGCCGGCCAAGTGCGGTCGCAGCCCGACCAGCTCCTCGCCGCGATGGCCCAACAAGATCCCCGCCAACATCGCCCCCTGCTGCCATAGCCCGCGCCAGGGCGCCGCTTGTCCCCGGCCTAGGTAGGCCGCCAAAGCCCCGGACAGCTTCAGACTCCCCAAGACGAGATAACTGGAGGCAAAATCCCTCCCCAGGGCCCGGAGGCTCCAGTCCTGTCGCCGACCCAAGGCCTCACTGCCCAAGCGCCCCACCAGGGTGAAGGTCGGCGCCTCCACGGCAAAACCCGCGAGCGAGGCGAGTCGGCTCGCCCCGAAGACCCGCGTCAAAAATCCCGGCGCGGCACCGGCCGTGAGCCGGGAGAGCGTCAGGAGGCGCGTCAGGCGAAAGGCCATGCCGGCCGCGCCCATGGCCAACAATGCGCTCGGCTCGCTGGCCTGTTGCGCCAATTGGCGCAGCAAAAATTCGGCGCGCGGTCCGAAGGACCCCCGGCCCAAGAGCGCATCGAGTTCATGTTCGGCGCGGCGGCGCAGGGCCGAGTCCGTCCCGGAGCCCTCCGCCACTCGCCGATAGAGCGCCGCCGCCAGGTCGAGATGCCCCGAGCGTTCCTGCCTCCGGGCGAAGTTCAACAGGCCCTCGGCCTGGAGTTGCGGGTCCGACTCCCGAGTCAGGGAGATCAGTTCCCGGCGATCCCCCTCCGAGGCCAGGGCCAGGGCGGGCGCAAGCCCGCCGTTGGCGGCGAGCCGCTCCGGCTCGCGCGCCGGCACAGGACCGCCGGCAAGCGGACGATATGGGATCGAGGGTTCCATAGGCTTGTGGCAGGAGTTTTCGCCCCTCGGGGACGAAAGTTGCTCGCCCCGCCCTGGAAATAACAAAACGATATTATTAGTGTTTTTACGAAGCGGAAGCGGCGTAGGCCCGCGCGAAGGACTTCAGGTGCACGGGCTCGCGCCGGGCCCCCCAACGGCCCGGCGGGCCCGCGAAGACGCCGGGGAGCTTCGTTCCACAAAACTTGCAAGCCCCCTGCTCATCCAAATTCCATTCGCTGAGCACGTACCAGTCCCGCCCGATCAGGATCTGCTTGCAGTTGGGGCAATAGGTGCTGCTGCCCGCGTGATCGTGGACATTGCCGGTGTAGACAAAATGCAGGCCGTTCTTCAGCGCGATCTCCCGGGAGCGGCTGAGCGTGGCGGCGGGCGTCGGCGGCAGCTCCGTCATCTTGTAGTCGGGATGGAAGGCGGTGAAGTGGAGCGGCACGTCGGGACCGAGGCGCTCTCGAATCCACTTCGTCTCCGCATCGATCTCCGCCTCCGAATCGTTGAGGCCGGGGATGAGCAGCGTCGTGATCTCGAACCACACTTGGGTCTCGTGCTTGAGGTACTCCAGCGTGTCCAAGACGGGCTGCAATTTGCCGCTGCAGATCTTTTCGTAAAAATGCTCGGTGAAGGCCTTCAGGTCGACGTTGGCCGCATCCATGTGCCGGTAGAACTCGGCCCTGGGCTCCGGGCAGATCTCCCCCGCGGTCACCGCGACCGCCTTGACCCCGCGCTTCCGGCAGGCATCGGCGACGTCCATCGCGTACTCCATGAAGATCACCGGGTCGTTGTAGGTGAAGGCCACGCTCTGGCAGCCCAGGTCCTCCGCGACCCGCGCAATCAGCTCGGGGGAGGCCTCGTCGGAGAGGGTATCGATCTCCCGCGACTTGCTGATGTCCCAGTTCTGGCAGAAACGGCAGCCCAGGTTGCAGCCGGCGGTGCCGAAGCTCAAGACCGGAGTGCCCGGCAGAAAGTGGTTGAGCGGCTTTTTCTCGATGGGATCGATGCAATAGCCGCTGGAGCGGCCGTAGGTGGTGAGGACGATCTGGTCGCCCTGCCGCATGCGGACGAAGCAGAGCCCGCGTTGCCCCTCGTGCAGGCGGCAAAAGCGCGGACAGGTGTCGCACTGGATGCGTCCGTCTTCCAGGGGATGCCAATACTTGGTTGGAACCGTGTCGTTCATGGCTTATTCTCTTCCCAAATCAGGGCAAGGGCAATTGCTGAGCCCAAGATGGGGCGCGCGGCTCCCAGCGTCAAGGAGGGCAAAATCATGAGCCATTTGAACGAGGTATGGGTTCAGGGCGGACCCAGCGGCTACAACGTCCAGATCACCGCCGGGGCCCACCGCCTGCTGGCCGATGAACCCATCGCCGTGGGCGGCACCGACACCGGGCCCAACCCCTATGAACTCCTGTTATCCGCGCTGGGCGCCTGCACCGCCATGACCCTGCGGATGTATGCCGACCGCAAGGGCTGGAAGCTGACGGGCGTCCGGGTGAAGCTGAATCACGAGAAGATCTACGCCCAGGATTGCAAGGACTGCGAGACCAAGGAAGGCAAGCTGGACCGCATCCAGCGGGAGCTGCAACTTAGCGGCGATCTAAGCGAGGAACAGCGCCAGCGGCTCTTGCAGATCGCCGAGCGCTGTCCCGTCGCCCTGACCCTGCGCTCGGAAATCCGCATCGAAAGCCGGCTCGTTTAAGCGCTCACTGAAATCGTATCGACTCTAGGATCGCCCCCAGCTCCCCCTCGTAGCGGTCGAAATCCGCAGGCGTCGGGGCGCCCAGCAGGAAGGTGACCGAGACGGTCCCGAACTCCGGGGTATCGAAGTAGCCGCTCCACACCGCCGTGGTCTGGCCGTCGCTGCGGCGCTCGAGCCGCAGCAGGCCCATCGCCGGCCCAATGTCCTTGCGGGCGTAGCCGAGGATCTCCTCCCGCTTCAGCTCCGCCGCGGCCTTCTCGGCCAAGGACTGCATCAGGGGAGCAAAGGCGATCTTCTGGTCGAAATAGGTCAGGTTGCCGATGAAATAGGCCCCGCGATCCTTGGGCCGGAATTCGATCTCGCGCTTCTCCAGGGCCTGCTGCTCCCAGTCCGCCGGCACTTCGAAGCGGATCGTTTGGCTGGGCCAGGTGAAGGGAGTCCAGCCGCTCGCCGCCCCGCGGTCGGCGCGCAGGGACCTACCGCCGCTGAGCGGGACGTCGGAACCCGGGGCATCCGGCAGGGCCGGCGCCGCCGGTCCGGTCGCACCGCCTTCCAGGGGAATGGAACGTCCGTCTTCCAATTCGAGCCTCCCGGAGACTACCCGCCACTGCCCGTTTTCGCGGACCAGGGTCGCGTAGTATTTCCCGCGGCCCTTGCTGCCCTTCACCGACATGCTGAAGCTGGCCGTGCCGGAGCCCCCGCCCTCGACCGAGATGCTGCCGAGGGGCCAACCCGTATCGCGGATCTCTCCCAAGGCCTGGCGGGCGGTGGGGCTCTGCCGCACCGAACTGGCGGCGAGCCGTCCCGCCTCGGAGTCTTTGATCTGGTAAAGTACGAAGCCGACGATGCCCAGGATGCCGATCACGATCAAAGAGAGGCAGCCGCAGCCCAGGAAGATCCAGGGCTTCATCGAGCGGCCGGAGGAAGCGCCGGCGGGCGATGCTCCGAGCGGGTCTAGGACTGGCTGAGAGGTTTGGGCTTCATTCATGAGGGCTCCCCTGTGCAACAGCCTGCTGAGGTGGTTTACGCAATGATTTTCGAGCCATTCTGGGTCTTCCCGCATATTTTGTCACGTGAAAGCGAAGCCCCTGGCGGGCCCCAACAGCCAATCCAAACAAGTAGCCGCGGCATCTTTCATCTGGATTCACGGGGGCTTTTGCACGACAATGCCCCCATGCGGGAATGGCATTACCACATCGACGCCGAAGGCAATCTCTGGCACGACGGCAGCGTCTTCGAGGATCCCCACACCCTAAACTTCTTCATGCGCAAGTTGGAAAAATTGCCGGACGGCCGCTACCACGCCCTCTGTCAGGGCGAGGAGTGTTACTTCGAGCCGGAGGACACGCTCTACGTAGTGCGCGACGTCGAGTTGCACCCGGACCACGTCGATCTGACCTTCCAGGGCGGCTACCGGGAGCGCCTCGATCCCCATACCCTCCATGTCGGCAAGAACAACGTCTTCTACTGCTGCGCCCGCGAGGGGCGCTTCGAGGCCCGCTTCAACCGCAAGCCCTACCTCGAGCTGGCCCGCTGGATCGACTACGATCCCCGGGAACACCGTTTCTTCCTCAAACTCGCGGGAGAGAAATTTCCCATCCAGGGCGTATCCGCTTAGCCTATGTTCAAAAACCTCATGCAATGGCTGTTTTCGGTGTGGACCGCGCTCTTTCTAGCCCTGTTCTACGGCATCGTCGCCTTCTTCACCTTCAAGCACCCCGCTTGGAAATCCTTCTTCGGCCTGATGACGCTGGCCTATGTGTTTCTCGTGCCCTTCGTCTTGGGTTGCCTGACCGTGTATTTCGGGGAGTGGAGCCGAAGGCGCTCCTGGTGGTTTCGCATCTTCATGCCCTGGGCCCCGGTGGGCCTGCTGGCCCTGCTCTCCTTGATCTTCGCCTGGGAGGGGGCGATCTGCGTCATCATGATCCTGCCCAGCTTTCTCGTCATGGCCAGCTTGGGCGGGGTGCTTTACGCCATCGTCCAAGACACCCGGGGAACCAAGCTCAGCTTCGCCCTGCTCGGGGTCCTGTTGATCCTCCCCTTCGTCAGTGCCCCACTCGAGCACCGCCTCGACACACCCTCGGATTACCGACATGTCGCCACCGCGATCGACATTGAGGCCGCTCCCGAGGCGGTCTGGCCGGAGATCGTCGAGGTGCGAAAATTCCGCCCGGAGGAGCATCACTTCTCTTGGGTGCACGCCATCGGCTTCCCGCGGCCCGTGGAGGCCACGCTCACCCATCCCGGGATCGGCGGTATCCGCCGCGCCAGCTTTGAGGGCCGGGTCCTCTTCCTCGAGACCATCGACCGCTGGGAGCCAAACAAGGCCCTGAGCTTCAATATCGCCGCCGATCCCGACTCGATCCCGCAGACCACGCTCGATGAGCACGTCACCGTCGGCGGTCCCTTCTTCGACGTCCTCAAGGGTAGTTACGAGATCGAACCGCTGGGCCCGAATCGCGTGCGCCTCCACCTGAGCAGTGACTATCGCCTCACCACTCCCTTCAACTTCTACTCGAGCCTGTGGACCGATTTTGTGATGCGGGACATCCAGAATTATATTTTGGGGATCATTCAAAAACGCAGCGAAACGGCTAACCCGCCGCGCGGATGAAGTCGGCGATGATCTGCTTGTCCGCCTCGGGAAATTCGTACTCCGACAGCTGCCGGGGATGCACCCAGCGCCAGTCGGCGCACTCGATGGCCCGTGGCGTCCCCGACTCCAAGGTGCAGAGCACGAAATAAAGATGTACGCTCTTCTCCGGGTAGGCGTGGGAGACCTCCTGCAGGAGACGCAGGGGGTTCACGACCACGTCGATCTCCTCTTGGCATTCTCGGATCGCGCATTGGGCCAGATTCTCGCCGGGTTCCAATTTTCCCCCGGGAAATTCCCAGCAATGCCCCAGGTGGGAGGTCTTCAGGCGCTTGGTGATGAGGAATTCCCCGCCGCGCTCGATGACACAGGCGACGACCTGCACGGTCTTCGCATCCAAAATCGGAATGTAATCGAGGTTTTTCAAAAATTCCTCCGGCTAGGTTCGCGGGCTCGCGTTGGGCCCGAAGTGCACCTGGAGCTCGCCCGGGTACTCGAGGTAGTCCCGCACCCGCCGCTGCATCTCCACGCCCGCGCAGCGCTCGACCAACCACAGCCCCAGGTCGATCCCCGAGCTGACGCCGCCACAGCTGACCAGATCTCCGTCGTCGACCACCCGCGACTTCACGGCCAGGATACCGGTGGCCTCGAGATCCGCCAGCGCGGCGTGGTGGGTAGTAGCGACACGGTCGACGCTGATCCCCGCCGCGGCGACCAACATGGCACCGGTGCACACCGAGGCGAAGCGCACGCCGGCCGCTCTCCAGGCCGCGAGCCGCTTGGGGATCTCGCCGCGCTGAACCTCGGCGCGCGCCCCCTGGGGCGCCCCGGAGAGCCACCCGCCGCCCGGCACGACGATCCAGTCGCCGGTCCGCGGCGCCAACACGGCGGGGCTGGCCAGGCGAGTGCCGAACGCCAAGCTTATCTCGGAGGCCGGCCCAAGGGTTCCCAACTGAACCTCGAGGGGCGCCCCCAAATTTTGCGCGGCGCCAAGCACCTCGAAGGGCCCGAACACGTCGAGTTCTTCCGCGCCGTCGAACAACAATATCCCGAATCGAGTCATGGCCTATCCTAGGGAAAAGAGCCGCCGCGCGTTCTCGGTGGTTCGGCTCGCGACCTCCTCGACGCTCAACCCCTTCAGCTCCGCGATCTTTTGCGCGACGAAGGCGACGTAGGCCGGCTCGTTGCGTTTGCCCCGGTGCGGTACCGGAGCGAGGAAGGGGGCGTCGGTCTCGATCAGCATCCGCTCGAGGGGAAGCCGCCGGGCGGCGTCCTGCGTCGTCTCCGCCTTCTTGAAGGTGACGATGCCGGTGAAGGAGACGTGAAAATTTTCGTCGAGGACCCGCTTGCCGAACTCGTAGTCGCCGGAAAAGCAATGGAAGACGCCGCCGACCTCGCGGGCGCCCTCTGCCACGAGCACCTGGAGCAATTCCTCGTGGGAATCGCGGTCGTGCAAGACGAGGGGCTTTTTCAGTTCCTTGGCGAGGGCGATGAAACGCCGCAGGGCGGAGAACTGCTCTTCTCGGGAAGAATGGTTGTAGTGGAAGTCGAGCCCGACCTCGCCGATCGCGACCACCCGGGGCTGGCTCGCGAGTTCCCGGGCCCGCGCCAGGACGGCCTCGTCAACCAGCTTGGCGTCGTGGGGATGGACGCCGACCGCGGCCACCACCTCGGGGAAACGCTCGAGGACCCTCGGCACGCCCTCCATGCTGGCGGTGCCCTCGCCCGATCCGATGTGGACGATGCGAGCCACCCCGGCCTCGCGGGCGCGGCGCATCATGGGCTCGATCTCTTCCGGCGGATAGGTGGAGAAGTCGATGTGGGCGTGGGTGTCGATGAACACGCTTAGGCGGCCTTGGCCTCGGGCTGGGCCTTTTCGAGGATCACCTCGAGGATGCGCGTCTCGGGATCGTAGTTCAGGCGGTGCGACTTGATCGGCACGGGAAAGTTCAGCTCTTTCAAAAACCCTTCTGGAAAGGAATTCACCCAACCGCAGAGCTTCTTCACCTTTTCGTCCTCGAGCTTGGCGCGGATCTTGACGTTGTTGCCCTGGATCGCGACGGTGGCCTTGTACTCGGGCATGTCCTCCGGAAGGCCCCATTTGAACTTGAGGCGGTGGTTGGGGACCTTCGCCGGCATGTCGAAACGGACGATGTAGCGGTCTTTCTCCTCGTCGACGGAGGAGGCCATCCCGTAGCGCTTCATCCGCTCCCACTGGGGTTCGAGCTGGTCGCTGACGGCGAGCCAACGGCGCTCCCAATCGCTGTTGTCAACCTCGGCGGGGGCCACCTCGGCTTTCTTTTCTCCCTCCGGCTTGGCCGGCATCGGCAGGTTGACGAGCTTGATGGCGTCCACCGGACAGACGGTGACGATGTCCCAGGGGTTGAACTTGCCGACCGGGGACTTGTTGGTCGCAATCGCCCGGGTGTGCTCGGCGTTCATCTTAAAGATGTCGGGAAAGTCATTGCAGCAGGCATCGCAGGCGATGCAGTCCTCGGTGACAAAATACTCTTCTAATTGGGCAGCCGCTTCAGCCATAACACCTCACAAAACCTTTTTATTTCAAGCGATTGTGGTCTTACCTGGCGCCCGGCCAGCTGTCAAGGCCGCCCTCAGTTCAGCAGGGCGTCGACGAATTCGGTGGCGAAAAAGGGCTTCAAGTCCTCCAGGCGCTCCCCGACGCCGACATATTGGATCGGCACCCCGATCTCGTCGATGATGCCGACGACGATCCCGCCCTTGGCGGTGCCGTCCAGCTTGGTGAGAATGATGCCGGTGAGGCCCAGGGCGGCATGGAAGTCCCGCGCCTGGTTGAGGGCATTCTGCCCCTGGGTGGCGTCCACCACCAAGACGATCTCGTGCGGGGCCCCGGGCATGGCCTTGTCGATCACGCGGCGGACCTTCTTGAGTTCTTCCATCAGGTTGACCTTGGTATGCAGGCGCCCCGCCGTGTCGATGATCACGCGCGAGAAATCCCGCGCCATCCCAGCCTTGACCGCGTCATAGGCCACGGCGGCCGGATCCGAGCCCTCCTTTTGGGCCAGGGTATTCGCGCCCACCCGGGTGGCCCAGACCTTGAGCTGATCCACCGCCCCGGCGCGGAAGGTATCCGCCGCGGCCAAGAGGACCTTCTCGTCGTTTTTGGCATAGAGCGCGGCCAATTTCCCGATGGTAGTGGTCTTGCCGACCCCGTTGACCCCCACCATCATCATGACCTGGGGTTTTTTCGCCAGCAGGGACTCCGTGGGATGGGCATTGAGAATTTTGAGGATCTCGGTGCGGAGATAGCCCTTCAAGAGATGGATGTCCTTGCGACCGCTGGAGGTGACGTCCTCCCGCAGGTAGCGCAGCAGTTTTTGGGTGGTCTTGACGCCGACATCCGCCCCCAGCAGGACCTCCTCGAGGTGGGAATACACCCCTTCATCGATATCCCGGCTCAGCCGGATGAGCTCGCCCAGTCGGACCTTGAGCTGGTCATGGGTCTTTTCCAGCCCCAGGGTCAGCGTCGAGGAGAGCAGGGCCTTGGTCTTGCGTTTTTTGTACAGGAAATACAGGAGGGAAAGTAAAAATAGGACTCCCAGTCCTGCCGCCAAGTAGGGCCAATAGTTTTGTAGGAAGGCCGGCATTGCTTAGAAAAAGGCCGGAGGCTTGGGCCTCCGGCCAGGTCTTAAGAGCGATATTGTTTCATTTTGGGAATAAAAATTCCCAAATTAATTAGTTTTAGGCGCTGGGGCCGGGGCCGTATTCGCCGCCGCGGCAGGAGCCGCCGGCGCCGGGGCAGCCGCAGCGGGAGCCGCGGGGACCGAGCCAGGGTTCAGGACAGCGTCGATGACCTGCTTGAAGGCCGGGAAGGGCTGGGCCCCCTTGAGGGAAACGCCGTTGATGAAGAAGGCCGGGGTCCCCGACACGCCGTTGTTCCGGGCGAACTCCAGATCTTCCTGGATCACCGTGTCGTATTTATTCGACTTCCAATCGACCTCGAATTTCTTCATGTCGAGCCCCGCCTCTTTGGCGGCCTTGAGGATGCCGGCCTCGCTCAGGTCGGCCTGATTGTTAAAGAGGGCGTCGTGCATCTGCCAGAACTTGCCCTGGTCCTTGGCGGCCAGGGAGGCCTTGGCCGCCGGCATGGCGTTGGGGTGGAAAGGCAGGGGGTTTTGCCGGAAGGCGACCTTCACCTTGCCCTCGTACTCCTTCATGATCTGATCGATGGTGGGCTCCACCCGCTTGCAGAAGGGGCATTGAAAATCCGAAAACATGACGATGGTCACCGGGGCGTTCTCGGCGCCTTTGACCGGTGCCTTGTCGATGGGCACCTTGATGGCCTGCTTGATGCGCTCAGCCAGGGGCAGCTCCGGCGGGCGGGCCGGCCGTTGGGCCTTCAGGGCCTCTTGGATCGGCTTCTGCAGGGCTTGCGGATTCTTTTGGATGTAATCTCCGACGGCCTTTTCCAGGGCCTGTTGGCTGGGACCGCAGGCGGTGGGCAGGAACAGGGCCGCCGCCAAGGAACCCAAAACAAGAAATCCAGACAGCTTTTTCGAATAAGGGATCACGATTTATCCTCCATGAGTGGAATGAGGAAGACCTAGGAACGCTTGGACACCGGGGTCTTCTTGAATGCCGAACGATCTTAAGGAGCTTCCCCCCCTCCGTCAAGCGGAGCTTCGATAAATGACTTGCCAGGGGAGGGGATTTTAAGTGTTATGCGAGGCAGGCGCCCCCCTCGGAATGACCCCGGCGCCGAGGAGAATCCATGAAAAATATCCTGCGTTTCTGCCTGGCGGCGCTGGTAGCCCTGAGTGCCTGCAAGAAAAACAACAATGCCATCCCCATCGGGGTCTACGCCTCGCTCACGGGAACCACCGCCACCTTCGGTCAATCGATGAACGAAGGCATCCAACTCGCGGTGGAGGAGGTCAACAAGTCCGGCGGGCTCCTGGGCAAGCAGGTCGAGACCATCGTCGAGGACGACCAAAGCAAGCCCGAGGAGGCGAAGACCGCGGTACTGAAGCTCCTCAAGCAAGATCAGGTGGTCGCGCTGTTGGGGGAGGTCGCCAGCTCGCGCAGCCTGGCCGCGGCCCCCGAGGCGCAAAAGAATAAAATTCCCATGGTCTCCCCCGCCTCCACCAATCCGAAGGTGACCGAGGTGGGCGACTACATCTTCCGGGCCTGCTTCGTCGATACCTTCCAAGGCTCCTCGATGGCCCGTTTCGCTTACAACGACCTCGGCCTGCGCAAGGTTGCCATCCTCTACGATATCAAAAACGACTACAGCGTCGGGCTGACGGAGTTCTTCGAAAAGACTTTCAAAGAGCTAGGCGGCGAGATCGTGGCCAAGCAGAGTTATTCGGAGGGTGACATCGAGTTCCGCGCCCAGCTCACGGACATCAAATCCGCCAATCCCCAAGCCATCTACGTCCCCGGCTACTACACCGAGGTGGGTCTGATCGCCCGCCAGGCCCGGGACCTGGGCATCACGGTGCCGCTTTTGGGCGGCGACGGCTGGGACAGCCCCAAGACCCTGGAGATCGGCGGCGCGGCGGTGGAGGGCAGCTACTACAGCAACCATTATTCCGCCGACGATCCCGCGCCGATGATCCAGGACTTCATCAAGAAGTACCAGGCCAAGTACCACAAGGTCCCCGACGCCATGGCCGTGCTCGGCTATGACGCGGCCCAGCTGCTCTTTGACGCAATCCGACGGGCAGGCGACACCTCCGGGCCGAAGATCCGCGACGCCTTGGCCGCCACCCAGGGATTCCAGGGCGTGAGCGGAACCCTCACCATGGACGCGCAACGCAACGCCAAGAAGAAGATCGTCATCCTGAAGATCGACGGAGGAAAGGTGAAGTTCCACAAGTCCCTGGATCCAGCGCCCTGATGACCGAATTTTTGCAACAACTCGTCAACGGCCTCGCCTGGGGCAGCATCTACGCCCTGATCGCCCTGGGCTACACCATGGTCTACGGCGTCCTGCGCTTGATCAACTTCGCCCACGGCGATGTCTACATGGTCGGCGCCATGGTCGGTTACTACGCCGCCCGCATCGTCACCGGCGGCGGCACTTTCCTGCGCTTCACCCTGGTGATGACGGCCTCCATGCTGGTCTGCGCCCTGCTCGGCGCCCTGATCGAGCGCCTCGCCTACCGCCCGCTGCGCAAGGCCCCCCGCATCAACGCGTTGATCACGGCGATCGGGGTCTCCCTCTTCCTGGAATACTTCGGGCAATACCTGTTCGGCGCCGACCCGAAATTTTTCCCGGAACTCATCCAAACCAAGGAGCTGCTGAACTTCCATGGCGTCGTGGTCAACAACATCCAGGTAGCGATCTTCGCGGTCAGCTTCGTCCTGATGATCGCCCTCCAGCTCTTCGTGCAGAAGACCCGCGCCGGCAAGGCGATGCGGGCGGTGTCCTTCAGCCACACCGCCGCCCAATTGGTCGGCATCCCAGTCGACAAGGTGATCAGCCTCACCTTCGTGCTCGGCTCAGTCTTGGCCGCCGCCGCGGGCATCTTGGTGGGGCTTTCCAATCCGAAGATCGACCCCCTGATGGGCCTGATGCCGGGCCTCAAGGCCTTCGTCGCCGCGGTCTTGGGCGGGATCGGCAACATCCCCGGGGCCTTGATCGGCGGCCTGATCATGGGCGTCGCCGAGACCCTGGTCGCCGGCTATCTCTCCAGCACCTACCGCAACGCGCTCGCCTTCGTCCTGTTGATCCTGATCCTGCTCATCAAGCCCTCGGGCATCCTGGGCAAGAGCGCGCGGGAGAAGGTGTAATGAAGCGGATCCTCCTCCCCTTGGCCGTCGCGGCCCTGCTCCTCGCTGGCAACCGGCTCTTCGACGCCTACTTGAATCCCTACTTCCTGCAGATCCTGGTCTATATCGGCATCAACGTGGTGATGGCCACTTCGCTCAACCTGATCAACGGCTTCACCGGGCAATTCAACCTGGGGCACGCGGGCTTCATGGCGGTAGGGGCCTATGCCTCGGCGGCCTTCAGCGTCTATGCCCACCCGGCG
Organism: bacterium; assembly: GCA_046346845.1. Classification (GTDB taxonomy): domain Bacteria; phylum UBA10199; class UBA10199; order DSSB01; family DSSB01; genus DSSB01. The sequence goes on from JAXMHH010000002.1 coordinate 336,292, forward strand.
CTGCGCGGATTCTTGCATTTCCTGCCGACCGCGGCCCTCGATCCGACCCTGTTCCTGCTTTCCCTGGCCATCGGGGTCCTGGCGGCCCTGCTCGCGGGCCTGGCCATCGGCCTCCCGACCCTGCGCCTGCGGGGCGATTACCTGGCCATCGCCACCCTGGGCTTTGGGGAGATCGTCCTGGTCGTGATCAATAATATGGACGTGGTCGGCGGGGCGCGGGGATTTTCCGACATCCCCGGCTACGCGAATTTTTTCTGGGTCTTCCTGTTCGCCGCGCTGACCGTCTACGTCGTCGGACGCCTCACCCGCTCCGCCAAGGGCCTGTCCTTCATGGCCATTCGCGAGGACGAAATCGCCGCGGTCTCCTTGGGCATCTCCAACACCCGGGTGAAGGTCACCGCCTTCGTGATCGGGGCCGGCTTCGCGGGCCTGGGCGGCGGCCTCTATGCCCATTACTTGAGCTACCTGCACGTCAACAGCTTCGGCTTTTTGAAATCGGTGGATTTCGTGGTGATGGTCGTCTTGGGCGGGATGGGCAACCTGTGGGGCGTGGTGCTCGCGGCCGCACTGCTCACCATGCTACCCGAACTGCTGCGGGGCTTCGCCGATTGGCGGATGATCCTTTACAGCCTCCTGATCATCGTCACCATGCTGCTGCGCTCCCGGGGGATCTCCCTCAAGGGCCGCTGGGGAAAGGCCAAGGTGACCGCCTAGGAATCCCATGACCCTGCTCCAAGTGCAAAATTGCAGCATTTCCTTCGGAGGCCTCAAGGCCCTCTCCGGCCTGAACTTCTCCCTCGCCGCCCAGGAGCTGATGGGCATCATCGGACCCAACGGCGCCGGCAAGACCACCTTCTTCAACCTGGTGACGGGCGTCTACGACCCCACCGAGGGCGAGCTGCGCTTCGAGGGCACCCTGCTCAATCCCCTCAAGCCCCAGGAGATCAACCGGCTCGGCGTGGCCCGCACCTTCCAGAACATCCGGCTGTTCCCCGAGTTGAGCGTCCTGGACAACGTCAAGGTCGCCTTTCACCATCGCCTCGAATACTCCCTATGGAACGCCGTGCTCGATGACCGTCGCTTCCGCGAAGAAGAGGCCCAAGTCGCGGCGGAGGCGGAGGGCCTCTTGACGGCCTTCCACCTCTGGGAGCTCCGCGCCGAACGGGCGAAAAACCTCTCCTACGGAGACCAGCGCCGCCTCGAGATGGTGCGCGCCCTGGCTACGCACCCCAAGCTGCTGCTGCTCGACGAGCCCGCCGCGGGGATGAACGCCTCGGAGAAGCGCGATTTGGTCGAGCTGATCCGCCGCCTGCACCGCGAACTCAAGCTGGCGATTTTGTTGATCGAGCACGACATGTCGGTGGTGATGAACCTATGCCCGCGGATTTTGGTTTTGGATTACGGGATCCCCATCGCCGAGGGCTCCCCCGAGCAGATCCGCAACGACCCCAAGGTCATCGAGGCCTACCTGGGCGAAAAAAGGAAGCACTGAGCATGCTGCGCATCGAAAACCTCCACGTCCATTACGGCGCCATCCACGCCCTGAAGGGCGTGAGCCTCCAGGTCAAGGCGGGGGAGATCGTCACGCTGATCGGCAGCAACGGCGCCGGCAAGACCACCCTGGTCCGGACCATCTCGGGCCTGGTGCGCCCCAGCGCCGGCAGGGCCGAGTACGAGACGCCAGGAACCCGCGTCGATTTGGCCCGGGAGCCCAGTCACCGCATCGTGGCCCACGGCGTGGCCCAGGTGCCGGAGGGGCGGCTCGTCTTCGCCAACTTGAGCGTGCGGGAAAACCTCGAGCTGGGTGCCTACGGCCGCCGCGACCGCAAGAACTTCGCCGCCGACTTAGAAAAGGTCTTTCACTTATTTCCCCGACTTAAGGAGCGCCTCGCCCAGAACGCCGGCACCCTGAGCGGCGGGGAGCAGCAGATGCTCGCCATCGGACGCGCCCTGATGAGCCGGCCCACCCTGCTCCTGCTCGACGAGCCCTCGCTGGGCATCGCCCCTGCCTTGGTACAGCAGATCTTCAAGACGCTGGTCGCGATCAACCAGGAGGGTACCACCCTTTTCCTGATCGAGCAGGATGCCTATTTGGCGCTGGAGACGGCCCACCGCGCCTACGTGCTGGAAACCGGGGAGATCACCATGGAAGGGAAAGCCAGCGACCTGCTGAAAGATCCCAAGATCAGGCAGGCCTACCTCGGTGAAACTCCGGCCTCCGCCGCCGATCCCGTCACTTGATCTGAAAACCCACTAGTTGGCTTTTGGAAACGGTGCCGCGCAGGCCCCGATAATAGACCTCGTAGACCCCGCGACCCTTACAGGAATCCAAGACCGCGACCCAAGAGCCTTTTTGGGGGATCTTCTCCACCCCGACCGTCGGCGCGGTGCCGCAGGAGGCCGAACCCTCCAACTGCCGCAGCTCGACGCCATCCGCGGCGGTGCGCGCCGTGAGCGGGAAGCGCGGCAGCAGGCGCAGGGGACTCCTGCGGTTCAGCAGGACCTCCATCGCAATTTCGCGACAGGATCCCGCCTGCTCGGAGTTTCCGTCGCAATATCGGAAATTTCCGGAACCCGGCTTGGCCTCCAAGGTGCCGCCGGCGTGGACCAGCGGTTCCTGGGTGGCCAAATCGAAGATCCAAAACCCGGTATCGCCCACGCCGGAGTTCCCTTCCCGGATCAAGAGGAGGTTTTTTCCGCCGGCGGCGAGCCCTTCCATCTTTAAGTTGTCACAGCGACCCAGGAGCGGCTCGATCTTCTTCCCGAACAGGTCGCTCCGGTAGATCGCCATCCCGTCATTTTCCCAACCGCAGCCCGTAAGCACGGTGTAGTAAAGGTAGTTGCCCGAGGGATCGACATACCAGGCGGGTTGGCCCGCGTCCTGCTGGTAGCCGTCGAGGCGCGCCACGCCCACCTCCGTGAGCAGCCGGTCGATGGGGTACTCCTTGCCATTCACGACGGTATACAATTGCCGGGCCGGGGGCTTTGCCCCGGGGAGCTCCTTGAGGCGGAGCTGAAGGCCGGAGCGCGAAGTCGGCAGTTCCTCGGCGAGCACCGTGCAGCGTCCCGGGAGCAGCGCCAGTCCGAGGCCCAGAAAAAGCCATCTCGTCAGGTAATTAAGCATTTTCGGCGTAGTCGCGGATCACGTCCTTGGCGATGCGGCTGAAGCCCTCGAAGACCCCTTGGCCTTTCAAGGCCACCGTCTCGAGGTCGGGCTTCTTCATGGGGTTGAGCAGCTTGCGCATGGCCTCGAGGTTGGCGGCGTGAGGCAGGTCGCGCTTGTTGTATTGAACGAGGAGCGGGACCTTTTCGAGATTGAGGGACTGCTCGGTGAGGTTGGTCTGGAGACTCTCCATCGAGCGGAGGTTGGCCTCCATCTGATCGACCGAACTGTCGGCGACGAAGACGATGCCGTCCACGCCCTTGAGGATCAGCTTGCGGCTGTCCTCGTAAAGCACCTGGCCCGGCACCGTGTACAAATGGAAACGCGTCTTGAAGCCGTCAATCTCGCTCAAGAACAGGGGCATGAAGTCGAAGAACAGGGTGCGCTCGTTGGATTCCTGCTGGATCATCTTCGATTTGGATTCCCCTTTGGTCTTCTCGTAGAGGTATTCCAGGCAGGTGGTCTTTCCGCTTTGGGCGGGGCCGTAATAGACGACTTTGAAGTTGATCTCTTTTTGCTGGTAATTGATGAAGGACATAGTGTGGGCGAATTCTAGGGAGCGGCTCCGAAAGATGTCAAGGCGGGAAACGGCTCGGTTCGACAGCGGGAGATTTTTCAGCCCGTGCCGCGCGGGGCCTCCGAGCTCAGGACCTGACGCCCCTCCAAGGCGCGTTTCAAAGTGAGCGGATCCAAATACTCGATGCCCCCGCCCACGGGCACCCCCGAGGCGATCCGGGTGACGCGGACCCCGAGCGGAGTCAGGATTTTGACCAAATACAGCGCCGTGGCCTCGCCCTCCACATTGGGATTGGTGGCAAGGATCACCTCTTGGATGCCTTCGGGACCCAGGCGCGCCAAGAGCTCGGGGATCTTGAGGTCGTTGGGCCCCACCCCCTCCAGCGGGGAGATCGCCCCGTGTAAAATATGGTACAGACCGCGATAGGACTGGCTGCGCTCGATGGCCAGCAGGTCCTGGGGCGTCTCCACCACCAACAGGGTGCGGGCGTCCCTCCGCGGGTCGACGCAAAGTTGGCAGGGGTTTTGCTCGGTGAGGTTTTGGCAGCGCTTGCAAAATCCCACCTTGTCGTGGAGGTCGGCCAGGGCGGCGGCCAGCTCCTTGGCGTAGTTCGGCTTCTGCCGCAGGATGAAAAAGGTCAGACGGGTGGCCGTTTTCTCCCCGATCCCCGGCAATTGGCTGAGGTAATGAACCAACCTGTCGATGGGGGAGGCCAATTAAAACATCCCCGGCATGCCCAGACCGCCCATCAGCGAGGACATCTCCTTCTGCATGTCCTCGGCGGCACGGCGGTGGGCTTCGTTGACGGCGGCGACGATCAAGTCTTGCAACATGGGGATGTCGGACTTGTCGACCACGTCCGGCTCGATCTTCAGGCTCAGCAACTCCTGCTTCCCGTTGATCCGGGCGGTCACCATGCCGCCTCCGCTGCTGGCCTCGAATTCCCGCTGCGCGAGGGCCTCCTGCTTTTGGGCCATCTCGCGTTGCATCTTTTGGGCCTGCTTCATCAGCTTATTCATGTCCATGGTTCTTCACCTCTTGAAGGGTAGCGTTCAAAATCTCCATCGCCTGCTTGACCATCGGGTCGGGGGGCGGCAAAGGCGGGCCGGAATCCCGGTGCGGCGCGGCCGGGGCCCGCGACTCGTGACGCACTTCCACCTGCACCTCGGTGCCCAATTCCTGGCTGAGGGCCTCGGCGAGCGGCCCGCGCTTGTCGGCGAACATCTCTTCCCAGATCTCGCCGGGGGCGAAGGCGACGACGAAACGGTTTCCCTCCCAATAATGGGAAGTCGCGTGGTCGAGGATGGCCTGGATCTGGGGGCGTTTTTTCAGGGCGCGCTCCAGCAGGTCGCCGGCGGGAGCGGAGGCCGGAGCGGGACTGGGCGCGGGGCGCGCGGCGTGGACGGGCCGGGCGGGAACGACGGGGGCCGCCGGGGCGGCCTGTCGGGAGGGCACCGCCACGGCGCCTGTGAGGGCCCCCTTCCCCGCCAGCAATTGCGGAATCGATTGGTAGGGCGCCCCATGCACCAATTTCACCAGCAATAGGTCGAAGAGGATTTTGGGCGATTCGCTGCGGGCGATCTCCTCGGCCGCCCGATAGACGCTTTGGAAGGCGATCTGCAGGTCCGCAAGGGCGACCGGCGCGGTGGTCGTCTCGATCACCGCCAATTGGTCGGGGGTGACGGCATCGCCAAGGGCCGTGGCCCCGGCCGCCTTGAACAGGGTGAGGTCGTGCCAGTATTCCACCCACTGCACCGCGATCTGCCGGAGGTCGAAACCGCGGTGGTAGAGGTCCTCGGCCTTCGCCAAGGCCTCGGGCAGGCGGCCCTGCAGGCAATCGACGGTGAGGTCTTCCAACAAGGTCGCGGCGGCCAGTCCCAGCATCTCGCGCACCTTCTCGACCTGCAGGGCATCCCCGCAGAGGCCGATCGCCATGTCCAGCAGGCTCTGCGAGTCGCGCATCGAGCCCTCGGCCGCCCGGGCGAGCAGGTCGAGGCTGGCGGCGTCCGAGCCGATCCGCTCTTCGCGGCAGAGCTTGGCGAGGTGCTCTTTGATCTGGGCCTGGGAAAGGCGCCGCAGGTCGAAGCGCTGGCAGCGCGACAGGATCGTCACGGGAATCTTGTGCACCTCGGTGGTGGCAAAAATAAAGACGACGTGGGGCGGCGGCTCCTCGAGGGTCTTGAGCAGGGCGTTGAAGGCCGCGTTCGAGAGCATGTGGACTTCGTCGATGATGTAGATCTTGTATTTGCCGGCGGCGGGCATGTACTTCACCTGCTCGCGCAGCTCCCGAACGCTCTCGACGCTGGTGTTGCTGGCACCGTCGATCTCCTGGACGTCGAGGAAGCTGCCCTTGGTGATGGCGAGGCAGTTGGAGCACTGGTTGCAAGGCTCGCCGCTCGGCCCCCGCTCGCAGTTAAGCGCCTTGGCGAAGATCCGCGCCAGGGAGGTCTTGCCAATGCCGCGCGCCCCCGTCAACAAATAGGCATGGTGCAGGCGGTGCTTGAGGATGGCGTTCTGCCACGTCGTGGTGACATGCTCTTGTCCCACCACCTCGGCGAAGGTCTGCGGCCGGTATTTTCTGGCAAGTACCTGGTAAGACATAAAAAAAGGTGGCCAGGTGAGCTCGCTGCACAACCGAAAACCACTACCGTTGCTTCCTTCCGGACCTGGCGGGGTTTGCGGCCCCAGCTTGCGCGAGGACCCGGCCAAGACTTGGAATAGGACAGGAGACGGTGGCGAGGCAAGGAACAAATCCCGCTCTGGACGGACGAAAAAAAAGAGGCCCCAAAAGGGCCTCTTTTTAAATAATATCCGAATTTCGCTTAGCCGCGCGGGCGGTCGCCCGGGACATCGCTGCGGACATCCGGCTGGACATCACTGCGGGCGTCAAAGCTGGCGTCCGTGCGCGGGACATCGCTGCGTACGTCCATGGGCACATCTCCCCGAGCGTCGCTCGTGGCATCGGTGCGCACATCACCGCGGGCATCCACCCGAGCGTCGCCGTTGGCATCGCTGTGAGCGTCGCTGCGGGCATCGGAATGACCGTCCCGAGAGGCATCGCCGTGCTCGACGTAGCAGGCGCAGCCGCCGCCCAGGGCCGAGAGGGCACCCGCGGCCGCTCCAAAGGCGGCCAGGGGAAGGGCGGAAACCAAGGCGACGCCGACGCCCAAGACGCGTTGGGCGGTGCTGGCCCCGGCCCACCAACCAAAGCTGTAGAGTTCCTGCACGTCCGACCAAAAACCTCCCTGGTCGGCGCTTTGGGTCGGATGGGATTGGGGCGCCGGGGCCGGGCCGACATTCGAGGGAACGGGGGCGGGAGGAGCGGATTGGTTCACACCTCCGCCTGGTTGACTGGAGCTCTGCGACGAGGGGTTGCGGAACAGGTTCACCCCCGGCAGGCGGCGGAGCTCTTCGATGCAGACCTGGCGCGGGGCCACGTAGGAGAGGCCGCGGGCCTCGTCATGAAACACACCGGGCCCCGCGTCGACACAGGTCGGGGGGCGAGGTTCACAGGAGTCGATCCGGGTCAGGGTTTCGGTGCGTTGAGGTTGAGAGGGGGTATAGTTGAGGCTCGGGGGCGTCATAAGGGTGCTCCTTAGGTGCCCACCTGGGAGTGCAACGCCCTTATTTTCGGCCCGCTTCGCCCAAGGTTGCGCCAGCCGGGCGGGCGAGTTTTTACGCTTGGCGGAAAAATCCTTCTATATTAGAGGCTTCCCTCCATTAAAGGAGGCCCTCATGTCCGATCTCGTCCTGGCCATCGACCAAGGCACCACCGGCACCACCGTCCTGATCCTCGACCACAACCTCAACTTGCTCGCGAAGAAGAACAACGAGTTCCCGCAGTACTATCCCGAACACGGCTGGGTCGAGCACGACTTGGACGAGATCTGGGACTGCACGGTGCGCACCATCAGCGAGGCCATCCAGGCCGCCGCGATCGATCCGCAGCGCATTGCCGCCATCGGCATCACCAACCAACGCGAGACCACGGGCATCTGGGACCGCGGCACCGGCAAGCCCATCCACAAGGCCATCGTTTGGCAGGACCGCCGCACCGCGGATTTCTGCAACTCGCTGAAGAAGAAGGCCGGCATGGAGGCCAAGATCCGCAAGAAGACCGGCCTGGTGATCGACGCCTACTTCAGCGGAACCAAGATCAAGTGGCTGCTCGATCACGTCCCGGGCGCGCGACAACGCGCCAAGGCCGGCGAATTGGCCTTCGGCACCATCGACACCTTCCTGGTGAATCGCCTGAGCGGCGGCCTCGCCCACGTGACCGACGTCTCCAACGCCTCGCGCACCCTCTTGATGAACCTCAAGACCCTCGAGTGGGACCCCGAATTGCTCAAGATCTTTTCGGTGCCCCTGAACATCCTCCCGAAGATCGCCTCCAGCTCGGAGGTCTACGCCCAGACCCAGGGCGTGCCCGGCCTGCCCGACGGCATCCCCATCTCCGGGATGGCCGGAGACCAGCAGGCCGCCCTGTTCGGCCAGGCCTGTTTCGAGGCGGGAGCGGCCAAGTGCACCTTCGGCACCGGCTCCTTCATCCTGATGAACACCGGAAGCAAGATCGTCGCCAGCAAGAACAAGATGCTGACCACCGTGGCCTGGAAGATCGGCAAGAAGGTCCACTACGCCCTGGAGGGCTCCGCCTTCATCGCCGGCGCCGCCGTGCAGTGGCTCCGCGACGGCCTCAAGATCCTGGGCTCCGCCGCCGAGATCGAGGCCCTGGCCGCCAGCGTGCCGGACAGCGGGGGCGTGACCTTCGTCCCCGCCTTGGTCGGACTCGGCGCCCCCCACTGGCGGCAGGAGGCCCGCGGCGTCATCGACGGCATCACCCGCGCCACCACCCGCGCCCACCTGGCGCGAGCCACCCTCGAAGGAATCGCCTTCCTGCAGTACGACATCCTGGAGGCGATGGCCAAGGACCTGGGCAAGAAGCTCAAGGTGCTGAAGGTCGACGGCGGGGCCTCGGTGAACAACCTGCTGATGCAGTTCCTCTGCGACATCCTCCGCGTCGACATCGTCCGGCCCAAGATGGTCGAGACCACCGGCCTGGGCGCCGCCTTCCTGGCAGGCTTGGCCGTCGGCGTTTGGAAGAACGAGACCGATATCCTCAAGAGCTGGGTGGAAGACCGCTCCTTCGAACCTGCCCTCTCCCCCGCCGCGGCCAAGAAGCAGGTCGAGCGGTGGCAGAAGACGGTAAAAAAGGCCTAGTAGCGTAGGCTTATTTTCTGGAAGGAATTAAGTCGAGACGCTCGGCTATCCAGTACTTGATCAAGGCTTGGCGAGTCAGTCCCAGCTCCTGAGCCTTCAAGTCGATTCGCTTCAGCACCACCGGGGTAAAGTCGATATTGACTCGCTTCGTCTTGGTGTCCAAGAGATCGGCGATATCGTGTGATTCAAAATATTCATCGAATTCCGTAGCGTTTTTGGGTTTTTTAGAGGCTTTTTTCATAAAGTTTTGCCTCCTTCTCTCGAGCACGCCGGCAACTGATAATGCGGACTCGGTCATTCCTCATGGTATAAATGCAGGTATAAAGCTTGCCTTCGATAGGGCCTATGATCGCAAAACGATTTTCAAACTCCGTTCTCGCCGAAAAGTGGACGTAAGGCCCCTTCCATAAATCCTGGGCTTGATGAAAATCAATGCCGTGTTTCTGAAGATTGTTCCGACTTTTTAGGTCGTCGAACTCAAAAATCACCCCATAATTGTATTAAAAAGGTATAATTTTGCAACTTATTTGGCAAGAGCTTGCCGCATTTGGAGAATCGTATCGCGATAGCTTTGGGACTGGAAGATCGCGGACCCGGCGACGAAGACGTCGACGCCCGCGCGGGACACCTCGCCGATGTTGTCGACTTTGATGCCGCCGTCGATCTCGATCTGGAAGGAAAGGCCGTGCTCCCGCCGCAGTTCCGCCAGCTCGGCGACCTTCTTGAAGGCGGCCGGGATGAACTTCTGCCCGCCGAAGCCCGGATTCACCGTCATCACCAGGATAAAATCCACCTCGTCGAGGATGTAGCCCATCGAAGCGACCGGCGTGTGCGGGTTGAGTGCGATGCCCGCCTTGGCTCCCAGGCTGCGGATCAGCTGGATGGAGCGGTGCAGGTGTCGGGAGGCCTCGACGTGGACGCTGATCCAGTTCGCGCCCGCCTTCACGAAATCAGCCACGTACTGGTCGGGGTGGTCGATCATCAGGTGCGCGTCGATCGGCAGTTGGGTGATCTTGCGCACCGCCTCGAGCACCAGGGGACCGACCGTGATATTGGGGACGAAGTGCCCGTCCATCACGTCGAAGTGGATGAGATCGGCGCCGGCCGCCTCGACGGCCTTCACCTCCTCGCCGAGTCGCGAGAAGTCCGCAGATAGGATGGAAGGAGCGATGAGCTTGGGCATGGCGCACCTACGAAAATTTCAGTTCTTGGGACTGCGGCAAGCCTCGCATAAAATCCGCCGCCGGCAAAACGCTTTTTCCCTCGGGCTTGAGCCGGACCACCTCGAGGGTGCCGGAGCCGCAATCCACCAGCATCTCCCGCCGGGCGCCCAGCCGGATGCCGCCGGGGACGCCCCGCGCGGACTCGCCGCCGGGCCGCAGCTCGGTAAACAGCACCCGCCTCCCCTCCAGGAAACCGTAGACCCCCGGCCAGGGGGTCAATCCACGGTAGCGGTTGAAGAGTTCCTCCGCCGGCCGCGTCCAATCCAGATGGCCCTGCTCCTTCTTCAGGAGCGGCGCGAAGCTGGCCCCCTCCTCCGACTGCGGCACCGGCTGGATCGTCCCTTGTTCCAGGGCGGCCACCGTCTGCACTAAGGCCTGGGCACCCAGCTCGGCCAAGCGCGCGGCGAGGCTCCCCGCCGTGTCTTCGGGCAGGATCGGCTCGCTCCACTGCAGGAGGATGGGGCCGGTGTCGAGACCGGCGTCCATGAGGATGGTCGTCACGCCGCTCTCCGTCTCCCCGTTCAACAGGGCATAGGCGACGCAGGCCGCCCCCCGGTATTTCGGCAACAGGGAAAAATGCAAATTGACGCAGCCGATTTTGGGGATTTGCAAAATTTCCGCGGGCAGGATCTTGCCGTAGGCGACCACGACGAGCAAGTCGGGCCGAAGCGCAGCGAGCTGGGCGGCGAATTCCGGGGTCCGGATTTTTTCGGGCTGTAGGACAGGAATGCCCAAGTCCAGGGCGGCCGACTTGACCGCCGGCGGACTCAGCACCTGGCCCCGGCCCTTGGGACGGTCCGGCTGGGTGACGACGGCCGAGAGCTCGTGGCCGGCGGCCCGCAGGGCGCGCAGCGAGGGCACGGCGAGCTCCGGCGAACCCATGAAGACGAGCCGCGCCATCTACCGCACCACCGTCTGGCCCTTCTTGACCTTGTCTTTGTAGAGGTCCTGCTTCAGGCGGCTCAGCTTGTCGAGGATGAGGATCCCGTCCATGTGGTCGACCTCGTGCTGCAGGGCGACGGCGAGCAGTTCCGTCCCCTCCAACTCGAAGGGCTTGCCCTCCCGGTCGAGGGCCTTGACCACGACGTGCTGGGCGCGCTTCACCGGCACGAGGAGGTCGGGACAACTGAGGCAACCCTCCTCCCAGATGACCTGGCCCTCCTTCAGGAGAAATTCCGGATTGATGAGCACCTTGGGATCCCGCTTGATCAGCTCCCCCTCGGAGATGCCGACATCCAGCACCATGACGCGCTTCAAGACCCCGATCTGCACCGCGGCCAGCCCCACCCCCGGCGCCGCGTACATGGTCTCGAACATGTCGTCCAGCTGGGTCTGGAAACCGAAACTGGCGATCTCCTCGGGCTGGACCGGCAGCGACTTCTCCCGCAGGCGCTTGTCGGGATATTTCAGGATGTCGAGCAGCATAGGGTTTTAGCCTACTAAAATACGCCGATGGGGTCCACATCGACATGGAGTGCCACCCCGGCGGGCAGCTGCGTTTCGAAATAGGGGAGCTTCTCCTCCAAGACCCGCCGCATCGCCTCGAATTTCGGGGTGCGCAGCATGACCTGCCACCGGTAACGCCCCCGCAGCTTCTCGAGGGTGGCCGGGGCGGGCCCGAGGATTTTGATCTCAGGATGGCGCCGAAACAGGGTGGTGAGCGATTCCGCCAGCTCCCCGCAGCCGGCCTCGACGCGCTTGGCCTGGGTGCCGCTCAGCTTGAGCAGGACGATGCGCTGGAAGGGCGGATAACCGACCTGCTCGCGGAACTGGCGTTCCTGCCGAAAAAAAGCCTCGGGGTCCTGGGCCATGGCCGCCGCAATCGCATAATGCTCGGGGCGGAAGGTCTGCAGAAAGACCTCCCCTGGGAGGTCGTGGCGGCCGGCCCGGCCGGCGACTTGGGTGACCAATTGAAACAGGCGCTCGGCCGAGCGGAAGTCGGGCTGGTGCAAGGTGGCGTCCGCGAGCAGGATGCCCACCAGGGTCAGGCGCTTGAAATCGTGGCCCTTCGCCACGAGCTGGGTGCCCAGGAGCAGGTCCAACTCGCCCGCGGCGAAGCGGCTCAAGATCTCCTCCGTGCGCTGTCGGCTCTGGGCGGTGTCGCGGTCCAGCCGGGCCAGGCGCAGCGATGGATAACGGCGCTGCAGGGCCTCCTCCAGGCGCTCGGTGCCCGCGCCCATCGGGCTCAACTCGATCCCGCCGCAGCGGGGGCAGCACTCGGGGGGCGCGGCGTGAAATTCGCAGTAATGGCAGACCATCGCGGCCGGCCGTTTGTGGAAGGTCAGGGCGATCTCGCAGTTCGGACAGCGCGGGGCCTCCCCGCAACCGCGGCAGAGCAAGCAGGGCGCATAGCCCCGCCGGTTGAGGAAGAGCAGGGCCTGCTCGCCTCGGGCCAAGACCTCGTCCAAGGCGGCCGCGAGCGGCGGGCTGAGCAGGGTCTCGGGATCGGCCGGACGGACCTTGAGATCCACCAGGTGGATCTTCGGGAGCGAACCGGCGGTGGCGCGGGCGGGCAGCTTAAGCAGGCGGTATTTTTCTTTGGCGGCGTTTTCCAGGCTCTCGACGGAGGGGGTCGCCGAGCCCAAGACCACGGGAATCCCCTCCTGCCTCGCGCGCAGCACCGCCAAGTCCCGGGCGTGGTAGCGAAAGCGCTCCTCCTGCTTGTAGCTCGCGTCGTGCTCCTCGTCGACCACCAAGAGCCCCAACTCGCGCAGCGGCAGGCAGAGGGCGGAACGGGTGCCCACCACGACCCGCAGGCGGCCCTCGCGGGCGCCCCACCAGGTCTGCAGGCGCTGGGCCTCCGTCATCCCGGAATGATAGGCGCCGACCAGATCTCCGAAGCGGGCCGCGAAGCGTCCCACGGTCTGCGGGGTGAGCGCGATCTCCGGAACCAGGACCAAGGCCGAGCGCCCACGCCGCAGGAGCTCCTCGCAGAGCCGCAGGTAGACCTCGGTCTTCCCGGAACCGGTAATCCCGTGCAGGAGGAAGGCGCCGAAGCGGTCGGCCTGCCCCAGGATCTCGGCGATCGCCGCCCCCTGCGCCTCGTTCAGTTCCACGGGGGGCGCCTCCGCGAAGCCCTCGGGCAGCGCGCGTTGTCGGGCGCGCTCCCCCTTCGCGGCGCCCGGCTTGAACAGGGCCGCCGGCAGGAAGGTCCGCAGCACCTCGCCGGGCGGCGTCAGGTAATGTCCCATCGCCCATTGGAAGACCCGCAGCAGGGCCGGCGGCAGGGCCAACTCCTCCGGCAGGAGCTCGGCCAATTCCTTGAGCTCCGCGATGCCGGCAGGCGCCTCCGTCGCCGGGCCCGCGACCATCCCCACGGCCCGGCGCCGGCCCAGCGGCGCCACCACCAGGCGGCCCGGCTCGAGGCGCGGCCAATCCTGTGGCACGGCATAGGTAAAGGCCCGGCGCCGCGGCACCGGCAGCCAAACCGACACTAAGGAGGGAAGGGTTTTCTTCATGTCCTTTCCAAAAACTTTTGCATAGATAGGCGCATGCTGCCCGCTTGGCTCTCCGCCGCCTCTCAAGCCCTCGGCTTCGCCCTGCCCCGCCTCGTCGGAGGCGTCGGCTTGACGGCGCTGCTCACCTGGCTCCTTCCCAAGTATCGCGCCTGGGTGCTGCTCGCGCTCAGCCTCGCCTTTTTCGGGCTGTTCACCGGCTGGATCCCCCTCGCCTGCCAGGCCGCCGCCGCAGGCTTGGGCTTCGCCCTGTGGCGTTGGGCGGAGGTTCGGACCCGGCGCGCGCAACGCGCCGTCTTGGCCCTCGTGCTGAGCGGGAACGCGCTGGCTTATTTCGGCCTGATGAACGCCTCCCGGCTCGGCCTCGAGGCGAAACTGCCGACCGTGCAGGCCTTGGGCCTCTCCTACCTGTTCTGGCGCGTCCTCCACGTCGCCGTGGACGCCTACCAGGGCAAACTGCAAAGGGTCTCGCTGCCCCGTTTCCTGCTCTACCTCTTCTACTTCCCCACCATGAAGGGCGGCCCCATCCAACGTTATCAAGATTTCTTCGCGGCGCCCTTTTTCCAAGCGGAGGGCTGGCGCTTGACGCTCACGGCCCCCCAGCTGCTGCGCTTCGCGGGCGGCCTGGCCAAGCTCCTCGCCTGCCGCCTCTCGCTCCAGATCGATTATGACGCGCTCTGGCCGCAGACCGGAACCCTGGCCTATCTCGTGCTGCTCAAGATTCTCTACGCCCGCGCGATCAGCTTTTACCTGATCGCCTCCGGCGCCAACGACCTGACCCTCATGGTGTCGAAGGCGCTGGGCATCCCCTTGCCGGAGAACTACGACTACCCCTACTTCCAAAGAAACTTGGCGCATTTTTGGCGCCGCTGGCACATGACGCTGACCGCCTGCCTGCGGGACTACGTCTACGAGCCCTTGGGCGGAAAGCGCAAGCATCAATACCGCAACTACCTGATCACCTTCCTGGTCTGTGCCTTTTGGCATGTCTGTTCCCCCGCCTTCTTGTTCTGGGGCCTGTGGCACGGCCTCGGGCTCTGCCTGCTGCGGGCCTGGCAGGATTTTTGGGAAATACGAGTCCCCGCCCTGGGGCCCGGAGGCGAGGGACTGCGGCGGATCCGGGCGGCGATGCGGGCCCAGCCCAGCCTCGGCAAGGCGCTGTCCGGTCTGCTCACCTTCCATTTCGTCGCGCTCGGCTGGCTCCCTTTTTGGGGCGGGCATCCCCAGGGCACCACGGCCCTGCTGCGCCTGGTGGGCTTGGGCTTTTTGCTGAAATAAGCCGGTGCGCGACGGGTAATCCACGCAGCGCAAAATGGCCGGCAATTCCCTAGACATAGAAGGCAATCGCCCCTCCCTACGCGGGCCGGCCGGGGCACAACTTTTTTCCTTTGCCTCCGAAAAGCATTGGCTTTCTCCATATCGGAATCTCTTCTGGAGGTCGCTTGACCTATGGCTCGGGGGGGCCAGGCAATCTAATCCTTTCTCCTGCGGAATGGCGGCATCGGCCGGACCCGACGGAGGGCTTCGCGCCCGCGGCGGCCGTGCGCGAGTTGTTCGGCGCCCTGGGCGGACGCCAGGCAATCCAGCAACGCATCGGTCCCGCTCTCCTGACGGAACTGGAATCGCTGGCGCGCGAAGACTGCGCTGAGCTCTTTTTCGAAGCCCTCCTCCATATCGCCGAGCGACTGACGCAGGCGCAGCCAAGCGAAACGGGGACCCTCCTCCTGCAATACATCGCCGGAGCCAATCGGGATGGTCCCGTGGGGGGTCGCGCCCAGCGACGTCTCGACGCCGTCTTGGGGCGCGGCGACGCCTGGGCGCGCGCCGAATTCTTGGGCCGGCACTTCGCGCGGGAAGCCTCCGACCCGGCGACCTTGGCCGCAATGGGCCTGGCCGGCACCGTCTTCCGCATGACGCGGCTCGCGGTCTTGGGCCGCTTGGCCGCCCTCCCCGGAGAAAATTTTCTGACGCGCGGGCTTATCCCGCGCCTGCTCGCCGGCGGCGCAGGCCTCCTGGCCGAAGTCCCCAGCTTCACCTTCGGGCATCATGGGGTCGCCGCCGCCCTAGGCCGCGAGGTCGACTGGAGCCCCCGGGCCTTGGGCGGAGACCTAGCCTCGGGGGCCCTGACGCTGTTGGGGTTGCGCGCGATGGGCGGCCTCAGCGGCCTCGCCCTGCGGCGCTGGGCCGGCGGCGCGGGCCTGGGGGCCGAGGCCCTGCGTCTCCTGATCCCACAAGCCGGCATGTTCGCCGGCATCTTGCTCAGCCGAAATCTCGAAGAGCGCCTGGGTCTGCGGCAAGGCCGTCCCGGTGCCACCCGTTTCACCGATGCGCTGGCGACGCTGCTCCAATTCAACGTGGGTGGGCGGCTCAGCCAGCAGGCCCTCGGGGAGGGAATGCAACTGCGCGAAGGGGCCCTGGAGCAGCGGACCACCGCCCTGGAATGGCTCAACACCGCCCAGCCTCGGGAATCCCAGGGGAGTGTCGGCCGCCCGCGCTGGCGCTGGGCCCCCGCCGTGACGGCCTTGGGGCTCGGCCTCCACACCCTGCTCAACGCCGGCACGGCCTGGGCCCAAGACCGCAGCGGCTTCGGCGGGATGCACATGATCGATCCGACGCTCATCGGCATGCTGGTGGCCACCTTGGGCGTACCTGCGGCCTATGGGATCAAACGCGCCTACGACTACCTGCGCGGCAACCCAAGCCCCTCCCCCGAATTTTTTTCCCGACACCGCGCTCGCTTGATCGAGGGCAAAGGTGGGCCCGCCCCCACCGACGTGGCCCTGCCGGGGGAAGAGGCCCTGATCGCCGATCGCCTGGCGGCGTTGCAGGTCGACCCGCTCTACCTGACGATTCAGCCGCAAGAATTGGAAAGCGCCCTGCGTGGCGAAATTGCCTCGGGTCAGGGGGTCTTTCGGACGGGGGCCATCCACATGGTCCGGCGAGTCGGCCCAAGGGTCTTCGAGCTGGGAATCCAAGCGGACACCGGCGAGCTCAGTCGCATCCTCGAATTGACCCAACCCCTGCCCCAAGTCCCCCCGCCTCCCGCGCGGCCGGGGGAATTTTTTCTCCGCGTCGCCAAGCTCATCGATCTGCAGCAATACGCCGACTTGGAGCAGAGGCCGGTCTTGGCCCTGCCCCTGACGGAGACCTCGGAATATTTTTTGGGCATCCCGCTCCAGTACCAAGACGGGGCAGGCTATGTCTCGCCCCTGTTCCGACCAGGCTTTCGCGGCCTCAACACGGAATCCCACCCAATTCTGGAAAGATTAGGGTTGAGCCTTTCCCCAAAGTCCAATCGCTCCGCCAGCCGGGGCTTCCTCCTCGAAAACGACGGCCGCGGCTATTTGATCATGGACCAGGAGGGCGCCCAGGTCGAGGTGGTGCCCAGCGCCTGGCAGCAAAAAATCGCCCGGGAGGGAGCGCGGGTCAACGGGCGGGTGATGGCGGGCAGTCATCCCTCCCTACCCCTGACCAGCGGGGACACCCTCCAAGCGGGCGGTCTGGAAATTCGCTTCCTGGCCCCGCGCTCGGGGTTTCGCCTGGCCTTGATCCGACACTTTTATCCCCCGCGGAATCCCGACGCGGAAGAACCCTTGGGAGTGGGGAGCGGCAACGAGGTCGACCGGATGGCCGAAGGGGCCATGGAAAACCACCGTCCCTGGCTACCGCGTTTTGAACCCGATTCCATCCTGCGACAGCTCAGCAAGTCGTCCTTGCGCCGTCTGCAGGAGGTGCTGATCGCCGCCCGCCTGCGCCTCCCGGACCTCCTCTTCGAGGCGCCGGACGGGGCCCGGATCCTGCTCAGCCCGCGGCTCCTCGACGGCCGCTCCGTCCCCGTCGGCCTTAATCCCGGACTCGGAGGCATCTTCCTCCATGGGGCCTGGAACCCGGGGGGCGCGCGCTATCCCATCGTCGGGGCGGAGGTGGAATTCTTCCTCCAGCAGCGGGAGGACGCGTTCTGGGTGAAGCGGGCGCCCGGGAGCTCCCTGCGCCTGTACCGCCAGGAAAACGAGATTCCCTTGGAAAACGGCGCCGAGGCCAGCCTGCAAGACCATGACATCCTGGAATTCGGTCCCCCGGAACAGCGCACCCGGTTGCGCTGGTTCCGCGACTTCGATGCCATGACGGAGGGTGAGGAATGAGCCCGCCGCGCAGCGCCCGATGGACGCGCCAACATTTTGCCCCCGAGGTGCAGCGGGAGCTGGCCTCGCTGGCGGGAGAACGCGACCTCGATCTTTATCAAGAGGCCCTGTTGGGACTGGGCCGCCGCTTGGAAAACCAGGGCGCCTGGCAGCAGGCGGCGGAGCTCTACGCCGAAGTCGTCGGGACACCGCGCGCCTCGGAGGGCTCGGCCGAGTCCGGCTATCGGGCGCGCGCCCGGGAACGATTAGACGCGATCCTGGGGCGAGGCGCCGCCCTGCCGCGTTTCGAAGTCCTGGGCCGCTCCCTGGTCCAACAGGCCTCGGACCCCGCAGCGCTCGTGGCCATGGCGGTGGCGGGCACGGTGTTTCGCCTGACGCGCTTGGCGGTCTTGAGCCGTCTCTCCCTAACGGCCGGCCCACAATTCTTGACGCGGGGCTTCGGGGCTCGGCTGCTCGCGGGAGCAGCCGGCTTTCTCGCGGAGGCCCCCGCCTTCACAGCCTCCGGGCGCCTCGGCAACGCCGTCCTGGGCCGCGAACAGGATTGGAGCCTGCGCGCGGTAGGCAGGGAATTCACCGGCGGTGCCCTGACCCTGCTGGGCTTGAAGTTGTGCGGCGGCGTCAGCGGCCTGGCCCTGCGACGTTGGGGACAGGGGCCGGGGATGTCCGCGGGGCTCGCCCGCGCCCTGCTGCCCCAGGCCGGCCTCTTCACGGGGATCGTGCTGAGCCACCGCCTCGAGGAGGGGCTGGGGCTCCGGGAAAGCCATGCGGGGGCAACGCGCCTGACCGACGCCCTCGCGACCCTGCTGCAGTTCAACATCGGCGGGCGCCTGGCCCACGAAGGGCTGGGCGAGGCCTGGCACGCGCGGGAACAGGCCCTGGACCACCAGACCATGGGGCTGCTGGCCCTCGGTGCCGAGTCGCCCCAAGCCCTGGCCATGCCGGTCTTGGCGGCCGATGGACCAAACGGAGGATATTCCGACCTTGTCTTCGCCATGATGGGTGGGGCCGGTCGGAGCGGGGGACGCCGCGGCGGTGCCGCGGGACAACTCAGCCTCCCCTTCTCGAGCCCGGCCCGGGAGCCGAGTCCCAGGCAGGAGGTCCGCGCCGAATTGCCGCTGGACTTAAGGCTGGCTCGGGAGGCGAGGCAGGCCAATGCGGAGGAATTGAGTCGGACCCTGTCGCGTTTGTCCCAGCCTCCGTCCTCGCTCTCCCGGCGCGCGCAGATTTCCTGGCTGCGGGAGCACCGCCTCGTCTCTGGGATCCCGTGGTTGGGCGAAGTCTCCCGGGACGGGGGCCCCGAAGCCGCCCTGGCCCTGGAGGCCCTGCAAGATTTTGCGACGACCCACCGCCCCGAGGTGATTGCGGAGCTGCGTCGCAACCTGCGGCATCCCCACCTCCTCGTGGTCTCCTCCGCCCTTGAGACCTTGCACGCCTTATCCGCCACGGAGGTCTTGGCGGATCTGCAGGAGCTCAGCCGCTCCCGAGGACCCGTCTCCATCCTGGCAGAGGCCGCCCGGGTCGACTTGGGCGACAGGACCCTGATCCCCGCCCTTCAGGAGCGTGCCTTCACCTGGCAGAGTTCCCCGCTCGATCGAATCCTGGCCCTCGAGTCGCTCGGTCGGCTCGGGCAAGTCGAGGCGGCGGTGGAAGAATTGCGGGGCTTTTTCCGCTACGGCCCGAAGACCTATTTTCGGGCAGGCCTGGCCCTGGTCCGATTGCGGAGCGATGCGGCCATCCCCAATCCCGCCGAGCTGATCCACCGCGCCCTCCCGCCGGAGCGGGCGGAACTGGCCCAGGCCTTCTGGGAGACAGGTCGGCCGCGACAGGCCCTGGAATTGTGGCGGAGCGTGCTGCGGAGCGCCGACCTCCGCGCCCGCTGGGAGGTCCTCGCCTGGCTGCGCAGCCGCCGCGTCTCGGGCCTGGAACCGGAATTGCGCGAGCTCAGCGAGGATGCGAATCCCGAGACGCGCCGCGAGGCGCTGCGGACGCGCGTCGTCCTGGCGCAGGCGCGCGGGGATGGGGGCGAGCTCGAGACCTTATTGGAACACCTCGACTCCGCCTCGATCCGCCACAGCGAGGCCCTGCAACTCGCCGCCGCGCGGGCGCGCCTCGCTTTGGGGGAAAGCCCCGCGGCGCGGGAACGCCTCGAGGCCTTGCTGCAGAGTTCCTTTGGGGCCCACCGCCTGCAGGCCGCCGAGGCCTTGCTGGAACGCGGTCCCCATCCTCGCGCCGCGAGCACCTTGGAGGCCCTGCTGGGGGACCCCGACGCCGAACTGCGGCACCGCGCCGCCGGCGGCTGGGCCCGCTACGGGTTAGCCTTGGGCGCCGCGTTCAGCAGCCTGCTGTTGGAACCCTCTCTGGTGCACGCCGCCGTCGGAGCCGGAGCGGGAGGCGACGGCCACGGCCTGTGGACCAGCTTGGCCCCACTCCTCTTGGGCGGGATCCTGATGACGGTGGGCCGCAGCAACGGCGGGAACGGCGCCAGCCCTTCCGATCGCCCCTCCCGTCCCCCGATGCTGGGCTGGTTCGAAAACCCGCTGCAGACCGAGGAGGTCTATCCGGTCGCCACGCCGGCCGACGAAAATCCCATCAGCATCGGACGTTCCACCAGCCGCGTGGAAAGCGTCTTTCCCGCGGATTTGCGGAATATCTCCCGGCGCCATTTGGAGCTGCGGCTGCGCGAGGGACAAGTGGAGGTGCGGGTCAACAACCGTTCGCTCGGCGTCCGCATCAACGGCTACAACCTCGTCCCCTTCCAGTGGTACCAACTGCAGGACCGGGCCCTGGTCGAGTTCGTCAGCGAGGCCGGCCAGGACATCATCGCCCAGGTCCCGGACGAGGAGATCCCGGGCGAAAGCGTCGCCACCCCTTTTCGGCTGGGCCGTCAACCGCAGGAGCCCCAGGATGTTCCGGCGATCTTCCGCTTTCGCCTGCGCAAGACCCCGACTCCGGTCCCGCCGCGGCCGCGCCGCAACATGATCGACCGGCTGAGCGGCTTCTTCGGCCGGAGCCGGGCCCCCACCCCGGAGGCCGAAGCCGAGGCCCCGCCGGAGAGGCGCAGCGCCCCGCCCACGGCGTTCCGCGATTCCGACGAGGTCTTCTCCGAGATCAGCCGGCTCAGCGAGGAGATCAAGACCTCCCTCCACCTCTTGGAGGTGGGGCGCATCAATTCCCAGATGCTGCTCAGCGACGAGGCCTCGCGACGGGACTTCCTCGTCTCGCTGCTGCGGATCCATCGCCGGCTCTGCGGCGATGCCGAGACCACCCAAACCCTGCAGATTCCGAAGTCGGAATCCCGCCGGGCCTCGGTGGAGCACGTCCGCGTCCCCGCGTGGAATGGACAGCTGTTTTACCGCCTCGAGACCTTCCGCCGCAGTCTGGAGGCCCTGCGAAACAACCAAGGGAACTCCCTGATCCTGGAAAAGGCCCACGAAGAGCTCGGCAAGATCCAAGACCGCCTCAATCGCAGCTACGAGGTGGTGCGTCCCCTGCGCCGTCACTTTCAGGATCCCCGGCAATTGATGATTTTTGACGCCATCGAGTCGGCCTACCGCGGCCTGCGCGCCGACTTGCCGATCAGCGGCTACCGGGTCCGCAGCGACACCCGGGGCCTGGACGTGATGGTCTACCGCGAGCAGCGGCAATTGTGGCGGGAAGAATTCTACGGCTTCGAACGCAGCTCGCGGGCCAACACCAACGCCGCCGTCCTGATGGGCGAGGTGACGACCGCCAACGGCCTCCCGGTCGCAAGCAGCCTGTTCCGGGCCCTCCGCTCCGGGACCATGTACGAGGGAAACCGCAGCGTGCGCGTCTCCTTCGACCTGGAAACGGGCATGGTCGTCGGCTTCCACGACGGCAGCCCCGAGAGCGCCCGGGCCTTGCAAGAGCAGGTCCGGCAGGGACGCCGCTTGGGCGAGGCGATCTTGCAAATTGATGCGGAGAGCACGGGGAGAATTTCCAGCGTGGCCATCCTGGACGAGGCCCCGGAAAAGATCCAATCGGCCCTGGCGGAGCTGCAAGGCCTTCGGGTCCTACCACCCCAGGTCCTGGTCGGGGCCACCGGCTCGGCGGGCGATCCCGACCTGGCCTTCTACGACATCCGACTCCAACCCGACGCCGATTCGCCGGCGGCGGATTGGCACCTCGTCGCCGGGGTGGTCCGGGAGCTGCGGCCGGGCTGGAGCCTGCTCACCTTCGAGCCCAATGTGGTCGCCGGCGAGGGCCTCCAATTATGGATTCCCAGCCTGGACGCCTCCGGGGTATTCCGCGGCGATCAGGTGACCTTAAGGCGTCGAAATTAACGGAAAAATTGAATTGTTGAATCCATTCGCAACCTTAGGCAGATTCTGCCGATAATAGCTCGTTTCGAAACTCTATTTCGGATGGATTTATGACTGTAGGGGGCATGGGTCCGACCCGTTTGGGGTCGCGCCGCGGCCAAACTGTTGCTGATTTTAACTCGGGGACCCCCGCCTCGCCGGCGGATCCCGGAGCCCTGTCGCTGGGTGAGTCCCAGCGTCGGGAATTGGCGGCTATTGCCCAAGAAGCCGACCCGGAGCTCCTCGCCCGGGACCTGTTGAATTTTGCCCGGCGTCAAGAGACGGCTGGGCGGCTCGAGGTGGCGGCGGAGCTCTACCGGCGCATCGCCGCCTACCGCGAGGCCCCGAATTCCCTCCAACAAGCGGCCCAACGCAGCCTCGACACCCTCTTGGGGCATGGCTCCTTCGGCGGCCGCGCGGAATTCTTAATGCGAAATTTGGCCGGACAGGCCAGCGACCCCAGCACCCTGTTAGCGATGGGGGCGGCGGGGGCGGTGTTTCGGGTGACGCGCCTGGCAGTCGGTTCTCGCCTGCTGGGCGCCAGCGCCCCTGGATTTCTGACGCGGTCCTTGGGCGCCGGACGACTCGCCACCCTGGCCGGGTTCGCGGCCGAGGCCCCGACCTTTACCCTCATGGCCCGACTGGGCAACCAGGCCTTGGGCCGGCAGCAGGACTGGGGGCTCGCCGCCTTGGGCAAGGACCTAGCCGCGAGCTATCTGACCTTGGGTGGTTTGAAGTTGGCGGGAGGCGCCGCCGCGGCCCTGGGGACGGGGCAGGCCGCACCGCTGCGGGGCTTGCTCCATCAGGGCGGGATGCTTTCCGGCATCCTGCTGGGGCATCGCCTGGAGGAGTGGGCCGGGCTGCGCCCCCACCAGGATGAAGGGACCACGCTGACCGATTCCCTCGCCATGCTTTTGCAATTCAACCTGGCCGGGAGCTTGACCCGAACGGCCTTCGGCCCGCGCTTCGCCACCTGGGAGGCGGGGCTCGATCTCCAGAGCGCGGCCCTGGCCGAGGCGCATCCCCTCTTCACCCCAAAATCCGGTCCGACCCTCTTGCCGGCCGCGCTGGGCGGCGCTCTCCCGCCGACCGGAGACAAGTCCCTGGGCCTGGAGGTCGCTCGACCCGTGCTGATGAGCGGAGACAGCCAAGAAAGGGGTTACGGCGAGGGGGCCCTGGCCCCGGTGTTGCGGCCGCGCCAGAGCAGCAACCCTCCGCCCGACCAAGGGGTCCTGGGCAGGGACGCGGTCAAGTGGGGCGCGGCCCAAAACCGGGACCCGGAAGACGTGCGCCTGGTGGCCCTGCTCGCCGCCAAGATCCGCGTCGCCATGTGGAACGAATTGAATCTGCGCATCGAAGGCCCCCTGGCCCGGGACCTGGCGCGCCGCGCCCCCGTCGAGGTGCGCCTGACGCCGCTCGACGGCTCGCTGGAGAACTACGAGGTCGAGCTCCTCCCCGCGGCGAAGACCTTGCAGGTCTCCGGTGATGAGGTGCGTTTCCTGCTCAACTCTGCCGAGGGCTATCTCCGCCTCAAGGACTACCTGCCCAACGCCCGCTGGGAGATGCAGCGCCAGCAACGGGGCGAGGCCCCGCTCCGCGGCTTCATCCCCTTCTTCCGCTCGATCGTGAATTTCCGCAGCGAGGGCCTCAAGTCGCAATACCTGGTCGACACGCTTCCACCCGACGCCCGCGAGTTCGTCTTGATGGAGCCCACCCAACAGGGCAGTTCCAAGGAGAAACCGGTCTCCCAGGTCAAGGTCACCAACCCCAAGGAGGCCGTGACCCTGGACGCGAATCACCTGCAGGAGGCCCCCAATTCGGCGGAACCCAGTATCTTGGTCCGGTTCTTTCCCCGGGTGGCCCACGGCATTCGCGAGGCCACCGACCGCTACCTCGACGAGATGATGATCCGGGGTGAAAAGGAGCGGGATCGCCTCCACCGCTTGATGCAGCGGGTGCTCCTGGCCCTGCACCAAAGGGAGTCCGAGCATCCGGAGTTTGCAGAGCACCCCTACCTCCAGGTCTGGATCCGTCCCTCGCCGCAGGGGGCCCGCAAGCGCAGCCTCGAGATCCTCACCCCCGGGGAGGCCATGGCGAAAAATCTGGCCCAGCCCTTCGGCGAGAACGATATTATGTTAATTTTAGTGAGGGCTCCTTCCCCATTGAGCGATCAATTGCCCATTTTGGAACACCAATACCTGCGCCTGAACCCGAAAAACCCTTCTCTGCCTGCCGGTGCGGATCTCGAGTTCCAGCGGGACCTGGGCTTGGGCGATCACCTGAAGCTGAAGGTTCGGGTCGACGAGCTCAGCCGCTTCCCACCGGGCTTCTTCGGCTGGGAACAATGGATGCGCGATAACGGCTATTAACAGACCCGTCCTCCACCTAGGGCCGGCTTGGCGCTATCACCGTGGTTTTTCCAAGAGTCTATCCAATGCCGCGTCGCGTGATATAAAACCTTAAAATTACTAGAGAATTTGATTGTTTTTCCGGGGCAACTTGCCCTAGGAAGGCCCGATAATTTTATTGAGGGACCTGCCGGGGGCACAGCGGCTGAGCGAGGGCAGTCGTTATCATCTTGAAAACATGAAGCATTTCGGATGGGGCACGCCATCAGAAAGGCAGCCTAGGGCGGAAAGGCCTTCCGCATGACGCCCCCTTGCGCCAATTGCCATGGGGCGCCGCGGACCGCCGAACTCCCGTCCTCGGCCTCCTCCGCCACCCCCTGTCCCGCGGAACCCCGTTGGCCCGAATGGCTGCGTCAGGACCATCCCGAACTCCAGGCCTTGGATTCTTGGGTCCGCGGAAATTTTGAAAACGCCCGCGAGCACCCGCTTCCCCTTCGCATCGAAGTCGGCCGCGGCAGCCTAGACGCCGAGCTTCGGCTCCGCGCCGGCACCCGCAGCTTCGCGCCCTTTCCCTGGAGCGGCTCCCCGTACCGGGCCTTGGCGGTAGAGCTGTCGCCGGGGGCCCGGGCCACCAGTCATTGGGAGATCCGCGCCAATGCCCTCCCCTTGGGACTCCGAACCCTTTTGAACCTGGAGGGTGTCTACCTCGACGGCCCCGCTACCCTGAATTTCTGGCCCGAGCGGATCAGCGTCGGGAACTTCGGAGAGCTCCACGCCATCTCCGGTTCCACCGCGAGCGCCTTGTTTCTCTTCGATCCCTTCATGGTCCCGCGCCCACCCGTGGGTCGCGACTTCCCGACGGAGGATCAATGGCAGGAGGTGCAGGACTGCCTCGCGCAAGCCACTCCGATGGACGGCGGCCAAGAGTGCTATCCGGCCGTGACCTATCCCAACCATCGGGACAATCCCCGCTTCGATTTCCGGCTGACCGATTTCATCCCCGCCGAGCTGCTCGATCCCAACCGGCGCCTGCCCCGGCACTACGACCTGGAAACCCTGCTGGGCCGCTGGTTGGAATATCGCCGCGCCCATCCCAGCCGGGGACCCGCGGACCCGCGCGGCCCGCAGACCCGCGCCCGCGCCCTCTTGGAAAGCGTAGCCGAGTGGCTGGAGCCGGGCAGCCGAGTCGAACTGGACCTCGAGCAGCTGAACGACCTCTTCCTCCCGGGCCTGCTGGACGTGGGTCCCAGCCGGGGACGCTTCGAGTTGGTGTATCAGGGCGGGGGCTTGGTGACCCTTGAAGGCAGCGAGTTGGAGATCAACCTCGATCCCACGGATCTTCCCTCCCGGCCCGGCCCCACCCGGCCCGGTGTTCGCCTGGAAACCGCCAACCTCTCTTCCCGCGTTGATCCCGCCGAACTGGATGGCATCGACACCCCGCCGGGGCTGCGGGTCGCCTACGATGCAGCGAGCGGCCAACTGTGGATGGAGGCCAACCTTTCCCTGACCGCGCAAGCCACGCTCCCGCTGCTCGGCGCGGTGGAATTGGAAGGCCAGTTGTTGTTGCGCAGCGCCTGGCGCCTGACCGACGCAGGCCTGGAACCGATCCCGGAATCCACCGCCTTGGAATTCCGCCGCGGCGAGCTCTGGGAGGCGGGCGGCCGCCGCCCCCTCCTGACCGGATTCAACCTCTCGCTGAGCGACCGACCCGAAGTTCCGGAGGGCTTGGAATGGGCCTTCCGAGGTTCTTCGGCTGAACCGCGCGCTGCCTTTGCCCTCTCCGGGTGGCTGGGCCGCGAGCGGCGCCTGGAACTGAGGGGCGAGGTCCCGCTGCCGCTCCGGCTGGAGGACGGGGGCTATGACCTCGCGGCGCTGTTGCAGAACCTCTCGGCCCAGCTCGCCGTCCAGTTGAACGGCCCGCATTCCTACACTGCCGACATCGCCGTGCGCAGCGCCGAGACGGCGGGGGCGCGGGGCCGGACGCTTGAAATCGATTTCGACCTGCAAGAGGGGGTGGCCGGGGCGGAAGCCCGGCGCTCCCTGCTGCGCGGGGGCCATCTGGCGTTTCGCGCCGAGCGCGAGGCCGAAGGTCACGATCACTACTTCGCCGAGTTTCGCGCGGCGGCGATCGACCGCGGACCCATCGCCCTGCGGGGCGTGGAGGGCGAGCTGGCCGTCGATCGCTGGCAGGTCCAAGACGGCGTCTTGGAACTGCGCGTCCCCACCCTATCCCTGCGACTCAATCCCCACGGCGCCCCTCGAGGCATCCTGCGCGGACCCGTCTCCCTCGACCTGGGCGGCAGCGCGGGGCTGAGCATCCTCTGGAATGGGCCCGAACACCACTTGGCGGTGGACGGCCTGGACTTGCGCTTCAGCGCCGCGGGACTCCGGGTCCTGCCGCCCAGCCTGCTGCGGATCCTGGATCCACGGGTGGTCGGCCTGGGCCTGGACGGGCATTTCGAGGGGGCCTTCACCGCGGAACTGCCGGAGGATCGCCGCCGGTGGCGCGCCCGCGGGGACCTGCGCCTGCGCGGGGACCGGGAGGGGGATATCTACCTGCTGGACGGCGCGGGGCGGCGGGTGGGGCTCCCGCTGGTGCGCGACACCCGCTGGCGTTGGCGCCGGGTCGACCGCATCGATTGGCGACGGCGCTACGCCTTGGGGGATTTCCACCTGGACACCCTGCTCAATTTCTCGGCCCTGCTCCCCGCCAGTCGGATCCCCGCCTCGGAGGAGGCCGGAGCCTACGGCGCCCGCGGACAGCGGCTGTTCCCTTACGAGATCAACGGCATCATGCCCTACGACAACCAACCCTGGGATCCGCGGGGATTCCAAAACCGCATCGTCGACTATCTCATGACCCTTTGCCGCCAAAATCCAGCCTGCCGCGAAGGCCTGGAAGGAGGAACCGCGCCATGACCCCACCGCTCTCCACCGAACTTTCCCCGGGCAGACTGGACTGCGGCCTCTGCAGCGAGCCGGCGACCCCGCCGCGCGATGCGGGCCGCGCCGAACCCCCGGTCTGCCGGGCCGCCCCCGTGATTGCGCCGACGCCGCTCCCACCGCCCCCACCGCCGTTCCGCTTGCCGGCACCCTTTTCGCGGCCCTGGGGCTCGATCCTGCGGCCCTCGCCCTTCGTCTTCGACACCGCCTTGCTCCGGACCGGCGAAACTCGGGCAGCCGCGCCCGCCCGACCCTTGACCCTGGTGGATTTCCTTCCCGCGATCGCCTCCTTGGCCGACCACATCCAGGCCTTGGACCTGGACTGGTTCAACGTCCCGGTCAACGGCGGCAGCAACCTGGATCGCTATTCCGAATACACGCCGCGCGGCGAGCGCCCCGCCGCTCCCAACCTGGTGGTGCGCAGCAACACGCGCGCCCGGATCCACGGCGAGGTACGGCCCATCCGCGGCACCGACGAGAGCCTCATCACCCGGATGTCGATCGATTTCGAACCAAACGTCTGGAACGTCGTGGCGATGAACAACCTCGAGATCGACGGATTCTCCATCGTCGATCCGCCGACGATCCGCTACGACCGCCGCTTCTTGACCCGCAGCTCGGTGACCGAAATCGACGGCCGCGGCGATTTCTCCTATGAAAACCCGCTCGGCGGGAGCGGACCCCTCGCCACCCCCTTCGACAGCGAGGCGGCGCCCCCGCCGCACCGCGACTGGATGTTCCGTTTCTCGCCGGTGACGACCACGGCCTTGGCGGTCCTTCAGGAAGGCGTCGCCAACGGAGACACCTTGCTCCGCTTCGGCTACGGGGCCTTGATGCTCTGGGCCTTCTTTCCCACCCTGGGTTTGACCGACGAAGGTCACTATAGCCGGCTCGGAATCCGCTACAACACCTTCCCGCGGCGGCTCGGCGACATCGTGCGGATCTTCAGCCCGCTGTTCGACCGCGAGCAGAACCTGAGGCTGCGCGAGGCCGCCCCCTTCCTCAACCCCAACAGCGAATACCTGCTCGACCCCAGCGAGCTGCGCAGCGCCAACGAGGCGCGGTGCCTCGAGGGCCACCTGCTGCCGGAGGCGCGGTGCCATGACCTGCCCAGCGACCCGATCGAGCTGCTCCATTTGAACAACGAAATCCGGAGCCAGCTGGGAAGCGCGCTGCGCCCAGGCTTGCGTCTCCTGCTGGAAGGCCTGCGCCAACCCATCCCGACGAACCGCGCGGAGGTGGAGGCCCTGAACCTCCGGCGTCGCGAACTCAACGCCGCGCGCGCCCGGGACGGACTGCCCGCGCTCCCCGAGATCAGCGCCAATCGCGGCCCGGTTCTCGATTGGTTCTCCACCACCTTGGCCCGGGATCCGGTGCGCCTGGCCGCGATCCCCGACTCCGAGCTGCCCCACGTCGATTTCCACGCCCGGCTGCGCGCCGGTTCGATCCCCCTCCCGGTGGGCGAGTTGAACCTGGGAGCGGACACCGAGCTGCGCGGCCGGTATTTCCTCGAACGGGTTTCGAATCCGGGGCCCGGCGAATCCAGCGTCCGCCTGGCCATCGACCTGACGGTGGAGCCGCTCGACCTCGGGCGGATGTCCTTCGCGGAACGCGGCGTCGCGCTGGCCGCGGACTCCCTGCACGTCAACCGCGGGGTGGTCGAGCTGCGCTTTCCGGTGATGCTGGACGCCGCGGCCCGAGCGCCGGGGCCTTCCATCCACTTCCGGTTGGAGGGAGTCCGCGCGCAGAACCTGGACCTCAACGCGGAGGAGGCCGGCCTGCACGCGGTGCTGCCCCAGGCCCAGATCGGCAGCATCGAATTCACCCGCAGCGCGGGCCGCGAGTGGACCCTGGCCCTGAACACCCTGAGCGGCGACGACATCCACGTCGAGCATCCGGCCCTGCATCTCACCCTGGGACACCTCGACATTCCCGAATTGACGG
The DNA here is from genome assembly GCA_046346845.1 of bacterium. Taxonomy (GTDB): domain Bacteria; phylum UBA10199; class UBA10199; order DSSB01; family DSSB01; genus DSSB01. The sequence goes on from JAXMHH010000002.1 coordinate 365,563, forward strand.
TGCGCCGGAGCTATTCGGAGTCGGGGGAACCGGGCGAGCTGGTGATTCGCGGGCCGGGCCTGGGCATCGAGGGCATCCACACGGACGGCCGGATCCCGATCCGGGACGGTTCCTTTCACCTGAACGACGGCGAGATGTCCCTGCGCCAAGGCTCGATGACGTTCGAGGGCAACATCGACCTGCGCGCCTCACTGCCCAACGGCTTCAGCGAGGGCCCGACCGTGTTCGGCAACTTCACCATCTCGCCCGACATCCGCGACTTGCACGTCGGCGGCCGCGCCCACTTCGAGTTCTTCCGCGGCGGTTGGTCCTTGCGCCGCGCGGAGGGTGCCGCCCCCCTGAACATCGGCTTCCGCATCGCGGAGTCCTGGCTCACCCATTGTCCCGGCACCCTGCCGGGATTCCTCGACCACCTCCCCGCCGCCGCGATCATCCAGACCCGGGTGCAGCTTTCCGAGGCCCAGGTCCAAGTGGACGACCTGCAATCCGTCGAGTACCGCCAACTTGACGGCGAGGAAGGGCCGCGCGGCCAGATCCGGGAGCTGCATTCCGGTCCGATCACCGTTCACCACGTCCGGGGGGGAGGCAGCATCTGGGTAGGCCTTCCGATCTGGGGCTTCGTCCGCGGCCTCTTCCCAAACCTGGGAGGAACCGCGACCGGCCGCGAACGCCGGCCGGACATGGCCCCCTTGGTCGCGCACCTGCCTCAGTCCGTCCGCGACCTGCTGGGCGACGGGGACTTCCTGCGCATCGGCGGGGTCGACTTGAGCCGGACCAGCGGCGGAGACTGGCGCACTCAGCTCGACGACCTGATCTTGAACATCCACGAAACCGGCGGCCGCGGCCAGTTCGGCGGGATCCGGGTGCCCCGACTCGTCTTGGAGGGGCGCAGCGACGAGGCCGGGCGCCGCCGCACCACGGTCGAGCTGGATCCTTTCTATTGGGCGAATATCTATCTCAACGATCCGGATCGGGGGGGATCCTTCCGCTTCGTGCGTTGGATGACGCGAACAGGACGGTAATCCTCACGGTGAAGCAACCATGACTCCCTGTAATAATTGTCACGGCGGCGAGGGAACCAGGCCCCGCCGCAGCGAATTGGAATGGCTGACGCGGCTGCCCGGCCCGCCGGTGGAGGGGCCGACGAGCGCCTCCGACCTAGGCTCCGCCGTGCCGCCCGACATCGCCTGCCCGGCGCGGGAGGAATGGCCCGAGGCGCTGGCACAGGAGCGGCGGCAGCTGAGCGGTTACCCCTGGTGGGTCCGGGAAAATTTCCGCGAGGCCCTGCGGCGAAGACACCCCGGCACGGTCCCGCCCTACCTCGATATCGAGGACGCCTCGCTGAATCTTCGCTTGGGCCTGCGTCATTTCACCTACAACAGCTCGCGGCGGCGCGAGACCTTTCACGCCTGGAGCACCTACGCCACCGACATTAATACGACGCCGTCGGCGCGCCTCGAATTCAACCTCACCGTCGCCGGCAATCAGCTCCCCTTGGAACGCGGCCTGTTGGCCCTGCATGGGGTCGCGGTGGATGGGCCCTATTTCTTCAATCTCTCGAACCAATCCCGACAGGCCATTTTCGACGGGACTGGAGAGCTCTGCGTCCTCCCGCAAAGCCTCTTGGCCGATCCCCAGCATGGCTTTTTGGCTGCCCCCAACCCGCATCTCACGGCGGGCATCGTGCCCTTTCCCGAACTGCTCAATTTCGGCGGCGGGGCCTGGGTCTCGGCCAACCTCTGCTTTCCGATGCCGACGGAATTCCGTTCCCCAGCGGTATCCGAGGCGCCCTTGCCGGCCGCCTTCGAGCTCAACGATCTGCTGGGACGAGTGCAGGCCTACCGCGAGCACCATCCGCCGCAGCCGACCGGCGCCGACTCCCCCTTCACACGCCTCTACCTAGCCAGCGGTCGCCGGCTGCAAAATTTTCTAGAGCTCCTCCAGCCCGGCAGCGAGGTGAATTTGCAGCTCCGCGACCTCCAGGACCTCTTCTTGCCGGAGGGCCTGGACCTGGGCCCCTCGAGCTTGAACCTGCGCGCGGGCCTGAACCCCGACCGGGAGGTCGAGGTGGAGCTCAGTTCCCTTAGCTTGCTGTTTCAGGCCATGGGATATGCGCGGGACCCCGACACGGAGGAACCGCGGCTCCTCCTGGATTCGGCCCGCCTGGATGGACCCGCGCAGGGACCGGCCCTGCGCCTGCGGCTCGATCCTGCGACGCGGGAGTTACGAGCCCTGGAGGCCCATCTCTCCTTTGACGCGGTCCTGTCCCTGCTCCAGCCCGCCCTGCGCGGCTTGCAGCTCCGCGGCGACCTGGAGTTGGGGCTCAACGCGCGGCGGAACTGGGCCTTCGCCTGGAATCCTCTTTCTGCGGAGCTGCCCGGCCTTCGACTTCCCTCCGCCGATCCCGCCCGCGCGCCCACCGAACTGAGCGGGACCTTGCGCGGCGGGGAGGCCACGCGGGAGCTGCTGGGTCTGCAGATCCCCCCCGGGCTGCGCGGGGAATGGAATCCCGCCGCCGGAGAGCTGCATCTCGAGGGAAACCTGATCTTGCAAGGCGACATCCAGGTTGCGGGGAGCCGTTACGAGGTTCGGGCCCCCTTGGCCTTCTACACCACCCTGCGGCTGGGGGCCGGAGGGGTTGGGCCGATCCCGGGCAGCACCGCGCTTTCCATTTCCGGCTTGGAGGTGGTGAATGCGGAGGACCGCCGGGAGCTGCTCCGGGACGGGGAGCTGTTCTTCAGCGACGATCCGGAGCGAGAGGTGTTTCGAGAACCCCGCGCCTGGGAGACCTATTCACTGCCGGACGAGATCCTGGCGAACCACCGCAGCCTGCCCGCCAGCCTGGAGTTCCGCGGCGTCTGGGGCAATCACCACAGCATCGACCTGCGCGGCCAAATCCCGGTGCCGCTCGCAGCCTCGGAGCCGCTTACTTACGATTTTTCCGCCCTCTTGGAGGATGCCGCCGAGCTGCACCTGGACCTGGTCGACCTGAATCCGAGGTCTGCCCCCAACCACCCTGCCACCCCGCACTTCAACCTGATCGGCACCGTTCTCCGCGCCCAGCGCTTTCCGGAGGGCGACGGCCGCCAACTCTGGGACTTTCGCCTCGACGGAGCGACCGCGACCTTCGGGCAAGGTAGGAACTCCATCACCCTGGCCCAGCCGCACCTGGAGACGGAGCTGGACCGGCTGGAGCTGCAGGCGGGCAACCTGCTGATCCGCCTCCCGCTGCTCGACCTCCGGGCCAACCCCTCGGGCGTTTCCGAGGGGCGGATCCGGGGCCCGATCCAGGCCCACCTCAACGGCACCCCGCGGGGCGGGCTGGAATTAGAATTGGATCCGCAGCACCGTCCCCTGGCCATCCGCAACCTCGACCTCGGGTTCAGCGTGCAAGGCCTCGACGTCCTGCCGCGGGCCCTGCGGCGGGGCCTGGCCAACGGGGCCCGCTTCGTCGGCCTCGACGGGCACCTCGAGGGCCACTTCGCCATGAATTACCCCGAGTCCCCGAATCGGTGGAACGGGAGCGGCGACCTCCTGCTGCGCGGCGACCGAAGCGGCGACATCTACCTCCTGGACAGTCGATTCCGTCGCGTCGGTCTGCCCTTGTTTCGCGATACCCGGTGGCGCTGGCGGCGCATCGAGGGCTTCCAGTGGCGTCGGGGTTACGCCTTGGGGGACTTTCACCTGGAGACCTTGCTGAATCCCACACCCCTGTTCGGTGTCCTCGCCTCGGCCAGCCAAGGCCTGCGGGCCTTTGGCGGCAACGGCGAGACCCTGCTGCCCGGAGAGATTTGGGCGGAAATGCCTTACGATAACCAGCCTTGGACCCCCCGCGGTTTTCGCAACCGCATCGTGGATTACGTGACCCAGCTCTGCCGCCAATCCCCTCGCCCTTGCCCCTGAGGCAGGCCGCGCCGCGGGATGATAAAGCGCTGGCCAAGGTTTTAACTTCCCGGTACATTCCCCCGTCACGAGACATCCCTAAAGGGGGGGATCCCTATGAAAAAATCCTTCATTTCCTTGCTAGCGATGATTACCTGGCTTGGCGCCGTCGCCTCGGCCGCGGCCGCCTCCCGCATCGAATACATCCTCGACGTCAGCGGATCGATGAACGCCCTGATCGGCGGGGAAAAACGCATCGACGCCGCCCGTAAATCCATCGCCGCCGCCGTCCAAGGCGTGCCGGACGGCACCATCGTCGCCCTCCGGCTCTACAGCCACCGCATCCCCCCGGCGGACAAGGCGGCCAGCTGCAAAGACACCGAATTGGTCGTGCCCTTCGGGCCCATCAACAAGGCCCAGCTCATCGACATCGTCAATCGGGCCAACCCCCTGGGCCAGACGCCGATCGCCTACTCCTTGGAGCAGGCCGCCAACGATTTTGTGATGGGCGCCGACGAGCAGCAGACCATCATCCTGGTCAGCGACGGCGAGGAGAGCTGCGGCGGCGATCCCGTGGCGGTAGCCAAGGCCCTGATCGCGAAGGGTTTCAAGCTGAAGATCAATGTCATCGGGCTCGACGTCGACGCCAACGCCAAAAACCAGCTCTCGGCCATCGCCACCGCGACCGGCGGGCAGTATTTTGACGCGAAAGACGCCGCCTCCCTCACCAACTCCCTGCAGAAATTGACGCAAGAATCCCTGGTCATCCAAAAGGCCGGCTCTTCGATCTATGGCGAGGAGATCCGCGGCGGCGACAATTACGAGACCGCCGTTCCGCTGGCGGTGGGCAAGTTGTTCCGCCTCAACCACCACCAGAAGCAGAACCAATACGACTACTTCTTCGTCGACGGCAAACCGGGGCAGACCATCACCGCCACCATCGAGACCGGCGAGAAAGGTGTCAATATCCGGCCGGACAATTCCTACGAAGAGACCTTGAATCCCTATGCCGGCATCAGCATGCAGACGCCCCAGAAGACCCTCATTAAACAAGAGGAGATCATCGGCGGAAAGAACGACGCCCGGAAGATCGTCTATTCGGTGCCGCAGAACGGACAGGGGCGCTATTACATCCTGGTCGGTTCGGCCTACGACAATCAGCACAAGGACCACCGCTTCAAGGTGGAGGTCGCCGAGCAGTTCGACGCCGGCAGCCAGCAGGACGCGGGGGAAAGCCGGGACAAGGCCCTGACCATCCAACCCGGCACCACCAAGGGTTTCCTCAACCCCAACGACACCGTGGACACCTACAAGGTCAACCTGCCGGCGGGCAACCTGAACGTGAAAATCCGCCCCTCGAGCGAGAAGGCCCTGCTGGCGCTGGAACTCTTCGACGCCGACGGCGTGCAGGTCGCCAGGGGCCAGGCCCCCAATGACGGCGCCGTGGCCAAAATCGAAAATGTCGCCCTGACCAAGTCGGGCGAGTATACCCTCAAGGTCTCCACCCCTTATTCCAGCTCTCCGGAAACCGAATACACGCTGGAGGTCCTGCCGGGTTCGGGTGTCGCCCCAACTGCAGACCTCGGTGCACCGCCGGCCCCCGCTGCAGCCCCGAGCGCGCCTAGCGCCCCTGCTGCGCCTCCCCCAAGCGCGGCGACGGCCCCGGCTGCCGGCGAAGCGGTCTACCAACCCATCTCCAAGCCCATTCCCATGCCCCGCGCCGGCACCGGTGCGGCGAGCAGCCAAGAGATCTGCGCCCTCTTCAAGCAGCTGCCTTGGCTGCAAAAGGCCAAGGTGCTGGGCCTCTACTCCGGACTCCCGCTGCTGGGCGGTTGGCTAATCGGCTGGATTTGGGGCTACTTGAAGGGCCGGGGCAGCGGCAAGCGCTGGGCCGCGAAACAGGCAGCGAAGCAGGGCGGGACTCCGCCGGCGGCGCCAAAGCCCTAGCCTTTGCTATTAGACTTTGACCCAAGCGGGCTTCGGCCCGCTTTTTTTTTCGGGTGCTAGGGACACCTGGGCCATTCCTCCCGGCGGCAGTTGTTCAAACGGTAGAGCTCTTTGGAGCCGCCGAGGTATTTCCCCTTGGACCCCTGCCAATACAAGGGCAGGGAAAAATTTCGCCTTCCGTGGATCACTTCGCCCTCGCCTTTCGGACAACGTCGTTCTTCCCGAACCTCCATCCGCAGGTCGGAATAGCCCTCATGCCGCGCCGGCAGGGACTGCAGGCTGGCTAAGCGTTGGTCGAGGCGGCATTCTTGGCGCTCGGGGATATTGAAAGAATAGAGGAAAGGCCCGTCGTAGACCAAGCTCAAGCGGTCTTTGGCGATCAGGAAGAGATTATAGATGTTGAAGGCCTCGGAGGAGTTGAAGTGCCAATTGTTGGTCAAAAAGACGTATTCTCCCGATCGGACCTCCAAGACGGGGAATTCGGAGGCAAGGCCGACATGTTGATCCTGGGAGACACCGATCCAGTCGAGGAGTTTGGGGCTGGGCTCGACTTGGAGTAAGGCCAAGGTTCCGCGGTCCGGGTCCAAGACCAAGAGGCGCTTGCGCCCTGATTCGGGAAGCATGAGAAACTGCTGGGCCCCCAAGGGAGAAAATGCCCCGCCCGCAGCGGTAGGCATCGCATCCATGGCACCAAAGCCACCGATGTCGGCACGCAGAGGTTGGGAATAGGAGACGGTCCCGTCGATTTTCAGATCCGGATAAATCAGGCGAAGCAGGTCGAGGTAGGTCGTCGCCGCATCCGGCCGGACCTTGTCCTGGACACAGGATTCGAGCACTCCCCCCTGGAGGCCGGAAACACAATCCTTGCCGAAGACGAATATCCCCGCCGTCGTCTTCGCAGGTTCGGCCCTGGCTTCGGGCCAGCTCCCCCCAGATACCGTCGCCACCAAGGTTCCGATGAGCACTAGGGCTTTGCCGATCATTTACAACTCCTAAAAAAAAGGCGCTCGTCCCGAGACGAGCGCCTTGGGATAGATAAAGATAAAACTAAAACCCCTGCACCTTGGGGGCCTTCTTGAGCAGATGATTGGCCCCCACCCAGCCGATCACGATGGCCGCCAAGACCGACCACCACCAGCTCGCGGCCCAGCTGTTGTGGGAATTCAGCATGGTCCACACCAGGGGAACCGACATATAGGTATTTTGCCGGGAACGCAGACCGGCCAAGGCCACCAAGGCGGGGTCCGGCGCCTGTCCGTCGCGCACCGCGGTGATGATCTTGCGCTGCGCGGGCCAGATGCGGAACCAGACGTTGAAGGCCATGATCGTCCCAAACATGGCGCCGACGTGGATATTATATCCGCGGTAGCTCCAGCCCGCCCAGGTACCCATCAAGTAGACGAAACCGGCGATGATCAAAAAACACAGCACTACGGCCGCCTTCAGATTTTTGGCCCCGAGGCTCTTCATGATCGCGTCGTAGAGGAAGACGCCGAGGAAGGTGACCGCCAGCATCACGAAGCTCGGCAGGGTCCAGTTTTGGGTGGCGCCGGCGAACAGCGCGCCGCCGTGGTAGAAGACCAGCATCAGGAGGATGAGGCCGGTCACCCAGGTCCAGGCCGCGCCCCAGCGAAACCAAAAGAGGGCGCGCGGCATCAGCTGGGGAACGACTTTTTTCTTGGATTCCGCGTCGAGGGTCGGGGCGAAGCCGCTGTTCACGAAATTGAAGAAGTACAACAGCCCGATCCATAAAATTCCGGCGACGACGTGGATCCAGCGAAAGATCGATTGCAGTATTTCCATGGATTGCATGGCTTCTCTCCTTATCAGGGCTCAAGCGTGGAATTTGGCGGCATGTTAACGGGGAGCCAGGATTTTTCAACTAAAATCTCCCGTTGTTTCAGGGAGATATCGAAAAGAGGGGTAGGATAACCGCCCCTAGCGGAGAATCTTTCAAGCCGAGGCGGGGGCGGACTCGCCGAATTTGCTCATCTTTCTCAATTGCCGGGCCCGGTGCCGCAGCTTGACGATCTCGCTGCGGAATTCGTGGGTCAATTTGGCGAGCGATTTTTCGCCCTGCAGCTCCTCGAGGCTGACGGCGCGGGGCCGGCCCCAATTGAAGATCGCCTTGCTCGGAAAGACTAAGGGTGCCTTGGGCACGACGAAGTAAGGATAATGCAGGTAGGGTTTGATGAACTTTTCCACCAACCAGGGGTGGTTGATGATCCAAAATTTGATCGTGTAGTCGATGCCGTCGTGGCCGACGGGGACGATGTGGACCTGCTTGCCCGGGTGCTCCTGCAGGTATTCCCGCGCGATGTTGAGGAAGCCCTTGTGGAACTTCACGACGTAGTCGCGCTTGATGTAGTGCTTGATGAAGTCCATGCCCTCGGGAAAGAGCAGGATGTGGTTTTTCTTCAAGGCCTCTTTGCCCGCAGGGACGCTGATCGGGATGCACTGGCTGCTCTTGAAGAATTCCCGTACCAGGGGCAGGCGGAAGGCCTCTTTGAACACCAGGGTCCGCACCACCCCCAGCTGGCGCTGGTAAAACCAGTAGCAGATCAGGGCCGCCTCGAGCGTGTTGGCGTGGTTGCTGATCAGAATCACCTTCTCCCGCTTGGCCAGGGCCTCGACCTCGGCGAGGTGCCCGGCATGCTCCACCCGGAAATAATAGTCATGGAGCAGTTTCAGCCAATGGCGGTGCATCGCGTAGAATTTTTGGTCCATCGGCGCATCGTCGTAGTCGAAGGAGACGAGTTTTTTCAGCTGCTGCGGGATTTCGCCGAGGCTCTGCACCGGCAGGAGGGACTCGAGGGCCTTGCGCGGCGACTTGAGGAGCTCTTCGAGGGTTTGTGCGATTGGATTCATGCTGCTTATCTCAACGAAGCGGAAACAAATTGGGGTGAAACCAAATCGGAATCGTGAATTGGTGGGAATCTTAGTGGCTTCCGAAAAAAATCACAAGACGGTGCGACGAATTTTTTCAAAAAAGATATTCACAGCGCATCGCGCCATCGCGCTTTTTTTGACGCGTTTTAAAGATTCTCAATGCGTCAAAAAAAGAACGGCCGATCTTCCCCTAAAAGATCGGCCTGCTCCACAAACACCCTGAAAAATTTTCCCTAATCCACCAGCTTCCGCCAGGTGCCGACATAGCGTCGCGCCAGGCGGTCCCCCCGCTGGGCCCGCTCCTGCATACGCCGCAGCTCCTGGCCCAGCCCCGCCCGCAGCAGCGGATCGACTGGGAAGGAAGGTGCCTCCTCGCCGACGAGGTGGATCCCCTCCAAGACCTCGTGGTGGCTTCCTTCCCAGGATGTTTCCGATCTGCTGCTCGCTGCGCTTTGGGCCATGCTCGCCGCTCCTCTCCAGGCGTCTTTGCTGAACGGAGACATAGCAAAGGCCCTGCCAAAATTTCGGCTCGCTCTCGGAAAAAATCCGCTTACTTTTTATAGAGTTATTTTCTGTACGCAAATCTCGTCGAGGAAAAAAGTCCTCAGGGCTGCGCCCCTCAGGAATCGGCTGGAGGGACGAGTCCCCAAAAGAAATCGGCCCGACGGTTTTTTCCGTCGGACCGATTGGAGCAAGGGGAATAAAGACAGAGGTGCAGCGGAGTTCCGCGCAGCAGTCGGCCCCCTGCAACAGGGCAAGCCCTCCGCGCTTCGAGGCCCATGTCACAGGAGCCGCCCAAGGGGACGCTGCCGGGGGCGCTTCCACCACGGGGCGAACCCCACTCGGCACCACCGCTGAACAGCAGCTTCTCATTGTCGCAGGCCCCCAGGGCCAGGCCCAGGAAGATCAGGCAGGTGAAGAGGGAATGGGTATGGGCTAATTTCATGAGAGATTCCTTTCTGGTTTTTTCCATAGTCTCAGGGGGCTTCGGCCCGGAAGTAGTCGGCCCCCCGGCTCACCGCCGAGCAGACCCCGGCCACACAATAGGGATGGGACATCGTGCAATCTTGGAGGGAATCGCTGCAGAGACGGGCATTCCCCTGCTCATCCTGGTAATCCGCGGCCGCACTGCCCTCGACCGTGACCCGATAATATTCGTCAAATCGGGAAACATTCTGCCGAATCTGGAACTTTAGGACGCAGCTGCCAAGAAGATCCGTACAGGACCCCGGCTCGGCCGCGTTCGGGATCTGGGCGGCCAAGACCCGACAACGATGGTCCGCTCCGCAGGCCAAGAGCTGGAAGTTCAGCCAGTCGGTGGGAAAGAAGGTGTCGTAATAGCCGGTCTGGGGGTTGTAGCGGATCCGAGTCGGGTAGCGGACCTCGAAGCCCAGCTCGACAAAGGTCGGTTGGTTAGCCAGCAGGGGGCTGGGCCGGACGAAACGGATGGTCCCGCTGCCCGCCACAACCTGGATGTTCGCGAGCGGATCGAAGCTGAGCCGTCGCCCCTGGGGGGTGACGTATTCCAGGGGGCTGATGGCATAGACCTCCTGCAAAGGGAGGGTCTGATCCAGGGATTGGAGGGCGGGTCCGGTCTGGTTTGCCGTGACGGTCCTTTCGGGCCGCAGGGGTCCCGTCTCGTTCACCGTGTAGGGCCCGCCAAAACCGGGAGACCCCGTCGCCGCTGGGGGCTGCGCAGGACCGCTGGGGGGACTCGTCGGGCCTGTGCCGCTACCCCCGGGGGTAGGCGCAGGGGTGGCCGAGCTAGGCCCCGGGGTCGCAGTGAGCTCTGGGCTAGGCAGCGGCGTCGCTTCCCCGCCTGCTCCCTCCGGGACCCTCGCTGTCCCAAGCCCCTGCTCCACAGCGGGAGGCGGAGCGAGCCCTTGAGTGGAACTCCTCTCCGCGTCCGGCGCACTGCAGGCGGCCAAAACGCAAATCCCGATCATTAAAAAAATTTTCTTCTCCAAGCGACTTACCATAGCGATCCTCGTTTCCCTGGAACCGGGGCATCCGGCCCTTCCCGGGAGGATTTCAAATTCGGGACCAAACTGAGGCTGTTTTATAACTAATTGAATTTTAATTATTTTTTAATTGAAGGGTCCCGTCGGCCCTAGAATATGACTAATAAATATACAAAATTTCGCCGGTGCGGGGTCCCAGGCGGCTACATTGGGTTTTTGTAGGGAGTTTCCTTTGGAAAGGAAATGCCTGGCCCCCACACCGACGGGAATTTGCCAAGGCCTAGCCCTCCTCCCAACCCCCAAAGAGGAAGCGGAGCCCCGGTCCCAATTCGATGGGATCGCCGGGTCTCAAGGCCCGGGAACGGAGCAGGATCCCTCCCCCCTCCCCGACCAGGTCCAAAAAGCAGCGCCCGCCTTCGCAGCGGATCACCACGCCCTCGCGGACCTGGATCTGCGGATCCTGGATTTCGAAATGCTCGGGACTGAGCCGCAGTCTTTCGAGGTTCCGCGGCAGGCGAAACACATAGGCCTCGCGGGCCGGATTCCAGTGGAAGAAGGGCAGGCGCGGGCGCCAACCCAGCGGCGGGGCTTGATCGGTCGGGCCAATTTGCTCGCTGCCCCGGAACAGGCGGCGCAGGCCCTGCCAGGCCCGGCGCCAAAGCCCGGGCGCGGCGGCGGGCCGGGGCCCCAGCAGGCGCTGGGCACGACGGCGGAGCAGGGCCGTGGGGGCCCGGAGCGTCCGGCGCTCCGAGGGGCTCGGGACCGCCTCCTGGAGCGTCGCCCTTTGGTCGAAGGGCCTCCCCGCCTCGGGCTGGGCCGGAAGGAAACGCGGCGTCTCGGCCTCGGAATCCTCGACCGGCTCGCCGCCCTGGGCAAGCGCCGGAGCCGGTCTCCTCCCTCCAGCCGAGACCTCCTCCCAGTAACTCCGGAACAATTCCCGTATCTCCGCGGCGGCCCCCTCCCCGACTACCCGGTCCCGAACGCGCCGGTAGGCATGGCCCCGCGCCGATTCGCTTAAGGGGCCGAGCAAGACCTCCAGGGGATGATGGCTGGTCCCCCCGTACATCATCTGCCAGACCAGCCCCTCCTGCGGGGCCCGGAAATAGAGGTCCAGGGCCTGATCCACCAACAGTCGCTGACGCTCCGGGTTGAGCCGAGGCGCCAGCGCCTGCAACAGCAAGGCGGCCCGATCTTGGCGCGCAAAATCCGCCTCTGCCAAGACCGGCCAGAGCATCCGCGCCATCAGTTCGGCCTCTTGGGGATAGAGGCCGGACAGGGCGTCCCAGTAGGGATTCTCCCGCCGCAGCAAGGGCGGCCATTCCCCAAGCCGCCCCATCCCGGCGTTGGTGAACTGCCGGTGGGAGGCCCGGAGCTGGGCGAATTCCTGCTGCCGCTGCCCCCGTTCCACCGCCTCCAATTCCCGCAACAGCGCCAAAAAGTGTTCCCGCGGCAGGAGGTCCAGGCCCTCTCGGTGCAGCGGCCATTCCCGCGTCATTTCCTGCGTCAATAATTCTCCCAAGGGACGGTAGGAGGCCGGCGCCAGGTCAATGCCCTCCGAGGCCCCCGGCGCGACTGGCGTCCAGTCCTGGGAGAGGTTTCCGGGCCGCAGCCAGAGCCTGCCTGCCTCGCTTCGCACCAGGGCCACGACCCGTTCCTGGGCGGAAGGCTCCGGCGGAGTCGCGCGGATCTCCAAATTGCTCAGCACGTCGCTCCAGCCCCGCGACTTGCGATTCTGCGTCAAAAAAAACACCGCCCGGTCGCTGAAATCCAAGAGCCACTCCCGGTCCCCGAGGAAGAGGATGAAGCTATCTGTCGAGGGACGCGGGGGGCGGGGGCCGGAGCGAAATTGCGCCAGCGGCGCGGGGACGGGCTCCGCGGGTGCCAGGGCCTCCACCACCTTGTCCAGGGCGGAGATCCCGCGCATGAACTTTTCCAGCCAGGGGTTGGCGCGGAGCTCCGCCTCGAAGGCCAGGCGCTGTTCGGGGTCAAGCTGCCCGTCCAGGTAGGCGAACATCTGGGTTTGGAGGACCTCTTCCTTCAGCTCGGGCTCGGCCTGCGTCCGGCGCGCGAAGGCCGCGCGGGCCTCCGCACCCCCCTGCCCGTCGAGATAGTCGCGGATCTCCTGCTCCAGGCGACTGAGGCCGTCCCGCAGGGGCTCTACTTCTCCCCCGGGCTCCGGTGGGAGCTCCGCGCGGCCTGTTCCCTGGCCCTGGGAGGGAATTCCTTCCGAGGCCTTGCTCGGCGACCCCCCTGGGTCTTCATGACCCTCGCTGAGCAACAGGCCGCGCGGCGGCGTCCAGCGCCACGGCTGGGCAGGGCCCGTACCGCTCGCGACGAGGAGCGGGACCAAGGGCGGGTGGTCTCGCCCCGCCATCCGCTGCGTCCAGGCCTCGACCTGGAGCTCGAGCCGGCCTTCCCAAGTCCTAAGGCCGGTTCCGAAGAATCCCTGGCTCAGGCGCCCCGCCACGTTGAATTGCAAGAGGGTCGCCAGGGAGTCGAGGAGTTGAGTCGCCCCCGCGGGCGGGCGGCGCAGTCCCGCCAGCGTTTCCAGCCGATGCCCCAACAGGATCCCGGCCAACATCCCGCCCTGTTGTAAGAGCGGTCGGAGCGGACCCCGGACCCCCGCGCCCAGCCGGCCGGTGATCCCGCCCATGCATTTGAGGCCACCCAAGGTCAGGTAGCTCGAGAGCAGATCCCGGCCCAGGCCCCCCGCGCTCCAATCCTGCTCCCTCCCCAAGGCCTGGCCTGCGCCGCGGGCCACCAGGGTGAAGGTCGGGGCCTCCGCTGCGAAGCCGGCCAGACCTGCCAGGGACCGGGCCCCCCAACCCCGCGTCATCACCCCGGGCGCCCCTCCACCGGCCAGGCGCGACCAGGCCGCCAGGCGGGTCCAGCGAAACACCGTACCGGCGGCGCCCAGGGCGAGCAGGGTGCTAGGCTCCGCCGCCTGCTGGACCAAATTCCGCAGCAGGAACTCCGCCCGGGGACCAAAGGCCCCTTGACCCAAGATCGCCTCCCTCCCCAAGCGGGCGCAGCGAACCCACTCCGAGCCGGGAGGGCCCTCGACCGCCGAGTAGAGCTCCACGGCAAGGGCCAGGTTTCCCGCCAGCTCCTCGCGGCGGGCCAGGCGCAGCAGGCCCCGGGCATGGAGTTCCGGATCGCCCTCCCGGGCGAGGTCCGTCATTTCCCGCCGCCAGGCGGAGGCCTCCTCGGCGCTAAGCTGTGGAGAAGGAGGGGGCAGGCTCGGCCGGGCCACCCCCTCCTCGGCGGTCTCCACGGGTAGGGTGGAGCAGAGCCCAAAAATCTCCGCCCCTCGGGGACGGGCACAAGGTCGCGACATAAAGGCACCTCTCGAGCTAGGAGTTTCGGTGCCCTTTACTTTTCAACAATTGTGCCAAAAAGGATCAAATATTAACTAATTGAAAAATAATGATAAAATTCGATATAAATTGGCTTGTGGAAAATAAGTGTATATTTTATTAACAGTTTATCGGGGTAGCTCGGGGAGGGAGAACCACCATGCAGGGCCAAAAGATCGGCGAGCGCTATGAGATCCTGCGAACCTTGGGGGAGGGGAGTCAGGGACAGACCTTCCTCGTCAAGGACCTGGAGAGGCGGGGCCGGCTCACCGCGCTGAAGGTCTATCGCCGCGGGAGCCCCGAGCAGGAGCGCGCCTTTCGCCGCGAATGCGAGTTGCTCCACTCCCTTCGCCATCCGAACATTGCGCGGCTGGAGGACTGGGGGGAGGCGGAGGCCTCCCTTTATTACGCTACGGAATACGTGGAGGGCCAGGACCTGGTCCGCGAGGCCGCGGGCCGGGACTGGAACGCGGTCTTTCAATTGATGGTCCAGGCCTGTTGGGCCCTGGGCGAACTCCACGAGCGGGGGATCCTGCACCGCGATCTCAAACCCGAGCACCTGCTGGTGGGCCGGGTCCATGGCGCCGAGAGCGGCGTCCCCGACCGGCTTCGGCTCAAACTGATCGACTTCGGCCTGGCCCTAAGCCCCGGGACCTCGACCCCCGCGGCCGCCGGCACCCTCCCCTACATGGCCCCGGAGGTCTTGGCGGGACGCGCCTGCGACCACCGCGCGGACCTCTATTCCCTGGGCGTGGTCTTCTACCAGCTGGCCCTGGGCAAGCACCCCGAACTCCCCCAGGGCGCCTTTGCCGACTACCTGGCGGCCTTAAGCCAGGGAAACCCGGACCTCGAGACCCTGCGCCAGGGCGGGGTCCCGCGCGGGGTGATCCAATGCATCGCCCACCTCGTCCTAGCGGATCCGGCCCGGCGCCTGGGCTCGGCCGCGGAGGTAATCCGCTGCCTCAATCAATTCGAGGGCGAGCACTTCCCCTTGGCCGCCCCGACCACCCCCTTGCCCGCCGCCCCGCGACCCGCGACGGCCGCACCCGCGGCCCCCAAGGCCCACAGCCCGGAGGAGGTTTTGAAAAATCTCCTCACCCTCTCGCGCGGCGGCAAGAAGGGCGAGGCCCTCGCCTTCGCCCAACCCTACCTCCCCCAGGTCTGGGGTTGGAAGGACTCGGCCCTGGCCGCGGACTTCCTGGCCACCCTCATCTACCTGCTCGCGGAGCTGGGCCGACTGCCCGAGGCCGAACACTGGCTGAAGAAGATGCAAGAACACCCGGCGCTCCGGGCCAAGCCGCATCTGGAATATTTTCTCACCGGCGCCTACCTGGCCTTTCGCAAGGGCCGGCGCCGCGAGGCCAAGGCCCTGCTGGAGCGGACCCCCGAGGCGCTCCTGCAGCAGGCCCCGGCCGCCAAGCGGGCCCGTTTCGAGAACTACCTGGGGATCGCCTGCCAAGGGGAACGGGACTTCGTGCAGGCGGCCCTGCACTTCGAGCGCGCGGCGGACCATGCCCACGAGGCCAAGCGCCGCGACCAGGAGGCAAGCTTCGCGGCCAACGCGGCGGCCCTGTATTTCGAGCAGAACCGCTGGGCCAAGGCCTACCAGCTCTACCAATCCGCCTTGAGCCTGGCGCGGGAGCTGAACAACCGCGCCCTGGAGGCCTCCATCCTCAACAACCTGGGCAACCTCTACCTCTACTTCGGGCGCTGGCACGAGGCGGAGGGCGCGCTGATCCGTTCCCTGGACCTGGCCCGGCAGGAGGGGCTCAAGCCACTCATCGCCTACAACCTCTATTTGATGACGGTCGCCGAGGAAGGGCGCGGCAACCCGGAAAAGGTGGCGGACTTCCTCCGCCAGGCCCTCGCCTTCGGGGAAGACTTAGGCGAGGCGGAGGCGATCCTGCAGGCCCGCTTGGCCCGGGCCCACTTCGAGTTTTCCCAGCGCCGCTACGAGCCGGCGGAGGTCGCGCTGGCGGAATTGGAACAGGCCGCCGAGGCGGCGGGCGAGGCCAAGTTCCTCCTGCAGGCGGAATGGCTCCGCGCCAGGCTCGCCCTCGCCCAGGGCCGGGGCCGTGAACCCTGGCTGGCGGCCAGCCTCGAAAAGGTGCGGGAAGACGCAGCCGGCCGCGCGGCCGCGAACGCCCTCTGGCAGGTCCACGCCGACATCGCGGAACTCGAGCTCGCCCAGAAGCGCTTCGCGGAGGCCGAGGCCTCCTTCCACCGGGCCCAGGAAATCCTGAACGAATTGGTCCTCGAGGTTCCCGAGGCCTACCGCGAGAGTTTTTTCCGGGACCGGAAGAAGGAACGCATCCTGCGCGGCCTGGAGACGGTCGCCGCCGCCAAGCGCGCCGATCTGGAGACCACGGACGCGGCCATCGCGCTGCCGCCGGAGCCCGCCGCGGGCGCGGCGGCGGAGCTGCCCTTCGCCCGTTGGACCGAGCTCAACCGCCGGCTCCTGCAACAACACCATAGCCAGGCGCTGCTGGAGGAGATCCTCGCCTGCGCCCTGCAGCTGACGGACGCGGAGCGGGGCTTCGTCATCCTCTCCGAGAACGACGAACTCGAGATCCGCGCGGCGCGGAACCTGGATGCACAGGCCCTGGCGAGCGAGGAGATGCAATTCAGCCGCAGCGTCGCCAAGGAGGTGCTGCGGCAAGGGAGCTCGCAGGTCATCCTCGACGCGCAGGGCGACCAGCGCTTTTCCCTGGCGGCCTCGGTGAAGTCCCTGCAGTTGCGCTCGCTGCTCTGCGTCCCCCTGCGGGCCGGCACCCGGGCCAAGGGGCTCCTCTACCTCGACAACCGCCTGCGCCAGGGCGTCTTCACCGCGGAGCACCTGCCCCTGCTCGAGGCCCTGGCCGACCAGGCCTCCTTGGCCCTGGAGCACGCACGGCTGCATGAGGAGAACGCGCGGGCCATCCAGGAATTGACGCAGTCCAAGGCCCTCATCGAAAAACTGAACGCGGCCCTGGAACGGGACCTGCAAGAGACCTCCGCCAATCTCGAGGCCGCCCAGGAGGGACTGCGCCGGCAGAACGAGGAGCTGGCCCTCAAGTACAAATACGAAAAGATCATCGGCGAAAGCCCCAAGCTCAAGGCGGTGCTCAAGAGCCTCGACAAGGTGGTCGACAGCAACATCAACGTCTTCATCTTCGGCGAGTCGGGGACCGGGAAGGAATTGATCGCCCAGGCCATCCACTTCAACGGGCCCCGGGCCGACAAACCCTTCATCACGGAGAACTGCGCGGCCCTGCCCGAGACCCTGCTGGAAAGCGAGCTATTCGGCCACGTTCGGGGCGCCTTCACCGGGGCGGACCGCAACAAGGTCGGCCTTTTCGAGGCCGCGCACGGCGGGACGGTGTTCTTGGACGAAGTCGGCGAGATGTCGGCGGCCTTGCAGGCCAAGCTGCTCCGCGTCCTGCAGGAGGGCACGGTGCGCCGCCTCGGCGAGACCCAATACCGCCGCGTCGACGTCCGGGTGATCTCCGCCTCCAACAAAGACCTCTGGCAATTGGTGCAGGAGAAGAAATTCCGACAGGACCTCTATTTCCGGCTGAACGTGATGCGGCTGCAACTCCCCCCGCTCCGCGAGCGGCGGGAGGACATCCCCTTGCTGCTCGACCATTTTTTCAAGTTGCAGGCCGAGGAGACCGGTACGCGCCCGCTCCACCCCAACCCCGAGGCCTTGAAGATCCTGATGAACTACGATTGGCCCGGCAACATCCGAGAGCTGCAGAACGAGGTGCGCCGCCTCGGCGCCCTGGCCAGCGGCCGCGAGGTCACGCCGGAACAGCTCTCCCCCCACCTGCAGGCCGCGCCCGGCGCGGGCCTGCACGACCTCTACGCCCGCGGCCTCGACCCCCAGATCGAAGACCTGGAAAAGAAGGCCATCCTGCAGACCCTGGGGATGGTGCGCGGGAACAAGGTCAAGGCGGCCCAGCTGCTCAAGATCTCGCGGCGTACCCTCTACCTCAAGATGCAGGCCTTCGGCATCGAGCGCCGTTTCGGGAAGCAAGCCCCTCAGGCCCCCGCGGAAAAATGACTACTTAGCAGTCAATCGCTGGCCCCACCCTCCCCGCCCAAAGAGAGGCCCGCAAGGATTCTCATCACTTAGGCCCTCACCCCCCGCTTGGCACCGCTCTTGTAATGTCTCCCCCCAGTGATTCTTACCTCGGTCGGACGTGGGGGCACGCCTCTCCTCCCTTAGGGGAGGAGAGGACCGAGGTAAAAACAAAAGCGGTCCACGGAGGGTACGATGAAAATTTTTCGACACATTCCAATCCTGATGACTCTTTGCACCCTGCTCGCCTGCAGCGGAGCCGGCGGCGGAAACGTTGGCGGGGGCGGTGGTGGCGGCGGGGCCAATGACTGCGGCGGGTTCGGCGGCTCGGTCGCCGACAACGCGGGCGTCACCTACAGCTGCGTCGACCCTGCGGGGGCGCTTTATGAAATGAAATTCGACGGCCAGGGCGGCTTCGTCTGGTACTTCATCACCACCGGGGACGCGCCCGTGCCCAACGGGCAATATTCGGTGGTCGGCGATCAAATCCGGATCGTGATTCCGGGTTTTGACGTCGGGGGCGCGGATTTCGACGAGACCTCGACCCAAACCGTGGTGAAGCTGGGGATGCTGGCGGGCTTCCGTACCCCGCGCCTCTCCTGCGGGGCCTTCCGGCATGACTTCGACGCCGGCGCCCTAGCGGTGGCGGATTACCGCTGCCAACCCTACTCGCCCGGGCCTAGCGTAACCCATCACCCGGTGTTCCGCCTGGCCGGGGTCGACGCCACCCAGAACAGCCCGCTCTTCAACCAAAGCCAACCGGGCAATGCCTTCTGGAGCACCCAAAAGGACATCGCCGGCAGCATCAGCAATGAGGACTACAACGGCATCTACCGGCAGATCGGAAACCACGTCTGCATGTACTTCCCCGGGGCACCCGCTGGGAAACAGGAGGTGGAGGCCGACCTGGGCGCCAACCTCGACACCCTGACCGTCGATCGCCCGGAACTCAATCAATCCGGGTCCTGTGGCCGGATCTGAAGCCAACGATCTTTTGCGAAACCCAAACTCAAGAAAGGGATCTTATGAAAACTCTGCTCCGATTCGGTTTCTTCCTCGGTCTGCTCACCGCGGCCCTGGCCTGCGGGAACGAAAAGGCCTGCGTCACCAACTCGGACTGTGGGGGCGGCCTCAACTTCTGCGAAAACGGGACCTGCAAGACCAGCCCGGGCGCGACCCTAGTCCTGGACAACGACGCGGGCGCCCTCGAGGCGGGGGATTCCCCGAAAGATCCGACCTCAGACCCGGAGGCGAGTCCCGCCCTACCGGAATGAGGTATCGGAACGCCACGGCTGCGGCGAGGCAGGCGGTCCCCAGGGAACTTAATTAATGTATATTTAATATACATATATTCTTGCTAAAAATTTAATATTTCAAAAAATCAAATAAATTTAAATAGTTAATTATGTTTATTTATTTGGCATCGATTTTGGATTGCCTATCGGCAGGAGGATTTATGGCGAAAAAAATACTATTCAATGCCTTCATTGGACTCTTGTTGGCGCTCGGCCTCAGCACGACGAGGCCCGCCGAGGCGGGCACCGGGGTCTATGTCAACGGCCGGGCCCTCAGCCTGCCCCAGCTCATCGCCGTCAGCCGCGTCCTGGGCTACGTCCCGGCCCCGGGGGCCTACTGGTACGACCCGCGGACCGGGGCCTACGGCCGACTCGGCGGGGGCATGGGGGGTGGAGACCACTTTTGGTCTTCCTCCTTCAGCGCTGGGAACTCGACCCCGGACAATTCCCAGGGCTATGTCAGCGTTCCCGACTACGGTCCGGTCAGCTACGGGATGTAATTAGGATGGCTGGATTCGGAGCAATATCCTGTACCAAACTTTGGGGGCAATGGGAGGAGGGCCTGGGCCTCGAGCCTGGGTCTTCCCCTTCCTCAAGCCCTCAGTCCTCGAACTCCAAGGACACCTCGATTCGCCCCGTTCAGCCCTCGCCGGCTAGATCCGGGCGCAGCGAGCCCCGCCCCCACCTCTCGGCACCTCCCTCCTTCTGTGCCTACGATTGGGGGGCCCGACTTGCCTACCTCGACCCGAAGGCACAAGACAACTTTCTTGCCTATTTCGAAAAATCCCAAATTGGGGCGGAGGCCTTGCTCCTAATGGGGCGCAGCGCCAAGGCCCGCGGCAATCGCCCCCTCGGCCATAAACTCCTAAAATTGTTTCAAAATAGGATTAATAATACTCAAAATAGACCAAATTTGCTGGTCTTGCCCTATCTTGACCCCGATGGCGACCCCATTTACCTGGCCCGATCTACCCCCTCCGAACAGACTTGGCGAGGGGCCTTGCGGCTCCTTTCCGACCCCAAAGAGAGACAGGTCTTCGATACGGTCTTAGGACTCTACCTCTCCCTGGAACTACCGAGCCAGACCCCTGCCGAGACCCTCCGCCAGGTCACGAGTCAGACCCAGCGCTTCCTCGCTTTGGGCCTCCCCCTCCCTCCCCGTCTGCGCCTATTTCGACCGGTCCCGCAGGGGCCCGATCAGACCCCCGGGGGGAGCTACCGGGCTGAGACCGACACCCTTTCCCTGCCTACGGACGCCTCCCCAAGCGCCTGGGCCCACGAATGGGCCCACTTCCTCTTGGATCTGGCCGACGATCAAGAAGGGTCCAATTGTACATTTTTTGTGGCAAAAGATCCGGCGGACCACCCCCTTTTTGATGCCCAAAGATGTTCCACTTGGGAGTCCCTTTCCATCTATGGCGGGCGTTGTGACTCGGAACGCGCCGGCAATTTCCTGGCCGGCACGAAGAAGGCGGAGGAGGATCCGGCGGAGACCCTCGCCTCGGTCCTGGAGGGGTGGCGGGGGGAAGTCCTGCCCAACACCCTCCACCTCAACTTGCTGGAGTCCTATTTCTTGGATCGCCTCCGCCCCGCGACCTTCTGGGCGGAAGATCCCCAGGCCCAGCCCGACTTGGAGGAGGCCCAGAGCTTGGATCGGGAGGCCCAGGCCTTCCATCGGGAGTTGGGTCGGGACACCCCAGCACCACCTCGCTACGAGCCTGGCCGGGATCCGGCGCAATATGTACGCGAACTGGCGGATTGGCTGCGAGGCCTGGAGACCGAAGTCCTGCCCAGGGCCAAGGTCCTCCGGCGCCGCAAACAGGAATGGGCGGAGGCCTGGCTGCGGGCCCTCGCCCGTCCCGCCAGCGCCGAGCCGGAGACCCCTCCCCAAGCCCCCTGGGAGGTCCTTAAAAAAATCCCGGTACCTGCGCTGCCGGATTGACAGGAAGTTCCCTCGGGACCAAAATCACCCCTGGGTTTTTGGTCTAGGGAGCCTCCTTTGGAATCCAAGAGAGGGGGCTTCGATGCCACTGCGAAAGGCGCCGTTCGGCGCATATTTAATTCTCATCCTATTCACCGCATTTTTTGCCGCCTGCAATGGAGGGGGCGGGGGCAGTCCCAGCGCCGGCAGTCTGCCGCCGCAAATCGTCCTCCCGCCGGTGCGCTGCACCTGCGACGCGGACTGCGGAAATCTGCCTAATACCTATTGCCACCCGCACTACGGGGCCTGCACCCGCAATGACTGCGACAGCGATGCGCAGTGTCCCGCCGGACCCATGGGGCCTCGGGCCTGCGTCAACCACGCCTGCGTGATCCCGCAGTGCCTCGTGGATGCGGACTGCCCCATGGTGCGTTTCGGGCGCCTGCAGGTCCCGCAAGTCTGCAATCAGTATCGCGCCTGTAAATTACCCGCCCTGGCGGGGACCTGCCCCCTGCCCAGCCAGACCCTGCAAAACGGCCAATGCGTGATCGACCGCAGCGGCTGCGGCCCGAGCGGGGTCTGCGGGAACAGTATCGTAGAACCCGGCGAGCAATGCGACGACGGCGACACCCTCACCAATGACTGCCCCTACGGCGAGACAGACTGCCAGGTCTGCGGCGAAGACTGCACCCTGCAGGCAGGCGCAACCTCTTACTGCGGGGACGGCTTAGTCGACGCCGAGAACAACGAGGAATGCGACGGTGACGGCGACGCCTGCGCCTCCGGACTCTGCGGGCTCGGCTGTCGTTGCGCCCTCGCCCAAGAGTCGGACGGAGACGGCGTGATCTTCGGCGACAACTGCCCGAACGACTACAATCCCGACCAGGCGGACCTCGACGCGGATGGCCAAGGCGACGCCTGTGATGCCGACGACGACAACGACGGGATCTCCGATGCCGACGAGGCCAACCCCGATGCCACCTACGGCTGCACCACCAGCCCCGTGCTGGCCGACACCGATGGCGAGGGGCTGAGCGACCTGCAGGAGCGGGCCCTGGGCAGTAACCCCTGCGCAGCCGACACCGACGGCGACGGGGTCAATGACCTGGACGATGACTTCCCGCTCAACCCCAGCGAAAACGACGACGGAGACGGCGACGGGATCGGGAATCACGCCGACAACTGCCCGGCCGCCGCCAATGCGGACCAGGCTGACCAAGACGGGGACAGCCGCGGGGACGTCTGCGACAACTGCCGCGACCTCGCCAATGACGACCAGGCGGAGACGGACGGCGACGGCGTGGGCGATGCCTGCGACAACTGTCCCGACCACGCCAACCCCAACCAAACGGATGTCGATGCGGATGGCGTGGGCGATGCCTGCGATCGCTGTGCCGGCTTCGACGACGGCCTGGATGCCGATGGGGATGGGGTCCCGGACGACTGCGACAACTGCCCGGGAGTTCCCAACCCGACCCAGGGCGACGCGGACGGCGACGGCACGGGCGACGCCTGCGAGCCGGTGGCCTGCGGCCCCGTCCAATGCAGCAACTTCGGACCGGCCTGCACCCGGGATGCGGACTGCGCCCCCTGCCAGGTCTGTTCCGATAGCAATGGGTTCCCGAGGAATTTCTGCATCCCTCGGGTCGAGTGCAGCAGCAACGCCCAGTGCGGCACCCTGCTCAGCTGCGACATGGTCGCCAGTTGCGACTTGAGCAGCGGGGTCTGCCGCTAGCCACTCGGCGGGTCCCGGGGTCCCCGGGACCCGCCTTTCCACAACCCATGGATTTTTTGGGCCGATAAGCCCAGAATAGGGGACGAAATGAAGCCTGCGCTTTCCAAGATTTGCTGGGCCCTTGGCCTCTTCGCCTTGCTGGCCTGCACCGGCGGCTCCGGGGCCCCCGAGGCCGCCCTGGGAGGACCCCCGGATAATAGCCTTTCCCATCAGGCCGGTCCGGTGGAGCGACCTCCCGTCACGGTCGACAGCGGACCCCAAGAGAGCTGTCGCGACCATGTCCTGCACCCCGAGGAATTCGAGCCGGAAGAGGTCCCCGAGATCTGCAAGACCGCCTATGAAAACGCCCCCCGCCCCTTCGAACGGCCTCCGGTAAATATCCCCGAGCGGGTTATCCCCGTGATCGAGGGTCCCGCCGTGAATGAACCCGCGGGCGAGCGGGTCGACCTGCGGCGGGTCGAGACCCTGGAGGACTTCGAAAACCGGCTGGGCAGGCCCACCCTGCGGCAGGGTCTACCGGCCGCCAATCCCTAAATCACCCGCCTCTCGGGGCGGATTTTCCCGTTGCCAATCCCAAGACCCGGCGGTAAGGGAATCTGCCCTTCGGGGAGACAGGCGTATAGCTCAGCTGGTTAGAGCGCCTCGTTCACATCGAGGAGGTCTGCGGTTCAAGTCCGCATACGCCTACAGGAATTGGGGCCGTTTTCGGACGGCCCCACTTATTTTGTGCCCAAGAAGATCGCCACCCCCATCCTCCAGGCCCTGCGGCGGCTCTATCCCGAGGCCCGCTGCGGCCTGGACTACGGCAGCCCCTTTGAGCTCCTGATCGCCACCATCCTCTCCGCCCAATGCACCGACAAACGCGTGAACCTGGTCACCCCCGCCCTGTTTAAACAGGCCGATACCCCCGAAAAGCTGCTCCAATTGGGAGAAAAGGGCCTCGTTGCCCGCATCAAGACCTGCGGCCTCTACCAGGCCAAGGCCAAGAACATCCTCGCCACCTGCCAAAAATTGGTCCGGGAATTTCACGGAGAGGTGCCGCGCGAACTCGAGACCCTGACCACCCTACCCGGGGTGGGGAGAAAGACGGCGAATGTGGTGATGTCCAACGCCTTCGGCGTCCCCGCCATCGCCGTCGACACCCACGTCTTCCGGGTCGCCCGGCGCCTGGGCCTGGCGAAGGGGAAGAATCCCCATCAAGTGGAATTGGAGTTGCAAAAAGTATTGCCGAAGCAAGACTGGAGCGAGGCCCACCACCTGCTCATCGCCCATGGACGGGGGCTCTGCTCGGCGCGCAGCCCGCAATGCGAGGCCTGTCCCCTAAGGTCCCTTTGCCTGCATTATCGCTCCCTCCGCAAGGCGCAGGCCTAGAAGCCAAAGGCCAGCTTCGCCACCCCCGCCGGTCCCAGGGCCAAATAGATATCTTTGAAGCGATTCGCCAGGGCCACGCCGCGGATCTCGCCCTCGACCTCCAGCTCGGCAATCTTGGCGGGATCGGCCGGATTGCTCAGGTTGTAGACCCCCAAAGTGCGCGCTTGAATCGGGACGAAGAGGTAGAGGTCGTCCTCGGTCAAGGCGGGGCGCGGGGCGCGCACCCCCTCGACGGTATTGCCGGCCGGGAGGTTGGCGATGCTCCCGTACTCCTGCATCTGGAAATTGGGACCCACGCCGAAGGTCTTGATCAGGGTCTTGCGCGTCGCCCGATTCACGAAAGCCGCGATCACCAGGTCGCCCTGCCCGCCCAGCAGGACGCGATCGGCCAGCCAGTCTTCCGAACCCAGGCTCATCCGCGCCACCGGGGTCTTCTTTTCGAGGTCCACGGCGATCACGCCGCTGGTCCCCGCCGCGACAAAGGCACCCTTGCCGTCCGCGGTCAAGGCGACGTCGCGCGCATCCGGCAGCGGGATCAAGGCCAAGGCCTTGCTCAGGTCCCCGCTCAAGAAGGCCTTGGGGGCACTCGCCGCGGGCTTATCCAAGAGGGCGATACCCGAACCGCCGATGTTGCCGGTGACCCGCGCCACGGCCACCGCGAGGCGGAGGCCGGTCTCCAGGTTGCGTCCCGTGATCCCGGAACCGCGCAGCAGGCCTTGGGGACTGACGTCGCCGATCAAGTTTTTGGAAAGGTCTACCGTGGGGGCGTCCTTGGGGGCGTTCGTCGTCAGGCCCAACAAGCCCTCCGGCGCACCGCCCTTGATGGCATTGGGATCTTCCGCCAAATAGAGCAAGGGGCTGAGCTCGCCTCCGGTCCGAAAATCGGCATGCGCCGGATAGGTCCCTTCCGGGGCATTGACCGCATCGCTGACCCGGAACTCCGCGCCATTCAGGATCCCGAGGGCACCGCCGGCGAGGCTGCCTTCATCCCCCACCCAGACGCGGGAGCCGTCCGCATTCGCCTTGACCCAGGCCGCGCTCAGGATGCCTGGCAGGTTTTTCAAAAGGCTTACGGTATAGGCGCTCGGCGGCTCTCCGACCGGCTTGAAGCTCAAGGCCTTGAGCTGATTGCCATCGGCAATCAAGGCCACCGAATTGTCCGCGATCCGGCCCGTGGTGATTTCGCCGATGGTGATAAAACCCTTGGCCGCGTCCCCGTTGAGGGGCAGCTCCTTGGCCTGGCGGAGATCGACCATCTTCAAGGCGAGACCCCCATCGCTGGGCACGCTCAACAAGGCCTTGTCTGCCCCCGGAATGACCACGGCGCGATCCACCGGCACCCCTTCGCCGAGGCTGACCCGCCGCTCATTCACCAGCCTCCCCCCCGCGTCGATCTCGAAG
Organism: bacterium; assembly: GCA_046346845.1. Classification (GTDB taxonomy): domain Bacteria; phylum UBA10199; class UBA10199; order DSSB01; family DSSB01; genus DSSB01. Next base: position 391,381 of record JAXMHH010000002.1, read on the forward strand.
AGCCGCAAGCCGTAGTCCTTGCGGCCCTGGGCGGTGCGGTCCTTCCCAATCGCGGCCAGCAGGAAATTCTTCCCTCCGCTGCCGTAGGTGGCGAGCGAGGTCACGGAGCCGCCGGAGGGAATGGAGGCCACCAAGTTGCCGGTGGAAAAGTCGATCAGGTGGATGGAGTCTTCCTCCGCGATATAGATATTCCGCTGGGCGAAGGCCAAAAACAGGGGGTTTTTCAAAAAACCGCCCAGGCTGGTCTTGAGCTTGGGATGCAGGGGATCGCTCAGGTTCCAGAGATCCACGCTGCGTTCCAGGAGGGCGAAGACGAACGGCGCCCCGTCCAACTCAAAGGGAACCACGCGTCGGATATTTTTTCCCAATTGCGGAAACTCGGTCCGCTTGCTCCCGGTCACCGGATCGGACTGGATCAGGGCCCAATTCCCCTCCGGCGCCTGGACGAAGACCGCTCCCTTGCCGCTGGCGTCGACCGTCGCGAAAAATTGGGCGACCGCACGATTCAGGGAAATCTTGGTCAGGGGGCTCAAGTCGGCGGCGAATACCTCGAGGTCCTCGCCCCGCGCCGCCACCCACTTGTCGCCCATCCGCTTGATCCCCACCCAGGCCCCGCCGATCTTCCCCACCGTCTCGATCTTGGCGGGAAAGGCGCTGATCTTGAGATCCCCGCTGCTCTCGATCCGCCCGTCGCTGGCCTGGAGGCGCAAGACCCATTCGGTGGGTGCCGCCACGTCGCCGAGGACGATGCGGGGGTGCAGGTCGCTGGCCTTCTGTATCTTGAGGGTCTCTTGCGGGCCGGACAGGACGGTCCAGAGGAATTTCAGCGGCGCTTTGCCGGCATAGTTCACTTGCACCTTATCGAGTTGCAGGGTCGTGCCCTCCGCAGTCTTGATCGGATCCCCCATGCTGATCTGGATGACCGGTTGGCTCTCGGCGGGCAGGCTTTCGGCGGTGGGGACTCGCTCTCCCAGGCCGGCGTTGGGGACCGGAGTGCCCAGCGGAAAGGGGGCCGGGGTCCCCGCGAGGCCAGGGACCGGCGTCGCCGGGGGCTTCAGGCCCGGGAAGGGGCTGCCGAGCGGTTTGGGGCTGGCCGGGACCGGACTGGGCGTCACGGACTCGGGCAGCGGCGAGGGCATGGCGATCGGGGGCTTGGGGGGAGAGGGCTTTTTCTTCCGGCGGCAGCCGCCGCAGGCCGTCAGCCCCAGGGCCAGACAAAGTAGGATGGTAATCCAGGGGATCCCCCGCCAAAGGGCGCGACGCTCCACGCAGCCTCTCCTTTTTGAGATGAGGCCTATTCTTAAACCAGGCGGATTTTTCGGGGTAGCAAAATTTGCGACGGCGGCTATGGCGGCGGCCGAGGCGTTCCGCTAGGCGGCTTCGGAGGCGGCCTGGACCCGCACCTGCTCTTTAAGGCGTTGGCGCTGCAGGCGCTCGTACTGGTCGGGCTCGAGGGTCCCCTGGGCCAGCTGTTTTTCGTACTTGTCCAATTCCTGCTTCGACTTGGCCAGGTCGATGTCTTCGGCCCGCTCGACGTGGTCGGCCATCACGACGGCCTTCTCTTCGAAGACCTCGAGAAAACCGCCCTCCACCACGAAGGCATGGCGCTTGCCGCCCTTGCGGTAAAAGAGCCGGCCCGTCTCCAGGGGGGTCACGTAGTGGGCATGGCCCGGCAGGACCCCGAATTCGCCGCGGGGGCCGACGGCGTAGAGCTCCTCGGCCTCGTCGGAGGCGATGTGCTGGTAGGGGGTGACGATCTCGATCTTCATAGCGATTAAGCCGCCAGTTTCTGCGCCTTGGCGAGCGCCTCTTCGATGGTGCCGACCAGGTAAAAGGCCTGCTCGGGGATGTCGTCGTGTTTGCCGGAGAGGATCTCTTGGAAACCGCGCAGGGTGTCCTTGAGCTCGACGTATTTGCCTTCGAGGCCGGTGAACTGGGCCGCGACGAAGAAGGGTTGCGAGAGGAAGCGCTGCACCTTGCGGGCCCGGGAGACGACCAGCTTGTCCTCTTCCGAGAGCTCGTCCATGCCCAGGATCGCGATGATGTCCTGCAGGTCTTTGTAGCGCTGCAGGAGCTGCTGGGTGGCGCGGGCCGTCTGGTAATGGTCGGCGCCGATCACCTGCGGGTCGAGGATCCGGGAAGTCGAGTCCAGCGGGTCGACGGCCGGGTAGATGCCCAATTCCGCGATCTGGCGCGAGAGGACGGTGGTCGCGTCCAAGTGGGCGAAGGTGGTCGCCGGGGCGGGGTCGGTCAAGTCATCGGCCGGCACGTAGATGGCTTGGACCGAGGTGATCGAACCCTTGTTGGTCGAGGTGATGCGCTCCTGCAGCTCGCCCAAGTCGGTGGCGAGAGTCGGCTGGTAACCGACCGCGGAGGGGATGCGGCCGAGCAAGGCCGAGACCTCGGCGCCCGCCTGGGTGAAGCGGAAGATGTTGTCGATGAACAGCAGCACGTCCTGGTTCTCCTCGTCGCGGAAGTACTCCGCGACGGTCAGGGCCGAAAGGGCCACGCGGGCGCGGGCGCCGGGAGGCTCGTTCATCTGGCCATAGACCAGGCAGGTCTTGTTGATAACGCCGGATTCCTTCATTTCGTGCCAGAGATCGTTGCCCTCGCGGGTACGCTCGCCGACGCCGCCGAACACGGAATAACCGCCGTGCTTCAAAGCGACGTTGTTGATCAATTCCATGATGAGGACGGTCTTTCCAACGCCGGCGCCGCCGAACAGCCCGATCTTGCCGCCCTTGGAATAGGGCGCGAGCAGGTCGATGACCTTGATCCCGGTCTCGAACATCTCGACCTTGGTGGACTGGTCGGTGAAGACGGGTGCGGAGCGGTGAATGGGATAGGCCTTCTTGGCGTTGACCGCGCCGCCCTCGTCGACCGGGGCGCCGACGACGTTGAGGATGCGGCCCAGCGTCTCGGGACCGACCGGCATGCGGATGGGCTGGCCGGTGTTCTTGACCTCCTGGCCGCGGACCAAGCCGTCGGTGGAGTCCATGGCGATGCAGCGGACGGTGTGCTCGCCCAAGTGCTGCGCGACCTCGACCGTGAGGTTGTCCTTTTGATCGTTGATCGCGGGGTTGGTGACCGACAGGGCGGTGTAGATCTCGGGCAGGTCGCCGGAGGGGAATTGCACATCGATGACCGGTCCGATGACTTGGACGATTTTGCCGGTGGTTAATTGCTCTGCCATGGGATTGCTCCTTCTACTATTTCAAGGCCTCGGCGCCGTTGACGATATCCATCAATTCGGTGGTGATGGCCGCCTGTCGGGCGCGGTTGTATTGCAGGGTCAGCGAATGGATCATGTCCTTCGCGTTGTTGGTGGCGTTCTCCATCGCGCTCATGCGCGCCCCGAGCTCGCTGGCCCGGGACTCGAGGACCGCCAGGTAAAACAGGGTCGCCACGTAGCGCGGCAGCATGGCGTCGAGGATGGCCTGGGGGCTGCCCTCCCAGAACACCGGCGCGCCGGCCGCGCCCTCCCCCTCGGGCTTCAGGTCGAGGGGCAAGATCCGCTGGATCACGGGCTCTTGGGAAATGGCGCTGTTGAAGCGATTGTAGGCGAGATAGAGGACCTCCAGCTCGCCCGCTTGGAAGGCCTGCAGGTAGCCCGCGGCCAGTTTCGCCGCATCGGTAAAGTCGAACTCTTCCTCGAAGGAATTGAGGGCCTCTTTCAGCGCGATGTTCTTGGCGCGGTAGTAATCCCGGCCCTTGCGCCCCATCGTGGTCAGGTCGAGCCGCTCGTAGACCTTGCCCTCGTGGCGGGTGAAATGTTCCACGCGGCGCAACAGGTTGCCGTTGAAGCCGCCGCAGAGCCCGCGGTCACTCGTCAAGACGAGGATCTCCGCCTGTTTTGGCACCTCGGGCATCGCAAACAACGGGTGGTCCCAGGCGTCGGCCTGCGTCACCAGACGACGGACCGAGTCGCGCAACAGGTCGCGGTGCGGCCGGGCCTGCATCAAGGCGGACTGGGCGCGGCGCAGCTTGGCCGCCGCGACCATCTTCATGGCCTTGGTGATCTTCTGCGTGTTCTTGACGGAGGTGATCCGTTTTCGAATGGTCTTTAGCGTCGCCATGGCGTTCCGTTAACCCTGGAAGGCGGTTTTCATCTCCTCGAGGGCCTGCTTCAGTTTCGCGGTCAATTCGTCGTCGAGCTTCTTCTTGTTCGAGATGTCGCTCAGGATGGTCGGGTATTTCGATTCGACGAAGAGCTGGAGCTCTTCGAGGTACTTGCGGACCTTGTTGACTGGCATTTCGTCCAGGTAGCCGTTGAGGGCCGCGTAGATCTCGATGATCTGTTTCTCGACCGGCATCGGGACGTATTGGCCCTGCTTGAGCACCTCGACCAGGCGCTCGCCGCGGGACAGCTGCCGCTGCGTGGCCTTGTCGAGGTCGCTGCCGAACTGGGCGAAGGCGGCCAGTTCGCGGTACTGCGCCAACTCGAGGCGCAGGGTACCGGCGACCTGCTTCATCGCCTTGATCTGGGCGTTGCCGCCGACGCGGCTGACCGAGATACCGACGTTCACGGCCGGGCGGATACCGGAGTAGAACAGGTCGCTCTCCAGGAAGATCTGGCCATCGGTGATCGAGATGACGTTGGTCGGGATGTAGGCCGAGACGTCGCCCGCCTGGGTCTCGATGATGGGAAGCGCGGTCAGGGAACCGCCGCCGCGCTCATCGGAGAGCTTCGCGGCCCGTTCCAACAGGCGCGAGTGGAGATAGAAGACGTCGCCGGGAAAGGCCTCGCGGCCGGGGGGGCGGCGGAGCAGCAGGCTCAGCTGGCGATAGGCCACCGCGTGCTTGGAGAGGTCGTCGTAGACGATCAGGGCGTGCTTGCCGTTGTCGCGGAAATACTCGCCGATGGTGACGCCGCTATAGGGGGCCAAGAACTGCAGGGGCGCCGGATCGGAGGCGTTGGCAGCGACCACGATGGTGTATTCCATGGCGCCGAAGTGCTTCAGCTTCTCCACCACCTGGGCCACGGTCGACTGCTTTTGGCCGATCGCGACGTAGATGCAGTACACGCCCTTGCCCTTTTGATTGATGATTGTGTCGATCGCCACCGCGGTCTTGCCGGTCTGGCGGTCGCCGATGATCAGCTCGCGCTGGCCGCGGCCGATGGGGATCATGGCGTCGATGGCCTTGATGCCGGTCTGCAGGGGCTCATGGACGCTCTGCCGGGCGACGATGCCGGGGGCCTTGATCTCGATCTGGCGGCGCAGGTCGGTGCGGATGGGTCCCAGCCCGTCGATGGGCTGGGCCAAGGCGTTGATCACGCGCCCGACCAGGGCCTCGCCGACGGGGACCTCGGCGATGCGGCCCGTGCGCTTCACGGTGTCGCCCTCGCGGATCTCGGAGTCATGACCCATGATGGCCACGCCGACGTTGTCTTCCTCGAGGTTGAGCGCGAGGCCGAAGATATTGTTGGGAAACTCCAGCAGCTCGCCCGCCATGACCCGGGACAACCCATAAACGCGGGCGATACCGTCGGCGATGGAAAGGACGGTGCCGACTTCGTCCATCTCGACCACGCGGTCGTAGTCTTGGATCTGTTGGCGGATGATGTCGGAGATTTCTTCAGGTCGAATCTGCATATTCGCTTTCCTTTTGTTATGCCTTTTAAGCCTTATGCCTTTAAGCCACCGCCTCGGCGGTCAACGTTTCCTTCAATCGATCCAATTCCCCCTTCAAAGAGGCGTCGAAGACCCGGTCTTGCACCCGAACCACCAAGCCGCCCAGGAGGCCGGGGTCCACCTTGGTCTCGAGCAGGACCTGCTGCTTCAGGGAGTTTTCGAGGATGCCCTTCAGCTTGGCCTCGCTGGCGCCGAGGGGGGTAGCGCTGGTGACCTGCACCCGCACCCTCCCCTTCTGCTCGTCGGCCAGGTCGCGAAAGATCAGGCCGATCAGGGGGAGCTCGGGGATGCGTTCATGGTCAATCAAAACTTGAATCAAATTTCCCACAATGGGACTGATGCCCAGTTTCGGGGCCAGGGCCGTGAACAAGGCCTTCTTTTTGGAATGCGCCACCACCGGGGAGGCCATGGCCGATTGCAGGACCGGATTTTGCGCGAAGGCCTGGGAGATGGTCTGCAACTGCTGCTCGAACTCGTCGAGCTTGCCTTGTTCGAGCGCGACCTGAAGCAAGGCGGTGGCGTAGCGTTTGGCGATGGATCCCTGCCTCATGCCAATTTCTCCATCTTTTGCAGGTATTGGTCGACGATGCGGCCTTGGTCGTCGGCCGTGACGTTTTTGCGGAGCAGCTCCTCGGCCAAATCGGTGGCCAGGTGCACGGCCTCTTTCTTGAGCTCTTCTTTGGCCTTGCGCAATTCTTGCTGGAGGATCCGCTCGCTGGTGGTCTTGAGGTTGGCGACCTGATGCTGGGCCTGTTCCACCAGGCGCCGCTTTTCGAGCTCGCCGTCCTTTTTGAGGGTGGCGATCAGCTCCTGCATCTCTTTCTCAATGGACTTCAGGCGCGCTTCGTATTCGGCGTACTTTTGCTCCGCGTTGCCCCGACGCTGGGTGGCCTCTTCGATGTTCTTTCGAATCAGGGTCGACCGGGAGGCGAAGAATTCTTTGACGGGTTTACGGAGGAAAAACGCAAGTCCGCCGACCAAAATGAGAAAATTAATTCCCCAATAGACAAGGGACATGCCGGGGCCTTCTTCGTGGCCCCCTTCCGCGGCCCAGAGCGGCAGGGCCAAGAGCGAAATCCCCATAGCGATGGCCAGGGTCAGGCGGCGATTCATCAGGAGGCCACCTTTCTGCCCAATAATTTCTCCGCCATCTCGCGGGAGAGCTCTCGGGAGAGGCTGCGTAGCTTGAGCTGGGCCTCTTTTGACTGTTGGGCGATTTCGGAACGGGTCTTCTCTAAGGTGGCTTCCAATTCTTGATGGGCCTGGGCGGAGAGGGCATTGGCCTCCGCCTCCCCTTCCTTCTTGGATTTTTCCTTCAGGGCGAGCCCTTGGTTGCGGGCCTCTTGCATCTTGCCTTGGTGGGTTTCGATGAGTTTTTGGGTCTTTTCGCCCAGGACCTCGGCCTCGTGCTCGGCGCCGACGGTCAAGGACTTGCGGCGTTCCATCAGCCGCAATACCGGCCGAAAGACCAAAAAATTCAAGACGATAAAGGTAAACAGGAAGACGCCGATCTGAACGAACAATGTCTCATTGGGCAGTAGTTCAACCATGGCAACGATCCCGAAATCTCGTCTGCGATGAATGGGTAAAAAATTAAGGAAATCCCGCAGCGGCGATTGAAAAACGCATGCGCAGGTACCACGCGAACCAAAAACTTGTCAAGGCAAGTGATGACGGACGCGGAAATCCGCAAAATCAGGAAAGGATTCAGTTATTTTCGCGCCTCGGAGCGCTCGAAATCCGCGGCCCCGGCCCGGTTTCAGACCGAGGGCGTGGGGGCTAATTCGAAGACGCGGCCGGCGGGTTCCCGCCCCATGCTGCAATTGCCTTCGAAGACCGCCCCTTCGCTGACCACAAGGCCCGGGGAAACGATGTCCCCCTTGACGATGGCGGGGGGATGCATCTCGATGCGGCGTTTGGCGATGATATTTCCGGTCACCTGGCCCTGGATGATGACCGTGTCGATTTCGATCTTGGCGTCGACCTGGGCGCCCTCGCCGATCAGCAGGGTGCCCTCCGAAAAAATCTCGCCCCGAAAGCGCCCGTTGATCTGCACCTTGCCTTCGAAGGTCAGCTTGCCTTCGAACTCGGCGCCCTTATCGAGCAAGGTCATGGCCTCCTCGGAGACCAGTTTCAGGGCGCGGTCTTTTTCTCCAAACATGGGATTCTCCTTTTGCATTCCGCTGGGCCGCGCCATTCGTGCATCGGGGACGCCCGCGCATCCGCATGGACGAGCGGCGAGGCCTTGGGTTATCCGATGATCGCGTTGAAGATTCGATCCAAATCTTCCGAGCTATAGTAATCGATGAGCACCTTTCCCTTGGTCCCGCGGGCCTTGATCTTGACCTTGGTGCCGAGGATCTTGGTCATCTCTTGCTCGATGAAGTTCAATTGCGGATCGGTCAATTTGGTCTGCACCCGGCGTTCGACCTTGACCCCTGCCTTCACCTCTTGGGAAAGCCTCTCCACCTCTCGAACGGAAAGTCCCTCGCTCAGGATCCTTTTTTTGACCTTGATTTTGAGGTCGTCGTCTTCGATCGCAAGCAAGGCCCGCGCCTGGCCCATCGAGAGCCGACCTTCGATGATGTCCCCGCGGATCTCCTCGGGGAGCGTCAAGAGGCGCAAGGCATTGGTGATGCTGGAGCGCTCCTTCCCGACCCGCCGGGCGACCTCTTCCTGGGTGAAACGGTAGCGGTCGGCCAACTCTTTGTAGGCGAGGGCCTCTTCGATGGGATTGAGGTCTTCCCGTTGGATGTTTTCGATCAGGGCCAGCTCCAGCACCTGTTCGGGCGCCGCGCTGGACACCACCACCGGCACCGTGGCCAGGCCCGCCAGCTTCGCCGCGCGCAAGCGGCGTTCGCCGGCGATCAACTCGTATTTGCCCCCTTCCATGCGCCGTACAATGAGGGGCTGGATCACGCCCTGCTCCTGGATGGACGCGGCCAATTCTTCCAGGGCCTGTTTGGAAAAGATCTTTCGGGGCTGGCCCCGGGAGGGCAAGATATCGTTGATGGGGCAAGGAAAGTAGCCCTCGGAGGGTGCGGGCACGGTCTGCGCCCCCGCCTGCGGAATGAGCGAGGCCAAGCCCTTGCCGAGGGCACGGTTTCCACCGGTGGTTTGCATCAACTACCTCTATCTTTCTCTCCAGGGAGACTGGGTTTAATGCGTGGTCGCCCCTACCATCTCCTCAAAGGAATCTTGTACGGTATTTTGTAACTTTTTCCCGACTAAGAGCTCAGCAGTCAGCTCCAAATAGCTTTTGGCACCCTTAGAATGTACATCGTATAAAATGATCGATTTGCCGTGGCTGGGGCTCTCGCTCAACTTGACATTCCGGGGCACGACGCTGTCGTAGACCTTTTCGCCAAAAAAGTTCCGCACCTCCGAGGCCACCTGCCGGGCCAGGTTGTTCCGCGCGTCAAACATGGTGAGGATGATGCCTTCGATCTGCAGGCGGGAGTTGAGGTGCTCCTGCACCAACTGAATGGTCTTGACCAGCTCGCTCAGCCCCTCCATCGCGTAATACTCGCACTGCACCGGCACCACCACGCCGTCCGCGGCCGTCAGGGCGTTGATGGTGAGCAGATTCAAAGAGGGCGGGCAGTCGATGATCACGTAATCGTATTCCCCCCGCAGGCCCTCGATGCCATTGGCCAGGCGGTTCTCCCGCGCGAAGGCCGAGACCAATTCGAGCTCGGCACCGACCAATTGGGTGTTGGAGGGGGCCAAGTCCAAGTAAGAAAGCTGGGTGCCGACGATGACCTCTTTGAGGGGGAGGCGGTGGACCAAGACGTCGTAGATGCTGCGGGTGAGATCGTGTTTTCCCACGCCCAAGCCGCTGGTGGCGTTGCCTTGGGGGTCGAGATCGATCAGCAGGGTCCGCCGCTCGGCCGCTGCCAGGCAGGAGGCCATATTGACCGCGCTGGTGGTCTTTCCCACCCCGCCCTTTTGATTCGCAAAAGCCAGTACTCGCATGCGACCTCCTCGTTCCACGGCTCGGATGATGGCCCTGCTATAGCGCTATTTTTTCGCCTTTGGCAACCAAAACCTACATATCATGTAGGGTATGGTCATTTTTTCGCTTTATGATCGTAAGCAGCCCAGTCTGCCCTGCCCTTAGGAAATGACGATAGGGCACGGATTCGACTTCTAGCTCAAAGGAGGGGGAGATGTCTAAATATTCTTGGTGAATTTTTTCATTGCTGAAGACCACCCAGTGCCGCCAGGGCAAGGCGGTCTCCCTAGCCAATTTTATGAGCCCCTGAGGTGAGGAGGTTCCACGTGAAACGATGGAATAGGAACCTGGCTTCAAGGCTGGAAGCCCGCCCGGATGCAGGGTCTCAAAGCGCTTGGCCAGCACCTCCACATTGGCTAATTTTAACTCAGCCTTGGCCCGCAACAGAAAGGCCGCGCGTTTCTGCAGGGACTCGACCAGGAGGATTTGAAAATTAGGACGGAGAATGGCCCAGACTAGGCCCGGCAGACCTGATCCTGTACCAACATCTAGCCACTGTTGCGAATTAGGCAGGGCAGCAAGGGCAGCACCGCAGTCCAAGACATGATGGAGAATAAATTCCCTGGGGTTTTTCGCCCCCGTAAGGTTGATCCTTTGGTTCCAAACCTGAATGAGGTCTATATACCTCAATAGCGATTGCGAGGTTTCACGTGGAACGTCGGGGAGGGCATTCTCCAGGAGACTAATATCCTCACTCGAGAGCCGGATGAGCTTCATTCTCGGAGATCTTTCGCGGCCTGATATTTTCGAAGGTGGATCGCCAGGATCGTAATGGCGGCGGGGGTGATTCCGGAAATGCGACTGGCTTGGCCTAAGGAGTGAGGCCGCAGCCGATTTAGCTTCTCCACCACCTCGCGAGACAGGCCGGGGATGCCCTCAAAAAGAAAATCCTTAGGCAGCTGCAGGGATTGTAGGCGCTCACTCCGCTCGATCTCTTCCTCTTGGCGCTGAATATAGCCCTCGTACTTCACCTGGGTCTCCACCTGTTCCAAGATCTCCGGGGAGGCATCGTCCAGGAGGGGTCTTAGGCCGGGAAAGAGTGCCGGGAGCTGCTGCAGGCTCAGCTCCGGCCGGCGCAGCAATTCGGCCAAGGGCAGGGGTTGCTCTAGGGCCGGGGTCTGCAGCCGAAGCAAGGCCTGATTGGTTTCGGCCCGTGGAAAGAGGCGCTCGCGGCGGAGAAAATCAACCAGTTCTTGGATTTTTCCTTGTTTGGCCTGAAAACGGCTCCAATCCGCGTCCCCTACCAGGCCCAATCGCCGCCCCAATCCCCGCAGCCGCAGGTCGGCATTGTCCTCCCGCAACAACAGGCGGTACTCCGCGCGCGAGGTAAACATGCGATAGGGCTCCCCGGCGGTCCCCTGGGTGACCAAATCGTCGATCATCACCCCGAGATAGGCCTCGGAGCGACGCAGGATTAGCGGGGCTTCCCCACGGATCTTTAACACCGCATTGATGCCCGCCATGATCCCCTGTCCAGCCGCCTCTTCGTAACCGGAAGTTCCATTGATTTGCCCGGCATGAAAGAGATTGGCGACGCGTTTGGTCTCCAACCAGGGCTGCAACTGGGTGGGCGGGACGTAATCGTATTCAATCGCATAGCCCGGCCGCATCATTTCGGCCTTTTCCAGGCCTGCGATGGTACGAATCACCCCCAATTGGATATCGATCGGCAGGGAGGTGGAGAGGCCATTGACGTAGACCTCCCGGGTTTCCAGCCCTTCCGGCTCCAAAAACAGCTGATGCCGGGTTTTATCCGGAAACTTCATCACCTTGTCTTCGATGGAAGGGCAATAGCGGGGTCCTACTCCCTGGATCTTGCCGGAATACATGGGGCTGCGATGGATACCGGACCGGATTAATTCGTGGGTCGCCTCGCTGGTATAGGTCAGATGACAGGGTATCTGGGGCAATTCGATGCGATTATCGGAAAAGCTGAACTTGCGCGGCAGATCATCGCCGGGTTGCAGCTCCAAACCCGAATAATCGATGCTGCGCCCGTCGAGCCGGGGACAGGTCCCGGTCTTCAGTCGGCCCACCTCGAAGTCCAGTTGACGCAGGCTTCCCGAAAGCTCTAAGGCCGGGAGGTCCCCGGCCCGGCCGGCCCCAAATTGATTTTCGCCCATGTGAATGAGGCCATTGAGGAAGGTCCCCGTGGTCAGCACCACCGCCTGGGCTGGAAAAAAGACCCCTAAAGAGGAGAGGACCCCGCTGACCCGCCCCGATTCCACCCCAAGAGAATCCGCAAAGGCCTGTTTGATCTCCAAGTTGGGGGTATTCTCCAAGACCCATTTCATCCGTTTCTTATACAGCAGCTTATCGGCCTGGGCCCGGCTGGCCCGCACCGCCGGTCCTTTGCGGGTATTGAGGGTGCGAAACTGAATGCCGGTGGCGTCGATGTTTTTCCCCATCTCCCCGCCTAAGGCATCGATTTCCTTGACAATATGTCCCTTGCCCAGGCCGCCGATGGCCGGGTTACAACTCATGTGCGCAATATTATCCAGGTTCGAGGTCAGGAGGAGGGTCTTGGCCCCCATCCGAGCACTGGCCAGGGCGGCCTCACAGCCGGCATGACCCGCTCCCACGACGATCACCTCATAAGATTTGTCAAAAACAAGCATAAGCCCTGCCGTCTCCTTCAGGTGGGTAAATAATAACCCATTCGGCCTTTTCCAGGGACTCTCCCTCTAGCCCGTCTCGCGCCCGGGGTCAAAGCCGGCGGCTTAGCCGAGGGTTTAATCCCTTGCCCTAGACCGCGTCCGATACGCAATACGCGTCAAAGTTTTCTGGGAAAATTTTAAGAAGAATTGTGACGCGTCCAAAACAATTTATGACGCGCTTACAAGCCAATGCTGGAGCGGTTTTCCAGCGTACTGTCAGGATTTCTTTGCGGGAAGGCTTTCGGGCGATGACTGGGGCTCTTCTCCCAAGCTCCACTGCGTCAATTCCTGCGGGCTGGCCTCGACCGTCCCCTTGCCGCGGAGTTTCTTGAGCTTCGCCAGCAGCGGCTTGGTCACCGCCAGATCGGGGTGCCCGGAAAAGGCGGCCTCCAGCTCCTCTTGCAGCCCGCCCCGCCCATAGCGGTCCGGATGGATAAGGAACTTGTCCCCCCGGGTCTCGACCTGGCGATACTCCACGGTGACAGGCACGCCTGCGAACAGGGTTACCCAAAAGGTGCTCCGTGGGTTCTTTTTGTACATTTCTAAGAGTTCGGGATCGGTTTTGTCCGAATAGGCCTGTTGGATCTTCCAGGCCAGGGCCTTGATGTCCTCCGATCGCATACGCAGGCAGGCATGGGAGGAGGCCCGCCCGATACTGCGCGGGGCATTGGTCCCGTGGATGCGAATGCCGTCTTCCATCAGCAGCTTGACGGCGCCCAGCGGGTTGCCCGGCCCCGGCGGGGTCTTCTCGGCGTCTTGGGCCCATTCGCTATCCGGGGGGATCCACCAGGGATTCCAGACGATGTGGGAGATGCTGTAGTCCCGAATCGGGGTGGGATACTTGGGCATCCCGATCGCGACATTGTAGCTGCGGTCGAATTTGCCGTTGACGTAGAGGTCCAGCCGGGTGGCGGGAAGATTGACGCGGAGGGAAAGCTGTTCGGTGGGGCTGGGCTTGGTCTCGGGATTGGCGGGCTGTGCTGGGACGGCGGTGCTGGATCCGCCCAGGTCGACCATGGCCGGGTCGCTGCCGGCGGAAAATGCCCTTGAAATCCCGAACAGTCCTAGGACCAGGCCCAAGGCAAGGCCCAGGCCTCGCCGCTTTTTACTGAAAACCCGCTGCGCCATCGACATCCGTTCCTTTCCCAAAACCGAGCTGGCTCCCTGCCTCTAGCCTCGGCGGCCTCACTTTCCAATGCAAAAATGCGAAAAAATCTCCCCTAAAATATCCTCCGAACCCACCCGTCCCAGCAAGCCCTCCAAGGCCAGGCAGGCCGAACGCAGTTCGGCCGCCGGCAACTCCAGGGCCTGCCTTGCCTCCAGGGCGTCTCGGGCGCGGGCCAGGGCCTCCAAGCCGCGCTCGAGGGCCTCGCGGTGCCTCGCGTTGTTCAAGAAGGCCTGTTCCCTCAGGCGAAGGCCTTCCAGCCCGAGGCTGGCCAAGATCCTTTGTTTCAATTCCGCCAATCCGGTCCCGCTGTGGGCGGAGACCTGACAGGGGGCCGACATCCCCGGTCGCTGCGGCAGCTCTTTCCAGACCGGGGCGGGGCTGACGAGGTCCATCTTGTTGGCGACGGGCAGGATATTTCCGCGCAGCAGCTCCGCCACCTGCAGGTCTTCGGCGGACAGGGGCTCCGAGGCGTCCAGCACCCAGAGACTAAGGTCCGCCTGTTCCGCCGCCCTTTGGGAACGCCGGATCCCTTCCTGTTCCACCTCTTCCCTGCCTTCCCGAATTCCCGCGGTGTCAAATAACTGCAGCGGCAGGCCCTCCCATTCGAGCCAGGCCTCGATCACGTCCCGGGTCGTCCCCGGGCGAGGATGGACGATGGCGCGGTCCTGCCCCAACAAGCGGTTGAGCAGGCTGGATTTGCCGACGTTGGGGCGGCCCACCAAGGCCACCTTGACGCCTTCGCGGAGCAGCCGCCCGACCTGAAACCGCTCCAGCCAACCGCCCAATTCCGCTTCCAGGGCTCGGACCTGCTGGGCCAATTCCGCGCAGGACACGAGCTCCAGATCCTCCTCGGGAAAATCAATGGCCGCCTCCAGCTGGGCGCAGAGCGCCACCACCCGCACCCTGAGACCCTGCACCTCGGAGGAGATGCGGCCCTCCAGCTGGGCACGGGCATTGCGCAGGGCCGCCTCGCTCTTGGCATGGATCAACTCCGCCACCGCCTCCGCCTGCAGCAAATCCAGCTTGCCGTTGAGAAAGGCCCGCCGGGTGAACTCGCCCGGCTCCGCGGCGCGTAGGCCCTCCCGCAGCAGCAGCTCCAGCATCCGGCCCAGCAGCAGCGGACCCCCGTGGAGCTGGAGCTCGACTACCTCCTCCCCCGTGTAGGAACGGGGGGCCTGCATCCAGACCATGAGCCCGGAATCCAGGGTCTCGCCCGTCTTGGGGTCGCACCATTTTCCAAAATACATCCGATGGGATTCAAACTCGGCGGGCGGGATTTTACCCTTCCAAAGCCGGCCCGCCGCCTCCCGGGCCCGGGGCCCGCTGAGGCGCAGCACGCCGATGCCCCCCTCGCCGGGGGGCGTGGCGATGGCCACGATGGTGTCCTGGGAAAAATCGCCTTGCACGTCGCAGGCATGGGCCGATTCCGGGCCCCGCGTCAAGCCCTAGGCCGGCTTTTTTCGGCCCCGGAACAGGTCGGTGAAGGAGAGGTCGTGCTGGTTCATGTACTGCTGGACCACGGTAAGCACGGTGTTGACGAAAATGTAGAGCACTAGGCCCAGCGGCAAGAAGAGCATGAACAGGGAAAACATCACAGGCATGATCATCATCATCTTGGCCTGCGCCGGGTCCGCCGAGGTGCTGGGGGTCATCTTCTGCTGCAGGACCATGAATACCCCCAAGAGGATGGGCAGGAGGTAGTAGGGGTCCGGCGCGGAGAGGTCGTGGTAAAAGCCGAAGAAGGGGGCGTGGTACAGGTCGGTGGCGTTATACAAGACCTTATAGAGGGCGATATAGATGGGCATCTGGATCACCATCGGCAGGCAGCCGCCCATGGGATTGACCTTGTGGCGCTTGAAAAGGTCCATGGTCTGGAGGTTTAGCTGCTCGCGGTCATCGGCATATTTCTCGCGCAGCTTCTGCAGCTGGGGCTGGAGGGCCTGCATGGCCTTCATCGAGGCCATCGACTTGCGGGTCAGGGGGTGCAGCAACAGCTTGATCAGGAGGGTGAGGGCGATGATCGCCAGGCCCCAGTTATGCAGGAAAGAATAGAACAGCTTCAATACCGTCAGGATGGGGAGGGCGATGAAGCCGAACCAGCCGTAATCCACCGCCTTGTCCAATTGGGCCTCGCCGAATTGCTTAAGCAGGGCGGGGTCCTTGGGCCCTAAATAGAGGGTGAAGACGTAGTCCCGCGCCTGGCCCGGGGCCAGGGCCTCGGCGGCGTACTGCAGTTGGGTGAAGACCCCCGAGCCGACTGTCCCATAGGCGACGCGGTTTTGCGGCGAGACGTTGCGCGCCAGCAACATCCTCAAAAAATAATGGTCTTCCAGGCCCGCCCAAGAGAGCTCCCCGACCTCTTCCTGGAAGGGCCCCAGTTTTTGCACGTTGCGATGGCGTTTGACGCTCGTCCCTATCCGGTAGAGGGGAAAGCGCAGGTTGGGCGCCTCTTTGAAGATCCAGAATCCCCGCGGGGTGGCCTGGTTTTGCTCGATCTGCAGGCGCAGGCCGGGGCTCAGGGACTGGGGGCTGGCCCCGCGATTTTCCAAGTGGAGGCTCATCTGCAGGGTGTAGTCCGTGGTCCCGAGCTCGAGCTTTTGTTGAATCGCAAGGTCGCCGACCTGTCCCTCGTAAGTGAGGGCCTGGGAACTGCTCTCCTTTAATTGGAGTTCGGGAGAGAGGGGGGCCTGTCCCGGAAAGAGCAGCAGCCCAAGGGGGGCTTCCTGGGCCAGGGCCTGCAATAAATTGACATTGGGGCCCTGGTTATTCGGCTGAAGGAAATACTTTTTCAACAGCCATTCCAGTGGCAGGCCGCTTCGGGAAGAAACCTTGGTCTCGACCACGGCATTGTCGAGGGAACTCAGCACCTCGGCTTGGGCAGGCCTCGCTGGCGCGGGAGGGCTGGCAGGAGGGACCGCCGGATTAACAGGGGGGGCGGGGCTATTCGAACTAGTCGCCACCGGTGCGGAGGCTGGGGCGGGCTTGGGCGCCACCGGCGGTTTGTAGATAAAGCCGTAGTACAAGATAAAGACGGCGCTGCTTAATACCACCGCCAATAAGGTTTTCTTTTCCATAAAAATCCTTCCCGTCCAGGGATCAGACTCCCGACTTGGGCGGAGGCACCGGGTCATAGCCGCCGGCGCAAAAGGGCTGACAGCGGGCCAGGCGTCGCAGGATCAACCAAGTCGCCTTCCCCGTCGGGTAACGCCGCAGGCATTCCAAGGCGTAGACCGAGCAAGTCGGGTGGAACCGGCAGGCCGGGGGCAAGAGCGGCGACAGCCAGCGCTTGTAGCACCGAATTCCAAAAATCATTAATGATTTCAAGATATTCCTTTCAGGACTCCGGGAAAAAATCTCCCGCCGTCCCTCCGGGCGTCCCCTTATGCCTCGATTGGCCGGAAACGAGAAGTGAATTTATCGTTTATTGAGGCTTCCGGCGGAGGGAATACCAGCTCTGTTCCAGGGCCGCTTGCAAATCTCGGCCCTTTGCCTCGGCGGCGGCGGAAAAAAAATACACGAGGTAATCGCCGGGAGGCAACCGGCTCCGCCCACGTCGAAAACTTTCTCGAGCGATGCGTTTCAATCGATTGCGTTGGACCGCACCGGAAATTTTTTTTTTGGGAGGACGATGCCGAGGCGGACATCCGTCAGGTCGCGCCTTTTGTACTTAATCGAGAAGTAGGGAGAGGAAATTTTTTCTCGGGAGGCGAGTAAAGAGCGAAAGGCCTCGGGCGAGCGGAGCCGAGCGCCTTTGGGAAGGGAAGCGCCCATGCTCACTTCTTGTAAACCGCCTTGGTAAGTCGTTTGCGGCCCTTGGCGCGACGTCGCTTGAGCACGCCTTGCCCCGCGGTGGTGGAATTGCGCTTGCGGAAACCGTGCTTGCGTTTCGCCTTGATTTTACTGGGCTGGAACGTTCTTTTCATCGCGCTATCCTCGTCGAAATCTCTTTCACAAAAAATTTTTGAAGCGCAGCGGTGAAAACATTTTTGCCTCCTTTAGTCAACGGCAAAAAAAATTCTTATCAAGACCGGTGACTTATCTTTTTTGAGAAAAAAGCTCTTGCCAAATCTCGGGTGGAAATCTAAAAACCGCCTTCGCTCTGCGAAAATTTTTCTCCCGCGATTCGCGTTTTCAGCTTGAGGAGAAAAAAAATTTGGCTTAGCGTTTTTTCGATCTTTGGAAAAATTTTTTCGGGAAATTTCCGGCCTTCGGAAAGCTTAGGTGAAAAACCTTTTATCATTTTGGATCCCAAGCAGGCAGTTCTGGCGTTGGGAAGGTAAGCGGATTTTTTGAGGACAAAATAATAAAAGTTTTTTAACCCGCCGTATTCGAACCTTCTTCACCTTCGGCGCCTTTCCTCCCGGCCTTCCTTTCTCAGAAAAATTTTTCAGCGATCACGATGCGTCGCAAGGGGCAGGCCCAAATCCCAACCTCGGGATGGCATCGGTTGACGCGTTGTGTAAAATAGGGGACCTTTCACGGAAAAATCAGGCTAGTGCCTTGATATTATTTGTCTATTTAGTTTTCCACAGATGTGGATAGCCTTGTGGATTATTGCGGCCGCTCATGAACGATATCATCCCCAAAGTGATCGCCTCCCTCCAGACCAAGATCAGCGGCCTCAATTATAACAACTGGATCAAGCCGGCCACTTTCTGCCTGGGCGAAGACCAGCGCCTCGTCATCGAGGTCCCCAATAAATTCATCCGCGACTGGATTACCGAGAATTACCTCAATCTCATCAAATACGAGCTATTCAAGATCACGGGGCAGGAGCACGAGCTTTCTTTCCGAATCGTCGACGAAGCCGCGGCCCCCCATACCGAGGCCCTGAAAGCCCCCGAGCCCGCCCCCGTGGAAGAGGGCTCCCGCGGCCCGGCGCCCAACGCGCCCAAAAAGGCCCAGGAAGGCCTCAATCCAAAATACACCTTCGACACCTTCGTCGTCGGCAGCTCCAATCAGTTTGCCCATGCGGCCTCCAAGGCCGTGGCCAATTTGCCCGCCCTGGCCTACAACCCGCTATTCATTTACGGTGGGGTGGGCTTGGGCAAGACCCACCTGCTCAATGCGGTCGGGCTCGAGATCCTTCGGACCCAACAACAACTCAAGGTCCTCTACGTCCATGCCGAACACTTCACCAACGAGCTGATCAACAGCATCCGTTACGAGAAGATGTTCGAGTTCCGGAAGAAATACCGGGAATCCTGCGATGTGCTGCTGATCGACGATATCCAATTCATCGCCGGGAAAGAGCGGACCCAAGAGGAGTTCTTCCACACCTTCAATTTTCTGTACGAATCGCGCCGGCAGGTGGTGCTCACCTCCGACCGCTTCCCCAAGGATATCCCGCAACTGGAAGAACGGCTGCGCTCCCGCTTCGAATGGGGTCTGATCGCCGACATCCAGGCGCCGGACGTCGAGACCCGGGTGGCGATCCTGCGCAAAAAGGCGGAAGAAGACCGGATCGCCTTGCCCGACGAGGTCGCGATGTTCTTGGCCAGCCATATCCGCAATAACGTCCGCGAATTGGAAGGCTCCCTGATTCGGCTGAGCGCCTTTTCCTCCCTGTCGGGCAACGAGATCAGCCTCGAGATGGCCCGGGAAATCTTGAAAAATCTGATTCCCGACCGTTCCCGGGCCCTGACCATCGAATCCATTCAAAAACTGGTCGCCGACCACTACAACGTCAAGATCAGCGACCTAAAATCTCCCCGGCGGCTCAAGGTCCTGACGGTGCCGCGCCAGATCGCCATGTACCTCTGCCGCAAACACGTCAAATCCAGCTTCCCTGAGTTGGGGATGAAGTTCGGCGGCAAAGACCACTCCACGGTGGTGCACGCGGTGCAGAAAATCGAAAAGCTTTTGCAGCAGGACCTGACCCTGCGAAACGAAATCCACTCCCTCGAAAAGATCCTGCAAACCGAAATCGCCTAAGCGGTAGAAAATGCCGACCCGGGAACCTAGAATGCCGTACCCGCGTCGCTTCGGGGCCTTGCTTTCGTGCGTCGGCTGTGCTTTGGGACAGTGGATAAGATCCGTGGATCAGTTGGGGATGGTTTGTGGAAATAGCCACCATCCCCAAAACTCGAGACATCCCCTCCGGCGGCCCTCGAGTTTTCCTCATCGCTTTCCCGCGATAAACCCGGGGCTTAAGCGATTTATCCACGTTTCCACAGGCTCTATTAAGGATACTTATTATTTATTTATAGATTCCCAATAAAGAATATAGCTGTGGGAATCCGGAAAGGGGTAGGTCCGCGATGGAAATCAAAGTCTCCCGCGAAGAACTCAAGCAAGGTCTCTACTGGACCCAAAACGTGGTCGAAAAAAAGACCACCAAGCCTATCCTGTCCAATGCCTTGTTGGATTGCTCCCAGGACAAGCTCCGGATCAGCGCCACCGACCTCGAAGTGGGGATCACCGTGGAGGTCCCGGCCCAAGTGAAGCACCCCGGTCAGGTCGCGGTCCCCGCCAAGAGCCTCTACGACATTGCCCGGGAGATCACCGCCGAGCAGATCACTATCAAGCGACGGGACGACCATTGGCTGGAGATCATCGCCGGCACCTCCAAATTCAAGGTCGTCGGGCTTTCCCCGCAGGAATTCCCCACCATGCCGGAGATGGCCAAGAAGAACATCCTTTCCCTGGACGCCCCTGCCGTTAAGGCGATGATCGAAAAGACCCTGTTCGCGGTCTCCACGGATGAGACCAAATACAACCTCAATGGCGTGTTTCTGGAGTCGGCCGGGGACAAAAAACTACGCATGGTGGCTACGGACGGTCACCGCCTGAGTTGGTCGGAGCGTGCCATGACGCAGAGCTTTCAATTGGCCAAGGGGGTGCTACTGCCTCGAAAGGGCGTCTTAGAGCTGCAAAAATTGATTCAAGAAGAAGACGGAGTCCTTCCCATCGCCATTGAGGGTCGCAACGTGATGGTACAGCGCGGCCCCATCACCTTGTTCATTCGCCTTATCGAAGGGGACTTCCCCGACTACCGCCAGGTGATTCCCCAAAAGAACGACCAAAGCGCCATCCTGCCCAAGGCCCCACTGGTCGGCGCCCTGCGCCGCGTCTCGCTGCTCAGCCAGGAACACAACCGCGGGGTCAAACTCACCTTTAACAGTGGGCAACTCGAGCTGCTCTGTTCCAATCCCGACTTGGGCGAGGCCCGGGAAGAGGTGGAATGCCAGTACAAAGGCAAGCACCTGGAGATCGGTTTTAATTACCGGTATTTCCTCGATGTGCTCTCGGTCCTCGAGGACGAGACCGTCAGGCTCGAGCTCAAGGACGAGGTCAGCCCCTGTCTGATTCGCTCCGAGGTCGACAAGGGATTCTTAAGCCTGATCATGCCGATGCGACTCTAAACGGTGGCGATCCACAGGCTCCACATCCGCGATTTCCGCAATCTTGCCGAGCAGGAAGTCTCCTTGGCGCCGGGCCTGAACGTCTTGGAAGGGGAGAACGCCCAGGGCAAGACGAATTTTCTCGAGGCGGTCTATTACCTCGCCAACGGCCGCTCCTTTCGCAATTGCGAGCCGGAAAATTTGATCCGCTTCGGCCAAGCCAACGCCTACCTCGAGGCGGAGTGGGAGCATGAGGGGCTGAACAGCCAGCTGCGGATGCAGCTGGGGCCGGAAGGCCGGGAGGCGCATTTTCAAGGGAAGGCCATCGCTCGACTGACCCCCGTCCAGGCCTCCCTCCGGGTCTTGGTATTCACGCCGGACTCCTCCACCCTGTTGCGCAGCAGCCCCGCCGCGCGGCGGCGCTATTTCGACCATGCCATCGCCTTGCAACGTCCCGGTTACGCAGGCCAGCTTGCCCGCTACCAGCGGGTCTTGCGGCAAAGGAACCAACTCTTGGAAAATCCGGGGACCCCGGAACTGGCGGCGAGCTTCGATCAGGCCTGGGCCGAGGCGGCCCTGGGGGTGATGCGGGAACGAGAGGCCTATCTGCGGGAATTGGAGGGGCTCTGGCGGCAACGCTTCCGGGACTTGTTGGGGGAGGACGTCGCCCTGGGCTTGGTCTGGCAAGGCCGCTTGGTGCGGGAGGGGGAGTTGCCGACGGTTGAGGGACTGCTGGCCGGCTTGGCGGAAGTCCGCGACCAGGAGCGGCGCTACGGCCGTAGCCTGCTCGGTCCGCAGCGGGACGACCTCGCGGCCTCCTTTGGGGGCCATCCGGTCCGCGAAATCGCCTCCCAAGGGCAGCAGCGCCTGCTGATCATCGCCCTCAAGTTGGCGGAGGCGGACCTGTTCCAAGGGCGCAGCGGTCGCCCCCCCGTCTTCCTCCTGGACGACCTGGGCAGCGAGTTGGACGAGCGGCACCAGCGACTCTTGCTGGAAAGCCTGGGCGAATTGCGGGCCCAGACCCTGCTGACCAGCGCCCAGCGCGGCGCCTACGCGGCCCTGCGGGCCAAAAATTTCCAGGTTTCGGCAGGACACCTGCTGCCCTAAAACGAGGCCCGCCCAGCTTTACAAGTCGGATACCCTATGTTACACGCCTGAGATCCCGTAGCTCCCCATTCCCTAAGGAGGAATTTCTTGCCATCCGCCAATAACTCCGAAGCCGCCCCCAGCGGCGTTTACGACGCCAGTTCCATCAAGGTCTTGGAGGGGCTCGATGCGGTCCGGAAACGCCCGGCGATGTATATCGGCTCCACGGGTTCGGCGGGGCTGCACCACCTGGTTTACGAAGTAGTCGACAATTCCATCGACGAGGCCCTGGCCGGCTTCTGCGACCAAATCAAGGTCGTCATCCACATCGACAATTCGATCACCGTCGAAGACAACGGCCGCGGCATCCCCGTCGACATGCACCCCACCGAGAAGGTCTCGGCCGCCGAGGTGGTCCTGACCAAGCTTCATGCCGGCGGCAAGTTCGAGCACAGCGCCTACAAGGTCAGCGGGGGATTGCACGGGGTAGGTGTTTCCTGCGTCAACGCCCTGTCTTCCGAGCTCGACCTCGAGATCAAGCGCGACGGCACCGTCTACCACCAGCGCTACCGGCGCGGGGTGCCCGTGGCGCCGCTCGAATCCACCGGCAAGAGCAACAAGCGCGGCACCAAAATCTGGTTCAAGCCCGATTCGGAGATCTTCGAGACCACCGAATACAGCTTTGACGTCCTCAGCAACCGCCTGCGCGAGCTGAGTTTCCTCAACAAGGGCATCAAGATCGAGATCCTCGACGAGCGCAGCCAGAAGAACCACGTCTTCCAGTACGAGGGCGGCATCGTCAGCTTCGTCGAGCACCTCAACCAGCGCAAGGCCCCGCTGCATCCCAAGCCCATCTATTTCGAGGCGCAAAAAGACCAGTGCATCGTCGAGATTGCCATGCAGTGGAACGATGGCTACGCGGAGAACATTTTTTCCTTCGCCAACAACATCAATACCCACGATGGCGGTACCCACGTCACCGGCTTCAAATCCGCGCTGACGCGGGCGTTGAACACCTTTCTGCAGAATCAGGGCCTGCTAAAATCGCTCAAGGAAGAGGGCCTGGAGGGCGAGGACATCCGCGAAGGCCTGACCGCGGTCATTTCCATCAAGATCCCCGACCCGCAATTCGAGGGCCAGACCAAGGGAAAATTGGGCAATTCCGAGGTGGAAGGGCTGGTCAAGTCCGTGGTGGGCGAAAAACTGGCCCAGCTCTTCGAGGAGAACCCCTCCATCGGCCGGAAGATCGGCAATAAAATCGTCGAGGCCGCCCGGGCCCGCATCGCCGCGCGCAACGCGCGCAATCTGGTCCGTCGCAAGAGCGCCCTCGAGATCGGCTCGCTGCCCGGCAAGCTGGCCGACTGCCAAGAGAAAGACCCGGCCCTTTCCGAGCTCTACATCGTCGAGGGCGAAAGCGCCGGCGGTTCCGCCAAGCAGGGGCGCGACCGCCGCAATCAGGCCATCCTCCCCCTGAAGGGCAAGATCCTCAACGTCGAGAAGGCCCGCTTCGACAAGATGCTCACCTCCGAGGAGATTCGGGTGCTCATCACCGCGCTGGGTGCGGGGATCGGCGAGAACGACTTCGACATCGAAAAGCTGCGTTACCACCAGATCATCATCATGACCGACGCCGACGTGGACGGCGCCCACATCCGCACCCTGCTGCTGACCTTCTTTTACCGGCAGATGCCCCAAGTGGTGGAGCGGGGCTATCTCTACATCGCCCAGCCGCCGCTCTATAAGGCCAAGAAGGGCAAGAGCGAGAAGTACCTCAAGAACGAGGGGATGCTGGAGGAATACCTCATCGAGCTAGGAGTCGAAGACCTCCGGCTGGGGGCCAAGAAGAAAGCGGTGGTGGGCAAGGAATTGGCCGACCTGACCCGCACCCTGATTCGCTACGACAAGATCCTCCAGGGCATGCGCCAGAAGGCCGACCCCCGCTTGATCGACGCCCTGATCACCGCCACCGAGTTCAGCGCGGAGACCCTGAAGAACCCCAAGAAAATGGACGTCGAGTCCGACAAGCTCGCGGCCTTCCTGACCCGGGTCTATCCCGAGTTGAAGGACTTCGGCCTCGACACCGAGAAGGACGAGGAACACAGCGCCCAACGCCTGGTCTACCGCACCTTGTACGGCGGGATGACCCGGCAGACGGTGATCGACCTCGAGCTCTTGGAATCCCCCGAGATCCACGAGCTGCGCGGCATTCAAAAAGAGCTGTCCGCCCTCGGCGAGGGGCCCTTCGAGATCCAGTTCGCCGGCAAGGGCGAAGAAAAACGCCAGGTCTTGAATACCCTCCGGGAGGTGAAAGACTTCCTGCTCGCCCATGGGCGGGAGGGGCAATACATCCAGCGCTACAAAGGCCTGGGCGAGATGAATCCCGAGCAGCTCTGGGAAACCACCATGAACCCGGAGACCCGCACCCTCCTGCAAGTCCGAGTCGACGACCTGGTCGAGGCCGATGACATCTTCACCGTGCTGATGGGCGATCAGGTCGAGCCCCGCCGGGAGTTCATCGAAAACAACGCCCTCAAGGTCCGCAAT
Source organism: bacterium (assembly GCA_046346845.1). Taxonomy (GTDB): domain Bacteria; phylum UBA10199; class UBA10199; order DSSB01; family DSSB01; genus DSSB01. The sequence goes on from JAXMHH010000002.1 coordinate 415,827, forward strand.
CTGGATGTCTAACTCCGGGGAATGTGTGTGAATTTTATTGCTTGGCGGCTTTCCGAGGGCCATGCTACCCTTTTTCGAAATCGTTTCGATAAGGAGTTTTCCCCATGGGCAAAGTAGTCCTCAACGACCTCGAATTCGACGTTCCCTCCAACTGGCAGGACCAGGGCATGGTGACCTTGACCATCCCTTCGACCGATAAGAACGTCCGCCCCAATATCATCATCACCAAAGAGCGGCTCGCCCAGCCGACGGATTTGGCGACCTATTTCGGGAAAATCAAAGAAGCGGTGAAGGCCCGCGGCATCCAGACCTTTCAAATTCTGGATGAGCGCGAGGTCCAGATCGGCGGGGTACCCGCCATGCAGATGGTTTGCGCCTGGGACCTGGCCGCGATGAAACAGATGCTCGGCCCCAACGCCGAGGTGCTGAAAAACATCAAGCCGGGCCAGAAGGTCCAGCAGATCCAGGTCAGCTTCATCAAGGGCGACGTCGCCGTCAATCTCACGGCCAGCTTCCCGGCCGAGCAATTCGAGATCTACACCCGCCCCTTCCAAAAATTTCTCTCGACCATCAAGTCCGTTTAAAGACCGGGCTAATCCTCCGTGCAAGTCTCCCCGCAGTCCAGTTCGGCCAGGATATCGCCCTGGGAATTGGCGAAGCTCAGGCGATAGCTCCGGTCGTTGGCGTCGTAGGTGACGCGGAAGGTCCCCGCCGCCTGGCTGTAATTGCGCAAGTAGCTTCCGTCCGCGTACTGCTGCAGCGAGGCGGTCAGGCCCCCCTGCTGGCGGGTCTGGGTGGCGCTGACCAGGCTCTTTTTCTTGTCGAAATAAATTTCTTCGATGTAGGCCGGCCATTCGATCTTCCAGACGCTGGCGCCGTTGGGAAAGAGGGTGGTGGTGATGGGGATGCCGCCGACCTCGCTTCGCTGGCTTTGCCCCGCCTCCGCGGCGCTGGGGGTGCCGGGGAGCGCCGCCGAGTCCAGCCTCCGTCCGGTCGGCGCCTGTTTCCCGCTGAGATATTTCTTCTTGCCCGGCGCGCCGCCCCCCAAGTCGGTCTCCTCCACCTCGAGCCCCAGGGCCTCGGCGCCGCCGCTCCGCTTGGCCGTTCCGCCCAGGTCGACCTGGAAGAGCACGGCATCGTTGGGGCCCTGCAGGGTCAGGGGACCTTGCCTCGGCCACAGCAGGCTACGGCCGCCCTGGAGGGCGATGCGCTCGCCCTGCGGCGTGCTTTGCAAATCCCCGGGGACCATGGGAAGCGAGGTGGGCTGCAGCGCTTTGGCTCCGGCATGCGGAGAGACGAGGGTAGAAAACAGGCAGGCCAAGGCGAGCGAGCGGCACAGGGACATAGCGGGACTCCTCATGCTCAATATTCTCAATCGGTGGCCAGGACCCGGAAGCCGGTCAGGGTCTCTTCGGGTTCCGACCAAGTTATTTCGATATCGTCGACGCGGGCGGAGGGCGGACCCCTTCGGCAAAGACGCAGCAGCTCTTCCAAAGGATCTTTTTCCCCCTGGGCCAGAAATTCCACGCTGCCGTCGGAGCGGTTGCGTACCCAGCCCCGCAGTCCCAGGCTTTGGGCGCTGCCTTGCGTGAAGGCGCGGAAGAAGACGCCCTGCACCCGGCCCCGGACGATGGCGTGAACTTGCATGCCTTTTTTTAGCAAGCCGCGGACTTTTTTTCTACGAAGGAGTGGATTTTATCGATTGCTGAGCCCTTCCGGCCCGCTTAAACTAAACCCATGAAGACGCTCGCGATCGACCCCGGCGGGAAGCGCATCGGGCTCGCGGCCAGCGATGCCCTGCACCTCACCACCCGCCTGCTCCCGGTATTAGAGGTCTCGGGCCTTAAGGCCTCGCTGCGCGAGTTGGCGGCGCTGATCGCCGCGGAGGGCTTCGAAAGGGTGGTCGTGGGATTGCCGCTCAACATGGACGGAAGCGAGGGCAAGGCCGCCCAGGCCGCTCGGGAGCTCGCGGAAAAACTGCGCGGCGAGATCCATGCCCGCAAGCTGGATTGCGAAGTGGAGTTGTGGGACGAGCGGCTGACCAGCTACGAGGCCGAGCAGCGCCTGCGGCAACGGGGCGTGGCCAAGGCCAAGGCGAAGGCCTTTTTGGATTCGCTGGCCGCGGAGGTCCTGCTCGAAGACTACCTCGCCACCCATCCCGCTCCCTCCAACAAATAAGGAATGCGCATGAAAGCCGGAACCCTGCTTAAAGCCCTCTTGGTCCTGCTGCTGGTCGCCGCGGGTTTATATATCTATGTCTCCATCCAGCTAGGGCCCTACGGCAAGGGAGGAACGGCCTATATCCCGCATGGGGCCTCGCTGCGGCAAAGTGCCCAGATCTTGGAGCAAAACGGCATCGTCCGCAGCGCCTGGTCGTTTCGGGGCCTGGCGCGTTGGCGCGGGGTCCAGGCCAAGCTCAAGCCCGGGGAGTACCAATTCGAGCCCGGCATGACCAGCGGCGAGGTCTTGGACAAGATCGTGCGGGGGGAGCGGATCGTGCGGCGTCTGACGGTCCCGGAGGGGACCAACTTCCGGCAGATCGCGGCCTTGATCGCCGGGGCGGGGATCGCCTCCCAGGACGAGGTGATGAAGCGGTTCCGCGATCCGGCCTTACTGGGCCTACTGGGTTTTCCAGCCCCCAGCCTGGAAGGGTTTCTCTATCCGGCCAGCTACGAATACGACCGCGAGACCACGGTCGACGGCCTGTTGCGGGCCATGTTGCAAAAGTTCCAAGAGTCGGTCCGCGGTCCGCTCGCCGATCGGGCCAAGCAGGCCGGTTGGACGATGTCCCAGGTCGTCACCCTGGCCTCCATCATCGAAAAGGAGACCGCCCAGGCCGCGGAACGCCCGCTGATCAGCTCGGTCTTCCACAACCGCCTGCGCATCGGGATGCCCCTGCAGACCGACCCGACGGTGATCTACGGGCTGCCCGATTTTGACGGCAACCTGCGACGCGAGGACCTGCGCAACCCCCATCCCTATAACACCTATGTCCATGTGGGGCTGCCGCCGGGTCCCATCGCCTCCCCGGGGATGGCGAGCCTAGAGGCGGCCTTGAATCCCGCCGCCAGCAATTACCTGTTCTTCGTGGCCAAGGGCGACGGGACGCATTTCTTCTCGGCCACCTTGGACGAGCACAATGCCGCGGTGGCGCGCTATCAGCTGGGGCGCCAAGGCAGCCCCGAGAGCCAGCCGCAAGGCACGCCGGCTCCCTTGCAAAAGCCCCTCCCGATGCCGCGCGCTCCGACGCCCCCTCCTACGCCCGGCGTCAGCCCGGATCGGCCCCTCATGAAGCCCGTGCCCATGCGATAAAAAAAGCCCGCGCGGCCTGGGGCCGGCGGGCTTTCCAATCGGAAAAAATCTTGCTTACTTGTTGAACAGGCCTTTGAGCGAGCTGACCAGCTGCTCCGCCTCGCGCTGCACCCACTTGGGGGGGAGGGCGCTGGCCGGGCTGCGCGGCTTTTCGTCCTCGGAGCCGATGATCACGGAGGCCGGCGAGGCCGCGGCCTCGGAGAGGTCGCTGGGCAGATTTTGCGCCGCCGCGCCCACCAGGCTTAGGTATTCGTCGTACCGAATCATGATCTTGGTGGGACGGCCATGGCGCGTCACCACCACCTTGGCCTCGTCTTCCTTGAGGACCTCCGCGAAATTCGCGCGGGCCTCGGTCACGTTGAAGATTTTGAGTCGCCCCAGTCTTTCGTCGTGGATTTCGAACATGTCACCAACCTCCCGGAATACGTCTCTTTAAAAAGACAGAAGAAGCAAAGTCAAAGCAATTCTGGACGGAATCCAGTACATCCAGAAAGCGCGGTTATTTCAACGGCTTAAAAAAGGCCGTTTGGAGAGCGCCTCGGACCGCGGGGGCGGCGCCGAGCCGCGATATTAGTTTTTTATGGACGTTAGGTTTTTCGTTGGCGTCACCAAAAAGGTGCGAAGATTTTTTTCCGGTATTCCTTTTGGGGTGCTTTCTCGCTATGCGGGCCGGGAATTCGCTGAGGGTAGGGCGAGCGGGTCCGGGACCCCCGGAAAATTTTCTGTAACCCAGCGGGCGCTCCCGGCGTCTTTCCTGGCCGGGGGACGTTTCGAATAGCAACTTTTTTGGGGTGGATGCGAGGCAAGGATGAATTCCTTCAGGAGGTCGTTGTGAATTTTGCAATCCGGAGCGGGGCACCGGCGGGGCGCGACCCCGCGCCCCTGGATCCACCTCTTCCCGCAGGCCCGCTCGCCCAGCGCTACGGCGAGGCGGTGGCGCGGGAATGGCACTCGCTACTCACCGAGACAGACCCCCAACTCCTCGCTGAAGGCATGCTGGGCTTTGCCCAGCGGCAGGAACGGGCGGGCCGCCTCGACTTGGCGGTGGAGGTCTATCAGTCCCTCCTGTCTTTTCCCCCCAGCCCGCTGCGGGATCGCGCCCAACAAGGCCTGGATGCCATCCTGGGCCGTGGCGCCTTCGGCGCCCGCGCGGAATTTCTCCTGCGCAACTTGGCCCAACAGGCCAGCGAGCCCAGCGCCCTCCTCGCGATGGGCGCGGCGGGGGCGGTGTTCCGCATGACGCGCTTGGCGGCACTGGCCCGCCTGGCGAATTCAGGCGCCCCGGGATTTTTGACGCAGTGCCTGGGGGCCGGGCGGGTGGCCTCGCTGCTGGGATTCGCCGCGGAGGCGCCGACCTTCAGCTTGGTGAGCCGCCTGGGCCAGGAAGCCCTGGGCCGGCCCCAGGATTGGGGCCTGCGCGCGGTGAGCCGCGATTTGGCCTCCAGCTATCTGGTCTTGGGGGGACTCCGGTTGGCGGGTGGGGCGGCGGGATACCTGGCAGAGGGCCAGGCGACGCCGCTGCGGGGCCTGCTCCAGCAGGGCGGAATGTTCACGGGCATCCTCCTGGGCCATCGCCTGGAAGAACTGACCGGGCTGCGGCCGCGGCAGGCCGGCGCGACGACCTTGGTGGATTCCCTGGCCCTGCTGCTGCAATTCAACCTCGCCGGGCGCCTCACCCGCGCCGCCTTCGGCCCCAACTTCGCCGCCTGGGAGGCTGGGCTCGAGCTCCGCAGCCAAGCCCTGACGCAAAACGGACGCCCCGGGTATCTACCCGCCTTGACCTCGAACCCCATCCCGTGGGCCGGTGTGGCCACCGTCCGGGGAGTTCCAGGGAGCAGGCCTCCTCGCTGGGTCGCCCCACAAATCCTGATGATGATGAACGGCGATGGGGAAGGCAATGGCGGCGGCCGGTCCGAGGGCTCCGAGCCCCCCGGCAGCGGCACGGAATCCCGTCGGCGCCGCGATCCGGATGTCACGATGCCCTTTTCCACCGCCGCCCAACGGGCCCAGGCGGGAGAGGCGGCTCCGCCCTCCGGCGCTCGGGACCCCTTCCAAGTCGATTCGCCCACCCAGCTGGTCCGCCGCATCCTGGATAACGACCTCAATTTCCGCGAGACCCTGCCGGAAACCGACCTGGAATTTCACATCAAGGCCCAGCCCAGTTTGGAAGGCGGCCCCATCTCCCGCTTGGAGCGCTATATCCCGCCCCTTTTGGTCCACCTCAACGCCATCTCGATCGGAGCCTCGATCCCCGAGGGCCGCCGGGTGGTGATCGTGCAGGAGGGCGAGGGCTTGGCGCGGCGCCGCTACGAGTTGATCCGACAGGGCCCGCGCTTCGAATGCCATCCGCCGCTCCCCGAGGCCGATGCCGCGGAGCCCCCGACACGGGAGACCCCGCCCGCCCCGGCCCCGGTGGAACCCAAGCCCCTCGAGGCCCTGCGGGAGCTGTTCCCAAAACCCGCAGAGGAGGCGGAACCGGTCGAACGCAGCCCCGAGGCGGTACCCGAGGCGAATGGCGCCAAGTGGAACCTGGAGGAAGAAGAGGCCCGCAGCATCCCCTTGCGCGGCCAGCTGGTGGAAACCCTGCCGCGCCTCCTGGCCTTGGCCGCGCGCCAGTCCCAGCGCCGTGGCCTTCCGGGCCTGGTCCTGCTGCAGGAGGGGGAGCTGAACCTCCAAACCCTGCAATCCCTCGGCCCCGAGGCCGCCGCCGAGCTTACCGACGGCGCCGTCTTCAAGGTCTTTGTCGCCCAATCGCGCACCAGTTTTCGTGGCACCGTCGAAGGGCAGGCCCTGCGCTGGGAACCCCTGGGCGACGAGTCCGCCTGGGATGTGTCCACCATCTTTTCCACCGTCACGGTGCGCGGCGTTGTCGAGCTTTACCAAACCCTCTTAGCCTACCATCGGTCCGAGATCGCGCCTTCCAGCACCGAGCTGGTGATTCGATTCCGCAACCCTGCGCCCTCGCGCGATGCCCTGAGCGAGTTCCTCGCCTCCGCCCTGGACCGCATCCCCCCCTCCGGTCGGGATACCGTGAAGGTCGAATTCTCGGGGGGGGAGCCGGAATTGGTCTTTCGGCGGGGGGAATCGGGTCGCTGGGAGCAAAACTAGGGAAATTCCTGGACTTGCCGCACTTTTTTTAGACAACTTTCCCCTCGCTCGCCCGAAAATCGGGTACTTCTATCTTTCTATTTAAAATCAAGAACTTCCACGTTCCGGGAGGTAAGGATGACGGTAGGCTTGGGGGGCCAAGACGGGTACCCGTCTTTATTGTCGGCCCATACAGATCGATTTCGTAGCACGCACTCTCCCCATGGCAGCGGACCCGCACCCTTTTCCGGCGCGAGCCTCGTGGCCAGACTCCTGGAAGGCGGGGAACAGCCCGGGGAGCTCAGCGCGGCCCTGACCCGCGGGGCAGGGGACCTGCGCGCCGTCGTTTCCTCCCTCCCGGAGGCCAGCCGCCGCTCTTTAGAGGCGCGCTTCGGCGCCGCAGGCCTGGCGGAGCTGCTCTCGCTGGCCGCGGAACGCGACCCCGCCCTGTTCGGCGAGGCCTTGCTCAATCTCGGGACTCGGCAGGAGCAGGCGGGGCGGATCGAGCTGGCGGCCAACGCCTTGACGCTCCTGGCGGGGGAGGGGACCCCTTGGGGAACGGCCTTGCAGCAGCGGGCGCGCGCCCGTCTGGACGCGATCCTGGGCCGCGGCGCCTTCGGCGGCCGCGCGGAATTTTTGGCGCGGCGCTTCGCCCAAGAGGCCTGCGAACCCACCGCCTTGCTGGCCATGGGCGCGGCCGGTGCGGCCTTTAAATTGACGCGCCTGGCGACGCTCTCCCGCCTTGCGGCGACCCCCACGACTAATTTTTTGACGCGCGGTTTCGGCGCGCGGGCCCTCGCCTCCCTCACCGGATTCGCGGTCGAGGCCACGGTCTTCCCGATGACGGGCCGTCTGGCCAACGAGGCCCTGGGCCGATCCCAGGATTGGAGCCTGAGCGCGGTGGGCCGCGACCTGGCCTCCAGTTTCATCGTCTTGGGCGCCATGAAGGGTACCGGCTGGCTGGCCGGGGCGAGCTTCAACCGGCTCCACGGCATCAATCCCCTGACCGGCCAGGCGACGCGCCTGGCGGGACTCAGCGGGTTTTCCCAACGCCTCTTCCCCCAGGTGGGGATGCTGGGCGGCATCCTGCTCGGCCATCGGGTCGAAGAGCGCCTCGGGCTGCGGGAACACGTCGACGGGGCCACCACCCTGGTCGATTCCCTGGCCATGCTTTTGCAATTCAATGTGGCGGGTCGCCTGACCCAACACGCCTTCGGCCCCGGATTCCATGCCTGGGAACAGGGCCTGGAGCGGCAGACCGAACTCCTGGCCCAGCGGAGCCCCAGCGGCTCCGGCCTGGGGCTGGCCAGCCTCATGACGATGGGCCCGGAATTGGCCACGCCCAACGGCGTCCGGATTTCCGCCGCGGAGACCGGCGCGGAGCCGGAGCGTGGCTCCGGGCTGCGCATGACCATGCTGGGCGAGGGCGGTCGCGACCTGCCGCCCTCTGAGCCGCCCCGGGGCGGCTCGGGTGGGGACGGTGGGGATGGCGGCGGCCGCCGCCCGCCGACCGGGACCCTCGCCGAGGCCCGTCGCCAGTTGGAGATTTTCCGCGAGCACCGCGACCGCGAAGACCAGGATTCGATCGTCACCTTTTCGCGTGCCCTGCGTTACCTGCGGGAAAACCCCGAGGTCGCGCGGGAGGCCCTGATCGGCCGCAGCGACCTGAGCACCGCCCATTTGGACGAGATCTTCCGCGCCATCGCCCCCGAGGGGCATCGCGTCTTGACCAACCCCAATCTGCAACGCGTCCTGATCCCCAACCGCGGCGAGATCGCCCTGCGCCTGGCCCGCGGGCTCCGCGCCGAAGGGCTCACCCCGGTCGTCCTGGTGCCGGAGCCGGAGGCCAACGCTCTGTGGGCACGGCAGATTCGGGAATCGGGTGGGGAGATCCGGGTCGTCGGCGGCGCCACCGCCGCGGAGGCCTATCAGAACGCCTATCTGAACATCCCCCGCATCCTGACCGAGGCCCACGCCGCGGGCGTCCAGGCGGTGCACCCCGGCTACGGCTATCGCTCCGAGAGCCCCGAGTTCGCGCGCGCCCTGGAGAGAGAGGGGATCGTCTTGATGGGCCCCAGCGTCCGTTCCATGGAACGGGCCGGCGACAAGGACATCGCCAAGCAGGCCTTCATCGCGGCCGGGGTCCCGGTCGTTCCAGGGACCCGCCAAGGCTACACCGAGGTGGAGGGCCTGTTGGCCGAACTGCGCCAACTGGGCATGATCCGCGGCGAGGAGCTCGCCTTTCCTATCCGCCTCAAGGCGGTCGCTGGCGGCGGCGGCCGCGGTCAGCGCACCGTGCGTAGCCTCCAAGAACTGCGCGATATCTTTCCGCGCCTCTCCGCCGAGGCCCAGGTCGGTTTCGGGAACGGCTCAATCATGGCGGAGCGCTTCATCGAGCGTTTTCACCACGTCGAATTCCAGATCATGGCCGACCGCTTCGGCAACGTGGTGCATTTGGGCGAACGCGAATGTACCCTGCAAGAGCGCAACCAAAAATTGATCGAGATCCACCCGGCAGCCATCTTCGAGCGCTTCCCGGGCCTGCGCGAGCGCATGGCCGAGGCCTCGCTCAACGCCGCCCGGGCGATGAATTACACCGGGCACGGCACCGTCGAGTTCATGGTGGATCCGGAGACCGGCGATTTCTTCGCGATGGAGGTGAACGCCCGCATCCAGGTCGAGCACCGCGTCAGCGAGGCGGTGACCGGCTTTGACCTGATCCGCGAGGCGGTGCGCGTCGCGCGCGGCCTGCCCCTGTCCCGCAGCCAGGCTGAGATCCAGCCCCGCGGCGCCGCGGTGGAGGTGCGGATCAAGGCGGTCGACCCCAACCGGCGCGACCGGGACGGCAACGCCGCGCCCGCGCCGGGCCTGGTCGAGGACTTCACGGTGCTGGGGACCTCGGACTTCGACGCCCTGGCCGCGCAAGGGATCTTCGTTGAGACCAGCGTCCGGGCCGGAGACCGGGTCTCGCCCAACGCCGACCCCATGATCGCAAAGCTCATCGTGACGGCGGACACTCGCGCCCAGGCGATCGCCCGGGCCGCCGACGTCCTGTCGCGCACCGTCCTGCGTGGCAGCCAGGGCTTTGCCAGCGACCTGCCCCGGCAACTGAGCCTCCTGCGCACGCGGGCCGCGCAGCGGGCAACTTATGACAACCGCTTCGTGGATGAATGGACCCGTGTGGGCGGCGAGAATTATTCGGTCTTCCCGCATCGCCAGGCCACCTTGTTGGGTGCCCAATTTCCGCTTCTGCACTTGGAAGTCGGCAGCGAAGCGCCCCTTCCATCCAACCTGGCGGAGCGGCAGGCCAGTTCCCTGAGCCTCCTCCTGCATGGCGCCGAATCGGCCCTCGAGCTGCCGCTCCAGGGTCCCCTTGCCGGGCTGCTCAGGGGCCATGAGACCCTGGCGGATTCCCTTTTGCAAGGCAGCGGTCGACGGGGGATGTGGGCCCAAACCTCGGCCGAGGGTGAGCTGCGGCAGTTGGCAGTATTTCGCGACCATCGGCCGGAGCGGATCCTGTTCACCAGGACCGCCCCCATGCCCCAAGGGGGCGGGGAGCAACGCTATGCCGAGACTCCGCTCATTTACGACATTCAATTTTCTCCCGAGGGCAATGCAGTGCAAAGCGTGTCCCTCTACCGGCAAGGCGAGGCGCGCCCCCTGATCGCTTTAACGCCAGGGGATGCGATGTTTCAAAACCTGCGCGGGGGCAGCGAATACCAATTCTTCGTCCAGCCGGGGGCCACCACCCCCGTCGCCTTGGGCCTCCGCCTGATCCCCGCCGGTTCGCATCGCGGCGTGGAGATTCGGGACCGCAGCGGGAATATCCTGCTCTCGCTCAACCCGGAACGCGTGATGGAGTCCCCGGCGGATCGCCTGCTCAGCCTCTTCGAGTTCAGTGGCAACCAGGTACCGGCCCACATCCGCCAGGCCTCCGAGACCCAGATTCGAGCCCTGGTGGAAGGGATGGCGCGGTTGCCCCGCGGAAATCCCTCCCGCGAGGCCTTCGTCGAGACCCTGGGTCACACCCCGGTCTCCTTGGTGCGGCGCCTGCTGCGCCTCGCCGGGGAGAGCCGCAGTTTGGAAGACCAGCAGCTATTGGACGAGATCATCGCCCGCCGCGAGGTTTCGGGATTTTCCCAGCGCCACCGCTTCGACTCCTACGAGGTTTTGGATGGGCAGACCTCCTTGGTGCGCTTCGCTGAGACGGGGGCGGAAGGACCTCCCTTGCCCCGCCAGATGATCCGCATCCGTGCCGAGGCGGGGGCGGACCTCCCTTCCCTGGTGCGCCGGGCCTTGAGCCATTTGGCGGCCGATCGCGCCGCCCATCCCGGGACCCGGGACGGAGTCATTCAGATCGTCACCCGAGACCTGCAGGAGCCCCAGCTCGCCGACGTCGCCCAAACCCTCAATTTTGCCGAACAGGTTCGGAGCGCCGTGGCGGGGGCCGAAGCCCCGGCGGACCTGGGCCTCAAGCGCCTGACGCTGGTGGTGGACCGCCCCAGCGAATACCCCGAATACTTCACCTTCCGTCGCGCCCTCGATGCCTCGGGGACTCGCAGGGGAAGATTCGAAGAGGATCTGCGCTACCGCAACCTCCATCCCATGTTGGCGCACCTCATCGAGCTGTGGCGGCTGCGAGACTTCAATTACACCCGGGATCAGGCGCATTCCGACCGCTTCAGCCATGTCTTTTTCGCCGCCAATCGGAAGACGAGCGGCCTCGAGGCCGGGCAGGATCAACGCCTGATCGGCAAGGCCCTCATTCCCGAGGCGGAGGTGCAGCGCGCCCCGATCGGGGACGAGATCCGCATCCCCCAAGTCGAAGCGGCCTTCGAGCGGCTCCTGACCGCCGCTCACGGCGCCATGGAAGCCCGGGAGGGCCGGCGCCCCTTCTGGAACCGGCTGGAGCTCTTCATCCAGCCCATCCTCCACGTCAGCGACGCGCAGGTCGCGGCCTATGCGGAGAGCCTCTCCTTGCGTTACCAAGACCGACTGCGCGGACTCGGCTTGGAGAAGGTCGTGGTCAAGGCCTGGCTCCGGGACTCTCGCCTGCCCGAGGGACATCGCAACATCCTGGTGCGCATCACCAACCCGACCGGCTATCGCTTCGAGCCAAAGATCGACAACGTGGTCCGGGCCCGGGTCGCGGCCAGTGACGGCTCGGTGACGACCCGCGAGGTGCTGCTCAACAACGGGGCCTACGAGAGGTGGTTGGGAGCGAGGCTTCAGGGCGATTCCAACTTGGTCATTCCCCATGGCGAGTGGGCCCCCGCCGATATCCCGATCAAGCCCGCCACCCCCGCCGAGTTGCGGGAGGCCCAGGCGCGGGCCCGCGGCGCGATGTGGGCCTACCGCATCCCCGACCTGATCGCCGACACGGCGGAACGTTTCCGGAATGCGCATAGCGAACACCGACAGGAACGCCCCCTCGGCAGCGAACGCCCCCCCGCCGCGGAAAATTCCCTGGCCTCTCATTGGCAGGAGTTGGAATTGGAGAGCCCTCAAAGCGTCGATCCCCGGACCGGCATGGTCGATCCCAACCACGGGACCCTGGTCCCGGCCGTGGATCGCCAGGGTCGGCCTCGGCCGGAGGGGGAAAACCAGGCCGGCGTGGTGATCGGGGTGCAGACCGACCATTTGGGCACCGGGGTGCCGGTGCGCCGCGTGGTCATCCTGGGCGACCTGACGCACGCGAGCCGCGGTTCGCTCTCGGCCAACGAATGCGCCCGCATCAATGCCGCGATCCGCTACGCGGCCGAACAGGGCATCCCGGTGGACTGGTTCACGGCCAGCTCCGGGGCCGAGATCCACGAACGGCGTGGCGTGGAGGGCCTCGATGCCACCGCCTCGACCGTGCGCGAGATCGTCCGTCATGCCCACAGCCTCGGCGTCCCCATCAACTTGGTGGTGAGCGACGTGAACATCGGAGCCCAGTCCTATTGGAATTCCCTGGCCGCCATCGTCCAAGACACGGGCGGCGTTTTGATCATGACTCCGCGCGGCAGCATGGCGCTCACCGGGCCCGACGCCTGGACGGCCGCGATGCTGCGGGACATCCACAGCGAGGATCTGCCCGGGGCCGCCCGGCGCTTCTATCCCAATGGCCTGCAGAGCCTGGCGGGTTATCAAGAGGTGCACGGCCCGAACGGGGAGGCGATGGCCCTGGCCCCGGATTTGGCGGCCGCCACCGAGCTCCTGCTGCGGCACCACTACTTCACCTCCACCTATCGCGGCGAGCTTGTCTCGGCGCGGGTCTGGGGACATCAGGATCCCTTCGAGCGGGATATCACCCGGCAAGACTCGGGTGGGGGACGTCAGGTGGGAGACGAGATCACGGCTATCCTGACTGGGCGCAGCGGGAACCGCGAGGCCATCCTCGAGGCCCTGCGCGATGTCGGCTCGCCCGCCCCGGTCCGCTGGTGGGCGGACGCCCAGGGCATCCGCCACCAACCGGACGGCAACGGTCTGATGCGGCAACGCCCCACCAGCATCATCCAAGAGATGCAGATCGGCGGCCGCCCCACCCTGGTGATCTTTCCGGCGCTCGGGCCCCTCACCCCCGCCGATTCCAACTTGATCGGCCGCGCCATCGAGAAGGCCAACGGCCGTCTCCCGGTCCTGCTGATCGGCAGCCTCAGCGGTTTCAACGGCGATCCGCGCTCCATGGAGAACGGACAATTGGCCGGCGGGGCGAGGATCGCCCAAGCCATCGTGCGGCATCGCGGGCCTATCACCGTGGTCAACATGGGCTATATCGTCGGCGGGACCTATGTGGTCGTCAGCAAGCAGCTGAACCCCCATCTGCGCATGTTGGCCCTCGAGGGCTCGCACGCCCAGGTCATCGGAGGTCCCTCCGCGGCCAAGGTGGTGTTCCGCAGCCGAATCCGCGCCGCCGCCGACCGTGATCCGCGGGTGCTGCGGGCCAGAGAAAGTCTCGAGGGGGCCCCGGCCTCCGACCGCGCCCGGCTGGAGACCGAGCTGCAAAACGTCCGGCGCGCCGTCATCCTCGAGTTGGAGCAGGCCCAGGCGGGCGCCTTTGATTCGGTGCACAGCGTGCAGCGGGCCCAGGAGGTGGGCTCCGTCGATGAGGTGATCTCCCCCAGCGCCTTGCGCGCGGCCGTCATTCGACACCGGGAGGAGGCCTTGAATCAGTATCGCCTGGACCGGGAACGCGAGGCGGCCCTAGCGCTGGACCGGTCGGCAGACCAAGTCACCGCCCAGCCGGGCACCCTCGCCCTGCAGGCCTTGTGGGAAAGCCTGGTTCGAGTCCACGGCCCCGAGCGGGCCCGGGAATTGGCGCGGGCCTATAGCGAAGGCCTGCGGAATTTCGCGGGCGGCGACCCCGAATCGGGCCCGGACGGCGAGCCGCCCAGCGGTGCGGAGGGCGGCGGCAGCGCCGCGCCCCCCTGAAGGGCCGCCGGGTCTCCCCCGCGACTCGACCGGAGGGAGACTGACGCGCGGATCCAGCGATCGCAATTAGACCTGCCGACGGTGACGGGGCCCGCCCTCGATCCGATGCAGGAGTTTTTTGACCAACTGCCTCGGGAGATCCGCACCCTGGTGGTGGGGCATATGGTTTATCTTGCGATGGACCACGGCAGGGTGCACGAGTACTGGTTGCCGGACAGCCTGGCACGGGCCCTGCGCGGCGCCAACCAGCAGGCCGAGTCGGCCCTCGAGACCGGCCAAGGCCATTGGTATCGGCACAACCAGCGAGTCGGGGATTGGATTCGCCAGGCGATCGACAATTACCACGCGGAAGGCAGCTTTCGCAGCGTGTTGATCCCCTACGAGGCCTTCTTGGCCCAGCATTCCCTGCCGGCGGTGGAGGGTGAATTCGATGAATTGCCGGCCTCGATCGTGATGCGGTTGAACGAGCGTCTCCCTGAGCTCATGGAGGCCCAGCCGCCGCGGCCCAGTCCCGCGGGCGAATTGTACGCGGCGGGCGGATTTTTGGCCCAAGGGCTCCATCGCCTGTACCTGGCGACGGCCGCCTTCGGGGTCGACCGGGGCCTGTTCACCCCCGAAGGACTGGGGGTGAGCCACGAGGACCTCGGGGAATATCCGGTGCGTCCCACCGGACCCCGCGGCGACGTCGTGGTCGTCGACGCCGACCACCTGGCGAATATCCGCCTCTTGGAGGATTTGGTGGACAATGTAAGGCGGGACTGGGGCGCCATCCACCCCCTGGTCCAAGGTTTTGTCCAAAGTCTGCAGGAGGGGGGCTGGGCCGACGGGGAGGGGCGGCATCGCCTGCAAGCGGCCGCCGAGGAGGTGGAGCTCTACCTCGCAGACCCGCACTAGCACGCTGTTGAAAAACCACCGATTTTGGGCGATGGATGGAGCCGGATTCATTCCGGCGGGAATAAAATCGTTTTTCAACAGCCTGCTAGCATAGCCGACGAAAAGGGATTGCCAGCGACCGGCTTTCAGGCTTAGGGGAACCTCTCCGCCACAAGATTAAAAAATAATTCGGGGGCACAGCTGTCAAGGAGCCATCATGACGCTGCGCGACCTGCTGCGCGGGGATTCCTCCCTGCCTGTCTTCCGTTCCTCCCCCTTGCCCGGACTGCCTCGCGAGTCGGCCCCGCCCCAGGCCTTTTCCTCCGCCGCCGTGCTGGCCCGCCTCCTCGAGGGAGGGGCCGAGCCCGGCAACCTCAGCCAAAGACTGGAAGTTCAAGGGGGCGAGCTGCGCGCCGCCTGGAACGGTCTCGCCGCAAGCCAGCGCCAGGCGATCGAGCGTCGCTTCAGCCGTCCTGTTTTGGAGGAGTTGTTTTCCCTTTCGCGGGGTTGCGATGCCGAGGGACTGGCCGAGGCCCTGCTGAGCATCGGGGCGGTCCAAGAGCGACAGGGGCGGATCGAATCGGCGGCGGAGCTCTACCAGGCGGTGCTGAGCCTGCGCGGATCGGGTGCGGGGTTAAATCCCGTTTGCGACCGGGCCGAGCGGCGTCTCAACGCGGTCTTGGGTCGGGGCGACGCCCTGCCGCGCGCGGAATTCCTGTTGCGCCGCCTGGCCAGCGAGGCCACCGAACCGACCGCCCTGCTGGGCATGGCGGCCGCGGGCTTCGCCTTCCGGTTGACGCGTTTGGCGACGCTCTCCCGCTTGGCGGCGAGTCCCACGGCGAATTTTTTGACGCGCGGACTCGGCGCTCGAGCGGTGGCCTCGCTGGCGGGATTTGGGGTCGAGGCGACCGTCTTTCCCTATGCAGGACGCCTGGCCAACGCGGCCCTGGGTCGGCATCAGGATTGGAGCGCCCGGGCCCAGTTCCGCGACTTGGCAGGCAGCTTCCTAACCCTGGGCGGTTTGAGGGTCATGGGCTGGGCCGCGGGCGCCGGCTTCAACCGGCTCCATGGTATCGACCCGCTGACCGGCCAGGCGACACGCTTGGCGGGATTCAGCGCGATTTCCCAACGCCTCGTGCCCCAAGTGGGCATGTTCGGCGGCATCCTGCTCGGCCATCATTTGGAAGAACGCTTCGGGTTGCGGGAGCACCACGACAGCGCCACCACGATGGTGGATTCCCTCGCGATGCTGCTCCAGTTCAACGTCGCCGGCGCCCTGCAGCGCCATGCCTTCGGCGCGCGGGTCCACGCCTGGGAACAAAGCCTGGACCTGCAGGCGGAGGGTTTGGCCCGCGGCATTTCCGGTCGTGGGACCCCGGAGGCCCGGCGTCCCTTGTTCAACTTAACGGAATCTTTGGGCGGCCTCCAACCCGCGCTGGCGACGGCTGGCGTGGCGGGAGAACCCGCCGGTCGGCCCTCGCGCGGCCCCCTCGAGGGGCCGCAGCTCGTCTTCATGGAGGGATTGGGCGAGGGCGGCGGCGCAAATTCGGGCGGAACCGAATCGGCACCGGCGCGGGAATCCCTGCCCAGCCGCGGCGAGCCCCGCCGCATTGACCCCAATGAGACCTTGGCGGTGTTGCCAATGGGTGCCCTGACCCCGCATGGCAACGAGCGGAGCACCCACGCGCGGGCGGTCGGCGACCTGCGCTGGCTGGCCGAGGTCGGCGTGATGAACGGTCACCTCGAGTATCGCGGCGACGGCGTCTATGCGGACAAGGCGAGCGGCGAGGTTTTGGACTTCGACCAGATCGAGTCCCGCTACGGTGAGGCGATCCGCAGCGGCAGCGGGTTTCGCGAATTGACCAGCAGCCTGCCGATCGAGACGCCCTGGGGCGGCCAGATTCCGGCGGGGCTGCGCGGCGAGGACGGCAAGATCGAGGCCCGGCTCCTCGAGGTGATGGGGCTCACTCCCAGCCGCGTCAAACAACTGAGCTTCAATCAGAGCACCACGCTGATCACCAAGGCCGACCAGTTCGCCCTGCAGGGGCTCTACGCCCTGTTCCGCTCCGGCGTTCGTTGGGGCGCGCGGCTCGATGAGATCGTCGGCCGCGACCCGGAGGGCCTGGGCATCAGCGCCGCTCCCGGCCTGGGCGGGATGAACCACTTGGTCCATCTGTTCCTGGCGTCCGCGCGGCGCAAAAGCCCGGACAGCACCCGCACGGACCCGGCGACCATGCCGATGTGGCTGCCCAGCACCTTGGCGGATTCCATGCAGGGCGTCCTCGTCGCAGTCCTGGGCCCCAAGTACGAGAACACCAGCATCGGTCCCAACCCCGTCGACGTGGGCGCCTGCGCGACCGGCTACAAGGCCTTCGCCCAGGCCGCCGACATGTTCCGCCCCCAATGGCCGGGCGGCGGCAACGTGGAGCTCGCGATCTTCGGGTCCTCGGAAGCGCCGCATGGCCAGCCCCACGCCCGCGTCTCCGCCACCGGCTTCAACGCGATGGGCGCGATGGAGACCCTGGAGCGGCTCGGCAAACGCCTCGGCCTGCAGCCCAGCGAATTCCGCCAGGCGATGGACCACCTCGAGCGGCACTACGCCCCGATGACCGAGGACGTTTACGGCTTCTGGCCCTCCGAGGGCGCTGGCGCCGGCGGCCTGATGCGACTGGCGCGGGCCATCGAGCTGGGCCTGCCGGTTTCTTCCACGGTGGCGGGTTATGCGATGCGCGGCGACCAGGGCGGCAAAAAGAATCCCGCCGACATCGGTTACGGTGGCCGGAATGCCCTGCGCACCGCCCTGCGCATGGCCGAAGCTTGGCAGGGGATCAACCCGGCCCACTTGGATTACTTCAGCGGACATCTCACCGGGACCCCGACCAACAACGCGGCCGAGTCCGCGCTCTTCGCCGAGGTCCTGCCGGCCGAGACGCGGATGCGGCTCTCCGCCTACAAGGCCTTTTTGGGTCACGGACTGGGCGCGGCGGGGACGATGGAGATCGCCCTGCTGCAGGCCTCGCTGGAAAGACAGTTGGGTCCCGGCGCCTTCAACGTCGAGGGCCGCACCTTGGCCCAGGCCTTTCTCGACTTGCACCCGCGGGTGCAGGTCAGCGCCGACTTGGTCCGCGACATCCGCATGGCTGGCGGGCAATCGCAGGGCTTCGCCGGCAACAACGCGGCGGCCCTGTTTCGCGCCATCGACGACCAGGTCCTGCACGAGGTCTATGGTTATTCGCTGCCGGAGATCGCGGCTTACCGTAGTCGCCGTTCCGAGCGCGAGGCGGTTGCTCGGGAATGGGAAGAGGACATCCTGACCGGCCGCAAGACGATCGGGGAATTCCTCTCCTGGTTCGGCCTGGGCGAGCGGCCGCCGGAGCCGGCGATTACCGTCGTCATGCCGGGCGCCGGGCCGGAAGGCGCGGACTCGACGCCGCGCGCATCGGTGGCGCCCCTGGGCGGCGAGAGCGTCCCGCCGCCCGCGGAGGAGCTGGTACGGATCGTGGCCGGCTGGGATCGGGACTTGAGCGCCGCCCGCGTCGCCGTG
This sequence comes from bacterium, assembly GCA_046346845.1. Lineage (GTDB taxonomy): Bacteria > UBA10199 > UBA10199 > DSSB01 > DSSB01 > DSSB01. The sequence continues at coordinate 434,056 of JAXMHH010000002.1, forward strand.
ACGAGGGAGACGGATCCGGAGTCGACTGCTGGTGGAACGCCCACGGAACCGGCGAGCGGCGAAGTCGCGAGCGGCGCCCCTGCCGTGTTGCGCGGTTTCGGCGTACAGCCGGAGCAGATGGTGGTCAGCGTCGGCCGCGGCTCCTTGCTCACCACCCGCGGTACGACTCGGGCGACTCGCGCCGCCGCCATGCACGGCGCCGACGCGGCCCTGACGCTGACCTACCTCGCCGAGGACTTCGGCTTGGTTCGCTACGCGGGCCGGGAAGACACCGCGAGCGGGCCCCGAGAGACCTGGGTGCGGGCCGACAGCGGCCGAGCGATTCAGCCGGAAGAGATCGCCCGAGAATTCCGCGACACCCTGCTTTCCCAAAGCGGGATCCGCGAGATCCCTCTGCAGGGTGACGCCCAACGCCTCCCTGTCCGCCACGGGGGCCTGATTCCCGAACCCTTGCGCACCGGCGAACGGCTCTTGGCGAGGATGGGCATGAACGGCGAGGGCTTGAAGGGGACGGCCTTCGAGAACCAGGGGCGTAACCTGCGTTACGCCTCCGACGCCGGTATCTATGGGCTTTACGCGGCGCTCAGCGCCTTGAGCGCCTTCGGCGGACCCTTGGGCGAACTGTTCCCGTCCAGCCGCTTCGGCTCCGCCCAGGGTTCGGCCTTCCCCGGCCTGGAGCGTTTCGTCCAGATGACGGACGCCGCCCGGAAGGGAAATGACTCGCTGACCTACGTCCTGCAGTCCGCCCTGCCCGAGGACGCCCGCGGCCTGTTCATGAACCTGGTGATGCCGCCCTTCGATTTTTCCGAACTGAAGGACAACCCGCGGGCCCTGGAACGGATCCTGCCGCCGCAGCTGGCGCCGGGTGCCATGCCCAACACCGGCGGGGTCAACCTCGCGATGTCGGCCGCCTGCGCCTCCGCGCTCTATGCTCTCTACGGCGCCCGCCTCAGCATGCTGCGCACCGGCGTTCCCGGCGAATACCCGATGGACGCGATGATGGTGTTCGGTGTCGACGCGACCTTCTCGCCTTATGACAGCGCCCCGATCGTCGCCGGCTTCAGCCGCCGCGCCCCGATGACGGTGGACGCGATGATGCGCAAGCTGGTGGAGCAGGGACACTTGGAAGCCTCTGTCTTGGAACGGTCGCAGGCGGAGCGGGAGGCGCTGTGGAATGAATTGCCCGCAGACCTGCGGCGCCGCGCGATGAGCGAGTCCTCCGCGCCCTTCACCCGCCACGCCCGCGGCTTGGTCGTCGCGGAGGCGGCCGCGGGGATGCCCTGGGCCAACTTCCGGCGCGCCATCGAGCTGGGCCTCTGGCCCTCCAGCCGCCTCTTGGGCATCCACGTCAACAGCGGCGAGGGCGGCGCAGCCAACCTCGCCTCGATGGATCAGGGCGTGGTTACGGCTACAATGGTGGCCTTGGATCAGGCCCGGGCCCATGGCGGCGCGGTGCCCCAGGTGGTGCAGACCCATGGAACCTCCACCGAGCTCAACAACATCGCGGAGATCCAATCCCTCTACCAGGCCTTCCGCTACCGCGGGTTGACGCAGCCGATGGCGGTGAGCGCGATCAAGGGATTGGTCGGGCACTCGATGGGCGCCGCTTCCGCGGTGGACCTGGTGATGGGCGTGCAGAGCCTGCTCGACGGCGAGGCCCCGGGCCTGTTCAATTTCCGGACGGAAGACCTGGACCCGCGTTACGCCGAACGCCTCCCCGAGGCCTTGGCGCAATTGCGCTTCAGCGAAGCGCCGATCCGGGGCGGGATCGAGAATATCTTGATCACCTCGGAAGGTTTTCTCAGTTCGGACGCGGCGGCGGTCTTGGGACACTTTCCTCAGGACGGCGACGCGGCCGTGGAGATGCTGCGCGATTACGGCGTCCCCGAGCATCAACGCCGCGATTGGCGGGTCCGCGCGGAAGAACGCCGCGCCCGCGCCGCGGAATTAGAAGACGGGCTGCGACGTGGAGAGGCGCCGTATCGGAACTTGCGGGAGCTATTAGATGTCCTGCGGTTTCGTCCTTAAACCCAGTCTTTTCCAAGGCTTAATTTGGAATGGGATTTTGGCAACTTCTCGCTTAGCCGGGCGAGAATCGCCAAAACACCATGGCGGGCACCTTTTTCCCAAAAACCGCGCTGCGCGGGCCGCAACGGCTCGAGTGGGAGGCGCTGCAAGGCGAATCCGACCCGCAGCTCTACGCCTCGGGGCTGCTGGGCTTCGCTCAACGCCAGGGACAAATGGGGCAGCTCGAGCTGGCGGCCGAGGTCCTTCGGCACTTGGAAGCGACGGGTCCCGAGCCGCTGCGCGGTCGCGTGCGGCGGGAACTGGAGGCCATGCTAGGGCAGGGGACCTTCGGCCCCCGGGCGGAATTTTTGCTGCGGAATCTGGCGCAACAGGCCAGCGAGCCCAGCTCCCTTCTGGCCATGGGTGCGGCGGGGACCGTCTTTCGTATGACGCGGCTCTTGACGCTTTCTCGCCTTTGCCAAGCGGATTCCCTGGGGTGGATGACGTGCCTGCTGGGGGCCGGTCGCCTGGCGACGCTGGCCGGCTTCGCGGCCGAGGCCCCGGCCTTCGTCCTGGCGGGCCGTTTGGGGGGCGAGGTCCTGGGGCGTCGCCAGGACTGGAGTTTCCGGGCCCTGGCCGGCGAATTTGCCTCCAGCTACCTGCTCTTGGGGGCCCTCAAATTAGGAACCGGGTTCGGCGCCGGAGTCGCCCGCGCCTTGCCGGATGGGCCCTGGCGCGGGCTGCTGCGCCAGGGCGGGACCTTGGCCGGCATCGCGCTGGGGCGTCGCTTGGAGGCGTCCTGGGGCCCGCATCCCCAGCCCGGCGGCGCCACCGAGCTGACCGACTCCCTGGCCCTGCTCCTGCAATTCCAGGTGGCCGCGGGATTGGGTCGAGGGCTGTTCGGAAACAAGCTCCACGCCTGGGAACGCGCCTTCGACCTTCAGGCCGCGGCCCTGAACCCCGCTGGGGGCTGGTCCGCCGGTCCCCAAGCGATCCCCGCCGGGGCTGGGGGGGAAGGCCAGGGATTGCCGGGACGAAGGGTCGAGCCGAGATTCCTCGGGCACTTCATGCAGATGTCGGGAGAGGGGGGAAGTGGCGGGGCCGGAAAAAAGGCCGGCGCGGTGGACTCTCCGGGATGGAGCGGCCGCCTGGGCTCGGTCCTGGCAAAACTGCCGGAGTGGTTCCGAGGGAATCGATCCCCGCCGGTCCCGGCGGACGAACCTGCCGAAACCGCCCCTTACCGTCGTCAGCCCTATCATTTTGCCACGCCGGCCGCGGCGCGGGCCCATGGCGAGGGGCTGTGGCAGCTGGTGCTGGACCCCAACCAAGCCCCGGAGCTGCGCCTGACGGGTTTGGCGGAGGTCGAGGCTTATTACGAAGGACTGCGGCGCGCGGCTTGGGATTATCAGGGGAATCTCCGCCAGGGACTGCAGCGGCTCCAAGGTTTGATCCGCGACCCCGGGGTTCGCTACCTCGAACCCGAGGGTTGGCCGGAAATCCTGTTGCAGCGGGAGATCCCCCTGCCGAAATCGGTGGCGGATTTTTATCGCAGCGACCTGCTGATCCGCGGCCGAGCCGCCGAGCTCTTCGCCGACCTGCATCGCCGGCCTCCGGTTTCGACACCCCTCCTCAAAAACGGCGTGGTCTTCCTCGAATCGGCCGTTCGCCAGCCGGGACTTTCCACCAAGTTTCGCACCTATTGGCGGCCGGATGTCTGGTCCCGCGCCTATTTCGCCGCCGAGGCCCAGGCCCGGCAGGCCCTGTTTCGAGCCTACGCCCGATTGTTGCCGCAGCTGCCAGTGGGGAGCGTGGAGGCGGTGCAGGGATTTCGACTGCTCACCGAGGAGCCGCTCCTGGCGATGGCGCGCGGCGAGGGGCCCTTGCCGGATTACCTCAGCGACCCGGCTTGGGTCGTGGAGCTGCTCAGCGCCCAAGCGGAATTGCTGCGCCTGCTTCCGCTCCGCCACCCCGAGGTGCAGCGGGCGGATCGCATTTTGAGCCCCTTGCTGCAGAGCCTGGGAGAGCGGGCCCAGGAGGGTGATCCGGCGGCGATCGAGGCCCTGGGGCGTTTTGCGGTCTCGGACGGCAGCGCGGTGGCCCTCTTGCAGGATTTGGCGGAGCGGGGCAACCCCATCGCCCGAAACCTGCTTGCGAAGGGGCGACCCTGAAGGCTAGGGAGCGGATTATTCGAATAAGATAGGGATCACTCATGGAAATTTCGGCTCAAGGTTGGCCGCTCCCGCTGCGCCAGGAATGGGACTCGCTGGCGCGCGAGTCGGACCCCGACCTCTACGCGGAGGGGCTGCTGGATTTCGCCCGCCGCCAGGAGCGGGCCGGGCGCCTGGAGCTCGCCGTGGAGCTCTACCGCCGCCTGGCCGACGCGCCCGACCTGGCCCCCGCCCTGCGGCAGCGCGCCCGCCAGGGCCTGGATGCCATCCTGGGTCGGGGTGACTTCGGTCCCCGAGCGGAGTTCTTGCTGCGAACCTTGGCCCAGCAGGCCAGCGAGCCCAGCGCCCTCCTCGCGATGGGTGCCGCCGGTGCGGCCTTTCGCCTGACGCGCCTGGCGGCGCTCTCCCGCTTGGCGGCGTCCCCGCGTCCTTGGTGCTTGGCACGGCTGGTCGGCGCGGGGCGGCTGGCCTCGATCGCGGGTTTTGCGGTGGAGGCGCCGACCTTCACCCTGGTCGGCCGCCTGGGGCACGAGGCCTTGGGGCGCGAGCAGGATTGGAGCGCCCGGGGCTTTGGCCGCGATTTGGCCTCGAGCTACCTCACCCTCGGTGGGCTGAGGTTGGTCGGGGGTCTGGCGACGCGGTGGGGCCGAGGCCAGGCTCCGGTCTTGCGCGGCCTCCTGCAAGAGGGCGGGATGCTCAGCGGCATCCTCCTCGGTCATCGCCTGGAGGAGTGGGCGGGTCTGCGGGAACGCCCCAGCGGGGCGACCACCCTGGTGGATTCCTTGGCCCTGCTGCTGCAGTTCCACGTGGCCGGAGGCCTGAGCCGCGCCGCCTTCGGGCCGCGCTGGGCCGCTTGGGAGCGGGGGCTCGACCTGCAAGGCGAGGCCCTGGGGCAGACACTGGAAGCCCCGCGGCGCCTCGCGGCCGCGCCAGCGCCGGCGGGTGCGGCCAGGATCGAGCTTCCCACCGTGTTCATGACCCAGGGAGGAAACGAGGGGGGCAACGGGAACCACGAGGGGCGGGGCGGGCGCCCGCGCAGCAATCGGCCGACCTTGGCGGGAATGGCCCCGGGGCCCAAGTCCAGCGCCCCCACCGCCCCGCCGGCGCCGCCCTATGCCGAGGAGTCGCCGTTTCCATTGGCCGACTTGGCGCCGGGCACCCGCCTGGTCCGCGCCGGCAGCACCCTGTCGGCCTCTACCAATACCATGGCGCATCTCCTCGAGGCCCTGGAGATCTACTTCCGGCATTACCGCGATCCGGTGGTCCTGCGGGTCGATGGCCGGGTGAGCCTGGACGTTCGTCAACTTGGGGTATTGCGGGTTGAGCTGCATCGCCTGTTTCGGGAGCACGGGGTCCCCGAGGGGACTCGGGTTTCCCTCCTCTTGCCGGCCGAGCAGGAGGTTTGGCATTTCCAAAAAGGGGGCCTGACCTTTGAGGCGAGGCGGGAGTCGTTGGTTGCCGCCGACCGCAAGTCGACCTTGCCCGCGCCACCGCCGGCCATCCCCACGCCGCCGCCTCGGCCCAGCGCCTCCATCCCCACCCCGGTCCCCTTTCGCGCGGACAGCCTGGTGGTGGAGGACTTCGAGGGCGTGAAACAGGCCTTTCGTCGCCTGATGGCGGGGCTGGATACGGAAGTCCTGCTCAGCCCCGCGGTTCGCCTCAACCGGGGCCGCGTCGAGGAAAAGGGCCTGCAGGCCCTGGCCGACATCTTGAGCGAGCACCCCCTGCCGGAGGGCCGGAAGATCTCCGTCTTTTGGGTAGAGGGCGGGGGAGGGACTTTGAGCTTCCAGCGCCAGGGGGAGCTCGTCCGCGCGGATTGGAAGGCCTATAAGATTCCGCCGGAGACCTATTGGTTGGTGCCGGTGGCCTCCCGCCTGGGACAGATGCAGGTCTATCGCGCCTCGGCGCTGCCGAGCTATCCCGGGGAGGGATACCGCGGCTACGAGGTCGCGATGGAGGCGGAGACCAAGGCCTTGTTTTCGCGCCTCGCCCACCCGGGGGTTTGGGAGCAATGGGTGGGACGGGAAGAGGGAGCGGCCCGCCGGGGGGAAGGCTGGGCCCGACTCGCCTCGCATTGGCTCAAGGAGAACGCGAGTCCAGGGAAGACCCTGAGCCCCGCAGCCCAGGAGACTTTCTTAAGCCTCCACCGCATGCTGGAGCGCTCCCAGGCCTACCTCGACTTGGGGGCCTTGCAGCGCTTCCGTGATCGGCTCGGCGCGGCCAAGCTGCGGGAATACGATGAGCAGGTCGCGCGCTTCAACCGAGGCCGCCTCACGGCGGGTCTCGAGCAATTGATCCCGCTCGGCGAATTCGGTTCGCGGCAGCTCGGGGATTATGTGGTCCCGCTCAGCGATCACCTGCGGGCGGTATTCTGCGAACAGCTCTTCAAGAGCCGCGGCGGGTCGCGGATTCCGCTCGAAAACAACGCCCTGCTGCGCGATCCGCTTCGGCTCGGCGCTTTGTTTCGCGAGACCCTGCGCGTCCGCGCCCTGCCCCTCTTGGCCATCCACAAGATGATCCAGCTCCAGGGCCTGGGCGAGACACCCGGCAGCCTGCTCACCCGCAGGCGCGAGGAGCTTGGCGATCACAGTCGGAAGCTGAGGGACGATTTCGAATTCTTTCTCGCCGAATGGCCGGAGTTTGGCCGAATCCTGAGGGGTGGTGCCGGGTCCTTCCATCGCACCCTGCTCGCCGAGGTCTTCGAGGGGCCGCAATCGGTCCGCGATCTCTACCAGCAGGTCCTGAAGGTGCTGACGGCCTTGCCGCCGGCGGAGCGGCGCTCCCGGCTCCTCGACACCCTGCCCGAGTGGGCGGAGCTGGGCAACGCCCTGCGCGGGTCTCGGCCCTAGGACAACTGTCCGAGGAAATCCTCGATAAAGGCAAAATAGTTCAGGGCTCGGGAGAAATTGGGGCACGGAATGGCCACGGAGCTGGCTGCGCTGCGACCCGCCTTGCAGCGGGAATACCAGGCCATCGCGGCGGAATCCGATCGTCAACTCAAGACAGAAGCGCTGCAGGGTTTTGCGCGCCGTTTGGAGGCCGAAGGGAGTTTTTCGGCCGCCGCGGAGCTCTATGCCCGCTTGGCCGCTGAGGCCCAATCGCCCGAAGCCAGCCGCCTTGCCCGGGATGGCCTCGACCGGCTCCGGGGCCGGGGGGGCTTTGGCTCCCGTCTCGAGCTGCAATTCCAACCCTGGATTCGCCAGGCCGCCGACCCGCGGCTGATCGCGCCGATGCTGGTGGGGGCCTTGGCCTTTCAGTTGGGGCGCGCCGTGGTCCTGGGCCGCCTCAGTTCGCTCGCGGAGGCCTCCTGGCTGACCCGCGGCGCGGGCGCCCGAGCCGCAGCCGGGCTGGCGGGCTTCGCGGCGGAGGTCCCGAGCTTTGTGGCCGCCCAGCGGGCCCTGATGCCGGAACCGGCGGAGCTCGCCACTGATCTGCGGAACGCCGCCCTTGCCTTGGGGGCCATGAAGTTGTTCGCCGCCACGGGAAGGTGGAGTGTGCAGTCTTTTCCAGGCTTGCAGGGTAGGATGGCGACGGCCCATCTGGCGGGAATAAATCGCCTTAGCCACGTCGTGATCCCCGAGGTCGGAGCCCTCCTGGGACTGATGGCCACGCATCGCCTGGAGACGACCTTTGGCTGGCGGCCCGCCGTCGATCCGGGCATGGATTTCGCCGACAGCTTGCTAACCTTGTTCAGCCTGAGGATGGGGGAGGGCTTGGGCCGGCTGGCGCTGGGACCGGGCTTCGCCGCCTTTCGCGCCGAGCTGGGCCTTCGGGGGGAATTCGCGGCGTCGGGGAGGGCGAGCGGCGGCTATTCCTCCCTTGGGCAGCCGGCGTGGGCCGGGACGAATGCCCCGACCAGGACCTTGGGTGTCTTGGCGGAAAGGCCGACCTTACTGATGATGTCAGGCCGGGACGACGGAACGGGGAGACGAGGTCCCCTCCAGAATAGCGCCGCGGGAACTCCTTACCGGGAAGGGGGAGGTTCTCCAGCTCCGGAGAATGCGATCCAGGTGGCCAAGGAATTGCGGCAGGCGATTCGGGATGGGGATATTCCTCCCGCCGAGCGTTTGCAGTACCTGGAGACCCTCGCCAGGATTCTCCCAAACTTCGGGACGGGGGAGGCGGCGGTAGCCGGCTTGAAGGACTTGGAGAGGATCCTGCGGAAACCGAAGGTGAGTTACGAGCTGCCGCGCCAGGTCCCCTCGCAGGTCACCCCCTATTACGGCTACGATTGTTTACTGCGAAGCCAGGCCGCCGAATTATCCCTCAAGGTTTTAGCGAATTTTCCGAGGGGCGCCCGGGAGCGGGAGCGGTTCGCGGCCGCCTTGCGAGAGACGATTCTCGAACCCCAGATTCCGACCCGGTTCCTGGCCCCGTCCAAAAACCCGGAATGGGGGCGCTACTATGCCGAGGCCGAATCCCATCTGCGCCGGACCTTGTTCCCGTATTATCCGCAGGCCCTCCGGGACTTGCCGACGGAGGCCTACGAAGTGGCGGAGGGCCTGAAGTTTTTGAGCTCTCCCGCCGTGAGCGGGCTCTATGAGGACCCCGCGGATCCCAGGGCCGCGCAGAGCGCCCAAGAGGCGGCGCTGGCCTATGCGGCCCTGCTCGCGGCCTCTTCTCCCTATCAGCGCAACTTTCGCGCCGCGGAACTAGCGGCCTTGAGCCCCTTGCTGGCATCGCTCGCCGGGCCTGCCGCGGCGGGGGATGAAGCGGCCCTGCGGGCCCTGGCCGAGGCAGGGCCGGGCGATCCGCGCGCGATCGAACTCCTCACCCGCCTCCGGCTGGAGGCACGCGATCCCCACCGCAAAGAAACGATCCACCAAATCATGGCAGCGGCCCAGGAGCTCCAGGAAATCCGCCATCAGGAAATCGTGGAGAAGTACCTCGCCCGTGATCCGCAAAAGCGGGGCCTGCTTTACTGGCTTGAAAAATTGATCCGAATTCGGGGTTACGATTAGGAAGCGGTTGAAAAGCGGTATTTTTCAACAGTCGGTTAGCGCCGGCCACGAACCCATCAATGGCTCGATTGCGGCAAGGCGGGTTTGTCCGGTCCGCGCGGCAGGCCCCCGAAAAACTTCCGCCACATCCAGCGAAAGCCGCGGAAGATCTTGGGCAAGAACCAGGCGAAGAAGACCAAGAACAACGCTACGATCGCCAGCATCAGGTAGGGGTGCTGGAACATGAACCAGATCGAGAAGAAGACCATCAGGTCTTCGCCCAGCGACAGGAACCAATTCGAAAAGGGCTCGGGGCTGGTGTTGACCATCGCCCGGAGGCTGGACTTGGTCGCGTGGCTGGAGAAGGCCAGGCTGCCCCCGACCAAGGTGGCCGCCAGCTTTAATTCCGGCGAGACATTGCCCGCCGCGCCATAGGCGAGCACGGCGCCCGCCGGGATGCGGATGAAGGTTTGGATGCTGTCCCAGGCCGTGTCGAAGGCTGGGACTTTGTCGGCGATGAATTCCACCACGTAAAGGACCAGGGCGATGCCGAAGACGGCGGGGTGGCTTAAGGGGTGCAGGCCCGCGGGCAGATCCAGCCAGCCCAGCCTGCCGAACAGGCCCAGGAATCCGATCGTCGCATAGGCATTCAGGCCGCTCGCCCAAGAGGAACCCAGCATCAGACTGAGGGTGGAGAGGGTATCCATTTTAGAGCCTATCGTACTCTTCCCGGAAGACTTGGTAAATCTCCGGATCGAGGAGCATGACCTCGACGCGTTCCAGGCTGGGGACTTCCGGGAGCAGGCGGGCGATCTCGCTGAGCAGGATCTCGGCGCAGCGCTGGGGATCGAAATCGGAGACCCCGGTGCCGATGGCGGGAAAGGCGATCGAACGCAGTTGCAGCTCCGCGGCCCGCAACAGGGAATTTTTCACCGCATCGTAGAGGGATTCGTCGGTGGTGGGCTCGTCGAAGCTCATGCTGGCGGCGTGGATGATGTACTGGCACTTCAGGTTGCCGCCGCTGGTGACCGCCGCCTCGCCCCGCCCGATGGAGCCGATTTGGTCGCATTCTTCTTGGATCTTGGGACCGCCCTTTTTTCGGATGGCGCCGGCGACGCCGGAACCTAGCCAGAGGTCGGTGTTGGCTGCATTGACGATGGCTTGGGCCTCGCTCTCGGTGATGTCGCCTTGCAGGATATGGATCTTGGCCTTGGCCGACATGACGGTTCATCATAAAAAACAAAGGCCCCGAGCGTCAATCATTCCGATGCCGCGATCTGTAAGATATTTTGTGCTATTTTTTCGACCGGCCGAGGTTTTTTTTCTGTTGCAGGGCCCCGGCGCTCTCCGTTACATCTCGACCATCCCAGCGCCACCTGGTTTTTTTGAAAACATTGACAACCTCCGCGCCGCGGTCGCGATAAGGCCGTATACGTCAAAATCGGGTAAGGGACGTAGCCATTCCTCCAGCAGGGTGTTTCCTGTTCGGGGGTGTCTGTTTTCAGCACGCGGTGCTGTGGTTGGGCTTGAGAAAGGACCGTCCCCATGTTTCCTACCCTAGTTGCCTCTGAAGGCGGGCTTACCCGTGCCTTGCCGGAGGCCCGTGTCGCCATCGCCCCCGCGATTCTAGCTAGAATTTTCGACCGTCGCCTCTTTCCGCAGGCCGATTCCGGCCCGGTGGAACAGGCCCTGGGCCGCACCGCGGAGCTGCGAGCGGCCCTCGCCGAGCTCCCTGCGGCCCAAAGCCTGGCCTTGCGGGCGAGCTTTGGAGAGGCGGCGCTCAGCGAATTGCTCAGCCTGGCCGGGGAATCCGATCCGGCCCTGTTGCACGAAGCCCTGCTGAGCTTTGCGGGCCGGCAGGAGACCTCCGGACGGGTCGAGATTGCCGCCGAGCTCTACCAGAGCGTCGTGGCGAATGCCGGGGCCGGCTCCGCCTTGGGCCGAAGGGCCCAGGCGAGGCTCGATGCCATCCTCGGCCGGGGCTCGGTTGCCTTGCGCGGCGAATACCTGCTCCGCAACCTCGCGCAGCAGGCCTGCGAGCCCAGCTCCCTGCTGGCGATGGGGGCGGCAGGCACGATTTTTCGCGCGACGCGCCTCTTGGCCCTCAGCCGTTTGGCAGCGAGCCCCACGGCCAATTTCCTGACGCGGGGTTTCGGGGCCAGTGCCCTGGCGGGTTTGGCCGGTTTCGCGGTCGAGGCGCCCGCCTTCACCCTGAGCGGCCGGCTGGCGGCGGAGGCCCTGGGGCGCAGCCAAGATTGGAGCGGGGAGGCCCTGCGCCGGGACCTGCTCTCCAGCTACCTGGTCCTGGGGGGCTTAAGGGCGGCGGGCTTTGCGGGTGCCGGGCTGTACCGGCGCTTCGGCGGCTCCAGCGAATTCGCCCGAGGCCTCTTCGCCCAGGGCAGCATGCTGACCGGGATCCTGGGCGCCCATTGGCTCGAGACGCGCTTTGGCCTGCGTCCCGCCACCGACCGCGCCAACACCCTGGTTGATTCCCTGGCGACCTTGCTGCAATTCAACGTCGCCGCCCGCTTGAGCCACCAGGCCTTCGGGCCCCGCGTGGCGGCCTGGGAGGCCGCCTTGGACGCCCAGACCCAGCTGGTTGCCGCAACCAATTTCCGCGCCTCCGGACCCCGGGGTCCGGGCCTCAGCCCGGCCTACGCGGTGGCGGGCGGCCGCGCCCCCGAGGCGCTCCGCGAACCGGAAGATCCGCTCGGCCGGGGTCTGCAAGTCCTCATGTCCAAGATGCACGACGGTAAGGGCAATCCCGGGCCGACCGGACGCCGCCTGGCCCCCGGGGAGGTCGGCGAGGGGGGCGTAGATCCCAGTCAGTTAGATAGGCAGATCTCCACCTTGCTACTCTCGGCCGGCGATAACCTCGAACGCGGCCTGCGCACCTTTATCGACGGCCTCCCCGTGGCCACCGCCGTGGCCCGCCTGGAACGCGGCAATAAAGACATGGGCCGCATCTTCATGGTGAATCGGAGGTTTCAGGAGCTGTTCGGCTACACCGAGCGAGAAATCGGCGAGCTTCCCCTCATCAAGTTTTACCACCCCCTCAAGAGCGCCTTTGTGCTGTCGCAGATCTGGAACATCTTCCGTAACGGAATCTTCCGCCCCAGCGATATGGAACTGAGGCATCGGGATGAGGGTTGGGTCAAGGTCCGCGGCAGCGGCGTGGTGAAAGACCTGGGCGACCACTCCATCGCCTTCGGATTTTTGGAAAACCGCGCCGAGGCCAATGAGGGACGGCAAAGCCAGATCCTGGCCGCCTTCGAAGAGTCGAAGCGACCCCAAGCGATCCGCACTGCAGCCGACGGACATGTCGAGGTGGGATCGGTCATCGAACTCAGCTCCCTCTTGACCCAAGATAATTCGGCCTTGCTGCGGCAGATCGTGGACCAGGATGTCCGCATCCGCATCACGAATATGCCTTGGGTCCAGGCCTCCGACGGCTATGCCGAGCCCTTGGCCCGTTTTTTCAATGTCCAAGACCGGAAATTCTCATTCCCCGTCGGACGGAGGGTGTCGGTGGAGTTCCCACCCTCCGAGTCCAATGGCCGGGCGCGCACGATCATTCCCTTGGTGAAATTCGATTCTGGATTTCGCGCCATCGGATTCGGAGGGCCCGAGGCCAATCCGTCGGGAAATCCGGCGGGGACGGAGCTGCCCACCGCCCTCCCCCGGACCTCGCCTTCCCTGGCGGCGCCCGCCTTCGACAAGCCGCCGAGTCCCATTCCTCCGGCGGTCGTCGACGCCACCACCGCCGAGCTCTTAACCAGGCTGCAAAGCCAAATGGGGGCCGCGGTCTTGGGCGCCCGCGAGGCCCTTTCGCAGCAGGATGCGGAGGTGACGGTGGCCGGGGAGTTTCCCGCCGCCTTTTTGAACCAAAACCTCGAGTCGATCCAGGGCGAGCTCCAGGCCATCACCGAAAAGCGGGTGCCCATCACCTTAGGGCGCCAGGTGACGCTGCGCTTTCACACCGACCGGGGTCCCCTCACCTTGGTTTTTCGTAAAGTATTACGCAGGTTTGAGCGGGTGGACGGCTAGGCCAGCCCCGCCGCGAATCCAGGCAACCAATTCTGGAGGGCGACGAGAAGACGGCACCGAAGCTTTAAAAAAATTTCGTAATTTCGAAAAGGTTCCCGGTGTCCGACTTGATTCTCGATCGCCTTCGCCCAGGGTTCCCGCGGGAACCCGCGCCGTCCTTCGCCTTTCAGCCCCGTGAAAGCGCGGGCTGGACCCCTGCGCTCCGCCGCGAGTTGGCTGTCCTGGCCGCGGAGAGCGACCCGCAGCTCTACGCCGAAGGGCTGCTCAACCTCGCGCAGCGCCTGGAAGCGGGGGAGCACCCCGAGGCCGCGCCGGAGCTTTATCAGGCCCTGTTGGAATCCCCCGTTCCCGGCATTTCCGCTCGGGCTCGAACCCGACTCGACGCCCTACTGGGGCGCGGAGCCGTCGGTCCGCGCCTGGAATTCCTGCTGCGCCGCCTGACGCAAGCAGCGACGGAACCCAGCGCCTTGTTCGCGATGGGCGCGGCCGGGGCGGTCTTCCGGATGACGCGTTTATGGGCGCTCTCGCGGCTGGTCTCCGCGGGCGAGACCGGTCTGATGACGCGGCTTCTGGGCCCGGGCCGGATCGCCAGCCTGGCGGGCTTTGCGGCGGAGGCGCCCGCCTTTACCCTGGCCAACCGACTGGGCCACGCGGCCCTGGGCCGGTCGCAAGACTGGGGCGGGTCGGCCCTGGCGAGGGAGTTCGCTTCCAGTTTTTTGGTCTTGGGCGCCTTGAAATTATCCGGTTCCGCCGCGGCTTGGTTGGGGGCCGGGCAGGCGGCGAGCCTGCGGATGGTGCTCCGGCAGGGCGGGATGTTGACTGGGATCCTGCTGAGCCATCGCCTGGAAGAGCTGGCGGGCCTCCGGCCCAGCCAGCCCGGTGCGACCCGCTTGGCCGATTCCCTGGCGCTCTTGCTGCAATTCCAAATGGCCGGTCGTCTGGTGGAGGCCGGCCTGGGGCGCCCGGGGAGCGCGGCCGAGGCGCACCTGGAGGCCATGGCATTGACCCCGCGGCCGAGTCTTCCTCCGCCCCTGGCGCTGTCCCTGGGCGCGGAACCGGCCCTGGCGAGCGCGGCGGGCCCAAGCCGTTCCGGCAGCCCGGCAGCGCCCCGCTTGTCGGCGGGCGTCTTCGCCATGGCGGCCGGCAAACCCTTGGGCGGGCATGGCGGGAGCACCGCTCGCAAGAGCCCGGGTGAATTGGTCGAGGAACATCTTCAGACGCTGAGCGAGGTACCGCCCGCCGATGCGGAGGCTGCGCCGCCCGCCATCGAGTTCCGTTTCGAGGGCGTGACCCTCACTCCTTCCGCCGAGCTCCGGCAGAGATTTTTCTGCGAAACCCTGCAGCGCCTCTTGAGCAAGGGGGAATCCGGATTTCCCTACCCCCTGCGCGGCGAACTCAGCCAGGCGCTGCGTTCCAATGCGGACCTGCGAGCCTCTCTTCCTGCGCTGGGTGAGGGGACGGAGCGCCGCTGGGTCGCGGACATCGCCGCCAAGGGCCATGAGCTGCGCCACCTGCTCCTCCTGGAATCGGAAGGAGGCGGTCCGTGGCGGCCCCGGCGGCTTTTGCTCGGGGCGCAGATCCTGCGCTACGACGAGAGCCAGGATCCGGCGGTCTACGACCTGGAATTCGGTCGCGGCGAGGCCCCGGAGATCCGGGGACGGATCTTTCGCCCCGACCTCCACGAGAGGTGGAACCCCGACGGCTACCTCAGCCGGAGTTTCTCCCCGGTGGGAGACGGCGACCTGAGGTGGGAACTCTATCCGAAAAGCTCCTACCTCCTCCGGCTTGAAATGGCGGTGGAGCCTCAGCTCCGCCTGCAGGTGTTGGAATTGAGCGGGCATCGCCTCTTCTCGTTGGGCCCTTGGGCCCGGGCCGGCAACGGCAAGGGGAGGCAGGGGCCATGACCTTTTTTCCCCACCTGCCGTCCCGACCCCCCGCGGTACCCAGGGAGGCCTATCCCTCGCTGCCGGACACCGCCCTGCGGCAACTTCCGGAGCCGCTGCGAGGGGAACTCCTCGCCCTGCCGGCGGAACGGGACCCGGAACTCTACGCCGAGGCCCTCTATCATTTCGCCCAACGGCAGGAGCGGGTGGGCCGCCTCCCCTTGGCGGTGGAGCTCTATCAAGTCCTGCTCGCCGGGCCGGCCAGCGCCTACCGAAATCGCGCCCAACTCGCCCTCGACGCGATCCTGGGGCGCGGCGCCTTTGGAGCCCGGGCGGAGTTCTTGATGCGAAATTTCGCCGAGCAGGCCAGCGACCCCAGCGCCCTGCTCGCGATGGGCGTAGCCGGGGCGGTGTTTCGCATGACGCGCCTGGCGGCGCTCGCGCGCTTGACCGGCTCGGTTCGGCCGGGACTGATGACGCAGTTCCTCGGGGCGGGCCGGCTCGCCTCGCTGGCGGGCTTTGCGGTGGAGGCACCGACCTTTACCTTGGTCCACCGTTTTGGCGATGCGGCCTTGGGTCGGTCCCAGGACCGAAGCGGGGAGGACCTGGCTAGGGAGCTGGCCTCGAGCTATTTGACCTTGGGCGGGCTCCGGCTCGCGGGTGCCGGCGCGGTGTTGCTGGCAGAGGGGCAGGCGGTTCCCCTGCGGCATCTGCTCCACCAGGGCGGGATGCTCACCGGCATCCTCCTCGGTCATCGCCTGGAGGAGTGGGCGGGTCTGCGGCCGCGGCAGGCGGGCGCCACGACCTTGGTGGATTCCCTGGCCCTACTGCTCCAATTCCACGTGGCGGGCCGCCTGAGCCGTGCGGCCTTCGGGCATGACTTCGCCGCCTGGGAGGCGGGGCTCGATCGGCAGGCCGAGCTTATGACACGCCCTCCGCCGGGTTCCGGCCCCCGCCCCATCCCGATTCCGAATCCTGCCCGGCGCTTGGCTTGGGCCAGTGGCGGTGCCGAGGTTCCGGTCCCCGTCGGCCCTACCGTGCTGATGATGTCCGGCAGGGGGCGCGACGGCGGAGACGATTGGCGCGCAGGTCTATTTCGGGCCTCCAATTTGCGGCTTCGGATCAGTCCGGCCGATGCCTACCAGCGGCGGGCGGATAATGCGGCGGACTACGTCAAGCAGGTTCAGGAGCTGACGCCGGGACATGCGGGGGTCATGACCGAGATCCTGATGGGGCTCGACCTGTTCGGGTCTTGGCTGGAGGGCGGCGATCCCTTTCGCCGGGCCATCGGCTTTCGGCACCACGCCGAGCTGTGGCGGGTCTTGGCGAACAAGTGGACCCATGTTTCCCTCACGGTCTCCCTGACCGAGGCCTTTCGCGACCAGATCCGGCGCCAAATCCGGCTCCTGGCCCAGGGCTCCAACCAGCGCTTCCTCGCCGCGACCCTGGAGGGGGCGCCCGAGATCTCCCGCATCTACAGCCATACCCTGGGCGCCTTGGTGGAAGGCTCGCCGCGGGAACGCGAGTTGACCCAAACCCTCTTGGATCTGCTGGCCGCCCTGCGCGGCGGGGCCTTGGCCCCCAACCCTTCTGTCCAGCGAGGGCTTTGGCTGGAGGCCTTCCACGCGAGCTTGAATTACGCGGCCAATGAGCGGCTCGGGTTCGCCCGGGAGGCCCTGCGCGGGATCCAGGGGACTCGGGCCTGGCTCGGCAGCGCCGACCCCGAGCGGCAACTCTTGGGACGCCGCTACTTCCCGCTGTTTTGGAACCGGCTGGCGGAGCGGGGTCATCCCGAACAAAAAGACCCCTTCCTCTCCGAGGTCCAAGAGGAAGTCGCCTTTCTGCAGCAGAGCACTTCGCCGCAACGGGTCCCGAAGGAGACCTTGTTGGCCGCCTTGCAGGCCTACCCCCACTACGCGGAATGGGTCTTCAACCTCCTGGGCGATCACCCCCTGCAGGGCTACATGCTGCTCAACACCTTCCTTGGCCAGGCCCGCACCCTGCGGCCCTGGATCTCCGGCCACAGCGATGCGGAGGTCCGCGAGACTTGCGCGGCTTCTTATTTAAGGGTTCTTTCCCGGTTGAATCGACAGGCAGAAGCGCTTCGCGACTTTCCTAACCTGCCGACCCCCATCGGCAGCGATATCGTCGCCGAGGCCTGGGAGGGGATCCCGGTCTTTGAGCAGCGTTGGCAGGGCGCCCCGGGGCCGGATGCCATGATCTCGGCCCTCCGCGACTATCTGCAACTGCTCGACCTCTTGCCGCCGGAGGCCCGGTTTGGTCGCGAGCTCAGCGCCGAGTCGCGCTTGAAACCCCTGGTCCGGCTCAGTATGCATCAAAATCCCACGCTTCGGCGCCTTGCCGAAGATGCGATGGAAAAGATTCTGACGAAATTCCCCTCGGGACCGACCGAACCCTCGGGAGGCAACTGAGGCGGTTTTTCGACGATACCTCGACGATCTCAATGCGTCATTGTGGAGCGGGGGGCCCTCCCAGGAGCCGAGCAGTGTCTCTACGTGTCCCCCATTGGAATCGACCTGCCCCCGAACGGGGGGAACTCCCCGCGACCGCCTCCTGGACCGCCTTGCTGAGAAACTGCCCCGATGCCGGCGCTCGCGCCGAGCTGAACTCCCTCGCTGCGGAAGGCGACGCTCAGCTCTTGGGGGAGGGCCTGCTGAATTTTGCCCAGCGGCAGGAACGCGACGGTCGTTTGGAACTGGCGATGGAGGCCTACCAGGCCGTCCAGACCCTGCCGGTGGAAGCGCTGCGTCGCCGCGCCCAACAAGGCTTGGATGCCATCCAGGGCCGGGGCGACTTCGGTCCCCGCGCCGAGTTCTTGCTGCGCAACCTCGCCCAACAGGCCAGCGAGCCGAGCGCCCTCCTGGCCATGGGCGTGGCTGGGACTGCCTTTCGCGTGACTCGCCTGGCGACACTTTCTTGGCTCGCCGGCGCCGGTGAGGCAGGCCTGGCGACACGGCTCTTGGGCGCGGGCCGAATCGCTACTTTGGCGGGCTTTGCGGTGGAGGCCCCCGCCTTTAGCTTGGCCGCTCGCCTGGGCAACGAGGCCCTGGGCCGACCGCAGGATTGGGGCGCCCGCGCCCTGGGCCGAGACCTCCTCTCCAGCTATTTCGTCCTGGGCGGCCTGAAGCTGGCGGGTGGCGCGGCGGGTTCTTTGGGCGCCGGGCGGCCTCGGCTGTTTCAGCATTTAATACACCAGGGCGGGATGCTCACCGGCATCCTCCTCGGTCATCGCCTGGAGGAGTGGGCGGGTCTGCGGCCGCGGCAGGCGGGCGCCACGACCTTGGTGGATTCCCTGGCCCTGCTGCTCCAATTCCATGTGGCGGGTCGCCTCAGTCGTGCCGCGGTGGGTCCTGGCCTCGGGGCCTGGGAGGCCAGCCTCGAGCATCGGGCCGCAAACCTGGCCTTGGGCCGAGGCCGTTCCAGTTTTCCGCAATTTCCCGGGCCGCCAACGCCTTCCTATGCCATGGCCTCCGCAATATCGGTGGAGGGTCCGAGGGGCGGGACGGAGGCGGGGCCGCGGATCCCCGACCGCCTCTATTCGGTTCGTCTCACCGGGGAAGCGGACGCTTCTTCCCCGACGACGGAATCCGCGGCGAACCTCCCGGAGGTTCGCGCCTTACCGGGAGGCCGGACCCGACCCGTGGATCGGGAGCGGCTGACTTCCATTCGCCTGATCGAGGCCCAAGGCGTGGCCTGGGTCATCGACATCGACACCGCTGAAAGAAATCGGCAGTTGGAGGTTTGGGTGGGGGACCACCTCCTTCCGCCCGGCGGTTCCCTGCGAGTGCGGGAGGGTGAGGTGATTCGGATGGGGGACCGGAGCTACCGGTTCCGCGAGATGGGCCCCGAGGCGGCGGAGGATTCGGGCAACCGCCTTCGGCAAGTCGTCGCCTTGCGCCGCCACCTGCACCACAGCTACGGCTCCGAAGGCGCGGCCCACTATGACCTGCAGCTGGGGGATTTTTTGGAGGGGATGGCGGCAGGAGAAGAAACGGTCTTTGCCACGGGTCCCTTGGGGACCGCGCGCCTGCGGGTTTTGAGTCGAGGTGCGGGCGAGGTCGGGGAGCGTTTCGACCTCGAGCTGCGCGACGACAGGAATTCCTTTCCCTTGAGCCTCGAGCTCGCCCCGGACCGGTTTCTCTATCATCATCCCCCGCGTCCCCAGCCCCGGCAGGCCCTTTTGCCGATGTTCGCCGATTGGGTGAACACCCATGCCATGATCCGCGCCGCTCAGCTGGAGGTTCGCGGCATCAGTCCCGAATTTCACGAGCTGCTCGAGCAAGGCTTGATCAACGGTAGCTACGATCGCCTGGAGGCCAGGGAGGGGCGGGTCGACCTGATCACCCAACCCCGTTCCATGCTGATCCCGCCGGAGTTCGGCCCTCAGCACCGCGCGGCCGCGGAGCGGGCCTTCCAGGCCTGGGCGCAGCGTCGCCTGGGGCGCACGATTCCGACCCTGGTGGAATTGGAGGAAGGGGTCCCGCCGCCGGAGTTCAATCACCTCGGCGTCGAGCCTTCCATGCAGGCGATCCTCGACCGCTTGGTCGACACGCGCAGCCGCTTTTTGGAGATCGGCTTCGGGGAGCGCACCGAGACCCTGGAGGCGGTGGAGCGGCGCGGTGGGGTCGCCTGGGGCCTGGAATTGGATCGCGTCTACCCGCCGGGCGCCGACCGAGCCCAGTTGCAGGCGGAGCCGGTGGATGTCCTGTTCGTCAACGGCTCGCCCTTCTTGTTCTATGCCCAACACCAGGTCGCCCTGCCGGCGGCCCTCGACATCCTCCGCCAATTTCCGCGCGCGGAGTGGTTGGTGCTGCAGGCTTACAATCCGCGCACCCCCTTCGAGATCCTGCGCCATGCCGAGGAGCTCAATCGGATGGAGTGGGAGCCGCTCTATTTTCGCAGCCAGGCCGCACCGGACGAGGCACCCCTCTTTCCCACCGACTGGTGCCAGAGGCCGGATACCGCCCATGCCGTCCTGATCGCCCGGCGGGTCCGACGTTAGGCGGAAAATACTGCCTTCTTTCTTGGTGAATTTGGAGTAAACTGGCCCTGCTTGTCCGAGAGGAGGAAGCGATGTTTTCCGTCCGCAGGGCCGAAGAGCGGGGCCACTTCGATCACGGCTGGCTCAACACCTATCACACCTTTTCCTTCGGCGATTATTTCGATCCCCATTTTATGGGCTTCCGCGACCTGCGGGTGATCAACGAGGACTATGTCCAACCCGGCAAGGGTTTTCCCACCCATCCCCACCGCGACATGGAGATCCTCACCTACGTCTTGGCCGGGGCCCTCGAGCACCGGGACAGCATGAGCAATGGCTCCGTCATCAAGCCCGGCGAGGTCCAAAGGATGAGCGCGGGCACCGGCGTGACCCACAGCGAGTACAACGCCTCGACGGAGGACCTCGTCCACCTCTTGCAGATCTGGATACTGCCCAAGGCCAGGGGCCAGGTCCCCAGCTACGAGCAGAAGCAGTTCCTGCCCGAGCAAAAAAAGGGAAAGTGGCTGTTGGTGGCCTCGCCGAATGGCGTCCAGGGCTCGGTGACCATCCATCAGGACGTCTATGTCCATGCCAGCCTGGTGGCGCCCAACGAGGAGCTCTTCTACCAGGTGAGGCCCGGTCGCCATGTCTGGGTGCAGGTGGCCCGCGGCGAGATCCAATTGAACGGCGAGCCCCTGAAGGCCGGGGATGGGGCGGCGTTGAGCGAGGTGGCGACCGTGGACGTGCAGGGGAAGCGGGACGCCGAGGTCCTGCTCTTCGAGTTGGCCTAGACGTTGAAGCGGAAATGCATGATGTCGCCGTCGCGGACGACGTAGTCCTTGCCCTCGAGGCGCAGCAGCCCCGCCTCTTTCACCGCCTGTTCCGACTTGTATTTCATGAGATCGTCGAAGTGATAGACCTCGGCGCGGATGAAGCCCTTTTCGAAGTCGCTGTGGATCACGCCGGCGGCCTGCGGTGCCTTCGCGCCCGTGGGGATAGTCCAGGCCCGGACCTCTTTTTCTCCGGCGGTGAAATAGGTCGAGAGATGCAGGAGCTTGTATCCGGCGCGGGCCATCCGGTCCAATCCGGATTCGTGCAGTCCCAAGTCTTCCAAGAAGGCCTTCTGTTCCGCCTCGGGGAGGTTGGAAATCTCGGCCTCGATGGCGCCGGAGAGCACGACGCAGGGCGCGCCTTCGCGCTCGGCGTGGGCGATGACTTTTTGCGCGGCCGGCCCTGGGTTGGCGGCCTCCGCCTCGTTGACGTTGGCCACGTACATGACGGGCTTGGCGGTCAGGAGGAAGAGCTCGCGCAGCGCCTCATTCTCTTTGTCGCTCAAGGCTATGCGGCGCACCGGAACGCCCTCGTTCAGGCCCGCTTGGACCTTCTTCAAGGCCTCCACCTCGGCGATCAGGTCTTTGTCGCCGCTCTTCGCGGCCTTGGCGCTGCGCTCCAGCCGCTTTTCGACGGTGGCGAGGTCGGCGAGCATCAGCTCGGTATCGATCACCTCGATGTCGCGGATCGGGTCGACGCTGCCCTCGACGTGGACGACGTCGGGGTCCTCGAAACAACGCACGATGTGGGCGATGGCGTCGGTGTTCTTGATGTTGCCCAAAAATTGGTTGCCGAGCCCCTCGCCCTTGGAGGCCCCCTTCACCAGGCCGGCGATGTCGACGAACTCGACCGTGGTGGGGACCAGCTTTTGCGGCGGGATGTACTGGGCGATGCGCTGCAGGCGCTCGTCGGGGAGGGGCACGATGCCGACGTTCGGGTCGATGGTGCAGAAGGGATAATTCGCCGCCTGCGCCCCCGCGTGAGTCAGGGCGTTGAAGATGGTGGATTTGCCGACGTTGGGGAGGCCGACGATGCCGCAGTTGAAGCCCATAGTGAAAACCTTTTTAGCACAGGTTCTTTTCCGAGACGAGTTCTCGGGGTTATTCGGGGAGGAAATTATTTCTTCCGCTGGATGACATAGTCGCTGAGCTTCAGGAGGGCCTCCTTGGCGGGGCTGTCCGGAAGGGATTGCAGGGAGTCGCGCGCCGCCGCGGAACGCTGCGCGGCGAGGCCCAGGGCGTAGTCGATCGCGCCGTATTTTTTCAGCACCTCGAGGACCTTGAGGAAGATGTCCCGCCTTGCGCTGATCGTGCCGTCACGGATGATCTCGCGCTCGGCGGGGGTGCAGCGTTCCAGGGCGTAGAGCAGGGGCAGGGTGATCTTGCCTTCCTTGAGGTCGACGCCCTTTTCCTTCCCGAACTCGGCCTCGACGCTGATGTAATCGAGCACGTCGTCGGCCAATTGGAAGGCGATGCCCAGGTGCATGCCGTAGTCGGTGAGGGCGCGCTCTTGGTCGGGCCCGGCCTTGGCGATGATCGCGCCCACCTGGGTCGAGCAGGCCATCAGCACGCCGGTCTTGAACTCGATGATCTTGAAGTACTCCGTCTCGCCGAGCCGGAGGTCGCGGGACTTGGTGATCTCGAGCACCTCGCCCTCGGTGGTGTTGGTGGTGGCGTCGGTGATGCTGCGCAGCACCTTCAGGTCGCCATCGCGGGCGATCAAGGAGGAGGCTTGGCAGTAGAGGAAGTCCCCCACCAGGACCGACATCTTATTGTCCCAGATTGCGTTGCAGGAGGGCCGCCCGCGCCGCAGCTGGGCGTTGTCGATGACGTCGTCGTGCAGCAGGGTGGCGGTATGGATGAACTCGATGGCCGTCGCCAGGGTCAGGACCCTCGGCCCCCGGTAGCCCAGGGCCTGGGCCGCCAGGATGCAGAGCATGGGCCGCAGCCGCTTGCCGCCGCTCATCACGATGTGCTCGGCGACCTGGGTCACGGTGGGGACGTGGCTTTGCAGGTTCTTTTGGATCTCGACTTCGACCAAGGCCAGCTCTTCGCGCAATTGCTGGGCGAGGACTTCTAGGGCATCACCCGAGAGTGGTTCGGAAGGCGAAGGGCTGGGGACCGGACGTGAAGACATGCCAATGGGCTCGCGAAATTAGGTCGTTGGCCCGCCGGGATCGGCGGAGTTTACGGCGGGGGCCATATCCAGTAGGATGGGCCCGCCGTTACCGTCCACAGGCGCTATCGAGCGCACGGAGGCTTGTCAAGGGAAGCATGCTGACCATGCCCGCCAAGGCGATCCACACCGAATCCATCCACCTGCCGGGTGGAGAGGCGGGGGTCTTGCTGCTGCATGGTTTCACCGCCACCCCGGATTCGATGCGCTATCTGGCCCAGGCCCTGAACCGGGGGAAATTCACGGTCCTGGCCCCGGTATTGGCGGGACACGGCACTAAGGTGGAGCACCTCGAGCAGACCCAATGGCAGGATTGGTACCGCAGCGCGGAGGACGCCCTGCACGCCCTCCGGGCGGAGTGCCGGACGGTGATGGTGGCGGGGCTTTCGATGGGGGGACTGCTGGCCGCCCACCTGGCCTTTCACCACCGGCAGACGGTGCGGGCCCTGGCGCTCATGGCCACGCCCTTATTCTTGGACGGCTTCTTGATCCGAAGCGTCTTTCCCGCCGTCTGGAAGACCCCGCTCAAGCACTTCTACAAATACCAGCCCAAGGGCATTGCCTCGATCAACGACCCGGCGGCGCGGCGCCGCTATCAGACCTACCACAAGGTGCCCGTGGTCTCGGTGGCCAGCATGCTCGAGCTCCAGCAGACGGTGCGGCAAGAGCTGAAGCACCTGCGTCAACCGGCGATCATCCTGCATTCCCTGCACGACGAGACCGTGCCCTACGGCAACCTCGATTACATCCAGGCGATCCTGCCTAGCGACGAGGTGGAGACGGTCACCCTCAAGAAGAGCAATCACATCATTACCCTGGATTACGAAAAAGACCTCGTTGCCAAGCGGGTGCTGCGTTTTTTCAAACGATTCCGGAAATGAGGGGCGGGGAAAGATCTGCCCTGCTCGAGATCGAGTTAAAGCCCTCGTCGCTGCCTGCGCAGGAAAAGCGCTAGGGCGAGGCCCAGCCCCCACATTCCATAGTCGCGCGGCGCGCCGCTAGCCCAGGTATTGAGACTACAGCCCAATTTGCCGCTCCCTTCCAAAAAAGGCAGCCCCGGGTCGAAGTCTTGCTTGGGAGGGTCCTGGGGTTCGCCCGGCGGGGGCGTGACCGGAGGAGTGGGTTTTGGAGTCGGAGAGGGACTCGGACTCGGCGTCGGCACCTCTCCGCAGTCGCCGTAGGCGAAGCTTACCTGGCCGTGGCTCGGCACGGGAGGCGGGGTTGCGGGGCCAGGATCCGGCGCGGTGAAATCGCCGATCCCCGGCGGCGGCGGGGTGGGTTGCGGCCGCGGATGGAGCCAGGGGTCGCAGTGCGGCGGTAAATGGGCCGGAACCGCCCTGGCCTCCGGGAGGCCCCCAAGCCCGAGGGTCAAAAATAATATTCCTAAGATCGTTTTCATGCTCTCGCTCCTTGCCGAGATCGGCGCTGTTTCCATGCGGACGCTTGCCGCCCCCGGGGGCCCTGCCTCTGGATAGGGTCTCCGGGGGCGGGGACCGGCCAAGGCCGATCCCCTTGGGTTCATGTCTGGCCCCGCCAGCCCTGAAACCTCGTCTCAGGGCTCGGGGGGTTGGGGGTCTCCGGGGAGACCCCCAGGGTTCACGATATTTCCCACTCCAAGCGAGCGGGCTGTCTGGTTCCTTTCCAAAAGCAAGCGGGGGGCCAGGGGATTTTTTTGGAACGAGCTTTGCAAATGGTTGAAAAGGAAGGCGCTTTTTCGAGGGCTGAGAAAAGGATTGGAGACAAGGGACCTCGATCGCGGCTAAAATTCCGAGAAAATCGGAAATTTTCTGAAATGAGAAATTGGGAAGCCTATGAACGAAGCCTCGACCTTAGTGGTGGATGAGCTCCTGGGTGAAGGGACCTGGGGGAAGGTCTATCGCGTCCACAACCAGCGGGCGGAATCCTTCGCCCTCAAATGGCTCAAGGCGGAGCCCCCCGGCGGGTGGGCCGACGAGGGGGCGATCTTGTCCCGGCTTTCCCACCCCCATCTGGTCCACATCGAAGGTTTCCTGCCCCGAGTCCAGGAGGTGAAGGGACTTTCGGAGTCGGGGCCGGCCTTCCTCATGGAATATGTCTCGGGCCCCAGCCTGGAAGAATATTTGGCCAAGGCCGATGCCGATGCGGTGTTGGATGCTTTTGTCCAAGCCCTGCGGGCCCTGGCCTACTTGCAGGCCCGGCGCATCTTGCACGGCGACCTCAAGCCCAGCAATCTCCGCCTCGACAAGAAGAAGCGCCTCAAGTTCTTGGATTTTGGCTTCGCCGCGGTACACGGAGAAAATCAAACGCCCGGCCCGATCGCGGGCACCTGGGACTTCTTGGCCCCCGAGGCCTTGGCGGGCCAGCGCGGGCCGGCCTCCGACCTCTTCGCCCTGGCGACCGTCTTCTATCGCCTCTGGGGCGGCGCTTGGCCCTATCCGAAACGGGAATTGGCCGAGCGTTTCTCCGAGGCCCCGCGGCCCTTGCTCGAATTGCGAAAGGACTGCCCCGAATTCTTCAGCGCCATCCTCTCCCGGATGCTGGAGGCGGATCCCTCGCGGCGTTTTTCCAGTGCCGCAGCCGTGTTGCGGGCGCTGGCCCTGCATCGCCCCAAGGTGCTCGCCGGGGAGGCGGCGGGAGAACTGCAACACAGCCCCGTGGTGGGGCGTGATGCCCTGCTGTCCCCATGGGAGGAGGCCTTAAGACTCTGGCAAGCGGGGGAAGCGAAACCGCCGCGCTGGTTCTTGCAGGGCCCGGCCGGCGCGGGTCGCAGCCGCTGCGTGGAGGAGTTGCGCTGGCAGGCCGCGCGGCGGGGGCTGAACCTCCTCGCCTTTTGGGACTCCACCTCCCTCGCGGAACGCCTGCGGGGCGCCGAGGCGGTCCGGGAACCCAGCCTGCTCGCCCTGGAAGACCTCCACGACTGGAGTGAGGCGGAGCTGAAGGACTTCGAGAATTTCTGTGGCTCCTTGGAGGCCCGGGCGCCGCAACTGGGGTTGGTACTGGAGTGGGATCCCTCGCGGGCCGCGGCGGAACAGCGGCGGCGCTGCGAAGCCCTGTTCGCGAAATTCGGGATGCAAGGGCAGGCGATTGCCCCACTCGACCGTCCCGCCTCCGATGCCCTCTTGCAAGAGCTGCTCTGGGAGCGCCCTCTCCCCGAGGCCTTTCTCACCGCTGCCTGCGCGGACAGCGGGGGACTGCCGGCCCTCTTGGTCGAGATCGCCCGAGCCGCACGCTCCTCCGCCAAGCCGGGGGAAGGATTTTCCCTCGCCATAAATTGGGAAGGGCTGGCCTTGCCGGAGCGGCAGCGGGAGGCCTTGGCGCGGCTTTGGCAGAATTTCACGACGGGGGAACGCGCGGTGTTGCTCGCTGGCGCCCTCCTTCCCGAAGGCATTTCGAGGCCATGGCTCGAAGCGGCCTTGGAAAAAACGGAGGCCGAGCTGTCTCGCCCCTTGGGCGCCCTTCGCCAAGGCGGTTTTTTGGAAGAGGCCGCCGGCCGATGGCGGATTCACCCGCCGCTCTACCGCCGCGCCTGGCTTGACTTGGCGCCTCGGGAAGAGCGGCGCGCCGCCGCCGGGCGGCTCTTCGAATTGCTCCGCGACAGCCCGGAAGGCGAGGCGCTGACCCTGGCTCGCTTGGCCCGGGAGGCGGGGCGCGCGGAAGATTTTTGGCGCTTCGGGACGAGGGCGGCCGAACGCCTGACCTCCGAAGGCAAGACCGACGAGGCCGCCGCCCTCTACCGCGAGCTTTTCGAGACCGCCACCGGCCGGGCGGAACAGGCCTTTGCCTCCGCTCACCTGGCGGCCTGCTTAAGCCGCCTGGCGCGGTTCGAAGAGGCGGCCCAGGCCTATGACCGCTGGTACCGCCTCACCGAGGACGATGGCAGCGGCGTCCAGACCTTGAAGTACCACTACCTGCTCGGCCTCAACTTCATGAATCAAGGCAAGCCCGCCCAGGCGGGCAAGGAGTTGCGCCGGGCCCTGGAAGTCGGGGATCCCCGGCGTCACGAGCAGCATCGGCCCTTCTACCTCCAGTCCCTGACCCTCCTGGGCCGGCTGGAGGAGCAGCAGGGGCGCCGCGCCGAGGCCCGGCGCCATTACGAGGCGGGCTTGGAGTGGGCCGAGGGGCCCGCTCGGGAAAAGACCCAGCTGTTGCGCCAGTACGGGCTCTTCCTCTTGGCCGAAGGCCGGGAAGAGGCGGGGCAGGCGAAGTTGGAGGAGGCGCTGAAGATGAGCCTCGACCTGGAATACGACGAGGGCGTCGCCAACACCGCGGCGGTCCTGGCGGAGCGGGCGCAGCGGGCGGGGGACTACGACCGGGCCCTGCGCATCCACGAACAAGTCTTGCGCCTCGCCGAGCGGCACCAGGACCCCCTCAAGCAGGCCCGCACCCACAGCAATATGGCGTCGGTGCTGATCGAGTTGGCCGACTACGCCCATGCGGCCGAGCACGTGGCGCGCGCCGAACCGATCTTCCAAGTCCAGGGAACGGACCTGGATCGCTTGATCCACCGATTTCATGAGGCCACGCTGCAGGTCTACCTGGGGCATTTTCAAGAGGCACAGGACCCCGGTCTGGAAAAATTGGCGCGCCATCTCGGGCAGAAGGAGGTCTTGGCCTACCTCGAGCGTTTGCGGGGCGAGGCCGCGCGCCTGCAGCGGGATTTCCAAGAGGCGATCGCCTGTCACGCGCGGGCGCGGGCGGCCTTTCTCGGCTGCGGGCGGCCGGAGGAGGCGGACTTAAGCCGCCTGCAGGAGGTCTTCACCGAGTGCCTCGCCGGGGACGCGGAGGCGGCCTTGCGCCGTCTCCGCGAGACCAAGCCGGCGGCCCCCTGGGCGCCGCTCTTCCAATGGTTCGAGGCGATGCTGCGCGCGGAGCGGCCGGGTGTGGAGGCGCAGCTCCGGGAAGGGCTAGGGCCCTTGCTGAAAAACAACCAGCAGGAATTGGTCGTCCTGGCCTTGTTCGCCGCCTCGGAGCTATGGGCGCGGCGCAAGGCGAAGGAGGCCACCGAGTTCTTTCGGCACCGGGCCTTCGAGTGGTTGGAGGCCCTGTACCGGGCCCTGCCGGAAGAGCTGCAACTGGGCTTCGAGCAGCGCGAGGATTACCGGCGTCTGGCCGAGGCGCGGCTGCTGCGGTTGAAGACTTCCGGGCTCTCGCGGGAGCGTTTCTTGAGCTTCGCGCGCATCAACAAGCGGCTCGGGGAAGAGAGCGAGATGCGCTCCATCCACGAGCAGGTAATGGATGCGGCGATGGCCCTGGCGGGCGCGGAGCGCGGCTTTCTGCTGATCCGCGAGGAGCCCAAGGCAGGTCAGGTCCTGCCGGGCTTTCGGGTGGAGGCGGCGCGCAACATGAAAAAGGAGAACCTGAACCAGGAGGAGTTCAAGATCAGCCTCTCGGTGGTGGAGGAGGCCCTGCGGCGCCGGGTGAGTCTGCTCACCGACGATGCCCAGGCCGATCCCAATTTCCGCCATGCCGAGAGCGTGCATCGCTACGAGCTAAAATCCATTCTGGTGTTGCCGCTGCTGGGCGCCAGCGGTTCGCTGGGGGCCCTCTACCTCGACCACCGCTTCGAGGTCGGCGCCTTCTCCGAGGAGAAACTGCTCTTTCTCAAGGCCTTCGCCGACCAATCGGTCTTGGCCCTCGAGAAGGCCCGCACCCTCGGGGAATTGGCCGCCGCCAAGCGGGCCCTCGAGCACCGCGTGGAGCTGCAGGCCCACGAGTTGGAACGTTTGGAGACGGAGCTGAAGGAGGCGCGCAAGCACCTGAAGTTCCGCTACGAGGAGATCATCGGCCAATCGCCGCGTATGATGAAGCTCCTGGGGCTGCTCGACCGGGTCACCGACACGCGGGTTCCGGTGTGGATCCATGGCGAATCTGGCACCGGCAAAGAGCTGATCGCCCGCGCCCTGCACTTCAACAGCGACCGCAAGGCGCGGCCCTTCATCGCGGAGAATTGCAGCGCCATCCCGGAGAACCTGCTGGAGAGCGTCCTGTTCGGGCACGTGAAGGGGGCCTTCACCCACGCCGAGCGCGACCGGATGGGGCTCTTCGAGGCGGCCGACGGCGGGACGATCTTTCTCGACGAGATCGGCGACATGCCCATGCCGATGCAGGCCAAGCTCCTGCGGGTCTTGCAGGAGGGCGAGGTGAGGCGCGTCGGCGCCAACCGGAGCGTCAAGGTCGACGTGCGGGTGGTGTCCGCGACCAACAAAAACCTGCCCGAGATGGTGAAGCGCGGGGAATTCCGCGAGGACCTGTTTTTCCGGCTCAACGGACTGCGCATCGAACTCCCCGCGCTACGCGAGCGGAAGGAAGACATTCCCCTCCTGGTGCAGCATTTTTTGAAGAAGATCGCCGCCGAAAACGGACTGGAGCCCTGCGGGATCAGCGAGCAGGCCTTGGTGACCCTCGCCAACTACGATTGGCCCGGGAATATCCGGGAGCTGGAAAATACCCTGCGCAACGCGGTGCTCTTCGCCGAGGGCAAGACGATCACCAGCGAATTATTAGGCTTTAAGCCGGAGCTATGGCGGCCGGCGCCGGTCCTCGCGGCGACCGCCGCGGAACCTCCCCCTACTGCGCCGGCGGCCGGCAATGCGGAGCGCGAGGCCATCCTCGACGCCATGGTCCGCGCCGCCTTCCACAAGGGCCGGGCGGCGGAGGAACTGCACATCACACCGCGTCACCTCTACAACCTGCTGGAAAAATACGAGCTGCCCAAAAACAAGTGGGCCCTGAAAAAATTAGTGGAAACGGAGCGGCGCCGTTAGGTGGCGGGTTTATTCCGCGCCTTTGAAAGTCTTCGGGCCGAGCAGGTCGGTGCCGTGAGGCGCTTCGGGATCGTCGGGCGGGGGCGCCGGGATGAAGGTGTCTTTGTAATCGGGCTCGTCGCCGGTGGGGATGCCGGGCTGGTGGTCCGCCCCCGGTTGGATGGTCGGCTGGCCTTGGCCCCCCACAGGTCCGCCCACGGGGTTGCCGGGGGCGCCCGGACCTTCCAAGACGGCGCTGCCTTGACCTGCGCAGGCGGAGAGCAGGCTTAAGGAAAATGCCAATAGGATGAATGTTGTTCTTATCTTCACCTAGAGCCCCTTCAGACAGAAAATCGGCGCTTGGGCCTCGAAAGTTGTGCTCAGTATAACTCAGGGACCTGCCCCAGTAGAACCCCTAGACTTTGATGGGCCTAGGCCCCGTGTCCCTAGCTTGAAACGCCCTACCATGGATTCCGAGGGGAATGGGCCTTCCTCGCCCTGGGTAATAATTTTCCTAAGAGTTAAAAAAATAACCCATTCTATCGGAGTGTAAAATCGTAACTATTTATAATTTATAATTTATTTTTATTTATTTTTTGGCATTTGCCTTGCTTTTATTTTTGGCAACCCCTCTGGGGGAAAAAAATAGAAGAGTCACCTGCTATCTCGATAGCAGGGGCTTGAACCACTAAGGCGGGGGCAGGGGCATGCTCCCGCCTCTTTTTCTCCGGAAACATCTCGTTCAACCTTGCAACGTAGAATTTTCGAAAAATCTTTTTCGCTCCTGGCAATCTCGAAACTATTTTTCGTGGTTCCCGATATTCTCTGGCCAATGCCCCTGGTTCGCTAGATCCCTCTGTCCGGTTCAATCCCCCGCGATGCCGAGTCTTAACAGGTGACCTTGAGAGGTCACCATGCATCCAAGGATACCTAAACAAAGTTTTTTTGCCCCGGCGTTTTCCCCTAAGGAAAAGCAGGGGACTTTCCAAGAAGACTCTCTGGCCAGGGTCCCTTCAGGACCCTGGGAAGACCAATTTCAAAATAACTTCCAAACCACCCCAAAGTTTGAATCGCCTCGTCCTTCGGGACTCTGGAGGGCTGAAGGCGCAGCGCCTTCGCTGCAGACATCGCTTTCCGATCTCTTGCCCCAACTGAATGACTTGTCGCCGCGAGACGTCGCCATGGCGCTGGAAAACCTGCGGGCCTTGGGGGTCTACCTAAGCTCGGAAAAATCCGGAGGCGAAATCGATGCGGCTGCCGAACTGTTCGGCGCCCTGGCCGCCTTCGCGGACGCCAGCAGCCATGGGGAGATCCGCGCACTGGCCCCGCTCTACGACGGATATCGCCTACTGGCTTTGGGGGATTTGGAGCCGGCGATCGCCCGCTTCCGTCGGGTTCAAGACATCCTCCCCGAGGCGAAGGCACTCGTCACCCATTGGGAAACCGACCAAAAAAGAGGATTCAATCTCCGTGTTTTGGAAGCTTGGGAGGAATTCTCTAGGGAAGGCGAGGCGATCCAAAGCGACGAGGTGGAAGGTTTGCTCGGCAAGGCGCTGGTAGGGATCGACGGCTGGTTTCGCCAGGACGGCAAGACATTGGCCGACGACCTGCGTTCAAAGTTTCAGCTGGAAAGGGAGTTGCGCGAGGAACTGCGGCAAGGGCTTTACTCCGGCGCCTATTCTGATCTCCAGCAGGGGCTATCGGTGATCGCCCAACAGGGTCCGGAGAAATTCCAGGCCCGGGCCCGAAAAATCTTGGCGGAGGCAAGGGAGCAGGACCATGCCGGGTCTTATTTGTTGGGGCACCTCATCGCCTATACCGGGGAGACCGAGTCGAAAGGCAAATGGGAAGGGACCCTCTACGAAGAGACCGAGCAATTGCGCCTGCGTTACGGTGCCAAGGGCAGCGCCTGGCAACTGTATGCCCTGCTTGGAGGCTCGGCCGCGGACGAAACGGTGCGAAAAAAATCCGCCAAGCAGGCCGAGGCGCTGTGGCGCGAGGCCCTCGGCCAGAAAATCGAAAGGGAGATCGGAGAAATCTTGTGGGACGAGGTGCGCGCTATCGGCACCGACGATCTCCTACAGGTGGCCTTGATGGGTGGCGCCATCAAGGTGGGCAACAGCGCCCGCCTCGCCGGTCTGCAACTTTTGCAGAAGGCAGGGGTCACCGGATTTAAGGCCCTGCTCTTTGCGGGTGCCTCGGGTGCCTTTGCAGAAGCCAACGCCCTGTTAGGCCTCCAATTGGGGCAAGAAGTGCTACGGCACGACCCTCGGAAGGTGTTGACCCGGGAGCACCTCGCGAGGGCCTATGGTTCCAATCTGATCATGATTTTTGGACTAAAGGGGGCCGGGGGAGCGGCCCCTGCGCTGGCGCCTCGTTTGGCGCGGGGCCTGGGTTTGACGACGGCGGAGGGCGCGCGTCTCTCCGGAGCTGGCGAACTGTTGGCTCAGGGAGCCGGGCACGGCGCGGGCCTCTCGGCCATGATCGCGACGGCCCAAGTCAATCAAGCCTTGGGTTGGCAGGCCTCGCCCCGTGGCGGCCTCCAAGAAAACGTCGTCCACGAGGTCTTCAATTATCTGAAATACGCCATCGCTCAGCGGGGCTTCGATCGGATGCTCGGCAAGGGTTGGGCGGAGCATGTCCAGCGTCAACACCGGGAGATCGCTATGCGCGAGGCGGAGCTATTAGGTGAGGCCCAGGTTGTGCAAGCCGGATACGCCCTGGCTTCCAAAGATCCCGAAGGACGACCGCGCTTTGCGACCCAGACAGGACAGAGGCTCTTCGAGCAGTGGAGGTCGGTCCTGCTCAGCCGCTCTGGTTTCAACGGCGACAAATTGGCAACTCTCCTGGCGCGCGGCGAACGTGGCAAAGCGGAAAGCTATGCGTTGTCCTTCGGACTCAATTTGCAGTTCGAGGGGGGACGATTGGCGGGGCTTTCGGAAATACAGGGCCGATCCCAGGCGCCCGAAAAATCCCGAGGCACGGGCTCCTCCGCCTTCCGAAACTTCGCCGTCCAACTTGCCTTGAGCCCCCTGACGTTTTTGGGCGTGATGGGGGGCGGGGCGGCCGGCTTTGGCGCTAGGTCGCGACGGAGCTTGTTGATTCAAAGTTCCCTTGGCGAGACTCGCGGCTTCGAGGTTCCCTTCCAAGCCAATTTTCATTCAGGTAAGGCCCTCGATTTTGCCCGCGACGGCGCGCGGTTTGGGATATTTTGCAAAGCCCTGGAGGAAATTTTGGTCCAGGGTGAGGAGGGGCGCGGAAACCTAAGGCTGAAGGGAAAAGTCGCGTCAGAGTTGCGGTTGAACCCCAAGCTCGCGGAAGAAATCCTGCAAGACAGCCTGCGCTTGGAATTGGAATTTGATTTCGACTCCGAGGAAATTCTTTCTCTGAAGGTTTGGAAAGGCGATCAACTGCGGAGAGAATTTCAAAAACCCCTCGAGACACCCGTAGTTCCAGCCGCGGAACCGGTTTCGCCGCTGGTGATCGAAGCGGTGATGAAGGAACCTGCGGCTCCAGCGCCGGAACCCGA
This sequence comes from bacterium, assembly GCA_046346845.1. Lineage (GTDB taxonomy): Bacteria > UBA10199 > UBA10199 > DSSB01 > DSSB01 > DSSB01. Next base: position 467,360 of record JAXMHH010000002.1, read on the forward strand.
GGTCTTAGCCGACCAGGCTTTTTCGGGCAACGAGTCGATCCTACCTCATATCCCATTTCCGAAGCGGCGGGGTGAACCCTTAAGCACCCTGATAATTGCCCAACTTCAAGCCCACCCGGAGGGGCTTATGAGAACACATCTCCGTCGTCTGTTAAGTCGCAGCGGTCGCAATATCCAAAACGCCTTGGATACCTTGTTGGAACGGGGGGTGGTGGAGGGAGTGGGGTTGGATAGTTTTAGGCGGATTTATCGGCTAAAGACGCCGGCCCTTCCGATGCCGGAGACCAGCGAGGCCGCCTCTGCCCAAATTCCTTTAGCCCCTACCGTTACAGAGCCAACGGGGGCCTTGACGGAGCCTGATCTGACCGAGGAGATCGCGTCGGTTGCAGCGTCCAGCAGCTCCATCCCTCCTTCATCGCCTCCCGAGGCGAGGCCACTTGACCAGACCCCGCTGCCTCCGCCGGTCGAAATGCATCCCGACATTGCTGAAGACCCTCCCTCGGACAGTGAGCCGCCAAGCTCGGGCTCGGGTATCCCGGTGAAATCCACGCAATTTATGGAGGGAGATACCACTCAGCCCTTGGGTGTTAGCCCGACTTGGCCCTCGGCCGGTGTGGCTACCCCAAAATATCCGAAGGAAATCGTCTCGGAGGTCACCCTTCCCGAAGCGGTCAGCGACAGGTCCCTTCGGACGAGTATTACCTTGATTCCCGCCGAGGGCGAACGTGCCGGCCTGATGGGATTCGGCGACGCGGTCCGTCTCTTTTGCACTGCGCTTAGCTCTTCCGGGCAAGAGAACGGAAGGACCTTCCAGTTGCATTTGGTCTTTCCAAACCAGGAGCGCTGGGGCTTTCGAATCATGTTCGATCGCAAGGGATTTCCCCAACTCGCCGATGAAGGGCTGGGGACTTGGTCCAAGGCCGAAGCTTCTCCGCCTCACGCCATCACCTTGTCGAAAGTAGCGGGATTCCAATTCCGCTTTCAGGCTTCCTACTCCAAAGACCGTCCTCCCTTGGCCTTCGATCTCCAGGCCGTTCAGAACCAATTCGGCAAAACGATCGGCCTGACCTTGCCATTGGTGCAACCCAAGTACGAGGGCCCAAGGAATGCCTTCATCGCTGTCCAGCAACCGGCTGCGCCGCAGGTGGAAGTCCTTGGCCAACAGGTCGTTTCTTCGAATACCATAGCCAAAAGCGACGGCATGAGGGTTCGGCATCAATTCCACCTCTCCAACGGAGATTTCGTCCAGCTGTTGGTCTATTCTTTACACCATGCCAAAGGCCGGATGACGATCGAGGAGGCCAAATTGTTCCGGTTGGGAGAGGGCCCCGACCAGGCGATTCCTTTGACCGTCATCAGCGGAGGCAAGGATACCGGGGGGAAAAACACCCTGCTCCTAGAGGAGGGGTCCCTGGGTTTCCATTTGAAAATGGACCTCCAATCGCCAAAGGCGAGCTCCGGATGCTATGTGGAATTTTCCAATTTTCAGATGTCGAAGGATTACCGTGGGATTTGGGTCAAAGTCCTTCTGCCTGAGGTTGAGGCCGTGGATCGGCGCGTTTCCTCGCAACCTCCTCTTCTCCAAGAAGGAGAGCCGTCCAATGCGGTCGAGGCCTTGGAAGGGGAGATCTTCCAGGGCAACTTAAGGGCGGTTCGTGAAATGGGAGTCTTAGCCAGACAAGACTCCTCCGCTGCGGCTCGCCTCGTTGAATTGCATCAACTCATCGAGGACCCTACGGCCATTGGAAGCGGACCCGAGCTGCGAGTCGCCCTAATGGACGAAATCCTAGACCTGGCGGAGACCAGTCCAAAGGCTTTGGATTATTTAACCATATTGGACCAGGCCTCCGAACCGGAAGCGAGGGTCTCCCAGCGTCTCTTGGATACGGCCTTGGGCAGATCCCAAAACGCGGGAAGCGCCTTCGAATATTTTCAGGTAGGGGCAGAAACGGAATCTCCCAGACACCTAATGGCGTTAGCGACCATCGCCTGCCAAGCCGAAAAAACCGATCTAAGGGAGATGGCCGCTGCAACCCTGGGTGATCTCACCTGGGTTCCACGTGTCGGGGGACCCCTGGATCAGGCCGGATTATCTCAAATCCATCGACTCGCCCAGTTTCAAGAGGGCGCGAATCGCGCCCTCCAAGATTTTATCGAAGCGAAGGATGGAGGAGGGACCCTTGCCGAACTGTCCGCTATCCTCGACCTGGCCACTCAAAACGAGGAGCTAGGATGGGTCTATTGGGAAAAGTTGCGCTACCTCTGCGGCCACCAAGCCGGTTTTTTGGAAACAATAATGGCAAAGCATTCTGGCTTGCCCGAAGGGGAACCGAAGCGCCAACTCGAGAATTTTTTGCGAAACTACGATGTCAGTCAGGGAGCGGACACGGATAATCGAATGGCCGTCGAGTTATTGGCGACCCGATTCGCAAATGAGGCGGCCGCCTCCCGATTGCAGGTTCTCCAAAACCGAGACGATGCATCCCAGCCGCCTCCGGCATCCGGGGAAATGCCCGAGGAATTTTTGGATGAAGATATTCAGGAGGGAGTTGGGGAGCTTGAGAAACCTCCCTTGGAAGGCGAGGGGGCTCTACAGGGCCAGCCTACTCAGTCCTACTGCTCCAGTCCCGCCGGATCCGCCGCCAGTGGTCCATTCTCAGAGGAAGTACGATGGTTGTTTAGTCACGGAAGGTTGGTTCAACAGTTGAGCAGGTATCCGCAGATTCGCGGTCCACTGAGCGCAGTGATAGTAAGGCTATTGCAAGAATATTCTGGGATATATCGCACTGACATCGAGTGGTTTGTCTCTAGCGTGGTTGGCCCGGAAGGCCATAAGGTGCCCACCACCGAGGGCGAATGGTTCGAATCCTGGACGCGGTATTATGCCAAGTATCAATCCACGTTCGAGCACTTAGCGCGGGAGCTTAACTCCGCGATTATTGAATTAAGCGAACGAGGGGGAGGATTTGTCGATTTGGCGAGACGGGCCGGTGCCTTGAAAGACGACATCGTGGCGGAGGCCCCAAGGCTTTCTCTGGTAGAACGAAATAAAACCATCAAACAACTCCGCGAAATCGTTCGGGCAGGCGCCAAGATGGATTTAGAGCCCCTGGATCTATTGATTGGAGGCTTGGAAAAACTACGCCGTGGAGAAATGTTTCTCATAACGTTCAAGGCCCTTTATTTAAGCTATATGCCCGGTCCCCCGAAAAAGAACGCGATAGAGATCAAAGATGTAGAAATGCCTACCCGTGATGGAGACTTCCAAAGGGGGCAAAAGTTGCTTCAGCAACTGAATGAAAGGGTTGTGTCGAATCCGGAATGGATCGAGATTCGGGACAAGGTCGAGGCCATGGAACGAGCCTGGCAGGGCCTGGGCTACGAACCTCCTTTTTCTGTTCAGGAGGCGGTGGAGTTCATCCTGGAGGAGCGCGGCATGACGGCCCCCCTCGCACGCAGCCTTCTAGACATGATGGAACAAGCGGCAGGGGAGAAGCATTGGGATGCCATACAAAATGTCATGGAGGCGGATAATCCCATTCCACTCCTGCAGGCCTTTATCCGCAAGCGCCGACAAGGCGGCAAACCCTGAGCCGAAGACCAAGAGAGGCCTTTGCCTCTGGGGATGTTTTAGCCCAGGCCTGCCCGGGCTCTTGGTGATTTTTTTGATTTTTACCTGATCTCTGGAAGTCTGCCCGTGCCCCCGGGCGGAGAAAAAAGAGGTTAGGCGAGCCGGCCAGAGGGCTCGGGGTTTTGGTCACGGCCCGCCTTTCCTCAAAGTTTTTATTCGCAGCGCCAAAAAGCCCTCGACGTCAACCGCGCTGCGCGGGTCACGAGGGCTCGCTGGAGTCTTTGTAATCTCGAGCCCTCGATCTTACAGCCTTTCATAGAAGCAAAGGACGTGCCATTGAGATGTGTTTTATAACTATATGAAAATATTAAATTTTTTATAAATGGTGTTTCTTTTCCAATATCTTCCCTTTGCAATGGAATCCTTATTTGTGAACTAATTATTCTCATAAGAGGCAGTAGTTAACGATCCACAGCTGCATGGCAAAGGCGCTTGGCAAAATACTGGCTTTGCATTACAGCTCAGGACCCATGAACGCCCTCCCCATCGTCATCGGCGCCGCCTGCATCTTCGTCATTGCTTACCGCTTTTATTCCGGCTTCATCGCCGCCAAGGTCCTGGCCCTCGACGACTCCCGCCAGACCCCGGCCCACACCTATTATGACGGGCACAATTATTACCCGACCAACAAATGGGTCCTCTTCGGTCACCACTTCGCCGCAATCACTGGGGCGGGGCCCTTGATCGGGCCCGTGCTCGCCACGCAGTTCGGCTTTCTCCCCGGCCTGCTCTGGCTGGTGATCGGCGTGGTCTTGGGCGGGGCGGTCCACGACTTCATCATCCTCACCGCCTCGCTGCGCCACAAGGGCAGGTCCCTGGCCCAGATCGCCCGGGAGGAATTGGGCCCCTTTTCGGGGCTCATCTGTTCGCTCGCCATCTTATTCATCATCATCATCGCGCTCTCGGGGCTGGGGCTGGCCGTGGTGAACGCCTTGAAGGACAGCGCCTGGGGGACCTTCACGATCTTCCTGACCATCCCCCTCGCCCTGTTCATGGGCCTCTACATGTACCGCTTCCGCAAGGGGAAGATCGCCGAGGCCACCGCGATCGGCGTGATTGGCCTGATCGCCGCGGTGATCTTCGGAAAGTTCATCCCCGAGAGCTCCCTCGGGCACTATTTCAGCCTCTCCAAGAACGGCATCACCCTCGCCATCGCCGCCTACGGCTTCATCGCCAGCGTGCTGCCGGTATGGATGCTGCTCTGTCCCCGGGATTACCTCTCTTCTTATATGAAGATCGGGACCATCCTGTTTTTGGCCATCGCGGTGATCGTGGTCCATCCTGACCTCAAGATGGCGCCGGTCACGGATTTCATCCACGGGCACGGGCCGATCGTGCCGGGCAAGGTCTTTCCCTTCGTCTTCATCACCATCGCCTGCGGGGCGATCTCGGGTTTTCACGGCCTGGTCGCCTCGGGGACTACCCCGAAGATGATTTCAAAGGAGAGCGACGCCCGCCCCATCGGCTACGGCGCCATGCTGATCGAGAGCTTCGTCGGCATCATGGCCCTGATCGCCGCGGCCTCGCTGTTTCCCAGCGATTACTTCGCGATCAACGTGAGCCCGGAGAAATTCCAGCTCTTGGGGATGGATCCGGTCAATTTGGGCGAGCTCTCGCGTCAGGTCGGGGAAAACGTGGCGGGTCGCCCCGGCGGGGCCGTCTCGCTGGCGGTGGGCATGGCGCAGATCTTTTCCGGAATGCCCGGGATGCGCCACCTGATGGACTATTGGTACCACTTCGCCATCATGTTCGAGGCGCTGTTCATCCTCACCACCATCGATACCGGGACGCGGGTGGGGCGCTTCGTGGTGCAGGAATTCGGCGGGCTGTTCCACAAGAAATTCGAGCAGGCCGATTGGCTGCCGGGGACCATCCTGTCTTCCTTGGTGATCGTTGGCTCCTGGAGCTATTTCATCTATACCGGCAGCATCGCCACGATCTGGCCGATGTTCGGCATCTCCAACCAACTGCTCGCCGCGGTGGCCTTATGCATCGCGACCATCCTCCTGGTGCGGAGCGGCAAGTCGCGTTACGCCTGGGTGACCCTCTTGCCGCTGAGCTTCGTCGGGGTCACCACCCTGACCGCGGGTTGGGAGAGCATCCGTGATATTTTTTATCCGCTGACCTCTAGCGGCGATGCGGCGAAGGTCACGCAGGGTTGGGTCAACACCACCTTGACCGTGGCGATCATGGTCTTGGCCATCTTGATCGTGCTGGCTTCCGCCAAGAAGTGGGTGGAGTTGGCCTATTCCAAAAACAAGGCCGCCCTTCCTGTGGGCTCAGACCAGCCGGATCGGCAGGATCCCCTGACCGAAGAGGTCCACTAAGAGGCTGTTGAAAAAGAGTTATTATTCCCTCCGGAATGAATCCGGCTCCCCTCACCGCCCGAAAATCCGAAGGATTTTCGGGGCCCCCCCAGCCGCCTGTGGGGCGGGGTTCGAGTTTCCCGAACCTTGCAGAAAATTCGAAGAATTTGCGGAGTGCAATAACCTTGGGCTAAGCACCGGCGATTATTCAACTGCCTGCTAATAAAAAAACCCCCGCTGTTGCCAGCGGGGGTTTTTTTCGGTTTGGGCTGAGTTTACTTGCGGGCCGCGCGGCGACGCAGGGTCAGGCCGAGGCCGCTGAGGGCCATCCAGGCCGCCAGGTTCAGCGAGGAGCCGCTGCTCGCACCGACCAGCATGCTGCATCCGCCGGAGCTGGCTTGGGGACCGTCGACGTTGCCGTCGCCGTTATTCCCGCCGTCGTTGTTGTCCGGGTTCTGGCCGTCCTCGGGCTGCTCGGCGGCCTGCACCTTGAAGCGGATTTCCAAAAATCCCACCTTGGAGAAGTTTTGGATCTGGTCGCCCAACAGGATCGATTGAGGAGGCTCATTGATAATCTCATCCTGTCCGCCGACCGGGACCACCTCGACGGTGGCGCCGACCGCGTTGATGTAGAGAGGCTGGCTGCCATCCCACTGGGCCGACTCGTTGGTCGACTTGAAGTGGATGTAGTGATCGAGCCCCATCGGCTGGGTGCCGGTCATCTGGAATTGGAAGCTGCCTTCCGCCTCTTCGTAGGCGCTGAAGTAGAGCTTGCCGAGGATGCCGTCCTTTTCGGCGTGCAGTTTCACCACCTCGCCGTCGCTGGGGAAGGCCTCCACCTTCTCGCCGTTGATCGTGTAGACGATTCGGGCCTCGGCCAGGCTGGCCTCGGGGATGGTGACGCGGACGTAGTCCGAACTGCCCATTTCGTTGAGGACGGGCATCGCCTTCGCAGTCTGGGCGACAAGGCCGCAGGCCAGGGCGAGGAGGGTTAAGGTGATTTTCTTTTTCAGGTTCTCGAGCGTTTTCATAACGATCTTCCTTTCTTCGGTTTGGAGTGCCGGTGAAGGAGTGCTGTTTGTCGCCGAGAAGAGATTGCAGGCCGGGTGCCAGAAACATGGACAGTTGAAATCATTGATTATTTTTAATTTTCGAGGCGAAAAAATCGGGGTCGGGGTCCCCGAATCGGAAATTTTGTGAAATGGGCTTGGCCTATTTTGGATGGCGGAGGTCGCGTCGGGCCAGGGCGGCGACCGCGGCGAGGACCTCGCCGTGGACGCGGTCTAGGTGTCGGGCGGCGGATTCGCCCCTGCGGCGTTTTATCGAGATGGGGCGGCCGACCCAATGGACCAGCTTCATGGGGAAGGGCAGGAGGCCCAGGCCCATAAAGAAGGGCACGCTGAAGCGCAGCCTTTCGAGCAGTTTGATGCGCGGTTTCAGCAGGAAGTAGGAGTTGAAATAGGCCGAGTTGATCCCGCGGCAATAGGTAGGGACGATCGGCGTTTGGGTCTTGATCGCGAGCCGCACGAAACCCTTGCGGCGCTCCCAGGGGATGCGGCGGAGTCCGGACTTGGCGATGAGGGCCTCGTAGATGCCGCCGGGGGCGAGCATGACGATGTGGTCCTGCTTCAGGAGGCGTTCGGCATTGCGTGGATCGGCCTGGACCGCCCCTCCCTTCAAGAAGAGCTCGCGCAGCCCGGGGACCTGAAAGAGAAAGTCCGCCCCCAAGCCGCGCGCCATCAGCTTGCGGCGTTGCAGCAGCTTCCAGGCGAGGAGGAAACCGTGGAAGGGGATGATGCCGTGGTTCATCACCACCAGGCATCGCTTCGCGGGGATGTGATCCAAGCCGTGGACCTCGTAGCGGAAGTATTTTTCCAGCAGTCGAAAGGCCGGCGAGAGTTTGCGCAGGAATTCCGGGTCCGCCTGATGCTGAGTCCGCATGGCAGGCCCTTAGCATAGGCTCCTGGGCGTCCCCACGAAAAAATCGCGGCGTGGCGTGGTAAATCAGCCATCAAGCGCGGCCTATTGCCCTCCGGGGAGCAATCCTGCAAAATTTCACCCAGGTCGGCCATGAGGAAGCTTGCCTTCATCCTCTTGTTGCTGGGGGTTTTTTTGTTGTGGAAACCCGCGCCGGTGCTCTGCGTGTATTGCGCCGGGGGTGGCCCCTGCTTTTCCAACACCGATTGCAGCCTAGGCTGCCGCTGTCAGGCCCCGCCCTTTTTCCAAGGGGTCTGCGTGCCGAATTATTAACAGGCTGTGAAAAAACAGGGCTGGGCGGGCGATGGCGGAAGCCAGAGATACTCCGGCGCGAACCAAACTTATTTTCAGCAGCCTCCGAAGAGCCCCTGGATTTTCCGCCCGGCGCCGGGCTATCGTTTCCCCGCATGCATCCCTCCCTGCAGAGTTTTCATCCGGTCATCGCCCGTTGGTTTGAAGGGCGCTTCGGCGCGCCCACCGAGCCGCAGCGGCGCGGGTGGCCGCTCATCGCCTCCGGCCGCGACACCCTGATCGCGGCGCCCACCGGCTCCGGCAAGACCTTGGCGGCCTTCCTGGCCTGCCTGGATCGCCTGGTCCGGGCCGGGGAGGCGGGCCTGCTCAAGGATCAGACCTCCGTCGTCTACGTCTCGCCGCTGAAGGCCCTCGGCAACGATATCCAGAAGAACTTGGCCGAGCCGCTCGCCGAATTGCGCGCCTTGGGGCAGGCGATGGGCATCGCCTTGCCGGAGATCCGCAGCGCCGTGCGCAGCGGGGACACCACGGCCGGCGAACGCGCGGCGATGCTGAAGCAGCCCCCGCACCTGCTGATCACCACCCCGGAATCCCTTTACCTCCTGCTCACCTCGCAGCGCGGCCGCGAGCTGCTGGCTCCGGCGCAGACGGTGATCGTCGACGAGATCCACGCCCTGGCCCGCGACAAGCGGGGCTCGCACTTCGCGTTGAGCTTGGAACGCCTCGACCGCCTGGCGCGGCGCCGGATCCCGCGTGGGCCTGTCGGCAACCCAACGGCCCATCCAGGAGATCGCGCGCTTTTGGTGGGCAGCTCCCGGGTGGCGGCGGATGGGTCCCCGGACTGCGTCATCGTCGACTCGGGCCACCGCCGCGAGCTGGACCTGGCGCTGGAGATCCCCGAGGAGGAATTGGGCGCGGTCGCCTCCAAGGAATTGTGGGGCGACATCTACGACCGCGTCGCGCAGTTGGTGCAGGAGCACCGCAGCACCTTGGTCTTTGTCAACACCCGCCGCCTGGTCGAACGCGCCACCCACGCCCTGTCGGAGCGGCTGGGCGAGGAGGCGGTGGCGGCGCACCACGGCAGCCTGTCGAAGGAGACCCGCCTCGACGCCGAGACCCGCCTCAAGTCGGGGCTTACCAAGGCGGTGGTGGCGACGGCGTCGCTGGAGTTGGGCATCGACGTCGGCGCGGTCGATCTGGTCTGCCACATCGGCAGCCCGCGCAGCCTGGCCGTGGGCCTTCAACGGATCGGCCGCGCGGGGCATGCCCCCAATTCCCAGGACGCGGAGACGGCCCTCGTCCTGCCCAAGGGCAGACTTTTCCCGGCGACGCGCGACGAGCTGTTGGAATGCGCGGCCTTCGTGCGGGGGGTAAGGCGGGGCAATCTGGAAAAGACCCACCTTATGGCCCACCCGCTGGACATCCTGGCCCAACAGATGGCCGCGGCGGTGGCCTGCGAGGAGCTGGGCGAGGACGAGCTCTTCGCCTTGGTGCGTGGCGCCTGGCCCTATGCCCGCCTGCCGCGGGAGGAATTTGACGCGGTCTTGACACTGCTCTCGGAAGGCATCGCGACCTCAAGGGGCCCGCGCGGGGCCTGGCTGCATCGGGACGGAGTCACGCACCGCCTCCGGCCGCGGCGCGGGGCCCGCCTGGCGGCGCTGACCTCCGGCGGGGCCATTCCGGACAACTTTACCTATACGGTGGTGAAAGAGCCCGAGGGCACGGTGATCGGCTCGCTCGACGAGGACTTCGCCATCGAGAGCCTGGCCGGCGACGTCATCCTGCTGGGCAACACCTCGTGGCGGATCCGCCGAATCGAGGCCGGCCGGGTGCGCGTCGAGGACGCCCATGGCCAGGCCCCCAATATCCCCTTCTGGCTGGGCGAGGCGCCGGGCCGAAGTCCGGAGCTTTCCTGGGAGGTCTCGGAGTTGCGCAAGGCCCTGGAGCCCCTCCTCGAGACGCCGGAGCGGGCGATCGCTTTTCTCGAGCAGGAATGCGGCGTCCCGATCCTCGGGGCCGAGCAGGCGGTGAGCTATCTGCGGCAGGCGAAACAGGCGCTGGGGACCCTCCCCACCCAGGAGACGTTGATTGCGGAGCGCTTCTTCGACGAGGGGGGCGGGATGCAATTGGTCCTGCACGCCCCCTTCGGCGGTCGGATGAATCGGGCCTTCGGCCTCGCCTTGCGCAAGCGCTTCTGCGCCGGCTTCAACTTCGAATTGCAGGCGGCGGCGACCGACGACGGGATCCTGCTTTCGCTGGGTCCGCAGCACAGCTTTCCGCTCGATTCGGTGTTCCGTTTTCTTTCCACCCAGACGGTCCAGCATACCTTGGAACAGGCGGTGTTGGACGCCCCGGTGTTCGGCGTGCGCTGGCGGTGGAACGCCACCCGCGCCCTGGCGCTGCTGCGTCAATCCGGCGGCAAGCGGGTGCCGCCGGCCATCCAACGCATGCGCAGCGACGATCTGCTGGCGGCGGCCTTCCCCGACCAGGCGGCCTGCCAGGAAAATGTGACGCGCCCGATCGCCATCCCCGACCATCCCTTGGTGACCGAGACGATGCGCAATTGTCTGGAGGAGGCCATGGACCTGCCGGGCCTTACGGCCTTGCTGCGCCGGATCGAGGCGGGGGAGATCCGCCTGCTCGCCCGCGATACGCCGACGCCCTCGCCGCTGAGCCATGAGATCCTCAATTCCAATCCCTACACGTTTTTGGACGACGCGCCCTTGGAAGAGCGCCGGGCCCGCGCGGTGGCGACGCGGCGGACGCTCTCGGAGGAAGACCTGCGGGCCTTTGGCGCCCTCGACGAGGCCGCGATCGCGGCGGTCGAAGCAGAGAATTGGCCGGACCTGCGCAGTGCCGACGAACTGGCCGATGCCCTGCGCGACCTGTTCTTGTTGCCGGAGCTGAGCGTCAGCACGGCCTGGCGCCCTTGGCTGCAAGAGCTGGAAGCCGCGGGCCGTGCCGCGGCCCTAGGGCGTCACTATGCGAGCCATGATCGTCGCGAGCTGGCGGAACGCGCCCTGCTTGGTGATTCGGAGGCGGTGGCCGCGGTGCTGCGGGGTTGGTTGACGGCGGGAGGGCCGGCAACGGTCGCTCAATGGGCGAACAAAATTCAGTTGCCGTCTCAGGCCGTGGAACAGGCCATGCTGCACTTGGAGTCGCAGGGCTTCGCCTTGCGGGGGCGCTTTCGCGCGGCAGCCTTGGCGGGGGGCGCGGAGGAGTGGTGCGACCGCGAGGTCTTGGCGCGCATCCATCGGCGCTGTCTCTCCCGCCTGCGTCAAGAATTGGAGCCGGTGACGACGGCGGATTTCGTGCGCTTCCTCTTGCATTGGCAGCACGTCGCCCCGGGAACGCAGTTGGTCGGCGCACCGGGACTCCTGGAGGTGATCGCCCAATTGCAAGGCCTGCAGCTCCCCGCCGCGGCCTGGGAGCGGGAGGTCTTTCCCGCCCGGGTCGTCGGTTATCAGAGCTCGATGTTGGATGAGTTGTGCCTGAATGGGACAGTACTGTGGGGGCGGCTGTTGCCCGTCGGCGGCGAGGAGGAAGAGGCATCCAGCACTTCAGCGCGCGGACGCCGCCGGGCCGCGCCCAACCGGAATACGACGCTGTCAGTATTGCTGCGGGAGAGTCTTCTACATTTTTTGCGAGCCAGCTCACCCAAGGAGCCGAGTTATGCTGGGCTAGGCGCCTCCGCAAGACAGATTTTGGAATTGCTGAGCCAACGTGGGGCGATGTTTTTTAACGAATTGCAATCGGTTACCGGAAGACTGCGCACGGATCTAGATCAGGCCCTCTGGGAGCTGGTGACGGCGGGGGCGATCACCTGCGACGGTTTCGCGGGGCTGCGTAACTTATTGCAGCCCTCGCGGCGCCGGGAGAAGGCGCGGCTCTTGGCGCGCTATCCCTACGCGCGGGGGCCGATGTTCGTCGGCGGAGGCGGGCGTTGGTCGCTGCTTCGGCCGCCCGGATCGGCGAGGCCGGGGGCGCGCGGTCCCTTGGGCGAAACGGCGGAGCTGGAGTTCCTGGCGGACCAGTACCTGCACCGTTGGGGTGTGGTGTTTCGGGACGTCTTGGCGCGCGAGCCCTTCGCCCCCCCGTGGCGGAGCCTGCTCGGCGTCTACCGGCGACTGGAGGCCCGCGGCTTATTGCGCGGCGGCCGTTTCGTCGCGGCCTTCGGCGGCGAGCAGTTCGCCTTGCCCCAGGCGGTGGAGGCCTTGCGGGCCCTGCGTCGGGAGGAGGCCAAGGAAGAGGAACCGCCTGTCTTTTTGTCGGCGGCGGATCCGCTGAACGTCACCGGCTACCTCACGCCGCCGCCGCGGGTCCCCGGGACCTTGACGCATCGCCTGCGTATTATCGGCGGGGTGCCGGAGGCTTGGGAAGGCTTGGGGCCCCAAGCCGCGCCGCTGAACTCCTCGAGGGGAGGGGCATTGCGATTGATTCGTTGAAAAATCGGGGAAAACGGCGGGCTTGAACCGTGGTTAGCGGCACCGAAGCAGAATTGGCCCCGGGCGACCCATGATTGACTTGGGTCAAAGCTATTTTCGTCCAGAGGGATATTCTCTACTTTTTCAAGAAAGGATATTTTCATGATTCAAGAAGTCAGCGGAGATATATTGCTGTCACAAGCCCAGGTCATGGCCCACGGGATCGCCCCAGGCGACCATTTCGATCAAGGGTTGGCCCTTGCCGTTCGGGAGCGATGGCCGGCCATGGTGAAAGATTTCCGGCATTATTGTCACCAGAGCTCGCCGAAGCCGGGCGAGATCTGGAGCTGGGCTGGTCCCCAAGTCCACATCGTCAATTTGTTCACGCAAGATCCAGCGCCGAGTTCCGCCGCATTGCCCGGCAAGGCGCAGGTGAAGTACCTTCGATCTTGCCTGGAGAAATTATCCCAGCTCGCGGAGTCCGAAAGATTTCGCAGCATCGCCCTGCCCAAGGTTGGGACGGGCGTGGGAAAACTCGAGTGGTCCGAGGTTCGGGGACTGATCGAGGAGAAGCTGAAGGGCTTGTCTATCCCCGTATTTGTTTATGCCAAATACGTTCCCGGGCAAAAGGCCGAGGAGCGGGGGGCCTAGGAAGCATTGCCCCACCTCCTAGGGTCTCCCTAGGTGGTGGGCGGCGAGGGTCGGGGCGACTGGATTTGAACCAGCGACTCCTTGCTCCCGAAACCACTCGGGGAATTTTTCCGCTTTTCGCGGTGTCTTCCCATGGTGGGTCAAGACATTGTGAGGTCATTATTGGGTCAAATGCGTTTCTTTTGTGGGAGTATTGTGGGGAAAAATTAAGTCTCGAAGAATCTTTTTGCGGTGTTTTCGATTTCTGTGACAATTTTCGTTAAAGTCTTTTCTCCACCGAAATGTTCGGTGAAGAATTCAGCCTCACTTTTCGCGATACTAGGAAGTTCCTTTGAAAATTCGTTTACTATCTTAAGGACGAACCTAGTGCCTACCCCTGCCTCTTGCGCAAAGGTTTCCCAGTGCCGCTCAAAAATATCCCTACGTTTATATTTCTCCCCGATCTTCATGGCCAATTTTTCTGAAAGGCCTTCATAGACTGAAGTCGACATGAGGTCATAAAATGGCGCCAGATGAACCCCTTCCGAGGAGATGAGAAGGGAAATGTTCTTTGCGTGGGCGTCGCAATTGCCAATGAGGAAGTTAAAGACCGCCCACGAAATTAGCCCCTTCTTGTCGACCGCCGGTCGTTGGCTGAATTCTTCCACAACCCTAAAGCAGTCTGAAAATGAAGGTCCCCCTTCGCTTTGGTACTTTTGGTCGGGATATCTCCCTAAAGCTTGGCAAAAATCCTCCTGGTGCAAACGTTTGAGATTTGAGCGCGAAGCCCCTTCCCGATCGTATCGTTTGACCAGATAAATGGGCTTCTTTTTGCAAAAAATAATTTCGATGTCCGGCACTTCGAGCCCGATAGATCTCGCCAGTTTCATGCAAAAAGCTTCGTTGAATACGGTATCTTCAAAGTTAGGCATGGAGGGTTTAAGAATATGCGAGCTAGGGGCTCCATCCTCTGGAAGGAAGAGTTTTTTGTCCTCATAAAAAACCGGCAACTTGTCCTGAACCCCTGCCAAGGATAAGCGAGCTTTTCCATCCGCCAGTAGTAAGGGACGTCGAGGCATTTCACTGATCAGGTCGTCTAGCTCGGATTCGCTAAGCTCCCGATAGTTCCCATTTTTAGGTGGTGGTTGTTCTGCTGGATAAGTTGAAATGGCTCCAGCGCACTCACCTCCCAGGACCGCTAACATTTCAAAATCATTGGTCGCTGATTGGCCCTGTTTTGCTGCGATGAGCTGGCGTACTTTCCCTTCCGGTAGGAGGTTAGAGAAAAAGGGTTTTGCAAAATCGTCTTCGAACGGTGCTTCCTGTAACGGAAGGCGGATGGAAAGAGGAAAGGGGTTTTGGTTTTTTAGCCAAACGGGATCGTATTGAAATACCCAGCGGCGCCTTTCATCGATAGTAAGCTTGCCGACATTATCGGAGTTGCAGAGCACAAAAAGAGTGGAGGTCATTGGCGTCCTCGCGACTTGATTTCGCAGGACAATCCCAGCCCGTTGAGCACCTTGAAGACTTTGCCAATTTGCAGGCTGTCCTTTCCGTTTTCAAGCTCAGAGAGGAAACGTGTTCCTACCCCGCAAAGGGCGGCCGTTTCTGTTTGAGTAAGACCAGAGGCTTTGCGTTTTTCCCGAACCTTTTGAGCCAAAGCTTTTATATTATCGGTTTGCGGCATATGTTTTATTCCCGTTCGGGAATAATGAGCTTGTGAACGTGCTATTTCAAGATAAATATTCCCGAACGGGAATATTTTTATAATTCAAGGGTGAAAATTCAATAATATTCCCGTTCGGGAATAAAATTTGAGACTGATTTTAGGGATCCGGTTTTGGACGATTTAATAACCTTAAATCATAAGTTCTCAATGTTGGTCTTATCTAATTTTTCATCAGATCAACTCCAATCTACAATTAAAGAAGATAACTTTTATGTTTTAGATAAAAATCCATTCGACTTGGAGGAGCATTGGGAAAAGTGGCTCGGAGTAATTGAACACATCAGGAAGGCGGTAAGTTCCAGGCGGTGGTTGGTGGGAAAAAATGAAATCGTGGAAGTATTCTGGGAAAATTTCTCCAACCACCTAGGGCGAATGCCCTAAGTAGTTGAAAAAAATAGTCGGGGCGACTGGATTTGAACCAGCGACTCCTTGCTCCCGAAGCAAGTACTCTACCAGGCTGAGCTACGCCCCGAATCAGGCGCCCCTGCGCTAGCGCGAAGGGGATCCTAAATCTACTGATATTTCTTGAGCAGCGCCAAGGCTTTTTTCTTTTCCTTCGGTGGACGGAAGGCCTCGCCCTTGCCCGGCCGGCGTCGGGTCCGCAAGACCTCCTCGTCCGGGGCCTCCGCTTCCAAGATCTTTCCCACCTCCCGCTCGAATTCCTCTGATTTCAGCACCGATGCGCCGGCCTTCACGGCGGCCTCGAGGATCATCCGGTCCGAGCTGACCACCACCGCCGCCTCGCCCTGGGCCTGGACCATCGCGATGATCTCCTCGTCGGCCGTGTAGCCGCCGCGCGAGGCCAAGACGGTCAGGCCATGCGGGTGGCTGGACTGCAGCTCCCGCTGCAGTCCGGAATAGGCGTCGAAGACCACGCAGAGCCGCTCCCCGGTTCGGGCGCTGAATTCGCCCAGCCAGCGCAGGGCGCTGGCCTTACCCCGCGCGCCATGGCGGGCCTCCAGCTCCGCAAAGCGTCGGCTCTGGCGGATGAAATTATAGCCATCGATGATCCAAAGTGTGGGCATGGAGATTAAATATTAGGCAATTGCTGCGAATGTGGGCACAAGAGCTAGTCCTATCGACCCAAAATTGTTCAAAATATCTTTCCGTTTTAATGAGTTATTCCACTTGCTTTTATGGCATGAGGCTTGCTTTGCTGTCGAGCGTGCATCCCTTCGGCTCCCTCCCGGGGCCTGAGGTTTAAACCATTTATTCCATTCATAAGGAGAGCACCCGATGTTTTCCTCCCAGCTGGGGCGTCGTGCCGCCCTCGTTTTCTTATTTGTACTCGTGACGGTCTCGGCCGCGGTTCGCGCGGGCGCTACGCCGTCCGAACCCGCCGCCGCTTGGACCCTCGCCCAAGCCGAGGCGTCCGCCCCCGCCGCGGTCAGCGGCGCCGCCAAGGCCGAACCCAGCCTCGAGCAGCGCATCGCCGACCTCGAGGCCTACATCAACAACACCGCCCGCGGCTCGGACGCCGCGGACAGCAAGGTGAGCTCGAAGGTCCCCGGCGCAGGTCCCGGCCACAACGCCTGGATGATGACCTCGGCGGCGCTCGTCCTGTTCATGACCTTGCCCGGACTGGCCTTGTTTTACGGCGGCTTGGTTCGCAAGAAGAACGTGCTCTCGGTCCTGGCACAATGCCTTGGCATCACCGGCCTCGTCACTCTGCTCTGGTGGGCGGTCGGCTATAGCTTGGTCTTCTCGCCGGGCGGCCCGCTCTTGGGCAACCTCGACTTCGCCTTCCTCAAGGGGGTCGACTCCAACCCGAACACCAACTACTCCTACTGGGTCTCCCACAACGTCTTTTCGATGTACCAGATGATGTTCGCGATCATCACTCCCGGCCTGATCATCGGCGCGATTGCCGAGCGCATGAAGTTTTCGGCGATCATGCTGTTCGTGGCCCTCTGGATGTTCGTGATCTACTTCCCCCTCGCCCACATGGTCTGGGGCATCGACGGCCTGATGAACGGGGTCTGGAACGCCAATGCGTCGATCAAGGCCATCGATTTCGCGGGCGGGACGGTCGTTCACATGTCCTCCGGTTGGTCGGCCCTGATCCTCTGCATGATCCTCGGCAAGCGCATCGGCTTCGGCAAGGAGCATATGCCGCCGCACAGCATGGTGCTCTGCATGGTCGGCACCGGCATGCTCTGGGTGGGCTGGTACGGTTTTAACGCGGGCAGCGCGGTGGCCGCGGACGGAGTCGCCGCCAACGCCTTCATGACCACCACGGTGGCCGCGGCGGTGGGCAGCTTCGCCTGGGCCCTCGCCGAATACCTCGACCGCGGCAAGCCCAGCGTGCTGGGTTTTTGTTCCGGCGCGGTCGGCGGCCTGGTCGTCATCACGCCGGGTGCCGGCTTCGTCAACGTCGGTTCGGCCGTGATCATCGGCATCCTGGCCGGCGTGGTTCCCTATTTCGCGGTGACCCGGCTCAAGCATTGGCTGGGCTACGACGACGCCCTCGACACCTTCGGAGTCCACGCCGTGGGCGGGACGATGGGCGCCTTCCTCACCGGGATCTTCGCCACCGCGGACGTGAACGCCAACCTGCTCACCAACCTGAAAGACGTCCTCGCGAAGAACTCGCTGTGGGTCGAGCAGCTCAAGGCGATGGGCCTAACCATCCTCATGTCGGTCTTGGGCACCGTCGTGATCGCCTACCTGATCAAGGCTACCTTGGGTCTCCGCGCCAGCCCCGAGACCGAGGTCCAGGGCCTCGACCTCTCCGAGCACGGCGAAGAGGGCTATATCTATTAACCCGGCGCGTCTTTGACGCAGCCATGACGCAAGGAATTTAAAGGAAGGAATCTCATGAAAAAAGTGGAAGCCATCATCAAACCCTTCAAGCTCGACGAAGTGAAAGAGGCCCTGCAGGACGTCGGTGTCCAAGGCCTCACCGTCTCCGAGGTCAAGGGTTTTGGCCGGCAGAAGGGACACACCGAACTCTACCGCGGGGCCGAATACGTCGTCGACTTCCTGCCCAAGATCAAGCTCGAGGTGATCGTCAACGACGCGGATGCTGCGAAGGTGGTCGAGACCATCCAAAACGCGGCGAAGACCGGCCGGATCGGCGACGGCAAGATCTTCGTGTCGACGGTCGAAAACGTGATCCGCATTCGGACCGGCGAATCGGGCGCGATCGCCATTTAAAAATGCCGGAGAAATGCCCTTTTCCTGGGCGCCGGCCGCCGGGCCCGGCGGCCAGATGCCTAGATTATGGGCAACCGTGGATAAGGTTGGTTTTTTTAACAGAGAATTCTTGACAGTCCGAAGACGTCGCATTAGCGGCCTGTCGTCGAACTATCCAGGTTCAACATAATTCAAAGGAGATCCCTTATGGGAATGACCCCCAAAGACGTAGTGGAATTCGCCAAAAAGAACGGCGCCGTCATGGTCGACCTGAAATTCATCGACTACCCCGGCGTGTGGCAACATCTCAGCATTCCGATCAGCGAGTTTGACGAAGGTTTCTTCGAGCGCGGCCAAGGCTTCGACGGATCCAGCATCCGCGGCTGGCAACCCATCCACGCCTCCGACATGCTGCTCGTCGCCGATCCCACCACGGCGGTCATGGATCCCATCATGGCTCATCCCACGCTGAGCTTGATCTGCAACATCTACGACCCGATCACCCGCGAGCCCTACACCCGCGACCCGCGCCACGTCGCCCAAAAGGCCGAGGCCTTCCTGAAGTCCTCCGGCGTCGGCGATATCGCCTACTTTGGTCCCGAGGCCGAATTCTTCATCTTCGACGACGTGCGTTTCAGCCAGAGCTCCAACGAGGCCTTCTACGCCGTTGACTCGGTCGAAGGCATCTGGAACACCGGCCGCGACGAGGGCCCCAACCTGGGCTACAAGCCGCGCCATAAAGAGGGCTACTTCCCTGCGCCCCCGACCGACAGCCTGATGGACCTCCGCACCGAGATCTGCCTGACCCTCGAGAAGGTCGGCATCCGCGTCGAGGCCCAGCATCACGAAGTCGCCACCGGTGGCCAATGCGAGATCGACATGCGCTTCGACAGCCTCACTCGGATGGCCGATAAGCTCATGTGGTTCAAGTACATCATCAAGAACGTCGCGGTGAAGCACGGCCGCACGGTCACCTTCATGCCGAAGCCCCTGTTCGGCGACAACGGCTCGGGCATGCACTGCCACCAGTCGATCTGGAAGGGCGAGAACAACCTGTTCGCCGGCGACAAGTACGGCGGTCTCTCGGACATGGGCCTCAACTACATCGGCGGCATCCTGAAGCATGCCCCGGCCACCTGCGCCTTCACCAACCCCACCACCAACAGCTATCGCCGTCTGGTGCCGGGTTTCGAGGCGCCGGTCAACCTGGCCTACTCCAGCCGCAACCGCTCGGCCGCGATCCGTATCCCGATGCTCTCGACTTCGCCGAAGGCGAAGCGCATCGAGTTCCGGACCCCCGATCCTTCCTGCAACGCCTACCTGGCCTTCGCCGCCATGCTGATGGCGGGCCTGGACGGCGTCGAGAAGAAGATGGATCCGGGCCAGCCGCTCAACAAGAACATCTACGCGCTGAGCCCCGAGGAGCTGAAGGACATCCCCAGCGTCCCCGGCTCGCTCGAGGAATCGATCAACAACCTCAAGAAGGACAACGCCTTCTTGAAGAAGGGCGACGTCTTCACCCAAGATGCGCTCGACATGTGGATCGAGTACAAGACCGACCAGGAGATCAACCCGGTCAAGCTGCGTCCGGTCCCCTACGAGTTCGCGCTGTACTACGACATTTAGTGGTCGCGGCCGCCAGGCGCGGCCCACCGCAAGAAATTTCCCCGGTTCCGCCGCTGGCGGACCGGGGATTTTTTTATGCGGTGGCCGTAAGGATCTCGGACTTCGGAGAGATCGGTTCCGATGGGTGGTGAGGGCTCGTCCCTCCGAGGGGAGAGCGGCGTTCCGAAACACTTAGCTTCGTCGTCGGCTCGAGAGCTTCGCCTTCGCGCTCAAAGCAGGAAAAAGGGCGGCAAGGGAGGGAAATCGGAAGGCAGCAAGACGTCGGCTTCCGTGGTGGCAGGCAGGAAGGCCTCGCCGCTGGTGTCGATTCCCAAGTCGATGCAGATCCCTTGTTCCACTTCGCTGGCGGTCGTGATGCGGGCACAGGTGGTGGGCAAGACCGTCTCGACTTCGGTGTTGGGGTTCTTGTCGAAAAAGGAGCCGCTCCAGAAATTCTGGTCGTCGCGAAACCTGCCGATGTACTTCTGGCTCGAAATCAGGTCCCGATCACCACCCATGGCCTTCGTTTCGATGCCGTCGAAGGTGCTCTTGACCGTCTTCTCGAGATAATTTTCTCCCGTGGTGGTGGTTTTGCCCAGCTGCACCACCGAGTTGTCGAGGCGGTTGGAAAACAACAAGGTGCCGTCGCTCTGCGTAAAATCGTTCAACAAGAAGACCTGGGTCGATAGATTATGCTCGTTTTGCGGGTCGCGATGGTTGTAAACGACGCCGATCAGGAAGCGTTCGAAGAGATTCACGTCGGGAACGTCGAAAACATTGATGCGAAAGCTTCCCGCCCCCGGATTTTCCTCATTGCCGGGGGTGGCGGGGTCGTCTTTCAGCGGAAGTTGGGTGAAGAAACCGGCCATCATCGGGACGAAGGGTTGGTCCGGTGCCATTTGCCGCCATACGCGAAACCCGACCGGTTTCAGATCGGCGAGTGGGGCGGCCTTGGGGCAAGCATCCAACTGGCAGCCCACGGGACAGGTGCAGCCGGTGAAGCCGTCATCGACCCCGTCGCCGTTGAAGTCGTAATCGGAAAAATCGAATTTAAAGGTTTGAGGCAGCGCATCCGGATCCTGAAAAGTGCCCTGGAAGGTTCGCACTTGGGGGCTTACCGGGATATCGATCGCATTGAAAGGGGTAAGCAGACCAGACAAAACATCTTCGTTGAGCGACCGCGCGACATCCGGACCGATGGGTATGATGTTGGCGAGGGTAAACTGAGCGGTCTGAATTTTCTCCGCAAGGAATTTTTGGGTGGGCCCGCTGCTGGCGGTACTCACTTCGGAGACATCGATAGCGACATCCTTGGGAATGTTGACGACCGAGGGAATTTCCACGAGCGGCGCGGGGTTGGTTGCGCTGCCGCTGCAAGCCAACAGGCCCCATATCAGAATTCCGGGTAATATTTTACTTACCTTGCGAAGGCAACCCATCAAAGTACCTTATCCATTGCCAGCTTTTCACCGCTCTCCTACAATGGAGCTTCCGAGGAATTGTAAGCTATAGTGGTCGGGTAACAACAATGAAAAAAAACCTGTTGCGTCGTATCCTGGCGATGACAATCGTGTTTATCCCCCTGCTCTTTGGAGGAAGTCTTCAGGGCTCCAACGGCGCTCAGGTTTCGGGAGGCGCCTGCTCCAAGCAATCGAATGTACCGCCCAGCGACATCGATAGCGATGGAATCCCGGATGAATTAGACAATTGCCCCGGCGATTATAATCCCAATCAAAACGACAGCGATGGAAACGGTGTTGGAGAAATTTGCGAAGCCTTCGAGCCCTTTGATGGCCAGATCACTTGCGAGTTGCCTGCCTGCGATAGCGCTGAGGAATGCCAGGATGCCCTCGACGACCTATGTCCCCAAGACGCGATCGAGTTGAATTTTTTGGGGCTGGCATTGAATTGCTGTGACCGGGCCTGCGCGGTGACGAATCCCGAATCAGAAATTCTTTGTCCGGCGGACTCTTGTCCCGAACCTTTTGTTCATTGTTCCAGCGACGAGGATTGCTCCTCCGAGGGTTTGGGGCCATGCGTCGAGGGTTGTTGCATGGGGTTCGTTGAGGAACCGGCTCCTTGCGAGTGCGTCTGTCCTGTCGACGATCCCGGATGCGTCTGTCCGCCTTGTGAGGAGCCGGGTGGCGAACCCCCACCGCCGCCCTGAGCCCGCTACTACCCTTCCGAAAATAATCCATGACCTACCCGAGCCGCCTCGCTAAAATATGCTTCGGGGGAGGGGGCGATGCGCCTTAAAGAGATCGGTTTAGCAAAATCATCCTTGAAACACGTCGCCAAGCCCTATGGCATCACCACGGCCGTGGCGGGTTTTATCAGCGATTTCATCAAGCCCGGCTTTAATACCCCTCCTTACCTGCTCGTGGTCGCAGCGCTTGGCTTTGTCGCCACGCTGGTATTGTTCCGCAAGCGCGCCAAAGCGGAGGGCCTGGAATCCACCTTCAATTCGAAGCTCGGCGGCTGGCTCACCTTTTTCTCGCTTTCCATGGTGACCTGGGGCGCCATCACCTTGATCTTTACGGCGACTCCCGAGAAGGGGGTGACGGCCACGGTGATCCCGGGCGTCGCCGATTTGCAAGCGCGGCTCTTGAAGATCGGCGAGGACGTGACCGAGATCAAGGGCACCGTCGGACGCATCGAGGAGAAGATCGATCAGCTGTCCAAATCCGGCACGGTGATTCCCCACCCCCAGACGCCCGAGGAATACTTCGTGAATGCCCGCTTCTACGAGGTAAAGGGCAATACCGGCGAGGCCTTGAAGGCCTATGAAAAATTTTTGGAATTAAAGCCCGATTACGCCGACGTCCACGCGGCCTACCAAACCCTGATGAACAACACCCAGGGCCTCGAGGCCACTCGTCAGGTCTATAACTCCTTGCAGATTCGATACCCCAACGATCCCATCGTGGCGCTGATGGCCATTCGCCTGTTCCCGGACCGGAACGAGCGCCTCGAAAAGCTCCGGGCCTTGGCGGCCAAATACCCGGTTTTGGGTCCGGTGCAATTCGAGTTGGCCCAGGAATACCTGAGCCCGGGACCAGGGAACGTGACGATCGGAGAGATGAAGAGCGCCAAGACCGCCTTCGAGCAATTGAAAAAGGCGGAGGAGGCGGGCGGGCTGAAAGGCTATTACCTCGATAAAGTGGCACTGGAGAAGGTCTACCAGAAGCGGGACGAATTCGAAAAAATGTCGACCGCCTTTTACGGCTCGATGATGGCAAAACCCATCGTGATGAGCGTCGAGATCCTGCCGGAATTGGTGAGTCTCAACATCGCGCCCCAAGAACCTAAGGTCCAAAAGATCTATTATTCCATCGACGCCCCCAACCCCACGATCGACACCGGGGTCTCGCCTTATTTGAAGGACCCCGCGACGGGTGCGGGCATGCCCAACACCCAGGTGACGGGCAAAATCGCCACGGGCAAGCACGTTCTCTACGCGAAATACGTGAACGCCCAAGGCAAGGAGAGCCCCGTGTCCAGCTTTCCCTTCGAGGTGCCGCCGATCCAGGCCCAGGCCCAACCCGATCCCGGTGTCTTGGGGGATCCCCGGCAAAATTTCACGGTGATTTTTCAGAGCATCGACGGCAAAAGCTACGAGTACTTCTACAGCCTCGACCAACCGAACCTCGACCAGCGCACCAAAGGACCGAGCGTGGCCTTAACGGGACTGGGCCCTGGCGACCACGAGCTGCATTACTACGGCGTCGCCGACGGTCAGAAGACCGAGGTGTACAAGCTGAAACTATCGCAATAGTTTGATTCCTGACCCGCGATTCTGCTAATCCCTCGCCATGGCCAAGGTCGCGACCCTCTACGAATGCCAGCAATGCGGCTACCAATCCCCCAAGTGGCTGGGCCGTTGCTCCGACTGCGGGGCCTGGAATTCCCTCGTCGAAGCCCGCCCCGAGGCTTTGCCGCGCGGTAAGGCCGGCGAGAATTTTTACAGCCTCAGCTCCAAGCTCGCTCCCCTCGACGAAATCGGGACCGAGGCCCCGCCCCGCGTCCTGACGCGACTCCACGAACTCGACCGCCTCTTGGGCGGCGGGATGGTGCCGGGCTCGGTAATCCTCTTGGGCGGGGATCCCGGCATCGGCAAATCGACCCTGGTGCTGCAGGTCTTGTCGCGCCTCAGTGAGCAAGGCGGAAAGGTCGCCTACCTGAGCGGCGAGGAATCCGCCGACCAGATCAAGCTGCGCGCCGAGCGCCTCGGCGTAAAGGCCAAAAATTTATTCGTGATGACCGAGAACGACCTCTCGCGCGCCCTGCCGCAGATCGAGGCGCTGCAACCGCAGATGCTGGTCGTCGACTCGATCCAGACCGTCTACCAGCCCGATTTGGGCTCGGCGCCCGGCTCGGTGACGCAGGTGCGGGAATGCGCGGGCAAGCTGCTCTACCTCGCCAAGTCGCGCGGTTTCACGGTTCTGTTGGTCGGGCATGTGACGAAAGAGGGTTCGCTCGCGGGGCCGAAGATCCTCGAACACATGGTCGACACGGTCCTCTATTTCGAGGGCGATCGCGGCCAACCCTATCGTATCCTGCGCACCTTTAAGAATCGCTTCGGTTCGGTGAGCGAGCTGGCGGTCTACGAGATGCGCGGCAGCGGCTTGGTCGAGGTGACCAATCCTTCCGAGCTATTTCTCTCCGACAGCCCGGAGCTGGCGCCCGGCTCGGTGGTGGTGAGCAGTCTCAAGGGCACCCGCCCGCTGTTGGCCGAGCTGCAGGCCCTGGTCACGCCCAGCTCGCTCGGGATGCCGCGGCGGGTGACGGTGGGAGTCGACTCCCAGCGCGTGGCCTTGCTCTGCGCGGTGCTCGAAAAGATCGTCGGCCTTCACCTCGGCGGCCAGGACATCTTCCTCAACGTGGTGGGCGGGCTCGATGTCGACGAACCGGCGGTGGATCTGGGCGTGCTGCTCGCGATCGTCTCCAGCTTTCAGGGCAAGGCCTTGCGGGAACGCACCCTAGTCTTGGGCGAGGTCGGCTTGAGCGGCGAGATCCGTCCGGTCGCGGGCGAGACCCTGCGCCTGCAGGAGGCGGCGCGGTTGGGTTTTAGCCGCGCCATCCTGCCGAGCAAGGGTTCGCAGGAAAAGGCCCCGAAGGGCCTCAGTCTGGAGCGCGTCAAAAACGTCCACGCCGCCTTGGATCGGCTGTAAGGCGCCTCCCACGATATCCCTATCTTTTTTGTCCGGCTGGGGTTTTACTTAGCTTATGGGACTCGGCGACCTGTTCAAAAGACTGAGCAAGGGCTCCTCTGAGCGGGACAAGCCGGCCGCCCCCAGCCCTCGGCTGAAGGGCGGCAAGGCCATGCCGCCGCTGCCCGCCTATCTGAAAAAGGATAAGTTTGTCCGGCCCCAAGCCGCAGGGCCGGAGGCCGAGCCCGGGCCCGAGTCTGGGCCGGACATGGCCGAGGCGGGTGCCTTCAAACGCCCGGGGAAGTGGCTGAAGGCTCGGCTGGGCGGGGTGACAGATAGTCAAGCTATTGATAATATTCAGAAAACTAAAGAGGCCTTGAAGAAAAGCGGGGGTATGAACGACCAAGAGATTCAGAGCTTTTTGGATGGCCTGCTCGACCCCGGCGAGACCGCCCAGCCTGAGGGGGCGCCCCTGCCGAGGCCCCCAAAATCCCCTTAAAGCCTTTCCCGAGAATCGCCTGGACATTAGAATAGGCGCTCTGCTAAAAGCAGCGACCTCGAAATTGGAGTGAATTATGAGAGAAGGCATCCACCCCGAATACAAACCCGTGAAAATCGCCTGCAGCTGCGGCAATATCATCGACACCATGTCCACGCTCGACAACATCACCGTCGAAATCTGCAGCAGCTGCCACCCCTTCTTCACCGGCAAGCAGAAGATCGTCGACACCGCGCGCCGCATCGACCGCTTCAAGAAGAAGTACGAGAATTTCCAAAAGCAATAGGGGCCAGCCCCTGCGCCGGTCCAAAATTTTAAAACCCGCCTCGCCGGCCGCGAGACGGGTTTTTCATTTTCCGAGACAAGAATTTTCTTATGTTCCAACAGCTCCAAGACGTCGTCGCCCACTACCATGACCTGGCGCGCCAGCTGAGCGACCCGGCCGTGACCGGCGACAGCAAACGCTTCCAGCAGATCGCCAAGGAGCACGCGGGACTGCGCGAGCTGGTCGAAACCTTCGAGAAATACCAAAAGGTCCGGGGCGACCTCGAGGGCAACAAGGAGCTCCTGGCCGACAGCGACGAATCGCTGCGCCAAATGGCCAAAGAGGAGATCCCGCGCCTCGAGAAGGAATTGGCCGAGCTCGAGGGGCAACTGAAGGTCTTGCTGCTTCCCAAGGACTCCAACGACGACAAGAACATCTTTTTGGAAATTCGCGCGGGCACGGGCGGCGACGAGGCTGCGCTCTTCGTGGCGGATCTGTTTCGCCTCTATTCCCGCTACGCCGAATCGCGCGGCTGGCGGGTCGAGCTGATGGACACCAACGCCACGGGGATCGGCGGCTACAAGGAAGTGATTGCCCAGATCAGCGGCGACAAGGTCTACAGCGATCTGAAGTACGAGGGCGGGGTGCACCGGGTGCAGCGGGTCCCCAAGACCGAGCAGCAGGGCCGGGTTCACACCTCGACCGTGACGGTGGCGGTGCTGCCCGAAGTCGAGGACGTCGAGGTGAATATCCAAGAGAAAGACCTGAAGATCGACGTGATGCGCGCCAGCGGCCCGGGCGGCCAGAGCGTCAACACCACCGACTCGGCCGTGCGCTTGACCCACATCCCGACCGGCGAAGTCGTGGTCTGCCGGGACGAGAAGAGCCAACACAAGAACAAGGCCAAGGCGCTGCGCATCCTCCAGGCCCGCCTGCTGGAAGCGGAACGGGAAAAGCAGAGCGCCGAGATCTCCAGCCAGCGCAAGAGCATGGTCGGAACCGGGGAGCGCAGCGAGAAGATCCGCACCTACAACTACCCGCAGAACCGCCTCACGGACCATCGCATCGGCCTCACCGTGCACAACCTCGACATGGTGATGGAGGGGCAGATCGGCCCCATCATCGAGGCCCTGCGAGCGCATTATCAGGCGGAGGCCCTGAAGGGCGCGCAGGGTGCCTAAGGGGAAATTCCCCGCGGTTCCCCTACATGTTTGCGCCTCCGGCCCGCGACAAAAGGGGGTTGTGTTTCGGGGCGAAAGGCCCTATACCCTCCGATTTAATAATTCCTTAAATATTGGGAGTTTATATGGCAGTGCCCGGACACCAGGCCTTCGCGATCGGCAAATACCTCCTGAAACAACGCATCCTAGGTAGGAAGCGTTATCCCTTGAACCTGATGCTCGAGCCGCTGTTCCGCTGCAACCTGGCCTGCCCCGGCTGCGGGAAGATCCAATTTCCCGAGGAGATCCTGAAAAAGAACCTCTCGGTCGAGCAGGCCCTGGCCGCCGCGGAGGAGTGCGGCGCGCCCATGGTCACCATCCCGGGCGGCGAGCCGCTGATCCATCCCCAGATCGAGCAGATCGTCGCCGGGCTGCTGAAGCAGAAGCGCTATGTCATCCTCTGCACCAACGCCCTCCTGCTCGAGCGCAACCTGCACAAGTTCAAGCCAGACAAGCGCCTGACCTTCAGCGTCCATATGGACGGCTACGGCGAGCACCACGATCACTGCGTCGACCGCGAGGGCACCTATGATATCGCGGTGAAGGCGATCAAGGTCGCCATCGAGAAGGGCTTCCGCGTCATCACCAACACCACCGTCTTCGAAGGGCATTCGATCGAGAACCTGATACAACTCTTCGACCACATGATGGAGCTGGGCGTGGAAGGCCTGACCATCTCCCCGGGCTTCAGCTACGAGAAGGCGCCGGACCAGGAGCACTTCCTCTCCAAACGCCTCACCCAGGCCTTTTTCAAAAAGCTGCTCGACTACAAGCGGGAGCACAAGAAGAAGTGGGACTTCAACAACAGCCCCTTTTTCATGGAATTCCTCGAGGGCAAGCGCGACTACGAGTGCACCCCCTGGGGCATGCCCACCTACAACGTCTTCGGCTGGCAAAAACCCTGTTACCTGCTCACCAACGAGGGCTACGCCAAGACCTTCAAGGAATACATGGAAACAACCGCCTGGGATCAGTACGGCACCAAGAGCGGCAATCCCAAGTGCGCCGACTGCGCCACCCACTGCGGCTATGAGCCGAGCGCGGTGGCCGACGGCATGTCGAGCCTCAAGAAGATGATCGAGATCGGCCGCGCGACCGCGACGGCCTCCCGGGGCTAGGGCCCTCCTTTCATCAACGATCGAAACAGCAAAAAAAAAGGACGGCCTTAAGGCCGTCCTTTTGGAAATTCCTTCAAGCTGGAACTATTTTTTTCTGCGCAGCCCCAAGAGAGAGGCCGCCAGGAAGAAACCCAGCCAGGTACCCATCTCCGAGAAGCCGGTGGCCGCGCCGAGACTGCACTTGCTTCCCTCTAAGAAGAACTGCTTGGGACCGGTCGCCTCCTTCGGCTGCTCCGGGGTGACGTCCTTGGGCGTCTGCGGCTGCTCCGGTTGCTTCGGCTCTTCCGGTGGCTTGCAGAGCTCGATGGGGCATTCCAGACCATCGTCCTTGACCCGCTTGTCGAGGAAGGCCAGGCACTCGCAAGGGCTCAGCAGCTTGCCGGTGGGTTGGACGGGCTGAAGCTGGCGCTGCCGGGCGTACCGGTCGCGCGCGGCATCTACGAATTGGGCATCCAGGCTACCCACGGGAGCCAGGGCTGGTTTTTCGGCTCCGTTGTTCGCATTGCCATCGCCCTCTTCCGGGGCGCGGCAAATTCTCTCATAAATTGTTTTATTTTCCCCATTGGGATCGGGACAGCCCTTTTCGACGCATTGCACTGCCTCGACGATCTTTTCGATGCGTTCGCAACGGTTATTAGTTACAATCACCTCTCGCTCCTGCGCATGCACGGCGGCCGCCCCCAAACTCAATCCGAGGACGATGGCTAATACTTGGTATTTCATGATTTTCCTCCTGACATTCGATTCCCAAACGCCGCGCGACGAGCCCCGCCGCGCCTTTTGTGATTATCGGAAAATGGGATAGGGCAAGTTACCTTTTTAAATAAAAATCCAGGCTCTGCGTCTATCTTGAGGCTAACTAACTAATTTTTCTAGATAAAAATTAGAGGGGCCCCCGGGGCCGGCGCCTGGGTCCGGTCCGGGGCCCGGTTGGGGATAGCAGGACGCTGGGCCCCCGCGGAGACGGGCTGCTTAAAACTCCCGAATGCGGATCCTCAATTGCCGCCCGGGACCCGTCTGGTGGACGGAGTTGTAACGCGGGGCCATGGCGTGCCAGCGGGCAAAGCCGTACATGTTATGGCGAAGCCCTTGGATCCAGCCCCGCAGCTGGGTTTCCTGGGGGTAGCGCTCGAGGAGTCTCTCCTCCAAGATTCCGATTTGCCGAACCCGGGCGTTGTGCAGGTCGGCGACCCAGCGAAAGGCGTCCTCGGGGCTGAGCTTGAATTCCTGCGCCATGCAGGCGACGAGGTTGCACCAACGCTGGCGCTGGTCCTTCGTGTAACCGAACATGTCGTTGACGATGGCGACGATCTCGGAGGAATGCCACTCCAGGGCCTTTAGCTCGGGGTCCTCGCGCAGGTCCGGCGGCACTTCCCAGCCCATCTGGTACTCCACAAAGTCCAGGTTGGGGAGCTGGCCCACGGTGAGGATCCTGCGCTCCAGCTGGTTGGCGGCATTGGGATAGCTGCCCGTCTCGCGGAAGCGCTTGGCCGTCTCGCTCTCCTCGCGCACCGCCGCGACCCACTCGGCGTAACGGCGGGCGTGAAATTCCATCCAGTCCCGGCTCATGACCCGACCGTAGGCCTGGCCTAACTCCCACCAACAGCGGAGATGGCAGTCACCCTCCGGACAGGTGTCGGGACGCCCGGCGATGGCCGCGAACAGTTTTTCTTGTTGGCCGTCATCGCCTTCCTCGATGAGGTCGTCATAGAAGATCCAGAGGCTCAGGAACTTGGTCAACACCTCCGCCCGTTCGACCGGGGCGCTGGGAAAGGCCCAGTTGGCGTATTCGGCCACCGCCAATTTGCGGAATTTCTCCGCGCCCGCCTCGTCGTGGATCACGCCATGCTCGCGGAACCACAGCTCGGTCCGGCGCTCCATCTCCCGGGCCAGGGGGTTCATGGCGACGACCCAGGTCGAGGGATAGCGCAGGCTCACCTCGCTGGTACTATTTGTACGTTTTTGTGGGCTTTTTTTAAAGAAAGCAGGGACTTGCCTTGGACGCAAGGATGCCTGGCCCAAGCTGGAACTGCGGCTCATGATCTCCTCCTCGAATTCTCTCTCCAGCCTTACCCGGCAGCCTTGGTATTCTGCCTAGGAGGAATTCTAGAACCACTGGTACAGATTTGACGACAAAAAAATGTACTTATTTAAAAAAAGAAGGTTTGCAGGTCTTCCGCCACTTCCGGGTGGGGAAAGACCTTGTCCGCCTCCTCGAGGAGGACGCGGGGGTCGAGATAGCGTTGGCTGATATGGGTGAGCACGAGGCGCCGCGCTCCGGCCTCGCGGGCCGCGTGGGCGGCGTCGGCGGCGGTGGAGTGGCCCCATTGGTGGGCCTCGGCCTCGAATTCCCGGTGGAAGGTCGCCTCGTGCACCAGGAGATCCACGCCTCCCGCCAGCTCCACGAGTTCAGGAGCGGGGCCCGTATCCAGGCCATAGGCCATGCTGCGGCCGGGCCGGGCCGGCCCCACCACGGCCTCGGGGGTGATGACGCGTCCGTCCGCCAAGCGAACCGCGCGGCCTCGTACCAAGTCCATCCGTTCAGGGCCCTCGGGGATCCCCAAGGCCTTCGCCTTGGCCTCGTCGAAGAGGCCGGGCCGAGGCCGTTCGCGAAAGGCGTAACCCCAGCAAGGGATAATGTGCCGCAGCGGGGCGGTGAATACTTGATAGCGGTCGGTCTCGAAGACCGGCCCCGGCGCCTCGATCTCATGGACCTCCAGGGGGTAGTTGATCCACAGGCTGTGGCTCTCTTGGTGGATGCGCAGGTACTCTTGCAGGCCCTTCGGTCCGAATACCCGGAGCGGCTCCTGCCGCTCTGCCAGGCTCATGGTGCCGAGCAGCCCCGGCAGGCCGAAGACGTGATCGCCGTGCAGGTGGCCGATGAAGATCGCGGTCATCTTGCCCCATTTTAGCGGGGAGCGGATCAGCTGCAATTGGGTGGCTTCGCCGCAGTCGAAGAGGAAGGTCTCGCCCTCGAATTCCAGCGCGGTGGCGCTGGTATGGCGCTGCAAAGTGGGACGGCCGGCGCCGGTGCCGAGGGTGATCAGTCGCATCAGCCCCTCTGGATCCGGTTGAGGAATTCGGTGACGGCCTGCTTGGCATTGCTGTAGATCGAGCTGCCGTCGCCGACGAACAGCTTTTCGTAATCCAGACCCCGCAACACCGAAAGCCCCTGGCGCGCCCGGACCGGGTCTTTAAACTTTTCGTCGGGGAGCATGCTCAAGGAGCCCTCGGGTTTTCCGATCATGGCGTCGCCGACGATCAGGATGCCGTATTTCTTCCAGTAGAAGGCGCACTCGCCGGGGGTCTTGGCGTCCGGGATGCGGATCGCTTCGAGCTCGCCCTCCAACACTTCCCCGTCGCTGAAGGTGCCGTCGACCGGGATGTCCATCAGGGGCTTGTCGTCCTCATGGAGGTAGAGGTGGCAGCCCCAACGCCGGCGGTATTCCTCGGAGTTGCGGGTGTGGTGCTTGTTGGTCAGATAGAGGCGGTGGGGTTTCCCCAAAAACTCGACTTCTTCCAGATCCGCGGGGGACATCGGCGGGGGGTCGATCAATACCGATTTCTTGCCGAACTTCAGGTACAGGCCATTGAAGTCCAGCTGCTTTTCCTCGTTGTAGACGCTCCAGGTGTAGATGTCTTCGCGGATCTTTTTCATATCCCCGGATTATGGGGTAGGGGAGGGGATTTCGCAAGCCGGGCCGATTCGGCTATTCTTAAAATTTCCAATTTGGAGCCCGGCCACCTCCCTTGGGCCAGGAAGGCCTCGAATTGCGGGGCGGATGGGTTCCGATTCTTTGGCAAGGATCCTGCATTTCTTTCCGGCATGATCGAGCGACGGACCATCGCCTCCGACTGCGCCCCGCTTTTCCCCGCCCAAGGCCACCCGGAGATACGGCGTTTCCCCTGGCCGCTGCGCAAGAGCTGCGGCGACCGCTATTTGGGAGTCGACGGGGTGCAGGGCTTGGAATTGCGGCTCCGCCTTGGCCTGGGCAGCGTGCCGGTGCGGCGCGGGTCGCAGTGGATGCGGCGCCAAGGCAGCTACCGCTTGGCCCAATTTTTCCTGCCGACCCTGAAGGCCCCGCCGCCCGGCCTGGAGTTCTTGCTCGAGACC
Source organism: bacterium (assembly GCA_046346845.1). Taxonomy (GTDB): domain Bacteria; phylum UBA10199; class UBA10199; order DSSB01; family DSSB01; genus DSSB01. The sequence continues at coordinate 499,415 of JAXMHH010000002.1, forward strand.
CTGCGGGGGCTGGGGGACGATGCGAAGCTGCGGGTGATTTTCGAAGGCCGGGTGCGGCGCGGGTCGGTGGCCTATTATCGGGAACGGCGCCATGCCGGAGAGGTCCACCTCTTGGACACCCTTTCCGATTCCAAGGGGGGCCGAACCCCCGACGGCCTCTTGGATCAATCGACCCTCTACCATGAGGTCGGTCATCACCTGATGCGCCGGCTCTATGGGGGGAAATTTCCGGATTACCGCGGTCACCCCGGTCACGACTTTCGAGTTCGGTCTTATGCGGAGGCCCGGACCCATCCCGGGGCCGCCTGGGCCGAAGGTTTCGCCGGCGCTATCGCCAATTTGGATTTCCGTTCCAGGAAGGGGATCCACGGCCCCCAGGATTTGGCCGAGGACTGGCCGCTGCGCGACCGGGATACCCGGCTCTCCAATGAATTCGTGATCGCCGCCATCCTGACCGATTACGTGAAGAGCGAGCTCCCCCAGGCGGACGGAAGCTTGCGGATTGGCCTGGACGAGGCCGCTTTCGCCCGCCTGCGGAAGATCTTCGCCGTGATGCGGGCGTCGGGCCTGCATCAAGACTTCGCCGCCTTCCTCGGCGACTTTCAGCGGCGCTACCCTGGGGAAGGCCCGCGGCTGCTGCCGATCCTGCGGCGTTACGGGATGGCGGACTTCGCGTCTAGGCAAGCCGGCGGCTAGGTGAGGTAGTGGAGAAACAGGGTCGCAAAACCTAGAAAGCTGAAAAAGCCTGTTACGTCGGTGAAGGTGGTGACGATCACCCCGCTGGCCAGGGCGGGATCGACCTTCGCCCATTTCAGGAGGAGGGGGATGGAGGTGCCGGCTAGGGCGGCCATGAACATGTTGCAGATCATCGCCATGCCGAGGACCACTCCCAGCATGGGATTTCCTTTGTAGAAAAAGGCGAGAGTGGCCATCAAGGTGCCCAGCAAGACCCCGTTGGTGATGCCCGCGAGCACTTCCTTGAGCAGCACGCGCTTGGCGTTGGAAAAAGTCAATTCGCCCAGCGCGATGCCTCGGGTGATGACGGTGAGCGATTGGGTGCCAGCGTTGCCGCCCATCCCCGCGACGATCGGCATGAAGACCGCCAAGGCGACCACCTTTTGGATGGTGCCCTGAAAGAGGCTCACCACCGAAGCGGCCAGGATGGCCGTGAGCAGATTGAAGCTCAGCCAGGGCAGGCGCAGGCGAATGGAGCGCAGCGGGCTGTCGTCGACGTGCTCCTCCTTGTCGACGCCGGCCAGGCGGTACATGTCCTCGCTGGCCTCCTCTTGGATGACGTCGACGATGTCGTCGACCAGGATGCGGCCGAGCAATTTCCCTTGTGGGTCGACGACCGGCAGGCTGATGAAGTCGTATTTCCGGAACAGCTCGGCGACCTGCTCCTGGTCCATGTCGACCAGGGCCGAGATCACGTCGCGTTCCATCACCTCCGAGACCTTCTTGCCCGCCTCCTCGAGGATCAGCATGCGCAGCGGCACCATGCCGATCAGGATGCCCTGCTCGTTGACCACGTAGAGGTTGATGATGTCGCCGACCTTCGAGTACTTCTCCCGGATCAGGTGGATGGCCTGCCCCAGGGTCGCGTCGGGGCTGACCGCGACCAGTTCGGTCTGCATCAGGCCGCCCGCGGTGTCGCGGGGGTAGCTGAGGAGCTGCCGGACCTCTTCCGATTCCTTCTTCGGCAGCGATTCGAGGATCTCCTCGGCCTCTTCCTTGGGCATCTCCTCGAGGATGTCGGTGACGTCGTCGCTGTCCATGTGCAGGACGATCTTGGTCAGCGTCTCCTCGGGGATGGCCTCGAGGACCTCGGGCTTGTGGTAGGTCTCGACGAGCGAAAGCACCTCGGCGGCCCGCTCCTCGCTGAGCAGGGCCATGATGCGAGCGCGGTCTTCCTCGTCGAGCCGTTCGACGATGTCGGCGATGTCGGCGGGATGCAGCTCGTCCAGGAATTGCCGGATCTCTTCGTCGGTCGACTGCTTGAGAAAATCCTCGAACTCGCCGAATTCTTTCTCGATCAATTGTAGAAAAAAGGAACGAGGGATCATGGCATGGGGGATTTTAGTTGGATTACGTCCATTTTATCTTTTTCACGAAGCGAATCTTCCTTAAGGAGGATCAGGGCTTCCTTGGAAAGATAGGGGATCCTCGCGGATCCAAGGTCACCGCTTCAACGAGCCTTGCCAACAATTCTTCGAATGGGTTTGAGGTTTTTTTCACGGAGGAGGGCTGGTTGAATTTTCTTTATCAATTCATTGAGGGCGAAAAGCCGTTGCAGGACTTGCGCGGGCTTTTCCCGACCGACTTGTTTTCGGATCTCCTTATTCATGGCCCAAAAAAGAATAGTGCAAAACTGGCCTAGTTGACAATGAAGGAGCCGCAGCGGAGCTATTTTTTCATGCGCAGCCGGATGCTCTGCGCGTGCCCCGTCAGGCCTTCCAACTCGGCCAGGCGGATCACCGCGTCGCCGTACTTGTTGAGCGCCTTTTGGTCGAAACTGATCAGGCTGCTCTTCTTGAGGAAATCGTAGACTCCAAGCGGTGAGCTGAAGCGCGCGCTGCCCGCGGTGGGCAGGACGTGGCTGGGGCCGGCGATGTAATCGCCGACCGCCTCGGGCGTCTGGTAGCCGAGGAAGATCGCGCCGGCGTTGTGAATGGAAGGGAGGGCCGCCTTCGGGTCTTTCAGGGCCAATTGCAGGTGCTCGGGGGCGATCTCGTCGGACAGCTCGGCCGCCTCGGCGATGTTCTTGGCGACGATGATGAAGGCCTTGTTCTTGATCGAGGTCTCGGCGATCTTTCGGCGGCTGAGGGCGCGCAGCTGGCGCCGGATCTCGCCCTCGACCCGGTGGGCGTAATTCGAATTGAAGGTGATCAGGATGGCCGAGGCGTTCTCGTCGTGCTCCGCCTGGCTGAGCAGGTCCGCCGCCACCCAAGCCGGATCGGCGGCCTCATCGGCGATGATCAGGACCTCGCTGGGGCCCGCGATCATGTCGATGTCGACCAGGCCATAGACCTGGCGCTTGGCCTGGGCCACGTAGGCGTTGCCCGGCCCGACGATCTTGTCGACGCGCTTGATGACCCCCGTGCCGTAGGCCATGGCGCCGATGGCTTGGGCACCGCCGATCTTGTAGACCGTGTCGACGCCGGCGAGATCGGCGGCGACCAGGACGGCCGGGTGGCCGTTGCCTTCGACAAAGGGGGTGACCATGATCACCGTCTCGACCCCCGCCACCTTGGCCGGGATGGCGTTCATCAGGACGGAGGAAGGGTAGGCCGCCTTGCCGCCGGGGACATAGACGCCGACCCGCTTCAGGGGCAGGACGCGCTGGCCGACGGAGATGCCTTCGCCGTTGATCTCGAATCCGGAATACTTTTGTTTTTCGTGGAAGGCCTTGATGCGCTGGGCGGCCAGCTGCAGGGCCTCGAGGTCGGCCTTGGGCACCGCCTTGTAGGCCTTCTTGAGGTCGGCCTTGGGCACCGCGAACTTGGTGGGCTCTAGGTCGAAGCGGTCAAATTTTTGGGTGTATTTTTGTACAGCTTTGTCGCCGCGCAGCTTGACTTCTTCGAGGATGGAATCGACCTCGCGAGCGACCTCTTTGGTGAGGTCTTCGCCGCGCTTGAGGATTTTTTCGAATTCGTAGCGGAAATTCCGGTCCGAGGAGCGCAAAGTCTTCATAAGCGGTCAGTACTTTACCTTGACTCGCTTGACTCTTGCACCCAATTTCCGAAATTTTTTTTCAATTTTCTCATAGCCTCTATCAATATGATAAACCCGGGTGATCTCGGTGATCCCCTCGGCCGCTAAGCCGGCGATGACCAGCGAGGCGCTGGCCCGGAGGTCGGTGGCCATGATCGGGGCGCCGGAGAGGTTTTTCACCCCCCGAACCACGGCGGAATTGCCCTCCAACTTGATCTCGGCGCCCATGCGGATCAGCTCGCCGACGTGCATGAAACGGTTTTCGAAGATGTTCTCGCGGATCACGCTGGAGCCCTCGGCCACCGTCATCAGGGCCATGAACTGGGCCTGCAAGTCCGTGGCAAAGCCGGGGTAGGGCGCGGTGGAGATGTCGACCGGCTTCAATTTCTTGGGGGCGGTGATCAGCACGCCGTCCTTTCGCACCTCGACCTTGGCGCCGCATTCCTGCAGCTTGAGCGAGAGGGCCTCGACGTATTCGTAGGGGATGCCTTGCAGCAGGACCTGGCTGCCCGGCAGGCAGCCGGCGATCAGGAAGGTCCCGGCCTCGATGCGGTCGGGCATGACGGTGTATTCCCCGCCCTGGAGTTTTTCGACGCCCTCGATGGTGATGGTCGAACTGCCGGCGCCCTGCACCTTGGCACCCATCGCGTTCAAATAATTCGCGAGGTCGACGACCTCAGGCTCGCGGGCCGCATTTTCCAAGACCGTCGTACCCTCCGCGAGGGTGGCCGCCATCATTAAATTTTCGGTGCCGGTGACGGTGACGGTGTCGAAGTGAATGGTGGCCCCGTGCAGCCGCTTGGCCTCGGCCTCGACATAGCCGTGCTCGAGCGTGATCTTGGCGCCCATGGCCTCGAGGCCCTTGAGGTGCAGGTGGATGGGCCGTGCGCCGATCGCGCAGCCGCCGGGCAGGCTGACCTTGGCCTTGCCGAGCCGCGCCACCAAGGGCCCCAGGACGAGCACGCTGGCCCGCATCGTCTTGACGAGCTCGTAGGCCGCGACGTGGCGGCTATAGCCGTTGGCGTGGATCTTGGCCTTGGTGCCCCAAAACTGGAATTTCAGGCCCAGGTCCTTGAGCAGGCGGCCCATGGTCTGGATGTCAGCCAAGTTGGGGAGGTTGCGGATCTCGCTCTTCCCGTGGGTCAGGAGGGTGGCGGCGAGGATGGGCAGGGCCGCGTTTTTGGCGCCCGAGACCTTGATTTTTCCCCGCAAGGGCCTCCCGCCTTCGATGACGATCTTATCCATAGGCTGGAGCGGCTTTTAGGTCCATCCGGGGCAAAATGCAAGGGGCGGCGTGGCTCAGGCGGGTTTTTCCGCCAGGACGATGGCGGCCTGAAAGCAGTCGTCGAAAGGGAAGATCGGCTTGGTAATATCCCGGTACATGCCAAGCTGCTCCTGGCTCATGTGCTTCAGGAAGATGGGATCGGCCAGCCAGCCGGAATGCATGGCGAAGTGGTAAAAATGGTCGAAATCCTCGAAGCGCACCGGCTTGCGGAACACCCGGCCCTCGGCGACGGCGAAGCCCGCCTCGCGCAGGTCGTTCTCCAGCTCCTGGAGGTCTTCGGGGATCAGGAACTGGGCCTTGATCACCTCGGCCGGGAGGAACTGCTTACCCAGTTCCTGCAAGGCCGCGAAGGATTCGTGGGTGCTGCTGGCCACCGAGAAAAGTCCGCTGGGCTTCATGCAACGGAAGGCCTCGGCGATGACGCGCTTGCGGTCGATGTAGTTGAGCACGAAGTGCACGGTGATGAGCTCCATGGTCGCGCGCCCGATGTGCCGTCCGAAATGGTTGGCGTCCTCGTGGAAGACCCGTACGGAGCGGCCGCGCTCGGCGAACTTCCGCTGGGCCACCTCGATCATCTTCTGGGAAAGCTCGACGCCGTGGCAGGCGGCCTGGGGAAAGGCCTCGGCCAGTTTCAACAGCCATTCGCCGGTGCCCATCCCGAGGTCGAGGATGGTCGCCGGCGTCTTGCGGCCTCGCTCGCGCAGCTGGCTCAAGGCCTGGTCGCGGGCGTCTTGGTAGATCTGAAAATAGTCCTCGTCGAAATGATCGGCGACGAATTGGTCGTAGATTTGAGCGATGTCCATGGGAGCCTAGGGCCTAGGCCGCCGCACTGTAGCCCAGCCGGGAATTCAGTGCAAATGTCTTCCCAGCTCGAGCCGGCGCGGCCTCCCGGAAAGGTCGGGCAGGACGCGGGCCTGCAGCTCCGTACAGAATCGCTGGGCCATGGCCAAGAGGGCGGGGCCCTGCTCCATGCCGATTTCCAGCAGGGCCAGTCCCTCCGGCGCGAGGCGCGGGGGGATCTGGGGCAGGAGCGCTGCGAAGTGCTCTAGGCCCTCCGGCCCCGGCACCAGGGCCGCCTTGGGTTCGTGGTCGCGGACCTCGGGGGCCAGGCCCTGCCATTCGGATTCCGAGACATAGGGCAGGTTGGCGCAGATCAGGTCGAAAGGCCCCTGGGCCCATTCGGGCCAGGGCTGGCACAGGTCATGGAACTGGAACTCGGCCCGGGCGGCGACGCCGTGGGCGGCGGCATTCCGGCGGGCGACCTCCAGCGCGGCGGGGGAGACGTCGAAGCCCAGGCCCCGCGCCGTGGGCAGGGCGTGCAAGAGGGAGATCAGGATGCAGCCGGAACCGGTGGCGACGTCCAGGATCCTGGACGCGGCGATCTGCCTTTCTTGAAGGAAGGCCAGGCCTCGTTCGACCAGCTCTTCGGTCTCGGGTCGTGGAATCAAGGTGGCGGGCGTGACCTCGAAGCGCAGCGAGAAGAACTCCCGTTCGCCGAGGATGTAGGCGAGGGGTTCGCGGGCGGCGCGGCGCTGGACCAGGGTCTTGAAGGCGGCCAGTTCCGCTTCGTTCAGGGGCCGGTCGAACTGCACGTAGAGTTGGACGCGGCCCAGGCCCAAGGCCCGCCCCAACAGGAGCTCCGCGTTGAGGCGAGGGGCGTCCACGCCCTTCTTTTGGAAGAATTCCGTGGACCAATCGAGGATTTTTTTGATGTCCCAATCCATGGCCGGGGCTGAAAATCCCCAGCCCTTAGCACATTAATACCGGGCGCAATACTTATTTGCCAGGTCGACGACGTAGCTCGTCTCTTGGTCGGAGTAGACCTTGGTCTGCTCGGCCATGGCCGCCTGGGCCTCGGCGCAGGCCTTCTTGCCCTCGGACTTTTGCGAGCCGCTGGGCTCGGCCTTGATCCGCCAGCCGGCATAGGGCCGGCTGCCCGGGAGCGAGGTCTTCTCGAGCAGGCCGGCGAAGGCCATCAGCAGCCGCGCCTTGGCGATGTTTTCCTGGCCCGCGGTGCGCAGCGAGGCGGCGGAGGCGCTGAAGTTCTCGGTCTTCACCTGGCCGCCTAAGGGATCGGTGTATTCGATCTGCAGGCCGTAGCTGTCCTCGGCGGCGCCTTGGCCGAGCAGATCCAGGAGAAAGAGCTGCGCGGTGTTGGCGAAGTAATGGATGGGTTGCACCTTCGCCTTTTCGGTGGAGACCTCCTCGCCGTAGAAGACGTCGAGCTTCACGTTTTTCGGAAAACTGGCCTTGAAGTGCACGTCGCGGGCGACGGTGTCGAGCAGGCTGACGAAGTCGTTGCCGAAGACGCGGGGCAGGGCCTCGCGCAGGCCGATGAAGAGGTAGGCGCCCTTGCCTTTGTCGGTCAGGGTGTCGAGCAGCTCGTCGTTGAAGTCGAGGCCGACGCCGATGCCGCTCAAGGCGATCTGCTTGGTGTCGTAGTACTTGCCGATCGAGGCCATCAATTCGGGCGAGAGCTCGCCGGTGTTGGCGATGGCGTCGGTGATGAGGATGACGCGGTTGATCTTCTCGGGGTCGTAGAAGCGCTCGGCCAGCTTGTAGCCCTCGACCAGGCCGTCATGCAGGTCGGTGGAGCCGCGGGGCGACAGCTCGGCGACGGTGCGGTCGTAGCCCGCCATGGCGTCGCGCCCGACCAGGAAGCCCTCCACCGCGTTGCAGGTCTCGTGGTCGAACTCGACGACGTTGAGCACGTCGCCATTCTTCAGCTGGGCCTTCAGCAGGGCCAGCCCTTCCTTCAGGTATTCCATCTTGCCCTCGGCCGCCATCGACCCGCTCTTGTCGACGATCAGCGTCAGGACTGCGGGGCGGCGCTGTTCCTTGGTCATGGTCTTGCCCTGGACGGCGAGGGCGAGGGTTTCGCCCTTCTCGCGCGGCGCCAGCTGGGCCTTCACGGTAAAGGTCTGGCCCGGCACCACCGGATAAGTCTTGAAGTGGAAATAGTTCAGGAATTCGTGGGGCCTCACCTCGTCGCGGTAGATCGGCAGGAAATTATTGATCGCGTAGAGCAGGCGTTGGGCGCTGGCCAGGCTCATCGAGTCGTCGTTGCTCAGGTAGACCTCGCTGGCGCTCCGGACCTGCTTGTCCACCTTCTTCCCGGCTTGGTGCACGTCCAAGCCATCCTTCATCTCCTCCTTGGCCGGTTTGGCCTCGGGCAGGATGTTCGCGGAGCGGGCCACCTCGGCGGGGGCGGGCGGGGCCGCCGTCATCAGGGGCTGTTGGGCCATCGAGCTGGACGCCGCGCTGCCCGTCCCGCCGGGGGCGGCGGCCTTGGCGCGGTAGGGCATCGCTCGGCCTTCGTATTCGACCTGGGCCGCACAGCTACGGATCACCGCCGGCGGGGGCGGGGCGGCGATGGCCTGTGGAAGGGGGGTGAAGGGCAGCCTCAGCAGGGAAGCAATCAAGGCAGGGCTGAGGGCGAGGGATTTGGCGGGAAGGGTTCGGGACATAAGGCCTCCGTTTTCTGGTGCGGGAGGTGACGGCTCGTAGCGCGGGGGAGATCTAAAATATTCCGAAAAAATTTCCCACCGCGCCGGCCCCCGCCTTCCGTTCCTGCCCGGTCTTCCGGACCGGCAGCGAAATATTGCCTTCGCGGGAGATTCGCTTCAAAATGAGAATATTCTCATATTGAGAAAGCGTCATAATAAAAAATTTATTATTTTCAAAAGGTTATCATTTTCACGCTTGGTATCCTTATTGCTAAAAAAATGCCTGTCACTAGCAATCTCCCGGGTATCGAGTGACGATGATAGAGCTATCTTGCTGAAGGGATCGCCTTACTCCGGGCGATGAAGGGGCCAACATGGGCAAGACCATTCCGCAGTCCGGATCGCCTTCCTTGTTTTTTCTGGATCAGTTGCACCGCGCCGGTGTCCAAGATTCCGAGATCGACGGCACTGTCGCGGACGACGCCGTCGGCGGACCCGGCGTTGGAATCTGCCGCACCGGCGGCGCCAAGGACGGAAAGGTGGAGGCGAGCGAGATCTTCGCGGTCGCCTTCAACAACCTCGTCAAGCACGGCGAGACCCTCAAGCGTTATTTCCAAAAACTCGACCTCCCGGAAGTCGCCCATTTGCAAAACGATGGGCAGTTTGACGCGACTTACCGCGAGCGGGTCCAAAAAGAGCTGCTCGGCTCCGATCCGCAGCGCTCCCTCAAGGCCTGGCCCAATCCCAAAAAGCTCTCCGCCCAAGATCCTGGCTATGCCGCCGAGTGGCTGCGCTGGGCTGCAGGCCATACCCGGCTCCCCTTGCTTCCCTACAAGGAGCAAGTGGAGGTCTTGAAGCAAGTCGGCCTCGGCGAGGTTCAGGTGAAGGGCGAACTGGGCAAGCTGTGGAAAGGGCAGACCCTGCCCAAGCTGGTCGCCCAGGCCTCGGTGCTGCGCGGCGAAGAGCTGCTGCGCGAGGCGCGGGAGCTGCGCGGGGTCGGCGACGCCAAGCAGGCCCAGGACCGGGAAAAATCCGCGGCCCGCTTGTTCCGCACCGCCGTCGAGTTGGACGGGCAGAATCCCGGCGCGCGCCGGCATTGGGCCGAGGCGCTGGCGGCCCAGGGCCGATATGAAGAGGCGGGCCTGCATTTCGCCCAGGCGCTGCGCACCGAGCCGGACCTTGCGGTGATTGGCTCCATCCTCGAACGTCTTTCCGGCAAGCACGGCGACGAGATGCTGGGCAAGCAACCCGACGCCTACAGCTTCGTCGGCCTCAACCTGAAAGCGGCCGGCCGCTATGGGGAGGCGGCTCTCATCTTCCACCAAGCGGCGGAGGCCGCGACCGCGGCGGGTCAGCACGAGAAATCCCTCGCCTTCACCGAGCAGGAGATGCTCGCGCAGGAGGCGGCAAACCCCTATCTCCGGCAATTCAGCCAGGAGAGCAACCCCGTCGCCCATGCCCTCTATGGCGCCCTGCGCGACGCGGGCATTCCTTCCGCCCTGATTGACGGGGCGAGCGGCAAGGAGGGGGACCTGCCCGATCACAAGATCGACGCCGCCGAGGTCTTCGGTTATCTGGACGGCCATCTTAACGAGCCGCGCGTGCAGGCCGCGCTCAAGAAGGTGCACTTCCAGGTTCCCTGGCTCGACGCCAAGGGACGCCTGAAAAAGGAATTCGATACGCCGGAATTCGCCAAGCAGAGTTTCGCCCAGCGGATGGCCGCTTGGCATGCGAAGCAGGCGGCGAGCGGCGCGAAGGGCTCCGGCCACGACACGATTTTGGAAAAGCACCTGCTGATGGCGAGCTACTACGAGCCGGACCAGGCCGCCCGCCAACGCGCCTTGGGCGATTTCTACGCGACACGGGACCCCGCCAAGGCCCGAGACGCCTACCTCAAGGCGGTGGGCCTCGATCCGACCGACAAGTCGCTACAGCTGCCCTTGGGCAAGGCCTTGGCGGAAACCGGGGATTCGAAAGGCGCGGTGGCGGCCTTCGACGCCTATTTGGCGGTTCATCCCGACGACACCTCGGTCCAGACGCTGCGTTCCCAAGCCGAGCGCGGCCGCCAGAGCGACCTGCGCAAGGGCTTCGACACCGAGTTGCTGCGCTTCCATTCCCTGGCTCAGGTGAAACCGGCGGAGGCCTTGGCCAGCCTCAAGACCCTCGAGGGTCTCGCGGCCGAGTTGGAAAACGCCAAGGCCGTCGATCCCCTCGACCGCATCCAAAATTTACAGCGCACCCAGACCTTCTACGATTCCGTCATCAATCTCGAAGCGGCCCACACCACTTACGATCGCGATACTATTTGGAACGCGCAGAGCCGGCTCTATAAGGCCTTCAGCGAGGCCGGCCAGACCTTGCGTGACAGCCTGAAGGTCCCGGAGGGCGGGACTCCGACCCGCGAGCAAGTCGACCGCGCCTTGGCTTTCGCCGCGCTGGTGAGTGAGGACAAGACCTACCGCTTCGCCCGCGGCCAGCAGGAAAACCTGCAGACGGCGGCGAAGCTAATCGACCGGGCCCCGTCCAGCGTCCTCAACGACGCGGACCGCATCGCGGCCTACGATCGGCTCTTTGCGCAGTACGGCCAATTGGTGAAGCAGCGTGGCAAGTACGCGAACGACTACAAGGGGGAATTGAAGGAGACGATGCACCAGGCGGCGGCCTCCCTGCTGTCCCTGCAGTACGGCGTGGGCGACTCGCCTGAGAAAAAGCTCGCCGGCGAGGTCCTCACGCGGCTGATCGACGATGCCAATACGAAAATGTTGCCGTTTTGCTCCAGTGAGGGCTTGAAGACCTTCGTGCAAAAATCCGCGGAGGCGGAAACGGCCTATCAGGCCGCACTCAAAGTCACTGACGTCCGCGAGCGCCGCGGTGCCTTGTTGCAGGCGATGGGAAATTTCGCCCGGCTGCAGGACGAGAAGAAGGTGGGCGAGGCCCTCGCCCAGCTCCAAGCCACCGTCGATGACAAGATGAGCGACGCCGACAAGCTGCAGATCCTAACCGGGGCCTACCTCGCGGTGCGCGACAGCGGATTGCCGCAGGAGACTCAGCTGCTGGACAGCAGCAAGTTGCTGGCCTTCAAGATGTCGTTGCTCAAAGACACCTCAAGCCCCAGCGCCGACGTCAAACGGCTCCTCCTGCTCAAGTCCTATTATGAGACCGTGGGGGACTCCGCCGGCATCAAGGGCATCGCCGCCAGCCTCGAGGCCACCCGCGACTCCCTGCTCAACGAGCTGCATTACGGACGGCCCGCCGAGGGCAAACCGAAGCCTACCGACGCCAAAACACGCCTCGAACTCGCCTCCCTTTCGGTGCAGATCGATCAGGCCTTGCTCAGCAATGACCTCAGCGGCGGTCCCGTCGGCAAGCTCAGCAAGGAAGAGCGTACCACCCTCTATCTGGCCCGCCTCGAAGTTTGGCGTAAGGAATTGGCGAAGGCCACCGGCCTGCCCTACGCGGAGCGCCTGGAGCAGGCCCGGGCCTTGGCCCAGAGCGCGGCGACCTACAAGTCTTTGAGCGAGGGGGACCAGGCCTTCCTCGATAAGACCAAGGTGGACGCCAGCCTTGCCGCCCTGGAAAAAGAAATTGCCCCGTTGTTGCAGGAATACTTCGCGCAAGACGAAAAAGCCTCCCCGGCACAGAAGGCGCTCGCGGAAAAGATTACCCAAGACCTGCAGGACCGTTTCCACGCCGCCCTGACCCAGGGGGATGCCGCCTGGATCTCCGCCAATTTGAGCGGCGATGCCATGTTGGCCTTCGGCGAAAAGTCCCAGATGGCCCACAGCCTGTTGATGGAGGCGGGCGCCAAGCTCGGTCCCAAGGCGGTCCAAACCCGCCTCCAGGCCACCGCGCTGTTTTTAGAACTGGGTCTCGATGGCCGCGTCAAAGAGGCGATGGGTCCGGTACAGGAATTCGCGATGAAGTTGCGCGACCCGAAGCAAAAGGCGGGCATGCTCCTCACCGTCACCCAGGCCTACCAGCAGGCCGGATTGAAGACCGAGGCGAAAGCCGCCCTGCAGGCCGTCATCGACCTCGACAGCCCCTCCGCCCCGCGCGAGGTGCATGAATTGGCGGTCCTGGCGAAGGGCATGCAGCAATTGAACGCCGGGGAGCTCGGCGCGGCGCAGGAGACCTTGGCCGGGATCCCGAAGAATCCGATGGCGCAACTGATGCTCGCCAAGCTGACCGAGGGCACCGAGCAGCGCCGCCTGCGCATGACCTTCGACGCGCTCGCGCCCGTCCTGTTCTCGATCTACCAGGGCAAGAAGACGGACCTGACCGATGCGCAGGCGGCGGAGATCCGCGAAAAAGTCCAGGCTACCCTGCAGCGCTGGCAGAAGCAGCTCGCCAGCGGGGAGATCCGCTCGCTCGACGATGCCTTCCGCAACGACCTGGGCGGTTTCTATCACGAGTCCTTTGAAGGCGAGGTGACCAAATCCTTCATCCGGCGCATCTCCAACCCCGACATGACCGACCAGGAGTTCGCCTCCACGCTGCTCGGTTTCTCGAAGAGCATGCTGCGCGCGGAGAAATACGCCGCGGCGATGGGCATCGCCCAGTTGCTCGAACAGGACCCGCAGCTGGGCGCCGCTGCCAAGGCGGTACTTGCGGATATTCCCGGACAGGCGCGGCTCGACGGCATCCTGCGTTCGCTCAAGAACATGACCATCATCTTCGCCGAATCGGACGAAGAGGCGCTGAAGAGCGCCGCCATCATGATCGTCAGTTTCGGCGTGGGCCGGCTCTTGGCCGTCGGCGCCGAGGCGGCCTGGGTGGCCCGGGCGGCCACCTTCATCGAGTCGCCGATCGTGCTGCGGGCGAGCACCTTTGCGGTCAAGACCACCGCCGAGGCGGCGGGTTTTACGCTCGGCTCCATGACGATGGAGACGATCTGGAGCGGCAAGACCAGCCATTGGAATTTGAAACACTTCGGGACCGAGTTCGGCTCGATGCTGGTGACCTTCTTCCTGCTCCACGGCGTCGGCATGGGCATGCAGGGATTTTCCGCGGCCAGCGCCCGCTACTTGGGACGGGCCGAGGCCGGGATGGCCCGGGCCCTGGAGGGCGGTGGAGGAATCGGCGGCGCGGCCTTCAATGTCCGGCTCGCCACTGGGATGAACGCGGTGGCCAAATCCGGCGTGACCGCCTGGGGCAGCCGCATCCTCGCCTTCACCGGCACGGAATACGTCAATGAGGCGATCGGCCTGCGCCCCAAGGAGAACGTCCCCTTCTGGATCCGCCTCGCCGGCAGCGCGGTGACCGACGCGCAGATGGTGATGGCGGGGAAGGGCCTCGACGCGGTCTCCGGCGGACGCATCAGCAAGCTGGAAAAGGCTTCCCAGATGAAGCTCGCCCAGCATCAGATGAATTTCCAAGCCAAAGAGCTGATGCCCTTGGTTGAGCGGATGGGTTTCGATGTGAAGTCTCCGGCCGGGCGCATGGTCTGGGAGGCGCTGCTCACCTCGCGGGTCCAGGGCGAGAGCCTGAAATCCATCGAGGCCCGGACCTCGGCCGCGGAGCAGGCCCGCCTCGACAAGGCGGTCGCCGAGGCCTGGGGCCTGGATCCGAAGAGCCCCGAAGGCCAGGGTGCCAAGGCGCAACTGATGGCCTACGCGCAACTGCATCCCTTCGCCTCGCCGGGCAAGCCGCTGGGCGCGGCGGAGACGGCTGAGATTGTGACCAAGCTGAACGGCGAAGCGGCAAAGCTGCTTCGCGATGCGGGCATCGAGCGCGGCCCCGCCTTCGAGGCCTTGCGTCGAGGCATTTTGGGCTTTGCGCTACAGAGCGGCTTGGAACCGAGTCAGGTCGGGGAATATGCCCGTCACGCCAAGGCGCTACAGGCCCCGCTGCAGGGCATCGCCGACCGCGTCCTCGGTCCCGACGGCGCCAAGACCCCCGAGGGCCAGGCCCTGATGGGCGAACTGGCGGTCTACGCGATGTTCCGGGCGCCGAGCGCGGAGAAATTCGCCGAGCCCTTGCAGGCCCTCGCCAGCCCGGAGCTGGGTGGCGAATTGCACACCCTGCTCAAGAACCGCGCCGATCTTTTGTTCGGCAAGCACGGGGCGGAGACGCCCGCCGGCCGCGCTTTTATGGCCAAGTTGCTGCTTCGCGCCCTCCACGGCAGCGAGCAGGCGTCGGACCTGGTGCCGGCGCTGCAGGCCACCGAGACCTTCACTCTTTCCGTGGCGCCGCTCGCCGACGTCGCCGGCTTCAAGCATCCGAAGGATCGCCTCGCTCTGGCGAGCTGGGCCCAGGAAAACGGCCTCTCCGCCGAGGCCCTGCGCGGCATGACCACGCTGGTGCTGAGGGGCGAGATCGAATTGCGGTCCGAAGCGGGGACCTTGCACCTCGTCAAGGTCCCAGCCGGGGAACAGGCCGCCAAGGCCGCCGAGGTCCGGGAACGACTCCCCGAGCTGCCTTCCGAATTCCTCCGCGAGGACCCCGCGGCGCTCCGCCGCGCCGAGGAAGAAATCATCCCCGTCACCGACGACATGATCCTGCCGCTCGAGCCCGAGGGCAAGGTCGGCGACCGGAATCTGGGCGTCGCGACCTTCAAGCCAATGCCGGCGATCGAGGCCAAGGCGGACAAGATCGCCAAGGCCAAGCCGAGCGCCGAGCGCCTCGCCCGTTATTCCGATTACATCATGAAGAAGGAAGGCTTGACGCGGGAAGAGGCCGATGCCCGCGCGCTCCAATGGGCAGAGCAGGTGATTCTGGACGCGCGCACCCATCAGCTGAAGCAGACGCATATTTACGACACCAGCCTGGTACCACGCCCGGAGACCCAGCACCTCGACAAAGCGACGATCGATCACCACGGCAGGTTTGGAAACCCGAAAAACGCCACCGAGCAGCTTCTCGATCGGCTTGAGGCTACCCTCGATATCGTGCGCGACGACCCGCAGGCCCTGAAGGCGGCGCGGGAAGACAAGACCGCGATGAAGACCGCGGGCGGCGACCCCGTGGTCGCGGCGGCACTGCGCGAGCTGAACCTGCGCGAGGTCACGACCGACAACCTGGCCGACGGCGGCTGGTGCGTGTGGATTGCGAAGAATCAGGCGCGGGTGTTGGGCGATCCGGGCCTCCGCAAATTGATCGCCGAGGCGACGCACTTCGAGGATTTTTCGGCCTTCGGCACCGAGTACAACCCGAAGGACCCCTCGGTGCGGCTGCAGGCGGCCCTGTTCCAGAAATACGGCGAAATTTTAAAGGACAACGGCATCATCGGCAGCGACCGCTTCCCGCCCGAGAAGGCCGAGAAGGTAATGGGCGAGGCCCTGGCCGCCATCGACAAGATGGTCGGCGATCCCGCGGCGCGCGAAGCGGCGGCGGCGGAATTTTTCCAAAAGGTCGAGGCGGGCCGGGAGAAGGCCGCTGCGGATGCCCTGATGCCGGAGGCCTCCGTCCATGACGCCGATACCAACCTGAGTTTCTTCGACCTGACCAAGCTGGGAGATTTCACCGTCTTCCAGCAATGGCTGGCCCTGCCCCGGGTCGAGCCGAAGGCCGGCAGCCCCGACACCTTGCAGGTTTCTGTGGTGCCGATGAAGCCGGCGACCGCCCGCGACGGTAGCGCGGCACCGCGCACCCTCCAGATTGTCGCCATCCCCAACGGCCGCGAGCTGCCTTCGGGCAAGGGCCTACTCAGCGTCCTGGAGCGGATGAATGCCGCCGAGAAGGCCAAGGCGGAAAAATTGGGCGTAGAGGCGAACACCTGGTTCGGGAAGGACAACGTGATCTTGCCCAATCCGGCCAAGGGCGGGACCCTGCTCACTCCGAAAGAGGTCTCCGACATCCTGACCAGCCCGGAGGCGGCGCTGTTCCGTGCCCCCGACAAGGTGATCCCGCTTCCCAAGGTCGCCGATGCGGACGCGACCAAGAACATCACTCCCAAGAAGATCAAGCCTCCGGCGGACGACCAGGCCACGAATCCCGGTTTCAAGACCCCTCCGCAGGCCATCGCCGCGCGCCGCGCAGCCACGCCTACGCCCGTGGAGAAATTACCGGAGACGCCGATAGAGGTGCTCAGCCCGATTTCCCTTGGGGAGGCGGCGAAGTTGCCGCCCGCGGAAGTGAGCCGCGACGGCCAACGCATCCCCCTGAGTTTCGAAGCGGGAGCGGTCGTCCCGCTCGGCGTCCAGGACGGCGCCCTGGTGCAGGGCGCCGAGGTCAAGGCTCCGTTGGCGGAAATCGAAGTGATGAAGAGCGACCGCGGCGAGCTGGGTTTTTACTTCCGCCGCAGCGGTGACGCCGAACACGTCGAATTGACGCCGGGGACCAAGTTCAAGGTCGGCGACGCGGAATTTACCTGGGAGGGGCCGACCGAGCCGCTCCGTCCCCAACTGAAGTTGGTGGATGGGGAACCCACCAAGCGCGAAGGCGTTCCGCTCGGCGCGAAACCCCCGACGCTCAAGGGAAAGCCGGGATTCTCGCCCACCGAGGTCAACGCCCATGCCTTTTTGGATTTCTACTTTGGTGAAAACGGCTCCTACGCGACCGTCAAGGCCCTCAGCGAGCGCAGCGCCGGGGGGGACCGCGACCTGTGGGCGGACCAGGCGTCGGATTTTTTGATGCGCCTGACCACCTTCCGCAGCAAGGTGGAGCGCTTTGACCAGCTGGAGAAGGATTTCGACGCGCACCGCGCGGAATTTAAGGCCGCCGAAGGCAAAGACCCGGCCAAGGCCGCCGAGGCGGCGCGGGCGGCGGAGGCCTCTCTCGCGGAGCGAAAGGCCCTCGAGCTGGAGCTCGAAAAGGATTTAACCAGCCTCCAGGCCGAGCCCTACAACCAGGTGGAGCTTCAGTACCAAGAGCGGATCGAAGTCTCCGAAAAGCAATTGATCCCCCTGGATTTCGCGCTGGCGACCGCGCAAGTCGAGGCGACCATCGCCGTGCGCGGCACCAACGAGACCCCGGCCCTGCATTTCGAGACCGTCTACAAACCCTTGCTCGAGCTCCCCGAGAGCCATTACGACCAGGGGTTCAAGCGCTTGCCCTTGGGCGAATTGGTCCGCGCCGAGGTGCGGGTGACCAAGTGGGAGGCGGCGGAGCGCGCCCTCGACCTGATGGTCGACGAAGGCATCCTCGGCCGCGAGCAGCTGCCGGATCTTGCCCAATTGCGGGCGAGTGGTGCGCGGGAATTCAGCGTCCGGGCGGAGATCCCGGGCGAGGGCCCCGTCGAGGTGATATTCCGTTTCGAGGGCAAGGCCGAGGTCCCCGCCAAGCCCGTGGAGAAGCCCGCCTCGGGAACCCCGGACAAGGGAAGCGCCACCATGGCTGGGATGTTTCTCGGCCTGACCACCCTCCTTGCACCCGAAGTGGCCCATGCGGCGACCGAGTTTGGCGCCCCGGCCGATAGCGGCATTTTGCCATGGCTGCTGGGAACGGGAGCGGCCCTACTCTCCTTTGGCCTGGGGACTTGGTGGTTGTCCTCCAAAAAGGGAGGCAAGGGCTCTGAAGAGTTGCGCGGCCGCCGCGGATCGGCCGCCGAAAAATTGGACCAGACCCAACCTCTCCTGAAAGGCCCCGTCACCCTCTCCACCAAAGCCGGCATTGGCTTGGACCTGGCGAGCTTCCTCGCCGATCGGCCCCTGCTGGCGGATTCGGGACGGGATTTCGGCCTCTCCCGGGCCGAGATGCTGCGCCTGGAGGGCATCTTCGAACGCGGCGGATCGGTGGACGTCCTCGACATGGGCGGACGACGCTGGATCATGGTCACGGACTTGGTCTCGGGGGCCGAAACGATCAATGGCAAGCCGGGGAGCGAGCAGGAGTTGGCCTTCTATGAGGCCTGGAAGGTAGAGCACGGCATCCCCAAGGCCGACAAGGCGCAGGCTCAGCGCGCCTGGAAAGAATTGCAGCAGCGCGCCCAAAGTCTTGGGATCGTCATTCAATTCGATCGAAACGTAGTTAGTACCGATGCGGATGCGATGGCCCAGGCCGTGGAGGCGCACGCCGGTTACGTGGTGTACCTGAACGAGCTGATGAAACTGCTCCCCGATTCCATGATCAAAAATTCCAAGTTCAAGGGGATCCGGCTGGGCTCGCCTCGTTCCGACGCGGCTCAGTTAAGCCGCTACGATGAGCAGAGCCAAATGGTGGACCTGTTCAGGGGCAGCTTCACCGGGGCGCGCCGCTATCTGGCCGGGCTCTTCTTCCACGAGGTCGGCCATTCCACCGCCGAACGCTACATGCCCGGGGCCCAGGGCGATCCCAAGATCCCCGCCGCCGTGCGCGACCAAATGGTGGAGGCCCACCGCGTCTTGGCCGCCTCTCCCAAGGGGATGCTGGGCCTGGATTGGGCCAATGGACCCGAGGGGAGGGCGGGCTATCAGGCCAGCTACAACGAATTCCTCGCCGAGTTGAATTTGATCTACGTCACGGCCGGACCGAAATTGCGGGCCCACATCGAGGGTTTTCCGCAGGGCAGCGCCGAACGGAAGGCCTGGGATTTCGTCTACGGCGAGATGAAAAATCGAATCTTCGGCGGCATCGAGTACGGCTACGACCAGGCCTTCCAGCCCAAGGCGCAGAAGGCGCCGGTGCTGCAGCCACTGCCCGTGAGGAAGCAGGCCGTCGCCCCTGCGGTCGCCAAACCCGCGAAGGTCGAGGTCAACAAGGCCCCCGTCGCGGAGCCCGTCCCCGGGCCCGTCGACATGGTGCTGCAAGACAATGCTCCGGGGCAAGGTAGACAGGGTAGCCTGGCCAAGCCTGCCACCGCCGAATACGGCTCCTTCTCGGTCGTCACCGGCGAGGGCGTTGGCTACAAGGCGGATCACAACGAGGACGGCTTCGTGCAAGGCAGGAATTGGGGCCTGGTGCTGGACGGTATGGGCGGGATGGGCTCGGGCGACAAGGCCAGCGAGCTCGCTGGCAAGCAATTCGCCATCGAGATGCAGACCCACGGCGACATGGTTCGCGCCATGGTGGCCGCCGGCGACGCGGTCAACGCCAGTCCCTACGCAAGTGGGGGGGCGGTGGCGGTGGCCCATCAGATCGTCCGCAATCCCGACGGGAGCTACACCGCCCGGATCGTCCATGTCGGCGACGCCGGCGCCATCGTCTTCCGCCGCAACGCCAAGGGGGAGTTCGAGCAGGTCTTCCGCACCGAGGAACAATCCATCGCCGGGATGGAACGCAAGATGGGCAAGCTGCACAACACCATGGAGATGCGGATTTCTCCCCAGGCCAACGTGGTGTTGGGCGGCCTTGGCGTCGGCAAAAAGGCGCAGCCAGAATACAACGAAGTTCGCCTCCAGCCGGGCGACGTCCTGCTCTCCTTTTCCGACGGGGTCGGCGACAACGTCAGCGCCAAGGAGCTCTCGGATATCCTCAAGGCCTCCGGCAGCGCCCAGGAGGTCGCGACGCGGGTCAATGAGCTGGTCCTCTGGAAGATGGAACAGCTGGCCAAGGCCAAGGCCGTCGCCAAGGGACAATCCAATGAGGGGACACTGTTAGAGAGCTATGTCGAGCAGGATGCGCAGGGCCGGAAGGTCCATCGTTGGAAGGTGGAGCTGGCGGATATGCTGGGCTACACCATCAACGAGAGCGGCAATGTCTTCGACGCCCAGGGCCGGCTAGTCGACCATTACAAGGCCGACAACGTGACCATCCACGCCTACGTCCATGACTTGCCCGGCGCCGACGCGGCCAAACCCGCCGCGCCCAAGCCCGCCGTCGGACCGATGGACTTCTCCGACGTCAAGACCGTGATTGTGCCCAATCCGATGAATGCGCCGGGCGTGCGCTGGATGCCGAACGGCGAATGGGTCTTGCCCCAGGGTTTTCAATCCGTCACTGTCGGCAGCGATACCGGCAAGGGGGCGATGATCTTGGTGCGCGACCCTAGGGTGTCCGGCCGTCATGCGGAGATCTTGGAATCGGCCGGCGAGTTTTGGCTGCGCGACAGCGGTTCCACCAATGGGACCTACCTCAACGGGAAAAAATTGGAATCGCGAGACACGGCGATCCTCTCTTCGGGGGACGTCCTGACCTTCGCCAACCAGAGCTATCAATTCGACGCGCAGAACGGCTCGGCCAAGCTGACCCCGGTGCTGTTCGTGCCCTCGGGTCAGACCACTCTCCAGATGGGCCCGGCGACCCTCTTTCAGGGGAACCCCGGCGTCTTCTTCATCCGCAACGACGGCTCGATGCCGTTGAAGGTCGGGGGCTCGACGATTCCCGCCGACGGCAACGCCTATCGGATCCGGGATCGCGAGCTGGTGCAGATCGGCGAGCAGAACTTCATCTTCCGGCAGTTCTAAAAAAATAATAATTTCAAAGAGTTGAAATTATTTTTCCCAACAAGCAATTCCTGTGCATCATTTTGCGATTCGGGCACGGAACTTGCTTTAACCTCTCCTACTTATTCTGGGGGCCCGGATAGGGGTCTGTGGTCTCCAGTTTCATCCATTTGCAGCCACTTACGCGCGTAAGGATGGCGACGGGGGACACCAGATGGAAAAGGCCTTCGGCTCGACCGAGACCAATGCCCAGTTTTTTTACGACCTCTTGCACGGCGACTCCAGCGGCATTCCCGACGAGCAGATCGACGGGGCCTTGTCGGATCCCATGGCGGACGCGAAGGCCTTTCCCGCCAACACTCCGAATTCCCCCGACAATTCTCTCCAAGGCCACGAGGTGGTGGCCGCCGCCTTCAACCGCATCACCAAATATTACCCGAAGATCACCGAGCACTTTCAGTCCCTAGGCCTCGACCTCACCGCCATGCTGGGGACCGACGGTGCCCTCAAGCCCGACTTCGTCACCAAGGTGGTCGCGCGCGTCTCGGGGAAGGACCCGGCGGCACCGAAACAGGCCCTCGCCTACCAATCGGTCCAACTCTACCTTGCGGAGAAGCATCAGATTTCGACGCGGGATGCGGCCTTCGCCGAAAAACTCAAGGCCTTCGAGGAACTGCCCCAGGCCGACCGCGACGCCGAGCTCAAGAAGTTTTTCTCGGACGCCAAGAACGTGGGCAAACTGGTGCGTTGGGCCTTCCGCTTTACGGAATTTTCCCTGCTCCCCTTCAAGGACCAGGTCGAGGTCTTCAAGCAGGCCGGTTACGACGAGGCGGTGGTGAAGGCCGAGTTGGCCCAGCTCTGGCAAGGCCGCGGCCTGCCCAAGCTGGTCGCCCAGGCCGCCTTGCTCAAGGGCCTCGAGCTCGAGGAGGAGGCGAAGACCCTCGAGGGCGACGCCGCGCAAAAGAAAAAGCACGAGGCGCGCATGCTGTTTCGCGCCGCGGTCGAGCTCGACAACCAAAATCCCCTGGCCCGGCGGCGCCTCTCCTCCCACCTGTTGCGGGAAGGCAAGAACGAGGGCGCCAGCTTCCACCTGGCCGAGGCGGTAAAATCGGAGGGTGAACTCCGGTATTTGATCGAGATTGTCCAGGGCCTGGAGATCGGCGACAAGCGCCTGCTGGGTGGACAGCCGGACGCCTGGTCTTTTGTCGTGAATAACCTGGTCGCGGTCAAGCGTTACGGCGACGCGTCGGCCGTCTACCACGAGGCTGCGCGGCTCGCGACCGCGCGCGGCGACCATGCCGCTTCCATCGCCTTCACCGAACAGGAATTGCGGGTGGACGAGGCGGGCAAGCCCTACACCCTCGCCTTCACCAAGGAGCAAAACGGAATCGCCTACGCGGTCTACAAGGCCTTGACGGCCCAGGGCCTGCCTTCGGCCTTAGTCGACGGATTGGGCGACGGCGAGGCGAGCGACCGCAAGATCAGTCCCACGGAGGTCTTCGCCTACCTCGACGGGCATTGGAAGGAAGAGCGGGTCCAAAAGGCGATGCGGTCCCTGGAGTTTCCCGCCCTGCCTTGGGAGCAGCCCGGCGCCAAGCAGCCCTACGCCGACGCCGCCTTTGAGAATCTGAGCTTTCCCCAAAAGATGTCCGCTTGGCATCGCTACGACGCGGAGCAGCTGAAGGCGAAGCAGCCCGTCGACGCGGCCGCGGTGGAAAAACACCTGCGCATCGCCAGCCTCTACGAGCCCAAGCTGCCGGAACGCCACCGGGCCCTCGGCGATTTTTTGATGTCGCGGCAGGAATATTCCAAAGCTCTCGCCGCCTACCAAATGGCCGACCAAGCGGCGGGGTTTTCCGATCCGGCGATCAAGGTCCAGCTGGGCCACGCCTTCTTCGGGACCGGCGATTTCAAGAGTTCCCGCGATATGTATACGGTCGCGCTGGAGAAAAACCCCAAAGATGTTTCCCTCCTCAAGCTTCGCCTCGAGGCGAACCAGCTTTACTTGGCGAAGTTGGATCCCGCCAAGGACGCCGACGCCGCGAAGGCGGTTCAGGCCGAGCTGGGCAAGGACGGCGCGATGTTGTTGGCGCTGGATGCCAAGGCCGAAAAGGAGAAGCTGGCCGGCTTGGAAAAGTTATTGGAAGGCCTGCACGAGGGGGACGTCGACAAGGCCAGGACCATCGCGGCCATCGCCGGCGCCAAGCCCGACCAAGTCGGAGGGATCTCGAAACAGGACGCCATCGCCGCGGTCGAGGGACTGGCCTACAACTACCTCACCCTCGCGGAACAGTCTTATGCCGACCCCAAGGACAGCGAGCTGGTGCGCGGCGAGCTCAACGGTCTGGCGGTGGAGTGCTTCCAAGTCCTGAAGCGCTATGCGGAGAAAGACTCCGATCCCGAGGTCCAGCGCATGGCGAAGGTCTACGAGGCCTCCGCGCTCTTTGCCCAGGGCAAGATCGACGAGGCCGCCGAGCTGCTGAAGCCCATCCGCAAGCTGCCCCAGGCCGGACGCATCCTCAAGGCGATCGAGAACGGGCAGGCCCGCCTGATCAACGCCTCCGCCGTGGAGGCCTGGGAACTCTACAACAAGGACATGGAGAATGCCGAGACCGATTCGGCCAAGGGTTGGGCCTCCCGGACCAGCGTGGCGAGCGTCCAAGAGAAGTGGGCGAAGGAAAAGGCCATCACCGCCGCGGTGAAGGAAAAGATCAAGAACGGCGAGGCCTCGACGATCTCGGAGGCGCTCAAGCTGCTGTCGGAAACGGCCAGCGGCGACGTGAAGGAACGCGCCCAATACTATTTGAGCACCGCCTGCCGCGCCAACGGCACCGGTCCGATCGGGGACCTGATCGCCTACGCCTCGACGAATCCTCCCTCGGCCTCCGACGCCGCGCTGATCCTGCAAAAGGCCTTCGACATCGAGGCCACCAGGGGCGCGCTGGAATCTTCCTTCGCCATCTATTCCATCCTGCAGGCCGTCTCTCCGGAGGCGGACATCAAGAAACGGGCCCAGGCGGGGATGGACGCGCTGCAGGGGAAGGCCGGCTTCGGACGTTCGGTGGAGAAATTCTTCAAGGTCCACAGCGGCCAAGGCCTGGCGCTCGACGTGGGTTTGATGTTCCTCGCCGCGGGGCTGGGCAACCTGGCCAAGCTGCGGATGCTGATGAAGCTCGAGCAGGTGGGCGTCAGCGGTTACCGCGCGGTCGTGATCGCCAACGCGGTCGGGATCGGGGCGGAGGCCACCGCCTTGTGGGGCGCCAACACGGTCAAGGACGCGATGTTCACGGATCCCAGCAAGGTCTTCTCGAAGGAGCACCTGCTCAAGAGCTATGGTTCCACCCTCCTGATGATCGGCGGCCTCAAGGGCTTTGGAAAACTGGCCGAGGGGCTCGGGCCCCGGGCCGCGAAGAGCCTGGGCCTGGTCACCGAGGGCGGCGCGACCCTGACTAAGGGGGGCAAAGTCCTCGTTTGGGGCATCGGCCAGGCCGGCGGCCTGGGCGGGATGATCGCCACCAGCCATGCGAATCAAGCGCTGAAGCTCACCCCCAAGCCGGTGGGTGGCTGGAAAGAGGGCCTGGTCAACGACGTCTTCGGCTACGTGCAGTTTGCCATCGCCCACAAGGTCGCGGACAGCGTGGTGAAGGGAAAGATGACCGAGGTCGCTCAAAAGCAGCACAGCGGCATCGCCTTCCACGAGGCCCTGCTGGTCTCGCGCGGCAACGCGGACGCGCTCGGTTTCACGGCGCAAAAATTCGAGATCAAGGTGGGGAAGGACGGTGCGCTCAGCGCCAACGGCAAGCCACTGAACGCCTATCCCGAGGAAGTGCAACGCGCGCTCGAGGCCAGCCTGAAAAAAGGCAAGGGCGACGCGGTGGTGGATCAGACCGTCTTTCTAGAAAGCCCGGAACGCAAATTGTTGGTGGGCCTCTTCGTGGAGGCCTCGCTCAATCGGCCGGGATTTTCCGGCGGAAAACTGACCAAATTGCTCGCGGCCAAGGATGTCGCCGGGGCCAACGCCTACCTCAAGGAGTTCCAGCTGCCGCTGCAACTCAATGCGGACGGGGAATTGCTCGCGACCCCCGCGGGCGAGCCTTCCCCGCACCAGCAGTTGGGGATCAAGGCACCTGAGGCCAAGCCCGAATCCTCGGATGGAAAGGATCTGCCCTTCGTCCCCGACCAAGAAGTCGTCTTGCTGGAGGATGGCATGACGCCCGAGCCGAAGAAATTGGCCGCGCGTAAGACGCCCGCGAGCCAGCCTCCGGCCAAGGAGAAGGTCGGGGATTCCCCCGTGAAGCCGGTGACCTCGAAGGCGCCCCTCCCGCCGACCCTGCGGCGCGCCTTGTTGGTGGACGCCCAGGGCAAGGCCGTCGAGCTGGATTTCAACGAGGCAGGCCTGGCCTTCCTGGACGGCAACGGGTCCTCCGTCACTCCGGTGCCCGGTGGGAAGTCGCCGCATGCCGAGATCGCCGTGACCTCGGCGGGGAAGGGCGAGGTCCTCTTCCAAGTCCGCGCCCTGGGTTCGGAAAAGCTGCAGACCGTGGATGCGGACGGCAAGGTCCAAGAGGTGACCGCCACCTACCGGCCCCTGCGGGACGGCGAGAGGCTGCGCGTCGGGGACAAGGAATTCACCTGGTTCGGCCCGAAGAACCGGGCGGCTTTTGCCGTTCAATCCAAGGTCGTCACGGTGTTCAACGGCCGGGTGCTGTTGGAAGACGCCGCCAAGGTCCAGGAGCGGGCGGAATGGGCCAGCGAGTATGTCCAAGGCCTCGAAAAGACCTTCGTGAAGCGGGAGAGCCTGTTCGGCGACGCCGCCCGCCAGTTCGCCGCGCGGGTCAGCAAGGATCCGCGCCTCAGCCATGGGGAATTTCGCGATGCCTTCGTCGCCCGTTGCGATACGGTGCTGGCGGCCTTGCGCCCGATCATCGATCGCTTGCCGGAAAATCAGCAATCGGATCTTGCCTTCAGTTTCATGAAGCAGGTCCTGGAAGGGAAACTCAGTCTGGGTGACGCCCGTCTCCTGACCGCCAGCGTCGAATCGGGCGACCTGGTGATCCAGCACGTCACACCGGAGCAGGGCAAGGCCTATGATTACGCGATGGTCCCGGCCGTGAAGGGCGAGCCCCTGCTGCAGGGCGCGGGTCTCTTGGAAGGGACCCAAGGCGCCGCGACCTTGAAATTCAACCGGACCGTCTACGACGTGGCCAAGATCGGGGGCGCGCTGCTGCAGTTCCGCCAGGGAATGCCGCGGAACGGGAACCCGCCCAATTACTATGTGGTCAACCGCAGCGAGCAGGTCCTGTTGGAGATCTACGACCTCAATACCCAGAGCTTCCGGCCCTTGGATCACAAGCAGGAGGCCGTGATCGCGGACGGCGCGATCCTTCGGGTCGGCGACCGCAATTATATCTTCCACGCCCCGGAACGCTTGGCGTCCGAGCTCGCCGCCCGCAACGAGATCCTGGCGGAGCGGGAGCTACTTGCTTACAAGCGCGGCGAAATTTTGGCCATCCCCGACGCGGCCCCGGAAAAGGCGAGGGAGATGGACCGGCTCTTCAAGTTGGAGCAGGACTTTCGGGACAAGATGCAGGCCGCGGGGCGGGACGCGGACGGGAATTCCGCCCTGCAAAAGGAGATCTCCCACTTGGCGGCGGGCAACACCGAGTTCGCCAAGGCGGCCCGCGAGGCCCTGGCCGGCAAGCTCGACGCCGCGCAATACCGCCGCGCCCAGACCGAATTAGGCAAGAAGATGGTCGCGGAGCATCGCGCCGCCCTCGAGGACGTCGAGTCCTTCCTCGGCGGCCTTGCCGCGGATCCCGCCCTCGAATACCGCTTCGCCGAGCTGCGCGACGAACAGGGAAACTGGGTGGAAAATCCCCATGCCCGGCTGAAGGACCCTGCCGACCTCGCCCCCAAGCTGGCCCGGCGCGGCTGGACCGAGCTGGCGCCGCTCACGGACATCGGGGGCGCGAGGATCGTGGTCCGCAGCACCAACGACGCCCTGCCCATCGCCGAGGCCATCGAGAAGCAATACAAGGTGCGTGACCAGATCGGCGGCGACGGTGCGATGGAGCTCGACCTGATCGGGGCGGAGTTTCAGGACGGCACCGAGGTGATGCATGTCAGCTATAAGCCTGACAAAGACCATCCCGACCGCCTGATTATCGGTTCCTCGACCGGCTACCGCGCCATGCACATCGTGGTGGAGGTCGACGGCCAGCCCGTCGAGATCCAGATCCAGACCGAGGCCATCTACCAATGGGGCAAGATCCAGCACAGCCTGATCTACAAGAACAAGGATCTCCCCAAGGAGACCCATGACGTACTCAACGCCTTCTGCCGGGACGTCGCGAAATACCTGACCGACCTCGAGAGCGGGCCCGACGGGACCTCGCGTCCGCCCATGCCGCTGGTGCCCAAGCACCTGAAGCCCGAGCTCCGGGCCGCCCTGGCGGCGGACCTCAAAAAGATGGGCGAGCTGATGGACCGCTACGAGGAACAGGCGAAGGACCCCAGTTCCCACAAGACCGGGATCTACAAGCGGCCCGACAGCCTCAAGCCCCCCGCGGCGGAACCGGATTCCTCGAGCGAAGTCAAGACGGGGGCCGATACCCCCAAGGCCAAGGCCGTTCCGGATGGCAAAGGGCGCATCCCTTCGCGGCGCGCCTCGGGCCAACCGCTTGGGAAGGCGGTCGTCATTCCCGAACTGAAACCCAAGGTGCCGCCCGCGCCGGCGCGCGCCGGCTATGAAATCCCCGTGCTGCGCTCTTCCGACGGCACCGCCTTCCGCCTGCCGGCCGGCAAGAATCCGGTGACCCTCGGCACCAAGGAGGGCGGCGCGGATATCGTCCTCAAGCACCCGAGCAAGGCTTCGGCCCCGCTCCACGCGGAATTGCTCCGCGAGCCCGACGGAAGCTACCGGCTGCGGCCCCTCGCGGGCCAGGAGGTATTCGTGTGGGAGCCCGCGGGATGGCGCAAGCTGGGCACCGCCGGAGAGGGAGAGACCTACCTGCTGCGGGCCGGAGACCGCATCAAGCTGGGCGACTGGGAATTCCGTTGGCACATCGACCGGCCGCCGCCGCTGCCGCCCAAGGGAGGGCCTAAGCCGCCACCGCTGCCCTCGGCCAAGGGCTCGGGGGCCAGCTACAGCGCCATGACGGATCGCGCCGCGAATCTCGGCCGCGAACTGACGAATCTCGTCGAGGTCAGCGATGCCACCTTGTCGGGCGAGGACTCATCCTGGCACAGCAGCTTCGCGAACATCTACACCCCGGACCCCACCCACGTCCCGATCAGCACCAGCTGGAAATACCTGAGTCGCGCCGAGTACGAAACCGCTCGGACCGACGGCACGCTCAAAGACACGCCTGCGGCCACCTATGAAGTTCGGGTGCGCGGCGCTCAGCGCCTGGCCGACGTCGCCTCGCGCCTGCAAAAGGCCTACGGTGGACGGTTGGAGCGCCTGCCCTCCCTCTATGAAGACGGTTCCGAGTGGCTGCTGCGCAACGAGCGGGGCGAGGCCCAGCTCAAGATCGTGATTGTTGCGAAGGAGCTCAAGACGCCCAGCGCCGAGGAGGCCAAAGCCGTCTACGCGGACTTCGCCAAAAAACAATTGCCCGTCCTGTTGCGCTGGAACCAGGAGGCCGCGAGTCAACGCGGAGTCTACGCCCATCGCCTCCTGCAGATGATCGGCGTGGAAGGAGACGGCCATGGCGGACTGCGCTTCGGAGGCCGCCTCGCCGCGGTTTTGGCCCGGATGGAAGGGGCTCCCACTGCCGCAGAACGCAACCGTGCCGGCGAGGAACTGGCCACGATGCTCGCCTACCTGAAGGATGCGCCTTTCCTGATGCAGGAACAGCGCCTGCTCCACGCGGCCAAAAATGACTCCGAATGGATCGACGCGGAACGCTATGCCTTCAAACAGTCGGGCCCGTTGCGCGAGCGCGGCGTGCAGGCATTTCAGGCTCGAAACCGGATGCGGGAGATCGGCGCCCGCATGCACGCCTTGGGCGAGGAGCTGCGGCGCAACGTTCCGAACGACCAGCAAAAGGCCGGCAACCCGGTCTTTGACGAATACCTCGCGGTCATGGTTGAATTTCGGGCCGCTATCAAGACCGCTCAAGGCTTTGTCGACTTCCTGAAACAAAGTGGAGTGGACCTGGAGCGGAACCGTCCGGCGGCGCAGGAGGGAAAAGAGGCGCCTCCCGTCGAGGTCGAGGACGACATGATCCTCGAGATGAAATCCGCGACCGGTCGGGATCTGCACGGTGCCGACGACCAGCCCTTGCGCGACCTGAGGCGGTTCACGGATTCCGAGTTGGAATCCCTGCGCACCCTGGGCTTGGGCGACCTGGAAGGACTGCGCGATCCTGCCTCCCCGAAATTCGCCAACAGCGTGGTGACGGCCTTGGACCAATTGTTGCGCGACCCGCCCTTCAAGGGGAGGGAGTTCGAGGGCGGGGTGGTCCGCCTGGTGGGCGCCTTGCGCCACTGGGAGATGTTCAGCGGCCAGAAGTTATCCTGGCTCAACCAATACCTTCGCGACTTCGGGCGCAGCCCTTACGGCATTCCTTTGGCCAGCGTCCCCCCGCCCGTGCCGCCGCCCCCGCGCCTGCCGCTTTCCGCCGAGGAGCAGCGGAGCCTGGGGGTGCGCGAGATCAACCCCGGCAACCTCATGAAGGTCATCGCGACCATCCGTGCCCGCTCCACTCCCTTGGAGCGCATCGGCGACTTCATGCCCTTTCTGCCGAGCGAGGAGGGCCGACGGATCTTGGCCAAGATCATGGACAACTATGCGGGTTTGGTCTCCGACGCCAATCCCAAGCTGGGCAGCTATCTCGAGGCGATGTTCAAGCCGGGCGAGGCCTATGCGGCGGCCTTGGATTTCAAAGAGGCGCCGGAAGGCCAGGGCAAGCTGCCCGAACGCCGGGAAAACAGCCAGCGGGTCGCGGCGCTCGCCCCCACCCGGCTCGGAGAGCCGACCGGGGCCTACGTCGAGGAAATCCCCGCGACCAGCCTGGTGGGCAAGGAGCTCAAGGGCCTGGCTCGTCCCCGGCCCAGCTTCGTCAGCGAGGTCCCCGGACTGACGCCGGAACTGGAGAAAACTTTCGATCGCGGCGGCCGCGTCGAGAAATGGCCCTCCGGCATGATGTTGGTCGAGGCCCCCAGCGGCGCCGAGACGCGCGTCGTGCGCCCCGCCAGTCCCAGCCTCGTGGTGGCCTACCTGCGTTGGTACCAACGCCAGGGTTTCGCCCGAGCCGACGCGGTCCAAGCCGAGACCGCTTGGCGGGAGTTGCAAGGACGAGCGCGGGAATTGGGCGTGCAACTGGTTTTGGGAGAGGATGTCGCTCAGGGCAAGCCCGAAGGGAAACCCTTGCAGGATTTCCTGGAGGAGAACAGCGGGCAGGTGGTTTTCCTGAACCGCCTCTTGCAGCTCTTGCCGGCCTCCATGCTGGGGTCCGGGCGCCTGAACCGCATCCATCTCAGGGCACCGCGCCAGGGCGATGCCCACTTCGGCGCCTATGATGCGGCGGACGGCTCGCTTTACCTCTATTCCGGCGGCTTCCAGGGTTCCCGGCGCAACCTCGCGGCCCTGTTCCTCCATGAATTGGGCCATCCCAATGCCGAGCGCTACCACACCAACGCCAAGGGGGATCCCAAGATCCCGCTCAAAACTAGGACCCAGATGCAGCAGGCGCACGCGACCCTGGCCAAGCTGCGGGCGCTGTATGCCGTGGATTGGGCGGAGGGCGCGGAGGCCCGTCGCGCACGGCAGGCCAAGGATTTGGACGAATTCCTCTCCGACCTACAGCTTGCCTACGTCGCCGCCGGCCCCGCGCTGCGCGCGCATATCCGCGGCTACCGCGAGGGATCTCCGGAACGCCAGGCCTGGGACTTCGTCTACTCGGAATTGCGCGACCGCATCTTTGGCGGGCTCGAATACGATTTCGTCAACCTGCCTCCGCCGCCGCGGCCCGGACTCAAAGTCCTGCCCGGCGGCAAGGCCAAGGCTCCGCCGGTCCCGATCCAGGTGCCGGATGCCTTCTTAAGTTCTGAGACCGGTCCGCAAAACGCGGTGCAGGAATTGCGCCTCGGTGGCTTGGCCGCCGGCCGCGACCCGGGCGTGGGCCGTTATGCCCACAACGAGGACCGCTTTGCTGTGGCCAGGTTCACGGCGCCGGACGGGAAACAGGTCGTCCGGTATTTCGCCATCGACGGGATGGGAGGCCATCAAGGCGGGGAATTCGCCGCGGTCTTCACCCAATATGTCCTGCAGGAGGCGGGGAAAAACCCCGGGCTCTCCCTCGAAGAGGCCATCCGCTTGGCGGACCGAAAGATGTTGGAGCATCCGACCTTCAAGAAAATGGAGGGCGATCCCGGTGCGGTCGTGGTGGGCGTGGAAGTCAAGCCGCTGGGTCCGGAGGGCTACGAGGTGCGCTTCGCCGACGTCGGCGACGCGGAGGGCATGATTTTCACCCATGATTTTCAGCTCCAAGAGAACGCCTACACGGCCAAGGAACCCCGCAGCGACCGGAAGCTGCCCCGCGGCCAGACCTATATCGCGCGGATCGACCCGAATGCCCACGTCGTGGACCAAGCCTTGGGCGGCCACTACCGGGAGGGCAAAAAGGCCCTCGATATCGCCGTCGAGTCGCACCGCGCCAAGGCGGGATCGATCGTGGTGGCCGGTTCCGACGGCCTGACCGAAAATTTCATCAGCAAGGACGAAATCGGTGAAGTGCTGCGCCAGAGCGGCGCCCGCACCGCGGCGGAAATGGAGCTGGCACTCCGCAACGAGGCGCTGATTCGCATGCATATCCTGCAGGAGTTCCGGAAGCAGGATCGCTTTGGGCAGGCCATCACCCACGACGATTACGTGGCCGCTTACCGCAAGGTGTGGAAGCAGGATCCGCCTGCGGGCACCTGGCGTTACGAAGGCATGGTCCTGCATTCGCGCGGCCAGGTAGTGAACCCGGCGAAAAATCCCAACGTCGACGGGAACAAGGCTTACTTCGTCGGGAAATTCAAGTTGGACAACGTCTCCGTGGTCGTCCAAGTGCTGGGCCAAGAAGTCGGCAGCGGCAAGGCGCCGCCGCCGCGCCCCAACTTCTTGCCGCCGCCCTTGCCCCCGCTGGCTGCCGCAGGCCTGCCAAAGGCCGCCCAGGGTGGTCGGCCTTAATTCCGCGCCGAGCCAAATCCTCAAGGACACCCGCAACTTATGTACAGCGCTGCCGAAACCCTAGGCACGCTTTTTTAGCGGATCTCCATCCCTGTCCAGGACAGGGGAAAACGCCACCGCGTTTTTGTGTAAGTGTTTGAATTGACTGCCGATTGGGGGCATACCATGTCGGTTCGGCTGAGTCTGTCCGGGGCACCCCCGGAGGCCGGGCACAACCTGAATTCCGCAGCGCCGGAGTCTCTCGGGCCGGGTCGCCACGTCTCGGCCTGGCTGCGGGCGCTTCCCCAAAACCTGTCCCCCAGCCTCAAGCTGGAGCTCAACTCCCTCGTCCCCGAGTCGGATCCCGAATTCCTTTCCCAGTCTTGGTTGAATTTCGCCCATCGCCAACAGCAGGCCGGTCGCCTGGACCTGGCCGCCTCCGCCTATCAGGCCTTGGTGGCCACGGATCTTCCGGGCCGCCAGCGCGCCCAAGCGTGTCTCGACGCCATGCAGGGGCGAGGCTCGGTGGGCCGGCGCCTGGAGTTCCTGCTCGGGCAATTCGCCGAGCAGACAACCGACCCCGGCATGCTGGGGGGGATGGTCGTCGCCTCCACCGTGTTTCAAGGGATTCGCTTCCTCGGGCTGTCTCGCCTCCTGGCCAACCCCGGCGCGGGGCTTCTGACCCGGGGCGCGGGGGCGCGGTTGGCGGCCGCCTCGCTGGGCTTCGCCGCGGAGGTCCCCAGCTTCCTGTTCGCCAGCAAGGCCATTCACCAGGTCATGGGCCGCGAGCAAGACTGGTCGGGCCGGGCCCTGGCCCGCGAGGCCGCGGGGCTGGGCCTCAATTTGTTTTTCCTCAAGGCCTGCGGTGGCCTGGCCCGCGGCGGTCTCGAGGCCTGGCAGGGCCGACTCTCGCCGCTGGGCGGAGCTGAAGGGTTTTCTCGACTGCCCAACATCTTGCTGCCCCAGGCGGCGAGCCTGGCGGGAATTTACCTCGGGCATCGCGCGGAGGTCCTGGCCGGCCTGAAGCCCGCGACCGACGACGCTACCACCCTGGTTGATTCCCTGAGTCTCTTGCTGCAATTCCACTTGGGTGGGCAATTGAGCGCCCAACTGATGGGGCCCGGTTTTTCGCGCCATGCCCAGGCCTTGGAATGGCTCGCCCGCAACGCCGCGCCGCGGCCGAAGGCGCTGGGGCCGGGGGCTTTCCAGGGTGAATCCCTCGAAGCGATGGGCCGTCGCCCGGCCTTGGCGATGTCGGGGATTTCCCGTGTCGAGGTGGAGGCCGAAGAGCATCCTTTTCCGAAGTGGAAGGTGAGGATCCCCGAACCGCTGCGGATGAGCCAGGTCGGCGACGGCGAGTCCTCCTCCTTCAAATTTTTAGAGGGCCGGCTGCGCACCCACCTGATCTCCCACTACGAGCCGGGGCTGGAGGCCGATGCCGAAGTGCGCGAACGATTTTCCACTCGCGTGGACGAAATCGCCTTCAATTATCTGCGTACGCCGGGGGTTGATTTGCAGCGCTATTACCAATTGTTGATGGATGCGCGGCTGGCGGATATCCCCCACGACGATGGCCGGGTCACCGCGCGGGTGGAGCAATTGGCCGTCGCCACCAAGTACTTCCGGCATGCCATGGAGATGAACACCTTTCGCCGCGGGGTCGGATCGCTCTACGACCACCTGATGCAGGAGACCTTCGAACGGGTCTTGCGCGAGGGCGGCAGGGAGGATTTTGAAGCGTTTATCCGTGTGGCGTCGGTGCAGCGGCGCATTGAGGCGGTGGAGTCCTACCTCCAAGAGCGAGGTTGGGATCGGCGCTATGCCTTCGCCGAACCGCCCAAGGCCCCCGAGCCGCCCGCCACCTGGCTCGACCGGTTGCGCGCGCGATTCGGCTTCGCCGTGCCGAAACCGGCGGAGAGTCCTCCGCCCTGGCTTGCCCGGCTACGGGCGATGGCGATCTCCCCCGAGGCCAAGGCGGCGGTGGAAAAATACCTGCGTTCTTATGAACTCGCCGAGCCTGCCGCCGCGTTCCGCGATGGCGTGCACAATTTTATCCTGTGGCGTCCCGCGCAGGGTGCCGAGCGCCGCGAGGCCTTCACCGTCGGGGTGGCCATGGATGGCTTGGGCGACTACCTCAGGGCTTGGAAACGGAACCCCGAGCACCTCCGGGTGCTCGAGGATGCGATACGCCGGGCATCAAGAAGCTCGGTGCCCGTCCTGCATTTCGATCGCATCTTCAAGCTGCTCGCCACCCGCGACCTGCCGCACAAGATCGCCGAGGTCGCCTCCCAAGAGGCCTTCCATTGGGGGCAGCTGGAGGGGATCCTCGACCTGTCCAGCGGCGAGACCGGCTACGATTCCTCGATCGCGAAACTGAACGGGACCATCTATACCGGCTATATCTACGACCGGGTCTTGGCGGAAAAATTCGCCCGTCTCTACCACTTGACCCCGATCTACCTCCACCCGACGGAAATGCAGATCCGCCTGGGGCAATTTCACTATCGCGCCAAGGAACTCTTGGAGGACAGGGTGAGCGCCGCGCTGACGGAATGGATGCGGGAGCGGAAGCGGGCTACCAACCTGCCGCCGAGTCCCGCCGCGGCCCAGGCCAAGCGCCAAGAGCTGGAAAGTTCGGTGGTGTTTGACGGGAAAGACATCCTCTCTATGCTGGGCCTGCGCCCGACTCCGGTCGCCTCCAAAGCCGTGGCCGCCATCGAGAAGGGCGAAGTGGAACTGCGCTTGCTGGCCAAGCCGCAGATGCGCGAGCTATGGAAAAAATTGCCCCACGACGAACAGGACAAAGAGCCGCCCGAAGGACTGTTTGTCCCCGAGGAAAAGAGCCCCTCCCGTAAACCTTTGATAGCCATCACCGCCCTGGATCCGGACCTGACCCGCGACCAGAAGATCGTGCGTTCCATCGCCTTAGCCGCCCTGGTGGTGCACGAGTTCGAGCACTACCTGCACCGCGGAGAGCTGAACAACGTCCATCTCTCGGAGATGCGCGCTTGGCTCGAGGAGTACCTGTTCATGATGCAGAACGGCCAATTGGCCCTGTGGCATGAGATGCAGGAGACCACCCCCTACGGCTTCGGCGTCTACCTCCGCAGCCTGGTCGACAAGGACTACATCGAAGGCCCGCGCGACGTCCCCATCCGCCTCAAAAAATAAAAAAGGCGTGGCGGCCGGAATGGCCTGCCACGCCTTGGATCTTGGCTTGTGTCCCGTTATTTCGCGGGCTTTTCCGCCGGCGCCTTTTCGGCGGCGGGCTTCGCCTCTTCTTTGGGAGCGGCCGTTTCGGTGCTCGTCGCCGGCTTGGTGACGCGCTTCTTGGGTCGTTTGTAACCCTTCGACATGGGATCCCCGATCGCGAGGTCGCTATTGGTAGAAGCGGCCCGCGCCGAGGATGCAACGGCCATGGGAACGATGAAACTCAAGGCGAGGATGAGGGCGATTTTCTTCATGGGATCTCCTTTGAATCCACGCGGGCAAACTTGGTGGACCGAGGCTTGCCCGGCGCGGCATGGGTTGTCCGAACCGGCGGCAGTCTAGCGGCAGTCCTGGGATTTGCAAAGTCCAAAATCGCGGCTATTCCCCGCTGGCCGCGCTGACCTCGGTGTCGAATTTCTCGAACAATAATTTGAGAACGCGGCGGTTTTTCACCTCCAGCGCCGAAATCCGGTAGGGAGGGATGCGGATGAAATCGCCTTCCCGGGCGAGCCGGCCCAGCCGGTTGACGAAAAAGCCGCCCACCGAGACCGAGCTTTCGTCTTCCAGAGCCAAGTCGAGGACTTGCTCGACCTCCCGCAGGCCGGCGGTGCCGTCGACCAAGTAGGAGTTCTCCCCGCGCTTGCTGATCTTCGGCAGTTCCTGGTCGAACTCGTCCTGGATTTCGCCCACCAACTCCTCGATGACGTCTTCCAGGGAAACCAGCCCCGCGGTGGTGCCGAACTCGTTGATCACGATGGCCATGTGGATCTTCTTGGTCTGGAATTCCCGCAGCAATTGGTCGCTCGTCATCGATTCGGGGACGAACAGAATCGGGCGTTTGAGGTCGTAGAGATTGATGAGGTTGTCGGAGTCCTCGAGCTCCCAGATGATGTCCTTGACGTTGATGAGTCCGATCACGTGGTCGAGGTCGCCGTCGCAGAGCGGAAAACGGGTGTGCCCAGACTCCTTGGCAGTTTGGAGGTTCTCCTGGGCGCTCCTGCCGAGCTGCAGGGAGACGATGTCTTGGCGCGGCACCATGATCTGGCGGGCGGTGCGGTGGGTGAACTCGAAAATATTCTCCAAAAGCGAGGCCTTGCGCGGGGAGAGCGAGCCCTCTTCATAGGAGTCCTCGACGATGAGGCGAATCTCGTCCTCGGTGTGGGTTTCCTCGCCGGGTTTCATCTCGAAGCCCAGCAGGCGGACGATGGCGTTGGTGCTGTGGTTCAGGAACCAGAGGAAGGGGAAAAAGACCCAGTAAAAGAAGCGCATCGGCACCGCGACCGCCAACAAGACCTTCTCGGCGGTTTGGATCGCCATCTGCTTAGGGACCAGCTCTCCCAGCACCAGGTGGAGGACGGTGATGACGGTAAAGGCCACGGTGAACGAAAGGCCCCGGATGGTGACTTCGCTCAGCGCGAAATTTCGCAGCAGGGGTTCGATGAGGGCGGCGAAGGCGGGTTCGCCGACCCAGCCCAGTCCGAGGCTGGCGAGGGTGATGCCCAGCTGGGTGGCCGAAAGATAGGCGTTGAGATTTTGAACAATGGAGTAGGCCCAGCGGGCGAGGAAATTTCCGCTTTCCTGCAAGGTCTCGAGGCGCGTGCTGCGCACCTTGACCATGGCGAATTCGGCCGCGACGAAAAAGGCGTTCAGCAACACCAGGAGGAAGGCGATCGTCAAATACCAGGGAGAAATTTCGTGGGCGGAGAACAGCGAATTTTGCATAAAATCGAGATGCTCATTTTATAGCCCAGGGGCGGGCGACAACCCAGAGAATTTTCTCCGCTGGCGGGAACCCAATATTTTTCTTCAATTTCAGGATGTTAGCCTAAGGGCGGGAGAGGTGCGGGGAAAATATAAATAATATCTGGACCCTTCCGTCCCCTCTCCCGTACGATGAGTTGGTGAAGCCAGCCCGTGGCAAATCCATCCTTTATCTAGTCGCCGCCTTATGGGCCGTGATGGCGATGGCCGCGCCCAGCCTCCTGACCCTGTGCAGGGGAAGCCAGGTCGCGCGGATGGCCGCCCATGATTGTTGTGCCGGCACCAACACCTGCCACGCCCAATTCGGCCGGCGCCCCTGCTGCGAATGGCAGGGCGCTCCCGCGGGCGTCCCCGTGGTGCCCGTAGCGACGGGTTCCGACGGGGTTGCCGTTCTTTCGCTTTGCGCGAATATTTCAAAAGTGATTTCCCTGTCTCCGCCGGCTTGGGTGGGCCTTTCCAAAACCCTCCGGCAGGCTCAGGCCCCGCCCCTCTATCTTGCCAAACAATCCTTCCTGTGTTGAACGCGCGTCATCGCTAAGTCGCTAAGGGATCAGTGTCTCTTCTGACAGGTGGTGAATTATGCACCGATGGCGTGTTTTCGCGGCGCTCCTCGCGAGCCTCGCAGCGCTCACGGCGAAGGTCGCGGGCGCGAACGAAATATTGAGCCTCGACGCGGCCATTCAAACGGCCCTCGAGCAAAACCCCGAGTTGAAGGCGATGCGGGAGGATGCGGCCGCGGCCAAGGCGGCCTCCGCCAAGAGCCGCTTTTGGGAAGACCCGATGGTGGGCGTCCGCTTCTATCAGGTTCCGCTCGGGAAGAATTTGGACAAGGCCCAGGACATCGACTACATCGTGGCGCAAAAGTTTCCCTTCCCCGGCAAAGTCGAGGCCGCGGCCAAGATCGCCCACCATACCTACCTGCACCACCTTGAGGAATTGAGCGGCCGGGGGCGCGGGCTCTTGCGCGAATTGAAAGAGACCTATTTCGCGCTGTTCGCGGCTCAAAAGCGCCTCGAGGTGAGCCGCCAGATCGAAGGCCGCTTGCGGGGGATCGTCCAGGCGGCCCAGGCCAAATTGGCGGCCAACCAGGCGATGGCCACCGACGCGGTCTTGGGCCAGACCGAGATCGCGAAGCTGATCGGCGAGCGCGAGGTGATGCAACAGGAGCGCAAAACCTTGCAGGCCAAGTTGAACCAGTTGATGGCGCGGCCGGTCGAGGAGGAAGTCCGCCTGCCGGCGTCCCTGGAGTTGCCCGAGTGGGAGGCGGACCTTAAGGCCCTGCAGGAGAGCGCCGCAGCGAACCACCCGGAGGTCCGCAGCGCCCGCCATCGCGTGGAGGAAAAGCAATGGGCGGTCAAGGCCGCCAAGCGCGAGTGGTATCCGGATTTCAACGCCCAGTTGGAGTACGTGCAACGGCCCGGGGCTACCGAAGACGCCTTCACGGGCGAGCTGATGATCAATCTCCCCCTGATCGTCGGAAAGAAGCGCCAGGGGGTTCGACAGGCCCAGGCGGAGTACGCCAGCGCCGCCTACGCGCAGGAGGCGGCCCAAAACCAAACCGCCTTCCGGGTGCAGGAGGCTTATCAAAAGGTGAAGTCCGCGCGTCGCTTCTTGCAGATCAACCGGGGCACGCTGCTGCCTCAGACCAAGCAAGCCCTGGAAATTAGCGCGGCAGCCTACGCCGGAGGCAAGGCATCCTTTTTGGATCCTTTGAACGCGGCGCGCAGCCTGCTCGACGCCCAGCAGGGGTATTGGCAGGCCTTCGCGAATCTCGGTGCGGCCTTGGCCGAGCTGGAAGAGGCGATCGGCCAGACGCGCGAGGAGTTTCTAGCCGCCCGCGGCGACCCCAATGTCAAGAGCTTCGACCTGGAAAAGCAGGTCGGGGCGGAGGTGAAGGAATGAAGAAACTATCAGCCATCTGGCCTGTGCTGGGATTGCTCGCCTTGTTGGGCTGCAAGACCCGAGGCCCTGCCACGGAGACCCGGCACGAGGGTCATCAGGAGGAAAAACCGGGCCCGAAGATCGAATATTACACCTGCTCGATGCATCCCTTCATCCATCAGGACAAGCCGGGCAATTGCCCGATCTGCGGCATGAAATTGGTGCCGGTCTACGCGCAGACCCCCGACCATGTCCATGGCGCCGAAAGCGCGCCGATGCCGGGCGCGGAGGGGCGCGGCACCGTCTCCTTGAGCGAGACCAAGCGCCAGGCCCTCGGGGTCCGGACCGAGGCCGTGGCACGCCGCAAGGTGGTGCGCGAGATCGATGCCGCGGGCCGGGTCGCCTACGACCCCGACCTCCTGGTCGCGCAGTCAGATTACTTGGTGGCGGCCCGCACCGGAGGCGGGGAATTGGGCGGGCTGCAAGGCGGCTTGGCCAAGGCGGCCAAGCTGCGGTTGCAGGCGATGGGGATGAGCGAGGCCCAGATCGCCGAGTTGCGCCGGCGCGGGCGTCCCGACCTAAACTTGCTCGTCCCCCAATCCGGCCAGTCGGTCACGGTCTACGCCTCCGTCTTCGAATCCGACCTGCCCTGGATCTACCCCGGCATGCCCTTGAGCGTGGAGCTGCCGGGCGGGGGGCCGACCCTGACCACCGAGGTGGCTTCGGTCGATCCGACGCTCAATCCGATGACGCGGACGGCGACCCTGCGCTTCAACCTCTCCAACCCGGAAGGGAAGTTCAAGCCCGACATGTACCTGAAGGTGCGCCTGCGCTCGGAAGGGGAGCCGGTCTTGGCGATACCCACGGAGGCCTTCCTCGACACGGGCCTGCGCAAGTTCGTCTATGTCGAGCTGGGAGCGGGTAACTACGAGCCGCGTGAGATCAAGCTCGGGCGGCGGGGCAGTGAATACGTCGAGGTCCTCTCCGGACTCCAGGAGGGGGATCGCATCGTCACCAACGGCAATTTTCTGATCGACTCCGAGTCGCGCCTGCGCGGCGCGGCCTCGGGTGGAGGACACCAGCATTGATCGACCGCATCCTTGAAGCCTGCGCCCGAAACCGGGCCATCACCTTGATACTCACCGCCGTCGCGGTGGCGGCCGGCTTGTGGTCGATGCGGCACATTCCGCTCGACGCCATCCCCGACCTTTCGGACACCCAGGTCATCATCTATTCCAAATGGGACCGCTCGCCGGACATCGTCGAGGACCAAGTGACCTACCCGATCGTCACCGCCCTGCTCGGGGCTCCCAAGGTGCAAGCGGTGCGGGGTTTTTCCGATTTTGGGTATTCCTATGTGTACGTGATCTTCGAGGACGGCACCGACCTCTATTGGGCGCGCAGCCGGACCTTGGAGTACTTGAGCAAGATCCTGCCCCGGCTGCCGCAAGGCGTGCAGACCGAGCTGGGCCCGGATGCGACCTCGGTGGGGTGGGTCTTCCAATACGCCCTGGTCGACAAGAGCGGGAAGAACGACTTGGCCCAGCTCAAGTCCTACCAGGATTGGTACCTGAAGTATTACCTCCAGTCGGTGCCGGGCGTGGCAGAGGTCGCGACCGTGGGCGGCTTCGCGCGGCAATACCAGGTCAACGTGGATCCCAACGCCTTGCTCGCCTATGGCGTCAGCTTGGAGGAGGTGACCGCGGCGGTGCGCGCGGGCAACAACGACGTCGGCGGGCGCTTGGTCGAGATGGGCGGCGCCGAATACATGGTGCGCGGCCGCGGTTATGCGAAGTCGGTGCAGGACTTGGAAAAGATCGTGGTCAAGGTCGATCCCAAGACCGGCACCCCCGTGACCGTCGCGCAGGTGGCCCGGGTCGAGTTGGGTCCCGACCTGAGGCGCGGGATCGCGGACCTGAACGGCGAGGGCGACGTGGTCGGCGGGATCGTCGTGATGCGCTCCGGCGAGAACGCGCTCAACGTCATCGAGCGGGTCAAGGCCAAGCTGAAGGAGATCCAGCCCAGCCTGCCGCCCGGCGTGGAGATTGTCACCACCTACGACCGTTCGGAGCTGATCCTGCGCGCGATCGAGACCCTGAGGTACACCCTGGTCGAGGAATTGATCATCGTCAGCATCGTCATCCTGATCTTCCTCTGGCACATCCCCTCGGCGGTCATCCCCATCCTGACCATCCCCATCTCG
The DNA here is from genome assembly GCA_046346845.1 of bacterium. Taxonomy (GTDB): domain Bacteria; phylum UBA10199; class UBA10199; order DSSB01; family DSSB01; genus DSSB01. Next base: position 540,309 of record JAXMHH010000002.1, read on the forward strand.
GTGATCCTGGCCTTCATCCCGATGAAGGCGATGCACCTGACCGCCAACATCATGTCGCTCGCGGGGATCGCGATCTCGATCGGCGTCTTGGTGGACGGGGCCATCATCGAGGTCGAGAACGCCTATAAAAAATTGCAACTTTGGGAGGCGGGGGGTCGGATAGGCGACTTCCACGAGGTGCGCCTCAAGGCCCTTAAGGAGGTGGGCCCCGCCGTCTTCCTGTCTCTTTTGGTCATAGCGGTCTCCTTTTTGCCGATCTTCACCCTGGTCGACCAGGAGGGCCGGCTCTTCAAGCCCTTGGCCTTTTCCAAGACCTTCGCCATGGCCATCGCGGCGATCCTGGCCATCACCCTCGACCCGGCGATGCGGATGCTCTTCACCCGGATGGATTATTTACATTTTCGGCCGCGCTGGGTCAGCCGGGTGGTCAACGCCGTCACGGTGGGTAAATATTATCCGGAGGAGCAGCACCCGATCAGCAAGATCCTGTTTCGCGTCTACGAGCCGGTCTGCCACGCGGTCCTGCGCCGCCCCAAGCTGACGATCGGGATCGCCTGCCTGCTGATGCTCAGCGTCGCCTATCCCTTCTCGAAGCTGGGCTCGGAGTTCATGCCGCCCCTGCATGAGGGCTCGATCCTTTACATGCCCACCACCATGCCGGGGCTCTCCGTGACCGAGGCGCTCAAGGCCCTGCAGCGTCAGGACGAAATCTTGAAAAGCTTTCCCGAGGTGGAGAGCGTCTTCGGAAAGGCCGGTCGGGCGGACAGCTCGACCGATCCCGCGCCGCTCTCGATGGTAGAAACCACGGTGATCCTCAAGCCCGAGTCTGAATGGCGCCATAAAGACCGCTGGTATTCGAGGTTGCCCGAGTTCTTGCAAAAGCCGCTGCGGCGCCTCTGGCCCGACCACATCAGCCACGAGGAGCTGGTGGCCGAGATGGATGCGAAGATGCAATTTCCCGGCTGGACCAACGCCTGGACCATGCCGATCCGGAACCGCATCGACATGCTCAGCACCGGTATCCGTACCCCGGTGGGGATCAAGATCCTGGGCCCGGATCTGGCGAGGATCGAGGAGATCGGGACCCAGCTAGAGGGCATCCTGAAGCAGGTGCCCGGGACGCGCAGCGCCTTCGCCGAGCGCGCCGCGGGCGGGTATTTCTTGGACTTCGACTTCGACCGTGACGCCCTGGCGCGCTACGGCCTGAAGGTCGAGGACGTCAACATGGCGGTGGCCCAGGCCATCGGTGGGGAGACGGTCACCACCGCGATCCAGGGGCCGGAGCGCTACAGCGTCAACGTGCGATACCAGCGCGAGTACCGGCAAGACATTCCCCGCTTGGAGCGCGTCCTGGTGGCGACGCCCTCGGGGGCGCAGATCCCGCTCGCCCAGGTGGCCTCGATCCAAGTGCGCAGCGGGCCGGCGATGATCCGCAACGAAAACGGGCTCAAGGCGGGCTACGTCTTCGTCGACATGGCGGATCGCGACATCGGGAGCTTCGTGAAGGAGGCGAAGGCCAAGGTTGCGGAATCCCTGCCCCCGACCGCCGGCTACACCCTGGTCTGGAGCGGGCAGTACGAGAACATGATCCGCGTCAAGGAACGCCTGAAGGTGGTCGTGCCGCTGACCCTCTTCCTGATTTTCATGCTGCTCTACATGAACACGAAGTCCGCGGTGAAGGCCTGGATTATCATCCTGGCCGTGCCCTTCTCCGCGGTGGGGGCGATTTGGCTGCTGTATCTGTTGGACTACCACCTCTCGATCGCGGTGTGGGTGGGTCTGATCGCCCTGTTGGGCCTCGACGCCGAGACGGGCGTCTTCATGCTGCTCTACCTCGATCTGGCCTTCCACGAGAAATACGACAAGGGGGAGATGCGTTCGAAGGCGGATTTGGTCGACGCCATCATCCACGGCGCGGTCAAGCGGGTGCGGCCCAAGATGATGACCGTAACCGCAGCCTTCATGGGCCTCATCCCCATCATGTATTCGACGGGCACGGGGGCCGACATGATGAAGCGCATCGCCGCCCCGATGGTGGGGGGCTTGTTCACCTCCTTCGCTTTGGAGCTGTTAGTTTATCCAGCGGTGTATTATCTTTGGAAAGGGAAGGGCCTAAAGACATGAAGGTCTCGGTCTTCGACATCCACCGCTTCGAGCGGCCGTATCTGGAGAGCGCCTTAGGGAACCACGAATTGAGGTTTCACGAGACCCGGCTTTCCCCGGCCACGGCCGAGCTGGCCAGGGGCGCCGACGCCTTGGTCGTCTTCGTCAATGACCAGGTCTCCGAAGAGGTCTTGCAGGCGCTCGCCGCGCAGGGCCTGCGTTTCGTCGCCACGCGCTCCGCCGGTTTCAACCACATCGATCTGCAGGCCGCGAAGCGATTCGGGCTGAGGGTCGCCAATGTCCCCGATTATTCCCCTCACGCCGTGGCCGAGCATACCGTGGCATTGATGCTCGCCTTGAACCGAAAATTGATCCGGTCCCATCACCGCATCCAGGAGCAGAATTTTTCCTTGGACGGCCTGGTCGGTTTTGACATGGCGGGGAAGACGGTCGGGGTGGTCGGCTTGGGGAGGATCGGACGGGTCCTCGCCAAGATTTTGGACGGCTTCGGCTGCCGCGTCCTGGGCTATGACCTGAAGCCTCCGGCGGAGGCGGGCGCCTGGGAATTTTGCGCGGATCTCGAGACGGTCTTTCGTGCCTCGGACATCCTTTCCCTCCACGTTCCGCTCACCCCGCAGACTCGCTATCTGATTCGGCGCGAGACCATCGCCTGGATGAAGCCGGGCGTGATGCTGGTCAACACCAGCCGAGGCGCCCTGGTGAAGACCAAGGATGTGATCAAGGCCCTCAAGAGCGGGCACATCGGCTATCTGGGCATCGACGTCTACGAAGAGGAGGAGGGGCTGTTTTTCGAGGACCATTCCGAGGACGTTTTGCGCGACGACGTGATCGCGCGGCTCATGACCTTCCCCAACGTCCTCATCACCAGCCATCAGGCCTTCCTGACGCGGGAGGCCCTGACCCGCATCGCGGAGACCACCGCGAAAAATTTGGAGTGCTTCGAGCAAGGGCTGGAATGCCCCAACGCCCTGGCTTGAGGGAGGGGCTTATTTCGGCAACGGGGCGCCGAGCTGGATCAGGCCCGCCTTAGCCAGGTCTTTGACCGTCTGTTTGGCGAGGGATTGGTAAAAGGATTTCTCGTCATGGGATTTAAAATCACCGCTGGTGGAGGCGGAACCGACCCACACTGGCTTGAGCTCGGAGGCGCTCAGCAGGGTGAGGCCGTGGTCTTGCACCATGACATGCTCGGTATAATCCCCGCTTTGGCTCGTCACCACGTAGGTGCTCCCGTCCTTGCGTTTGCGGACCTCCGTCTGCGTGGAGGTGGGGGGATGGTAAATGGTGTCCTTGCGGAAATTCGTCAGGTCGACCAGCAAGATCCCGTCGATTCCCTCCCGCTGAAAGACCTCCCGCCGGTCGACGGGTTGAGCGGGGGGAACGGCGGGGAATAGCGCCGTCGCGTTGGTCACCGGCACTCGCACCTGGTCGAACATGGCGCGAAACGCCCATTCTAACTGGATATTCTGCTGGGGATTCGGTCCCCGGGCCTCGACCATGATCTTGTGGAAGACGCGGCCTTCGTAGCCGGGGTTCTTGGAGCTGGAGATCTTGGTGACGGGGGCGCAGCCGAGCAGTAAGATGAGCAGGAGGCTGTTTTTGACTAGCGAGGGGAGGCGTCGATTTCTCATAATTTCATTACCCTAAAGATCCGAGCGCCCGATAGACTATAGGATTCCTAGGATCGTTAAAAGGGAAAAAGCCCCCCGGGAGGTCGCCGATGAGCCGGACTTGCTTTGCGATAGGTATTGGTTTGACCCTGCTGCTTTTTGGCCCGGCTAGACTGTCGGCCGGGGAGTCCGAGAGCCGACCCTCGGCGGCCCTGTTGGACGAGGCCCAGAGCCTGATGCAGATCTACCTCAAGCTCCGGTTCTTGGGGAGCTCCCTGGAGGGGCCCGAGCTCAAGGATTCCCTGGATGCCATGAACCGGGGCCTCGACAAGGTCTTGGCCTTCCGCGACGCCTTCACCCCGCAGAAGCGGGCGAAGCTCGAGTCCCAATTGAAGAACCTGCAGAAAGATTCCGAGAAGCTGGTGGAGCAGCACGGCAAGCAGCTCAAAAAGGAGCTCCCCAAGCTCGCCGACCAACTGTTGCAGCTGGTCAAGACCCTCCAGGAATAAGGTAAAAAAAAAGGCGGCCACAAGGCCGCCTTTTTTGAGGAACCATTCCGCTAGGCGTGCGCCGCCTCGCCCGATTTGATCCGCATCCCGTAGAAGGAACGGACTACAAAGATCGCCGAGATCACGAAGAAGACCCCCGCCAGAATGGCGCTGGTATTGCGCGGCAGCTCGATCGCCAGCTCGACGGCCAGGAGGCCGAATAGGGTGGTGAACTTGATGATCGGGTTGAGCGCGACCGAGGAGGTGTCTTTGAAGGGATCGCCGACCGTATCGCCAACGACGGTGGCGGCGTGCAGGGCGCTGCCCTTTTCCTTCAGCTCGACCTCGACGACCTTCTTGGCGTTGTCCCAGGCGCCGCCGGCATTGGCCATGAAGATGGCTTGGTAGAGTCCGAACAGCGCGATCGAGATCAGGTAACCGACGAAGAAAAAGGGCTCGAGGCAGGCGAAGGCGAGGGTGCTGAAAAAGACCGTCAGGAAGATGTTGAACATCCCCTTCTGCGCGTACTGCGTGCAGATTGCGACGACCCTCTTGCTGTCGGAGATCGAGGCCTTCTCGGTCCCTTCCAGCTTGATATTGGCCTTGATGAACTCGACCGCCCGGTAGGCTCCGGTGGAGACTGCCTGGCAGGAGGCGCCGGTGAACCAGTAGATGATCGCTCCGCCGGTGATCAGGCCCAGCAGGAAGGGCGGGTGCATCAGCGAGAGATTTTCGATGCCGGTGGTGAGCTTGCCGGTCAGGAGGACGATGATGGAAAAGATCATGGTCGCGGAACCGACCACCGCGGTGCCGATGAGCACCGGTTTGGCGGTGGCCTTGAAGGTGTTGCCCGCGCCGTCGTTCTCCTCGAGCAGGTCCTTGGCCTTGTCAAACTTCGCGTCGAAGCCGAACTCTTTTTTGATTTGGCCCTTGATGTCCGGGAGGGTTTCGATGGTGGAGAGCTCGTAGACCGATTGGGCGTTGTCGGTGACCGGGCCGTAGGAGTCGACGGCGATGGTCACGGGACCCATGCCGAGGAAGCCAAAGGCCACCAAGCCGAAGGCGAAAACGGCCGGGGCGATCATCAGGCCGCCCAAGCCGTACAGGCTGACGATGTAGGCGATGCTCATCAGCAGGACGATGACGATGCCCATCCAGTAGGCGCTGAAGTTGCCCGCGATCAGGCCGGAGAGGACGTTCAGCGAGGCGCCGCCCTCGCGAGAGGCGGTGACGACCTCGCGGACATGGCCCGATTCGGTCGAGGTGAAGATCTTGATCATCTCGGGGATGAGCGCGCCGGCGATGGTGCCGCAGGTGATGATGGTCGAGAGTTTCCACCACAGGGTGCCGTCGCCCAGCGTGGGGATCAACAGGTAAGAGACGATGTAGGTCAGGGCCAGGGACACGATGGAGGTGAGCCACACCAGGGAGGTGAGGGGCGCCTCGAAGTTCATCTTGTCGGCGTTGCCGTAGCGGGCCTTGGCGACGGCCTCGTTGATCAGGTAGCTGAACCCGCTCGCCAGGATCATGACGATGCGCATGGCGAAGATCCACACCAGCAATTGGGTCTGGGTCAGGGCCTCGGGGACGGCGAGCAGGATGAAGGTGATCAGCGCGACGCCCGTGACGCCGTAGGTCTCGAAACCGTCGGCGGTGGGGCCGACCGAGTCGCCCGCGTTGTCGCCCGTGCAGTCCGCGATGACGCCGGGATTGCGCGCGTCGTCTTCTTTAATGTTGAAGACGATCTTCATCAGGTCGGATCCGATGTCGGCGATCTTGGTGAAGATACCGCCGGCGATGCGGAGCACCGAGGCGGCCAGCGATTCGCCGATCGCGAAGCCGATGAAGCAGGGGCCCGCATAATCCCTGGGAACAAACAGCAGGATGCCGAGCATCATCACCAATTCGGTGGCGATCAGCAGCATGCCGATGCTCATCCCGGCCTTCAGCGGGATGGCATAGACCGGAAAGGGTTTGCCCCTCAGGCTGGCGAAGGCGGCCCGGCTGTTGGCCAGGGTGTTGATTCGGATGCCGAACCAGGCGACGCCGTAGCTGCCTGCGATGCCGATCAAGCTGAACAGCATGATGACGACCGTCTTATCGAGCGCGAAATGACGCAGGTTATAGAAGTAAACCCAGATGATGACGCCGATGAAGAGCTCGAGGATCAGGATGAACTTGCCTTGGGTGATCAGGTAGGTCTTGCAGGTCTCGTAGATGAGCTCCGAGATATCCTTCATCGACTGGTGGACCGGAAGGCCCTTGACCTGTCCGTAGATGACCAAGCCGAACAAGAGGCCCAGCGCGCAGACCGCGAGCCCGCCCAGCAGGAGGTTGTGCCCGTTGATTCCGAGGAAGGATACCGCGCCGAGGTCTGGAAGGACGAGTTCGGCTTCGCTGGCGTGCGCCGCGCCGGTCACCAGCATCAGGGCGCAAAAGGCCAGGAGGGCAAACAAGGGCCGAATGGCCTGCAAAGGTCGGAAAAGGTTCATGAATAAGCTCCTCATCGATTCCCGTGGAGGCACGGGGTGGAAAAAAGTCGGCCTCGTATAGCCTAGCTGTCCGGGATCTCCAAGAGAATTTTTTGGCTGGGGGTAATGGAGAGAATTTCCTTATTTTTCAAGTATTTAATAATTTTTTCCGAACTGCTTGACCCCCTAAAAGGCCTGTGTTACCAACGCGCGGCGTTGAAAAAGCCGCGGCCCAAGCAGAGCGACCCCTTTCTCCTCGCCTTCGGGATTTACGGCGGGGTCGGGTTTCAACTGGCGGCGTCGGTCGTCGGGGGCCTCTTGTTGGGAGGTTACGCCGACAAGCGCTGGGGCACCGGGCCCTGGTTGACGATGACCGGTTTGATCTTAGGGGCCATCGGCGGTTTTTACAACCTCATCAAGATACTGAATTGGAATCAAGGCCGCCGCGAGCGGCGAACGGGTAGGGTGTCCGGACAGGGTGGAGCGCAATGAGTGAAGAGGTGGAGCCGGGTGTCCCGGCCGAGCCGATCGAGCAGAGTCCCGAGACGGCCCGGCGCTTGGAACGAAACAATTTGCTGTTGGTGGTCTTGGGGACGGCCGCCTTTGGTTTTACGCAGGATTTCCGCCAAGTCCTGAGTTTTTTGGCCGGGGGCATCCTGACCGTGGTCAATTTGAGGTTGTTTCGCCTCATCGTGGCGGGGCTGTTGGGCCAGAAGCCGACCAAAAAGGGCAGGTTGATCGCGCAGGTAGTGGTCAAATTCCTCGGGGTGATGGGCGCCTTGGCCTTCCTCATGTTGGTGTTGAAACCGGCGCCTCTGCCCTTCTTGGTGGGACTTTCGACGCTGGTGATCGCCATCACCCTGGAAGGGATTTTTGGAATTTTTAGGCAGGAGCCTTAAGCATGCATCATTTTTCTTGGATCGGTTACTACCTGCACGTCGGGCATCATCATATCCATATCGCCCATGCGGCCTTCACCGCCATCCTGCTCACCCTGCTGGGCCTCATCGCCTATGCCAAGCTTAGGAAGACCGAGGCGGCCCTGGTGCCGGGTCCCAAGTTGAGCGTTCCCAATATCTTCGAGGTCGCCTGCGAGAGTCTGCTGGGGCTGATGGAAGGCATCATGGGACCCGAGGCCAAGAAATTCTTCCCCTTGATCGGGACCCTTTTCATCTACATTTTCATCAACAACTTGTTGGGCGTGATCCCCGGCTTCCTGCCGCCGACCGACAACATCAACACCACGTTGGCCTGCGGCTTGGTCGTGTTTTTCTACTTCAACTACGTCGGCATCAAGGAAAACGGGGTGATCAACTACTTCAAGCACTTCGCCGGCCCCGTCGCCTTCCTCGCGCCCTTGATGCTGGTGATCGAATTGATCGGAATCTGCGTGCGCCCCGTGTCGCTGGCGCTGCGTCTGTTCGGCAACATCACCGGCGACCACCTGGTCTTCGGGATTTTTTCGGATTTGGTGCCCCTCGGGGTACCCGTAATTTTCTTGGCCCTGGGCATCTTCGTGTCCTTCATCCAAGCCTTCGTGTTTTCGCTCTTGTCGACGATCTACGTCGCCCTGGCGTTGCCGCATGGCGAGGAGCATCACCACTGAGGTCGGGTGTTATACCTAGCCTGTCATGTCCATGGGTTTTGAACTTGTCGAAGGCCAAGACGCAAGCAGGACGATCCTGCATTTTAGGAGAACCATCATGAAGAAGCTCATCGCCGGAATCTCCGGCTTCCTCAGCACCGCCCTGATCAGCGCCGCGGCCTTTGCGCAAGAGCACGCCGCCGCGCCCGCCGCGGGCGGTTCCAACACCAATGCCATCTATGCGATCAGCGCCGCCCTGGCCATCGCCATCGCCTCCGCCTTCGGCGCGATCAGCCAAGCGAAGGCCGCCGCCGCCGCCCTCGAGGGCATCGGCCGCAATCCCGGCGCCGCTGGCAAGGTGCAGACCCCGATGATCATCGCCCTGGCGCTGATCGAATCGCTGGTCATCTACGCCCTGGTCATCGCGTTCTTGATCCAAGGCAAGATCGCCTAAGCCTTTCTCTCTCCTTTTTCGCGCGGGGTTCCCGTGCGGATAAGGTAATGACTAAGAGCCCCGTTCCGGTTTCCGGGACGGGGCTTTTTCTTTTTGCGAAATGGTAAATCCTGCCGTTGTGTCCGGGATGTTAGCGGTGCGGGAGGTCTTGAACCTCAGGGCCGGAGAGGTTTTTCCGACTCATTTACCCGTGGTTGTTGCCGTAGTTGGCGATCCCCTGCAGGATTTGGATTTGACTGGGACGTCCGGGGGCAGGGGCCGGAGGGTAGCTGTCCAAGGTCGCTTGGGCCAGGCGGGTCTCTTCGCTCTCGACCAGCGAGCCGTTGGCATCGACCAATCCGAGGTCGCGCGCGACGCGCGTATAGGAGGCCAACTCGGCGCCCTCGGGATCACTGTTGCGCAATTCCAAGATGCGGCGCGCCAGCGCCACCCGGCGCAGGCCGAGAATTTGCTGGGCGTTGATCTCTTGCCCCGGGAAGACCTGCGAGAGCAAGGCCTGTTCCTGGCCGGCGCGCAGGGCGCCGTTGCCGTCGAAGCAGCCCGCGAAGGCGCTGAGGTTACCCTCGGCGGTGTACTGCAGGTCTTGGAGCGAGGCGCGGGCGTGGTGCAGGCTGATGCGGGCCAGGATCTCCCGAACGTCTTCGCGGCTCAAGCGATAACCGCGGAACTGGCGCTGGACGTAGGCGATCTGCTGGTCGGGCGTGCTGTTCTCGATCACGCGGCGGTAGATCTCGGGATCGCTGAACTGCTCGGCGACGAGAGCCACCGGCAACTCAGTGCCGTCAGAGCGGCGGATGTCGCGCAGGGCGTTGTCCCCGCGCAGCCAGGAGAGGTCGAGCTCGCGGTAAAAACTGGCATCGGTGGCAGGACCGGTGGGACCCATCAGCAGGGCGTAGCGCAAGAAGGCCCTCGCGCCGTCCACTGAGGCCTGGGCCTGGGCGTGGATCTCCGTGCGGGCCTGGTCGACGTAGTTGGAGGAGACCCAATAACGCTGGGTCAGACTGGGCGCGACCAATTCGGCCGCGCCGTGCAGGGCCCAGGCGAGGGGATGGCGTTGCGCGTCTTCCAGCTGGTTGGCGCGGCGGTAAATTAAATTGTTGCGGCCGGACTCGACGGTGCTGCTGCTCAAAGTGTTGTAGATCATGTAGGCGGCGTCGGCATAGAATCCCGCCTGCATGACGCGGCCGCCCCAGCGAGTAAAGGCGCCACTGGCGCGGGTCTCGGCGACCGCGAGGGCCCGGTTGCCGAAGGCGATGCGATAGACCTCGGGCAGGAAAAACCCGCCGATGCGCATCGCGCGCCGTTCCGCGGAGCCCTCCGCGTACATCTGGCCTAAGGTGGCGTCGACCAGGGCCGAGCTGAGCAGGCTGGCCCCGAAGCTCGCCGGCTGCAGGCTGGTGCCGCGTCGCCGGTTGATCAGCCAAGAAATTCCCGACATCGCCCCCCAGGCCGAGGCTGCATCCAGGGCAAAGCGTTCGTTGCTGTGATAGTTGGAGTGCAGGCCCAGCAGCCCCGAGCCTTGCTCGGCGCCGAGCACGGCGAGCAGCCCGCCTGCCAGCATCGGGGTACGCAGGGCCGCGCGCTCGCCAAAGGCCAATTCATTGCTGCCGGTCGGCCGCAGCCATCCGGGGATGCTGCGCAGGGTGCCCAAGGTCAGGGAGCGGCGCTTCCACAGCAGGCCGATGAGCTCCAGCCCTATCCAATCGCCAAGGGCCCACTGGCCTAGCCAGGTGGCGCGTTGGCGGAACAGCGAAGGCGGGGTCGCCGCACCGGGGCTGGAGAGGCTCGGGCAGGTATAGGAGCTTTCTTCCTCGCCGCCCAGGGCGTGGACGGTATCGCAGGCGCCCGTCACGTTAATGGGAGTCGCACGCGGGCTGGCATAATCGACCCGGGGTTCGCTCCGCATCGCGCCGTTGGGTTGGCGCACGGAGGCCATGCGCAGGGTGCCGTAGTTGACCTCCAGGGCGCCGGTTGCGCGGTTGGCGTTCAATTGGGCGGCGAAGGCCTGATGGCTTCGCGGGTCGATGTAGCTGAAGGTGAGGGTGCCGTCGTTGGGGACATCGTTGGTCACGATGATGTCCTGGGGGTTCGGCGCCCGGTGGAGGTGTTCTTGGATGTAATCGTTGAAGGCCGTCAGCGCGGGATGTTGACGGATCATTTCGGCGGTTAAGCGAACCACGGGATCTCCCATACACCTTGCCCCCCTAAAAGCTGTCCCCCCGGACAGCGGGTTTATTATCGAGGAAATCCACCTGAAGTTGCGGGCAAAATCCCCCCGGCCTTGCTTGGCAATATGAACGTAAGTATTTAAAATTAATGACTATTAATGAGTGGGATGGGATTTTCGATGAGCCAGGCGGGGAGCCCGGACCGGGTTGCCTGGGTCCGGGGTGCCGGAGGCCGGGCTGCTAAAGGATGGGCCAGGGCTCCCTAAGGCCCCTTCCTTGCCTGAAACAAAAAATAGTTCGCCTGCGGCTTCATGCCGTAGTGCAGCGCCAACCGATACCATTCCAGGTAGGATTTATGATCCCGGAGGGGAAGCCAGGGGTGGGTTTTATAATCGGAAAATTTGCCCAAGAGCTCCGTTCTCAGCAAAGCGAGATTTTTTTTATCCATCCCCGCGACCTGTGCGAATTTGCAGGCCTCGTCGATTTTATCCAACCAGGCCTGTTTAGCCGCGGGCGTGTTTTTTGCGGCGGCATTTTTCGCCGCCTCCAGGGCCTCGTCGTAGCGGATGACGAACAGCAAAAAATTGTCCTCTTGTTTTTGACGGAGCAGGGCGATCAGTCCTCGGAAATGCCAATTCAATCCAAAGGGGAGGGGGCGCGGAGCCGGACCGCATCCCAAGGTCTGGCACCAGCCGGGGAGATTCGTCGATTGGGGCGGAGATACGCCGCTTCCTGTCGCCATTCTTGCGTCCCAAGCATAGGCTCTGGAATTTGCCGAAATATCCTTCGAAAAAACATTTTTCATCCGATCATGCATCACGGTTTTTCCTTGAAGAGTCCAATTCGGTTCAGGGCCGCCTGCAGCTAGGCGGTTAACCAGCCGCCATTTCCTGGCTCCCCGGAGCCGGCGTTGCCGGGATGGAATCCTCTTCCGTCAGACTCTGCTGCAGGCGGCTGGCGACCACCCGGCCCGTCCCGTAGTAGAAATACTGTTGTTTTTCGGCGTCGCCATCGCAATGGTAGAGGCTGTCGGCGTATTCCGGCGTCAGACACACCTGGATCATCTTTTCCCGGACATCCCGGGGAATGGCATCCAGGATGCGCTCGAGCTTGGTCTCGTCCATGCCGGCCACGGAATAAAACAGGGTACCGATGAGTTGGGCCACCACGCGTTCCTTGAAGTCTTTGGCCAATTCGAGATTATCCTGGAAGATCTGATCCAGGGTCCGTTTGAAATTTTCCCAATCCTCCTGGGAGCCGCTTTCCATCGCCTTCTGCAAGGCATCGCCCAGTCGTGCCGTGTAGGGGCCCTCATCGGAACTCTGCGGAATACGAGCTGAGAATCCCTTGAACCAACTAGCCACCTCGGCTTTAGCCTTGGCCTTTTCGATTTCCTGGGAGACCATGTCGAGCTCTCCGGAAAGTTTTTCCAGAGAAAGACCGTCGATCGAGGAGCGCAGGTCCAGGCTTTTGAGTTTGTCGCGCATCCGATCTTTCTTGACTGCGGGGATGGAGGCCTTATCCAGCTCGGCCTCGACCTCCTTCAGCTTGTCCACGAAAGCGGACTTCTGATCCTGCTCCTCCGCTTGAAGCTCCTCGTTGTTTCCCTCGAATTCGTCCTTTGCCTCCAAATACAAGTCGAGGGCTTCCTCCGCCTTACCTAAGTCCAAAGCGGCCGCCGCCTTCATCAAGCTATCCAGGAGGGGTTTTTTCTCCTCCCAGGCAAGGTCGCTAGCCTGGATCAAGCCTTTGAGGTCCTTTAGGTCCGAGCCTTGAACGCTTTCGTCTTCGCCCTCCCAGCCGTCGAACTCGGAATCGAGATCCGAATAATCCTCCTCGCCCATCGGATCATCGTTGGTTTCGCGGGTGTCGCCCAGGTATTCGCTGGATTCCTGGTGGTAGGAATCTCCATAACCCTCCACCTGTTCCTCATAGGAAGGGCCATAGCTTTCCTCGTAATGCTGGACGGTGGGATAGGAAGTCTCGGTGCCGTAGGCCTTGGTGCGGGCTTGCAGGGTCGACTTTTCCATTTCTAGGTTCCTCCTTGGGGTGGGGCCCAATTTTGGCCCGCTGACTCCAAGATAAAGCAATCGAGATGCCAATTAGATAGTTAAGTAATTTCAGATAGATATATTCATGCTTGCGACGTTTTTTGCTGAAATTGCCAAAAATAATTGCTGATTATGCCGAGTAGACGGCGGTGGCCTTTCCCCAGAGATCGCCGAATTGGCCCGCCAAATTACCGCGGACCATTTCCGGGAATATCGCTAGGATCGAATCTTCCAACTCCTGGACGGCCTGCCTGGCCTCGGCCTCTGCCGCCTCATGGGTGATGGCGCCGTCGCGCATCCGGGTCAGGATCGAATCCAGCTGGTCGAGGGTTTCTTGTCCCTTGGCGAAGGGGTATTTTTCTAGGATGTTGGTCTGCAGGTAATCCTTGACGGTCTCGAGGGTGGATTCCGTTTCGGCCAGGCCTTCCAGGGTCTCCGACTTTATCTCCGCCTCGTGGGATTGAACCGCGCTTTCGATTTCCATCACGGCCATCTCGGCGGAGTCCATGTCGCCGAGGTCAAGACTGGCCTTGGCCTTCTCCAATTTTTCCCGGAGGTCGTCCCGCTCCAGCGCGTATTGAAAGAGCGCGGGATCCTCGATTTTAGCCGCTAATTCTTCAATTTTGGCGCTGATTTCCTGTTTGCGGTCCGCATCCGTCTCCTTAGCGGAAGGTCCTTCGCTTTGTTCTGAGAGGATATTGACCTCCAGATTGGAGAGATCCGCCATTGCCTGGTTCAAGGTCTCAACGCGGCGATCTTCGGGAAGCGAGGCGGAGAAATTGACCTGTCCCGCGATATTGCGAATAGTGTCCAGCACCTCCGCGTCTGCGCCTTGTTTTTGCGCCAATTGCAGCAGACGGCGGATCTCGTCGCGCACCTGGTCGATATCGAGCGGGGCCGGCCCTTGTTCTTCGTCCATGATGAATTCATCCTCGGGGACCATGTCGTCGTAGCCGGCGTCGTCATAGCCTTCCGTGGAGTAGTCCTCGGCATAGGCATATTCATAGTCTTGGTAGTTCTTGCTGACGGGATTGCTGGTTTGGGTCTTGCTTAACATCTTGCATCCTCCTTGCGGGGCGATTCCGCCTCTCTTCAGGAGAAAAGCAAATAAAATGCCATATTATTAATTTAGTAATTTCAATATGTTATAAAAATACTCGCAAATATTTTGCCGAATTTGCCGAAAAAATTGAGTTATTTTTGCGGAAGTCGCAGAAGGATCCCCTTGGGAAGGGCTCTGCGACGGGGGTGGGTGCGTGCTATCCTTATTCAAAAGGAACGCAACTGGTTCCCGGGGTGGTGCCGATACTTTTCCTGTCAGGAATTATCGATGAAGGCCTGTTTTTCCAATATTCGCAGTTCTTTTTGGTGGTGGCTCCTGGGGCTCAGTCTGCTGACGGCTTGCACCGGTTCGGGGACGCCGGGGGGCGCTTTGGGTTCTTCGGGAGCCGAGCTGAGCGGGGCCTCCCTGCCTGGACCCTCGGTCCCGGGCAACGCCGCCGATAAATACGAGGGGGGCTTTCCCGCGCCGGCCGCCGACACCGAGAATTGCCCCTACAATTACTGCCTGCTCGACGCCAAATTCGTACCCGAATGTCGAAATGAGGACGGAAGCCTACGCCTGTCGTTTTCCGCTAGAGTTCTTCCGGGAATGGAAGACAAGTGGAAGAGCCTCGATGGCAGGACCTTGCGTTTGCTCGAACTCGAGCGGGGCCGCTTCGTCGACGTCGCCCTGCAAGGCGAGGTCGGGGCGAACGAGTACAATAATTTAAAGAACAGGTCCGGATCTTTCCAGGTCTCTCTGAACGGGAAAATTCCCCTCAAGCGGGAGCTTTACGTCTTGCCCCTCGGACAAGCCGCCCAGCAGCCGTTGGGTAAGGAGCTTCCCTGTGCCGAGGGTTTGTGTTCTCCCTCGCCATCCGATCTCGTGACCTGGGAGGGGAGCGACTTGGCCCCGAAGCACTTTCCCGAGCCCGCCCCGCCGGCCCTGAACTACGGCTCTTTCCATCGGGTGGAGAAGCCGGCGATACAAGCGGTTCCCAGTCGGCTGGGCCTGGGCCGGGAGCTCCCGCTATGCAATTCCGAGGCGGATTAGAGAAGCCCTATTTTTTTCCAATCTTTCCTTCTAACCCTAAAAAGCGCTGCAGCACGGCCTTCTTTTTCGGAATCTTGTGCGCGTCCATCTTGGTATAGAGGGTGCGCAATCCGATGCCAAGGTCCTTCGCGGCCGCCTCCTTGTCCATGCGCGCGCGCCGCAAGGCCTCCACGATGAGCTGCTTTTCCTCCGATTTGACCGACCCCGCCGCGGACCGCGCTGGGCTCCCGGTTCGTTCTTTCCGGTCCTCCTCCTTCGGCAAAGGCAGAAACTCGGGCGTAATCAACCGCCCGCGCGCGAAGAGCAGGGCGTTGCGCAGCACGCCTTCCAACTGGCGGATGTTGCCGGGCCAGGGATGCCGCATCAAGAGCGAGAAGGCCTCATCACCGATCTCGGCCGGTGGCACCTTCAAATCGCGGGAGAGCTTTTGAATGAAGTAATTGGTGAGCAAGGGGATGTCCTCGGTACGATGGCGCAGCGGGGGCAGGTGGATGGTGATGCCGTTGATGCGGAAGAACAGGTCTTGGCGGAATTTTCCTTGGTTGGCCAGCTGTTCTAGATCGAGATTGCTCGCGGTCACCAGGCGCACGTCGATCTTCACCTTCTTGTGGCTACCCAAGGGCCGGATCTCACCTTCTTGCAGGACGCGCAGGAGCTTGGCTTGCATGGCTGGGGACATATCGGCCACTTCATCCAAGAATAGCGTGCCTCCGCTGGCGGCCTCCAGCAGGCCGATGCGATCGCGGTCGGCATGAGTGAAGGCGCCCTTTTTATAGCCAAACAGCTCGCTCTCGAGGAGGTTCTCCGGGATCGCGCTGCAGTTCTCGGTGATGAAGGGTTTGTCCCGGCGCGAACTGTTCCGGTGCAGGGCCCGCGCGATCAGTTCTTTACCGGTGCCCGACTCTCCATGGATCCACACCGGGATCGAGGTCTCGCTGACTTGATCCATCAACTGGAAGATATGGATCATCTCGGGAGATTGGCCGATGATCTCTTCGTAGCCAAAGCGCAGATTTTCCCTGGCCTTGACTAATTCCTCATCCAATTGCGTGATCCGCTTTTCTCGGACGGCCAGAACCTCCTCCAGCTTCTTTTGGGTATCGAGGAGCGATCGGATCAGTTGGCTCTTCTCGATGGAAAGTGCGGCTTGGGCCGCGAAGGCATTGAGGATGATTCGATCCTCTTCCTGGAACCGTTCCGGTTGGAAGCGGTGGTCGAGGTAGATCGCCCCCAACACCTCGCCTTGTAGGCTTAAGGGCACCACGAGGATCGATTTCAGCTCATAGAGCATCACCGACTCCTTGTCCTTGAGTCGGGGGTCCAATTGGGCATTGTCGGTCAACAGGAAGGAGCCCTGGGTCAGGGCGAGCTCTACCGCGCTTTGCGATATCTTGAGCTCGCCACGGCCGAGGGCTTGGCGGTTGAAGTTTCGCGCGGTTCGCACCTCGAAGCCGGGTAGGGGGCCTTCGTTTTTCTCAAGCGTCTTGAGCAGTAAGAAGCCGCGTTCCGCTCCCGCCAGTTCCACCGCCGCATCCATGATCCGTTCCAAGATCTCCTCAAGATCCTTTTTTTGGGCGATTTGGCGGACGATTTCGCTGTATTGCCGGAATCGCGGCTCGGAGATCTTCGCCTCGCGAGGTACGCTAGGGAATGAGGTGTCCGACCTTGGCTGCGAAGCCGGGGATCCCGTGGCTAAACGAGCGGTCATGGCCGCGTCTAAATTTTTCAGTCCGCGATTTTTTTCGAAGTTCATTTTGAGTTCCTCCGGCAAGGCTTGGGCGATGGAGTTTAAGACGCGGTGGGCCAGCGCTCGGCATTCCGAGGCGCTTGCCTGCATACCCATCGCTTCCAAGGGAATAGCAAGGGATTCGAGAAAGTCTCGCAATAATTCGGGGGCTTCACAGCTCTCCAGGGTCTGGAAGAAGGCCGGCAGCCCTTCCTCCAGCCCCTCGCTTGGATCCGGGCCGGCGAAGAGCCGTGTTGCCGCCTTCCATAGGGAGGCGAGCAAGGGATCTCGGTTCTTTTCCAGCTCCAACAAGTCCCGGCTCCATGCGGGCGCCTCGAAGTCCCCGAGACGCCAGCGCAGGCGAAACCGCGATTCTTGCCAGGTCCGGCGCGAACTGGGGTTGAGCGGTGGCTGCGCGGAGTTCAGGCCCTTTTCTAGACGCTGGAGCGCCTCTTTCCAGGACCCTCGCAATAGATCGCGTTGAATCTCTAACCAGGCCGTCGCTTCTTGAAAGGAAGGGACCTCTCGCCCTTGGAACGGAGCCGCCGCGGCCCAGCGCTCGCCCGCGGCAAAATCCCCCAGCAGGAAGTAGAGCTCGGCCATGTCGAGTGCGCTCAAGGAGCGATCCGCGTCGGTGCCGAGGATCTTCATCAAACCTTGTGCCTTTTGCATCTCGGCCAAGGCCTCGCCGTAATTGGCGCGGTCGCGGTGCACCAAGCCGAGGAAGAAGGAATAGCGCGCCGCTTGAATCAGCGGCCCGCTGGCTCTGGAGATCTCCACCGCCTGGCGGAGCTTTTGCTCGGCCTCCTCCCAGCGCCCGCGGTCGCGTTCCAACCGGCCCAGCCAGTGCAAGGCCACTGCCTCCGACTGGGCGTTGCGGGCTTGGCGATAATGCCCAAGCGCCCTTTGGAAATGCGTCTCCGCCTCCGCGTAGCGCAATCGGCCCAGTTCGATCTGGCCCTGGCGTTGCTCGACCTCGCCCAAAAGCATGGCATCTTGTCCCGCGCGCTCCCTAGCGGCGCGCAAATGATCCATGGCGGCCTCGTCCGCGCCTCGTTTTTCTTCCATCGCCGCCAAAAAAGAGAAGCAGCGAGCCTGGTAGGGGTGGTGACCGGCCGGGTTGCCTTGCGCCTCGCCGATGGCGAGGCATTCTTCAAAGAGCTTTTTGGCCAATGCTTCCTCGCCCGCGGAATACCGTACCAATCCGGTGTAAAAACGATGCTTGGCCCTTTGCAAAAAGGTCGAATCGTCCTCCCGGTTTCGGAACCACTCGTCGTAGGCGGCGAGGGCCTCGGCATAACGGCCCAGGCGGTAGAGCAGGGGTGCCCGATTGCCGTGGATTTGAACGAGGTCGGTGGGTTCTTTAAAAAACTCCTCCAAGCGAGTGTACCAGCTCAAGGCCTCTTCGATCCTGCCTTGGTCGGCACAGAGTTGGGCGGCTAGGAAACCGCTGCGCCGCAATTCCTCGGCGTCGCGGAGGGCGTAGGCATGGTAGGCCTTCGCCTGGGTCGCCTCGCCGGCGAGGCCCTCTGGCCAAGGTGCATCGGACAAGGCTTGGAGCCAACGGCGGTGCAGGTCGCGGCGTTCCGCCTCGGAAAACAAACCTTGGTAAATGTCTCTCAAGGCGGGGTGTCGCAGGCGGAGTCGCGGGGAATCCGAGCCGCGAAAGGCGAGGAGCCCGCCCGCATCCAATTCGGCGAGCGCATTTTCGGCATCGACCGAACCCCACGCGTCCGACTCCCACAGCTCGGCATCCATCGGGTAGGGATGGATGGCCAATAAACCCAGCAGGATTCTCCCGGCGGGGGAGAGCCGCGCGACTTGTCGGGCGATCGAGTCTTGTCGCGCGCCTTGTAGGCCCAAGGCCCCATAGGCAAGGCGCTCCGCCAGGAAGAGGGGGCGCCCGCCGCAGGC
Organism: bacterium; assembly: GCA_046346845.1. Taxonomy (GTDB): domain Bacteria; phylum UBA10199; class UBA10199; order DSSB01; family DSSB01; genus DSSB01. Next base: position 558,992 of record JAXMHH010000002.1, read on the forward strand.
CTCCCACAGGGCCTGCCACTCTACTGCTTCCGGTTCCCGGCCGCCCCGCCAATCTTTGAGAAACTGCCGTGTTTCCTCCTGGGTGAGATCCGAGAGCGTGATCTCCACGACCCTACGTCCCTCGCTTGCTTCATTTTTCAATTCCTTTAATTCCGCTGGAGCGCCCTCACGATCGAATTCCAAAAACACCATGAGTGGCAGGCCGGCGGAGGCAGCCAGCGAGAGGAAGATCCGGGCCCTGTTCAGGGCTGCGGGTTCCCAGCGGTGGGCGTCCAAAATCGCCACGGCTATCGGACGCGCCCTACGCTCGGCGATTTGGACCTCGGCGCGGCGCATCCATTCCGATTCTTCCAAAGAGTCCTGTCGGCAAAGACTCTCCAGCGAATAAAAATCGAGGCCCCGAAGTTGGCACTCCCACCGGATTTCTTCCATCATGCGGGACCGCCCGGAACCTAGCGGGCCTTGCACGAGGAAGCAGAGGCCCTGGCCCTCCTTGATTTCCAGCTCATGCCGGACGAGTTGAAGCTCTGCCTCTCGTCCGATCAGCGGGATGCGAGGCAGCTCTCCCTCGGTGGCTAACTCGGCGGCGGTCGCCGATCTGTCATGCCGCTCCAAAAAACGGAGCGCGGCGCCGGCGGAACTGGGCCGGTCGGAGGGCCTGAGTTCCAAAAGCCAGGCGATTAAATCTCCGAGGTCGGTCGGAAGGTCGGGGCGAAGTTCGCGAAGCGGTCGGGGACGAGGCGTCTTTTGCCAGTCGCCCGATAAAATTTGCTCGTAGGGTCTACGGCCGCTGAGACACTCGTAGAGCAGTACGCCCAGAGAGAAGAGATCGCTGCGCGCGTCGGCCTCTCCCCAAAAGGCCTCCGGAGGGAGATAGGCCAGCGTGCCGCGAGGGCCCCGCGAAATCTGCGCCTCCTGTAAACGCTGGGCGAGGCCGAAGTCCAAAATTTTTGGGATTTGATCCGCCTGCAGCAGGATGTTCCCGGGCTTGAGGTCGCCATGCAGGATTTGTCGACGATGCAGGGTCTCTAAGGCGGAGAGCAATTGCTGGGTCACGCGATTCCAGGATTCCAAGGGCAAGGGGAGCTTGGGATGGGCCAAGTCGCCACCCGCCAAATATTCCATCGAAAAACAGGCGGCCTCGGGTGGTTTTTCCGGGCCGAGCTTGGGTGCGGCATCGCACAGCCCCGTTTGCCGCGGGAAAAAATCGTAAAGGCGCACCAAGTTGGGGTGGGCAAGCCGCGATAAGAGCCGTACCTCCCGGCGCAAGAGGGCCTCCGAGGCAGGGTCCAAGGGGCTTCTTAAAAATTTAAGCGCGACCTCGATGTTTCGTTGGCGATCCCTGGCCAAATACACTTCGCCCATCCCGCCCTCGCCCAAGGCCTGCAAAATTTCGAAACGTGCCGAAGTTGCCGCCATCAATCGATAAGTCCTTTTTTTCTCTGGGGAAATTTACGGACCCATGGAGATAAGGATGCGGGAAGCGGCAAAAAATTGCAAAAACTTTCCTTATTTTGCTGAATTTGCCGATATATTTGCCGGGCGAATACGGGATCGGGAGTTTTGGAAACGGCCTATTTAGGCTCCCGCCTTCGACATTTTTTCCAATTCTTCGATGGCCCAATCCGCCGTTTTACGGATCTCGATGTCGGGATCGAAGAGGGAATGGGTGTAGAGTGCGTCTAGGATTTCCAAGGCACCGAAGTTGACCAAAGTATCGATAGCTTCCTGGCGCAGGTCAGGGTCTTGGTTTTCATCGCGGAACAATTGCGTGATGGCCGGAATGGCTTCGCGGGCCTGGAGGAGTCGCAGGGCATCCAAGGCCGCCAAGGAAACCGACACGCAGGGATCCTGAAGGACGAGTATCAAATGGGGAATGGCTTGGGTCACCGACCAGGTCCCCAGCGTCCGGGCGGCGGTTTGTCTTATGGTCGGCTCGGGATCTTGCAGCGCGGCGATGATTTCGGGAATGGCTTCCTTGGCTTCGAGTAGGACCAGTGTTTCCAAGGCTTGATCCCGCACCCTCGGTTCGTCGGTGCGCAGTAATGACAGGAGGTGGGGGATGGCTTCGTGTGCGCGCAAGACGCCCAGCGACTCGATGGCGGTGCGGCGCACGAGGGGGTGCGGGTCTTTCAAGGCAAGGAGCAGGACGGGGCTGGCTTCTGGATAATGGCGCAGTTCCAGGGCTGCTTGCCGGCGGCGCTGGAAATTCCAATGCGTCAGTTCGTTTTGCAGTTTGCTCAACCGTGTCAGCCCCATCGTGGAAAAATTGTCTCGGTAATGAATGGATGCGGGCGGCAGATCGAGTGGAGGCAAGGCCGGCGGAGACGTCGTTCGGGAGCGCCCTCGCAACCAATCCGCGGCGCGACCCAGGAGGCCGAGTTTCACCTCGTGGAAAACGGCTCCAATCGCACCGAAATTCATCCCGATGGCCAGGCATGCGGTGGCCAGTAGGGCGGTGAGGCTGCCGTGTTCCACCACGCCGTCGAGGCCGAAGAGCAGCGGGGCGGCGATGGCCAGATTGGTTGGAGGATCGGAAGGGATTTTCTTCCCAAACGATTGGGATTCTTGTTGACGAATACCATCCGGGCTCGGTCTTTGCTCCTCTGCTAGGTCAAGGTAATAGAGCTGGCGGGCGAGTACGGCGAAGGCGCGCCGTTCCGCGTCGTCTAGGCTGGGAGCGGCCAAGACGCCGATCATTTCCAGCAGTGCCCAGGCCTCCGTTGCGTTTTTGGCGGCGCCGCTCCGCTGGAACCTCCTTGCATAATCCCGCAAGAGCTCCCTCAATTCCGCATCCGCGGGGGTTTCGGTGTCCTCGGGGGCCAGGGAGGCTCGCTCTTGTTCGATCTCCCTTTTGAAAAAGTCGGCTAAGGCATTTTCGTCCAGCTTTTTCCCTTGCCGACCCAGGCCACTGTACAAAGTAGCTTCCAGCACGCGACGCAGGATGCGTAGGTGGGAGCGTCGGGATTCCGATTCGATAGGGAGGGAAGTGGGTGTCTCTGTTCTCTCGTTCCTCCGTGGCCTGGAATTGTCCTCGAGATCCGTTGGGATGTTTTGCCCATTGCCCCCTAAATTGCTTTCTTCCAAGGATGGGTCGGTTTCCCTCATGCTATCTGGAGTACTATCCTCCTCAGGTTTCGTCTCGGGGTTGGTGGAAGGGGTCCCGTCCACTGGGATCAGGAGAAATTTCCCGGGCTTGCCTGGCCAAGGAAGGAAAGCACAGCTATGCAGGTCGTCCAGCTTGGCCTCCTTCCCTTGGAGTTGGATCCCTTCCAGGATACCGGCGGCAAAACCAGCTTCCCGAAGCATGGCTGCGGTGATCAAGGCGAAATCCGAGCAGACTCCGGCAAAGCGTTTTTTGGCGGGAATGGAGGGATCTTTCTTGCGGAGCTCAGCCAGGCGCTGTTCCGAGAAGAAGATCTGCTCCGCGACCGGTCGGCCGACTTTTTGGGAAGAGACCTCGTCATTTTTTTTGTCATACCAACCCAATTCACGGACCATGGCCTGAATGCGCAGGACCTTTTCCTTCGGAGCGAGGCGGAGGAAATCGGGTTCATGCAAACGTGCGGTCAGATCAACGGGAAGCCCGGGGATCGGGGCTGTCAAGTCGCGGCGGGCAATGGGGTCCAGCTCGCGGAGAAACTGGGCATATTCCCGTTCCCTGAGATCGGAAATGGGATTCGTCTTGGCGGGCTTCGTGATCGCATAGCTCACTTGGCTTAGTGGAATGGGAATGTCGACGGATGCCTTTCCCTGCGAGTCGATTCTTGCGGTCAAAGGGATCTCATTCCCCTTCGCGTCCAAGCCGCGGATTTTTCCTGGGACCAGTTTTCCGTCGGGAGGCAGGGGCAGGGACAGCGTTCCTTCCTTGGGGATCGCGCTCAGAGTCAATTTGGTTTCCACCGCGGGTCCTGAGATTTCGCGGCTCAGCGGAATAGCTGTCTTTCCTAAGGCTCCGTTGGAGAGGTCCAATCGGCCCAAAATCCGGGTCACTAACAAGGCATCTATCGCATCGCTGGCCAAAAGTAGGGGTCGCTTGTCTCGGTGGCGATTGGATCCACCCTTGAGCAGAGTTTGATCTTTTTCCAGGAATGCGCCGCTGGTATCTATGGGGCTCGTTGAGTCGCTGCGAGAGATTACCTGGATGAGGCGTTGCCAGAAGGATGGCTTGGGCTTGGGGGCGTAGGTCTCGGGGAACATGCGAGCTAACAACTGTTTAGTCAGCTCGGCAGGCGCACGGTCGGGGAGGGCTGGATTTCGCTGCAACATTTCTCGCGCAATTTCCGGGGCCATCCGCCCAAAGTCGGTAAGGATCTTTGCCGCGAGGGCGTTTGTTTCCAGGATAGATCGTTCGCATTTATCGGGTTCCATGAGGAGGGTGGAAGGGTGTTTATTAATTTCTTCCAAAGAAGGTTGGTGAACTAGGTTGAGGCGTTTCAATAGATCTTGATGCTGCTCGGTTAAATATAAGCTTCTTCTTAATAGACGCGAAAAGCAGATAAACTGGATGGCGTAACGGTTGGGCCCCCCATTCTTTCCACTATATTGAAATCGGACTTCTAGGCCCTGGTCATAACCGATTTGGGAAAATTCGCCGAAGGACCTTTCGGAAAAAGCGACCCACGGTTCGGTTTTAACGAGCATTTTTTTGCTCAACATCCTTCGCATCTGGCTGGCCCGTCCGGAGCGGAGTCCGGCAAGGCCCTTCGCCAATGCAAAAAAACGCGATTGATGGCCAGCCTCCAGCCAAATTGAATCCCGCTTTTTCCAGGCACGGTCGGATTCTAAACCCATGAGGCTTGTCAGGGCGGCCTCCCCATAATTAAGTTGCCCTGAGCTTCCAAGATCCTCCCGCCAAAGTGAGTCGCGAAGTTGCCAGGCCCTCTCGGAGTCCAGGCCGGCTAGGCTCATGAGGAGATAATCTTGAGTGGTTTCCGACTTGGCAAGAATCCGCCGCAAATCCCAGGCGCGGTCCGAATCGATACCGGTCAGGCTCATGGCGATTTCATTGGGGCAACTGCCGAATTTTCTTAAGAAGCCCCTCATTTCCCATGAGTTCTCGGAGTCGAGTCCGAGGAGCCCCGCGGCGATGAGGCCGGGATCTGTTCCAGCTCGAAGCAGTTGGTAGCGCATTTGGTAGGATTCTGCCGAATCCAGCCCCGCCAGGCTCGCCGCTATCCCTTCCATTTCCTCCTTGGAGGCAGATCCTGATTCGATCATGGCTCTCCGCATCGCCATGGCTCGCCCGCTTTCCAGCCCGCCGAGGCTTAATGCGCGGAGGGGTGCTTCCAACTTTTCGCGAAGATCCCAGGCAGCCGCGGAATCCAAACCCAGGAGATTGAGGCAGATCGTTTCAGGATGCAGCGAAGGATCACTTTGTAGCTGGGAAAAATGTAATCGTTCGGAGATTTCTTTGACGAGCGAAGCAAGTTCGCTATTAGGGTTATTGTATTCCGCTTCAAATCGATCGGTTGCCGGGTTAAGCCGGATCTCCCATCCACTCGGAGATATTTTTTCCCACTTCTTCCGAAGGGCCTGCTTCGCCATGTCTTCCTTGATTTTCATGATGGGGCGAAAGGCAAGTACCCGGGATGAGCGCAGCGAATACAAGATCTCCTCGACATCCATTCCTTGTTCCTGGCAGTAGGAGCGGAGAGCTTGTTCGGCGATGCTAATCTCTCGCATCGGGGGACGAGTCGGCATTTTCATTCCCGATTCGTCGAAAGCGATCTGGCCAAAGCCGTCGAAATCAAGCAGCGTTTCCAAGTCAGGCGCGGAATCCTCGCCGGCCTTCTCCTTCAAAATTCGAAGAACGTCCGCCGCGTAATACCGTCCCTCCAAGAGACCTTTCCATTCGGCTAAGTATTCGCTCGCAAGGATTTCGGGTTCAATTTCGGTCGTGCTTCGGGTCTCAATCTTTTCGTTCTTTATATGAATGGGTTTACGCATCCTAAAGGCCTCCAGGTATAGATCCTCGAAGGCCTGGAGCAGGGAGGGGGATAGACCCTCTTGTCCCTTCCTTTTTTCGAGTTGATCTCCTAGATTTTTCAGGATCGAGGGCCGATGCAGCGTGGTCTTCGCTTCGATTTCGTTATGAATCGCTAAGTGTCTGGCCGCAAAACCGGGCGTTAACACCGCTGCTTGCATTTGAGCCGGGCTCAAGCCTAGGCGATCGGCTAGTTGCAATCCATCTTCGATCGAATATTCCAGAATCCTGGAAACCAATTCGACCTCTTGACCAGGCTTGAGGGAGGATGCGGCGGCATCGAAGAGCTGATTCCTTCTTTCGTCAAAGGAGGGTTTGGGCCGCATTGGAGGTGAGCTGCCGAAGCCGTCGATTCCCAAGGCCATCCATCCCATCGCGACTAGCGGATGGCGTAACCATTTTAGTCCGGAACGGGCTTCTTCGACAGAAAGCGGCTTGTTCTGAAGGGGATGCTCCTTAGCTTTGCTGTCAAAGAAGCTGTCGCGGATTTGGCGAAACGCTTGAGAAAGCGCCTCTCGGGCCTTGCCGTTTCCTAGCAAAGTCACCAGCCCACCGGCGATCAGCGCGAGAGGAGAGACTTGGCCGGTATGCAAAAACTCCGCTCCCAGGAGCGATGGGCCAGCCAACATCATCGAGGAAGCCGCGGGTGGAAGGGTTTCTGTATCCGAAGATTCCTTGGATCTTCGGAATTTTTTTCCATTGAACTCTGTGAGTTCCGGAAACGATTCCTGGATACGAGTCATGGTGCCTTCGCTGAGATCATTATCTTGGACCCATAGCGAGGTGAGTCCCTTGAGATAGGGTGAGTCCACAAGGTGTTGAGCTCCGGCCTCGTCCATAGCGACGCCGTTTAAGCTCAAAGACCTGAGATTCCGCAAAGTGGGCGATTGGGAGAGGGATACAACGCCCTCCGGTCCCAGGTAATTGTTGTCCAAATTCAATGTTTCCAGGTTCACCAAGAAGTCCAAAGGAATCCCCAGGTGACCCTCGCGTCCAAGGCGATTCGAGATAAGATTTAATTCTTTGAGCTTGCGGAAGTTTGGGGAGCTGGCCAGGGCGATGACTCCTTCGTTGCCGATGACGTTTTCCCTCAGATTCAGTCTGACAAGATTTGTGAGCGTCGGGGATTTGACCAGGACGCGTACCTTGTCATTTCCGATGGAGGCTCGCACCAAGGTCAAGGAACTTAGCTTGCGCAGGTTTTCGGAGGCGGCCAAGGCCTTTAATCCATCAATGCCGAAGAAATTTCCCGACAGGTTCAAATCGACTAGGTTTCTTAAGTGCTTCGATGCCGCGATCGCGCGCAGGCCGTCGTCGCCGATTTTATTGAGACCTAAATTGAGGTGGGTGATGTTGCTCAGGTATTTGGAGGCGGCGAGGGCGCGGATTCCTTCGTCTCCCAATCGAGTGTATTGCAAATCTAAAGATTGGATCAGGGAGCCGTATTTGCTTGCGAGAACCTTGGTGATGGATTGGGAAGGGTCCTCCGAGACCCCTTGCCATTGTAGGATGAATCCTATCTCGGGGTCGAAGTGCAGGTGAAGGTCCTTGTCCTTGGCTAAGACCTGGATGCGATGCTCCAGGTGATTGCGGATGGCCTGTAACTCCGCCTCGATGGGAGGGAGCAGGTCTTTCGCCTCTTGCGCGATATATTCCCGTTGCTTGAGTTTAAGCGCTATCCATTCCCCCATGGGATTCCCCTGGGTTTGGAGATAGTCCGCAAGGACCGTCCAACACTCCCGAATTGCCGGATTGTTTGGATTTGTGGCTTGGAGCTGAAGCAACTCATCCTTGAGCCGTTGGAGTTGGGGATCCGGCTTGGTTCCGGCCGAGGTATTTTTTTTTTCTCCTTGGCGGCCTCCCCACCCGCCCACGCCATTGCCACCGAGGGCTATCCAAAAGGGGGCGAGGAGGGGGTGGTTTAGGAGGCTGAGGTTGGGGTGCGAGGGGAGCTTGGTTTCCGTCGCTTGGGTTGGGGCGTCTTTGGACTTTGCGTTGAAGAAGAGCTTGCCGACGTCTTGTACGGTACGACGCAGCGTTTCCCGAACCTTGTCACTGAAGAGGAGGGTTGTGATGCCGCCGAGGACGATGCCTAGCAGGCTGGGGTGTCCATTGTGAAAAACCTCTGCGCCTAGGAGCGCGGGGCCGGCGAGGAACATTTTGGAGGAGGAGGTGCCGTCGCGAGGAGGGCGTCTAAGTTTGAAACGTTCTCCGCGAAAATCGACCAAGCTGGGAAGGGATTCGGCGATTGCCCGTTCAAGTTCTTCGTTAATTCCGTTGCCATAAAGATCCAACGACTCAAGGTTGCCGAAGCCCTCCGAGTTTGCGATGGCGTTGGCACCTTCGTCGCGAATCTGGTTGTAGGGAAGTATCAACCTCTTGAGGCTGCCAAGGCCCTCCGAGTTTGCGATGGCGAGTGCGCCGTCATCGCCAATTCCGTTGGAATTAAGATTCAATGATCCGAGATTACGAAGATTTTCTGAGTTTGCGATAGCGCTGGCGCCGTCATCGCCAATTCCGTTGAAGTGTAGATCCAAGAAGTTGAGATTTCGAAGATTCTTAGAGTCCGCAATAATGCGGGCGCAGTCAGGGCCAAGGCGACACCAAGACAAACTTAAAGATAGGATACCTTGGATATTCTTTAAGCCGACGATGGATCGGAGGTCCTCAATGGTGATTTTAGCCGTGCCAAAGTTCAAAACCCTGAACAGTCGACTAAAGTCGCTGCTAAAGAATTTTTCAATGGCTGTTGAATAACCTTCACTTGGCCTTTCTGCGAACTCCAAACCAAACCCAAACCTTGGACCGAAACTGATTCGGAAAATATTTTTGTAGCCAAGGCTGTGGTTGATCTCCCGTTCTATGTCCTTTCTCACCCCTACGATCTTCTCCACGAGCGAGGCAAGGTTGCCCGTCTCCCCGCGTGCGATCCGGGAATTTCGCTCTAGCTCGAGGGCAATTAGGTCGCCTTGGGGATTGCCTTGGGTCTGGAGATGGTCCGCGATGACCTCCCAGTGTTCTTGAATCGCGGGGTCGTCGGGGTCTTTTATTTGAAGTTGCAATAACTCCTCATTGAGGAGCCTTAATTGTGGATCTGGAGAGGCCTCGGCTGCCGCGTCTTTTCTTTCTCTTGCACGTCCTCCCCACCCGCCCACGCCGTTGTTGCCCAAGACCAACATTCCCAAGGCCCCAAGCGGGTTCCGCAGAAATCGCAATCCCGCACGAGCCTCCTCGGGAGTGAGCGGCGGGTTTTGGATCGGTTTTTTCGACTCCTTAGGCTCCGGCTTCTCCGGGGTTGGAATCGCCATCGTCTTCACCTGCGCCATAGCGAGTGCCTTGGCCTCCGAGTCGGACAGCCCTTTGGCCTTCGCCTGGGCATAGGCCTGAGGCATGGCCTCCAAGCGCGCGTGGGCCAAGCTCTCCTCCCGTTGGATGACGCCCTCAGTGGCGGCGTGGAAGACCTGGGCCCCGTAATGCATCGACAGCATGCGCAGGCCGTGGCCCCCGATTCGCTCGAAGAAGGACTGCGGCGAATCCCCCTGGTGCAGGTAAAGGTCCAGCTCGCCCATGCCGCTCGCGACCAAGGTCTGGGTGCCGAAGCTTCCGATCGCGTTAAGCGATTGCTTGAGGAGGGTCGAATTTCCGCCCTGCTTGGCGAGCAGGAGGGCGGTCTCATCGATGGCAAGACCCTTGGCCGCCTTGCCCCAGAGCTTGCCGCCGCCGTGGAAGGCCGCACTCATCACGACGTTCCAACCGATCGCCTGAACCTGCTCCTTCCAGTCGAAGGCCCGAGGCCCGTCCGGGTCGCTCAAGTCGTGCATCCATTGGGCGGTGGTGACGGGGTTGGTCGCCTGCTGCAGGACGCCCTCGGTAATACAACCGCCGGTCCAGGTGAGAAGCCTGGCGCCGAAGTTCCCCAAGCGACCCATTTGGGCCAGGCGCAGGACGGCCGCGCTGCCCGCCAGCTCCGAACGCACCGCCGCCCCCGCCCCCATCGTGATGGGCATCGTCACCGCCGTGATCACCACTTCGTCCACCAAGCGGTCGAGGCCCTCGTCCGAGAAGTTGAACCACTCGTCCAAGGGGTCCTTCATGTCGACATAGATCTCCCAGGCCTCCCGGGCGAGGGGATCGCTGATTTGATGGGCTTGGTATTTTTCCTGAAGCTTGGCAAAGGCCGCCTTCTTGATCTTGGCGAGGATCTTCTCCTGCTCGGAGGCCGTGACCATGGCGTCGATCTCGGAAGTCGTGGGAATGCCGTTGGGATACCTCGCCGCATAGGCCTTTGGATCGCGCGTCTTGAGGTGCTTGAGGCTGTCTTGGACCTGACGCCGGGTCTTGTCTCTGTCGGCCTCGACTTCCCTTTGGATAGCCTCCTTCTCGGAGGCGGGGATCAAGGCCACCGTCTCTTGAATCTCCCGGCTGAGCAATTCTTCCAAGATCGCCCCCGCCGCCTCGTAGCTGCCGTTTCGTCCCCGAATCGCCTTCGCCGTCTCCAACAAGTGGGTCCGGCGGGCTTCGGGGCTCTGCATCTTCTCCAAACCCTCGCGGGTGTGCAGCCTCAGCAGGGCATCGAAGGTCTTGTCCTCGAAGCCGATGAGCTCGGGGCTCTGGCGCTCTTCGAAATAGTCGGAATTTAGCTTCAGCCTGCGATCCGGGGCCCGCGAGACTTGAAGCTGGCCGCCCTTCAGGAGGACGACGCGTTCCTGCTCGCCCGCGGGGAAGGAGACCAGCCTGCCGTCGGGCAGCTCAATCTCGCCGCCCGCCTTGCCGATGACGATGCGCAGCACTTCTGGGAACTCGGCCGTCATGGAGGCGGCCGGTACCAAGAGGGCCCCGCCTTCCAGCTTGACGTAGGCGGTTCCAGCAAAGGCCTGTGCGTCGAACAACGAAGGATCCGGGGTTTCCCGCTGAAAGGCCTTGAGCAAGGCTTGATCCCGCTTCTTCTGGGCCCAAAACTCTTCGGATCCGGTTTGGGGAGCCCGGTAAACGAGTGCTTGTCTTAGCTGGGGTCCTAGGACCCGATCTTTTTGGAAGGCTTTAAGCTGTGCCGCCCCTTGGGTCTTGTAGAGCTCTTGGGCCTCTTCCAGGGTATCGGCCAATCCGGCCTCGAGGGCCTGCTTCAAGCCGGCGAGATAGGCCTTGTGCTGGCGGTAGTTTCTCTCGGCGGTGCTGAGGAGCATCTCGGGATTGTTGCGGCGCTGGGCGATGAGTGTTTCGTTCTGCTGCTCGAGTTGGGCCAGCGAGATCAGGCTGAGCTCGCGCAAGTTGGACCGAGCTTGCGCCAACATGGAGGCAAAGTTTGGGTCTTCGGGCTGTCCCGGACAGGAGGCCTTGAAGTCTCGCAGTTTGATTTGGGCCAAGGGCAGGTTGCCGTCCATTAAGGCGATTTGACTTTCGAGGAAGAGTCGCTTCGATGGATCGGTCTCGGATTCCAGGCTGGCTTTAAGTTTGCCCGGCCTGGCGAGTTTGGCGATCTCGGAAAAGACTTCTAGCTTTTTCCCGTCATCGAGTTTGGTGAAGGCATCGGAGAAATCCAAGGTCTTCTTGCCGCCCGAGCCTTGGGTCAGGGTGACGTAAGATGAAAGGCCTGGGGGAATGGCAGCGACAAAGCCTTCGGCGGCCAGCTGCTTTGACTCGGCCACGAGTGACCGCAGACCTTGCTCTTGGGAGAGCTTTTTCAACTCTGGGATTTGCTCGCGGTAGGCCTTGAGATCACCTGCCAATTGGGGATCGAGGGCCGCGGCGGCCTCGAAGTCTTTCAAGGCGGAGTCGAGGTCCCCGGTTTGGTGCCTGAGATGGGCACGGGCCAGGAGGACTTCGGGGTTTTTGCCGTCAGTTTCGAGGACGAGCTGGTCGATCAGGCGTAGGTTCTTCTTCAGCCAATCCTCGGCCTGTTCGGCCTTGCCTTGCAGGGAGAAGATCACCGCATGGAGGGTCTTGGCCTGGATCAGGGCGAGGCGGTAAGAGACGGAGTCGAGGGCCTCCTCTTTGAGTTGGGCGCTGAGCTCGGTGAAGTAGGTCTTTTGCAACTGAAGCAGGGCCTCGTTGGCGGCCGGCAAGTCTTGCTTGGCGAAGAGGTCATGGGCCTTCGCAAGTTGGGTCTTTAGGCCGGCCTCGAGTTTTACCAGTTCTTCGCTGCTTGAATCCGAAGAGAATAGGCGAAGAATAGACGAGCCGAAATTGCCAAGCGATGGGAATGCCTTGGAGAGGAATTCCAGGGAGGAAGAGTTGTGAAAGCGATCGGGGAGATGGTGCGAGTTTTCGGGGGGCTTTTGGTTTCCGGCCTCAGGCTGTTGAGCCGAAGGGCGTAAAGGCGCGGAGTTTAGGTTTTTGAGCCCGGCTTTCTCCATGCTGCACGGAATTGCAAGGGAAGGGCCACGGCATTCAGTTTAAAAAATACAATAATTTCCAATAGTAATCACAGAATTCCCCAGCGAAGGGGCGCTAGAGTCGAGCCAATTTGCCGAATTTGCCTAATGGGATGAGAAAAAGTGAGGTTTCACCAAAAGTTCTCAGGGCAATGCCCCCCATCCCTGGTCCTAGGCCATGTCTGGGGACCGATGGCTAAAGTCGAAGTTCTCCGAGGTCACCTCGACTTTTTCCGGCGGGGGCTCGGGCCAGCGTTCTTGGGCATTCATGTAGGGGAATTTTCCATTGCCGTCGGCCTCGCCCTTCAAGGTGCCGTCTTTGTTGAACAAGGCCTTCGCCCACTCGGAATGCGGACCGGGGACGTAGACCAAGAAGGCTGCCGCCTCCTGCACCTTTTGGCAGAGGGCCTTGCGGATGAAGTCGTCGAGCTCCGTCTCGCTCCAGTTTTGGCCGAAGAGTTTCGCCTGTTCCTGCACCGCCTCCGGACCCTCGGGGATGCTCTGAGCCAGGATCTGCTCGATGTTGTTGGGCTGGATCTTTTCGTCGCGCAACAGGACGATCGAGGCGTTGACCTCCTCCCAATTTTCCGAATGCAGCAGGAGGGGCATCACGTCCTTCAGATAGGCCTGGGCCTGGGCGGCGTTTTCCTGGTCTTCCTTGCGGAATTTTTCTTTGAGATCCGAATTATCCTTTGACACGCCCCATTCCATCGCGGAGGGAGCGACCGCGCGGAACACCCGACGCGACTTGTTCAGCCAGGAGAGCGGGTTGACGCATTTCCAAAAGCTGTAATCGTAGAGGCCGTCGTCGTGGTAAACCTTATCGGTGACGCGGCTGTTGAGTGATTCCTCGTAGTCGTCGCCGACCACCCAGCGGTGGAAGACGTAGTTCAGTCCGGCGACCGCGGCGAGGCCCCAGGTGGCGCGGGAGGCGAAGCCCCCGACCCGGCTCAGGGCCGGCGATGCGGCCACGCGAGCCGCCAGGCCGGTGCGGGCGGCGATCGAGGGGCCGAAGAAACCCACTCCGCCGGCGACCCATTTGCCGTAATGGCGGATGGGATTGTCTTTGTCGAGAAAGAGTCCGGTGGCCTCGTCAAAGGCGGTGTAGCCAAGCAGGCCGTAGCCGAGGTTGCGAAACAGGGGCAGGCCGCCCATCTGTCGAAAGGCCTGCGACGCGAGGAATCTCTTGCCGATTTTGTAGAGGCCCATGATGGCGAGGAGATTGGCGACGCCGTAAAATCCGTAAGTCAGGTAACTCGTGGTGCGGCGCTCCGAGGCGTTCATGTCCTGGCAGTCCGGGCTGAGCAGTTCCCACTCGCCCACCAATCTCCTCGTCATGGAGCAGGCGTCGGTCATCTCGAGGAAGCGCGCGGGTTCCGCGCTCTCCTCTTCCTTGAGGAGGCCGGCGCGCAGCGCCATCTGGTGGGCGCTGACGTCCACGTCGCCCGCGCAGAAGAGGTTTTTCGCCCGGCTTTCGAAGAGGAGGCTGTAGCTGCCGTCGCCGGGGACGGGGTTTTGGATGCGGACGTGGGCGAGGTCGAAGCGTTCTGCCGCCACGTCTCCAAAGCGGCTCTGCAGCAGGCTGCGGCAGCCTGCGGCGAATTGCTCCCCGCTGGAGTATTTTCCGGCCTCCGTCAGGCCGGCCTGCGAATCCACGCAGCTCATCCCTCCGAATTCCTCGGCCCCCGCGAGCAGGGCCGTGGCGGCGCAGGCGTCGTCGATCCAGCCGCCGCCCAGCGGGCGGTCTTGGCCCTTGCCGCGGCCGCCGCCGCGGATCAGCAATTCGCGCCCCTCCCAGAGCCATTGCCCCGAGCAGGAAAAATTGCGCGCGGGATCGTCATAGAGCAGCTCGAAGCGCCCGTCGCCCGCATGACGGTTGAAGACGCGAACCTTGCTGTTATCGAATAGGGATGAAGCGTTTCCCGGCAGGCGGCTCTGCAGCTCGGCCTGGCAGGTATTGCGGTAGATTTGAAAGGAAGCGAGTTGCTCCGCTCCGACTGGAACGGGTTTGATTTCCCCCGACATTTTGCCCCCACAACCGTCTTTTTACCCCGGACGGTCGAAAACCCTTGTCGTGGATAGTATCGACCGTCGGAACGATAGGTTGCGGGAAATCGGATCAGCCGTACTTGGACAGGCTCTGGCTGAGCTCGAGGTCGTGGGAGTCGAGCGAGGCCTTTTTGGGGCCGTTGTAGGGCCAGCGGTCCTTGATCTTTTTCAGGGATTCCTCGTCGCCCTTCAGGGTGCCGTCGCTGTTGAAGACCTCCCGGGCCCAGTCGTTGAGCGGCTGCTCGATGAAGACAAGGTTCTTGGCCACCTCTTGGATCTTGAAGACGAGGGCCTTGCGCGCGAAGAGCTCGATGTCGTCGTCGCTCATCTCGGGATAGGCCTTTTTCAGGCCTTCGGCCCCCTGGCTGAAGAAGGTCACGGATTTTGGGATGTCGGCCACGGAGAGCTCGGTGGGCTTGCGCAGCATCGCCAGCAGGGCCTCCCGGTCTTCCGCCTTCTCGGCGAAGAGGAAGTTCGGCATGACCTCCCGCATCAGCTCCTCGCCCTTTTCGGAATAGCCTTTATCGTCGTCGTAGACCTTTTGCTTGAGGTCTTTGTTGTCCACCGCGACCGCCCAGTTCATGGCGTCGGGGGCGAGCAGGCGGGAGCCGGCGCGCATGCCCTTCACCGCGAGCGGCAGGACCAGGATATCCCAGCCGTCGAGCTTGTAGACGTGCTTGTCGTAGATCTGGTCGGTGACGCGCTGGTTGACCGAGGCCTCGTAGTCGCTGCCGATGCCCCATTGAAAGGCCTTGTTCATGCCCCAGACCAGGGCCAAGCCGATGGTGGCGCGGGAGGCGATCGGCGCGACGCGGCTCACGGCGGGGATGCTGGAGAGTCGCGTGGCCAGGCCCGTGGCGCGGGCGATCTCGGGGGCGGCAAGGCCCAGGCCGCCGGCGACGGGGCTGCCGTACTTGCGCGCCCAATGGTCCTTGTCCACGAAATTGCTGGCGATGGCGTCGTAGCCGACGTAGGTCAGGGCGCCCCAACCCAAGTTGCGCACGAAGGGCAGGCGGAAAAATCCGGCCACCCGAGGCATGAGCGAGAGCTTGCGGTAGAGCCGGTAGCTGCCCAAGAGCGCCGAGACGGTCAGGAAACCGTGCCAACCCAGCGAGACCCAGCTTTCGCCGTTTCGCTCCGACTTCGTCCGGTCCTTGCACTCCTCGCCCTTGAACAGTTCATCCTTCCCGAACAGGCCCTTGGTCATGGTGCAGGCGTCGGTCATGCCGATCACGTTGCCCACGTCCCCTTCCTCGTTCTCCAGCTCGAGGGTGCCGCCGGAGCGCATCACCATGGTGTGGCTGTTGCTGTTGACGACGCCCTCGCAGAAGAAGTTGTGGACGCGATCGTCGAAGAGGACGCTGTACTCGCCGTCGCCGACGTAGGGGTTGAGCAGACGGGCGCGATTCAGGTCGAAGTAGCGGGCCATGCCCTTCTCGTTCCATTTGCGGCGGCCGTAGTCGTCGAACAAGGTCTTGCACTGTTTTTCGAATTCCTTGATCGAGTCGTACTTGCTGGCGCCCTCCAGCCGCGGGTCTCCGACGCCGTCCTTGCACAGGGCTGGCTGTTCCTTGCCCTTCTCGTCGACCTCGAGCATCTCCTCTTTGCCGGCGAGCTTCTCGGTGGCGGTGCAGGCGTCGTTCAGGCGTTTGCCGCCCGCGGGCTTGCCGGGCAGTTGGCCCTTGGCGACGGCTTCCTTGGCTTGGCTGATCTTGCCGCTGCGGATGAGGATCTCGTGGCTCTTCCAATTGACCTGGGCGCCGCAGAAGAAATCGAGGGACTCGTCGTTGTAGACGAGCTCGAAGCTCCCGTCGCCGTTGACGCGATTCCAGACCTGGGCCTTGCTCAGGTCGAATTTCGCCGCGGGCTTGCCCGCGGCCTTGCTGGCCTCGTCGAGCTTCCTTTGGACGGTCTGCTGGAAATATTGAAAGGTCTCGGTGGATTCCGCTCCGGTCGGAACGGGCTTGATTTCCCCTGACATCCTGTACCCCCGTACATGCCTCGCTTGGGCAGCGAGGACTTGTTTCCCCATCTTCTGGTGGGGTTTATCGGCATCGGCGCGCCGAAGTTGTGCAAAAGCCGATTCAGGGGAGATAGCGGATATTTTTCTATTTAATTACAAGTAGTTATAAAAAATCGCAGCCCAGACCCAGAGAGATGGATCCGGGCTGCGAGGGGGTGTGGTCCGTCCCTCGCCCGCCTCACTGCAGGACCTCCCTTGCGGTCGGCCCTGGCCCCCAGGTTGGCGGACTTGGGGCGCTTTCGTGAACTATTTCGCCTTGCCCGGATACAGGCTTGGATCCGGCTTGGTCAGATCCGGATAGGGATCGAAGTCGGCCTCGCGGTCGAGGTCGCTCAGGCCGTATTCGAAGGAGTTGAAGGCCGGCGACATCTTTTGGTCGTTATATTGGACGATGCCTAGGATCAAGACGCCTTTGGTCAGGCGCCCCAAGCCGGAGCCCGCGGTGCGGCCCATCGCCTTGACGGCCGCGACCTGTCCGGGGGTCAGGCTGGGAAGTCCCTTGGTGGCCCAACGGTAGAAGGCGGAGAAGGGGGCCTTGGCGGCGTTGAGGACCTTGCCGAAGCGGCCGGGTTTGCCCCCAAGTTCCTTGCCCTCGGCCAGCAGCTCGGCCTCCTTGGCCGCCTTGTTGGCTTCCTCCGCCCAGGCGGTGACGGGGAAGGGCCGAAACCGGGGCGCTCCCTCCGTGGCCGGGCTGAACAGGCTGCCCTCCCGCCGCCAGATCCGAAAGACCTCCCGAATTCCCTTGTAGGAGCTCAGCCGCTTGGCCTCGCCGAAGATGTTGAAGGCCCGGCGCGCGCCCCACACCATCAGGGCCCCGTCGATGCCGCGGCCCAGGCCGTCCATTCTGGCCTCGTCGGACCAATCCCGGTATTCGGTGGGCTCGCAGGCGAGACCGCCGAGACAGAGGACATTGGTGAGGCCGACCGCGGCGATATTGCCGTAGCCGCCGCCGTCGCCCAACATGTCGCTGAAGGCCGCACGGGATTGTTGGTCGAGGCCCTGGTCGAAGGCGGCATCGCCGGTCGCCGCTTTGGCCGCGAGGAAACGGAAGATGGTCTTGGCGAAAAAGAGATTGTTGCGACGCCCGCTTAGGTTCCAGAAGCTCTCCCACCAGCCGCCGTCCATGTGGCTGTTGCCCCCGCCGTAGCCCAAAAAGCCGGGGCGTTCCCCCTCGGCGAAGGCAAGCAGTTGGCTATAGCGCTCCTTGCTGTCGGGGAGCGTCAGGATCCGATGCAGGCGGGTGGCGCAGAGCTCGGCATTGAGCAGGTCCCTGGTCCCGGCATCGAGGCGCTGCATCGCCTGGTCGAGGTCGCCCTCGAGGGCCCAGGACTCGTTCTTGCGCAGGCCGGCGTCGATGACGTCTTCCAGGGCCTCGATCGCCGCGCTTCGTTGCCAGAATTTTTTCTCCGCCGCGTTTTCCGCGAGCGCGTCACCCATCAGCAGCGGACTGTCCCCCTTGATGTTGTAGACGAGCGAAGGCAGGAACAAGACGGTGTTGGTGGCGGTCTTGCCGATGGCGTTGAAAGAAATAGTCCGGTGGGCCAGGCTGATCTCGTCGACGTGGATGCCGCGGTTGTAGAGGCGGAGCGCGTCGAGGGTGGGGCCGAAGGCCGCGCGGGATTGCTCGGTCTTCAGGTTGGCCGAGATCGGTCCGTAGCGATTTTTCATCAGCTCGGCGATGCTGTTCAAAAATTCCTGGGGACTGACCGTGGAGACCTGATCGGGAGCGAGGTTGGCGGCGAGGATCGTTTTTGCCTCCGCCAGGTCGATCTGATGGTCGCCGTTGCTGTCGGATTCGCGGATGAGTTTTACCCAGGCGGCCTCCTCTTCGAGGCTGCGCGACTCGGTCTGTCCTCCCGCCAATAGGCGCTTGAGTTCGCCTGTCTTGCTGTCGAGCACCAGGTCGGAGCCCTTGAGCATGGGGGCGACGGCCTTCGGTTCGACGCCGAGCAGGTTTTCGAAATAGAGCGTGTCTAAAGGTCGGATGTCGACCTTGTCCACCTTGGGTGGGGTCATGTGTGCCTCCGTGGATCGCGCGAAGGCCATCCCGAGGCGCGCAAGCGGCCCGTCTCAGGGTTGCCCTCGTCGAAATTTTTAAGGAGCCAAAAAGGGAATTAGGTAGGTAGGAGGAACCCCATTTGTGCCCCGAGCCCGACGCCGCCGCCCGAGCAAGGCGGGGCGCCAAATCAATCGTCCCAAGTATCGGCCGATCTCACCCGAGGTTGCGTCGCAGAAGGATATTCCAACCTAAGGGGCATGATTGGAGATAGGAATCCCAAGGCCCTAGCGTTCCTTGGCGAAGCCAGGGGAGCGAACGCAAGGTGCCTTAACCGCTGGGGGTTGAAGTTGAAAACCCACCGGTGGTTGGGCCGAGCCGCCGCAGGCGGATTGGCGGGCCCCGAAAATCCGAAGGATTTGTGGGCGGTGACCGGAGCCGGATTCATTCCGGCGGGAATAATAACTGTTTTTCAACAGCCTCTTCGATAGCCTGGAATGCTCCGGGCGCGCGAATAAGTAACCCGGAATGGAAGATCCAATCCGGGCTACTAGGGGGTGTGGTTGCCCCCGTCGCCGTTTCGACGCCGGCCCCTGGCGGGACCGGCGCTGTGCCCCCGAGTTTCGGAGTGACCCGGCGACGGGGTGCTTTCGTAAATTATTTCTTCGGAGCGGGATTGAGCGTGGGATCCGCCTTGGTCGGATCGTCGTAGCGCTCGAAGCTGGCCTCTCGGTCCACGGTGCCGAACTCGAGCTTGTAATCATAGGGGTTGAAGGCCGGCGAGAGCTTGCTGTCGGCGTAATTCGCGATGCAGTAGAGAATGAAGCCGCGCGTGAGCTTGTCGCCTCCCTGCTTGCCGACCTTCTTGGCCTGGGCCAACCAGGCCTCCTGCTCGGCGGTGAGCGGAACGCCCTTGAAGATCCATTCTTTGACCGCCTTGCTGGCGGCGTCCCATTTCTCGCCGAGCCGGGCCAATTTGGCGAAGCGGCCGTCCTTGGCGGCCTTGCCGGCGAGGCCGAGGGTCTCGGCCTCCTTCTCGGCGGCCAGGGCGGCCTCGCCCCACTTGCCGCCCGCCAGCAGGTTCCACTTGCTCTCGGCCATGGCGCCCTTCCAGGTGCCGTAGACGCCTTCCGCCGTGAACAGGCCCTTCAGGCTTCTCAGCTTGCGGGCCTCGCCGAAGCGGGTGAGGAAGCGATTGCCGCCGAACACCATGATGGCGCCGTCCACTCCGCGCCCCAGGGCGTCCATGCTGTTTTCGTCCGACCAGTCGCGGTAAGGGGTGGGTTCGCAGGTCTTGCCGCCCAGGCAGATCACGTTGGTGAGGCCGACCATGGCGAGGTTGTTGAAGTCGCCGCCGTCCCCGTCCATGTCCTTGAGGATCAGGCGAGCCTCGTTGTGCATGGCATCGTCGGCCATGGCCTCGCCCGAGGCGGCCTTGCTGGCCAGGAAGTGCGCCATGGTGCGCGAGAAAAAGGTGTTGTAGCGGTGCCCGGAATAATTCCAGAAGTCGTTGAACCAGCCGCCGCTGGTATTGCCCGTGCCGAAGCCGAGGAAGCCGGGACGGTCCTTCTTCAGGAACTCCATCATCTTCGTATAGCGTTCCTTGGCGTCGGGGGTGTTGATGATGCCGTGGAGCTTGGTGACCGCCAGCTGGTCGTTGAGCAAGGCGGCGTCCTTGGGATCGAGCTTCTTCAGCGCCTCGTCCAGCTTCCCTTCGAGGGCCCAGGCCTCGTTCGCGGCGACGCCCTTTTGGATGACGTCCCGCAGCTTTCCGATCACGGCGGTCCGGGCCTCGTAGTCCTTCTTGGCCGAGTCCATGGCCAGCTTGTCGCCCCACAGCACGTACTTGTCGCTGAAGATCCGCCGAACGGTCAGGGGAGCGAAACCGACGATATTGGCACCGGTCTTGGTCAGGCCGTTGAAGGCGAAGGTGGAATTGGCGTGGCGATAGCCCTCGCTCAGCAGGCCCTTGTTGTAGAGTTCCAGGGCCTCGAGGGTGGGCTTGAAGGTCAGCTCGGTCTTCCAGCCCTTCATGTTGTTGGCGAGCGGGTTGTAGCGCTCCTTGATCAACTTTTCGATGCTCTTCAGGAATTTCTCGGCGTCGATGGTCGTCGCCTGGTCGGCGGGAAGTCCGCCGAGGAGTTTCTTCACCTCGTCGAGGTCGACGTAGTGGTCGTGGTTCGCGTCGGCGTCGCGGATCGCCTTGACCCAGGCCGCTTCCTGCTCGATGCTGGTGACCTCGGCGCTAGCGGCGTCCTTGCCGGTTTTCTTCAGTTCGCCCGTCTTGGTGTCGAGGACGAGGTCCGTTCCGGAGAAGCGCCTAGCGGCTTCGTTGGGATCCAGGCCCAGCAAATTTTCCAGGTAAAGCGAATCAAGCGATTGAATATCGACCTTGGGTGGGGTCATTGGTGCCTCCCATACCTAAAAGCCCGCCCGAGAACCGGTAAACCGGGGCCGGGACGAGTGTTCCCAATTAACGCCGCAAGGAGCCGGACAGGCCGTTCCCTGTGACAAAAAACTTAATATTTTCTGGACTTTATGCGGGCGATCCGCCGCAATGACAGGAAGGAAATAAATGGGCTTCGGGTGTGTGCCCCCATTTATTCGCTGCCCCCGTGTCCAGTCCCATTTCTCAAAACCCTCGGGTCTAATATCGACCTAAAGGTACAGAGGTTGCTTGGCAAGCCGGGAAAAAGACGGAGGGCCAGGGCCGCCACTTCCGTTCCTGGAAAGTGGGATCAGGGTCCCTAGGCGCGTGCCGGTGCGGGTTGGCGCCTGCTTCCCGATTCGTCCCGCTGGCGGCAGGGGCGATGCTTTGGGTCGGGTCGCGGGGCTAGGGGGTGGCGGCCGGATCCGTGGGGGGCTCCCGTTCCGGCAGACGCAACTCGTACTCTCGGTCGAAGACCTCGGGGTGGTTGCTGTGGCGCGGGGCGCTTTGGAAGACATAGCCCGCGATGCCGTAGGAGACGATCCCTTCGTAGCTCAGCCAATGGAGGCCGCGGCCGAGGCCGCGCAGGCTGATATTTTCCAAGGTGGCGACTGTGGCGCGGGCCAGTGCGGCGCGGGTGCCGGTTCCGGCGGCGGTGCGGACCAGGCCCTCCCCAATCGGGGGGTGGGCGGCGGCGACGCGGGTCCACCAGCCGGTGGCATTGGGGGCCACCGTCTCGGCGGCGGTGCCGAGGATGGTGGGGGAGGTCAGGATGCGCTGGACCGCCTGGGCCCGAGCCAGGGCCTGGCGCGCGGCGGCGGTCTCCGCCTCGGTGGTGGCGGCGGCCAAGGCGGCCTCTTGGGTGGCGACCCGGCGGGCCGCCCAGCTGGTCATGAGGCGGCCGAACCAACCCGAGCTGACCGCGGTGCCTTCGGCCGCGGCGCCCTCCAGGGCGGTGGTCGTGGCGATTTGCGTGCCGCGAACCCCGAGAAATCGCAAAAAGCCGGCGGTGAGGGCGGCGCGTCCGGTGGCGGTCATGGCGCCTCGAGCCACCGAGAAGCTGCCTCCGCTGACGAGGAGGCTGGCGGTGAGCAGGACCGCGTCGCTGGCGACGCCGTCCCGGTTTTCGTCGCTGTAATTGCGGAACCAATCCGGCGGCCAGATGCCGAATTCGCCGCCGCCCTCCGAGATCACGTTGCCATCGTCGTCGGTGACGTCCTGTCCAAGGCTGTCCTGCAGCGCGTGGTGGGCGCGGTTGCGCATGGCTTCGTCGGTGGATTCCCGGTGCAGGGCGTGCAGGATGGCGCGGGAGAAGTCGAGATTGTCGATGCCGTCGAGGTAGGCGTCTTGCCGCCAAGTGGAGAGATATCCTCCCCGGAGATCCTGGGCGAGGCTGAACCACATTTCCTCCGCCCGCGCGGGATTGGTTTCGCTGCGAATGCGCCAGAGCCGCTCGGCTTGGAAGAGATCCCCGGTCAGCGTCTCATAATAACGCCGATTGAGGCGGGCGATCCAGCGATCGAAGCCGTCGCTGTGCTCGTTGATGGCGGGGTGGGTGCGGAGGTATTCCAGGGCATTGGGGATGGTCCGCTCCCCCTCGAAGTCGCTGGGCGGGGTCTCGATGATCCGGCGCAGCTCGGCCAGGGCGATGCCGCGCTCGTGGTCGTGGGCCTCCACCGAGCCGCGCACCACATGGCGGAGGGTGGGCCCCACTCGGGGCAGGATGTCCTCGCCGTATTCCGCGACATCCTCCTCGCTCAGTCCGGGGGGATTTCCCCCGAGGAACCAGGTGAGGGCGCCGCCGAAGGAGTAGACCCAAGTGAGGAAGTCGAGAGTGCCCGTGAGGCTGCTTTCCTCGACGTATTGCCGGTCGCGGTGGGTGAAGCCGGCCCGCATCCGCTGCAGGTCGCCGAGGACCTGGCGGGAAATATAAAGGTTGCGGTCGAAAGCCGCGTCGCTCGGCGCTCCGTCGGAGGTGACGGGCTCCGCGCCGTAATCCGCGGCCAGGGCGCGGGCGCCGGCGAGGTAGAGCTGGGTCGCGCGTTGCAGGTCGCTGAGTTCCTCGCCCTCCGCGGCGGCGGGGGCGTTCGCCAGCATTCCCTGCAAAAATCCCGGGTTTTCCCTTTCCATGCGCTGCAGGTGCCGCTCGACGTCCAGGGCGGTGAGGACGGCGTCCGGGCCGGCGACCTCGAGCAGTTGTTCGACGCGGGGATCGTTGATCTGGGAACGGCGATCCAGGAGCGCTTGCAGGGGGATACCCTCGACGGCCGCATCGCCGCCGCCCGTGATGACTTCGGCCAAGGCCGCGTTGATCTCCTCGCGCAGGGTGAAGGCGATGAAGCGGAAATTCGCCAGGGTGACCTCGGCATCGGGGAAGCCGGTGCGAGCCTCCTCCGGCAGGCTCGAGATGAAGGCGTCCAGCTCTTCGTAGCTGAGGCTCCAATCCGCGCGGCGGTCGTTGATGTCCACGCCCGCGATCTGCAGCAGGTTTTGCAGCATGATGCTCTGGTCGTCGTCTCCCCCGAACACGGTCGGCGGCAGGTTCTTCAAGAAATTGAGGTCGATGGGGTCTCGGCGCCTGGCCTCGTCCGCGGGGACGAAGGCCTCGGGGATCTCCGCCTCGGTCTGGCGCAGCTGCTCCAACAGGGCGTTCACCTCGGTGACAATGGTCTCGGGGGTGAGCTCCCGGGCCTGTTGGTCTTGTTGGGTGAGCTCTTGGACCAGCGCCTCGATCTCCTCGGCGCTCAAATTCTCATGGTCTTCATCCTGGGCCGCGGCGATTTCCAAGAGCTGGAGAAGCCCCTCGGAGGCATGCTCGGAACTGAGCCGGCTGCGCGCATCGGCCAGGGTGCCGGCGAGCTGGTCTCGGTTGCGGGTGAGGATGCTGAGGTTCCCGCCGCTCTCCTGCCGGAGCCGGCGGACGTAATTCTCGATCTCGCCGTCGCTTAAGACGCGGTCTTCCGCGTTGGGCTGGCCGTCCGAATCGGCGGCGGCCATCAGGGGAGCGGCCATGGCCTGGAGCTCGGGGTTGCCCGCCAGGGCGGCTTCAACAAGGCGAAATAAGGGGGAAATATCGATATCGGACATGGAGTGGCTCCGCTGGAGGCGTGCCACCCTTACGCATGGAGTATTATCGGTAGGTACGGCGGGGGGTTGCCAAGGAATCGTTTGACGGATCCTAGAGACAAAGTTAGACTAGTTGCAGACTAGAATTTTGTCATAGGGAGAGTCCGATGAATGAAATCGGAGTTTACGAAGCGAAGACCCATCTTCCCAAGCTGCTCGAGCGTGTTTCCAAAGGAGAAAATTTCATCATCACCAAACACGGGGTTCCCATTGCACGACTCGTGCCGGCGGAAAATGCCCAAAAAAGGCCGGTTGCCGAGGTTATCCGGGAACTCTTGGATTCCAGGAAAAGGCGCAAGGCCTCGCTTCGCGAGATAAAGGACATGAAAGAAGAGGGGCGCCGTTGAAGCCCTTCGTCCTGGACACCTCTGTCACTGTGGCCTGGTGTTTTAGCAGCCAGGCGAACGAATATTCGCGAAAGGTCCTGCGGACTCTTCAAGAAACCTCCGCGATTGTTCCGGCGATCTGGAATTACGAGATCGCCAACGCCATGCTCAGTGCGGAACGGCGCGGCAAGCAGTCCAGGGCCGAATCCGTGAAGTTCTTAGAGGCCTTAGAGCAATTGCCCATTACGGTGGTCCCCGACGCCAGCCGCGGTTGGAGAGATCTGCTGTTGTGGATGGGCAAGACCCACGGACTTAGCGGCTATGACACCGCTTATCTCTATCTTGCCATGGATCGGGGCCTCGATCTTGCGACCCGCGACGCCAAACTGCTCGCGGCGGCAAAAAGCGCTGGGGTCTCCATCTATCAATCCTAGAATTTCAATCCTCGTGCGGGCTCGACGGCTCGGTGTGCACCACCACGTCGACGACCGAGGGCATCTCCTGCTTGATCCTCGCGATCACCTGATGGGTGAGCCGATGGGCCTCCTGGGTGCTGAGATTGGGCGCCACGTGGATGTTCAAATCCATGTAGATCGCCGAGGAATGCCCGCGGGTGCGGATGTCGTGGCAGCGCTCGACGCCGTCGACTTGCATGACCACCTGGGCGACCTCGTTCGGATCGAGTTGGGCCGAATCCATCAAGGTGCCGAGGCTTTCCAAGACGATCTTGTAGCCGCTGTAACCGACGAACAGGGCGATCAGTCCGGCGGCAGCCAGGTCGATCCAGGTCAGATGGAACTTGAGACCGACCAGGGCGACGATCACGGAGAAGGAGGCCAAGACGTCGCTGCGGGTATGGGCGGAGTCGGCGGTGAGGAGCTGGCTGTGCAGTTCGTGCCCGCGCCGGTGCTCGTACTTGCTGACCCAGCCGTTGACGATCATGGTGCCGACCATAATGGCGAAGCTGTAGACCGTGACTTCGGGGCTTTGATGGCTGTGCAGCCGCTCCAGGGCGCTGGAGGCGATCTCGAAACAGGACCAGAACAGCATCCCTGAGATGAACATCGCGCCCAGGGCCTCGACCTTGCGGTGGCCGTAGGGGTGGCCTTGGTCCGCCGGCTTGGCAGCGAAGACCAGCGCGATCAGGCCCACGATGTTGGAGCTGGAGTCGAGCAGGGAATGGTAGCCGTCGGCCACCATGCTGAGGGTGTGCGAGGCGTAACCGTAACCCAGCTTGAGGCCGCAGACCAAGAGGTTGAGAAACAGGGTGATCCACAGCACCCGTTTCACTTGGCGCGAGCGTTCGATCAGTTCATCGCGGCGCATGGGGCAGTCTTTACTGGCCGCCGTAAAATTTCAACAGATAAAGGCTGAGCGACGGCCAATAGGTGATGATGATCAAGGCCAGCACGAGCAGCAAGAGGAAGGGCAGGGTGACCCAATAGAGGTTGATGATGCTGCGCTTGAAGCGGATGCTCGACAGGAAAAGGTTGAGGCCCACCGGAGGGTGCAGGTAGCCGATCTCGAGGTTGGTCAGGAAGATGATGCCCAGGTGGATGGGATCGACGCCAAATTCCTTGGCGATGGGGATGATCAGCGGAACCACCACGATGATCGCCGAGAAGATGTCCATCAAGGAGCCGACCACCAATAAGAACAGGTTGAGGGCCAGCAGGAACAGCCATTTGTTGGTGATGTAGACGCGGATCCAATCGAGCAGCTTCATCGGCACCTGCTCGTCGATCAGATAGCTGGTGAAGCCCATGGCCACCGCGAAGATCACGACGATGCTGCCGACCAGCACCATCGACTGTTTCGCGATGCGGGGCACGTCCTTGGTGAGGCTCAGGTCCCGGTAAATGAAGACCTCGACGACGAAGATGTAAAAGGCCGTGACCGCGGCCGCTTCGGAAGCGGTGACATAGCCTCCGTAGATGCCGGCGAGGATGATGAAGGGGAGCGGCAGTTCCCAGGCGGCTCCCTTGATCGCCGCCAACACGTCCTTGATTCGGAACGGGTGCTTCTGTTGCTGGATCCCGCGATTGACCCAGATGCTGTAGACCCCGAGCAAGGCGATGATCAGCATGCCGGGGAGGATCCCCGCCACGAACAGCCGGTCGACGTTGGCGCCGCTGATCAAGCCGTAGAGGATCAGGGGCAGCGAGGGCGGGAACATCAATCCGACGCTTCCGCAGGTGGTCAC
Organism: bacterium; assembly: GCA_046346845.1. Taxonomy (GTDB): domain Bacteria; phylum UBA10199; class UBA10199; order DSSB01; family DSSB01; genus DSSB01. The sequence goes on from JAXMHH010000002.1 coordinate 585,500, forward strand.
CAGTCCCATCGAAAAATTGTCGGGGTATTTCTCCTTCACCAAGATCGGGTAGAGCAGGCCGCCCAGCGCGATGATCGTCACCCCCGAGGCGCCCGTGAAGGCGGTGAAAAAGGCGCAGGCCACGATGGTCATGATCGCCAGGCCGCCGGGCATCCAGCCGAACAGCGGCTTGGCCAGGGCGACCAGGCGCTCCGGCGTCTTGCTCTCGGCCATCAGGTAGCCCGCGAAGGTGAACAGGGGGATCGCGACCAGGGTGGGCGCCGAGGCGAGGCGGTACATCTCGATGATGGTCGCCGAGGAATCGATGCCGGCGTTGTGGAACGAAATGAGGCTGATCGAGCCGAAGATGACGAACAGGGGCGCGCCAAACAGCGCGATCAGGGCGATGCCGACGGCGAGCAGGGTGTTCATGGATGGGCCCCCTCGGGGTCGGGCTTGATCAGCTGCTTGATGTCGGCGGGGATCTTCACCGCGAAGCGCAGGCTCATCAGGTAAAAACCGATCGGGATGATGATGACCGCCCAGGCATTGGGCACGTGAGGCAGCAGCATGTCCCCGGCTTCTTTTTCGGTCAGGTAAAACTTGTAGGAGGCTAGGGCCAGCAGGGCGCAGACGAAGGCGGAGGCGCCGTCGACGAACATGGCGGTGGGGCGGCGCAGTTTTTGGGGCAGGAAACGGTGCACCAGGTCCATGGCCAAGTGTCCGCCCTCTTTGGTGGCGACCGAGGCGCCGATGAAGCCGACCCAGAGCACCAGGTGCCGGACGAAGGCGTCGCCCCATTCGATGCCGGTGTTGAAGAAGTTGCGCAGGATGACCTGGGTGAAGGCGAGCCCGATCATCAGGATGAGGATGACGGTCAGCAGGGCGCCCTCCAGCTTGGCGAGGCCGTTATTGAGGGCGGGGATGAAGAAAAACACCAAGGCGCCGACGACGATGCTGGCGAGAAATCCGTAGAAAAAATTTTGGCTGATCTCGATCATCCCGGACCTCGAAAAAAGGGGAATGGGGCTTGGCTCACCCGGCCTGCCCGGAGCCGGGCCCGTCTCTTAACGTCCCTCCCGGGGGAGATCAACTATTTTCATAAAAAAACCCGGCTTTTGGCCGGGTTTTTTTGGTTTCAACCTTGGGATGCCGGGGCGCCTATTTGCGCACCTCGGCGATGTAGGCCTTGACCTTCTCCAGCAGGGCCGCTGGGTACAGGTTGCCGGCCAGCTTGGGATAGACCGCTTCGGAGAGCTGGATCATCTCTTCCTTGGCCTTCGGGTCGACGGCGACCGTCTGGATGCCGTTCTTCTTCAAGGTGGCCAGGGCGGAATTGTTCTCGGCGCGGATCTTCTGCACCAATTGGGCGCTGTATTTTTGCGCGGTGGTCTTGAGCAGGGCCTGGAGGTCGGGCGGGAGCTTGGAGTACATGGCCTTGCTGATCAGCAGGCCGCCGGTCGAATTGGCCAGGTTGACGTCGGTCATGTATTTGACCTTGGTGAACCACTGGAGGGCGATCACGCCCAAGGGAGGGCCGTAGACACCGTCGATCAGGTTGGTCTGCAGCGAGGTCAGGACGTCCGGCAGGGCCAGGGGAATGGGGACGATGCCGAGGGTTTCGTACATCGTCTTGACCAGGGGGTCGCCTTCCCAGGCCCACATCTTCACGCCCTTCATGTCCTCTTTGTTGGCGATTGGCTTATTGGAGAAGATGTTGACGAAGCCCGCCTCGGCCCAGCCCAGCATCACGAAGCCGTTGGCGTCGAATTGCTTCTCGAACTCGGGCTGCAGCTTGCCCTTCACGTAATCGACTTCCTGGTAGTTGCGGAACAGCATCGGCAACTCGAGGATGCGCACCGAGGGGACGATCTGGCCCAGGCCCACTCCGGTGAAGGCCGCCGCGTGCACTTGGCCGATCCGCATCTTGCGCAACACGTCGCGCTCGTCGCCGCTGACGCCGCCCGCGTAGATCTTGAGGGCGAGCTTGCCGCCGCTCTGGGCTTGCAGCTCTTGGTTCATCGCTTCCATCTCTTTGACCCAGGTGGAGCCCTCGGGGGCCAGGACGGAGAGCTTGATTTCGTAGTCGGCGGCGCGGGCGGTCGCGGCGCTCAGCGCGAGGCCAAAGCAGGCAAAGGCAAGGGAACGTAAATACGGTCGCATTATTTCCTCCTCGTATCGGATTCCTCGGGTTTGGGCCCGGTTTTATTTTTTCCTTTTGGGTTGATGGCCGGAATTGGCCTGACTGAAAAACATCGTTTTTTTATCCAGCAGAATCTTGGCACGGCGCTTCGCCAGCTCGTTGGAGAGGCGCTGCTCCGGCAGGGCCGCCGCGTCCGCGGCGAGCACGCCGTTCAGGATGCTTTGGAACAAGGCAGGGTCCTGGATCTGGACCGCGTAATACTGCGCTTCGTTCACCGGAGCCATCAGGTATTTGCCGTCGGTGGCCGCGATCGCCTTTTCGAAGTGCATCTTGGACTTCTCCGGATCCCCGCCCAGCAGCTTGGGGCGGCCCCCGTAGAACGCGCCGAAGAACAGATGCGGTCCACCGTAATAATAGTTTTCATCCACTTCCATGATCCGGTTGAACAGGGCCTCGATGCGGGGCAGCTCGGCGATGGCGTCGGGGGAATCTTTGTTGAAGTTCACGTAGTTGCCCCAGGCGATGCCGGCCCAGAACAGGTCTTCGAGGTCCTTCCGGCCGAAGGTTTTCAGGTTGTTCTGGAATTCCTCCAGCGTCCCCTCGTTGGCCTTGGCGAAGCCGGGATGCAGGGAAAGCAATTGCAGGCCGTAGTCCTTGGCGCGGGTGTAGAAGCGCTTGGCCCGGGCCATCGCCCGGTCGTAGGCGACCTGGTCTCCGCC